>JACJNW010000028.1 GCA_014695195.1 Cyanobacteria bacterium FACHB-DQ100 | reverse complement strand
CGTTATACTCAGACCAGTTGCGGATGCGGTAGCTCATCGCTGTGAAGGCTTGTTGGTGGTACTTCAAACCTATCACGTCGCCGCTCCGCAACCCCTATTCATGCAACAACGCCGGTTCCCAATATAAGTAGGATCAAAATTTCAGATGAGCTTTGGCGAAATGTAAATATTGAATTTCAATCAACACTGCTGACCTGGCATAAGTGCAACTGTTACCACCTTAATTCACACGGTGATAACACTCGAAAGCGCCAATTCAGCGGCACTTTGGCTTACTGTTACCACCGTTATCACCTATTTCTTCGCCGCTTCGTAGCTCTTGAGCTTGTCCGTGTTGAAGAAGTACGATTATTCTACATTCCGGTTAGCCTGACAATGTCCTAGAAAGTATTTGCGACACAATCAGAGGAATCTGGATGCGCGCGATCTGCTCAACCAGCTTTGCCAGAAAACGATCGCATCCATCGCCGGATACTGGTTCATCTTATCTGTAGCAGGTATTAATTGAGATGGTCTGAGTTCTTTAGATAACGCTGCATAGCCTTCGGCTCTGATCGTGGTGATGGCGACACGGATGGGCTTGCGAGAACTGAATGCAGCGATTAAGTCGGCTGCTAGATGGTGTTTTCATCAGAGTTCTACGGTATCACTTCATACAATCTTTATTGTCTTTGTGTTCGTGATTACATAGCTACCTGTTTTTCTCAATGTAGAGTTTTTGCGTGAGTAACAACACTGAAAGGAGTATCAGTCCTTAATGACATTTAGGTTCAAATCCCATTCTGCAACTCCTAGTACCTAGCCGATTTCTACTCACTATTTGTAGATTCAGGCTGGAGAATCAATTTTTACAATTCGGCAAAAAGAAGCCCCCTACATCTTCAAGATTTCCACTGCTTCGCAGGTGTTGGGGCAATTTGTCATGTCCGTGTTACTTGTTCTTCGTGTTGTGATTTTCTATGGCACCCACAATTCTTAATCCCGGTGATATTGCGATCGTTGGCTATATTAACAACGGCAATCCTGACTCTTTCTCTTTCGTGAATCTCGTTCCGATCGACGCTGATACAGTTATTTACTTCACAGATAACGGTTGGACTGGCTCTGCTTTCAGAGGCGTGACGGCTAGCGATGCTGATGGAAATGAAAATCTGATTAAATTTACTGCTACTCTAGATATTCCTGCTGGTACTGTCATTCGGAGTATTGACACATCCACTAGCTTCACTTGGGCAAAATCTGGACCGATCGCGTCAGGAGCATCAGGGAGTTATGCAGATCTCTCTCTAGCTCAGGGAACGGGAACGAGCGGGGATCAACTTGCTGCTGTTCAATCCACAGGTAACAATCCTTTGCTGTCAGGATTCACCCCAATTTACCAGATTGATTACACAGGGACATTTGAAAACGCCACGACTTCCAATACAGGCAATGTGATTCCAGGGTTGTCCCAAGGTGGCAACACTACTGTTTTATTTAGCAATGGGGCAACCTATGCTGCCTTTAACTTCAGCACACTCACCAGTAGAACTAAAGAACAGTGGCGAGCTGCGATTAATGATCCAGCAAACTGGACATTTAGTAACACTGGAACAGTCCTACCCACTGGCAGCCTTACTGTCAACAGTAGTGCAGCAATTCCCAGCGTCAACTTGTCGGTTAGCACCACAACGGGTTCTGAAGCGGGTACTACAGCAATCACGGTGACTGCTACGGCTTCTAGCGCGGTTACAGGTGATCAAACTGTGAACTTGGGCGTAGCTGGCACAGGCATTACAGTAGGAGACTATACCCTCAGTAATCCGATCATCACCATTCCAAATGGCGCAACCAGCGGTTCTGTTAGCTTCACAGTAGTCGATGATGCTTTGATAGAAGGAACAGAAACGGCGGTTCTATCTATTAGTAATCCCTCTGCAGGACTTGTACTTGGGGATACAACGATTCAAAACATTACGATCGCAGATAATGATGCTCCGTTAGTTCCCAGCGTTAGTATTACTGCAACAGATGCCAATGCAGCCGAATCGGGTACGACGGTGAATACTGGTAGCTTCACGATCACTCGAACAGGAGATACAACGGCAGCATTGACTGTTACCTACACAGCGGGAGGAACCTCAACCAATGGCAGCGATTACAACAACCTACCTGGAACAGTAACGATTCCAGCAGGGCAAAGCTCCGCAACCCTGACGATTACTCCTGTGAATGATGGCAACACCACTGAAGGTAACGAAACCGTCATTCTGAATTTGGTGGATGGAGCCGCTTACGATCTGGGGTCAACGAGCAGTGCTACAGTGACGATCGCTGATAACACCACCGGATCGCTCAAGAAAGTCGGAGGCTTGAACAGTCCCAATGGCGCAGAGATTCCGGCGTTTGATCCAGGTAGCCAACGCTTGTTTGCAGTCGCTGGAGCGACGGTTGACATCTACAATATCAGCAACACAGGCGCACTGACTTCGATCGGCACCCTCGCACCTGGCTTTACGCCGCCTGCTGGAACAGCAGCCATTCCCAACAGTGTGGCGACCAAAAATGGCATTGTTGCGGTTGCCTATGCGATTCAAAATACGACAACCAATGCTCAATTGCCGGGACGAGTGAGTTTCTTTAAGGCATCGGATGGCAGTTTCCTAAATTCGATCGAAGTTGGCTACCTACCAGATATGCTCACCTTCACGCCGGATGGAACCAAAGTGCTGACGGCAAACGAAGGAGAACCCAACAGTTACGGACAAGCGAACTCGTTTGACCCCGAAGGCTCGATCAGTATTATCAATCTGGCAAATGGTGTTGCCAATGCAATGGTGCAAACGGCTGGCTTCACAGCATTCAATAGCAAAATTAATGCTTTGAAGGCAGCAGGTGTGCGAATTTATGCTCCAGGAGCCACAGTTGCTCAAGATTTAGAACCGGAATATATTGCGTTCTCCGGAGATGGCACTAAAGCTTATGTCACCTTACAGGAAAACAATGCGATCGCGATCGTAGACATCGCAACTGCAACCGTGACTGACATTAAGCCTCTAGGAGCAAAAAATCATAATCTTCCTGGTAACGGCATCGATCCAAGCGATCAAGATGGTGGCATTAACATTCGCAATGTGCCTGTGTTTGGATTGTATCAACCTGATGCGATCGCAAGCTTTGCTGTCAATGGTCAGACCTACTACATCACGGCGAATGAAGGAGATTCCCGTAACTATCCTGGCTTTAACGAGGAAGTGCGGGTTGGCAGCAGCAGCTATGTTCTCGATCCCACTGTGTTTCCCAATGCTGCAACCTTGAAGCAGAATGCTAATTTGGGTCGGTTGCAGTTAACGAATGCAACCGGAGATATTGATGGGGATGGAGATATCGATCGCATCGAAGCGCTTGGTGCGAGGTCTTTCTCTATTTGGGATGCGAGTGGAAATCAGGTCTTTGATAGCGGGGATCAATTGGAGCGTATCACCGCTGCTCAGGTTCCGAGCGTTTTTAACTCCGATGGCAGTTTTACGTCACCAAACTTCGATACTCGCAGCGATAACAAAGGACCAGAACCAGAAGGTGTGGTCATTGGCGTTGTGAACGATCGTACCTATGCCTTCATTGGTTTGGAGCGAACGGGAGATGTGGTAGTTTACGAAGTCACCGACCCGACGAAGCCCCAATTCATTGAGTATATTAACTCCCCAGCAGATGTGAGTCCAGAGGGTCTTACATTCATCTCAGCGGCAGATAGTCCCACGGGTAAACCCTTGCTTGTGACTGCAAATGAAGTCAGCCAAACCGTAGCAGTGTTTGAGTTTACGCCGCCTATTCGGATTAGTGACATTCAAGGCGCTGGTCACATTTCCTCCTTCAATGGCAAAGATGTGAACAATGTCCAAGGGATTGTCACCGCCGTTGCGAGTAACGGATTTTATTTACAAGATCCCATTGCCGATAATGACATCCGCACCTCGGAAGGTATCTTTGTTTTCACCAGTTCTCGTCCAACGGTTGTTGTGGGTGACGCTGTGCAGGTCAGTGGTCGAGTCACTGAATTCCGTCCTGGTAACAATGCCAATAACTTGACGACAACGCAGATTACCAATCCCACCATTAACAAAATATCGTCCGGTAACGCGCTACCTGCCACGATCGCTCTAGGCAACGGAGGGCGCACCATTCCAACATCGATCATTGAAAACGATGCCAGCAATGTGGAAAACAATGGCATCTTTGATCCAACGCAGGATGGCATCGACTTTTACGAAAGTCTGGAAGGGATGCGGGTGCAGATTAATAACCCTTTTACTACCAGCCCTACTAATAGCTTTGGCGAAGTCTGGGTATTGGCAGACAACGGCGCTAATGCAACCAGCCAAACTGCACGCGGCGGTAGCTTGATCAACCCAACCGACTTCAACCCGGAACGGATTCAAATTGATGACAATCTGTTTACTGGTGGAATGCCAGAGGTTAATGTTGGAGCGCAACTCGGCACGATCGTAGGTGTGGTGAACTATAACTTCAACAACTATGAAGTGTTGCCCTCTACTGCGCCAACGGTCGTGACTCCCAGTTCTTTGACTAAGGAAGTTACCTCCCTCGTGGGCGATCCTAATCGGCTCACGGTTGCGACCTTCAACGTCGAGAACCTTGATCCGGGGGATAGTGCTGCTGAGTTCAATAGGCTGGCGAGTGCGATCGTCACAAATCTAAAATCTCCCGACATCATCAATCTTGAAGAAATTCAGGACAATAATGGTTCAACGAATGATTCTGTGGTTGATGCGAGCGTGACTTATCAGACTTTGATCAACGCGATCGCAGCCGCAGGAGGTCCCACCTACCAATATCGTCAGATTAATCCGGTCGATGACACCAACGGTGGAGAACCGGGTGGAAACATCCGAGTTGGGTTCCTGTACAATCCGCAGCGGGTTACATTTGTCGATCGTCCAGGTGGCACCTCAATCTCCAACACCATAGTTACAGATGTCGGAAATGATGGCATTCCTGATCTGTCTGCTAGCCCTGGTCTGATCGATCCTACCAATTCTGCTTTCAATGTGAGTCGTAAACCCTTAGTTGGTGAGTTTGTTTTCAACGGACAGACCGTTTATGTCATTGGCAACCACTTCAACTCAAAGGGAGGCGATCAACCCCTATTTGGCCCCAATCAACCGCCAACCTTGAGTAGCGAAGTTCAGCGCAATCAACAGGCGACGATCGTCAAGAACTTTGTTCAAAGTATTTTGGCGATCAACCCTAACGCCAACGTTATTGTTGCTGGCGACTTGAATGACTTTGAGTTCTCCAATCCACTCAACATTCTCAAAAGTGGTGGACTCAATAATCTGATTGAAACGTTGCCTGCAAACGAACGGTATACCTACAACTTTGAAGGGAATGCTCAAACGCTGGATCACATCTTAGTGAGCAAAAATCTGCTCAATCAATTAAATGGGTTTGATGTTGTTCACATTAACTCTGAGTTTGTTGATCAAGTCAGCGATCACGATCCCTCAGTCGCTCGATTCCTCTTTAACAGTGCTCCTACCGCTCTAGCCTTGAGCACAACAAGCCTTGATGAGAATGTTTCGGCGAACACAGTTGTTGGCACATTCTCATCAACCGATTTTGATCCGGGTAACACCTTCACTTACAGTCTGGTTTCTGGAACTGGAGATACTGACAACACTCAATTCACCATTAACAGCGATCAACTGCAAATCAATCTCTCCCCAGATTTTGAAACAAAGTCTACCTACAGCATTCGAGTGCGTACGACCGATCAGGGTGGATTGAGTTTAGACAAGGTTCTGACGATCGCCATTAACGATCGAAATGATGCGCCTGTTCTCAATTCCATTCAGGTGCAAAACTTCGCCGCGATCGATGAAGATCCGGCTACCAATCCTGGAACCCGCCTCTCTACGATCTTGGCGAACTCAGTTGTTGACCAGGATGCTGGAGCATTGCAGGGAATTGCCGTTATCGGAACAACAGGTTCTGGTTCCTGGCAATACTCCATCAACAGTGGTACAAGCTGGACTGACTTTGGCAGTGTCAAGGATAACTCAGCCTTGCTGCTAGATGCTAATATTCTAATGCGGTTCAACCCCGCGCTTGATTACAACGGCACGATCAACCTCAACTTCCGAGCTTGGGATCAAACCAGTGGCACGGCTGGAAACAAAGTAGATACCAGCTTGAATGGGGGATCAACCGCTTTCAGCAAAGAGAGCGCAGTTTCTAGCCTAACGATCAACCCTGTCAACGATGCTCCCATCAATACGGTTCCTGGTGCTCAAACCGCGACTCAGGATTCTTTCCTAACCTTCTCTTCGATAGAAGGAAATATGATTTCTATCAATGATGTCGATGCAAATGGTGGTGTGGAGCAGGTCAAACTGTCAGTTAATAACGGCTTCTTAAGCTTAGGCAACACCAATGGACTGACGGTGATCAACGGTAGCGACAACTCGGCTGCAATCACGATTCAAGGGACATTAACTGACCTCAATAACGCTCTCAATGGCTTGAAGTTTACTCCAGATGCCCCATCCGTGATTAATGGCTCTGTTACCCTCACCATTCAAACCAATGATTTGGGTAACACTGGAACAGAGGGAGCGAAGACTGATACCGATACCATCACGATCGCGATCAACCCTGCCAATTTGATTCGGGGCACTGTTAAAAACGGCACTCTTCAGGGCACTGCTGGAGCCGACACGATCTACGCTGGTTCTGGCAACTACAAAATCTATGGAAATGGCGGAAATGACATTCTGCTAGGTAGAGATGGCAATGATGAGCTATATGGTGCCGCTGGCAGTGACTACATCGATGGCGGCAACGGCAACGATAAAATCTACGCCTATGGTGGTAACAACGCCATCTATGGTAGAGCTGGCAACGACACGATCTATGTTGGTTCTGGTATCAACCTGATCGATGGCGGTTTAGGAAATGACACGATCTACCTAAGCGGTGGTCAAGATACGATCGCGTTGACTCGTGGCAGTGGAATTGACACCCTCTACAATTACTCAGCAGGCTCGACTCGCTTTAATCTAACGGCTGGCTTAACTTACAATGACCTCACAGTATTACAAGACGGCAGCAATACGCTGATTAGAGCGGGATCAGAGAAACTTGCTTCCCTAATTGGAGTTCAAGCATCTAGCATTACTTCTAGCAGTTTCCTGGGAGTGTAATTGGCGGGGGAGTTTGACGCGATTATAAGATTCTGGCCTGAATCTAAAAGGCTATGTTTCCCTGGCATTGTCAGGTTAACCGGAATGTAGAATAATCGTACTGCTTCAACTCCGTTCGCATCCGCTTACCCATGTATTCCCGTCATCGCTATCTGGCGAAATTATTAGCTACTGTGTCTAGCTTTACACCGAATCAAGTTGGAGAGGAGCCAGATGATTTTAACGAATCATGTCCGATTCTGAAGCCGAGTCAGGGAGCCGCCTCCCTGACTTAGGCTAACTATACCTAACCCTAGCAGGGTTAGGTATAGTTATGTTTGTCATCTTGATGGCCAAACAGTTTGTTACAATTCGCTTTCAAAGTGCACAACACCGTCTAGCGATTTCCAGGTGTTCTTCCAGCTTCATCGTTACTACCACCGTGAGGACGAGAGTTACCAGGATCGCACCCTTCTGATCCATTTCCGATTCCCTGATTGCAGTGCTGCTTGCCCGTCGGCTTAGAACGGCTGCTGATTTCTTCTGATTGAATGATATAGGGGGAGGAAATTTTTTCAACTTTCCCAGTGCTTGCTAGGAATTGGTAGACGAAGGCACTGACTTCTGATCGAGTCACCACACGAGTTAAGTCAAGCCGACTGGTTTGGGGATAGCTGACAATAATTCCTCGCTCTGTCAAAGCAGCAATCAAAGAGCGATACTGGACAGGAATAGTTGCTGCATCACTGTATACTGACAAAATCTTCTCAACAGAGCCGCTTACTGTCGTGTAATTGAGTGAAGTTGCCAACGCAACCAAGATGTCTAGGCGGGTGAGACGGCTGTTCGGGTTGAATTGATTCTCTGCGTTTACACCCAAGAAACCCATCTCATACGCTTTGCTGATGGCACTGTAAGCCCAGTAGCTCTCAGAAACATCTTGAAACGCGATCGCGTTTCGCATTTTAGCCTGCTCAAAGGCTTTGCGAATCACTGCTGCAAATTGTGCTTTGGTCATGACTTCCTCAGGACGGAAACTGCCATCTGGAAAGCCTTCAACGATCGTCAGCTTAGCCAGTTCAGAGATAAATGAACTCGCCCAGTAGCTTGTCGAGACATCTGTAAAGCTCATCATTGTCGCGCTGGTAGCAGTTGTGGTGCTACTTTGTGACATTGAAGCTGTGCTGCTGGAGCTTTGTTCTGCACTAGCCATAGTTTCAGCATTGCTCATACTCTGAGTGCCCATGCTTTGAGTGCTGGTCATACTCATACTCTGAGTGCTGGTCATACTCATACTCTGAGTGCTGGTGCTCATTACGGTTTGCGATCGAGTAACCTCAGCAGTGGATTGGGCAATCAGCCTTTGGGACATTGCTTCGTCGTAGGAGATCGTTGAGCCAGATGCGCTACTGTAGTAGACCCAATACTGCTGCTCGCGCATCACAACGACTTTATAGCCTTGCGCCATTGCTTGAAGGCAACGCATTTGTCCGCTGGTTAACTCTAAGCAACCATTAGACCAGTCGTACTGTTCGACGTTAACAATCCGCAAGGTCGCGATATCTGCACCAGTCCGTTTTGCTGCATCTTTGAGAACAGCAGAAGAAACCGATTTGGGCAGCTTCTTGACCTCATCATCCTCACGTTCTTTCTTGTCGTCATCTTTCAATTGGCTGCTGGCATCAGCAAGCGGCTGTACATGAGATTGTGAAGCCACCGAAGCTGCATCGAGTTGACCAATTTGTGAAGGTGTTGCTGAAACACCTTTAGCTTGAGCAAGCACGAGAATAGCGGCTGCTAAAGTAGCATTACCGAGGAAAGCAAAATAGTTTTGGCTCATAACTCCCACACTGAAATGCGTGTTGAGGGTGACATTAAGCGGAGTAGTTTTTTACTCTCACTAAGCAAGCATTGTGTAAAATTATACTCAGTGAGTCGAGAGTGATTTTACGGAATCTACTTCAGTTCGGTCAAGCCTGAATCAGTCGTAAAATGCACAGTTTATCGCGCCCGCTAGAATGAGCTAATTTTGGGAACTTTGAACCTAAAAAATATTCTGGAGAACAGAGAGGGATTGAATCGTCTCAAATTGGTTGTGTTGCAAAAATGGTAAGGTGGGGAAGCCTAATCTTCTCTAGCACTACAGTTGTAGATATTGAATTAAAAATTATATTTTATCTAGAATCGACGCAATACAAGCATTATTGGGAACGCTCATGACGCTTGCCCTTTCGCAAATTGCCCTGAGTGAAGCCGATGTCGAAATAAATCATTTTCAGCTAAATATTAGAATAGCGAGAGGGCTATAACCAAAGGAAAAGCTGAAGGTAGAGTGTTGCTAAGCTTCAAGGCGATCGCTCAGCAGACTGAGTTAGGCGAGAAATCACTTGAATTAATCTCTCTGGTTCGATTGGTTTTGAGAGATGCTGTTGAAATCCTGCTTGCAGGGCTTGTTGCTGGTTGAAGTCGCCTGCATAAGCAGTGAGCGCGATCGCCCGAACTTGTCCCCCTTGCTCGAGTGGCAGCGCTCTCACCTGTCGCATCAGCATATAGCCATCCATATCTGGCATACCGATGTCACTCAGCAGCACCGTTGGTTTAGCTTGAATGAGCAGGGTTAATGCTTCACTAGCGGTCGTTGCAGTAAGTACGGTTGCGCCCGCTTGCTCCAACACAAACGCCACGAACTCTCGTGAATCCGGTTCATCATCTACAACCAAGACTTGAATCCCATTTAAGTCAGAAGATGGCTCTGACGATCGACTATCGGGATCGGTGATCGCCTGGATGGGCATGAGTGGCAACCTGACGGTAAAGGTTGCGCCCTTCCCAATCCCAGGACTTTCGACTGCGATTGTGCCACCGTGTAGTTCGACTAAATGCCGCACGATCGCCAGCCCTAATCCCAGTCCTCCGAATTTTCGAGTTGTTGCTGCATCAGCTTGACGGAAGTAGTCGAATACATAGGGGAGAAAGTCAGGCGCGATTCCTTGCCCAGTATCGCTGATACTGATTAGGGCATAGGAATCTAATTGCTCTAATTGAATGTTGACCTGTCCCCTTGCTGGCGTAAATTTCACGGCATTAGAGAGCAGATTCCACATCACTTGCTGTAACCGAGTGGCATCACCTGCAACCAAACCCGTCTCCGCAAAGCTTGCTTCCAGGCGGATTGATTTGGCTTCTGCCGCTAGCCGTACTGTTTCCATCGCCGCTTCGATGATGGAGGACAGATTGATCGAACTAACGTTCAGGTTGAGCTTTCCTTGGAGAATCCGAGAAACATCCAGCAGATCTTCAATCAATTCCGATTGCAATTTGGCATTGCGTTCGATCGTCTGCAGTGCCTGCTGGGCTTTGGCTGCGTCTAGCTTGCCGCTCTGCAGGAGTTTTGCCCAACCTAATATCGGATTGAGGGGCGATCGCAATTCATGCGATAACACTGCCAAAAACTCATCCTTAATTCGATTGGCGCGATCGGCTTCGGTGCGGGCGGCTTGCTCGCGGGCTAAGAGTTGTTCCCGTTCGGCAGCAGTCTGGCGTTGTTCAATCAGGTCAGCGGCTTGGCGAGCGAGCAGATCCAGAAACCGCAACTCGCGATTGGCTTTGCCAAGCTCCGAAGGATCGCTGGGGTGGTGATGGTCATGCCAATGGGTTGAAACCATGCCGATTAGTTTGCCTGCACGGGTGATCAGCGGAGTAGATTGTCCACAGAGGTACCCAGCCTCCACATGCAGTCGCATTGAACCGCTGGGGTCTTCACTCTCGGGCACATCAAAGTTGACAAAAGTGCGAGCACCGTTCTTAAGAGCAATACCGCAGGACGTATTAAAACTTGCATTCACCCGGTAGAAGGACTCGCGGATTGTTTGTTCAAAGCCCTGCGTGGCAAGCAGTACCAGATCTTGCGTCGCTTCGTCGAAGATTTGCACTGTGCCAGCATCTGCCTGCATGAGCGCGATCGCCGTAGACAAAATCTCCTGGTACAGGGTTTCAATATCGCCTTCGATCACCAGTCTCACCCCCAGTTCGCGGAGTCGCTGCGTATCTTGGAGGTCTGCTGCGACAATTGCTTCAGCGCGGGCGCGATCGACTGCCGCCCAAGTCCGCTCGGCAACTTCTTCGGCTAGAGCCACTTCATCCTCTGTCCAAGCGCGCGGTTCAGACGTGTGGACTGCCAGCCCTGCGACGAACTCGCCGTCCTTAACTAGCGGGATGCTGATGTGGGCACCAATTTGGATGGCGGTGTAAGCCGATCTCAGAGCCGGAGACAGGTAGGGATCTGTTGACACATCCGACACACATACGGTACGACCCGCACGGAAATCCGCGAGCAGTTGAGAGCCGAACGAATCAATCGGGTAGCCACCAATAAGTGCTACGGCACCATTGACGTAATCGCGTTCAACGACGTAATCAGCACCGCGAACCTCAAAGTATGCGACACGGTTTGCATTAAGATATTCACCCAGTACACGGGTAGCAGTTGCTTGAATCTCTACCGGGTCGGCAAGGGGGCGGAGCGCATCGGCGAGAGAGAGGCGAAAAGCATCCAATTTGGCGGCAAGGTGTAACCTCTCTTCTGCTTGTTTGCGATCGGTGATGTCTTGAAAGACGACGGCAACACGGCGGCTGTTCTTATCACCCACTTTGAAGACGTAGAAGTCATACCATTTTTGATTTGGCTCAGCGTATTGCTCTAAGCGATTGCCCTTGCCTGTGCGAGCCACGCGACCGAAGATTTCATACCAGTAGGGTTCATAAGCTGGGTCAATCTCGCTCAGCCGTCGTCCGGTGAAATCTTGCCCCACCATTCGAGTTGCCGCTGGATTTGCATCTATATAGAAGATGTCGATCGGCTGGTTGTTCTCGTCAAAAATGACATCAGCGAGAAAATACCCTTCGTCCATCGAACTAAACAGCGTCCGGTACTTCGCCTCGCTCGCCTTTAGTGCCGCCTCAGCCCGCTTGCGATCAGTGACATCAAGCACCACTGCCACAACCGATTGCGGCTTCCCAGTGCGATCGTAGATCGGAGAGACATAGTTATTGACCCAGACGATCGAGCCATCCTTGCGAATGTAGCGCTTCTCGATCTCAAACGGTGCTCCTTCAGTCACCAGGCGATTGTAGAGTTCGACATTACCTGGCAAATCATCTGGATGGGTAATGTCAGCCATTCGCAATCGACTCAGTTCGGCGGCAGAATAACCTGTGATATCACAATATTTCTGATTCACGATCGTCAGGTTGCCGCCAATCTCGCTGTACGCCACGCCCGTCACTGCCTGGTTGACAATAGTTCGATACCGCTCTTCTGACTGCCGTAAGCGCTCCTCCGCCTGTTTGCGTTTGTCTTCGCTCTGCCTGCGTGCGGTAATGTCCCGTGAAACACACAACAGCCGTTCAACTTGCCCCGCTGCTCCTCGAATGGGACTGACCTTGCTATCCCACCATCTAGGTTCACCGCTCAGCGTCGGACGATAGCCTTGAAAGGTGCCAACTTCGCCTGCTCTGGCTTTGGCGATCGCCTCGATTGCCGCTTGCTGATCGGCTCCCTGCCAAAACTCAGCCCAAGACGTGTTGAGAAAGGACGTGATATCCTCGATGCCCAGCAATGCTTGCCCTGGCTGGCTCATGAACAAAAGCCGCCCCTCTAAGTCCAACACCTTGATGCAGTCATCGCTACTGTCAAGGATCTGCTGATTGAACTGCTCGTGGCGCAACACGGTTGCTGCCGTCTGGCTCATCTTTTGTAGACTGTGCAGGGCAGAAGCCGCAAAGCCGCCCAGGCTCATCATCAGCCGCTGATCCTCGGGATCAAAACGCCGCCCCTCGCGATGCGACACAATCCAAAGCGTGCCCAGGGCTTGATCGTTGATGCATAGAGGAATGAGCAATCCTTCCACGACCGAGAACTGTGGGTGATACAAATAGGTAAAAAACCGCTCAGGATAGCTGTATAGCTGGGGCTGGTTACAAGCAAGGGTTGTGCCACAAGGACTAAAGTTGCCGGGAGTCGTGCTCTGCTCTAACGCTTCTAGCGCACCCGCGATCGCCACCCACCGGAAAACCGATGTCCCATCTGGCGCAGTTTCGAGCAAGCTAACCCCCACCGTATCGGCTCGACAAAGATCGAGTGCCAAGCGAACAAGCGTTTTCAACATGGACTGTGGATCGTCCATCAGGTGTTGAGCAAGGGTGCGAAGCGCTTGGTTTTCCGCTTCAAAATCAGGCACTCGGGTGGGGCGACTCGCCAGCACCCCTGTCATGAGGACGTCTGCCTCAGTGATTTCCCGAGAACTTGGGGTGGAGTCTCTGTCTGCAAGACCAGAGCGGTGGAGGGTATCTGTCATCGGCTCTGTGTCCTCACTCGGAGAAGTATTTGACAAGCAAATCTTTGCCACTATCGCCCATCTCAACGAGCAAGTGTTCAATCTGCTTCAACACGACCGGCAAGGGCTTGGTTCGTCCATTTTCCCAGCGGTTGACGCTTTGGAATGAAACGCCTAACCTCGCAGCAAAATTGGTTTGCGAGAGTTCTAGGCGTTGTCGTGTTTCTCGCACCAGATCTGCTAGCTCTGTTCGATCGATCGTAGGCATAGGGTACGAATCATTAAATTACCTTTACCACCAATACCATGTGGTATATCGAGCAGCTTCTCTCATATGACATAACGATCGTATGACTCTTGCCGCAACGCGCTACTGATTAAGCTTTTATTTGTAGCTTCTAGGTTCGCAATTTGCTGCCGGAGAGAAATAGCCTGTTCTTGTAGTTCTCTCATGGACGGATTCGAGCTATGACTCGATTGAGATCTACGACTGCTTGTTTCGGAACGCACAATACGGCTGATGCGATCGAGCGTGTCCATGTTTAAATCATCCTGAGATACAGATTGTGTTTGTACGCCATTGCGCTTTTCAAACCCAAACACTTTTCAAACCCAAACAAATGTGTGTGAGAACCGTATTATAAGCGTTCCAGTTAATTAAGTCGGCTTCTCACACAACAAAGTTGGCTGCATCAATCTGGGCATTCACAACTTTTTATGGAGACCTGGAATCTATGGGCGATACTGGATTTGAACCAGTGACCCCATCCGTGTGAAGGATGTGCGCTACCCCTGTGCCAATCGCCCGAATCTTTATAAAGATATCACAGATTGCTTCCGATCGATCAAGCGCAATCCTTAAAAATCAAGTTTCGCAAAATTCTTTGTCCCCAGGTTGACACTACCAGTAAAACCGAATATAGTACCGATGTACTAAATACACTTGTATTGCCCTTATCTTGTTGAGGAAAACGCCATGAACGGATTAGGCACTCGCAGCAGACCCCGGAAAGAAACCACTGGAACTGTGTCCCATCGTACGATCGCACTTGATGCTGGCAACTACGATCTCAAGTTTTGGAACGGAGCAGGACATCCAAGAGCGATTCGATCGATGAGGTTTCAATTACCGCAAGGACGTGATCCGGTGCGTTATTCTGACCAGTCGCCGCTGATTGAGTTGCCGGATGGAACTCGCTATCATTTTGGCACACAAGCGTACAAATATCGCCGTCAACAGCAGACGGTTGTAGAGAATAAAGTTGATCTAGCAAGATTGCATCTATATGCCTGTTTGGAGTCTGAGCGGGATGAGGAGATGAGCCAGTTTCCGCTGCACGTTTATGCCTCTACGCCTGATCCGAGCCGCAATGCAGACACGATCAAATCTCAACTGCTGGGAATGCACGAATTTAAACGGAATGGTATTCCGTTTAGAATTACAGTCGAGCACGTTGAAGTAGAACGCGAAGGAATTGGAGCTTATCGCTATGCTCAACAGTTAGGACTCATTCCTGATAGTGGTTATACGATCGTCGTTGATATCGGTGGTGGAACGTGGCTAACACGACTGATTGATGCGGAAGGAGATGTGATCGATGAAAACGTGATGGATCGAGGAGGATCGTATGAGCTTGCAACAGCGATTAGCTTCGATCGACGGCTAATTGATGCGTTGGGAACCACAGTTGATCCAGCAATTGTGATGGATGGATTCAAATCGGGGCATACCTATGCGGATACAGGATTATCCTGGTCGCTCTGGCTGGAAGAGTATCTTGATCCTTGGTTTAAGGGAATTTTTCAAACAATCAAAGCACAGTACACGCCTTATATGCCGCGCGTCACCCGGTTTTTGGTCACAGGCGGAAGCTCACACCTAATTGCAGAACGACTCGCAGGGCGAAAGTTATTTGCAGTGATGCCTGATCCGCAGTTTGCCAATGTTCGAGGATTGTACCCGGTCGCTGAAGGGTGGCAGCTATGTATGACAACAAAATAAGACTCAGCAAAGATGTGATCGAAAAGGCAGAATTGATTGCCACAGAATGGGGATTGAAGAATGCAAGAGCAGCGATCGAAGCTGTATTTCGCAAGTATGCAGATGATTATCTGTATGGACGATCACAAGGAACCTCTGTGATTCAAAGATCACAACCGATGATAGCGGTTGATCGCGATAGTCAGTCAGTTCCGTGTGAAGCGATCGAGGAGCTGGATGATTTGTTAGGACTTTAGTTAGGACTTTAGAGCGATTGGGCTGAACGGTATCTAAAGATGCTCTAAATCTTTAGATGCCGTTTTTTATGCGGCATTGAATGATTTATCAGTCAGATTTATCTATAAATTTGATACAGGCAAATTCATAAATCTATGTCGCAATATATTCTAAGACGACTTCTTGGCTTGGTTCCTGTTCTATTTGGAATTACATTAGCGGTATTTTTATTGCTGCGATTGATTCCGGGCGATCCGGCGATCGTGCTTGCGGGAGAACGGGCAACGCCAGAGCAAATCGCCGCCTTGCGGACTCAACTAGGACTCGATCGCCCCTTGTGGCTTCAGTATTTCGCGTTTGTGGGCAATCTATTGCAGTTGAAATTAGGCAATAGTATTTTGAGCGGTATTCCCGTGATCGATGAAATTCGATCACGCTGGGCAGCAACCTTTGAATTGTCGACCGCGGCAATTTTGATTGCAATTATTCTCGGAATTCCAGCCGGAATCATTGCTGCCGTACAGAAAAATCGCTGGCAAGACCAAGTGACGATCGCGGGGTCATTGCTCGGTGTGTCGCTTCCGGTGTATTGGCTGGGATTGTTGCTAATTTACCTATTTTCAATCACGTTGCGATGGTTGCCTCCGAGTGGTCGGATTAGCGTTGAGACTGGATTCAACTTTCAACCAATTACCGGATTTTACCTGCTGGATACAGTGTTAAGGTTGAATGCTCCAGCATTGATCGATGTGATCGCGCATCTGATTCTTCCAGCAGTAACGTTAGGGACAATTCCATTGGCGATCGTCGCCCGTATTACCCGAAGCGCGATGTTAGATGTGTTGTCACAGGATTATATCCGGACAGCAAGAGCGAAAGGATTATCGAATTATCTAGTGATTCTGCGTCATGCGTTGAAGAATGCACTGTTACCGATTAATACCACGATCGGGCTTCAGTTCGGAACCTTGCTAGGGGGTGCGATTCTGACAGAGACAATCTTTTCGTGGTCGGGGATCGGCTCTTGGATTTACGAAGGCATTTTGGCGCGAGATTATCCGGTGGTGCAAGGTGGAGTGGTGTTTGTGGCGATCGTCTTCGTATTGATTAATTTAGTCGTGGATCTGTCTTATGCGCTTATTGATCCAAGAGTTCGATATGAGTAGAAACCGCTCTCTTCTGCGATTCTGGCGATCGGCTTCTGGCAGAACTGGGCTGATTCTTACTCTGGTATTGTTTGCACTTGCGCTGCTTGCACCGATTCTTAGACCTTACATTCCCGGAGGCGATCGCGATTTTATTGCCCGATTACAGCCGCCAAGCCCCGTTCATTTACTGGGAACTGATGGACTGGGACGCGATTTATTGACATTGATTTGGCATGGAATTCAGACATCGCTGTTCATTAGCTTGGTTTCGGTGGGAGTTGGAGCCGCAATCGGGGTCTTTTTCGGTTTACTCGCGGGCTATTTTCGCGGTTGGATCGAGGCGCTGATTGTTTGGCTTACAGATATTTTGCTGGCGTTTCCGTCGATTTTGCTAGCGATCGCCATTGTCACTACGGTCGAGAGATTCACCTTCAGAATTAACGATCTAGTCATTTTCAATCACACCCTGACGAGTCTGCAAAAAGTAGTGATTGCGGTCGCGATCGCACAAATTCCGATTTATATTCGCCTCACTCGCAGTCTGGTGCTCTCGCTCCGAGAACAAGATTTCGTGCAGGCGGCAACCGCGATCGGAGCGACAGCACCCCAAATCATTGTGCGGCACATTTTGCCCGGAAGCTTAACTCCGATCATTGTTCAAGCCTCTTTATCATTGGGAACGGCGACGCTCGAAGCAGCCGGTCTAGGCTTTTTGGGGCTGGGGGCACAACCTCCAACTCCAGAACTCGGCACCCTGTTATCTGATGCGTTTCGCAACGGCTACGCGCTGACTTCCCCCTGGACAACGATTTTTCCGGGGTTAGCGATTACGATGATTGTTCTAGCGTTTAACTTATTAGGTGATGGATTGCGCGACGGGTTTGACCCACGATCGCAATAGTCAAAAATGCTATCCTGTGTTTCGTCACCTGTTCCACCCGCTATGAAAGAAATTCAGATTCTACTTGAAGCGCTAAAAGATCCAGACGAAGAAGTGCGATCGGATGCAACTCAGGCGTTGTGGCAGATTTGGTTTGCTCAAAAAGGAGTCGCAGGACTGCAAACGCTACAACGAGCACAGGTGCTACTCGAATCTGGTGAAGCAATGCAGGCGGAAGCCGTGTTATCTGAGTTGATTGAACAATTACCGGATTTTGCAGAGGCCTGGAACCGACGGGCGGTATTGTATTTTGTGCAGCAACAGTACCGCAAAGCGATCGCCGATTGTCAAAAAGCGATCGAGCTAAATCCAATTCACTTCGGCGCGTGGCACGGATTAGGACTATCCTATGCAGCACGAGGGGAATATCGAGAGGCGATCTCTGCGTTTCGGCAGGCGCTAGAGATTCAACCGTATGCGATCGAGAATCAGCGCTTGATTTTGGAATGTACCGCTAAACTGAGCTGAGTTAAACGACGAGATAGCGTAGTCTGGTAATGTTCAGACCTGTGGAAGTTTCTAAACGGGAAGCCCGAATTCATAGCGGTTCATGAATAACCCGATAATACCGAATCAATTTGTTAATGCGACAGATCCTTCGCCCCCTAAATCCCCCATACTGGGGGACTTTGAGAATCCGAAACAGATTTGGCTTGAAGTCCCCCACGAGTGGGGGATTTAGGGGGCTTCCAAGATCTGTAGCACTCAAAAATCAATTCGGTATAACAATGTCATGAATGTCTACTGAGTAAACGAGCTACTGCCCTTAATTTCCTGCCCAGGTGGAACTTCAACTCTCTACTTCTCTTTTATTAAGGAGATGATTACATCCACTAACTTCTCCGGCTCCACTGGTTTAGCAACGTGCCCCTGGAATCCTGCTGCGAATGCCTGTTGTTGGTTAAGTTCCCCGGCGTAAGCTGTTAGCGCAATTGCGAGAACATCCCCGTTGTCTTCTGGCGATCGTCTTCTAATCTGACGTAAGAGTTCATAGCCATCCATTTCTGGCATCCCAATATCGCTAATGACAACATCAGGCTTGAATACATCTAAGGCTTCTAGAGCTTCGATCGCAGAAGTTGTCACTTTTATTTCTGCTCCGGCTTGTTCCAAAATGGCAGAAACCAGTTCTCGCATATCGGCTTGATCATCCACCGCTAAAACTTGTAAACCCGCCAGGGGAAAAGCTTTTACTGAGGAGCTTAAAGGCTCAGGCTGACCTGAATTTTCTCCACGCCGATTTTTTGACGCTGGTAATAGAACAGTAAATGTTGCCCCTAATCCTTCTCCAGGACTTTCTGCCTGAACCGTTCCGCCGTGTAGTTCTGTTAAGTGCTGAACGATCGCTAACCCTAACCCCAATCCCCCAAACTTACGGGTTGTTGCGCCGTCCTCCTGTCGGAAGTATTCAAACACATGGGGTAGAAACTGCGGAGCAATTCCTTTTCCGGTGTCTTGAACTTGAATTTGAACGTGAGTATTGGTTTGGGCTAGTCGAATCTCTACGGTTCCGCCTGACGGGGTAAATTTGATTGCATTGCTGAGCAAATTCCAGACCACCTGTTGAAGACGAGCTACATCTCCTGAGACCAGTTCAATCTCACTGGCGATAACCTTCTGTACTTCGATCCCTTTTGCTTCAGCAGACAAGTGTACGGTTTCCAGAGCAGCATCAACGACTGTGACTAAATTGACTGGACAAGCATCCAACATCATTTTGCCGCGCAGAATCCGCGAGACATCGAGTAAATCATCAATGAGTTGAGTTTGCAGCTTGGCATTGCGCTCGATCGTTTGCAGGGCACGCCTTGTTGCTGCTTCATCAAACTGATGCGCTTGCAGCAGCTTTGACCATCCCAGAATGGGATTGAGGGGCGATCGCAGTTCGTGAGACAGCACTGCCAAAAATTCATCTTTAATCCGGTTGGCTTGTTCGGCTTCTCTCCGGGCATTCTGTTCGCGTTCTAACAATTTTTCGCGCTCTTGTTCAGCTTGCTTTCGCTGCGTGATATCTTGCACAACTCCCAGCATTCCGAGAACCTGCCCGAACGAGTCGTACTGAGCACGTCCCTTTGCAGCGATCCATCGTTCTGTTTCATCCGGATGAATCACTCGATATTCAACGTCGTAGTCGCTGTGTTCAGCGATCGCTTGTTCTACCTGTAAACCTGCTCGCTCTCGATCGTCTGGATGAAGGAGCTTTTGCATCTGGGTCCAGGTCATATAAGGTCCTGGTGGAATGCCAAATATCTCAGCCGCTTGCTCTGTAAATGTCACAATGTCGGTTGCTGCGTTCCAGCTCCAGTCTCCCAGTTTTGCAGCCGCCAACGCCAAACTTAACTGCTCAGTACTCTCTTTTAATGCTTTTTCCGCTTGTTTGCGCTCGGTAATGTCTGTACAGGTGCCAAACCAGCGAATGACTTGACCTTGCTCATCCAGCATCGGCAAGGCGCGGGTGAGATGCCAACAGTAGCTGCCATCCGCTCGTCTCAAGCGATGTTCTACGTCATAGCTGGTCTTTTGCTCAGCGGCTTGAGTCCACCGCCTGATACTATCGGCGCGATCGTCGGGATGAATAATGTCCTGCCAGCCCCATCCCTGAGTTTGTGCCAGGGTTAGCCCCGTGTAGTTGAACCAGCGAGGGCTGTAATAATCAACGCAACCTCCTGCATCCGCTGTCCAAACCATTTGCGGAATCGATTCTGCGAGAAAGCGAAAACGCTGTTGGCTGGCGACCTGACGCGATCGACCCAACTCCAAATTCGTGGCCACCCGTGCCAGCAGTTCTCTCGCGCTAAAAGGCTTGACCAAATAATCATCGGCTCCTGCTTCTAGTCCCTCAACGGCAGCTTCTTCACCCGCTCGCGCTGAAAGCAGCAAAATTGGAATCTCGCGAGTTTGGGAATCAGCCCGGAGTTGCCGCAGCAGTTCAAAGCCATCGAGCTTGGGCATCATCACATCCGTGAGTACTAAATCCGGCAATTGGGCACGAGCCGCTTCCAAAGCAGCTTGACCATCGGCAACCGCTTCGACCTCATAGTGTTCCTTCAAGAGCCGTTGCAGGTAGTGACGCATATCCGCGTTGTCATCGGCTAACAAAATTCGGGCAGAAGCGCGAGGAGGTAACGCTGCTGAGTCTTCGCTGCGCTCCACAACCCACTCTAGGGCCTCTTCGACATAAGCCGCTGCGCCTGTAGCCGTTGAAGCCTGGGTTCGGGCGGCTTGAATCTGCTCCGACGGCAGGTGAGCACACCCGATCGGCAATCGCACCACAAAAGTACTTCCTTTCTCCTCCACACTGCTCGCAGTCACCGTTCCCCCATGCAGCTTGACCAATTCCTGCACCAGCGACAGTCCAATGCCCGAACCTTCATAGGAGCGACCCCGCGCCCCGGCAACCCGATGAAACCGTTCAAACAGACGGGGCAACTCATGAGCCGGAATGCCAGTTCCCGTATCTTGGACGACCAGTTCAACCGCAGCGTCTACCGGACGCAGTGATACCGAGATCTGTCCCGCAAAAGTAAACTTGAACGCGTTGGAGAGCAAGTTAAGCACAATCTTCTCCCACATTTCGCGATCGACATACACAGGTTCCGGCAGCGGAAGACAATTCACGACCAGCTGCATTCCTGCTTTCTCGATCGCCGATCGAAACCCACTGGCGAGATCAGCCGTCAGGCTTGCCAGATCCGTTGGCTCATAAACGGCTTGAATCCGCCCCGCCTCAATCCGAGAAAAGTCGAGTAAGGTGTTGACCAGCTTTAACAAGCGCTGGCTGTTGCGATGTGCCACAGCAATTTGTTCTCGTTCAGCAGCAGGCAACTGGTCATTCTGCAGCAAATCCTCGAGCGGATTCAGCATCAAGGTCAGCGGTGTGCGAAACTCGTGGCTGACATTGGAAAAGAAAACCGTTTTTGCCCGATCGAGTTCTGCCAGCATTTCGGCGCGGCGGCGTTCTTCTTCATAAGCCTGAGCATTGCGGATCGACACGGAAACCTGTCCAGCCAACAGCTCATAAAACGACTGGTAGCCCTCATCCAGTGCACGGTTCGGACTGATGCCGCAAATCAGCACGCCTAGCGGGGCAGCCACATTCGACGACGGAATTGGTAAAGCGATCGCCTGGCTCACGCTTTCGTTCCAGGGTCCGCCAGCAATGGTGATGTCCCGATCAAGTTCTGAGACGATCGCGGTTTGACCCGCCATCGCTTTTGCGAGAGACCATCGATCCGCTGTGTCTGCCAGTGCTTCTGAAACCAGAACAGTTGTGGGAACGATCGCCGGATTGCCGTTCATCCCCACGCTGCCGCAGAGCTTTAGGGTTGGGTCGTTGGAGTCGCGCAAGTAGATCAGGGCAAAAGGCACATCCAGCGGAAATTCCGCGATCGTCGCCAGAATATCCTGACAGGTTGCATCCACACTCCGCGTTTCCCCTGCCCGGGCTGCCAAGTCGCGCTGCAAACGCAACCGTCGCTCTCCTAACACCTGCTGCGTCACTTCGCTACAGACACAGAGCATGCCGCGAATCGCACCTGCATCATCTTCAACGGCACTGTAGGACAAACTGAAATGAGCTTCCTCGTTGTAGCCGGAGCGGTTCACGGCGAGCATCTGGTCTTCCACCCAGTTGGGAACCCCAGTCGTCATGACTTCGGTAATCATCGGACCGATCACATCCCAGGACTCAGCTTGAGTTTCCCGGATCGATCGTCCCAGCGCGTAGGGATGTTTCGTGCCAATCAGATTAATATAAGCATCGTTGTAAATCTGAATTAGCTCCTGCTCCCACAGCAAGATCATGGGGTAACGCGAGCCTAACAGCGTACGAACGGTTGATTTTAGGCTTTGCGACCAGGATTCAACAGCCCCCACTGGCGTTTGTGCCCACTCCATTGCCTGCATCCGTGTTCCCATTTCCCCAAACTTGGGAAAGGGACTTGTTCTGTGTCTGTTCATTCGCCTTCCTTTCTCTTCTTCATATTAGGCATTTCGCGGCTCGAGTGGGGGAAGCCGTCAGTCCCGTCCCTTTATAAATATTATGCTTGCTCCTGCTTGCCGCCGTGCCGCCAAAGTCCTTGCCGAACTAATGAATGAACAATTTTTTGAGTTTCCTCTGTTTCACAATGCGTATACAAGCATCCCCAGGTCAAACCTGAAAACGAGAAGAGTATCCTGTTCCAAAATCTGGCAGCTGAATCATTAGGTCATGTTCTAGCGATTATCTTGCTCCCCCTGAACGCTAGAAAGCTTCAATCGACGGTCAAACAGATTGACCGCAGATTCGGGAGTATCAAAATTCCCTTTATATCTGAAATTGACTGATAATCGTTTGTAAGTTGACTGCCATCTGCGCCAGTTGCATTGCTGCTTGAGCCGTGTTACTTGCTCCGATCGTGGTCGTCTGAGCATTTTGAGCCACCACTCCAATATTCTTGGCGATATCTGAACTTCCCTTTGCAGCTTCTGCAACATTACGAGAGATTTCATTCGTCGTTGCCGTTTGTTCTTCAACCGCGCTGGCGATCGTATTTTGAATGTCGTTAATTTGGTTGATCACGGCTGTAATTTGAGTGATCGCTTCAACCGCACCGCTTGTATCCGTCTGAATCGCTTCAATTCGTTGACTAATATCTTCGGTGGCGGCGGCGGTTTGTTTTGCCAGCTCTTTGACTTCATTGGCAACAACCGCAAAGCCTCGACCTGCATCTCCCGCTCGTGCCGCTTCGATCGTGGCGTTTAATGCCAGCAAATTAGTTTGCTGCGCGATCGAGGTAATCACTTTGATCACTTTGCCAATTTCAACGCTGCTTTGACCCAGCTTTGTGATCGTCGCGTTGGTTTGATCGGAAGTTCTGACCGCATCGCTCGCGACTTTTGCGGCTTCTGCTGCGCTTTTCGCAATTTCTCGGATGCTCGCGTTCATTTCTTCGATCGCTGTAGCAACCGTGGCTGCATTCTGGCTCACTTGTTCCGCCGAAGCCGAAGCCGAGGTTGCTTGTTCAGCCGTTTGTCCTGCATTGCCGGTCATTTCATGACTCACAGCAGAAAGTTCTTCGGCTGCGGTCGCGACCGTTGTTGCCACTTCTGTAATCTGCCGCAGCGAACACCGGAGATTTTCGATCATTTGGTTGATGCTGCGGGTGAGGGTGCGAAATTCTCCGGTGTTTTCTGCTTCGATTTGGTTTGCCAAATCTCCTTGAGCAACAGCACAAGAGATCTCAGCAATGCCGCGAACTTGCTCAGTGATATCGTGAGCCATCTGATTGACGGTTTCGATCAGCTCCTGCCAGATTCCTGTTGCGCCTGCGATCGTTGCAACTATTTCCAGATTGCCTTCGGTGCCCATTTCTCTCACAACTCGCGTAAATTCGGCAGTGTAAAGATTAAGCCGATCGATTAGATCGTTGACGATCGGTGCGATTGGGAGAGATTCCTCACTGGTTGACATTTTTTGGCTGAGGTCGCCTTGCGCGATCGCGCTTAACACTTGCTCGGCTTCGCTCATTCCTTGCGTCAGGCTCTGATTGCGGATCATTAACTGATTGAATTCTCGCGCTATCTCGCCGAAGCCGTTGTTCTCATCTAAACGAACCGAGAAATCGCCTGCGTTTGCGGCTTGCATTGCCTGTAAAAGTTGCTGCATATGTGCTTTCATCGCGGTTGCCGATCCAGCGCTTGCTGTTTTTGGGGTTGAATTAGAAACCATCGAGATATCCTTAGTTAATTGAGCGAACTCGTGATTAGGGTTGAATCTGAAAATTTGGTTGAATCTGAGATTTTGATAGTATCCAAGATCAGCAGAACACCTTGCTCAAGTTTGTATGCGCCTTTTAGAAAGCCTCGAATGTGAGCAGTCAAATTAGCAGGCGGCGGCTCAAATGTTTCGCTGTCACAGGACAAGATATCTCCAATGTCCTCAACAATGAAACTGATCACATCGTCGATCGTGTTCACAATCACGTTGTAAGTCGTTTCCTCGCCAATGCCACAGGATGCCGATCGCAGTCCCAATCGACAAGGCAAATCCACGACGGGAATCACCTGTCCGCGCAGATTCATTAAGCCGCAAATGTCTGGAGGCGCGAGCGGAATTCGGGTGAGCGGGGGTTGGCGAATGATTTCTTGCACCTGCTCAATCTCGATGCCAAAGTAGGAACCCTTGAGATAGAAAGTGCATACCTGTTGAATCGTCATTGATTGCTTCACCTCCTGGTTGTGAGTTCGGGAACTCGATAAGGATTGGCTAGCTCGACGATCGCGTCTAAGTCCAAAATTTCAGTAATCTGACCTTGAACCGTTGCATAACAGTGAGCACCCGGACGAATTGCCGCTCCTGTCACCGTCAGCGATTCTTCTACGATGTCGAGAATTTGATTCACCATCAATCCAACAGTGCGATTCTGATCAAGTGTGATCACGACGATCGGGATACTCTCCTCAAACTGATTGAGAGAACGAGGCTTTCCGGTGAAAACGGCTTGTAGATCAATCAAAGCAACGACGCGATCGCTATATTGCATCAGAAGTTGCTGTCCTACTTGTTCAATCCTTGTCCTGGAAATTGTTTCTAGTCGAGTTGCCTGAGTCAGAACAATTCCCATCCGAGTATTCTCAGTCCCAAGCACAATCAGAATCAATTGACGATCGCGTTGTTCTGATTCAGAGACCGCAGTTGAAATGGGAATCTGCTTTTGAACACCTGCATATCGAGCAAGTCCAGCAGCATCAAGGATCAGCGCCGCGGTTCCATCTCCTAAAACGGTCGCGCCTGCAAACATCTCCAGCGACTTTAACTGTTTACTGAGCGGCTTAATCACAATATCCTGAGTATCTTCAATCTCATCCACAAGCAAGCCATAGTGATATCGATCGACGGTAATCACAACGAAATAAACCACATCAGTTGTTGTGGTTGATAGCTGTAGAACGGAAGCAAGATTAACCAAAGGCAGAATCTGTCCGCGCAGTCGATACACAGGAGCATTCAGCACTGTTTCAATGCTTCGATCAATTTGTTCTTTCCCTTCGATTCTCACCAGTTCCTGGATGCTGGCTTGAGGAATTGCAAATCGCTCACCTCCACTTTTCACCAATAGCGTCGGAATAATAGCTAACGTCAGGGGAATTTTCAGGCGAAATGTAGTTCCCTGACCTAATTGGCTCTCAACCTCGACCGTGCCTTTAACCGCTTCAATGTTTCGCCGCACGACATCTAAACCAACTCCGCGCCCAGATAAGCGGGTCACTTCTGTCGCCGTCGAAAATCCAGGCTGAAAAATCAGAGCCAACGCCTCTTGGTCGCTGATTAATTCCGCTTCGGTGGCGCTAATTAAGCCGAGTTGCTGCGATCGAACCTTAATCTGCTGGGGATCAATGCCCGCGCCATCATCGCTGATTTCTAGAATTACTTTGCCGCTTTCTTGAGCGGCTCTTAACTTGAGCATACCGGCAGCCGATTTACCCGCCGCCAGTCTAGCCGTTGAGAGTTCAATCCCATGATCAATACAATTGCGAATTAAATGCGTCAGAGGATCTTTAATCGCTGCAACAAGACTACGATCGAGTTCGGTTTCATCCCCTTCGAGAACCAGCGTCACTTCTTTACTACAGGCGATTGCTAGATCTCGCACAAATCGGGGCAGAGTCCGCCAGAGCGTATGAAGCGACTGCATGCGCGTCTGCATCACCTGATCTTGCAGTTCATTCGTAATCAGATTAATTTGCTGACAGGTTGAAACTAAAGCAGCATCGCTGCTTGTTGCGGTGAGTTGCAGCATTCGATTGCGCGCGAGAACCAGTTCACCCATTAGATTCATCAAATGGTCGAGTAAATCGATTTGAACTCGAATCGTAGAATTAAACGGGGTTAAAGCTTTTGCTTCGGCATCTTCCAAACTTTCTCTGGGATTGATGCCATCGATCGCAGCATCCACCGCGCAAAGCGCCGTTAACGTTGCAATCAAGCTGGAATAATCCTGATTGCCCTCGGTTTTGGTAATTTCGATCGTGCGTAAAATCTGTCGAATCACGTCTGTGAGCTGCAGCAGCACTGTTGCAATCTCAGGAGAAATTCGGCGCTGAGCCGTCCGAATCTTGTCGAGCAGTGCCTCTCCTGCATGAGCGATCGCTTCAAGTTTCGGAAACGGAATAAATCCACAGTTTCCCTTAATCGTATGCAAGGCACGATACATCCGATGCAGCAGAGCGGGGTCAAGAGAGCTATTTTCTAGGTGTAAAACATCCTGCTCAAACTGGGCAAGAATCTCGTGACTCTCAACCAGAAAAACCTTTAAATCTTCTGCATCGATTTCATTCAAAGGCTGCATGTACTCCGGACTCAACAGGTGCCCACTATTCCTATCCTACGGAGGATGAACACGACTCACAATCTACCCTAAGATAGACGTTGATCCAAAAGGAATGCTGAACACTAATGAAAATTCACTTGGAAAATTCACTTGATAGGGGGATATGGATTGTCCAACCTGCGGTTCGACTGAACTCCACCGGAATGGGCACCGCAATCACGTTCAGTGCCACAAGTGCAAACGCTGTGGACGGCAGTTTCTAGCGTCCTACAAACAAACTCGCTACTCAGAAGACATCAAGCAGCTTTGCATTCAGATGTATCTCAGAGGTATGAGTACCCGACGCATCGAAAAAATGACGGATATTCATCACACCACCGTTTTAAGTTGGCTTCGAGGAGTCGATTTGAACGTTTTGGAACTATCTTGCGGAGAGGAACTAGACTCCACAGAATAATATGCGCAATAGTGAAAGGGGTAGGAACCGTGGACGATGCAAATTTGACTTCAGTGCTGATTGTGGATGATGCAGCGTTCTCACGACGGATGCTTCGCAAGTATGTAGAAGCGGAAGGCTATCAAGTGTTAGAAGCCTGTAACGGACAACAGGCGCTAGAGATGGTGCAGCAACATCACCCAAGCTGTATTCTGACAGATTTGCTCATGCCAGATGTGGATGGCTTTCAACTCTTGCAAATGCTACGAGAGCAAGGTGAGACAATTCCGATCGCAATTATCACAGCGGATATCCAGGATGCCTCTCGCGAACGTGGAGTTGCACTGGGAGCCGCAAGCTTTATCAACAAACCCGCAAAAGAAGATCAAGTGCGGCAGACGATTCGCCAACTCTTGCAGCCAGAAGGAGCCGATGTTTGATGCCACTGATTACAGACGAGCAACTGGATGCGCTTCAGGAGTTTATCAACATTGGTGTTGGGCGAGCTGGAGCCATGCTGAACGAAATGGTAGCATCCCCGATCGTGCTGAATGTTCCAGTTTTACAAGTGTTTGATAGCACAACCTTGCAGCAAGAACTAGCAGCGCAGTTTAATGGTCATTGTTTATCCACAGTGGGATTAAAATTCTCAGGCAGCTTTACTGGCAGCGCAGAATTAGTCTTTCCCACGGATAGTGCTGCTGCGCTCGTCTCGCTGTTAACCGGTGAGGAGCGCGATTCTCCGGATCTGGATGCCGTGAAAATTGGTACCTTGACCGAAGTGGGAAACATCGTGATCAACGGAGTGCTCGGATCAATCAGTAACTTACTGCGGCGACAAATGGATTATGCGCTGCCGACCTACTCCGAGGACAAGCTTGACCATCTTCTATCTGAAAATTACCCATTTGAACTCGATACTGTTTTTTTCCTGGCTCAAGCAAGATTTGAGATCGAACAGCTTGAGATTATGGGTGAAATTATTCTAATTTTTGAAATGGCTTCCTTCGATGCGCTCCTGATCTGTATTAATGAAGAACTGAGACTAATCTCATCGTTGTGAGCAGGAGCAGTTCAATCTCATGTCCCACGGTCACGATCGCTTCAGCCTATTAGATCAAATCCCGCTCGGTGTCTGCGTTCTACGCGCTGATTATCAAGTGGTGTTTTGGAATCACTGTCTAGAAGAATGGACAAAAATTCCGCGCGATCGCATTAAGGGACAAGCGATTCGCGAATTTTTTCCCCGGTTTGCTGAAGCCCTGTATGTCAATCGCTTGGCTCCCATTTTTGCAGGAGGCCCGCCGACTATTTTCTCCTCACAACTGCATCACTATTTGATTCCAGTAACGCTGCCAAATGGCAGCAAGCGTATTCAGCACACCACAATTACGGCAATTCCCGCAGATGGGGAAGAAGGGTTCTATGCGCTGATCTCGATTCAAGACGTGACGGATTTAACCTTTCGCGTTCAGGAATATCGTCAGATGCGCGATCGGGCAGTTGCCGAAGCCAAAGAGCGCAAATACGCTCAAGAACGCGCCGAAAGTGCAAATCGGGTCAAAGACGAATTTCTGGCGGTGGTGTCCCACGAACTGCGGACACCCCTCAATCCCATCCTCGGCTGGTCGAAATTACTCGCTGAAGGCAGACTTTCGGGTGCGGCTGTTCAACGCGCCCTTGAGACGATCGCCAGAAACGCAGCCCTACAAGCCCAATTAATCGATGATTTACTCGATGTTTCTCGAATTCTGCGCGGCAAATTAACGCTCGCTCGGCATACGGTCGATCTCGTTCTGATTGTGCAAGCAGCGCTCGATACTGTCCGGTTGATGGCAGAGAATAAGGGGATTGAGATCGCGCTACAGACCGATCGCGCTGCTCCGATTGTGGGAGATACCATGCGACTTCAACAAGTGGTGTGGAACTTGCTCACCAATGCGATCAAATTTACTCCAGAGGGCGGAACGATCGAGGTAACGCTCCGCCGTGAATCTAAGCAAACGGTTTTGTCTGTTCAAGATACGGGAACTGGCATTGCGCCAGATTTTCTGCCATTTGTGTTCGAGGCGTTTCGTCAAGCGGATGCTTCTAGTACGCGCAAAGTTGGCGGCTTAGGGCTAGGGTTAGCAATCACGCGAAATTTAGTTGAGCTGCACGGCGGAACAATCAAGGTGGATAGTGCCGGAGTTGATCAGGGTTCAACCTTTGCGATCGCGCTGCCCAATCCTCAAGTGGAAAATCAGGTGATCAAGTTTCCTCATTCTTTAGAGCCAGGTAAAGACGTGAACCTGGTTGGTGTGCGCGTTCTGATCATTGATGATGAGCAAGATAGCCGCGATCTGATTCAGTTTGTGCTGGAAAGTAGTGGCGCGATCGTGACTGCTACAGAATCAGTTGCAGCCGCGATCGCTGCGCTCAATCGTTACACGCCTGACTTAATTGTGAGTGACTTAGGAATGCCAGAGGCAAATGGGTTTGACTTGATTCAAGCGGTGCGATCGCGCTCCGACGAGGCACAGCGGATTCCTGCGATCGCGCTTACAGCTTATGCGTCTGAACTGACTCAGCAGCAAGCCCTTCTCGCTGGATTTCAGCAGCATCTTGTTAAACCCATTCACCCGGATAAACTGCTTGAAGCGGTCAGCCAGCTAGTGATGCTGAATCGAACCCCCCATTAACGAAAGTTCGATAGAAAGAACTCGCTTCGATGCTGCATTTGGGTTGCCCCTAAATCCCCCACGAGTGGGGGACTCAGAGGAAAGAGGTTCCCTAACCTCAAGTGAGGTCAAGTGAGTTGGCGTAACACAATCAGCGATCGCGCCATCAAAGGAACCGCTTGATTAGAGGCAAAAATCCGCTCCTCTTGAATAAAGCGAGGCTCTTTGGTGTCGATTAGCATTTGCCATTCTTTGTCTGCTAGCGCTTGCGGCAAAATGAACTCAATCGTTTCCCAATAGGCATTAAACAGCAGCAGAAAGCTATCATCTCTAATTTTTTGCCCTTGAGGCCCAGGGCTGGGAATTCTATCACCGTTGAGAAACACGCCGATCGATTTGGGATAGCCTTCTTGCCACTCTTGTTCGGTATGTTCTGTTCCATCCGGGTCAAACCAAGCAATATCCGGAACTCCTCGAATCGCCTGACCCTGGAACCACTTGCGACGACGAAACACCGGATGCTGACGGCGGAAATAAATCAGTTCTCGGCAGAAATTGACCAAATCCTGATTGCCCTTGACCAAATTCCAATCAAACCAGGAGATTTCGCTGTCTTGACAGTAGCCGTTGTTGTTGCCTCTTTGCGATCGACCCAGTTCATCGCCTCCCAACAGCATCGGAATTCCTTGGGACAGCATCAAAGTGACGAGCAGATTTCGCCGTTGCCGCTCCCGGAGCTGTAAGACTTCCGGGTCGTCTGTTGCTCCTTCGACTCCACAGTTCCAAGAGCGATTGTGGCTTTCTCCATCGCGATTGTCTTCGCTGTTGGCTTCGTTATGTTTTTCGTTGTAGCTGACTAAATCATTCAGCGTGAACCCATCATGCGCTGTGATGAAGTTAATGCTGGCATTGGGTCGTCTGCCATTTTGCTGGAAGTATAGGTCGGGACTGCCCGTGAGTCGATAAGCGAACTCTCCTAACGTCTCGTCTTCCCCCCGCCAAAAATCCCGCACCGTATCGCGATATTTACCGTTCCACTCTGACCACAGTACCGGGAAGTTTCCAACTTGATAGCCGCCCTCGCCCACGTCCCACGGCTCAGCAATCAGCTTCACATCCGCTAATATTGGATCTTGATGGATGATGTTGAAAAACGCAGCCAAGCTGTCCACTTCATACAACTCCCGCGCCAGAGCAGAAGCCAGATCAAAGCGGAAGCCGTCTACGTGCATTTCTGTGACCCAATAGCGCAAGCTATCGGTGATCAGCTTCAAGACTTGAGGGTGTCCAGCAGAGAGCGAATTACCACAACCTGTAAAGTCCATGTAATAGCGCTTATTGTCTGCAACCAGATGATAGTAATTTCTGTTATCAATTCCCCGCAGCGAGAGCGTCGGCCCCAGATGATTGCCTTCCCCAGTGTGATTGTAAACTACGTCGAGAATGACCTCAATCCCAGCTCGGTGCAAGGCTTTCACCATTTCCTTAAATTCAGCCACTTGTTGCCCTAGCGTCCCACCAGCACTGTAAGCGGCGTGAGGGGCAAAGTAGTTGATCGAGTCGTAGCCCCAATAGTTCTTCAGTCCTTTGTCGGCAAGATGTCCTGGGTAGGCGAGAAAGTGGTGAATCGGCATGAGTTCAACTGCCGTAATTCCCAGTCGCTGCAAGTGTTCGATCGCGGCTGGATGCCCCATGCCCGCATAGGTTCCTCGTAGCGCTTCAGGAACATCTGGGTGTAGCTTCGTGAAGCCTTTGACATGAACTTCGTAGATAATTGTTTCATGCCAGGGAGTCCGCAATAGCTTATCGCCTTCCCAATCAAAGGATTGATCCACCACCACCGATTTAGGCATCAATGGAGCGCTATCAAGTTCTGAAAACGATAGATCTGCATCCGGACTATTCCAGTCATACCCGAAAATCTCAGGACCGTTCCGCACGTCTCCGTCGATCGCTTTGCCATAAGGATCAATAAGAAGCTTGTTAGGATTGAAGCGAAATCCTTGTTCTGGTTCATAAGCTCCATGCACCCGATAGCCGTATCGCTGCCCTGGCCCTACACCAGGTAAATACCCATACCACACAAAGTTATTCACTTCGGTCAGCTTTACCCGTGTCTCTTGATCGTCGCGATCGAACAGGCACAATTCAACCGCAGTTGCATTCTCAGAGAACAGGGCAAAGTTGGTTCCTTTTCCATCCCAATAAGCACCCAGGGGATAGACGTTACCAGGCCATACGGAAACATGCATAGGGGACTTTCGCTTAAAATCTAGGCGTGAACAATAATGTGGCAGACTGGACGATCGCTGAATGATTTACAGCCATCAGGCTCGTTTCTCAATCCGCATATTTTTTGACAATAGGGATTACTAACGCTGTTGTCTATCGCTCTAGGGGTGGAATCGATCAGAGTGGGGAGTAGAGATCGCTCTATCTGATTGGTTCTTCACCTTTGTCGTCAGCTTTTAATCTCCTTGCGCTTCTTCAAGATGTAACAGACTGACAATGACACCCGCGATCGGCACCGACAAAAAGATTCCTAGTAGCCCTGAAACCCTTGTTCCAACTAAGAGCGCAAAAAACACAACGACCGGACTGAGATGAACAGTGCTTTGCATGATACGCGGAGAAATGAAGTTATCCTGCAACTGTTGTAGAATCACGCAAACGGCTAGAACTTTGAGCGCGGTCAGCCAGCCACTCTGCACCAAGATAACCAAGCAAACAAGAGACACCCCTAACGTCGCTCCAATTCCAGGAATGAGGTCAAACACTCCAACAGTAACCGCAAGCAAAAACGAAAATGGAATCTGAAACAGAACAAAAACCAGAAAAGTAGCAACACTCAGGAGAAACGAAACCAGTAATTGACCTCGAAGAAAGCCGACAAAGTTTCTTTGTACTGCGGTAGCGACGCGGCTTCGATGTTGAGTTGGAACTAATTGCAGCACGAGTTGCCACAGTTTTGCACCATCAATCAGCATGAAAAAGGCAACTACCAGCACAATAATAAAGGTCACATAGTTCTGGAAAAGAATTGGTAGAGACTGGATTGTCCAATTTAAGCTTGATATAAATGCGTTGCGAATTTGAGCTTCGATCGCATCCAGATTCAGGGGAATATTGCGGGCTACCAGAGCATTTTGCAACTGATCGAGCGGATTGTTTGCGCTATTTAGCGTCTGGAGCAACAAGGTTGCTAATTGCTGAACCTGATCGGCTAACGTAAGCGCGATCGTCACAATGGCAACAATAATAAAAATCAGGCTTAACGCAATGACAAGACTCAACGCAATACTTCTTTTAACAAAGCGCTCTAGATAGCGGACTGGATAGTTGAGCAGAAGTGCCAGAATTGCTGATAACGCAAATACAAAAATCACATACTCAAAATACTGAAGTAGCGCAACAAATACCCAGCCAGAGGCAAAGAACAGCAGAAATCGAACCAAAGCATTCGTGCTGATTCGGCTCCACAGGGACTGATGATTTGTGGGGTCTGGCAGTTGATCCATGAAGGCTACCTTTTTGACGATCGATCACAAAGCAGGGCGTACTGTTAGCGATAGGGAGGTCATACTCTACTCGACATCGCAAGCATCCAGGATACGTCAAAGGAATTACTCAATCGATCTGCCTAAAAGTCTCCAGACTAAAATTTTTAGTTAAACAATAATGTAGTGAGCAAAGTAGCTATAGCGAGATTTGCATGAAGCGAAGCTAAAAGGCTTCTATCAATAGGTTGAAAGGTATTGTTGTTTTTGTATTACCAAAAAGATAGAGGCGCTGCGGATCATACAGACCCAGCAGCGCCTCATCCGACTATTCAACGCTCGATCGATCACGACTCTTTACGACTTAGCGACATCAGTTTGCTTCTGCTCAGCACTAGAAGCTTGATAAGCTTGCTCTAGGCGCATAAGCTGTTTTGCTTGGGCTGACAAAGCATTCGTATCCAACCAGTTTGCAATCAAGGCATCGGTCGAGAATAACCCTGCTCCATTCACGGCAAACACCAGAAAACAAGCGGCGTAAATTGCGGATAACTCTAGATAAGTCAGATTCAAGCCCGCTACGAGGATGTGATGATACATCGCAACACACATTGTACCGAATAATCCTAAGGCTGCTGGACGAGTCAAAAAGCCGATGACCAGCAAGGGTGCACCGATCGTTTCAGTGAGGGCAGCGAGATAGCTAAACACGATCGGGAAGGGTAGCCCGATGACCTCGACATAAGCATGAGCAAAGCTTTCAATATCGGCGAACTTGTCGAGTCCATTGTGGATCATCATAATGCCCAGGACAGTTCGCAAAATCGCCCAGACCGTTTGCGACCAGAAGTTAGGCGTAACAGTCGGTTTCAGAAGCGTCGTTAGAAAAGCAGAGGGTGCCATAGGTTTAGGGTTGCGCTGTGAGAAAAAGTATTAAATTACATTAACTATAGCATTAAGAAACGTAAAGAGACCCTGACTGTGCAGTGTGGCTTCTAAGCAATAAGGCTCTAAAACTTGCTCTCTTTCTTTTTGAACAGAATCCTGCTGAGGCGTGGAAATTCCTGGAAATCGGGAGCTTGAGATTGGGTTATTTTTTGAATGACTTCTGAAAGCGAAACCGTAATCTATCGCTCTGATATTTCAGTCTTTAGATAGAAAATCTTACAGCGAACTTTACTTTTCTTAATATCATGGTTAAGGTTTGTGAATAGAGTTAACAGTCTTCTAGGTAGATCCTTTCAAAAATGCCTCAGCAGCCCTGCCCTTGGTATACCTGTTTGGTATACCAAGGGCAGAGTGGATACCCTTCACTTCAAAGGCTAAGGCATGTCTACGGAGGGGCTTAGTCTTTACTAAATGAGCAGAATCTAAAGGATAAGAGTGATGAAAGTTCAGAAATTCGCGCCTGTGATTGCCGCTTTTATTGGCTGCCTCTTCTTTATTACCATTAACCTTGTGGCTCCTCAGAGTGCTGCAAGTAGCCCACAACAATCTCACTATTTGATTAAGCCCCTACAGGTCGATCGTGTCTTGTATGTACAGCCAAGGCTATCACTAGGCAATCTAGCACCGGACTCGCTATTAACAGCATTAGAAGAGATTTCACAGCGTTACGCGATCAAAGGCTCCAGGTTATATACTCGGCAGGTCAATGGTCGAGAAATTCCAGGGTTGTTGGTGTTTACTGCGCCGCTAACGGCACAGATAACAAATGACTAGCTCCATTCAACTAAGCTGAGATTGATATCTTTCGCTGCTTTTATTAAGGAACACCTGACTTGAAACGATCGCGAATTGGCCTACTTATTCTAGCGGTGCTGCTGATTGCGCTGTCCTGGTGGGGCATCTTCACAGCCCGCGCAGGATTAATTGTGCGTCCCTTGAATCAAGAAGGAGTTCCACTGCTCTATCTTGCACCAAAGTCAGCGAAGTCTGTTCCGGGAGTGTTAGTTGCACATGGTTACTCTGGTTCAAAACAGTTGATGCTGACTTACGGATATGTATTATCTCAATCAGGCTATGCAGTCATGCTTTGGGATTGGGATGGTCATGGTGCAAACCCAAATCGTTTGCATTCTGGTTCACTCCAGCGTAACTTTCAAACGGCTTGGAATGCGATCGCACAGCAGCCAGAAGTAGACCGTTCTCGACTTGCGGTGCTGGGGCATTCGATGGGAAGTGGAGCCGTGATGGATGCTGCGATCGAGCATCTGAGCGATTTTTCTGCAACTGTTGCGATCTCGCCCACGGGCGCGACTGTAACTGCGGATCGACCCCGAAATCTACAGCTACAAGCGGGCACTTGGGAAGGTGGATTTATTCGCAATGCAGAACGCATCCTTCAGCAAGCAGGCGGCACCAATTCGGATACCGCATCAGAACGAGGGCGCGAGTTTGTCTTGGTGCCCAATGTGGAACACATCACGATTTTATTTAATTCAGTCAGTCACACTGCGGCACGCCACTGGCTCGATCGCACCTTTGGACAGCAACAGCAAAGTCAGTACGTCGATCGTCGGATGCTTTGGCAAGGCGTTCATCTCGTGGGATGGATCATGGCGCTTACTGCGGTGATGCCAAGTGTACGAATGAAGGGCGAAGTTTCTGCGATTTCAGCAGTACAGCGCTGGGGTGGTTTGATTTTATCGTCGATCGTGCCGACCCTTGGGCTTGTTTTACTGAATCGTGTGATTGATCTGCAAACGCTGGGTGGTGTTCAAGTGGGTGGAGCCGTCGCGCTTTGGTTCTTGATGGCAGGGGCAATTTGGCTGAGCGTGTTGCGCCAAATTCCGCCACTGAGATTACGAGCGGTGGGCGTGGGAATCGGTGTGTTTACAGTGTTATGGATTGCAGTCGGAGCGATGGCACAGGTTGTATGGTTGCAGTCGGTGTCGACTCCGGAGCGGTTGGTTGTTTGGGGAGCAATCGCGATCGCGTCACTGCCTTGGTTTCTTGCAACTGAAATGACGCAGCAAAATCGAACGCCAGCACAACGGATCGCTTGGGGAGTTGCACAAAGCATTGCCCTCATTGGCGGGTTTGTGTTGGTACTGCAATTTCTACCGCAGCTTGGATTTATGTTTTTGCTGCTGCCGTTGTTCCCGGTATTAATCAGTTTGTTGTCGATCGTCTCCGCGCAAGTGCGAGAGAGTTGGAGTGTTGCAATCCCTAGTGCGTTATTTTTCGCATGGCTGTTAGCCGCAGGGTTTCCGCTGGCGTAGTCCTGCGATCGCGATACTCATTTAGGGCGCTTGAAATTGCGGCGGATTGTCTTGGATCTTCCGAACTAAACCGCGCCGCTCTGCGTGTTTAGTGGTGATTGCAACACTTCTTCTTGCTTTTGAGATATCAGCTTGATCAAACGCATCATAAAGCTGATTAATGAGATCGTCGATCGACAGCGGATGCTTCTCATCTGCAAGAACCTGCACGATCGCGTCCATTGGTTTGGCTCCTTTGAACTTTGCCTTGAGTGCTGTTGCGTCGAAGGCTGATTGATCAGATTTAGCAGATGTTGCTTTAGGTTTGGAGTTCGACGCTTCGGGCTGGGATGCCGGTACGGTCTGACTGCTCCGTGAAGCGCTGGACTGGCTGTCTCCTAAAAGTGAGTTAATATAACCGAGCAAGCGATCGATTTCTGCCTCAGCTTGCTTACTAACCGCTTGAACAATTTCGTCTTGCTCGTTCAGTAAACGGTCGCGGGTTTGCTCTAGTTCAGCTTTGAGGGAGTCGTTAAGAATAGGAGGCACTGTAGATTCCTTAATTTGAAGCGCATTTACTTCGATTGTAGTGCGATTCGCTGTCTTTGATGTCTCTTGTCTACTACTAATTTTAGTTTCTGAAGAGTCTGCTACCTTTTCTAGTGGGTTAGAGTCTAGTGGGTAAGACGAGCTATCTTTTACCCAGCCTTAACCCTGAATGACTAAGTTTTCTGCTAAGACTGAGGCGAAAACCTACTGGGGACATCCCTCTATGCCGATGAAACGTCGGAATCTTCTTCTACTTCTGGGTGCTGCGGCTGGCACAACTGCGATCGGTAGCTTGGTGAAAAATAGTCAAAAGTTTTCGATGCCGTTTCAATCGACAGAAACAAGCGGGACTTTGACGAATCTCAGCTTTAAGCCAATTCAAAGTCCGATGTCACTGCTAACTAATGTTAAAGCTGTGACTGCGTTTGAGATTGTGGATGATTTGGTTATTCCAGAAGGATTCTCTTATCAGGTGATTGGGGCTTGGGGCGATCGAATTGGTGATTCCCGGTTTGGCTACAACAATGATTACTTATCCTTTGTCGAGACAGCTCCGAATGAAGGCTTTTTGACAATTAACTTTGAGTACATTAGCGCGATTCCGTGGTTGCAATCTTACTCAAAAGTGTTGGGCAAAGCGCTCCCGATCGCCGCAGTTGAGCAAGAACTCAAAAAGAAAAAAGCACTCAACGCCCTTGCTCTACCCGAAAAAAGTGCGCTCAAAGCTCAGATTGCAACTATTTGCAAAGAAGCGTTGATTGATCAGGGCATGGGTGTCATTTCGATTCGTAAGACTCCAGACGGCAAGTGGGAGCGAACCTTCTCAAACGTCGATCGACGCATCACCGGAATCTCAGGCTTAGAAGATAAACGTTACCTTAGCTGTACTGGCGCAGCAAAAGCTGTGTTTCAGAAGAAAACGGGAACAGGGTACATTGATAAACTGGGCGATCGGATCATCGGGACATTTGGTAACTGTGCGGGCGGTACAACGCCGTGGGGAACTGTTTTGAGTGCGGAAGAAAACATTCACATTCAAGTTCCTGAGCCAGTTTATGCTGATGGCACATCGTTTCCGCCCGATCGCGTGACGTTCAGGATTAACGATGAGGATGTTTCTGGACAAGGTAATGTTTTTGGATTGTCTGGTAACAAATACGGCTGGATTGTTGAAGTTGATCCAGCTAACCCGAACGACTATGGAACTAAGCATACTTGGCTCGGTCGCTATCGCCATGAGGCAGTCGGGGTGAGAGTTGAGGCGGGAAAACCCTTAGCGTTTTATTCCGGGTGCGATCGACGCAGTGGACATATCTATAAGTTTGTCAGTCGTGATTCAGTGAATGATCCGAAAGATAAAGCAAATTCCCGCTTATTAGCCGATGGAATGCTTTATGCTGCGAAGTTCAACGAAGATGGTACAGGACGCTGGATTGCACTTAAACCTGATACTGCGGTTAATCCTGAAGATCCAGCCACGATCGTTGGAGGTATGATCAATCTCCCAAAACGCCCAGAAGGTGGATTTATTAGTATTCGCAGTAGAGGTGCGATCGACCAGTACAAGCGGCGATTCAAAACGCTAGGCGATCTCTATGAAGGCAATCCGACAGAAAAACAAGGTGCTATTTTGATCGATGCTCACTATGCTGCAAATGCGTGTGGTGCCACCTGTACGGCTCGACCCGAAGACACCGAGATTGCTCCAGATGGCTCTCTGTACATTTCTTTTACTTCTGGATCGTCAGATAGTCGAGATGGTGGTGCAGATAAGCGTGTGTTTAAAGGCCCGAAAGGCGAAACCCCTTATGAACACGGGTTTGTCATGCACTTAATTGAAGACAACAATGACCCTGCTGCACTGTCTTTCCGGTGGACAATGTTAGCAATGGGCGGCGAACCGACTGCGGGTGGTGCAGGCTTCTCAAATCCTGATAACTTACTGATTGATCCGGATGGTCATATTTGGATTGTTACCGATATGTCTTCAGACAAGTTAAACAAAGCGGTTCCAAGGCGGATTGATAAAAATGGAGTCCCAACCAGCCAATCCAACTTACGCGGACTGTTCGGCAACAATAGCTTATGGTTTGTGCCCACATCGGGCGCAAATGCTGGCAATGCTTATCTGTTTGCAATGGCTCCGATGGAAGCTGAATTAACTGGCCCGTTTTTGAGCCGCGATCGTCAATCCCTCTTTCTCGCTGTTCAGCACCCCGGAGAAAGCAACGGCATTCGTCAAAATATGAAGTCCGAAACCCGCAAATTTGCCATGAAAACGACAGACGGCAAAGACTTCACCCAATCGCGCCAAGTTCCGATCGGTTCTAACTTCCCCGATAAAAAAGCAAACGCTGTACCCAAGCCTTGTGTCGTGGTAGTGACGAGGAGCGATCGCCAGAACATTACATCCACCTAGTCTTGCAGAATAGTCTTGCAGAAGCTTGGTCATACTTTGCAGGATTGACATCCGCTTCAACTATTTCAGTGGATAAGCCTAAACATAAGACCCCTGATCCGCCCCCACCCCTCTCCTGTGGGAGAGGAAGCCAGAAGTCCAGTTCCCCTTCTTCCTTGGGGAGAAGGGGCGAGGGGATGAGGGTCTTCATTGAGTAGCAACGCGATTAATTGCTACGATCGCGAAATCGAAAATCGTGCTTAAGCCTTCTGTAAAAACGATTCAAAAGGTTGCAGCCTGAATCAGACAGGCTTCAAGATCGAGTTTTGCCAATCTGGAGTAAGCTTGCTCGATCGCAAACTTCCCCCGCAGCAGCCCAGAACTCGCACCGGGACAAATAAAGTGCAATGTCTCTGAATTGAACATTTCTAAAAGCTTCCGGACATGACGAATCTGGCGGTTCCAGTGAAATGTTTTCGCCGTTCTGAGCGGAACGGGATCGCCTTGCGCATTCGGGAGCAAATGGCGACCGGAGAATAAAATCCCACCCAAGGCAGCGTAATACACACAAGCTGATCCTGGAGAATGTCCCGGAGTCCAGATCACTTGCATCTCCGACATATCCCCGTGAGCAAGCGAAGCGAGCGACAAGCTCTCTCGAAACGAACTCACCGCCATATTGGGCAGCAAATACGCCTCTTGCTCCTGCACAATCACCTCACAGCCAAACACTTCTTGGATCTCACGCACCTTTCCCATCCCGCCGCGATGCGTGATGACTAATTTGCTAACTCCGCCCTGAGCATCGAGAAACGATCGCGTGTTTTCATCCCAAGCCGGACAATCGATCAATAAATTTCCATCTTTTCTTACAATGAGGTACGCGGTACCACCGAGCGTATCCCGATTCGGCGGAAACGCGAAAACTGGCGTGACGCTAGATTCTGGAAAAGTTTCCGCTGAAAACACTAGACGCGGCTGTTTCGGAGTGCGGGACTGTGGCGTTAAAGGAATCGGAGATTCTGGTGGCACAAGCTTCTCGATCGGTCAAACTAAAGAATATGGCAAGTCTGCCATCGTTGATTGTGCCAGATCGCGTGATTTCCATCTATGCCCCCTGTCTCATCCTTTGGTCATGATTTGGCTTTTGCTTCTCGGATTGCTCACTTACCTGTTTATTACCCAATGGGTTGCCAGCCTGACGCGCACACCGGTTTGGGCACTGTGGTTGGTGGCGATGCTGCCTGTGTTTGTCATGGTGGTGTGGACGATCGCGTTTCGGGGGCAAGCGATGCCGATGCCATATACGATCGTGCTGTTTGCGGGCTGTTTGGTGCTGTATTTGTATCTGATTCAGCGGGGGCGAATTGCGCGATCCGGGCAGGATCAGCGCTGGGCAGCGCTGGATACTGCGCCCTCTGCACCTCCCAAGCCTGCATCTGAGCTACAACCGCCGAATCTAGCAAGCTTGCGTCCGCTCAATCCCGCCGAAGAAACCAGTTTACAAACGTGCTTTCCTTGGTCGGTGTTTTATCTACGGCACTTGGAATATCATCCGCAGGGCGTGGTTTGTCGGGGGCAGTTACGTACCTCACCGGAAGTCGCTTATCAAACGGTGCGGCAGAATGTTGAGGCACAGTTCGGAGATCGCTTTCATGTGATTTTTCAGGAGTATTATCCGGGAGAGCCGTTTTTTGAACTGGTGATTAATCCAGCGGCAAGCGTTGAGTCAAAGAATTCGAGTCCGCTGATTCGTCCTGGATTTGCGATCGCGCTGATGCTTTTGACGGTATTTACAACCACGTGGGCGGGGCTGCAAATTGTGGGACGGGTTCCGACGATCGCGGCGCTTTTAGAAAATGGATTGCCTTATTCGATTCCGGTTTTGATCTTTTTTGCAGCACGAAGTATTGGGCAATTTGTCACCGCTCGTAAATTTCACATTGCAATTACGCTGCCGTATTTTATTCCGATTATTCCACTGCCGTTTTTTCCCCTGGGAACGATCGGGGCATTTACGCAGTTAAAGTCTCCAATTCCACATCGTAAGGCGCTGTTTGACATTGGGCTGGTGGGTGCGTTTTTGGGGTTGAGCGTGAGTATTCCGTTATTCGCTTGGGGATTGGTGCAGTCGGGGGTTGTGCCGCTACCGAGTCAGGGCGGACTCTTTCAGTTCCAAGCGCTTGATCCGAGAGTTTCGATCGTGCTTGCGGTGTTTAGCAAGTTGGCGATCGGGCGTGATTTAACTCCCTATGCAGCACTGCGGCTGCATCCGGTGGCGATCGCGGGTTGGGTTGGGATATTGTTTACTGCGTTTAATTTAATGCCGATCGGTCAGTTAGATGGCGGACGGATGATTCATGCTGTGTTTGGGCGACGGGTCGGAGCCAGGATCGGACGCATTTCTCGATTCTTGCTATTAGGGTTTGCGATTGTATATCCACATTTGTTGCTGTGGACAGTGTTATTGTTTTTGCTGCCTGCGTTGAATGAACCGACGCTGAATGATGTGATTGAAGTCGATGGTTTTCGCAATGCGGTGGGGTTGATGGCGTTGGTGATTTTGATTCTATTGGTGTTACCTGCGCCGAAATTTTTAACGACTGTGTTGGGGATGTAGTTGAATGGTAAAAGTACGATCGTTACCTGAGAAATGTCTGTCGCTGTTAATCTACCGGGATTTGTTAGATGATCCGGTGTTATTAGCATTTCGCACCGCTTTGAGCGCGCTCGATCGTCCAGAGATTGCAGCGGCGAGCTACAGTGAATGGTTTTCAGAATTGGCAAAACGGAACCAAGGATGGCGCGACTATTTGCTGAATCGGATTTTAGCTTCAGAAAATCCGCTGACATACCAGCTTCGTCGCGGCGAAATTCTCAAAGAACTGATGGAAGCAGCAAAGCACGATTTAAGAATTCTGCAACGGTTTTATGAATGCGGTAGTCAGCAGTTTTATCAATTAATGAAACACAAGACTGCACCTTGGGTTGATTACATTCCTGATACAGAAAGCAGCTTAAGACAAACGCAAATTAGACAAATTCAGAAACAGCTTGAATCGCTACAAGATTGGTCGAACGCGCTTCCAGAATTAATCGAGTTTTATCGCCGCTTTGGGACAGGAGTTTTTGCTGAGTACCGTGCATTTCGTTGGCAAGATGGGCAATTGAATGCGATCGCTAATCCCGATCCAATTCAAGTCGATGCCTTAGTCGGTTATGAAACTCAGCGCGATACTTTGCTGCGAAACACCGAATTTCTGCTGGCTGGATTGCCTGCGCTGCACATTTTGCTATATGGCAGTCGTGGTTCAGGAAAATCGTCGCTCGTGAAATCGCTGCTCGGTAACTATGAGAATCTCCGCCTGATCGAAGTGCCAAAATCCGAATTGAAAGCGTTACCGACGATCGTAGAACGCTTGCGGGATCTCTCCCAGAAATTTGTCATTTTCGTGGATGATTTATCTTTTGAAGAAGATGACGATGCTTATAAAGCACTGAAAGTGGTATTAGAAGGGAATCTCACCGCTCGACCTCAAAACGTGGTAGTTTACGCCACTTCAAATCGACGGCACCTAATTCGAGAATTCTTTGACGATCGTCCCCGTCCAAAAGATGCCGACGAAGTGCATCATTGGGATACGGTGCAGGAGAAGCTATCGTTTAGCGATCGCTTCGGTTTAACCCTGACGTTTGAGCCTGCGGATCAAACCACTTATCTGAAAATTGTTCATCATTTAGCAAGCCAAGCTCAGATTGAATTGAGCACTGAAGATCTAGAATTCAGATCGTTGCAGTGGGCAACTCGGCATAATGGACGATCGGGCAGAACTGCCCGTCAATTTATCGACTTTCTTAAAGCTGAACTGATGATTTCCTGATGCAATTTACTTATTCTCGATCGATTCGCTTTTCCGACACCGATGCAGCAGGAGTGGTGTATTTTGCAAACGTTTTGAACTTCTGCCACGAAGCGTATGAAGCCTCTTTGACCGCAAGTGGAATTAATCTGCGATCGTTTTTTTCGGGTCAAACCATTGCGGTTCCAATTGTTCACGCTGAAGTCGATTTTTTTAAGCCGATGTTTTGTGGCGATGAAATTACGATCGCGCTCACTCCAAACTTATTAAAACCGAGTGAATTTGAAATTTCTTACCGTTTGTTTCAGGAGCAAACGATAGCAAAAGCGCTCACCCGCCATGTTTGTATAAACTCTCAAACGCGATCGCGGCAAGACCTCACACCCGATTTGCTGCACTGGATCAATGGCGATCGTTCAGTTCAATAGAAAACCGTTTAAAATCGAATCGCTCTAGCTCAAAGCTCAGAACAGTTCTCGCTAAAATGTTGGTATGGAACAAGAAGTTATCACCCTCCTTTCGAGTCGCGAAATCGAAAAAATGCGCCGAGCCGGAAAGCTTGCAGCGCAGCTATTGAATCACTTAGAGTCCTTCGTCAAACCCGGTGTCTCTACATTAGAACTCAACGACGAAGCCGAACGCTGGACACAAGCCCACGGAGCCAAAAGTGCTCCTCTTGGCTACAACGGCTTCCCCAAGTCCATCTGCACTAGCGTTAATGAGGTCGTATGTCACGGCATTCCCAACGCCAAGCAAGTGCTGAAAAATGGAGACATTATCAATATTGATGTGACGCTGATCGTCGATGGCTATCATGGCGACACCTCAAAAATGTATTTCGTCGGAGAACCATCACCGTTAGCAAAGCGTTTGGTCGAAGTGACTGACAAATGCCGACAGCTAGGCATGGATGCGGTAAAACCCGGTGCAAGAATTGGGGATATTGGCGCAGCGATTCAAGAATACGCCGAATCTCAAGGCTTTTCAGTCGTGCAAGACTTTGTGGGGCATGGAATTAGCCATATTTTCCACACGGCTCCCCAAATTCCGCACTATGGCAAACGCGGTACCGGGAAAAAGTTGCGTCCTGGAATGGTATTTACGATCGAACCGATGATCAACGAAGGCACCTGGGAAGTCGAAGTCATGCCCGACCAATGGACAGCCTTAACAAAAGATCGCAAACTCTCCGCCCAATGTGAACATACGATCGCCGTAACCTCCACAGGCTACGAAATCTTGACGCAAGCTGACTAAGGAGAGATTGCGTTACAATGATGTGCTGGCTTAAGTCAATCCCTGTCTCTCAAAAATATGTCATTGCCGATCGTTGCCATTATTGGTCGCCCGAATGTGGGCAAGTCTACGCTTGTGAACCGTCTTGCTCAGGTGCAGGATGCCATCGTGTTCGATGAACCCGGTGTGACCCGCGATCGCACCTACAAACGAGCGTTTTGGCGCGATCGAGAATTCCAAGTTGTTGATACGGGCGGACTGGTGTTTGATGATGACACCGAATTTTTACCCCTGATTCGAGAACAAGCAATGGCGGCTTTGTCAGAATCGTCCTCGGCGATTTTTGTTGTGGATGGACAGGCGGGATTAACTCAAGCCGACGAGGAAATTGCTCAATGGCTGCGTCAGCAGCCTGTTCCGGTTGTGCTGGCGGTCAATAAGTGTGAATCGGTAGATCAAGGCATTATCCAAGCCGCAGAATTCTGGGAATTAGGGCTGGGTGAGCCGTATCCGGTTTCCAGCATTCACGGAAGCGGTACAGGGGACTTACTCGATCAGGTTGTCGAACACTTACCCACCACCCTTGAAATCGAAGAAAATCCTGAAACTAAAGTCGCGATCGCAGGTCGCCCGAATGTGGGTAAGTCGAGCTTACTTAATGCGTTTGTCGGCGAAAATCGCTCGATCGTCAGTCCCATCTCAGGAACGACGAGAGACGCGATCGACATGGTAGTTGAGCGCAACGATAAAACCTATCGCTTGATTGATACTGCCGGGATTCGTAAGAAAAAGAACGTAGAGTACGGCCCCGAATTTTTTGGAATCAATCGAGCGTTTAAAGCGATCGATCGTTCTGATGTGGTGCTCCTTGTTATCGATGCCCTAGACGGCGTAACCGAGCAAGACCAAAAGTTAGCCGGACGAATTGACGATGAAGGGCGCGGCTGTGTGGTGATTATTAACAAATGGGATGCAGTCGAAAAAGACGCGCACACCATTTATGAATATGAGCGTCAAATCCGCGATCGCTTGCATTTTGTCGAGTGGGCAGAAAGCATTTTTATCAGTGCCAAAACGGGTCAGCGCGTCGAAAAGATTTTTGAACTCGTCGATCGTGCCGCCGAACAACACAAGCGCCGAGTTTCAACGGCTGTAATCAATGAAGTGCTAGAAGATGCGCTGTCTTGGCACACGCCACCGACCACAAGACAAGGACGACAGGGCAAGATCTACTACGGAACTCAGGTAAGCAGTGCACCTCCGACGATCGCGCTATTCGTCAATGATCCCCATCTGTTTAACGACAACTACCGCCGTTATATCGATCGTAAATTCCGTGAATCTTTAGGCTTCCAGGGTACGCCGCTCCGATTACTTTGGCGGGGCAAGAAAGTACGGGAAGTCGAGCGGAACACAGCGAATCGAGCAACGAAGGTTTAGCGTATGGATTTACTGCGATCGCTGCCGTTAGGGTTGTATCTCGAACAGCCGATCACCTGGATGCACCGGCTCGATCCACGGGTAAAGCTGGCGTGGTTGATGAGTTTTCTAGCAACTCCCTTACTGGCGAGTGCAGAATGGCGGTTGCTGCTCGTGGGTGTGTTGATTGTACTAACTCTAGCGTCTCGGATTCCGCTCCGAGTCTGGCGGCAGCAGATGGGCTGGCTGTTATTGCTGGCGGTCTATGTGTTTTCGCTGGTTGCAATCGCGCCTGATGGTTTGAGTGTTGAGCCGCGTCCTCGACTGCCTGAAAATGAACTGGCATTTGTGCAGCAACCGAACACGGTTCCAAAACCCGCACCGCCGCAGTCTTGGTTCAATCCATTTCAAGCAGCGCCCAAAGAGCAAACCCAACTTGCCAATCAGTTAAAGCGCCCAGAGTTGAGACAACCGACAGACTATCAGTATGTGATCTTTCAGCGTGGGCCGATTCGAGTGACTCGGCGATCGTTGGATCTGGCGATCCGGGTTGGTACTTTATTGTTTACGCTGATCTACAGTACGAACTTATTTTTGCTTACAACTGCTCCAGAAGAAGTCACCGCAGGATTGGAAGATTTGATGCGTCCGTTGCGTCGGTTTAATGTTCCGGTGACTGAAGTTGCATTGACATTAACGTTGTCATTGCGATTCATTCCGCTGGTGTTGGAGGAATTTCAGAATTTGATTCGATCGATTCGCACTCGTGCTATCAATTGGAAGAAGTTAGGATTTCGCCGCACGATTCAGGTGTGTTTATCGGTTGCAGAGCGATTGTTGCAAAATCTATTGCTGAGAGCAGAGCAGATTGCGAGTGCGATGAAGGTTCGTGGGTTTACCAGTCCGAATCAGCATCGAGTGGAATGGCACCAGTTGATTTTGAAGCGGTTTGATTGGCTCGCGTTGGTTGTTTTGGGTGGATTTTGGGCAGCAAGGCTGGCGTTTGGATAACACAAAAAATTGGGGCAATTGCTGTAAATTGCCCCAACTGCATTTTCAAGCCGTTTAATATTCCGGTACAGAGGGATCGACTTCGCGACTCCAGGCAGTAATTCCGCCTTTCACGTTGATCCCATCAATCCCAGCCGATTTGAGAATACCGATCGCTTTTGCCGATCGACCTCCCATTTTGCAGTGAGCAATCAACTTGTGTCCGTTGAGCAGTTCTTTCACTTTCTCAACGCCATTTCCGTTCTCGATATCTGGTAATGGAATCAAGACAGAACCGGGGATCTGAGCAATATCGTACTCATTGGGATTGCGGACATCGAGCAAGACGTATTCTTGACCGATCGCGCCACTGTCGATCAGTTGCTTCAATTCCTGCACCGTAATTTCTTGCATACTTGCTTTTGCCTGTTCTTCAGCCGCTTTTGCTTGCGGAATTCCGCAGAATTCCTCGTAATCCACTAACTTCTCAATCACAGGGCGCACCGGATTCGGACGCAGTTTAAGCTCCCGGAACTTCATCTCTAGCGCGTTGTACAACAACAGTCGCCCACTGAGCGTGTTGCCTTGTCCGAGAATGATTTTCACCGCTTCAGTCGCCTGAATCGTTCCGATAATGCCGCACAACACGCCTAAAACACCGCCCTCAGCACAAGAAGGCACCAATCCGGGTGGCGGGGGTTCTGGATAAAGATCGCGGTAATTTGGCCCGCCCTCGTAGTTAAAGACCGTCGCTTGTCCCTCAAACCGGAAAATCGAGCCGTACACATTCGGCTTATTCAACAGCACGCAAACATCATTCACGAGATATCGCGTTGGGAAATTATCGGTTCCGTCGATCACCAAGTCATAGGGTTCCGCAATTTGCAGCGCATTCTCAGAACTCAATCGCGTCTCATACAAATCCACTTGACAGGTTGGATTAATCTCAAGAATTCGCTGTTTTGCCGATTCGATCTTGGGCTTACCCACCCACGATGTCCCGTGAATAATTTGGCGATGCAGGTTAGAACTATCGACCACATCAAAATCGACAATTCCAATCCGTCCGATCCCGGCTGCTGCTAAATACAACAATAGCGGTGATCCCAGTCCGCCTGTTCCCACACAGAGAACGCTTGCCGCTTTGAGTTTTTTCTGTCCATCCAGCCCGACTTCCGGCAAAATAATATGCCTGGAATATCGGGCGTAATCATCATTGGTTAACTGGATTTCATCCAGATTTGGGTTTAGCATGGTGCGTCGCTGAACAAGTTGACAAAATCAATTCGATAGCTTTGCTACACAGGTACGTGTTCGCTCGAATTAGGGAAGTTCCTTCAGGTGATCAAGAGTTCTTCCGGTTGGAAAACCTGTTGATCGTCGAGGCTCCAGCAGCGAAGGTCAACCGATTTGCCTTCAGACACTGACACGATCGCATAACTATAAGCCGACCATGCCGCTGCACGATCGCATTCTGAAGGCACTGCTGGCTGATCCGGATGTGAGTGATAGATCCCAATAATATCGAGACCTTGCGATCGAGCTTCTTTCATCGCTGCCAGCATTTCTTCTGGTGCAATTTCATATTGACGCTTTCTGGTCAGACCGCTCTCGTCGTCACTCCATCGATTCTCCGTTGCTTTCACTTCCATGACGGTTTTCCCAGTGGGGTCACTCTTGCCCAACAGCAAGCCGCAGCACTCGTCTGGATAGGTGCGCTCGGCATGAACACGAATGCTCACAAGATGCTGAGAGTTGAGTCTGAGAATCACGACAGGATGAAGAATCGCAAGCCAAATATTTATTCTAAGGGATTCAGCACCAGACGCAAGAATGAGAATTATGAAGAAGTTGATGCTCAACGATTTATCCGGTGCATTGAACAACTCTTTGAAGAACAAACGCAAAAAATTTGTAGCGAGATCGCTGCGATCATTGAATTCCAACCTGAGTAATTATTCGATCGCGATCGTTTGTCCCTGTTCTGCCGATCGTTGAGCAGCGATCGCAACTTTCAATGTATATAAGCTCTCTTCGGGTTGAACATATAACGGCGCTCCGTTCAGTAAATGATCTAAAACAGCGCTCGTATCCTTGGTAAACAATCCCCGTCTCGCACCGACCTCGATCGCGCTCACCCCTTCCGAATTCACGAATGCACCTTCATCACCATCAAAGATTAATGCACCACGATCGCCCTGAACTTCTAACTTGCGCTCCGGTGTCCAAAGTGTTTCACCCTTGCCGTACACCACATCTGCAATCACCCCACTCTTAAATTGCAGTTGCGCCTTACAGAGACAACCTGTGTAACGATCGGCGTTCAAATTCCAATAGCGATTCTGACAGCTCACCGATTCAACTTGCCCAAACGCATGAATCAATCGGTGCAGTCGCGATAAGGCACCCACCAATGGAAAACCGAACAGCGATCGCGTGTATGTCCATTTCGGAGGTGCAGGATGTTGCGGCGTTGCGGTCGCATACCGAGCATAAAACGGCGTACCAACTTGAGAAAGCGATCGCAAAAAGGCTTGATGCACTCCGCCCAAAATCTCGATATGTTCGACATGCAGTAAGCGATTTCGAGCATGAGCGAGTTCAATTACTCGCGTTGCAGATTCAAGATCGATCGCCAACGGATATTCGACCACGACATGACGACCGGATTCGAGCGCAGATTCTGCGATCTCACTATGCTCTGAGTTCACGCCGCAGATGATGACTAAATCAACCGCTTGAATCAATTCTTGCCAAGCATTAAACGCTTGGGTTTGGTGCGTATGCCCAAATTCCGCCGTTTTATCAGGTTGATGTCCTGCTACACCAACTAATTTTGCTCGATCGTCTTGATTCACCGCTTCTGCTCTCAGCTTCGCGGCATATCCGGTTCCGACCAGTCCAACTCGAATCACGAAACTATTCCTTGAATGTTCTCCTCTCAGTGTACTGGTAGAGATCCCTCCCTTAGCTAGAGTCCCACGAACAAAAGAACGTTGTAGGTTGAGAAACATCTGTATACAAGCAAAAAATCTCTGATACTAAGATAGAAATTCTAGCGATCGTTTGACCCACTGTTCCCGAACTCACGGTTCTTGTTCAATTCTTATGGCCGACGCTTTGATTCAAGAGACTTCTCCAGAATCCTTACGACCTGAAAACGACGCAGAGCGGATAGAAGCACTGCTGCGATACAACATTCTGGATACACCTGCCGAGGAGGCTTTCGATCGCATCACCAAACTCGCAGCTCGATTGTTCAATGTCCCGATCGCGATTGTTTCTTTAGTAGATGAAAATCGCGCTTGGTTTAAGTCGTGTCAGGGGTTTAATCTTCCAGAAGTTCCGCGCAACGACGCGATCTGCAACGTTGCCGTACTTTATAACGGAATTTTAGTGATTCCCGATACGCGCAAGGACGATCGCTTCGCTTGTAATCCGTTTGCGATGGCAGAACCGGGTTTACGCTTTTATGCAGGCGCACCCCTGATCACCCAAGATGGCTACAACTTAGGAACACTCTGTTTATTAGATAGCCAGCCGCACGATGACTTGGGTGCTGAGCAGCGAGAAACGCTCGTTGATTTAGCCGCGATGGTGATGGATGAGCTAGAGCTAAGACTTGCCGCCCGAAAAATTGCTCAAACCGATGCAGCATTATTGGAAGTAACGCAGGGCGTTTCAGCCGTCACCGGACAAGCGTTTTTTGATGCGTTGGTTCTACACTTAGCTAAGGCTTTATCGGTCGATTATGTCTACATCGGGCGCTTAGCTGAACCCGCGCAACAGACCGTGCAAACGATCGCAGTTTGCGCTCATGGTCAAAATGTCGATAACTTCGACTATCTAATCGATGACACGCCTTGCAAGAAGGCGATCGCAAATCGCAAGCTTTGCTCTTACCCGCGTCGGGTGCAAGCGCTGTTTCCCGATGCGCCACTGCTTGCACCCTTGAACATCGAAGGCTATATCGCTGTGCCTTTCTTTGACTCAAGAGAAAACCCTTTGGGACTATTGGGGATTATGCACAGCAAGCCGCTAGAAAATGTACAGCTTGCAGAGTCGCTATTAACCATTTTTGCGCTGCGAATTGCGACAGAACTCAATCGAATACGAGTGTCAGAAGCTGAACGGGCTGCGAGAGAGCAAGCCGAAGCCGCCAACCGGATGAAAGATGAATTTCTCGCGGTTTTATCGCATGAGCTGAGAACGCCACTCAGTCCCATTTTGGGCTGGACGAAACTCCTACGATCGAGCAAAGTCAGCCTCGAAAGCCAGGATAAAGCCTTGGCAACGATCGAGCGCAATGCGGTACAACTGACCCAATTGATCGAGGATTTGCTGGACATTTCGCGAATTTTGCAAGGTAAGTTAATGCTGGATGTGCGATCGGTAAACTTATCTAGAGTAATGACTACGGCGATCGAAACGATTCGGCTTGCTGCCAATGCGAAAAGGATTCAAATTCAAACGCGCATCGAAGCTTCTGCGATCGTGCTAGGAGATGCGGCACGGTTACAGCAAGTTGTGTGTAATTTGCTCTCGAATTCGGTGAAGTTTACACCGGAAGGGGGTCGGGTTGAAGTGCGCTTAACGCAGTTTGATCGATCGGCGCAAATTCAAGTCATCGACACCGGCAAGGGAATTGATGCTGAGTTTTTACCGTATGTCTTCGATCGGTTTCGTCAGGCTGACAGCGCGACCACGCGCAAGTTCGGGGGGCTAGGCTTGGGTTTAGCGATCGTGCGTCAGATTGTCGAGCTCCATGGTGGCACCATCCGCGCCGAAAGTGGGGGTGAAAATCAAGGTGCCGTCTTTACCGTGACGCTCCCGTTAAGTAACGCGATCGCAGCGTTGCAGTCAAACCTTGACCCGCCAGAGCCTAGACCTTGCCTCGAAGGAATCCGGATCTTAGTCGTGGATGATGAATTGGATTCGCGGGATTTTGTCGCGTATGTGCTTGAATCGGCAGGGGCAAGCGTTCAGCGGGCGGACTGCGCGATCGGAGCGCTGAAGATTCTGGCTCATCATCAGACCGATCTCTTGATCAGCGATGTCGGAATGCCAGAGATGGATGGCTATCAATTGCTCAGAAGCCTCAAGCCAGAACAAAGAGTTCCAGCGATCGCGCTGAGTGCCTTTGCCGGAGAAATGGCTCAACAGCAGGCGATCGCAGCGGGATTTGCGCGACATGTGGCAAAACCTGTCGAACCCGATCATCTCGTCATGGTTGCAGCAGCGTTAATCGCCCGAAATTAACTGCATTTCGTATCAAACTTGACCATTGTGGGTGGAGTTCTAGCGCAGTATGGAGGATAACAAAAGCGCTGCCGCTCCTTGTATCAATGCGATCTCTCACCGCCGATCTGTTTCCTGTCCTGTATTCTACGATCGATCCAAGGGCGATCGTGGCAAGGATTTTATCGTGCTACGACCTTGGAACGGTGAGAAACTGTCAGTTTTGGTGTCGGGGATTGAGCGATGTCTATCTGATCGAAACCGATCGCGCTGCCTATGTCCTAAGAATTTCACACTGGGACTGGCGTTCTCAAGCCGATATCGATTTTGAGTTAGCACTGCTAAATTTTCTACATCAGCGCGGCTTGCCTGTGGCATATCCTTTAAAGACGGAAGCGGGCAAACTGTCGATCGTCATTTCTGCGCCGGAGGGCGATCGCTATGCGGCTCTGTTTACGTATGCGCCCGGAGGTGTCCCGATTGGTGATCTGAGTATTCGGCAAGCCACAAGATTGGGTGAGACGCTGGCAAAAGTACACCAAGCGGGGCTGGAGTTTGACTGTACATTCGATCGTAAGCCCTTGACGCTCGATTATTTGCTCAACGATTCTTGGAGTGAGATTTCGCCTTTTTTGCAGCTTGAGGATCAGGCTTATATCGAAGCGGCGATCGAGCAGATTAAGTTTGCACTGAAAAACTTTCCGCGATCGGCACCTTACTGGGGAATTTGCTGGGGCGATCCGCATAGTGGCAACACGCACTTTAATGAGGCGGATCAGCCGACTCTATTTGATTTTGATCAATGCGGCTTTGGTTGGAGAGCGTTTGAGCTTGGCAAGTTTCGTCAAGTTGCGTTGAGTACGGGCATCAGTCGGCGAGTCAGAGAGGCTTTTCTGCAAGGATACCAATCGGTGTCCCCGCTCAAAGCGTTTGAGCTTGAAGCGATTTCTGCATTTACACAAACTGCCCATATTTGGATGTGGTCGATTTGCTTAACTTATGCACTTCGCCACAATTACAGCCGTTTAGATGAACAGTTTTTTCGCAAACGAGTTGAGCAATTGAAGCAACTCAAATCTCCGGATTGGCAAATGTTTTAATCCCGCTCTCGCAAGCCGTAAGCGATCGAGCATTGACATCACTTACGGCTACGAACTTACGGCTGCGATCGCGCCTATCACCTAGCTCAGATGCTTCTCCACGGTTAAATGCCGCTGCACGGTCGAAACCAGTTGCTCTGTCCAGTAGGTTGCGAGTTCTGCATTTTCAGCTTCGACCATCACCCGAATCACAGGTTCAGTCCCCGATGCGCGTACCAGAACTCGCCCTTGGTTGCCCATTGCCGCCTCAGCCTGCGCGATCGCGTTCTGTACCGCCTGATTCTTATTCCAGTTCATGCGTAAGGCTCGATCTTCAACTCGTACATTCCGCAGCAGTTGCGGATAGGTTTTGAAACTGCGATCGACCAATTGCGAGAGCGAAACGCCTGATTGTACAATCAAATTCGCTAAATGCAGTGCGGTTAATAATCCATCGCCACTGACGCTATGCTGCGGACAAAGAATATGTCCAGATTGCTCGCCGCCCAGAGCCGCACCGCATTTCACCATTTCGGCATGAACATACTGATCGCCCACAGCCGCCCGGATTAAGCGTCCGCCCAACTTTTCCCAGGCACGTTCAAACCCAAGATTTGACATTACGGTTGCGACGATCGTCGCCCCTGGAAGTTGACCCGCTGATAAAAGCTGCTGTCCCCATAAGTAGAGAATGTAATCTCCATCCACCGTGCGGCCTTGAGCATCGACTGCTAACACTCGATCGGCATCGCCATCAAAGGCAAATCCGACATCCGCAGACTGTTCGATCACCGCCGCTTTCAGCAGATTTAAATGAGTAGAACCGCAGTTTACATTAATGCGATCGCCATCTGGAATTTCATGCAGGGCAATCACTTCCGCCCCTAAAGCGCGAAACACTTCGGTTGCCGATCGCGTTGCTGCACCCCACGCTAAATCTAAGACAACGCGCAATCCTGCTAGCGGTTGCTCAGATTCTGTGACTAAAGGCGTTTGAATCGCGTCAATGTAATGATTAATCAACTCTGGACGATGAAAATGCTGTCCCCACTGCTGGGAAATCGTCGCAATTTTGCCTTCACCCCGCAATCCAGCTTCGATTTGCTGCTGAAGTTCTAGCGCCAGCTTCGAGCCATCCGAATTGAAGAATTTAATGCCGTTATCTTCGGGCGGATTGTGGCTGGCAGAGATCATCACACCGCCGATCGCTTCACTGTGATGCGTCAAATGTGCCACCACCGGAGTCGGACACAAACCCAAGTCCCACACCTCAATTCCAGCAGCAGTCAATCCAGCAGAAAGCGCCATTGCTAGCATATTGCTCGAATTGCGCGAATCCTGACCGATGATCACAGGCGCATGATTGCCCGATCCCAACACTTGCCCTGCCCAGTAGCCAACCTGCATGGCGAGCGGCGCAGTTAATAACTCTCCTGCTTTTCCTCGAATACCATCGGTTCCAAACAGTGCAGACTCTGGGAGCGGCAGCGCATCCCAATGATGAATCTGGGGACGAGACGAAAGACGGCTAAGCAACTCAGCCTTGGTTGGCAATGACACCATAAGTTGTTCACATCCTCACACAATTGACGTTATTCGATCGCACCCCTGTCACTCTAACTTCAGCGCTAGTTCTTCTTTAGCCGCTTAGTTAGATTCCCACTGCATCCAGCAATCGCTGAAATGCGTCCCAGCTTAGTCCCTGTTCCACATAGCGCGGCGCGTTTGGGTTATAGGGACTTTCTAGCCGATCGATCGATTGAATCACCGCAGAATCCGGTAAAACCGGGACATCTGGATCAAACGAAGTCGGATTCATTAGCGAACTAGAAAATCCCTTAAATATCGCAACTTGATCCGGCTGACCCTCAATTTCGATCGACAACAACAAGACCTCATTCGGACACTTAATCGTGTATTGCTCTAAACGATGCCCAATGGAATGTTTCATGAACCCCAAAAAAGAACAGGTAAACTTAATTCTCGATCGCCGTCCGCTTGCGCTTGCCTAACCGGAAGAAAACAAAATAGCCGAGATACAGCACGTAAATCACCAGTCCGAGGATGCCAAAAAATCCGAGCACAAACGGTCTGACTCCCCCATGAAAATATTCGCGGAACAGGAAAGGTGGATCAAGCCAAACTCGACAAGCACCATCATTTAGAATCTGTTGACTGGCAAGCGTGGCACAGCGCAAGACGGGAATCTGTCCGATCGCTCCCAAAACGCAGTACAGCGATACTGCCCAACGCCAAGACACAACCGAAAGCTTCAAGGCACTCGGCGGCGAATCGCGGATTTCTTCGTTCAAGTCCACCCAGTACCACAGACCCAGCGGAATTAAGATCCGCGCCAGCCAGCCGGAGACAAAGCCGATCGGCAAAACTCCGATTAACAAATACACGGTGATCGCCAGTAAACTGGAGACGCGCCAGTAGATCAACATCAATTTTTGAATCGCTTCTGAACGCTGGACGACTGCCCAAATCAGCAACACCAGCGGCAAGATGACAGTAAACAAGACTGCCAATCGGTAATCTGTCCAGACGATTGAAGATAACCAGGCGGGGACATCTTGCATAGCTCAAAAAGTAAAACAGGTGTTTAGCTTCATCAGTATATAAAGGAATCCGGAGTTTCAACGTTTTTGACTGTACTTTGCCACGGTTTGTGCCAGTGCGGTGAGATCGATCGGTTTTGTCACATAGTCGGTTGCACCTGCTGCGAGGCATTTTTCGCGATCGCCTTTCATCGCCATTGCGGTTTGCACGACGATGGGGATGGATTGATAGGGAGTCATCGATCGTAGTTGTTGGGTGAGCGTTAAACCATCGACATCAGGAAGGTGAATATCCATCAAAATCAGAGTGGGAACTGATTGTTGCAGCGCTTGCCACATTTCTTCACTGCTTTTTGCCCAAGTGACGGTGTATCCGAGTTTACCGAGGTAGGTAAGAATTAATCGAGCATTAATCGCGTGGTCTTCGACGAGAAGAATAGAGCCGGAGCAGGAAGCAGCCGGGGGAGGCGTACAGGGGCCGTTTGCACGGGGGGCAACGGTATCAGGGACAGTACGGGGAAGCGCGATCGTAAAGCGTGAGCCGCGATTAGGTTCCGATTCGACTCGTATCCAGCCGCCGTGCAGTTCAGCCAGCCGACGAGTGAGCGCCAGCCCCAATCCTGTACCTTCACCCGGCGGTGCATTTCGCAGTTGAATATAGGGACGAAAGAGGATCTGCTGCTGCTCAGAAGAAATCCCGGTTCCGGTGTCCCAGACTGTGAATTCGATCAAGTCTGCGACAGCTTTGACTTCTAGCCCCACAGAGCCGCGATCGGTAAATTTCAGCGCGTTTGAAAGCAGGTTAAACAACATCTGCTTGAGGCGTAGTGGATCAGCGACGATCGCAGTGACTCCGGGCGCAATCGCCAGCTTAAGGAGTAACCCTTTATCACTGGCTTTTTCTTGCACCAGTTTCAGCGCTAGTTTGCAGACTTCACTGACCTCGATCGGTTCTGGCTGCAAGGTGAATTGATTTGCCTCGATTTTAGACAAATCGAGGATGTCGTTGATCAGAGCCAGCAAGTGCTGACCACTGCTGAGAATGATTTTGAGGTATTCCTGATGCCGCAGATTAGAGGGGGTGTAACCTTGCTCTCGCAGCAAGTGCGTAAAGCCAAGGATTGAGCTTAGAGGCGTGCGGATCTCGTGGCTCGTATTCGCCAGAAATTCGCTCTTGAGTTTGCTAATTTGCGTGAGTTCCCGATTGTCGGTTGCCAGCATTTGGCATTTCTGAAGCAGTCCCTGCGTAGTTTTAGCGTGGTGAATGAGCTGAATGGTTTGCGCGATCGCTCGACTGATACATTGATGCCGGAGCTGCATCAGAGCCGTATCGATCGGCAGGGGTGACGTAGGAGAAACAGTGATCAACCATCCGTAAGTGATTGTACGATCGCACAGTTCCCAGGTGCTTTGTCCCTTGAGGGGAGACAAGGACTGTAGATCTAAGAGCGTTAATTCTTGACCTAATTCGATCTCAAAACGAGCCATACAACCGGGGCGATCAGGCGACATCATTGAGGCGGCGAGATGCTGAATTTTAAGTGCGCCAGTTTCAGTCGGAAGGGCGATCGCGACGAGTTCACCGTTTAGGATTTGGGCTAATTCGTCGGCTAGGGTTTGCCAGAGCTTTGCTTCGGTGGGCGCATTGTTCAGGCACTCGAACAGGCGAGCATTCACATCATTGAGAAAGCGTTCGACCCAATACGCAGCCGCAAGAGGATTCGCGATGCAGGAATCCGGCTGCGTAAAGAATTGACGCAAAGCGGCGCTGGTCGATTCCTCCCGACTGGTCTGGTGCAGTTGCAAAGTCATGCAGCTTTCTCGAATCATTTAGACATTACGGAGGTTGAAGTAGAGTCTCTGTGGAATTACTGATCATCCTACCGAGATCTACCTAGCCCTCAGCTTGATAAGACTGTGAGCTTAATCAAAGCCTTAAGAAGTTGCAGGCAAGTATGAAGCTTAGAATTCCCGCCGTGAAAAAATCAGCGACGCGATCGCCAAAGTCAAGGTGATGTAAAGCAGGGCATACAACACGCTTGCGAATAAAGTGGGGGCAGCGGGAATTAAGTTGTAGACTGCTTGATTTTTCAAATCCAACCGCGCTAGATCCGGAAGCACAAGATACAATCCTTGGGTCGCAGTTTCGATCGCAGGATTTTTGGTCAATCTGCCGAATTGCACCAGGTCTTGGCTCAGTTGTCCGATCAGGTAAATGCCAAACGTCAGCATCATCGCCAGCAGAGCGCTAGCAAACACACTAAACAGCAGCGCGATCGCGCTGACTAGAGACAATTGCAGCCATAGAAAAATAGAGGACAAGAGAAGATTTGCCAAAGGAAACGGAGCCTTGAATGCAGATAGAATCGCGATCGCGCTCACGGTCATAGCTGTAATCAACACTGCCAAAACTGCCGATAACCCCAAATGCTTGCCAATGATGAACTCAGCACGGCTCACAGGCTTTGCGATTAGGACAAAAACGGTGCGTTTTTCAATTTCTTTGTTGACTAATCCTGTGCCAATAAAAATTGCCACAATCAATCCGAAAACGGGCATCGCTGCCAGCGCCAAATCAAGCAGAATTTTCGCTTCGGTTGCCGCCGCCACTTCGGGTAAAAGGCGACCCGCTAACAACAAGCCCGCTCCATAAAGCCCAATCAGATAGAGAACACGATCGCGAATCACTTCTCGAAACACATTTGCCGCGATCGCCTGAATTCGCATGACCGTACCGCCCACGGTCTGCACCGCCTGACTCATAGCCAATTCTCCTGCACAAGAAACTCACCTTTCGAATTCCCCATTTTGCCCGAAGAATTACGATCTGGTCGGCTGAATTTGCTTAGGCGGCGTGATCGAACCACATTGCACAGTTCCTACTTCTTGCACGCGAGCCGGAGCCGGAGCTGGCGGAGCCGAGTCATCGAATCTAAACTCTGGTGTGGGTCTTTCTCGCCGTACCGGAGTAATGCGACAAGTGCGCGTTAGTTCAGATCCTGCCTGACGAGAGTTGGGTCTGCGCCAGAGGGCTTGAAGCTTTAAGTCATACGCTGCCGAAGTGACTTCAGCATTGAGCATCCATAAATCTGGCTGTGACGATCGCGGCAGTTGCTCCTTGACCTGCTGCCTCAAGCGCGGCACTTGCTGATCGAGGTTGGTAAGCCAGCGTTCGACCTGTCCCCAGGGTTTGCCTTCGAGTTCAGTGCGGACAGATTGGGCGGCAATGTTAAGCACATCGGCTCCACGAGAGAGCGCCGTATCTCGATCGAAGCGCTGCGGTTGCCAAACAAACCCACTGCGCGAGAAATCTTCGCCTTGCAGCGAGGGATTATTTGCAATCCAATTTTGAATTTGAAAGGAGAACTGAAACCAGCAGCTAATAATGAGATTGGCTAATATCACCAAAATGATGTCTTGACGATGTGCCTTGCTGGGATTGGTGTAAACGGGGCTTTTGGTTTTGGAGTCAGACTTGATGAATTTGGGAGCTGACCAGATAAGCGATGAAATCGGGGGCCAACTGATCCATGAAGTTTGAGTTGGAATCCTTCCACCTTCGATCGTGCCGAACAAATATACACATACGATCGCCCCAACAATCCAAGGACCGATAAAGAAATTATAAAAAGTCAATTTCTTTTTCACAGGCGGTTCGTAGACAAACCACCACACGCTGAGAATTAGGAATATCCAACCAAAAGATGAAATAATCCGTTGAGCGATTTGCGGCGGCGGCGATGTGGTGAGTGCCGCAACAATTACGCTAAAAATGCTTAAGAATAAGAGCGTTTGCCAGGATGCCCATTGCGGCAGCGTGACGCGATCGCGAATTTGCTTAAAGACTTGATTCATCCACAGCATGGCTTCTATCCCTAAAACGCAACGGGCTGTTCAGAAACTGTCCGAATCAGAATAATCAACGCAATCAGCGCAAAACTTGCCGAGTTCGCCAACAGCACAGCTAATGCTCGACTCGGTACTTCTTGAAAGGCTTGACGCTGTGCGGACTTACCTTGAAATTTTGTACGATCGCGCACTTCCATCACGCTGGTCGGTTTGTTCTCTAAAATCAAGTCCAGCCAGTTTAAGCTCTGAAGTTTGACCACAAACGTTCCTAAAAATGTCACAAATGCAATCACGACTAACAAGGAGTAATTACTAATTTCATCTAGAAAAATGTAGTTCATTAGCTGTTGTTGCCAGGGTTGAGGCAGCCAGCGATCGCTCGAAAAAAACACAAGCCAGCCGACGACCGTGGAGAAAAGATTTGCGGTTGAGGCATATTGAATGCTGGATTTTTTGCCAATGCCTAAATAAAATTGCAGCACGATCGCTTCGACTGCGATCGCCAACACAATAAAGAAAAGCTGATATAAAATCGCCCTCAGAGGCAAGACATTCAACATGAGTCAATCTACTTAAATTCACTTCCAGATTGTAAGTGCAGTGGTTCGGGTTTGCAGCAAAAACATACAGAGAAACAAAAGAATCTGTGACACACCGACAAAACACACTAGAATAAGCCCGTATTTTACGTTCTAGTGTGCTTATGTCTGAAGTTAAAATCGGCATCATTGGCGGCAGCGGTCTCTACAAAATGGAAGCGCTCAAAGAGGTAGAAGAACGAACGGTCGACACTCCATTCGGCTCACCGTCTGATGCTTTGATCATTGGCACTTTGGATCAAACTCGTGTCGCTTTTCTGGCGCGTCACGGGCGCAACCATCATTTGATGCCGTCAGAATTGCCGTTTCGCGCCAATATTTACGCAATGAAAAGTTTAGGAGTCGAGTATTTAGTGTCTGCTTCTGCGGTGGGGTCGCTGAAAGCTGAGGCAAAGCCGCTCGATATGGTGATTCCAGATCAGTTTATCGATCGTACCTATCACCGTGTCGGAACTTTTTTCGGCGATGGCGTAGTAGCTCATGTGGCATTCGGTGATCCGGTTTGTCTAGCATTAGCAAAAGTGTTGGGCGATGCGGTTGAGAGTTTAGATCTCGCGAATGTTAATTTGCATCGCGGCGGAACTTACGTCTGTATGGAAGGCCCTGCGTTCTCTACTAAAGCCGAATCGAATTTACATCGCAGTTGGGGCGCGTCGGTGATCGGCATGACCAATCTTCCCGAAGCAAAGTTAGCGCGTGAAGCGGAAATTGCCTACGCGACTTTGGCATTGGTAACGGATTACGACTGCTGGCATCCGGATCACGATAGCGTCACAGTCGAAATGGTGATCGATAATCTCCAGCGTAATGCCGTGAACGCCCAGAAAGTGATCCGCGAGACGGTGCGAAGATTGAACGAAAATCCGCCTGTTTCCGAAGCGCATTCGGCGTTAAAGTACGCCATTTTGACTCCGAAAGATAAGATTCGTGCGGCGGCAAGAGAGAAGCTCGGATTGCTGCTGAACAAATATCTTTAGAGCAACCCTTCTAGTTGGCGACGAATGCGATCGAGATCCCGATTCGACATCTCAGATTCTTCCTGTTGGGCTTTCTCCTCCGGATTCCAATCGGTTTCATCGATGTTCCGTTCCGGGGGCGCGAGCAGCAATCGCTCAAACTCGTTTTGCGGCATGAAATCTTCTGGAATCAGGAATGCCTCGTACCCCGCATCTTGGCAAAATTCCTCAATTTCTTCCTGCTCAATCTTTTCAACGGTTGGAACCGCAAAATCCTGAGCTTCCAGCATCAAGGCGTAGCGCGTGGCATCGTCTTCTTGGGCAAACATCAACACGAGGTTCTGATCGCCCACACTAATTGTATGGATTCCTGGATTATCAGTGTCGGCGTTGAAAAGTAAGACGAATACTTGCATAGATCTAGAGAAATCAATGGGCTAGATTTAAGGGTACTTCACGAAGTTCGCTTAAAGATGAATCTTTTTCGGAAATCTTAGACTTATCCTTGTATCAGTGCAAAAAGATACTAAGGTTTAGACGACAAATTGCTGGAGTGAAACGATACCGATGAAAAGAGCGGATCGGGGAAGCGAGTCTCGTGACAATGAGCGCAAATATCCCCAGTCTCAGAAACAAGAGCCTCTTTCCACTCATGAACTGAGGCAGCAATTATCCACGGTACGAGTACAGCGAGACGAATGGCAGGAGCTTGCTAAAGTAAAAGAGCAAGAAGCTGAAGAAACACATTGCTTGTACCTAGAGGAACAACGGAAGCATCAGACATCACTGACACTGTATCAAGAAGCACAGCAGCAATATCAAGCAACGCTGACGCAGTATGAAGAAGTGCAAGTTCAGGCACGTTCATACCTGATTCAGTACAAGGAAGCTCAAAACCAAGCAAAGTCTTATTTTACACAATATCAAGAGGCTCAAAGTCAAATTCAATCTTACTCAATGCTGTATCAAGAAGCTCAAACTCATTTTGAGTCTTATTTGGCGCTTTACGAATCTGAAAAAACAAAAAATGATCAACTCTCTGTTAAATTCGAGCAGATTCAAGCGGAACGCGATCGCTATCTGACACTCTACAACGAGTCCCAGAATGAGCTTAAGTTTGAACGCCGCTCAAAGGCAGGAATTAAAGGTTGGGAGACGCGACGTAAGCGGGAGAATGAACGCTTGAAACAGGAGATCGGAGAGATGACTGTGTTGCTACGCGACTCCTTAGAGCGCAAAGATGAAGCAATTGATAGTTTGTATGTGGTCGCTGAGCGCATGGATCGCATTCAACGATTAGTCGATTCCGTCGATGAAGATTCAACGACTAACCCTGTGGGCATGATTCAGAAACTACAGCGAATTTGGCAGGCAGTAAAAGAAATTTTGGCAGAGTGAGGCAGGCAATGAGCGATCGCTCTAGTGCAATTAAAAAGATGGCAAATTCGGGAAACGCTGGCGATCATATTCGCGCGATCGCCGATCAACTGCGCCAAGAGACCAGTTTGCAAATTAAGGCAACCTCACGAATTTTAGGAGCAGCCGCCCAAATTTCGGAGAATCACGATCGCTTAATTGATCAAGTTGTTGAAATGGTGGAAGAAGATTTAGAGCGATATACTCAATCCACGACAACAGAACCACTGACAATCGAACAACTTCAGCAGCAGTTCAAAACCTTGAAACAGGCAAAATTACATTTCGGAATCAAGGCAAACACATGGGCATCGCTGGCTGATAAGTTGAATCGACAAGCAACGGTTTCTATCCCTAATCAAACATCTGTGTTTCAACGATTAGATACGATCGAGCTTGAGTTACAAACTGTACGCACTGATCTAAGCAAAGCTTTGAAGATATTGACGTTAATCTTGGAGAAGGTTTCGTGAACTTCAATCAGCAAGATTAGTGCAAGATTTGCAACCTTAGAAAAGCGAGTTTTATACCAATGCTTTTCTCTGATTTTGCTCTGTAAAATCGCTCTAAATCTAGCCGATCAGGCCGTGGGTTTGTGATGTTCGTGCCAGTGACGCGCAATATCAATGCGCCGACAGAGCCACACTCGATCGTGCCCTTGCACATAATCTAAAAATCGCGCCAGTGCTGCTGCTCTTCCGGGTCTGCCGACCAATCGACAGTGTAACCCGACACTCATCATTTTCGGTGCGGTTTCTCCTTCTTCGTACAGCACATCAAACGCATCTTGCAGATACGCGAAAAACTGATCGCCCGAATTAAATCCTTGATTCGTGGCAAATCGCATATCGTTGTTGTCCAGCGTATAGGGAATGACTAGATGGGGCTTGCCGTTCCCTTGCACCCAGTAGGGCAAATCGTCTGCATAGCTGTCTGAATCGTAGAGAAATCCGCCTTCCTCGATCACTAGCTTTTGCGTGTGTGGGCTATTGCGTCCGGTATACCAACCGAGCGGACGGCTTCCGGTGACGCGAGTGTGCAGATCGATCGCTCTTTTCAAATGCTCCCGCTCGGCTTCTTCGGAAAAGTCTTTGTACTCGATCCAGCGATATCCATGACTGGCGATTTCCCAATCGGCTGCTTTCATCGCCGCTACCGCTTCAGGATTTCGCTCTAGTGCCATCGCAACGCCGTAAACCGTGACGGGAATTCCACGCGACGTAAACATCCGATGCAACCGCCAAAATCCCGCCCGACTGCCGTATTCGTAACACGACTCCATATTCATATGGCGCAATCCCACAAACGGCGCGGCTCCCACAATTTCAGATAAAAACGCTTCTGAAGTGGGGTCGCCATGCAGGATACAGTTTTCGCCGCCCTCTTCGTAGTTGATCACAAACTGAAGCGCGATGCGGGCTTGGTCTTTCCAGTGGGGGTGCGGTGGGTGTTGACCATAGCCCACCATGTCTCTCGGATACGAATTTGTCGTCGCAGTCATCAGCGGTTAACCGATAAAAGTTGCCGATCGAGAAATATGACGAAATCTCGAACCGTATACAGCATACCAATATCCCAGAGATCGCTAATCTCAATCTCAAATCGATCGCAAAAATCGTCGTGCAAGTTACACTCCCAATCGAACCAGCACACCAAAGGAAGCTGCAAATCTTCGACGAGGCGATCGTCAGGAACGACTTTACTAAACGGCAACCCAGAATAAAATTCCATCTGCTGATAGACAAACGCAGAGACATCTTGGGAGATTTTCAGGGGTTGCCAGAATGCCTGATGCCAGTCTTCTAAACTAAGGGCGGGACGCGATCGCCAGTTCTGCTGAATGTGGCGACGAACACTGAGATCCGGACTGAGATCCGGGTAGGTTCTGACTGTTAGGACTACGTTCGTGAGTTCGCGCCACATTTGATTGCTGCCCGATTGCGATCGATGCTCTCAGTATTCCCACTCAGGAATCATCTGTCACAAACATTTGTTGGCTTTTTAGGAATTTGCAGCGATTCAGCCATGTTATACCAAATTGATTTTTGAGTGCGACAGATCTTGGAAGCCCCCTAAATCCCCCACGCGTGGGGGACTTCAAGCCAAATCTGTTTCGGATTCTCAAAGTTCCCCAATATGGGGGATTTAGGGGGCGAAGGATCTGTCGCATTAACAAATTGATTCGGTATTAGAACCAAAAGTGACATTAGGCAGGGAAAATTGCGGTACGCTATCTACCCTTCAGCAGAACTTGAGACCTTCCATAACTTTCACTGATCGAGGTCTTCATATTCAGTAATAATAGATTTAGAATTGTTAAATTTTGTTCTCGCTGCTGTTTAACCTTACCCTGATCGCTCTTGCCGCATAGGAGTTCTCTGTGAAATTCAAACCGCTGATGAAACCCGCTGGTGCGCGGGCAGTGTTCATTGGATCTGCGATCGCACTTGCTGTCTCCGGGTTCGGCATTTTCTCATATTCCATCTTTCGCCCCAATCCCCCGTCTTCTGCTCAAACTCTGACGGCTCAGACCGACGCTGTAGACGCTATCAGCGCCCTGGGACGCTTGGAGCCAGAAGGCGGCGTGATCAAGATTTCTGCTCCGTCTGCTTCAATGGCAGGCGGATTGGGTGGATCGCGGGTCGAACGAGTGCTTGTGAAAGAAGGCGCGATCGTCAAAGCCAATCAACCTCTAGCAGTTTTGGATACCTACCAGACGCTTTTAGCTTCAGCGATGCAGGCAGAAGCACAGGTCAAAGAAGCGGAGTCACGTTTAGCACAAGTCAGAGCCGGCGCAAAACAAGGTGATATCAACGCGCAACGAGCGACAGTTTTACGCGCCCAAGCTGAATTACCGAAGGCAGAAGCAGAATTTCTCAAAGTGGATGCCGAATATCAAAAAGCGAAGCGCGACTACGATCGCTTTGCTGCTCTCTACACTCAAGGGGCAGTGAACGAATTAGAAGTAAGTAACCGCAGGCTCGCCCTAAATACGACCGAAAAACAACGTCAGCAAGCGGCGCAAGTTGTTGAGCAAGCAAAGTTAGGGCTTGAAGGCGCAAGACAGACGTTAAGCAGCGTAGCAGAAGTGCGACCCACGGATCTTCAGCAAGCAGAAGCGAATGTGCAGGTGGCAATGGCAAATTTTCAGCGCTCAAGAGCCGAGCTAGATAAAGCGATCGTGCGTTCCCCATCGGATGGGCAAGTGCTGAAGATTCACACTGATCCAGGAGAAGTCGCAGGCAACGATGGCGTAATGGATTTAGGGCGCACCCAGCAGATGTATGTGGTGGCGGAAGTGGATGAGAATTACATCAACCGGGTGAAAGTGGGACAACGCGCCAAAATTACCGGATATGCGCTTCCGGGTGAACTCACAGGAACGGTCGATCGTGTGGGGCTACAAGTTCGGAAGAATGCTGTTCTCAACACTGATCCGGTTGATAAAACCGATACGCGGGTAGTTGAAGTCAGAATTCGCCTAGACAATAGCAAACCCGTTGCGGGCTTAACCAATTTGCAGGTTAAAGTTGCGATTCAGCCCTAGAACTGCCGAGTCTGACGCGAGATTAGGGATTGATACACCGCGCAAAGCAGATAAATTTCTGAACTGTTGATGAGTAATGTATGTTTTCGATTCCCCTAGCCTGGTTACAACTGAAGCGCGAAAAAGTCCGGCTGTTGGTAGCGCTTGCGGGTATTGGATTTGCAGTCATTTTGATGTTTCTGCAATTGGGCTTTCAGGATGCGCTGTTTGAGAGTGCAATCACGCTGCACCAGAATATTGAAGGGGATATCTTTCTCATCAGTCCGCAATCGACTTCCTTGATTTCGATGAAGAGCTTTCCAGAACGGCGATTGTATCAATCGTTGGGATTTGCGGGAGTGAAGTCGGTTAGCCCGATTTACATTGGATTTGGGATTTGGAAGAATCCATTCTGGCAAGGGCCGCCTGCGTCGCAAACTCGTAGTATTTTGGTGATTGGCACAAACCCAGGAGACAATATCTTCGCGATTCCGGGTGTGGCAGAGAATCGATCGAAGATTCAGTTAACGGATGTGGTGCTGTTCGACAGCGCGTCGCGTCCTGAGTTTGGTGCCGTTGCCGAGAAATTTAAGGCACTGAGTCCTTCTGATCCTGCGATTCGGACTGAGGTGGAATCGCGTCGAGTCGAAGTTGGCGGATTGTTCCGTTTGGGGGCTTCGTTCGGGGCAGATGGAAACTTAATTACGAGCGATCTGAATTTCCGACGCATTTTTCCCAGCCGCGATCCAGCCCTGATTGATGTGGGGGTGATCAAGCTTGAGCCGGGAGCAAACTTAGAAGCAGCGTTAGAGCGGTTCAAGAGTCTCCCTGGTGAGCGCCGGGTTGATCCGAATAAGAAAATTGAGGAGACAAAAGAAGATTTTGTCGTGGGGGATGTGCGCGTGATGTCAAAAGCAGCATTTGTTGCATTTGAGCAGAACTACTGGAAAGACAGCACGGCGATCGGGTTTATTTTTACCTTGGGTGCAGCGATCGGCTTTGTGGTCGGAACGGTGATTGTTTACCAGATTCTTTATACCGATGTTGCGGATCATTTAGCAGAGTATGCAACGTTGAAAGCAATGGGATACAAGAATCGCTACCTATTATCCGTTGTGTTTCAGGAAGCGTTAATTCTATCGGTTATGGGATATATTCCTGGCTATATTCTTTGTGTTGGGCTTTACAATCTTACTCGTAATGCAACCGCGCTTCCTTTAGCGATGACGACTTCGCGGGGCATTCTGGTTTTGTGCTTGACGATCCTCATGTGTGTAATTTCTGGCACGATCGCCGTTCGCAAAGTTCAACAAGCTGATCCGGCTGATATTTTTTAACATTTTTTAACTATGGCTAAAGATTCCATCATCGATATTCAGAAAGTCAATCACTATTACGGGACAGGACGATTGCGAAAGCAGATCTTGTTTGAGGTTACAACCGCGATCGAACCGGGTGAAGTGGTGATTATGACGGGGCCTTCGGGGTCTGGGAAAACGACGCTGTTGACGTTAATCGGAGCATTGCGATCAACGCAAGAAGGCAGTATGAAAGTGCTAGGGCAAGAGTTATTAAATGCACCAGAGCGGGAGTTAGTCGAACTGCGTCGCAACATTGGCTATATTTTCCAGGCGCATAATCTGCTGAATTCGCTAACGGCTCGTCAAAATGTCCAAATGTCGATCGAGCTTCACACGGACATTCCGCAATCGAGCGCGCGTGAAATGGCGGAATCGATGTTATCGGCAGTGGGACTCGGTGAATGGGTGAATCAATATCCGCACGAATTATCCGGGGGGCAAAAACAGCGCGTTGCGATCGCTCGTGCCTTGGTGTGCAATCCGAAAATCGTGCTGGCAGATGAACCGACCGCCGCCCTTGATAAGAAGTCTGGTCGCGATGTCGTAGAGATTATGCAGAATTTGGCGAAAAAGCAAGGCGCGGCAATTTTGCTGGTCACACATGACAATCGGATTCTGGATATCGCCGATCGTATTATCAATATGGAAGATGGGCGATTGAATTCACTAGAGCTATCATCGCCCTGATTACTGAAACCGTTTTTTCTCACTTTGATAGCGAATCACTTCAGCAATCAGAGCGACACTGGCTGATGCAATCATTAAGACAACGCTCAAAGCATTCATATCGGGTCTAACACTGGTACGCACCCGACTAAAGATTTCCATCGGTATCGTATTCACACCGCCTCCCGCCGTAAAACTCGCAATCAAAAAGTCATCCATACTCAATACAAACGCTAAAAGACAGCCTGAAATGATTGCAGGCGCCAATTGTGGCAGTAATACGAAAACTAATGATTGAAGCGGAGATGCGCCTAAATCTAAAGCAGCTTCTTCTAAATTCGGATCGAGATTCGTTAACCTTGTAGAAACAACTAGCGCAACATACGCTAAACAAAACACCACATGAGCCGCAACGATCGTCCACAAACTCAACGGCACTGCAATCACAGCAAGAAACACTAAAGTTGCAACAGCGATCGCAATATCAGGAATGATTAAAGGCAAATATACTGCGCCTTGAAATAGCTTTTTCCCATAAAACTGGTAGCGGGAAAGCCCGATCGCCATTAGGGTTCCGATCACGGCTGCAATTGCGGTTGCCAAACTTGCAACTAATAAGCTATCTCCTAGTGCCGACAAGATACGATTATCTTGGAAAAATTTGACATACCAGGAGAACGTAAACCCTTTCCACTGAGCGCTATTCGGCGCTGCGTTAAAGCTATAAAATGCTAAAACTGCGATCGGCAAATACATAAAGCCAAACATCAGCACCGTGAATAGGGCTGAAACTGGAAACTTAGATTGACTTTGCATTTCTATCCCCGTATTTAATTAGAAGTGCGATCGCAAGACTTACCACCAAAATTAAGATCATACTCAGCGCTGAACCAAAGCCCCAATTCTGCGTTGCGCCAAGGAACTGATCGTAGATCGACCGCGCTGCGGTTCGACTGGCAGTTCCGCCTAATAATTCAGGATTGACGAAATCGCCCGCTCCGGTAATAAACACTAATAGACTTCCGGCGGCAATTCCTGGTAAACATTGTGGAACCGTCACCCTCCAAAAAGCTTGGAACGGTGTTGCGCCTAAATCTGCTGCGGCTTCGAGCAGTTGACGATCGAGCTTTTCGAGCGACGCATACAGAATTAACACCATATAAGGTAATAAGCTGTAGATCATTCCAATCAAGACTGCGATCGGCTGATACAACAAGTCCAGCGCAGGTAAACCAATACTGGTAAGAATGCTATTCAAAACGCCTGTTCTGCGGAGAATGCTCACCCAGGCATACGATCGCAATAGCGAAGATGTCCAGAGCGGCAGCGTAAATCCGAGCAGCAGTAGATTGCGCCAGCGTTTCGGAGAAGAAAGCGCAATCCAATATGCCACCGGAAATCCCAGAACCAAGCATCCTAACGTCGTACCCGAAGCAAGCAGGAACGATCTTCTAATAATCGAAAAGGTTTCTGGCTGGAAAATGCGCCAGTAGTTATCAAGACCCGACGGAATTACGACATCACCGGGCTTGATATTTGGTACTAAGCTCAGCTGGAAAATGATCAGCGTAGGCACGATCAGCAATAGCAGCAACCAGAGACTAGCCGGAGCCAGCATGAGCAAAGGTTGCAGCCACCGAGGTGCAATGCTCGGAGTTTCAGAAACAGAGGGCGCTTTCATGGAACAGTGACGATGAGAATAGCTCTTGTATGAAGAATACCCAGGATTTCTCACCGTGACACGAATTTTGCTTGATGCCTCTGCTAGTGGCTAGAGCGAGACAGACGATCGCGAATTTTTTGCAGCGTATCGGAAGTGCGGACGGGCGATCGCGGCTGGGGTGTTTCGCTATCGGGCCAGAACGGCAGATCCGCGCAAGGACAGTCAGAGGGAGGCATTCCCAGCGATCGCGTGGGCACAGGCATCGCACAACGGGCGCAGGGATTGATTTCCCAATCCGACGAGAGCAGTTCTCGGATCGTTTGGGTAGTGCCTTCGATGTAGCAATCCCCCGATTCTGGAGCGCGCACCAAATTCCAGCAGGCTTCAAACTCGTCACTGTAGCGATCGCCCGCAATCACAGAGGATACCTTGAGGGCTTGCCGTCCGTTGTGAGTCATGAGTCGCTTTCCTAGCTGAAACCAGTAGGCGAGATACTGTCTAACTTGTTGTTCAGTTGCCATAGGTTGCGCGAAATCAGAATGGGTCACGAGCAATATGCCTCAACTTTAGGACGAGATGTGAAGCGTGTTCCTCAATCTCATGGGAGGTAGCGGGGTAGATTTTAGAGAAAAACGGAAGTAGTCTCAGCCTAGCGCGTGGGGCTTCTAATGAATATGAATAAAATCTTTAGACTTTTAACGCATCTACCGCAGCTTTTACCAAGCCATAAAAGGGCGCTTGCGACACATCGACTTCTTGCATTGCTTGATCTAGTTTTCCAAGCGTTCCAATTCTTTGCCCTTTTTGAATAATTAAGGTTTCACCTTTAGTGTTCTGAATTCTTAACTCTTTGATCCCACTTTGTTCGAGGAGTGTGCAGGTGTAGGGTCGATCGCTGAAGATAAATTCGGTTTGCTGCGACGGTAGTCTTGCCCCAACGATTTCGAGTTGGACGGAAACTTCGTTGTTCCATTCGTTGGACTTGAGCCGATAGGCGATATCTAAGGTGCTTGGTAGGGGGAAATATTCGCCCCAGCGCCATGCGATCGCGTTAATTTTCTCGCTGCCTGAGCGCAGTACAAATTTGATGTGTCCTTTCCCAATCCGGCGTTGCTCATCAATGCAAACGTTCGGTGTCCAGAAAACCGGATCGGGGTTGTCCATGCCGCAAGGATGCAGGGCATCAAGTTGGGCGTGAAGCGCTAGATCAAGTTGAGCGAGTTCGGCCTGGGCATCGATCGTGACTAAAGGTTTAAGGTGCTCAGGTTTGAGAGATCGGTGGGCGAAGGTTCTAAGTCTTGCTCGAATGTCGTCTAAACGATCGGCTTCAAAAGAAAACCCGCCTGCTGCTTTGTGTCCTCCATGTTTGAGCATCAAGTCTTTGCAGCACTCTAACGCTTCAAACACATTGAATTCTGGGATGCTGCGAGCCGACCCGCGAATATGGGTTTTTGCTGCGTCTTCATACGTTCCGATAAAGACTGGAACACCGTAGCGTTCGACTAATCGAGAGGCAACAATTCCGATTACGCCATGATGCCAATCGGGTTGCACTAACAATAAAACACGATCGTCTTTTGCATTTAGCGAACTGTTTTCATAGGCTTCGATCGCTTCTTTCTCGATCTGTTCACACAATTGTTGCCGGTGTTTATTCACCTGTTCACACTGCATTGCACGCTCTAATGCAACGCCATCATCATCAGTAATCAATAGCTCAATCACAATCTCTGGATCAGAGATCCGCCCGATCGCATTGATTCTAGGGCCTAATCGAAACCCGATCGCTTCAGGCTTGAGGTTTTTGTCATTGCTCAAGCCTGCAATCTGAATTAACGCTTGAATGCCCGCTATTTTGGACTTTGGTAATAACTGCAAACCGCGCTTTACCCAGCGGCGATTAACCCCGGTCAGTGGAGCCAAGTCTGCGATCGTGCCTAGTGTAAATAGCTCTAACAGAGAGTGCTGTAAGTCTCTGGTCTGTCCAAAACTTTGAGCTAAACAGACGGCGAGAACATACGCAACTCCCACTCCCGCCATACCGCGATACGGTGAGGTTTCTGCGATTAACTTCGGATTTAGAATTGCATTTGCGTTTGGCAGGGTTGGCGGTAAATCATGGTGATCGGTGATAATTACTGTTAAACCGAGTTCTCTGGCGCGATCAATTGGATCATGTGCCGCAATGCCATTATCGACCGTGAGAATCAGCCCGACTCCTTCCTCGTGAAACTCTTCGATAATGCGGCGATTGATGCCGTATCCTTCGCTCATGCGGCTCGGAATCGCATAGTCAACTCTTGCGCCCAAATACCGCAATGCTCGGAGTAACAATGCAGTGCTCGTCATGCCGTCTGCATCATAATCGCCGCAAATCGCAATCCGGGTTTTATCGTTGATTGCATTAATCAAGAGTTCTAAGCTGATCGCTAAATCTGGAAAGTCTTCTAGCGGAGAAGGCAGCGATTGTCGTTCTGGGTCGAGAAATTCTTGGACGGATTCGAGCGAGGTGAAGCCGCGATTGATCAAAACCTGCGCGAGAAGGGGCGATCGCTGAGTTTCTACAGCAAGCTGTGTCGCACGATCGCGCTGAGCGGGATGAATAAACCAACGTTGATCCGGGAGGCGCGATCGATCAGACATAGCCAGAGCGCAAACTTAAAGAGACGGAAACGATTGTACTCTTGAACGCTGCGATCGCGGATCAAACTCCACTGTATTCTTTACTGTTTCAGCAAAGCGCTGAGCAAGTAACGCATTGGTGTAATGGCTCAGAACTGCTTGTCGTCCGGTGGCTGCATAGTGCGATCGCAGTTCGGGATTTAGAATCAATTCGCTTAATTTCTGTGACAGCGCGATCGCGTTTCCTTCAGGAAAAACTAATCCGCCTTTTGTGGCAGCGATTAGATGAGGAATTTCGCCTGAATCCGAGCCGATTACCGGAGTTCCACACGCCATCGCTTCAATGATTACTCGCCCGAACTGTTCTTTCCAACTCGATCGCGTTTCAGAAGGCAGCACCAGCAGATCGAATGCCGAAAGATAGTTCGGAGTTTCGGTAAACGGAACAAAACCTAATTTCTGAATGCGATCGTTTAAATTCAACTGTTGGGCGATCGCGTCAAACTCTGGCTCATACTCTCCAGCCCCAATCATCACCAGCCGCCACGGGAGCGATCGGATCTCGTTCAAAGCAAGGAGTAGCGTTTTCAGTCCTTTTTGTTCAACAATGCGCCCAACATAGCCGATTAATACAGCTTGGGCACCCAGTTCAGTTTTAAGCGTGTTCGATCGGGGATAGTAAATTGCTGGATCAATTCCAGACGGCATCAATACACTTTGCCCCGTGTATCCCTTTTCTCGCATCACCGCTTCTGCGCTGTAAGACCCAGGAAACATCACATCAGTATGCTTCAAAATCCAGCGCTCCATCTGCCGAAACGGAATCGGATAGCGCTTGAGAATGTTCTGCCAGGTAAAAAAACTAATCGGTTTGCGAATCGTGAAATAGTTTGCGAGATAAACCTGCAACGTCACTAACGCATAAGGCTCCTGATGTAGGTAGATAAAATCGGGATTGAGCTTGCGGAGTAGATTTACAAAGAACGATCGATAACTATGCAGAGGAATGCTGCCTGAGCGCCAAACTGGAATGCTGATGATCTGTCCGCGAAAATCTTTCCAGCGCTCGATCTTGCGCCGAATGCCGTATTCATCTTTCCAATTTTCAGGCATGACGATCGTGAGTTCCCAGCCGGTTTGCTGCTCAATCTCAGCGTAAAACTGTTGAACCACAGAGACTGTACAAGAATGATTCACGATCAAAAGCTTCATAGATTGCACCGCAGGACATTAAAGAACTAATCGGCAGGCTGATAAGCGGGAGCTTGCTTGATTTTGTGCCATTTGTAATAGGTACTCCACTTCAAGGCACGACGATCGCGCCAGAGTGCCGGAAGATTTTGCTGAATTTCGCGAACAATCCAACTTGCCCCAAATTCACTCTTGATCTTGTGCTGACGACAATAAGCCCAATGTTTGTAAACGTAGAGCAAGATTCTCAGGGGAACGCTGAACACCATCATCGCCGAAGGTTCGTTATAAATCGCAGCAAAACACTTGTTCCGGCAGTTGTTTCTCAGCGCGACTAAGTTATTTCGTCCGATCGGGGACTTATAGTGAACCACACAAGCATCCGGTAGATAAACCACATAAAAGCCGCGATCGAGCATTCGCTTACAAAATTCGGGTTCTTCATAATACGCGGCGAACATTTCCCGATAGCCTCCTAATTCGAGAAACAAGTCTCGTCGCAGCAGGCTACCGTAGCCTACAAAAGTCGGAGCATAACAACGATACTCGATTGCCAAGGGTTGACCCGGCAAGAGTTTTCCGGTTTCGTCGCTTTGAGACAGCGCGACTGCTCCCACTTCAGGACTAATCTTCAACACCGTTAAGGCGTTATCAACACTCTCCGCGCTCAACAGTTGAGCATCATCATCGAGATACAGCAAATAAGGCGCTTTCGCTCGTTCTGCAAGTTCGTTGCGAGTAGCAGGGATACCCTTATTGTTTTCATGCCGAAAGACTTGTAATCGATCGACCAAAATCGGATCGATCGCTGGAAGCACCCGATCGGCGATCGGCGCTTCTGAGGCATCATCAATCAGCAGAATCTCAAACTCAACGTGCTGAAGCAAGGTAAGAGAATTCAGGCAGCGAATCACATCATCAGGACGATTACGACTGGCAACACAGACTGAGAGCGCTGGAGAGGTAGAATTCATCATCAGGCGAATCGCGTCAACTCCTTAAAATTTGAAGTGATAGTGGGCATCTGTCATCTGCCCGAGGATAGGACAGCTTCCTTCTAAACAAAATAAAATTTAACTGCATCAATTGAAAGATACGATCGCACGGGTCGAATCGTATACTAAGAGAGCAATTTACAATCGTTTACTCTTGGGCATCGATCTTCGCAGCTACGTTTATATCGATCGCTTGCAGTCGCAGCACGCAGCTTATCTGGGAACCGAGGCGCTAGGATTTCTGCCACTTCCCGGTGACGCTTCATTATGGATTGAAATCACGCCTGGAATTGAAATCAATCGCATCATGGATGTGGCACTGAAAGCGGCAGTGGTGCGTCCGGGAGTGCAGATGGTCGAGCGGTTATATGGAGTCCTCGAAATTCACGCGAGCAATCAAGGCGAAGTGAATGCGGCGGGGCGAGCAATTCTGGCGGCGCTGAATGTGCAGAAACAGGATTGTCTGCGACCGCGTGTGATCTCCAGCCAGATTATCCGCAATATTGATGCTCACCATACGCAACTGATTAACCGAACGCGGCGCGGCAATATGATTTTGGCAGGACAAACGCTGTATGTGTTTGAAGTAGAACCAGCGGCATATGCCGCTTTAGCTGCAAACGAAGCCGAAAAAGCAGCGTTCATTAACATTCTGCAAATCTCAGCCGTGGGCAGTTTTGGACGCTTGTATCTAGGCGGTGAAGAGCGCGACATCATCGCCGCATCGAAGGCAGTGATCGAGACGATGGAAAATCTGCCGGGACGAGAACACTACAGCGATCGTAAGGAGTAAAGCGATCGTGGCGGTGATGGCACATTTGATGACGCTGCATAAGGGCGCAGTGATTTGGTCAGACTGGCGATCGCGCTATCCGACGATCGAGCCGGATTTAAGCGATGCGGATTTAGATGAGATTGAGTTGCGCGGCGCAAACTTACGAGGAGCGAATTTTAGTCGCTCTAGATTGTGCTGGGCGGTGCTGAATGAAGCAGAGTTGAACGCGGCAAAATTTAATAAAGCAGTGCTTCAGAAAACTGAATTTATGCACGCGACATTACAGCACGCCCAATTTGTGGATGCGAACTTAGTTGGAGCAGATTTTCGCCACGCTAATCTAACCGATGCCAATTTCATCGGAGCAGATCTCAAAGGGGCGAATTTTAATGATGCAGATCTGATTCGGGCGAATTTGATTGGCACGGAGTTACGGGGCGCGAAATTTAAGCGATCGGATCTTACAGGTGCAGACTTGCGGCGATCGGATTTAAGCAATGCGATTTTGATTCAGGCAAACTTAGCCGAAGCCAATTTGAGCGATGCAAATTTAGTTGAGGCGGAATTAAGCGGAGCGCATTTTTATCGATCGACCTTCCACAAAGCCAATTTAAAGTTCGCTCACTTTAGCGGGAGTTACTTATTTGGGGCAGATTTTACGGGTGCTGACTTGTCGGGAGCTGACTTGTCCTGGGCAAATTTGGGCAAGGCAAATTTTACTGGGGCAACTTTAGCCGGCACGAATCTCAGAGGTGCAAATTTGGCGGGTGCGGTTTTGCCCGCTAGATTAAGTCGATGACGCGATCGCCCTGCCATCGTCTTTTTCAGGTAAACGGGTACTCTGGAGGTAAAATTCCTTCGTTCTCTCCGCATGAAAAACTGGTGGCAGCAAATCCAAGCGAAAATTCAGGTCATTCCAGAAGCAAAACCAGAAGAATCGATTCTTCTGCGAGTCCTCACTCAGTCGCTTGTCAGCGTGGGAATTTTGGCGACAGATTTGGCTGCGGAAACTCAGTTGAGCGTGTGGGCAATTCCCTTAAGCGCGATCGGAGCCTATTGGAGTTGGCATCGACGACGCAAGAAAAATACAGGGTTTAAATTCCTGTTGGCGATCGCAATGACGATCGTGCTGTTTAGTTTTTTTGGCAGGATGCTCGGTGGTGCTCAGAGCGGTGATAATCGGCTGCTGCTGGCAGAGTTTCTGATTCAGATCCAAGTGCTGCACAGCTTTGATTTGCCACGCCGCAAGGATTTGGGCTATTCGATGATGATTGGGCTAGTGCTGCTGTCGGTGGCAAGTACGCTGAGTCAGACGATGCTGTTTGGCGCAATGCTGCTGGTATTTTTGGCGATCGCGCTCCCGGTACTGATGCTCGATTATTGTTCGCGCTTGGGCGTAGATGTGGTCAAGTTAGAGCGCACCAGCTTTAAGAAAATCAATTTTCGAGTGCTGCCTGCGATCTTTGCGATCGTGCTGGCATTGGGATTGGTGATTTTTGCGCTGATGCCGCGACTTCCTGGCTATCAGTTACGTATATTTCCGGTCAGTTCTCCGGTGAGCGTTCAGGAGCGATTTAATAACCGAGTGATTACCAATCCGGGCATGGGTCAGAGTCGAGATCCGCGTGTGGGAATGCGATCGGGGAGCGGAAAAGGCGCAGGGCAAAGCCAAGATCCGGATGACCTGTCTTATGGTGGATTTGGCGACAAGATTAGCCAAAACGTGCGGCATCCATTAAAGCCGCGAGTCATTATGCGGGTGCGATCGCAGATCGAAGGCTTTTGGCGGGTGATGGCTTTCGATCGCTACACAGGGCAGGGTTGGGAAGTGTCGCGCAACGACAAGACGCAGACAGTTAAACGCTCACCTTGGTCATATCGGTTCTTTCTGCCGACTCCGGTGACGATCGGCAAAACACGCGAAGTGGTGCAGACCTACACGATTATTGCCCCAATGCCGAATCTAATTCCGGCGCTTTCAAGGGCGAGAGAAATCTATTTCCCGACCGATGAAATTGCGATCGACCCCGAAGCAGGATTACGTGCGCCGATCGAGTTAAGCGATGGCATTACTTATACCGTGGTGTCGGATGTGCCGTATCGCGATCGCACGTTGCTGCGGCTGTATTCGTCCAGAGCGCAGTATCCAAAAGAGAGTCCACACTTACAGATTCCAGCGGGAATTGCTCAGAATGTCGCTAAAGAAACGAAGCGAATCCTGGCAACTTCTGAACAGCCGATCGAGTCCGATTATGAAAAGGCGCTTTATCTGGGGCAGTATTTGAAGCAGCGTTATCAGGTTCGGCAAGACCTGGATTTGCTGAAGCCGGGTGAAGATCTCGTCGAGGCATTTTTGCAAAATCAAGGCGGCGATCGCGATCATTTTTCTACGACGCTGACGATGATGCTGCGATCAATTGGCATTCCGGCGCGATTAGTAGCGGGATATGCGCCCGGAGAATTTAATCCCTTCACCGGACTGTACATTGTGAAGAATACCGATGCTTACGCGATCACAGAAATCTTCGTGCCGCGCATGGGATGGTTCACGATCGACCCGATTCCGGGACGTGAACTGATTCCGCCTTCGATCGAGGAATATCAGCCCTTTAGTCTGCTGCAGCGATTTTGGAACTGGGTCGCGGGATGGCTACCTCTGCCTGTAACGGCTTGGATCAGCGAAGTAATTCGGACGATCGGGAGCGCGATCGGCTGGTTTTTGGCGCTGTTTACTCAAGGATTAGGTGGATTCTTGACCGCGTGTTTGCTAATGATTAGCACTGCCTTGCTGGTTTGGCTGTGTGGTCAAGGCTGGAAAAAATGGCGAACTTACCAGCGGTTGCAGAAGCTTGCACCGATGGAGCGGCTTTATCAGCAAATGCTGTCTCGCCTCGAAGCGCAAGGCACTCGTAAATCTTCAGCAGATACGCCGCTAGAATATGCCCAACGAGCGAAAACCATGCGGACTCAAGAGCAAGCAGGTGCGATCGAAGACATTTCCCAAGCGTATGTGAAGTGGCGCTACGGACGAGAAAAACCTGAAATTGAAGCGCTGCGGCATCAGTTGAAGAGACTAAAACCTCAGCGAAAGTAAATGAGTAAGCCTGTGCCAAAGGCAACACCATTGGCAGTATTCATTTCGCATAGCAACCGTCTCGACCTCAGCAGCACAAAGGAATCTGCTCGAATGGGTGCAAGTGACACTATCGCCACCCGATTCGAGTTACGGTACAATCTTCCAAAATTATTCAGCCCTGAGAGGGAGAATCTAAGCGTGCCGAAAAAAACACGCTCGAAAGTAGAAAATTCCCAGAGATTTTCAGGATCACGGCTAAAATGTAGCGCAGTGTACAAAAAGCATTCGGTGACTCAGTTTTAGTGGTCTAAAGTCATCAATTGTTTACAAAGCTCGATCGCTGACCGGCTTGTAAACTCATCCAGCACTCGACACGACAAGGAAAGAAATGGTTGTGACCAAGGATAGACCGCTTGCAGCAATGTTCCGTCAGATTGGAGGAAGTGCATATCCTCCCGTGATTGAAACGTTTGAACGGGGCAAAACAATCTTCTTTCCCGGAGATCCGGCAGAACGAGTGTATTTTCTGGTCAAGGGTGCCGTCAAACTGTCGCGGGTGTACGAAGCAGGCGAAGAAATTACGGTGGCGCTGCTGAGAGAAAACAGCGTATTCGGGGTGCTGTCACTGATTACCGGACAAAGAGCCGATCGCTTTTATCACGCCGTTGCCTTTACTCCGGTTGAGTTGCTTTCGATCCCGATCGAGCAAGTCGAGAAAGCACTGAAGGAAAACCCCGAACTTTCGATGCTGATGCTCAAAGGCTTGTCCTCGCGGATTTTGCAAACCGAGATGATGATCGAGACCTTAGCGCACCGGGATATGGGATCGCGATTGGTGAGCTTTTTGCTGATTCTCTGCCGCGATTTTGGAGTCCCATCGCAAGAGGGAATCATGATTGACCTCAAACTCTCGCATCAAGCGATCGCTGAAGCGATCGGTTCGACTCGCGTGACGGTGACGCGCTTACTGGGAGATTTGCGTCAGGACAAAATGATTTCGATTCACAAGAAAAAAATCACCGTTCACAATCCGGTAACGCTAAGTCAGCAGTTTACCTAATTGGACTAGAATTCTTTCCTTGAAGACCCGCCCGAAGTATAAATCGAACAGGCATAATGATAGGCGGATCTAGAATTGCCTTGCCAGTGTAAAAGTGCTGGTCTAAGGATCTCTTGGGAGTCTTATGTCCGATGTCGGGCTGATTTTAATTCTGGTGGTGTTGGTGTTGGGTGGAGTGATCGCAACCGTGGGCGATCGCTTGGGAACTCGTGTGGGAAAAGCGCGGCTTAGCTTGTTTAATCTTCGTCCGAAGCAAACCGCGGTCGTAGTTACGATTTTGACCGGAACGCTGATTTCTGCCTCAACTTTAGGGGTGCTGCTGCTGGCAAGTAAAACCTTTCGCGAAATGCTGCTGAACTTTGGGCGAATCCAAACCGAGCTGCGCGATCGCGGACGCGATTTGGAAAAGGCTGCCACCGATCTGAAGGCGACCGATGCTCAGAAAGCGCAAGTCGAGAAGCAACTCACAGAAGCTCGGTCGGAACGCGCCCAAGTTGAGGAACAGCTAAAGCGAATCAATGCCGATCTGAAAACTTCAATCGATCGCCAACGGGAAACCAATGCTCAACTCCGCACCACCGAAGCGCAGCGTGATCTCACGCGTCGTCAACTGGTCGCGGTGTCTGGTCAAGCATTAAAACTCCGCAGCGATATCAATCAACTGCAGTCGGAACAAAAGACCCTGATTACGCAGCGCGATCAGGTCAAGCAGCAGATCGCCGAGCGCGATGCAGAGATTGCCGAACGCACGAAACTGATTGAACAGCGCGATCGTGAGATTAATGAGCGCGATCAGGTGATTGGGCAGCGTGAGACGGATCTGAAGCGATTAGAGGCACAACGAGCCAGCCTAACTGCGACACTGCAGCAAATTGAACGGGATGTCGAGCTAATTCGCAGCGGCGATCTGGCGATTTATCGGACACAAGTGTTGTCTTCTGGCGTGGTGCGCGTAGGAAATTCGGAAGGTGCGAAAGCAGCGATCGATCAACTCCTGCAATATGCAAATCGTTCTGCGGTTGAGGCACTGCGGCTCGGACGAGATGATCTGCAAATTGTGCAGATTCGGACGGCGGAAGTTGAAAGTTTGATTCAACAAATCAGGAATGGTCAAGATTATCTGGTTCGGGTACAAGCCCTCGCAAACTATGTCAAAGGCGAAAACAAACCCGTGTTTGTTTACATGAGTGCAGTCCCCAATCGGGTTGTGTTTTCTGCGGGAGAGACGATCGCTGCCCAAACAATCGATCCCTCCAAGCTTGCACCGCAGGACTTCCAACGGTCGATTCAAGAACTGCTTGCTGTTTCTAATACTCGCGCTCGTGTCGCTGGCGTTTTGAACGACAACATTCAAATCGAAAAACTGCTTACATTAGGATCATTCATTGACCAGCTGCGGCGCTATCCCACTCCGGTTGAACTGCGAGCGATCGCATCGGATACCACATACACGGCTGGGCCGCTCAAAATAGAATTAGTGGCAGTTCAAAACGGACAAGTGGTGCTGAGAGCATCGAGCTAACATATCCAGCGAATAGGGGAGTAGAGACGCAGCATGGCGGAACAGCCAGTAATTCTGGGGTTTGATCCAGGGCGGCAAAAGTGTGGATTAGCGGTCATGGGGGTCGATCGCCGCCTCTACTATCATGAAGTGATCAGCGCCGAAAGCACGATCGCGACGATTCAAGGCTTGCGGGAGCGGTATCCGATTTCGCTATTGGTGATGGGGGATCAGACTTCCTCAAAAGATTGGAAGCTCAAGATTGCGGATGAATTAAGTGAGCCGCTGCGGATTATCACGGTGGATGAGCGCAATAGTTCCTTAGAAGCTCGCGATCGCTATTGGCAGCTTTATCCGCCAGAAGGGTTGAATCGGTTGATCCCGCAAGGAATGCGAACGCCGCCGAGAGCGATCGATGATATTGTGGCGATTCTGCTGATCGAACGGTATTTAGAACGCTTGGTGAGCTAATGATCGACTCATCTCCTAAGCGGGCTTAGCTTGAACGAATTGTTCTAGCACTGCCTGACGCAGCAATCGCTGTGGCATAAATCCCTGAGCCAAGATGAAGTCGTGAAACTTTTGGGAGTCAAACTTCGCACCCAGTTGTTGTTCGACATTTTTGCGAAGCTGCATCAGGCGTTGATAGCCATAGAAGTAAGAGGGAGCGTGTCCGGGAAGCCGGACGGTATAGCGATCGATTTCCTGCTGAGCGAAGAACTTTGAGTAGCCTGCCTCTTCGGTGAGAATGCGCAGTGCTTCGGTCGTCGAGATTTTACCTAAATGCAGTTCGGGTTCCAAGAAGGCACGCGCCGCCCGCAATAGCTGAAATTGTAGGGAGATAAACTGCCCTTCGATCGGCATGAACGGTAGGGTAATCGCTTCGGCGTAGAGTGCCCAGCCTTCGTGGTTGGCGGGGTTGTAGCCGAACTTCGATCGAGCCTCAGAAATGCCTTGATCTTGAATCGTGGTGAACTGGAGGTCGTGTCCGGGTCTGCCTTCGTGAGCAGTGAGCGTCCAGGAAACGGCGGGATAGGTGAAATCGTTGTAGGTACGGGGTTGGGGGTCTGGTTTTAGGAGGGGAATGATGAAGGTTCCAGCCGTTTTGCTTGAAGCTTTGGGAGCATGGTATTGCGGAACGGGAAAAATTGCGTTTTCACGATCAGTGGTGAGCCGAATGGTTAAGGGGCGTTTCGGGAGCGTGACTAATTTTTCACGCTGAATGATGGCTTCGATTTCCTTTTGGCGTTTCTGATAGTGCGGCAGAATTTGATCGCTCGGTAATTGCTCTTGCTTGAGAGCGCGGATTACGTCGCGATAGTCTTTTGCCTGAAAGCCTTTTTGTCTGGCGATTTGTGGAGCAAGCACGTTCATTTCTTGTTGAATGGCGGCAAAGGCAGAATGGGCATTTTGCAGGAGTTCGTCGATCGGGATTTCGACTCCTCGTTCTGCGAGTTCTGCTGCATAAAGTTCGCTCGGTAAGCGGAAGCTGGTTCTGGCTTTGGGTAGGATTTCTTGCCGAACAAAGTTTGTATATTCGGTTAATTGTGCTTTTAGCTTAGTGTAACTTGATTGATCAATTTTCTGTTGTTCGATGCGTTGCTTGATTTGTTCGAGTTGAATGGCTGTATTTGCTAGATCTTTTTCAAGCTGCGATTTTTCGGGAAAGAAAACGTTTTGTTGCGTCATGCTCTCTCGCATTCTTTGAATTGCCATCGTCGCGATCGCAGTTGTATTTTCTCCGCTAATTCGCTTTAGCTGCTTGGTTAAATCGCGCTTGTTGAGATCATCAATGCTGCGGTTAATTTCTCTAGCTAAATTCACATAAGGCAAACGGTATCGTCGATCGAGTTGAATCGATCGCAATTCCTCGTTTGCTGATTGAATCAGAATTTCTAGATCAAGTTTGACCGATGGCTCAGTTTCCTGCTTTCGCTTTGTCTGAAGTGTTGCAACTGCGTTATTTAAGTTTCGCTCGTAGCATTGCACATAGTTTGTATCTAGTTTCAGCAGCGATTGGCTGAGTGTGGGTTGATCTGTGCAGTTTGATTCTGATTCAGCTTTGATTAGAAGGTTTGTATTTTCATTGCTTCTTGTGATCCAGTTAGGTTTTGCCGATGCGATCGGTTCTGAAATGGAGTGGATCGCGATCGCGACCATGAACGATGCGATCGCCAGCAAAACGGGAACTTTGCGCGAGAGCCGGAGAGCACGAACCATAAATCAGTGAAAAGGGACTGATCGATCTTAGCGGTCACAAAAATTTCTTTACTGACGACACTGGAGCGACTTAAACACATCGTCTGCTTTCTTTCGCGCTACATCTAAATTTGCGTCATTTGCCAGCAGATTCACCACATATCGACTGTCACCCAAAATGATGTTTGCTCGGTAAATCACAGTCGCTTTTTCGGGGGAATCGGGGTACTTTAGCAATCCCTCCCGAACCGCAATTCCCGTCGTTTGTCCACACAGCGTCCGGTTTTCAGCCCGCACCGTCTTGATTTTCAGTTCTTCTTCGTCCGCGCCCAGCGCAATGCTGTCTAAGATGCGATCGATCCGCCGCCGTCCTGATTCTTGATCTACCGGAACCCGCGCCATCAAAAGCTGAATATCGGGTTCATTGCCTTCGCTGGCAACAAGGGCAACTTTTGCGCCTGCTATATTCACACCCAGCAGACCCTGAGAGCCTCCAGGTAGGGAATAAGTCATGATATTGCTGGCGATCGCTTCTGCGCGTTGGGGGGTTGCAGCATTGCTGAGAAATTTTAATCCGAGTCCGGTTAAGCCGACTCCCAGCGTAGCGATCGCGCCCAGCACCACGGCAAGCGTTTCCCAAATTGAAACTTTGTATTGCGGAATTCTAGAAGGGAGGTCTCTCATTGTTCTTACTCCAAATCAACGCCTAAAAAGCGATCGAGAAACCGAGTCCGCCAGGACAATCTCAGAATTAGCGCCCACTCTATCGCAACCAAACCCAAAAACAGGCAATCCTGTAAACTCAGCGGAGACAGTTCAAAAAACACCCGCAGCGGCGGAATTGCAAGAATCAGCAAATAGACAACAAGTAGGGCAACGGCAACGATCGTATATCGCCAGTCGCCGCTTAATGGTTCTCCGCCTGTCCAAGCGTTTGTGGGTGGCTTGAGAAACGGAATCAACAACAGTTCGCAAAACACTAAAATGGTGACTAATGCAGTCCGAGGAATATTAAATTCGATCTCAGCAAGTCCAACATTAGGAGGTAGATCCAAGACAGCACTCACTAAATAAAATAGATACACGGTGAGCGACACTAACGTAATCGTGATCGTAGCAGGAACGACGAAATGTAGCATCGATCGCACTAAACTGCGCTTTTGCAGTTCTCCGGGTTGTGCCCAGATTGGAATAAACGTTGTGGGAATTCCTACACCAATCAGAGTGACGATCGCGCTATGTTTATTTAACAGTGGAAAACTATCGGAAACAATGGCGATCGCAAAAATTAGCAACGCCACGCAACTCAGTCTTACCATAAATAATTTAATGACATCGCGAATGCCATTTTGAATGCGTTGTCCTTCTAAGAACGTATGCGGCAATGCTTCAAATGAATCCTTCAGTAACACAATATCGGCAATGCTGCGAGTTGCCTTACTGCCGCTCTCCATCGCAATTCCAAGATTCGCTTGCTTGAGCGACAACACATCATTCACGCCGTCTCCGGTCATCGCGACATAGTGACCCGATTTGCGTAAACTCCGAACCAGTTGCGCTTTTTGCTGCGGTGTAATTCGTCCGAACACATTGTAATTTCGCGCCGCCTGCATCAATTGCGCTTCGTCCATCTGCGCCAGTTCTGTACCCGAAATCAATCGAATATCATCGCTAAAATCTGCTTGTTTTGCTAAGGCTGCAACCGTTTGAGGATTATCACCGGAAATAATCTTTAGCGTAATGCCTGCTTTGACGAATCCTTGCAGCGTTTCACGGGCAGAAGGTCGGAGTTGGTCAGAAAAGCAAAGAATTCCAAGCGGAGTCAATTCGGGCAGCGTGGAGCCTGCGATCGACTCCAAGGTGATTGACCCTGATGTATAAGCAAACAACACAACGCGATAGCCGTGATTCACTTGGCGATCGATGTAGTCCAAACTTTCATCATCTAAAGTTGTGGCTTTCATCAAAATTTCCGGTGCGCCCAGAATGTAAGTCCCTGGGTGATCGGCAAATTCGATCGCGCTCCACTTTCGCGCTGAAGAGAAAGGAATTTCGTCGCGAATCGGTTTAGCATATCCACCACAGGCAATCAGAACGGCTTCACTGGTGCGGTTTCTGGCTTGGGTGCTAGCGGCAAAGTCACCTAAGCGCGATCGTAATTCCAGTTCTGAACGAGCGATCGGATGTAGCGAATGCAGTTCGATTTGATTCGTCGTCAGCGTTCCAGTTTTATCCAAACACAGCACATCAACATTGCTCAACGACTCGACAGCATTCGTTTGCTGAATCAAAACATTCTGCCCCAACATCCGAATCGAACCCATCGCATATGACAGCGTGATTGCTAGAATTAATCCCGCAGGAATCAGACCCGCGATCACTGCGGCACGCTGTACCACTTCGTTTAAGGTCTGAGATCGACTCACAAAACTGATTCCTATCAGCAACCATAAAAACGATGCCAGCAGCAATAAAATCCGAATAATTAAGTTAATCTCCGCTTGCAACGGCGTATAGACTTGGCGAAACTCTCGCGCTCCCATCGTTATCTGATAAGCGACGGTATCAGTTCCGACCTTTTGCGCTTCATAACAAGCACTACCACTCGCACAGAAACTGCCTGAATACACAGGCTTACCCGCAACCTTGACAATCAGATCCGATTCTCCGGTGAGCAGCGATTCATCGACCTCAACTCGTCCTGCTCCAACAATTTCCCCATCGACCAACACCTGATCCCCCGGACGCAGCACCAGCGTATCTCCCAGCACGATCTCACTGGGGTCAATATTAATTTCTTCACCGTTGCGAATCACCGTCGCGTGAGGACGAGACAACAGCGCAATTTCATCCAGTTTCTGCTTTGCCCAAATCTCCTGCACAATCCCGATCACCACGCCGCTGAAAATCACCACAGCAACGAAGATGGCATCACTCGGACGACGCAGCAAAATGAAAACACCGCTAATTGCAAAGAAAACGGCATTGACAAACGTGAGTAAATTCTCTTGAAAAATTCGTGCATACGATCGACTCGTCGGCAGCTTAACATTATTTGTCTCACCTGCTAAGACGCGCTCACGCACTTGTCGATCGCTTAATCCGGGAAGCGTTGCCATGAATCTGAAGGGGCTAAATCAGAAGGATGTCAATATCATAGACACTGCTTTCCTTCTCGCAAAATCATCTTTCACGCTTCTTCCTGCTCGTTGAGGGATTTCCAGCCCGCTTGCCACTGCGATCGGTCTTTGAACAATTTCGCATTCATCCAAAACCGCACCGACGGATCGCAAGCTGCCACCACTTCCGCAAATACCCATTCGCCCTCATTTTTGCGATTAACGACCTGAAAGTGCCGCCAGCCCCAGGTTTCTTCCTGTGCTGTCCACTTTGATCCAACCAGATGAGGAAATTTTTGTTTTTTAGCCATACCTCCATTTTAGATTTTTGCCTTCAATTCAGGAATACTCAGTCTGGACATCAAAAAGATCGTCGCAACTGCAACGAGACAGTAGTATGAAGTATTTTCCTGCTCACCCTTCCCGGTTAAGGTTCCTGTATATGATGCGGACAAATTTATCGATTGCTGCGCTGATGTCGATCGGCATCATTCTCCCGGCTCAAGCTGAAAATCTCGAGCATGTGCGCCAACTGCTGGCAACGAAACAATGTCCGAACTGCGAATTAACCAGTTCAGGGCTTGTGCTGGCTCAATTGCCGGGTGCAAATCTCGCAGGCGCAAATCTCGCAGGCGCAAATCTCAGTCAAGCCAACCTTGCCGGAGCCAACCTCACAGGCGCGAATCTGGCAGGTGCAACTCTAAGCGGCGCAAATCTCGCAGGCGCGAAATTGACTAGCGCCAACTTACAAGGCACCGATTTAACTCGATCGTATCTTGTCGGCGCAGACCTAACCGGAACGCAGATCGAAATGGCGCTGATTCAAGGCGCGATCGGGCTACCGACTACAGCGGGAACTCCGGAGATGTTTTACCAGATGGCAATGGAAGCAGGCAAACGCAAACAATATGAACGAGCGATCGAGAATTTCAATCAAGTGCTAGTTCGTAAACCCGATTCGGCTCCAGCCTTGATCGGTCGGGCAATGGCGCGACTCGAACTTGGAGACGAAAAAGGCGCAGTTCAAGACTCGGAACAGGCAGCAGCGTTATTCGAGCAGCAAGGGGATGCCAGCAGCGCCAAATCTGCAACTACGCTTGCCCAAACCTTAAAAAATCCGCCGAAAGCGCGATCGGGCGGCGGCTTCGGGCAAACCCTGATCAACGTGGTCGGCGGACTGTTGCAAATGTTTCTAATGCGCTAACAGAGCCTGAGGGATGCAATGTGCATCTCTGCAAATTCTCTACGGCTGCGTCATCGGCATTCCTGTGGGAGCCAAGCTAGTCAGCTTTCCTTGCAGGCTTGCGGGAAGAATTACTTGATTGATTGCATGAATGGTGCCATTGCTTGCAGCAATGTCTGCACCAACGACTTGTGCGTTGCCGATCATCAGCATTCCGTTGCTACCTTGAGCCGCGATCGGGTTTCCACCCATCGATTGCACTTGTTTTGCTGACAAATCGCTGGAGGAGACTTTGCCGCGCACGATGTGATTTTGCAGAACTTGGGTTAACAAAGCACGGTTTTCCGGCTGCACTAAGGCTTTGAAGGTTGCTGGGGGAAGCGCAGCGAGGGCTTCATCAGTTGGCGCAAAAACAGTCACGCTGCTATCCCCTGCAAGCTGCGAAGAAAATGCACCGCCTTGAGAGTCAGCCACGCGCACCAGTGCATTGAACAATTCAAACGAAGGGCTGGTGCGAACGATTCGGTCGATAGACTGATCAGACGAGCCCGTAGATGCGTAGTTCGTGGTGTCGGTCGGGGTTGCACCGGTCGGGCTGCTATTGGTTGGAGTATTGTTAACTTCAGGACGGTTTGCCGGGGCAACGGTGCCAGGAACGCTTTGATTGTTGGGCAAACCGGGAGCGGTAGTTGTGCCTGAATCTACAGAACTGTCAGGATTGGTGATGCTTCCAGGAGTGTTTTGACCGGATTGACCCCCAACCGGAGGAATACCAGCATCCCGATTTGTCGGAGCGGGTGTTTGGGGAGTATTTGCCGGAGTGGTTTCAGCATTGGGCGTGAATTTACTTTGTGCCATTGAGGGCAGGGCAACGCTAACGCCTAATCCAACTACAGATAATCCAGTAACTAAACGCTTCAGTGATGTTTTCATTGTTACTTATCGTAAACATTGCTCCCCAAGCGTATAAATTACAAACGTGAACTTCCTCCCTCGCTTGAAATAATCCGAAAGGATGGTTTATCTGTTTGATTGAATCCGTTTAGAGGTGCGGTCTTGTTGCCGAATATCAAGCCTTTCCGCCAGGCTAAGTGGCGGGTTTGACTCTAGTGGAGTCTTGTCTGGCAGAAGGGTGAGGGCGGGGGAACGAGTCGAAGTTTTGGCAGTCGCGGCATAATGTGCAGGGCTTGCGGATTTCACTGCGATCGACTGACCGCCTGATTGACGACCCCGCGCAGATTGCTGCGATCGGCTTGCTCTGCGCTCGGAGGTAGGACTGAGTGCAGCTTGTTGCTTAATGATGCGGCGAGATGTCTGCTGCGCCGAACGCAAGCGTCGAGAAATCAAGACAGAGCTGGTTGCACAAGTAGCAACGACGATCGCGAGTAAGCCAATGGCGCTGCTGGAGTCAGCAGAATTAGCGGGTGATTCTGCAACCGGTTGCGGCGATTCTACGGCTTCTAAGGGGGCTGGATTGGTGTAGGTTAACCCTGAGACCGCTAGCCAACCAAAGAACAGGAAGGAACTCCAAACCGCAAACAAGCAGATGAAGGGATGCCGTTGTGCAAAGTGCAGTAGAAGTCGCCCGGCTGACGGTGGCTTTGTAGGTTTTCGGCTACGCTTTGCAGATCGAGGAGCGGTGACGTTTTGCACAGGAGTAATTGGGTTGCCCATATCTATAGTGATGTGTTCAACAGTGATGTATTCAACATCGAATGGATGGGTACTGATTGTACAGGAGAAATTCTTTGATTGGTCAATATTGCAGCATAAGTCTATCTTTGCAACCTATCCAAAGATAGACTCGTGGAATTATTGATACTCTGAGCATCAAACATCTAGGCAACAACGATTAACCGCCATACCAATGATCCAAGCAGCACCATTGCGCTATGTTGCAGGAGAAGCGATCGGATCGGCTGTCGAGCAATTTTTTGCGTGAGCAAGACGCTCAACCAGAACGATCCCGCGATCGTGACAGCTTGTAAGAATTCAATCACAGCGGGATGAGCGACTGCGATCGGTAAGGTTGCCATCAGTTCTGTGCTACCGCCGAAGGTTGCAGCCGTCACCGGAAGAATGCGTCCTGCTTCGTTTAGTCCCAAGTGTAAGTAGTACGCTAAACTCGCCCCTAAAACCAGCGGGAGATAACCATATGCGAGTTCAAGAAAAGGGCGCGATCGTCGATTGAACAGCCTCATTATTTGATCGAACAACAGTGCAATGGCTCCGGGCAACATCAAAGCAAGAACCGAGACGATCGCGTGGTAGCTAAATTGATCAAGATGTAGATTGATATCCAGTAGCTGTTGGATTGCAGGAAGCCGATGCAAAAACACGGCTCCAAACAGCAGAAACAATAAGCAAACTTCAGGATAAGTCGGTTGATGGGTAGTCCATAGTTCAATTCCCGGTGGACGCAGGTTGAGTTCGACCGATCGGTGAGGACAAGCTTTCAGGCAGGTCATACACAACACACAATCGCGATTGTCCCGGAGCTGCGCTGGATGTGAATAGATGGGACAGCCTCCAGTTTCCATGCCTTCGCCTTTTTGCGGCCCGCCTTTGTAGCACTGATAGGTCGTACAAGTTGCAGAACAAATTCCTTGCTGTGCTCGGAGTTCAATCATGGCAAGTTTAGCAAATAAGCCATTCATGCCCCCGATCGGACAGAGATATCGACACCAAAATCGCCGCTCAAACAACACAGAAAAGATAACGGCTCCAGCCGTAATCAGCAACAATAAATAGCCCGATAGATAAGCCGTATTTTCTAAGTTCCACAGTTCTTCCCACAGTAGAATCAGCGTGAACATACCAAACAAAAACCAACCGCCCCACTTCTCAGCCGCTTGTCTGGGCCAGGGTTGTAGCTTACGCGGATAGAGCCAGAGAGAAATCTTTTGCGCCAGTTCGCCGTAAATCATAAATGGACAAACCGCACACCAAAGCCGTCCCACAAAGGGGAATGCAACCAGAATCAGCATCCACCACCATGCCCAGAATAGATTCAAGGCGAAGTTACGATCGCGGCTTTGCGGTGCCACCATTAACACGGTGACGATAACTGCAAAAGCTCCCAAGGTAAAGCCGTAATTGATCCGATCTGGCCACCAGGGACTCCTGAGGAATTGCCGCAATCGTGGATAAGCATTAAGCAGATTGACCCGAAATCGACGATTTTTATTGCCTGCTGCCCAGAACACCTCTTCGGTGAGTTCTGGGCTTTCTGCTTGAGTAATTGCCCGTCCCAATAGACTTTCAAGTTCGACATGATTTCCAGGAAAGTCATAACCTTGAAGTCGGCGTAACGCTTCGGGTGTAATCTTGGGCTTAGAGATGCCTCGCGATCGAGCAATTAAACTCAAGTAATACTCTGCTTGAACGGCAATATCCGCTTTTCTGACTCGCAGGGGTGGCACCTTGATCACATGAGTAATTAGCTTACATTTTTCCAATCGCGGTAGAATCTTCTCAGAAGTCATGAGCAGCCTCGCTTCAACTGATCGGGCTTCTGGTTCCGGTTCTCCTTCGCGTGCGATCGGCGTAAACTTCCCCGTCTTCAAAAGCTGCACCAACTTTTCTTCAAACTCCGGCGCAATATCTTCGAGATTGTTCAGCATAATGGTGCCGCGCCCAATCCAATCGAGCAATCCAGGCTTACCCGTTCGCCCAAAGATTTCTGCGCCGCTCGGTTGTAGCGTGTTGCAGTTGATTTTGATTAATGGCTCTTTACGATCGCTCGATCCAAAGTGAATTAACGCCGCAGTATTGTCTTTTTCCAGTCCCGGCTCTCCAAAGATTAAGACAGAACCACGATCGCTGGCGGCTTTTTTAATGTCTTGCCGCAGTCGCACTGCATAGCGGCTGGTTCCCACAATGCCGCGTTTAACTTTTGGAACAAGATAAGGACGCAAGGCGATCTGTTGTTCCCGCTCATAAGCAAGTTGCGAAGACACTTCCTCTAACTGCGTGGCAAGCTGCTGCGAAACGCCTTGAGCAATTTCGGGAAACTGTTGAGCGATCGCTTTGAATGCCTCCCGTGGAATTGTCCAGATCACACAGTCATTCAGGGTAATTGTGGTTTCTTCTGCCTTGCGATCGAGCAACAGTTCTTTGAGATAGACGATCGACCCTGGAATTAAGCTCGTGACCTTTGCCAAGCCCGTTTTACTGGTGCGATACCGCTCAAGATGCCCGTCGTACAAAATGTAGAGTGCTTCAGGCTGCGTGTCTTCGAGTCCAAGGCGGCGATTTTCTTGAACCTGTTGTTCTTGAACCTGTTGCGCGATCGCCTGCAACGCTTCCGATGACAGACTAGAGAATTCCGTCCGCTGCCGCAGCCATTCCACCCGCTCTAAAACGTCCATGATTTGCCTCTTTAGAATTTGCCCACAGACACTCATCCTTTAGTCCCTTACCCCGCAGGAGAAGCAGGATGGTTTCGTACAGGCTAACGAGGATGGACTGAAAAGTAAGTGCAAAGTAACAGCCCACGACCCTCATAGACCCATTAAAACAAATTCTCGACCCCCACCCGTGCCAAGGAGACAAACAGGGCACAGACGCTAAATTGCCCGTAATCTCGCGGGTGCAAAGCTACGGGCAATCTCAGCTTAGAAAGCAAATTTAATCAAACGCAACCCTAGATCGCACCCCGTCCAGCGATGCGATTCCAGATAAACGAGAAAATGATCGCGCCGAGCACAGCCACAATAATGCCACCCAAGCTCAAGCCAGCCGAGGTAATTGCTAGCGTCCCTGTCGTCAACAGGGTGTACAAACTACCTCCCACCAGTGCACCCACAATTCCTAAAAGCAAAGTCCCTAAAATTCCACCACCACGAGCACCGGGATCAATTGCTTTTGCGATCGCACCTGCGATTAGACCTAAAACAATCCATGCTAAAAGATTCATATTAATAACTTCCTGTTCGGATTCAATGATTTAAGGTTAGCAATCCTACGCTTGAAACTGTTCCATCAACAGAATGATTCACGCCTCTACCGGGATGATGACATCGGACTGCTGCTGCATAGCTTAAATTGGGCACTCTAAGCCAGTGTGCTTTATTTCCAGCGATCGCGCCATGTCTCACCCCCTACACTCCGAGTCGATCGAGAATATCTTGCAGAGATTACCGCCAGAAGCAAGATTGTGGGCGGAAAATTTACCCTGGAATCAGCGGCGCTACGTGCTGTCGTTGTGTCATCTGCTCTGTGCCGCATCGCCTGCGACCCAGGCTCAATTTCTCGATGAGTACACTGCGAATGGACTCATTTCTAAACTGATCGAAAATCACGAAATTAGACAAAAAGTTAAGCTCAATTTAGATCGATTCCGCATCACGACCCAACTGACTGAAGCCGTTTTAAGAAACTATATCCGCCAGTTCTACATTCACTCCGCCCAGGATTCGAGAAGAAAACTCGATCTAATCCTGGAATCTGCGGTGCGAGTAGTGGTTAGCACCGAAGAGAGAAATCATATTTTCAACTACATTCTCGGCTTTGAAATCATCAAGCTGCTATTCCGGATGAGTTGGCTGCAACATGAACGACTCTACCGACTCCAACGCAACCAGGAAGAATTCATCACGCTTTATCTCAAGCCGATCCAGCAAACCCATCGCTTAAATCAAATCATTGTGCCAAGAGACGAAAAGCTCTTCTTCGCACGGCGAGATTACTATGTCCAGGTTCCAACGATCGCCGACAAAAAGCTGATCGAACTGGCGATCGCCACCTTCACAACTGAAGTCATCAGCAGCTTTGGCTTCTCTGTGATTCGTCACCCGGACGCAATCGTGTTTGATTATGACTATGTGTTTGGTGTTGATCCAGAAGCCGCTTTTCCTTAGATTTGGCGATCGTATTTGCGCCAAACTGAGTTAAAATCAGGCAAGCGCCTGGAGAGGTGGCAGAGTGGTCGATCGCGTTCGACTTGAAATCGAATGAACCGAAAGGTTCCGTGGGTTCGAATCCCACCCTCTCCGTTTCTACAATCGAACTTCAATCAAGGGTTGTCCCGTCAAACTAAACGGGCGAACTTCCGTGATTCTGACTTTGATCAGTTGACCACGTAACTCGTCGATCGACCCTGCAAAGAACGTCAGTCGATTACCGCGTGTCCGTCCCATCACTTGAGTCGGGTCTTTCGGATTTTGCGCCTCGACTAGGACTTCTTCGATTCGTCCGGCGTAGCGCTGCGATCGTTCTGCTGCCGTTTGCGACACTAAGCGGTTTAGGCGCTGGAGTCGATCGGCTTTGACTTCTTCAGAAAGCTGATCTTCCCACACTGCCGCAGGCGTTCCCGGACGTGGAGAATAAGCCGCCGTATTGATCAAATCAAAGCCAACTTCCTCAACCAGCTTCAGCGTATTCTGAAATTGTGCTTCGGTTTCGCCAGGGAACCCGACGATCGCATCGGCACTAATCGAGGCATCCGGCATATATTGACGAATCATATCGATAATGCGGCGGTAGCGCTCGTGACTATAGCCGCGTGCCATCGCTTTCAAGACTTCGTTATCACCCGACTGAAACGGAATGTGGAAGTGCTCACACACTTTTGGTAATTCAGCGCAAGCCCGAATCAACCGTTCGGTGAAATAGCGCGGGTGGCTGGTCGCAAATCGAATGCGATCGATGCCTGGGACATCATGCACAAAGTACAGCAGATCAGTCAACGTATGTAGATGCCGCCCTTCAGGAGTAGAACCCGGCAGATCTCGCCCATACGCATCAATATTTTGTCCTAACAGTGTTATCTCTGTGTAACCCTGTGCAGCCAACGATTCAATCTCTGCTCGAATTGCTTCTGGAGTGCGCGACTGTTCGACTCCCCGCACGCTTGGAACCACACAATAGGTACAGCGTTCGTTACAACCGTAGATTACATTCACCCAGGCTGTAACCTGGCTATCCCGTCTAGGTTTTGTAATATCTTCGACAATGTGGATCGGGTCAGTTGCCACCACTTGATTGCCGCTGAAGACCTGTTCCAGTAGATCTTCTAGCTGATTTGCATATTGAGGCCCCATTACCAGATCCAGTTCTGGCACTCGGCGTAACAATGCTTCGCCTTCTTGCTGTGCCACACATCCGGCAACGACGATCGTTAAATTCGGGTTTTCTTGTTTGCGCTGTGCTTGTCGTCCCAGATACGAATAAACCTTCTGCTCGGCGTTATCGCGAATCGTGCAGGTATTATAAAGAATCAAGTCGGCTTCGTTCGGTTCTTCTGACCACTCAAAGCCCATTGTTTCTAGAATTCCAGCCATGCGCTCGGAGTCTGCTTTGTTCATTTGGCAGCCGAACGTGGTGATGTGATAGCGGCGAGAAGCAGTCATGGGCGACAAAATAAACTCAGACCCCCATTCTAGATGGATTCGAGAAACTATGGCAAAAGAGGCGCGATTTCTCGCGCCTCCAGGAATTATTCAATTGAGCGAAAATTATCGAACGGTCGTCGCTTCGACATCAACAGCTTCTGCGGTCGGCTTACCATCGACGGCGGCGTTGGTCGTTTCTTTCTGGGCTTTCAGGCGATCCATCAGCATCGAAGAGACTTCAGCAACCAGAAGCCCTAAAATCACCGTGTCGTCAATCTGTCCGATTAGCGGAACAAAGTCGGGCAAAAGGTCGATCGGGCTAAACAAATAGAGCAAAGTGCCAGCAATCACTAACCAGCGGTATTTAGAGTTGCGAACAAGAGTGCGATACCAGTCGTAGAATTTCATAAGTTGTGCCCTTCTCTTATGTTTTTATAATGTCAGATCGTATTAGGGCTGTCGTTGGGGGAAACCTGTCTGAAGAAGGGGGAGAAACCGTCATTCAGTTAGAGTTTGTTGTTTAGCGCAATCTCTAACTTCAGAGATCGCGCCAAGATACGTACAAAGCCTATCTAGAACGAGGGTACTGTCACTATTTCTCACTCACCTTTGGATTCGCTAAAAACTGCGAGGCTGGTTCGCTTGTTCTCCGAGTTCATTCACGATCGCGATTAGATCTTGAACTGTGGTTTCCTTTTTGCAAAACGCATCGACTTTCGCCGTTTGCAGCATTACCTCAGTCTGCGGATCTTCGAGCGAAGAATACGCCAAAATCTTGACATTTGGATGAGCGCTCTTAATCTGAGTTGAGGCACTCAGCCCATCCATCACAGGCATCTGCAAATCCAAAACAATTACGTCTGGGCAATGACGATTCGCCATTTCAACGGCTTCTTGACCGTTGCTAGCAAGACCCACTAGCTCAATTCCTTCCTGACGTTGGAGTGCCAACTTCAGGCTAAAGCGGGTCAGTTCATGATCATCGACAATTAAAACACGCAACACTTTGCACTCACTAGACAGCATGGGACGGAATAATTGATGTGACTAAAAGTGTAATGATTCGTACATCTCACAGTCCTCTACCGCAAGGACTAACCGAATAAATTTAGTAGAACCCCGGTTCTGAACGCTTACTGAGTCAAAATAGATTTTATACTTATTTGCTCTGATGCGGGACGAAATGGAGCTTCATAGGCTCTTTCATCTTAGTTAATATAAAGTTAATGTAAAAAAATCAGCGACTCATCTAAGAAGACGAATCGCTGATAGCAACCGACAAGCTTTAATCACATCCAATCTTTCAGCAGGGCTTGGCGACGAGGATGACGCAGCTTTCTCATCGCTTTTGCCTGAATCTGCCGCACTCGCTCACGCGAGAGATCATAAAGCTGACCAATTTCACTCAAGGTATAGTGTTGACCATCGGTGAGACCAAACCGCAGTTTGATGATTTCGCGCTCTCGATCGCTGAGGTGATCCAGCACCGAGTTGAGGCGATCGACCAAGAGTTTGTGGTCTAAGTTATCGTTCGGCGCAACATTATCCGCATCTTCGATTAGTTGCATAAGTTCCGTATCTTCATCGCGTCCCACCCAGGCATGAAGCGATAAGGTGCGCTGGCTCACGTCTAGAACCTGCTCTAACTTATCTTCTTCCATATCGAGCGCACCAGCTAGCTCTTTCTTTGTCGGTTTACGACCGAGTTCTTGAGATAGCAGTTGACGCACTTTGCGAACTTGATTCAGCTTTTCGACCATGTGAACGGGTAAGCGAACCGTTCTAGATTGAGACGCAATGGCGCGGGTAATTCCTTGGCGAATCCACCAGTACGCATAAGTTGAAAACTTGTAGCCGCGTTCGTAGTCAAATTTTTCTGCGGCTCTCATTAAACCCATTGCCCCTTCTTGAATCAAATCTAAGAAAGGAACTCCCCGATTGAGATATTTTTTGGCAATTGACACGACTAAGCGCAGATTCGCTCGAACTAATTTTCGCTTTGCTCGTTCTCCAACAATTCCACCTTTGGTAATTTCTCGCGCCAATTCAATTTCTTCAGCTTGAGTCAGCAGCGGATATCTTGCCATTTCCCTCAGAAACATTCCAACCGAATCATCGGACAATCCTAGATATTCGCTGGCTTTTCCTCTCAGCGATTTTGCTAAACCTTCGGGTGAAAGATCTTCGTTTTCGAGCGATGCGAGTTCAGAGAAATCGATATCGCTTTCGGTTACAACTGCGTCGATCGGGAGAGAGTCAGTGGGTAATTTGGTTGCCATTTTTAGATCACACTGGGGTCTTCAATTGGTCTCAATGTAGCTATGCTCAACTGCAACCTACTTTAATCGAAATGATTGAGTTTTTTGCAGTAAATCTGGACATTTTCTATTGTTTTTTATGAGCTTTATCTCGTCTTTGTTTATGAATTGAAATACGTCCGTTTTTTTGCTGAATTTCAGTGGCAGTACGGAAGAAAGGATAGGGTGCTAAGGCAGTATAGTAGTCGGTTTTTGCTTAAGTAAGCTACTAGGAATTCCACGGAGATGCACAGATAGATTAGCTCGTTTTAGAAATTAGATCCGAGGAATTGCCGTGGTCTTTTTAAATAGTTTAAAGTTCTGCTCGTTTCTCCGAAATATTACGGAAACAAGTAGGAAACCTGATTAATTTAGCTTGAATTCAGAAGAATATTCTTCATAGAGTAGCCTGGAATACAAAAGTTGATCAAAGCCAATAAATCTGAGCCAATCCTGCATTGAGCAAAGGAAGTAGGGAGGCGATTCAGTGCGCGTCTACGAAGTTGTTGAACGAAGATCACAAAAAAGGCGAATGCCGAAACATTCGCCTCCAGATCTAGATTGTTTGGTGTGGGGTCACTCTCTAGCTTGTTGCTGCGCCATGTCCATGAAAATGCGCTGCGAACTTTGTTCGGGCTGATCCGCTTGGGGCTGTCGCTGTATGTATTTGCCATCCGGCTGCAAATCCCAAGCGTGGCGATTATCTGCCAGCATAATCCCCAGGATCTCTTGCAGATCTTGAGAAAGGGCAGGCTCATCGACTAGAACGACTGCTTCAACTCGACGATCGAGGTTTCGCGGCATCCAATCCGCACTTCCGATATAAACTTCAGAGTCGCCATTGTTGCTGAAGTAGAAAATTCGAGCGTGTTCGAGAAAGCGTCCCACAATGCTGACCACGCGAATATTCTCGCTGATGTCTTTTAATCCTGGACGCAGACAGCAAATTCCGCGCACGATCAAATCAATCTGAACTCCAGCTTGAGATGCTTCATAGAGTGCAGTAATTAGCCGTGGATCAACTAAGGCATTCATTTTGGCAACAATCCGCCCTTGTCCACCGTTGCGCTGATGTTCAATTTCACGATCAATAAAGCTCAACATGCGATCGCGCAAATTCACTGGCGCAACCAGTAGCTTGCGATAAGACTGTTGGCGCGAATATCCGGTGAGATAGTTAAACAAATCCGTTAAATCGGCTCCTAGCTCTTCACGACAGCTAAAGATGCCTAAATCTGTGTAGAGCCGGGCAGTTTTCGGATTGTAATTACCTGTGCCAATATGCACATATCGCCGGATACGCCCCTCTTCGCGCCGCACCACTAACACCAATTTAGTATGCGTTTTTAGCCCGACTAACCCATAAACAACGTGAACGCCTGCGCTTTCTAGTTTCTTTGCCCAGCTAATGTTATTGGCTTCATCAAAGCGGGCTTTAAGTTCGACTAGAGCCGCCACTTGAATTCCGTTTTCGGCAGCAGCAATCAGGGCTTGAACGATCGGTGAATCTCCCGATGTGCGATAAAGCGTCATCTTGATTGCAAGCACATCCGGATCGTAAGCCGCTTCCTCGATAAAGCGCTGCACGCTGCGAGAAAACGAATAATACGGGTGATGCACTAGGATATCTTGACGACGAACCACCGCAAAAAAGTTTTCATCGTGCGTCAGCGCCTCTGTCACAGGAACTTCTGCAACTCGTCTTAGTTTCGGGTGCGTTACGGGATTCCAAGGCGGATCTTTGAGTTCTGGAAGCGGTAAACCTGTGAGGGTAAACAAATCCTTCAGACACAGAAGCCCGTCAATTTCGTAAATATCATCAGAAGTGAGTTCCATTTCTTCGAGCAGCATCGATCGAATGTGCTGCGGCATGGATGGATTAATTTCCATCCGCACCACCGAACCCCCAACGCGGCGTTTTCGCAGTTCTTCCTCGATCGCGATCAGCAAATCGTCGGTTTCGTCTTCCTCAACATCCAAATCCCCGTTGCGCGTAATCCGAAACGGATGATATTCCTGAATGTTCATCCCCGGAAACAAAGCTTCCAGATTATGGGCGATCACTTGTTCAAGCGGAACGCCTGCCCAAATTGTGGCGCGACTTTTTGCAACGGAAGTGGGGAGATCCTGAGTTTCGATCGGCAATGGAATAAAGCGCGGCAGCACCCTCGGAACTTTCACTCGCGCAAACAGTTCCTCATCGGTCACGCTGTCTTTAATGACAACGGCTAAATTCAAACTGAGATTAGAAATATAAGGAAACGGGTGTCCAGGGTCGATCGCAAGCGGAGTCAGAACCGGAAAGACTTGAGATTCAAAATACCGGTGTAAATAAGCGCGTTGTTCCTGGCTTAAATCGATGTAATCCAGAAGATAAATGCCCTGAGCGACCATCTGAGGACGCAGCGCTTCCTCAAAATGACGATGTTGCTTTGCCACAAGGGGACGCAATCGCTCGTTGATTAACGTTAATTGTTCTTGGGGTGTGCGACCGTCTGAACTGAGGCGACTGACTTGCGCCTCGACTTGTTCCTTGAAGGCTGCCACTCGCACCATAAAATATTCGTCCAAGTTTGAGCTAAAGATCGCTAGAAACTTGAGCCGCTCGATCAAGGGTGTGCGGGGGTCAAATGCTTCATGCAGCACCCGATTGTTAAATTCGATCCAGCTTAGTTCTCGATTGAAAAAAAACTGTGGATCGCTCAAATCGGGTTCTACCGTTGCCTGCTTGCGTCGTCGCATTAGAACACCTCATCTTCACGACCGACCCACCATTCACCCAAATTCATTAAATCCTGGTGAATATCTGCTAATCGCTGCTCATACTCAGCAGTAGTCATCTGCGATCGTTGTTCATTCAGTTTCAGGACTCTTAACTGAGCGAGTAACCAGGGCTTTGTTACATTGCCCGTTTGTTCAAGGTAGCGGGCGAGTTCGGTGCTATTCATGAAGAGGTCAAAATCTGCGGTTTAGCTTCATTGTTGCGTTATTTTTGGCGTTGTGGGTGCGATCGTACAAAGTTTTTTGTAATTGAGTAAAGGCTGTGTCATCTAGAAAACATAAGGCTATTCGCCTGACAAACAAAAAAGCGAGGCAGTTCCCTACCTCACTTAAAATCGATTGACTCCAACGTTACGCTGCGAGATTCTGAGCCACGAAATCCCAGTTCACCAAGTTATCCAAGAAGTTCTTGATAAACGCAGGACGAGCGTTTTGGTAGTCAAGATAGTAAGCGTGTTCCCACACATCCAGGGTCAGTAAGGGCTTTTGACCGTGAACCAGGGGGTTTTCTGCGTTCGGAGTCTTTGTGATCTTCAGCGTTCCGTTCTCCTCGACCAGCCAAGCCCAGCCGCTGCCAAACTGAGTTGTTGCAGCATTGCTGAACTCTTCTTTGAACTTGTCATAGCTGCCGAAAGCCGCATCGATTTTTGCAGCCAGTTCGCCTGTAGGAGCGCCACCACCGCCTGCTTTGAGGCAGTTCCAGAAAAAGGTGTGGTTCCAAACCTGGGCTGCGTTGTTAAAAACGCCAGTCTTCGACGAATCGCCATACGCCTGCTTGATCACATCTTCTAGCGCCATGCTCTCCATCGGTGTGCCTTCCACCAGTTTGTTTAAGTTGGTGACATAAGCGGCATGGTGCTTGCCATAGTGATAGTCAAACGTTTCTGCCTTCATGCCATATGGCTCAAGGGCATCTTTTGCAAAAGGTAAGGGAGCTTGTGTGAATGCCATGTGTTCAATTCCTCTCGATCGTAGTTCTGCGATTTGAGCGTTGGCAGAAACATAACTTAACCGTGAAAATTCTATCTCAAAAAGGAGATGAGACTTGAACAAATAAAAAACCCTCACTCACTAGGCATGAATGAGGGAAATAATCAGGGTGCATCTACCATTCCTCTTTGCTCGGAATCATGCGGGTTCTCCGGATGCTTTGAGTGGGAATACTTAAAGCTAAAGCAAAGTTTTCTTGAACTTTTAGTAACTTTTAGATAAAAGGTGCGTCTAGGTCTGGAGTCAATTACGTCTATGATCGCAGTCCTGCGTCAAAGGCAGAGGCAGTCGATCGGGGCAAAAATTTGTAATGCTATAGAGTGCGAATTGATTGCGAATTTTCCCTGAACGGGATCGATCGTCGGTGGTAATAAAAGCAGCGATGACCTCGATACTCCAGTTGAGGAGCGCAGCGAATTGTTGGAGGGTGGCTTGTGAATCAGGAATTCTACATTTCCGTCACGCCAGTGCGAGGCGATGAATATTGGGTGAGAACCGAGCGCGTTTCACCGGGAGTGCCGCTGGCAGAAGAACTGGTCACTTGGCAAGTCGAAGAGTGGCTGGAACAAGCTCGCCATTTGATGCACGATCCGCTGTTGGGGATTTTGCGCGGACGAATGCGATCGGGTCAATTGGCAATGGGTGGCGACGGTTTTTCCTCCAACCTAGTGGAATTGGGACAAACGCTCTACAATGCGCTATTTCAAGGCACGATTCGCGATAGCTGGATGACCGCGCAGGGAATCGCTCAGAATCGACGCGAAGGCTTGCGCTTGCGGTTAGGGCTGAAGGGCGATCGCTTGCCGCGTTTACCGTGGGAAGTGCTGTATGCCGGAGCGCGACCCTTGGCAACGGGAACCGATGTCGTATTTTCGCGCTATCAGGCTGCTTTTGCACCCATGGGAACGATTTTGCAGCCGCATCGCTCGATCGAGCTTGACCCAAACCAACCGCTGAGAATTCTGATGGTATTGGCGGCTCCGACCGATCAAGAAGTGCTGGAACTGCGGCGAGAAGCAGATCACCTGCGCGATGAACTGCAACGCGATCGACAAACGAACGGCGAAATTGATCTAACCATCCTGGATCAACCCGGACGCGAACAGTTGACCCAAGCTTTGGAACAAGGGCATTACCAAGTGCTGCATTATGCTGGACACAGCAATTTAGGCATGTCTGGGGGAGATTTGTATCTGGTGAGCGATCGTACCGGATTAACCGAGGTGCTGAGCGGTGATGATCTTGCCGGATTGCTCGTTAACAATGGAGTACGCATGGCGGTATTTAATTCCTGTCGCGGCGTATATACAGCAACGGCTGATCCCGCAAACGAAACTGAGTCGAGCAATCTGACCGAAGCGCTATTGAAGCGAGGAATGCCGGCAGTGCTGGCAATGGCGGAACGCATCCCCGATGATGTGGCATTGACGCTCAGCCGCTTGTTTTACCGCAATTTGAGGCAGCGATCCCCGATTGATCTCAGTCTGAGTCGGGCGCGGCAGGGATTGCTGTCGTCTTACGGCTCGGATCAGTTGTATTGGGCATTGCCGATCTTGTATTTGCATCCCGATTTCGACGGCTACCTCCAGCCCGCTGCCCCAACACCGTTAGCCGACTCACTGGAAAATTCGCAACTGGTTGCTTCAACCTTTAGCATCAATGCCAGCGCGATCGGTGATCCGCTCGATCTCGAAGATGAATCGTTCTCGAATCTAGACTTTGACGAGCCGGAAGACAGCGATCGACAAGCCATTCTGGAAATGCTGAGGGAAATTCGTGACCCCGAAGAGAATCCCTTTTTGCCAACGCAAGAGACGCAACCGTTCTTTGAATCGCTCTCTGTTAATACTGATGAATCCCAGCTTCACACTGCAGAAGACTGTCTAACGCTCGGCAGGCTGCGAGCGCAAAACCGAGATTTCAGTGGAGCCGTGGTCGCTTATGGACGAGCGATCGAGCTTGATCCCCACTGTGCAGAGGCGTTTAGCGAAATGGGAACGGCTTTAGAGCAGTTGGGTAGCCCAACTGAGGCGATCGTGGCTTATAAAATGGCACTGCAATATGAGCCAAGTTTAAGTGATGCCCGTCGCCATCTTCAGCGCTTAGAAGCGGCACACCATCTCGCTCCGACGCAGCAGGTCACTCCCCCCACCGCTCCCACTCCCGACCTGCACGTTGAAGATATCAAGATCACCGAAGAACCGATCGTCGATCGCATCTTTGGCACTCGAAAATCCAGACCTGCACGCCGCCACCCTTGGCTGGTGCTAGGAATTTCGGGGGCGGTAGCTGCGGTTTTAGGCGTAGTCGGCTTCTCTGCTTGGCGGGCTTCGACTCCGCCACCCAGCCAGTTGATTGATGCAGTGCGTGAGCTAGATCAGCCCGTCGGAGCGAATCCGAGTCGAGCGAATATCTTAGTCTCAACCGCGACTCGGAGCTTTGCTCAAGGTGATTTGCGTTCTGGGCAAGATGCGATCGAGGAGTTGCTGAGCCAAGGACAGCTTGCGGCTGCCGATTCTGCATTTCAGAATGTGCCCCCCGATAAATTAGACAATCCAGCCGTGGCATTTTTGCGCGGTCGAATTGCGTGGCAGTCGGTGCAGCAGCGTAAGAGCAGCTACAGCTTAGATGATGCTCAAAATTATTTTGAAACGGCGCTGAAAGGCAATCGAACGCCTCAAGTTCTGAATGCTTTGGGCTTTGTTTATTATTCTCAAGGCAATGCCGATCGTGCAGGTCGGAGTTGGCTGAATGCGGCGAAACTTGCGAGAGAAATTGGAGGCGCGGCAAAACGCGAGGAACTGACGGCACAGGCAGGACTCGCACTTGCGTTTAATAAAGAGGCTCAAACTCAAAAGGGCAATGCACGTAATCAATCCAGACAGCGGGCGGTTGCATTGCGCGATCGAGTCTCGGACGAAGCTCCGGAGCAGTTTCAAATCAAAGCCCTCAGCCAAAACTGGTATTGGAGTGAAAGCGCGATCGCAGACTGGAGAAAGCTGATGGCGATTAAGTAGGATCACCTGAGCCTTACAAATTTAATTAAGCTTGGCGACTGAAAGTTGAAGAAAAGCAGTCGCTAAAACTTCGTGCAGTAAAATCGAAGTATTGAGTTGCTGGGCTGGATGTATGAATTCTGATACTGTCGTTCGCATCTTACAAAAAAGCTTTCGTGTCACACTTGGAGCGACTGCATCGCTCGTCGAAATTCTCCAAGACCCGCAAAAGCGCGAAGCTAATTTAACTAAAATCAAAGCCGAACTCGACCAACTCACCCGCGAATGGGCAAACAAGGGCGAAATGACCGAGCAAGAAGCCCGCAGCTATGTGGATACTTTGATGGCTCAACGGCGGGGTGAGATGAATTCTGGAACCACGGTGACAACCACTGCAACCCCAGTTCCCACCGCTTCGCCGGAAGTCCAGCTTGAACTGCAAGAACTCACCGCACAGTTAGCCGCACTCCGGGCAGAAGTAGAGCGGCTCAGAACCGAAGAGAATCGGTAGCTTCGCTTCACGTTGTGACTGTGAGATGTCTCGGAATTGATTTAGGCTGGAGTTCAAATCCTAGCGGCTTGTGCTGTTTAGAGCTGGTCGATCGAACCTTAACGCTGCTAGACCTGCGGCGAGAGAGTTCGATCGACAACATTCTTGCCTGGGTGGATCAGCAGGCTCCAGATTGTGCGATCGTTGCCGTTGATGCACCGACCCTTATTCCGAATCAAACTGGAATGCGACTTCCCGATCGTTTAGCTCACAAACACTTCGGGCGCTACCACGCAGGCTGTTATCCAGCAAACTTAGGGCTGCCGTTTGCCGATCGTACCGTTGGCGTCGGGCTGAGCTTAGAAGCGCGGGGATTTGAACACGCGCCGACGATCGAGCCACAGCATCCGGGGCGCTATCAAATCGAAGTGTTTCCGCATCCTGCAATGGTGAATTTATTTCAACTGAGTCAAATCCTGAAATACAAAAAAGGCACGATCGCACAGCGCAAACCGGAACTCGAAAAATTACGCCAGTTCATCCTAGAGCGATTACCTCAGATTGAACCGCGATTAAAGTTAGAAACACTGCCCAGCATTCCAAACAAAGGAACTGAACTCAAAGCAGTTGAAGATCAGTTCGATAGTTTGATTTGTGCGTATGTAGCTGCCTACTGGTGGTACTGGGGAACCGAAAAAAATATGGTGTTGGGCGATCGTGCATCCGGGTATATTGTGGTTCCATCGCCGTTGACTTAAACCATGCTGTCTTCACTGGTACGATCGCGCCAACTCTGTGTGATTCTTGCAGCTACGGCAACCGTTCATTTCGGACTGATTCTACTCGGTTTACCAAGCTGGCAATGCCCGATCCGGTATGGGCTGGGTATTCCCTGTCCGGGCTGTGGACTCTCGCGCGCCACCTTAGAACTCTTACACGGTCACTTTGATCATGCCTTGAGAATTCATGCCTTTGCACCGATCGTGGTCGGTATAGGGGGATTAGTTTTAGCCGCGATCGTGCTGCCAAAATCAAACTACATCAAGTTTGTAAGCATTGTCGATCGCATTGAGCGGCGCACTGGAATTACGATCGTGCTTCTCAGTAGTGCCTTGATATATTGGCTGATTCGATTGTTCTTTTTTACAAAGGAGTTTTATCAATTAGTTCTGTAATGTGCTTTTATGGCTACAGATTTTTTGAGGGTTTGTGAATGCAAGTTCTGCTCACATTAATTAATTTAGCAGCATCAATTGTCAGCCTAGTTTGCTTTATTCTCGTTCTACTGAAGCTCTTTCCCGATAAAGGAGTCGGTTGGGGAATTTTTGGAATTTTCTGCGGTATCTACACCTTCATTTGGGGATGGCAGAACGCCGATCGTCATAACCTTAAAAACATTATGACGCTCTGGTCGGCGGCGTTCGTCGCGAATATCCTGCTGCAAATTGTGGTAGTTAGCATTACGGGGTCATCTGCTGACTAAAGCGCGGTTACCTTCCCCCGAGGAGCGGGTCATACTCTACCATTTGTCTAAGCCCCATTTGCCTAAGCGCTTATCGTTTGGCAAAGTTCGCCGGATCTTGGTCACGTCGATGCTTCACCGGAATCGGTAGGCCTTGACCGCTGCCAACTAGGGCAGCGGTTTCCTCTAACGCCGTTCTCAGTCGCTTCGCAGCATAAATCGACATATCCCGCGGCACACTAATGCGATCGCGCAAATACCGCAGCGCCACATCTGCACCCGATGGCGGGACACACGCGCGACCCGTCATCATTCGAGTTAAGGCAGAACGCAGTGCTTCATCCATTAATTCATCCGGCGCAGGATTGACGCGAATAATGTTCGATCGATGCTTGATTACGCGATACAACGCCTCTTGACGAGAGTTCTCCGGTTCTGGATAAGCCACATCCGGTAACTCAAACCAAGACCCTTGATCCACTCGCGCTTTATTGATCCGCATCTGCGGTTCGCCATTTTCCCAGCATCCCCCCATCTGCGGCGGCAAATCATGGACGTGCGTGTGAAAATCGCTCTGAGTGCCACGATAGGTCGATCGAGTTTCCATCGCATCAAACCACGCTTTAAATCGCGGATTTTCCTCGCGCATCGAGTAGCCCTTGTAGTAATAAAGGCTTGCATTCATGCGTTCGACATACGGCGTGAAAATCACATCCACCGTACTGAATTCTTCTAAAAAGTAAGCTCCTGGCGTTTGAGCGAGGGCTACTTCGACCTGTGCCATCACCTCGATAAACTTTTCACGCTTGCGCTGTTCCTCGCGCGCTGACATCGATGGATAGCATAGCCAATTGCACCATGCTCGAAATAAAAGTCGCTCTAACCAGCGCAACGGCTTCACTCTCGGATCTTCCATCCCCAAGGTCAGAACACCGAACTTTTGTTCCAGCGCCATTAGAATATCGTCGCTTTCGGTGATGATGCGCCCGTCAAGCTCGATCGCAGGCAGCATTCCCGATGGCACTTTCCGCTTGTACCAGCTTTCTTTCTCGCCGTAGCAGAACATCGTCACTTTTTCGATGCGGTACGGGATTTGCTTTTCTTCTAGCCATAGCCAAATTTTCTGGCAGTAGGGACACCAGGCATGATAGTCACGATAAAGCGTCACGCGCACCTCCGATTCAGCCTGTCCAAACAGGCGTAATCGGGATTGAGCATTCGTTAAACCGTCGATCGGGTCGGGTTGAAAGTCGGTGAGGGCTTCGAGTTCTGTCCAGCTTAGGGGAGCGGTCATAAATAATCCGATCGCAACTCACTCTATCGTTACGGGTGTCACGTCATTGCGTCAACATTGCGTCAACTTAGAAGCGCAATCCGACTCCACCTTGCAGGGTTGCAGCCGCTCCACCGCCCCGGTAGCCATCAAACGCAATCACCGCATTGCCAAACACGACTAAATTACTATTGGGAAGTGCGTAGTCAATGCCCGGCTGAATCGCAAAGCTGGTGCGATTTCCCACCGCCGTATCACCACCGAGCGGAATCGAAGCACCCGCACCGATGTAAACATCAGTCTGCCAATTGAGCGGAATATCGTAAGAAACGGTTGGAACGATCGCGACTCCATTGCCAATAAACGCTTGTGCTCGCAGCGAGATCGGCGCTCTGAGGAACTTATAACGTCCAGCCACTACAGCCGATACACTGCTTCCACCGTCATCACCGCTCGTCAACCCGATTCCAGGACCAATACCCACATAGCTGCCGTAAGCGGCTTGGGCTGAAGCCGGAGCCTGATTTGCAACGGCGATCGCGCAAACTCCTACCACTCCAACTAAGCTCAGCTTTTGATTGATTAATCCCATCAAATTTCTCATCGATCGACTCCTCATTAAGCAGAAACAGCGAAGCACCGAAATTATTTGTTCATCATATCCAAATTTACCCACTTCACAATCGCAATACGCTGATTTTTAAGTCGGAGATGAAAGACTTTTGCCAGAACTTTTAGAATGAAGAAAGCCTTCATCACGGGATGTTCTATGTCTGATTCTGCACTGGGCGATCGCTATACAAATTTGATTGAACAAATCGTTCAAATGACGCTGAAAGGCAACATTCGATCAAAAGAACAGGTTTATCAAATGCTGGTGCAGGAAATTGAACCAGATAGCGGTGAGATCTTTGAGGCGAAGTTTCGCGATCGATTTGTGCAGACTCAAACTCGGGCGAACGATCGCAGCGATGAGCTCAAGCAAGCCAAAGCAATGCGGGCGATGCGGGCACTCTCGACGCTTGACGGTGAATGGAAGCGCTGGCAGTCTGAAAATCAAAACAGGAGCGCGATCGCGACCGCAGTTCGACAACTGAATCAAGCAGACAAAACCGAGCGATTACTCATTTTTCTGACCTTGAGTGATCCCAATCATCCAAATAGTTTGAATGCTGATCAACTCAAACAATTAGCAGTAACGCTGAAGCAACAGCCAATTTCTGATGTTGAAACTCAACAAGAACTTGCACAACTGAGTGATGGAATTCTGCGCGGTTTTCAGTCTTGGAATACCTTACAACCTCATCTCATCAGTTGGATTTATAATCCCGAACAATTAGGATTTGGTGAGTCCTCGCGAGGAGCAAAGCCTTGGGAGTTGTGGTCAAAACAAGCGATTGGCAATATTCCCAAATCATTTTTTACGGCATTAAATCAAAATCAAGCAGCAAGTCTATGGGTCGAATCTCAACCCGAAATCACGTTAGCGGATTGGATTGAGTTTACGATCGTGGTGCAAGCGTTGCAGCGTGGTTTGGTCAGTTGGTCAGAAAATCAAAGCTATAGTTCTAAGATCGGCACCTCGCTGTGCGTGTCGATCTTTTTGACCTTTGCCTTGATTTGGATGGAGTTATCGTATGGCTTTGCGCGATCGTCGTCGCTCAATTCGATCAATCGATCGCGCTTTTCAGAAGCCTCATTTCGGGTGTCGCTCCAAATTTTGAGAATCTTTGCTCAGCGCCCCTACTTTCCTTTGTATGGAACCGTTTACACGTCGTTCACGGGTGCATCGTTCCGTGAAGCGATGAACTATTTGAGCGAACCTTTAAAGCGGGTCGAAGGCACTCAGGAGAAAGCAAGAATCCTTACATTGATCGGGTCATCGCAGCGTATCTCTGGAGCCTTGGATTTAGCAAAAGAGATTTACCTTGCAGCCCAAGAGATTGCCCAAGAAGCAGGCGATCGCAGATGTGAGATTGCGACGTTCAACCATCTAAGTCGCGTCAGTCTGCATCAAAAACAGTATGCAGAAGCGATTAGTAACAGTCAAAGAGCTTTAATTCTCAGCCGACAATCGGGCGATCGCATGGGTGAAGCAAACGCACTGGCAAACTTAGGCTATGCGGAAGTGTTTCAAGCTCAACTATTAGAGTCTGATCCGGATGCTTATGAACTCGCGATCGGCTACCTGGAGCAAGGATTAGCGCTCTCGGAAAAGTTAGGAGACTTTCAGAGCAAGGCACTCTGCGCCCTCAGCTTAGGCAGTGCTTATGTCACCTTGAATGACACTGATCAAGCTCTGAAGTATCTAGAACAAGCCAGCTACGCCGCTGTAGATGCGGGCGATCGCTATCTACATGCGCTCTGTTTGTCGAACTTTGGCGAAGCGTTTTATCAGCGTCAGGACTATGAAAGAGTCGTTTTTGCCTCGGCGATCGCGATGTACAAGCTTGAGCAGATGGGAACGAATGATTGGAGAAGTGCAGCCGGCTTGTTAACAATCCTGCGGGGACAACTCGGAGAGCGGTTTGACCAGCTTTTGCAGGAGCAACGATCGCGCTTAATGACTGAGATTGGAGTCGATGGCTTTGACTATTTGATGGAATTGCTTGATCGATATCGTCAATCTTAGTGAAACCAATGGCTCAAAATTCTTTTGACCAACTCTCGAAGTAATATTTAGAGGAGTTTCTGGCTCCGCTTGGAAGCATTCAACGACAGTACGAAATTCCAGACGAGGCGAAGCTGGTGACGTTGGTAAAAAACAAGCTGAATTAGGCAGAAGCATTTGGGCGAGATTCTTTCGAGTATCTCATCCAAACGTTTATAGAGTTTGTTTTCTTTATGGCTCAGGCGAGATTTGAACTTGCGACCTTGGGCTTGTGGGACAGCAGCAGTAAAAAGCCTGTACTGCTGTGGTACAGGCTAAACTCCTTATAAAATCAGGCCTTTTTAGTTGAGCAAATGTACTAAATTACCCTGAATTGTTCTGCAATATTGGCAAAATCTAGGGGGATTTTAGGGGGTTTATGGCGCTAATGGTCGATCGGGTCTTTGCATTGCCAAGTCGAACGCTTTCTGATGTACATCATCAGAAATCCAATAGTGGTAGATGTTGCAGTGAACTTGATACGAGTGCCCCATCTGTTGCGCTGCTAATTCAACGGGGATTCCAAATCCGATCGTTCTAACTGCCCAACAATGCCGCAGATTGTACGGTTTGCTGAATCCGTACCGAGCGAAAGCTTTCGTAACGCGATTCCCCAAGGCTGAATTGTCTTTTCCCGTCACTGCTGGGAGCCTCACATCCCACAGTCGCCACTTATCCCACCATTCCGGGAAAACTGCCCAGACGCGCCTAGAGCCTGTTTTTCCGCCGCCGTTGTTGTCATCAATTAGGCTCAACACTGGCGATTGTTTCAGCCGTTCTAAGTCGATATGAAATAGCTCATGATTCCTTAGTCCGTAGGTTGCCATGATTCCAAACGCCCAACCCCAAGACTCGTTTTTAGCATTGATGCGATCGCGCCACTCGCTAATCTCTTTGTCAGTTGGCAAGTCTCTCGGAGTCAATCTCTTGGGGCTGTAATCGCCTCTGAGTGAGGTTGCATTGAGGTCTATCACCCCAGCAAATTTAGCAAGCGCCTCATAAGCAATACAGTACTTTTGTCGATTGCGCGTGTCTGGCTCGGTTTCGAGAATCACCTGTCGCAGCAGTTCAGCCGTCAATGGCTTCTCATGTGGCAGTCTGGTAAACGGTTGCAGATAGTTTGATTTCCAAGTCGTTTCAGATTTGGGGGGTTGCACGATGTGGTGATTGGATTGTTCATCAACCGCTATGAATTTGGTCGGGCTGTGTGATCGTTCATCCACAGGTCTAGAACATGACCGAAACAGACGACGAGCAGAAAAATGTCGATTACTGAACACGAAACTACGATCGCTTTCGACTACGAGCAAAAACAGGTAAGAATCTTCACCACTCGATCGGGAGTCGTAAACCAAATTCAGAAGCGATCGAGCAATCAAGCGATCGTTCAAGGTTCTAACCGCCCGTTGCCTCATTCAAGTTGGAAATTCTGCACAACCCAGTCAAGCTAGACGGTCTGGAGCTGCTGAGACTTGTTTTTGAGCATTTCGGTGATCATCGGTGCGGGTGCAGGGCGACTAAAGTAGAACCCTTGTCCTTCATGGCACCCCCGGCTTTGCAGATAATCTAGCTGTTCTTGTGTTTCTATGCCTTCGGCTGTAACAGTCAGTCGTAAGCTTTGGGAAAGAGCAATGATGGCATCAGTTACGGCTGCACTATCAGGATTGGACATAATATCCTGCACGAAGGAGCGATCAATTTTCAGCATGTTCACCGGGAATCGCTTCAAGTAACTCAAGGAAGAATAGCCTGTGCCAAAGTCATCGAGAGCCAGCAAAATGCCCAAGTCTCGCAATTGTTCTAGGAGCTTAACCGACTGCTGAATATCGACCATCAATGCGCTTTCAGTCACTTCCAATTCTAGATAAGGCGCTGCCAATTCGGTTTCCTCCAAAATCTGTTTGACGATGTCCACTAGATTCGGTTGCTCAAGCTGTCGAGCTGATAAGTTCACCGATATCCGCACCGGGTGGAGTCCAGCCAGTTGCCAAGCCCGGTTCTGAGCACACGCTGTTCGCAGCACCCATTCGCCCAGGGACTGAATCAAATCATTGGACTCAGCGATGGGAATAAACTTTGCTGGAGAAACTAACCCTCGTGTGGGATGCTGCCAACGGACTAATGCTTCCAGCGCAATGACTTGCTGAGTCTGCAGATCGATTAAGGGTTGGTAGTAAACTTGCATTTCACCACGCTCAATTGCCCCATATAATTCGTTTTCTAACGCTAGTCGTTCCTGCAACTGAGCCGAAATTTCTGGGGAGTAGAATTGGTATTGCCCTCGTCCCTGCTGCTGAGCGGTATGCAGCGCCATGTGAGCTTGTTGTAAAAATCGCTCAGCATCATAAGCAGCGTCACTGTTGATGCTGATTCCAACACTAGCGGTGAGGTGAATGAGATGACCTTCGATGGGAAAGGGCTTCATCAGCGTACTCAGCAGCAATTGCGAGAGATGAATGACGCTCTCAAATGAGGAGATGTCTAATAAGGCAATGGCAAATTCATCGTCATTCAAGTGAGCCAGAATATGGGGCTGAGTGATGCAGGAGATTAAACGCTGAGCGACCGCTCTCAATAGCACTCTTGAGGTTTCAGGGTTCCAAGCATGGCTCATCTCCATAAAATCATCAATGCCCACCACGAGCACCGCAATCAGTTGCGGATTGTTCTGAACTTGGGTTTGAGCAAAGCGATCACAGAATAAATTGCGATTGGGCAAGCCAGTCAGGTCATCATAGTGACTGATGTAGTGAATCAACTCATCCAACTGATGCAGCGTTTTTGAGGTATTCGCCATTAATGTGCCTACCTCGTCACTAAATTCTATGGGCAGTTTCGGTAACGTTTGCGTGTTCAGATAGTCCTGCAAGGTAGCAGAAGTCAAAATGACTGGCGTGAGGAGGTGGTGTAGCGCATAAAGTGTAGCTCCCGTTCCCGCTAGAGTTGCCACTAATGCGATGGAAAGAACTCGCACTATGACTTCCCAAGTATAGGCATTTGAGAGCAAAAAACTAAGCAGTAAGGATAACAGGGGGATATGAGTTCCGAGAAAGGCAATTAATATAATTTTGGCAACGTAGCTTTTATTAACGAGGCTGAAACGGGACAGAAACGAATACAGGTGGAGATTGTGGGAAAGGGTCATTGATCTGGGCGGAGAAAGTAAGGAACAAACAAGAGCTAAATTATTCTCATAGATAACTTCTTTCTTTATGCATTATGACAACCAACGCATAAAGAAAAAGAATGAATTGCAACAAATGAAGACCGGTCTTAATAGTCCAAAGTTGACCTACTGCAGCAGCAAGCATTCATGCCAGAACGGGCTACGCCTGGATCGCCATCGGAGCGTTGCCTTCGGCTAAGCCACGCTTTCCGAGGGGTAGGGAATTTCAACGACATAGACACAGCAGAGAGATAGCATCATGTGTCCATTTTGTATTGCATCAATGAATTAGGCAGTTACGACTACTACAGTCGAAGGGCTTCGCTTTCTGAGCGCAACCCGCCGTTAGGCGATACGATGTGGGTGTTCAATCGCTGCCAGAGGTGAGTAGCGGGAAAGAAATGATGTCTTCCATGCTCGTAATCCTTTTCCGGTCGGTGGAATTGTCGTCACGGGTCAAGCGGCCAGGATTTAATCTCTCCGTCTTTATCAAGCTTAAATAAAGCCCAAGCGCGAAATATAAGCGAATGCGAAATACAAGCCGTCTGTACAGTGCCAAGAGCAACCAGGCCGCGATCGCGCCTATGACGATCGCGGGTTCAGAGTTCATTAAAAATCAATTCCTTCCATCGCCACTGGGGATAAGGAACAGGTTTAGCGTTCCGAAATTGAGTGCGATCGCTTTAGAGTTCGTCTAACGATCGCTTTAGTTCTTCTAACTCTGCATCAATAGCAGCGACTGAGGGGGAATGAGTCTTAATCAAGTTCTGCGAAGCGCCAAAACTTACCTTTGTTGCTTCCAATTCTGAATCGTCAACACCAGCAGATTTAGAATCAACAGTTCCACCAAGATCAAGAATTGCTTGCTCTAATGTTGCCAGAGAGCGCTTCAGGCTTGAAATCGTAGTTTCATACTCTTGCCGCAATGCGCCACTCATTGATTTTTTAGCCGTAGTCTCTAAATCCACTATTTGACGACGAAGTGAATCCGCCTGCTGTTCTAATTCTCTAGCCTGCGAGTTCACATCATGGCTTGACTGAGATCGACGGCTATTCACCTCAGCCCGCGCAATTCGGCTAATGCGATCGAATATTCCCATACCAAGTCACCTCCAATTTGGGCTTCGACTCTAGCGTGTGTGAGAACCGGAGTATAAGCGTCCTAGTTAAATAAATCAGTTCTCACACACAGAAAAAACGGCGGTATAAGTTTCGGTATTCATAGCTTTCTATGGGTATTTCACCCTGTTAAAAGTTGTGAATACGCTCTAGATATCGCGTCCACGCTATTCGGTTTATGGGAGTTTTAGGGGTAATCTGGGGCTTTGACTTTCCCCAACCTCTAAAATTTATGGCTCAGGCGAGATTTGAACTTGCGACCTTGGGCTTATGAGTCCCCTGCTCTAACCACTGAGCTACTGAGCCTTACAAAGTTATATTACCACAACTAGAAACGTGAATAAAGCGATCGCACCAGAAAATAAAATAGGGAAGGCTAATTAGCCTTCCCTATTCACAACTGTCACGGTTGCGTCTTAGCTGCGAGACTGGGGCAGTAATGCAACCGGATTTACGGCTCCTCGACCCGGTAAATGCACCTCAAAATGTGAGTGTGGGCCTGTGCTAAAGCCTGTACTGCCCATCTCAGCAATTTGCTGACCCTGGCGAACTTGCTGACCAACGCGGACAAGAATCCGGTTGTTATGAGCGTAGAGCGTAACGCTACCATCTGCATGTTCGACTTCAACCAGGTTGCCATAGCCGCCATCATTCCAACCGGCAGTAATCACTTTACCGGAGGCTGCTGCGACGATCGGAGTACCAACCGGAGCCGCAATATCAATTCCCTTGTGCATCCGTCCCCAACGCCAACCGTAGGGAGAACTCAGCACACCTTTAGCGGGCCACATATAGCCCTTAAAGCGATCGCCCGGCATATACGCATCCGATCGACCTAATGGGGGAAGATTGGGTGAAACCGTCTTTCCGACAGGAGAGCGCAGAATAGGGGTGTAGGATTCTGATCCCAGCGGTGCAGTTGCCACAACTTGAGACTTTGGCTTGGGTGCATCTGCTAACATGCGCTCCAGCCGAGTCTGACCCAAAGACGCTGCACCACCCTGGCTAGCAGATTTGAATTGCGGATTGACTCGACGAGACGAAGCACCAGCATTAGAAGCTTTAGGAGCCTCACGTTTGGCTTCCCGAGATTGATAACGTTCCCGCAGTCGCGAAATTTCAGACATCAGAGTATTGACATACTGGTCATCATTTCGCCGAACATCAACGGCTTGTATTTCTGGGGAGTGGCTCCGCGATGGAGTCAGGGCAACTTGACGAGCAGCACCACCCACTGCCAACGGAACGCTGGGATTGATCGGATTTTGAGCCGAGGCAAGACTCGGAACTGTCGGCACTTGAACCTGCGACACGCTGGGAGCTTGGGATTCAGCTACAGTAGCAGGCTGTGCCTGTGCCATTTTCTGAGGCACTTTAATAAATTGGTTTGCCTGGACGAAATTGGGGTTGGTGAGTTGGTTCAGATTAGCCAGATCGCGAGCCGAAATGCCGTGTGCTTGTGCGATCGAAGAAAGGGTTTCACCCGGATTCACTCGGTACGTGACCACACTAGGATTCGTCGATTGCGGTAGGGTCGCTACGACTTTCGAGCTAGATTCAGACTTAGAAGGCTCCTCAGACTTTAACTCCGCCAGACTCTGCTTCAATCGATCGCGGTTCTGCTTCAATTCTGCAAGTGCAGTTTGCTTGCGCTTAACAACCGTTGAGGAAACGCCTTGAGAAGCGTTTGCTTGCGGTGGAATGACTGGAACAGCCTTAAGGTCGGGCATGGACTGAATTGGCGTTGCCCGGAGCGCTGTTTGATTTGCAGCAGGAACCTGCAAAGTTTGACCGACCGACAGAACAGTAGTGGTTTGCAGCCCATTCAGGTTTGCCAGCTTCGCGACTTCAATGCCATAAAGCTCTGCAATTTTCCACAGCGTTTGTCCCTCTTGAACGGTATGAGTCACTGTGGCAGCACCAGCAGGTTCAGACACCCTGGGTGCATCCGCCGAGGTAGCAGTGCTGGGAGTCAAGTCGGATGTCGCAGGTTCAGTGGGGGTTGCAGCTTCTGCTTGACGCGGAGCGGCTAAACCATAAGCGCCGACTGAGAAAGCGAGACCAAGCATGGCAGCAGAGGTACGAACGGTTCGATTGACCTCTGGGGTCTGCCGGGGGTGTCCTTCAGTCGTCTCGGAGCCGAGTACGCTGAAAGGAACCGAGTTTAAGTCTTGCGGAACTGCTCGTTTCAAAAAAACGACCTCCTAAAGTGTGCAGCATTTAACTGTCATCGAGTCCGAAACTTGTTGCCAGTTACTCGATTGAGTTATGTTCGGACAATTTAACAAACGTTCACTGATGATCCCCAAGCAAGAGTACCCTAATTCACGATTTTTGGAAAATCTGTTTTGCTCAGCGATTGTTTGTGTATCCGAGAAAAATCGATAGCAGATTGTTTGAGCAACTGTCAACTCGCCACGGTCGGGCTGTTGGGCTAAATTCCAGTCTCCATATGCCTGAAGCGGATTTTGAGAAATCCGAAATATCAGGGGATTTGGAGTGAAGCTTAGTCGATTGATCAGCATCTTAACGAAGTTGTCTGGGTAATCTTGAGCGGAATGATCTGACTGAAATCTTTTAGAACAAATTCAAGATTTTAGTCAAGGTATCTCTTGTTCATATCTGATGACAAGAAATTAATGTAAACCATACCATTGCTCAACCGTAATTTCATGTAAATGTCTTAGATTTGATTTTTTTAGCTTGATGATTAGAATCGTTAAAATTTCGCACTATTGCTGTCTCTGAGCGACTTGTGGCCTTGTGATTGTTAAATCTAGGTGATAGGAAAATGGCAAAATTACGTGGGCAAAATATGATTTTTATCATATAAATTTCTTATCTAAAAATGGGTATTTGGTGATCAAGATAACTAATTTATCCGCATAAATTTGTATTGCACTTAGTTTGAAGTCATTAGGTAATCGATAAATGATCGCAAAAAAAGCCGCGATCGCGGCTTTTTTCGACACATCAATATATAGATATTTAGGTTAGATATCCAAGTTGGCGGCGAGCTTCAAATAGCCCAATTGCGGCGCTGACGGAGAGGTTGAAGCCACGAACACCAGGTTGGCTGATGGGAATATAAGCCAATATCGGGCAAGCTTGCATCACTTCGTCAGGAAGTCCGTTGGTTTCGCTGCCGAACAGTAGCCAGTCATCATCGCGGTACTCGATTTGAGTGTAATTCTGAGTCGCTTTGGCGCTAAAGCCAATCCAGCGCCCACCCTGACTCTGCGAGCAGGCTTGGAAGTCTGCGATCGAGGTGTGAACAGTCAACGAGACGTATTTCCAGTAGTCGAGGCCAGCGCGTTTGAGATAGCGATCGCTGATTTCAAAGCCAAGGGGTGCTACAAGATGCAGATCGGTTTGAGTTGCAGCGCAAGTGCGAGCGATATTCCCTGTGTTTGGAGGAATTTGAGGATGAACGAGAACAACTTTTGGCATGGATCAGGCAGTAGAAAGTAAGTTGTGAGAAAGTAAGTTGTGGCGGCAATATAACTTTGAAGGAAAGTTTGAGCATCTCCGTTCTATACAATTTTTTAATGCACCGTGAAGCAAGCGAAAGTATTAAATATTTTAATTAAAACCAAGTATCTGTCTAAAGTCAGATGAAGTGGCTTATTTTGTCAATGAAGTTTGATGCTTCTGTAGCAAAGTTGATAGAAACTATTGCTTAATTCTCATATGCCCAGCAAGAATCTGGCTCATTTATGGTCATAAACGAGCCGCTTGGAGCACCAATCAGGGCAATGCGGAATTTCTAGTGTTCAGGATTTTTAATAAGCTGAGCAGCCTAATTAATTTTAAGACTGCTGCTCTACCCTCACCTCGACTTTCTGCTGTGGAAAGGGAGCCTAAAATCCGTTTTCTCTTGTTCATTGGGAAGAAAAGAGGTTAGGGGATGAGGATCTTTAATGTTGTTGCGCTTATTTATTCAAAAATACGAAAAGCCAGGATTTCTCTAAATCCTGGCTTTTTCGCGGGATGTGATGAAACTAATTTTTAGGAGCAGGACTTGCTGGGGTCACTCCGGTTGAAGGAGTAGTTGGACTCACTGCATTGGGCGGGGCAGGTTGAGTTGTACTTAGACGGGTAATCTGATCTTTAAACTGAGCAGGTGCAAGGGAAGCTGCTTTATCGAATAGAGGTTTTGCTTCGTCGTTCTTGCCTTGCTCTTTCAGAACTAGCGCTTTATAAAGAACAGGCTGAAAATCATTGGCGTTCGTTTTGGCAGCTTCGTCAAAGGTAGCAAGAGCATCGTCATATCGTTTCTGAGAAGCAAATACTTTTCCTAGCAGAACCTGTACGGCTGTACTATCAACGCTGTTTGCCTGAGTTTTATTTGCGGTCGGCGCTTGCTTAATGGTGTCTTGTAGGAGTCCGATCGCAGCTTCAGGGCGCTGCTGCTTGATTAAGAGATCAGAGAGACCTGCGAGGGCGTTGAGATCGCCAGGTTTAGATTGAAGAATCGATCGATAAGCCTGGGCTGCTCCTTCTGGGTCGTTCAACTGCTGTTTTGCCTGAGCTAGTAGAACGGAATATTCGGTCATATTTGGATTAAGCTTTGCGAGTTTCTCCAGTGGAGAAACAACTCCTTTAACATCGTTTAGCTGTAATCGAGCTTCGACCAGTCCGCGCAGAGCTGTTGCATTATCGGGTTCGCGCTTGAGGACTTCTTCATAGCCTCTAGCTTGTGCTTCGATATCCGCTTTCTGGGGAGTCGCCGTTTGAGAAGGATTTGGACTCGGTTTATTCGCTTGGGGATTGTTGCTGAATGCAGAGGTAATCAAAGGCAACATTGTGACACCCAATAAGCCGACGGTTGCCACAATTAGAACGAGATTCAGCAGCCAACGATTTTTCCGTAGTTCGGTCACAAGATTACCTCACAATTTTTCGCAACGTTGAATGGCTAAGACAGAAGTTAGCAGATTCAACGATAGCGCAAAGTTGTGAAAAGGGAGCGGAAAGAAGTAGAGAGTAGGGAGTGGGGATGAAATCAGCAGGGCTGCGCTATTCTCCCCTGGCTCCCCGCTTTGTGAATCAGGCTTGAGCGGTTCGGGGTGGAGCGGTTGGTGAATTGCTGGGCATCGATCGGGCTTCTTTGACAGAATCGATTTCTGTAATTTCGATGTGATTTAACAGGGTGGTGACAAAGGCGAAAAGTAAAAAAGGCAGTGATAAAACAAGAATGAGTCCGACGGTGGCAAGAGCGTAAACTGGACGACTTGCACCCATCATTGCCATTGCTGCGGCAAGAGAGATGAAAATCACAATTAGCCAGACAATAATCTGACCGTAAATATCGCCGAATGAAAGCGTACAACTTAAGCGATACCGCTGCATATTATTCATAGTTTCCGATGCAAAACGATTAGAGCGATTCTCTAAACGTAGCGCCAACATAGGGATCGCGCTGGATTCTTCCGGTTTTCGCAACCTTTTTTAATTTACTTTTACAGTCGTTCAACCCTGTCAAAGAAAAACAGCGCAGGATTGATAAATATCCTCACTCGGTAGGTAGAGGTATGATCAACCCCCTGAACAAGCGGGAGCAAATAAAGAATTGGCGCAGGGTGGATCAAATTCCTTGTACGCTAACGCTATACCCTGTAGAAACGATCGCGCCATGCCGCTGGAACGAATTGAAATTTTGTCTGCTGAAGAGTTACGCCGAACGGCAAATCGCCTTGCATCGCAAATTGTTGAACGATCGGGTGATTTATCAAAGTTGGTTTTGCTTGGAATCTATACGCGGGGAGTTCCCCTGGCAAAAACAATCGCGGATCAAATCAATGCGCTAGAAAACATTGAGGTTTTATTGGGCGCGATCGATATTACGTTTTACCGCGACGATCTTGATACGATCGGAGTTCGCACCCCTGCTAAAACTGAGATTTCGTTTGATTTGACCGGGAAAACAGTGGTGCTGATCGATGATGTCATTTATAAAGGGCGAACGATTCGGGCGGCTTTGGATGCAGTGAATGATTATGGGCGACCGGAAGTGATTCGGTTGGCAGTGTTAATCGATCGCGGACATCGAGAAGTGCCGATTCATCCAGACTACATTGGTAAACAGCTCCCAACCGCAAAAGAGGAGATGATTAAGGTGTATCTGCAAGATACCGACGGGCGGGATGGAGTCGAGCTTGTGAAAGGATAAGAAAATACTGGGCTGAATAATTTTATGAATGGAGCGATGGAAACTCAGAATCGCAAAGCGGATCATCTGAGAGTGTGTCTAGAAGATGATGTGCAATTTCAACAAACGACGACGGGACTTGAGAACTATCATTTTGAACATTGTTGTTTACCGGAACTCGATCGCGCAGAGATTGAGATTGCTACAACTTTTTTAGGAAAATCGCTCAGCGCTCCGATTCTCATCTCTTCGATGACAGGCGGAACTGACTTGGCGAAAATGATTAATCATCGTTTAGCCGCGATCGCTCAAGAGTATCGCTTTGCAATGGGAGTCGGATCGCAACGGGTGGCGATCGAAGATCCTAGTGTTTCTGATTCGTTTACATTGAGAGCGATCGCGCCAGATGCGTTGCTGTTTGCGAATTTAGGTGCGGTTCAGCTCAACTACACCTATGGCATTGAGCAATGTTTACGGGCGGTTGAGCTACTCGAAGCCGATGCGCTGATTTTGCACCTCAATCCACTGCAAGAAGCGGTACAAACGCGGGGCGATACGAATTTTCGGGGTCTGCTCGATCAGATTGCTCAGTTGTGCGATCGACTCCCCGTTCCGGTGATTGCGAAAGAAGTGGGCAATGGGATCTCGAAATCGATGGCAGAGAGACTGATTGCAGCGGGTGTGGCTGCGATCGATGTTGCGGGTGCGGGTGGGACTTCTTGGGCAAAAGTCGAAAGTGGGCGCGCTCAAGATCCGAAGCAGCGTCGATTGGGAATGACGTTTGCAGATTGGGGAATTCCAACTGCTGATTGTATTACGCAGGTTCGACAGGTTTCTCCGACGATTCCGTTGATTGCTTCTGGTGGATTGCGAAACGGCTTGGATATCGCCAAAACGATCGCGCTTGGCGCAGATCTGGCGGGTTTAGCGTTGCCGTTTTTGCAGGCGGCGAACGAGTCGGAAGAAGCGCTGCACTTATTGGTGGATATTTTGAAAGCGGAGATTACGACCGTATTGTTTTGTACAGGCACGAAAGATCTAAAGGAATTGAGACAATCGGGGGTGTTGCAGAAACGATCGTTCTAAGGATTTGGTAGCAACGCGGTTCACCGTGTTGCTACGATCACGGATGTATTCAAGCCACAAAGATCGATCGCAAAATCAAAAACAGAATCCCGCTCAAGATTGCCGAAACTGGAATTGTGATCAGCCAGGTGAGAACGATCGACCGAATCGTCTGGAATTGAATTGATTTCAAGCCTTGCACCAGTCCTACGCCGACTACACCGCCAACCAGCGCATGAGAAGTCGAAACGGGTAAACCAAACCGAGACGCAACCAAAATTGTGGTTGCGGTCGCGAGTTCGGCACAGAGTCCGCCGCTAGGCTGGAGTGAAATGATGCCTTCCCCGATCGTTGAAATTACCCGCTTACCCAAAACCGCTAAGCCTGCCACAATCCCTACTCCGCCTAAAACCAGCGTCCAGAGCGGAATTTGAAAGTCGGCTGTCGGAACGCTGCCCGATTGCAGCACAGAAACGATCGCAGCAAAGGGTGCGATCGCGTTTCCGACATCATTCGAGCCGTGAGCAAACGCCACAAAACACGCGCTCACAACCTGAAATCTTCCAATCGTAGATTCTACCGTTTGCAGATTTTGTAATGCTGAGATCGATAAAGCACTAATTGAGATTGCACTTAGAACTAAAGCAATATTTTGAATAGGTGAATTAATCAGACTTTGAATCGGTTGCGCGATCGCTGGAAACACAATCACACCAAAAACTCCAATCAATACGGCACTGATCCAGGGAATCCATTCTTGTAATTGTGCGATCGCATTCGGCTGATCGAGAATCCACCGCTTGATCACACTGTAGAATGCTGCTGCAATCAGACTGCTGACCACTGGAGTAATGATCCAGGTAATTGAAATGATTCCGATCGTATTCCAATTGACGGCATCCAGTCCGAATGCTAAAGAACCCACTCCCGCGATCGCGCCAACGGTGGCATGAGACGACGACACCGGAAAGCCAAACAGCGTCGCCACATTCATCCAAACTCCTGCCGCAATAAGAACCGCAATCATGCCGATGAGTAAAATCTGCGGCGTAAATTGCTTAGGGTCAAGAACGCCTGTAATCAGGGTTTGAGAAACATTGCTGCCGAATAAAACCGCACCTGTAAACTCTAAGATTCCAGCAATCATCAAGGCTTGCTTTAGTGTGACCGCTTTCGAGCCGACGGAAGTTCCCATCGAATTTGCGACATCATTCGCGCCCAAATTCCACGCGAGGTAAAACGCGAGACCGCTAGAGAGAACTAATATCAGTTGAGCGTTCATGAACAAGGTAGCTCCGCTGCAAGTTGGCGCAATTTTCGCAATCCGGTCAGCGATCCTCGAATTAACCGACCTGCGGCGATCGGTTTTCGGATCATCGCTTTCGCCATCAGCACCGCTTGAATCTTACCGTTAGCATCAATCACACCGCTGAGATCCGGTAAATCTCCCCGCAGATCATCGCTCACAACCCGCAGCATCGCCACCGGACACTGAGACAAAACTGGGAATCCTTCCATATCGACGACTTCTGCACCATAGGTTTTGCCTAAATCGCGTTTTTCGCTCGCCGAGCAAATTACGCGATCGCTGGTGAATCCCAAAACCGGGGAAATCTGAAACTGGGCTTGAAGTCGTTGAGTTAAAGCGCGATCGCACGCTTTTACCTGTCCTGAATCGTTCACACAGGCACGATACAGCGCGATCGTGCCCACGTCAAAGTGAGGCGATAAACTGCCGCACAGTCCCATCAGTAGGATTTCAGCGGCATCAAAAGTGCGATCAATTCGCCGCACAGCGGCTTCACCGGCCGAAATAGGTATCACTTCTGGTGGATTTATCCTCGACCGAACGCCCTGATAAACGGCTTGATATTCTGCACCTTGAGGGACGAGAATGACGGAGACCATTGAAAGAATAAAGTTTTATAAAGTAATCTCGCTCTGAGGAGACACGCTCAATCATCTCAAATTTCCGATCGTATCTCACGCTTTTTTGCCCTCACCCACTGTTTTCTAGGTTTGACTTCTTATGGATCTGCCCACTCCGGTTCCCAAATCACGGGAGCGTTTCAATATCTCACGTCTCGCGATCGCCAAACCTGTATTGACGATTTGCGTTTGGCTGTTTATCACTGTGGCTGGGCTGTTTGCATTTAGTTCGCTGAAGTATGCACTGTTCCCGGATGTCACCTTTCCGGTTGTAGTTGTGAATGCGGAAGCGCCTTTGACGGTGACGACTGAAACAGAAAAGCAGGTCACACAGCCGATCGAACAAACGCTGCGATCGCTCTCAGGTTTAACCGAGATTCGGTCTTCGACCTATCCAAACCAAACAGCAGTGAGTTTATCGTTTGCCGTGGGCACGAGCCTGGAGACATCGAGCCAAACAGTTGAAGCGGCGATGAAGTCGATCGCGTTGCCCAAAGATACAAAGTACACGGTGACAGCGCTGAATTTGAATGAATCGGCGGCTGTGAGCTATGCGATTGAAAGCACTTCGCGCAATCTCCAGGATTTAGCGACGCTGACGAGCGATCAAATCGTTCCGCAACTTACAAAAATTCCAGGTGTTCTAAAAGTGAATGTGTTGGGCAGCGGTGGCACTCAGCCAGGAGCAACACTGACGCGATTCAATGGAAACGATGCGATCGCGATTCAAGTGATCAAACGCGGAGATGCAAACACGCTTGAAGTGGTTGATGCAGTCGAGCAAGAGATTTCAAAACTTAGAAACAATCTTACAAACGTCAAGCTCACACTTGCAGCAACGCAAGCGGAATATATCGAGAAAGCCACGCATTCCACAATTGAGGCACTGATCGAAGCGATCGTGTTATCGATCGTCGTCATTTTCCCGTTTCTCCGCAGTTGGAAAGCGACGTTGATCTCGGCGTTGGCAATTCCAATCTCGTTGCTGGGAACGTTCATTGTCATGGCGTTTTTCGGGTTCAATCTGGAAACGATTACGCTGTTGGCATTAGCGCTGGTGATTGGAAGCGTGGTCGATGATGCGATCGTCGATGTCGAGAATATCAGCCGCCATATCGAAGACGGAGCGACTCCAAGACAAGCCGCACTTCATGCCACTAACGAGATTGGTTTAACGGTGACGGCGGCAACGTTTACAGCCGTTGCGGTCTTTTTGCCGATCGGGCTGATGGGAGGTGTGATTGGGCAGTTCTTCAAACCGTTTGGAATTACGGTTTCTGCTGCGATGATTATGTCGCTACTGGTAGCGCGGACATTATCGCCTGTATTGTCGATTTATTTATTGCGGAAGCGTCCGGGACAGCCTCGCACTCAAACCAGCATGATTTGGGTTCGTTTCAATGAGGCGTATCGACGATTGTTGCAGTGGTCATTGCGGCATCGAGCGATCGTGGTTGGCATTGCGCTAGCGAGTTTTGCCGCGGGGATTGCGATTATTCCGTTGATTCCTCAAGGATTTATTCCGAAGCTCGATCGGGGTGAATTTAATGTGCGATACACTGCACCTTTACCGCAGATTCCCTCTCAGGAGCAGATTGCAGCACTTGTGGCAGCAGGTGGACAGGTGCCGCAAATCAATCCGCTACAAGACTCGCTAAATGTTGCTAAACAGCTAGAAGATACCGTGCGAAAATCTTCTGATGTCGCAACCGTGTTTACGACTGTGGGATCGCGTGAAGGAGAACCGAATAAAGGTTTACTCTATGTCAAGCTCAAAGAAAACCACACCACACCCACTGCCGCACTACAAGATCAACTGCGATCGAGCCTCCCGCAAATTTCAGGCGTTTCGACGAGTGTAGAAGATATTCCCTTTGTCGAAGCAGGTAGCCAGAAACCGCTTCAGGCAATGCTAAAAGGCGATGATTTAGCCACGCTGGAGAAAGCAGCAACCGATTTGAAGAACCGTTTGCAACCGATTTCAGGAATTGTTGATGTAACTGTGAGCGGTAGCAGCAATCGGAACGGGGTTCAACAGATCGATCGACAGGCTGGACAACGAGTGGTGTATGTCAGCGGAAATCTGGGTGAAGACTTGTCTTTGGGAGGAGCGACGGAGCGATTAGTCGCGGAATCGAAATCTGTTCTTCCCGCAGGTGTCACGCTCGATTTGGGGGGTGATTCTGCGAGTAGTCGCGAGATTTTTGGCAGCTTTGGCAAAACGCTGGGACTCTCTGCGCTGTGTATTGTGATTGTGCTGGTTTGGTTGTTTAAGAGCTTGATTGATCCGCTCGTCGTTGCTCTGTCGCTACCGCTTGCTTTGGTCGGTGCAATGTTAGCGCTACTGATCACTCAAAGCGACTTTGGCATGATTTCACTAATCGGGTTTGTGTTTCTTTTAGGATTAACCAACAAAAACGCAATTTTGATTGTCGATTACATCAATCAACTTAGACGCGAAGGATTCGATCGCAACGCTGCCATTCTCAAAGCCGCTCCAATCCGGCTGCGCCCAATTATGATGACGACTGCCGCAACGATTTTGGGCATGGTTCCGATCGCGATTGGTTTGGGTGCGGGATCAGAGCTTCGATCTCCGATGGCAGTCGCGATCGCGGGCGGACTGATTACTTCAACGCTACTAAGTTTGTTCGTCGTGCCTGTGGTGTATACCTTGCTCGATGATCTCAAGTTCAAGAAATAGGGAAACGATCGACGAGCCGCTTCTGTTTTGTTATACCAAATTAATCTTCAATTGCTACAGATCTTGGAAGCCCCCTAAATCCCCCAGAGTGGGGGATTTAGGGGGCTTCCAAGATCTGTAGCATTCACGAATTGACTTGGTATTAGGAATCGGCTCAGCCTTTTAATCTGAACTCGCTTAAGCGCCTAAAAGCTCCTCGACAAACTCATAAAGCTCAGCTTCCGATCGTTCTTCTAGCTGCATTTCTTTCAGCCCAATCAATCCTTTGGCTAACTCTGGAGCGCGATTTTTATAGTGATTGTGTGCGGCTAATAAATCTGTAAAAACTTCCTGTTCGATTTGAGTCCGACTCGCATCTTCTGCCAACGGAGACGCATACTCTACAGAATCTGCCTCATATTTGAGCAAGAACACTAAGGCTTGACTTAACTGTTGTAGGTCTTGTTGAAGCTTGCGGGTATCTAGTTCTAGGCGATCGAATCCCACTTGCCCTTCGATGCGGAGTTCTACCATTGGCTGCTCCTCTGGCTGAAGTTCACTAGACCGGATTGCGGCTTCAACCAGGGCGATCGCGCTTTGTTCAATGTCTTCGGTGCTTTCTTGTCCCCGTGCTTTTAGCTTCAATCGCACCCACGGACGCTGATAATAGTCTTTCTTTAACTGAGCATCAATGCCCTGATCACTCAGTTCAACGAGAAACACACCCCGATCGTAGTTGGCTTCTTCCACGCTGTTTGCTTCCGTTGATCCAGGGTTAAAAATCCAGCCTTGCTCTACATAGCTTTTGTGAATGTGTCCGAGCGCAAGATAATCAACCCCTGCCTCTCTGAGCGGCAATAAGTCTGTGTATCGCATCGCGCCCTGATAGCGTGCGATCTGACCTTCTAGCCCTTGATGAAACAGCATTATTGTATGTCCCGGACTCGGTGGAAGTTGTTGAATCGCTTGGGCTAATTGCTCCACGGCTCTAGGTGCAGAGGCTCCGTACCAGCGCGATCCCAACACTCTTACGCCACAATCGAGATCAATGTATCCGCCCACTTCACCATTCCACATCTCATAAATCACACCTCCGGTTTCAGCCCGATCGGGTTCCAGCAAAATCACTAATTCATCGTCCGCCAAATATTTCAGCCAGTTAGTCGAGATGCCATAGGGCCGATTATCGTGATTGCCTTCGATCGCAATGACTGGAATATGCGCCTCTTTTAGCAGTTGTAAACAAACTTTTGCTTGGTTGAGAATGTTCGGCTGAATGGTGCGGTGTTCAAACAAATCACCCGCAATGACGACAAAATCAACTTGGGGTTCAATTGCATACTTCAGCAACGCATTCTCAAACGCTAAGAAGAAATCCTTGGTGCGTTCTTTGTTGTTATAGCGATCGTAACCCAAGTGAACATCGGCAAGATGAAGAAATCGCGGCATAGGATTCACAACAAAGAATTCACAAAAGAATTCACGATAAGCAGCAAGAACGAGTTTACTACCTAAAGCTCGATCGTGCTGCTCTGCCCTCACAAATGTTATTTGCTGTTCTAGTTTGTCGGACTGTAACAGGTTTCATCCTTTCTGGTTAAGCAAAGCTGTCTCTGTCCTACATCAGCTTTGAATCTTACCTGATAAGTTTCGTTTTCGGCGGGTACAGTTTTCGTGTAGTTGTTTGCGCTGTCACAGGAAAAGTCACGAGTAAAGGTTCCCGGAGACCAATTAATCGTCAATGTACTGCCACTGAGCCGCACTCTTCCTTTTCGAGACTGGAAAATTTGCTGATTGCAGCCACCGCTCATAACATTCATAATTCCAGTAAACTCAACGGTTCCATTCGGCTGAAATTGATAGGTGAATCGTGAGCCGTTCGCCCCCAAATACGCACCGCCCTGAGTATACGTGCCGCTTCCGGTACGTGCCCAAACCCATTTACCCGTGAGAGTCGAAACATTGCCAACACCTTCCGCCGAGCCTTCTGGCTGAGTTGAAGCCGTTTGCGAGTTTGCACTTTCGTAAACAGACAGCAAAAGCTTGGCTTCGGCATCGTTCGGCAATTTTCGCAATTGCTCGACAAATTCCTGCGTGAATCCCTGGCGCACTCGGCTTTGTGCTGCTTCAGGTTGAGCAATGACTTCTGTGTAATTGGCAATGAGTTCGTCAATGCTTTTTTTAGTTCCTGCTGGATCTTGGTTAAAGCGGTTTAATGTAATGGATTGAAATTCACTGCGCTGTGCAGGCGTAAATTTTGCTCTAAACACCCATTCGTAAAAATCAATCACTTGATTAATGTCTGATCGATCAAGGGACTGGTTTTGAGCTATCAATAAAGCTTGACTTCTAGTAGTTTGGGCAGTCAGCCCCTTCGTTGCGCCACCCGTTAGAACGATCGATAAAGCAACTACAGGAAGATATTTCAGGGTTTTAATCATGCTATTTCTACCAAACACCACTTTTACATAGAGCAAAAGCACTATCTCTTATACTGCTAAATCGGAGAGATTTCGGGAGGTTGTTGCATTCTGTAATTTCCGACCTTGCCGAAGTCATGATTGAGCCGAAAAACATTGCTCGAAATATCGATCGCGATTGTGTCGTGAATACGGCATAATTAGGAGGTTTTCTAATTTTTAACCCTCTTTTCAAGCGATATGCGTACCCTGTACTGTGGTCAACTTCGAGCGAGCAACATTGGTGAAACGGTCACTCTTTTCGGATGGGTTGATCGCCGACGCGACCACGGGTATGTGATTTTTATTGATCTGCGCGATCGTGAAGGCATTGTGCAAATCGTTAGCGATCCCGAACGCACTCCAAATTCTTACAAAGCAGCAGGCGATCTGCGAAATGAATATGTGATCAAAATCGTCGGACGAGTCACCAAGCGTCCAGATGAATCACTCAATCCCAAGATTCCAACTGGCGAAATCGAAATCTACGCTGACGAAATTGAAATTCTCAACAGCGTTCGCAAGCAGCTACCATTCCAAGTGTCTGCCGCAGACAGCGAATCGGTGCGCGAAGAGTTACGGCTAAGATATCGCTATCTGGACTTGAGACGCGATCGCATGAGTCGCAATCTGCAACTGCGGCATCAGTTAATCAAATCGATGCGACGATTCCTCGAAGATACAGAAGGCTTTGTCGAAGTGGAAACGCCAATTTTGACGCGATCGACCCCAGAAGGAGCGCGGGATTATCTGGTTCCATCGCGGGTAAATCCGGGTGAATGGTTTGCCTTGCCTCAGTCGCCACAGCTATTTAAGCAATTGTTGATGGTGTCGGGACTCGATCGCTATTATCAAATCGCTCGATGCTTCCGCGATGAGGACTTGCGGGCAGAACGTCAGCCTGAATTTACGCAGCTTGATATGGAAATGAGCTTTATGACCCAGGATGAGATTCTGGATCTCAATGAAAGGCTGGTTTGTCACATTATCAAGACGATCAAAGGTGTTGAAATCCCGCGTCCATTCCCGCGTTTGACCTATGCAGAAGCAATGGATCGCTACGGTAGCGACAAGCCGGATACTCGATTCGGTTTAGAGCTTGTGAATGTGTCTGATGTGGTACAAGACTGCGGCTTCAAAGTCTTTGCGGATGCAGTGAAAAAAGGCGGATTAGTGAAAATCCTACCGATTCCCAACGGTAATGATGCAATCTCGAATGTACGAATTAAGCCCGGTGGCGATGTGTTCAAAGAAGCCTCAGAAGCTGGAGCGCGGGGACTTGCATACATTCGGGTTCGCGAAGACGGCGAGATTGATACGATCGGAGCTATCAAAGACAACCTCAGCGACGCTCAGAAGCAGGAAATTCTCACCCGCACCGCAGCAAAACCGGGACATTTGTTATTGTTTGCAGCAGGCGATGCGGCAACGGTCAATAAAACACTCGATCGCTTACGTCAGTATCTCGGCAACGAACTCGGCATGATTGATCCCGACAAGATGAACTTGCTTTGGGTGGTCGATTTCCCGATGTTCGAGTGGAATGCCGATGAGAAACGCTTAGAAGCGCTGCACCATCCCTTTACCGCACCGCACCCCGATGATGTCGATGACCTCAAAAACGCTCGCGCTCAGGCATACGACTTAGCCTTTAACGGGTTTGAAGTGGGCGGCGGTAGTGTGCGGATTCATCAGCCTGAACTACAAGCGAAAGTGTTTGAAACGATCGGCATTTCTGCCGAAGAAGCCCAAAATAAATTTGGCTTCTTGCTCGAAGCGTTTGAATATGGCGCACCGCCTCATGGGGGATTGGCTTATGGCATCGATCGCTGGGTGATGCTGTTATCCGGTGAAGAGTCGATTCGCGATGTGATTGCCTTCCCGAAAACACAGCAAGCGCGTTGTTTACTCACCAGCGCTCCTTCTAGCGTTGATGACAAACAATTGAAAGAGTTGCACGTTGCGTCTACTGTGAAGCCCAAACCCGGTGCATCTTGAGTCTTCGGTTGAAGCGTCTAGCTGCTTACGCCGGCGATCGAAAGCACTGGAATCAGATAGATTTGAAAATCTGCGGGATTGCGAGGGACGATCGCGCCTAAGCCTGATTAATTTCCCTAGATATGCGCCGAATACCAAAATTGTGAGTACAAAAAATCCGACCTCTTTCAAGAAGTCGGATTTTTGAGTGAATCAAGATGAGTTATCGAAGCGCAGGAGCAGTCGTGGCTTGAGCCGCGATCGTATCTGCCTTACGATTTGCCAACGTCGGCACCTCATCACGTAAACGCGCCGTCAATTGCAGCGTTTTCGAGTCATAGATCTGCGTCAGCATCTTTGGATAGAACCCGATGCCAATGATCGGAACCAGCAACGAAGCAATAATGAAGACTTCGCGGGGTTCTGCATCAATCAGAACTTCGTGCGAGGTCAGTTCCTTGTTCTCTGGCCCGTAGAAGATCTCACGCAGCATCGAGAGCAGATAGATCGGAGTCAGAATTACACCAATTGCTGCCAAACCGACCACAATCACCCGGAAGGGCAAGCTATAAGCGTCACTGGTCGCAAATCCGACGAAGACCATCAGTTCTGCCACAAATCCGCTCATTCCAGGGAGCGCCAACGATGCCAACGAGCAAGCAGTAAACATCGAGAAGATTTTCGGCATCTGCTTACCGACACCGCCCATTTCATCGAGCATTAGGGTGTGAGTCCGATCGTAAGTCGCACCCACCAGGAAGAACAGACTCGCTCCGATCAAACCATGCGACACCATTTGCAGCACCGCACCACTCAAACCAAGATCGGTAAACGATGCGATCCCGATCAGCACAAAGCCCATGTGCGAAATCGAAGAGTAAGCGATCTTGCGTTTGAGGTTGCGCTGAGCGAATGAGGTCAACGCTGCGTAAATGATGTTGACGACACCGAGGATGACCAGCGCCGGGGCAACGATCGCATGAGCCGCAGGCAGCATTTCCGCGTTCATGCGAATCAGCGCATATCCGCCCATCTTTAAGAGAATTCCAGCCAGCAACATATGCACCGGAGCTGTTGCTTCACCGTGAGCATCGGGCAACCAGGTATGTAACGGAATAATCGGCAGCTTCACGGCATACGCGATCAAGAACGCCGCATAAATCCACAACTGAAACGTCAGCGGGAACTGCCTGTGCGCCAAGGTTTGCATATCAAAGGTGGGGCTATCCCCATAGAATGCCATTGCCAAAGCAGCAACTAAGATAAACAGCGAACCGCCTGCCGTGTAGAGAATGAACTTCGTCGCGGCATACAGCCGTTTTTTTCCGCCCCAAATCGAAAGCAGAAAGTAGATTGGAACGAGTTCAAGTTCCCATGATAGGAAGAATAACAGCATATCCTGGACGGCAAAGACGGCGATCTGCCCGCCATACATCACCAGCATCAGGAAGTAGAACAGGCGAGGCTTGAAGGTAACGGGCCAAGCCGCCAGAATTGCCAGCGTTGTAATAAACCCAGTCAGAATAATCAACGGCATCGACAGACCATCGGCTCCGACTGACCAATTCAGGTCGATTTGAGGAACCCAGGCATAACGCTCCACCAACTGCATTTCTGGGTTGGAGAAATCGTACTGGGTGTAGAAGGTGTAAACGATTAGCAGAAAATCAATCAGACCGACAACGAGGGAGTACCAGCGGACGGTTTTTCCGTCTTTGTCGGGCAGGAAGGGGATTGCAAGGGAAGCCACGATCGGAAACAAAATGATCGTAGTCAACCAGGGAAAGTTCTCAATCATTACTGTTAAGTTTTGTTTATACTGCGGTGAAGATAACACGCGGGGAGTAATAGGACGATCCTAGACGGTTCTTATTGAAAATAAGAAATCGTAACAGAGTCTTCAGATGAAAGGGTGAGGTCGCCCCCACCCTGAGAAGGATGATTGAATCAGGTCACACCGGAGAAGACCACCAATCCTAGAACCGCCACGAAAATGATCAGCGCGTAGAATTGAGCGCGACCGTTTTCAAAGTATTTCAGTCCTTCGCCTGTCAGCAACGTGACTAAACCTGCAAGGTTCACCACACCATCGACGACTTTGGAATCGACTTCCAGGACTTGACGCGCCAGACGACGGCTCCCTTGAACAAAGACTTCGTTGTAAATTTCATCGAAGTACCATTTGTTTTTCGAGAGGCGATAGAGAGCAGGGATCTTTTCGGCGATCGCACTTGAATCGATCTTGCCTCGGAGGTAGATCAGCGAGGCTAACGTAATTCCAATCAGCGCGATCCCGACGGAGTTTCCACCCATAATCAGGAACTCCGTCAGGCTTTCTTCGCCTGCTTCCGCCGCCACTTGAACCGCTTCACTCGGAGCGTGGATAAAGTGTTCAAAGTAGTTGGCAAACGGCGTTCCGACTAAGCCAATCAGCACCGACGGAACCGCGAGAATCATCAACGGTAACGTCATCGTGATCGGCGATTCGTGCGGTTCGTGGCTGTGATGTTCGTCGTTGCCAGGATCAACTTCTTCGCCTGGAGCTTCCATCGTCAGTTCACGCGGATCCATTGCCCCTGGCCCAAATGCTAATCCTGCCATTTGAAGCTGTTCGTTTTTGAGCGTTTGCTTCATAGCGGCATTTGTGCCCCGGAACTCGCCTTCAAACGTGCTGAAGTACATCCGGAACATATAAAAAGCAGTGATCCCGGCAGTTCCCCAAGCGATCGCCCACATGATCGGATTTACGGCAAACGTCGAGCCAAGGATTTCATCTTTAGACCAGAAGCCAGCAAACGGCGGAATTCCACAAATCGCCAATGTTCCAATCAAGAAGGTAGTCGCGGTGACGGGCATATATTTCCGCAAACCGCCCATCATTCTCATGTCTTGGGCATACACCGGATCATGTCCGACAACCGCTTCCATGCCATGAATCACCGATCCCGATCCCAAAAACAGCATCGCCTTAAAGTAAGCATGGGTCATCAGGTGAAATAGTCCCGCGCTATAGGCTCCAACGCCCATTGCCATCACCATGTAGCCCAACTGCGACATTGTGGAATACGCCAAGCCCTTCTTGATGTCGTTCTGGGTAATCGCGATCGACGCGCCCAAAAATGCCGTAAAACAACCCGTCCAAGCGATCGTATTCATCACCGCCGGAATGCCCTCGAACACCGGGAACATTCGCGCAATCAGGAATACTCCTGCTGCCACCATCGTTGCTGCGTGAATCAGGGCTGAAATCGGAGTCGGGCCTTCCATCGCATCCGGTAACCAGACGTGCAGCGGAAACTGTGCCGACTTCGCCACAGGACCTAGGAAGATCAAAATCGCAAACAATGCGGCAACGAAACCGCTCAGCGATCCGGTTGCGACCATGTCCTGGAGTCGTGCCCCAGCTTCATTAAACTCGAAGCTGCGGGTAGACCAGTACAGACCCAAAATCCCAAGCAGCAAGCCAAAGTCACCGACTCGGTTGGTGACAAACGCTTTCTGACAAGCATCTGCCGCCGCCTTGCGGTAAAACCAAAAGCCGATCAGCAGATATGAACACATCCCCACCAATTCCCAGAAGATGTAGACCTGTACCAGATTCGGACTGATAACCAAGCCCAACATCGAGGAACTGAATAGGCTCAAATAAGCATAAAAACGTACATAGCCTGGATCGTGCGCCATGTAGCCATCGGTATAGATCATCACCAGAAAAGCTACAGTGGTCACGATCACGAGCATCAGCGAGGACAGGGGATCGATGACGTATCCCATCGACAGATGGAAGTCTCCGGCTGCTGCCCACTCGATCGATTGTGTATAAGGTTCGTGTCCTTGATACTGGCTCCAGAATAGAGCAAACGCATAGGTCATCGCCGCGCCAATCAAGGACACGATGAAGATAGAGTTCGCTTTTCTGAGCTTGTTGACATCCTTGTTAAAGGTGATCAGCCCTAAACCCACAAGCATCGCCCCTGCCAATGGCAGAACGGGAATGAGCCAGGCGTACTGATATATCGGTTCCATCACTCGCGCCTAAAGTTAAGAGTTCTTTACATTACCAGAGTAGTCAATTTCGGCATCTCTGAGTCATTCTGGATTCAAAGTCGTTGACTTTAAATGACGTTATGAGTCTCTATGATCCAGGATTTCCAATTTGTTTATAGACAACATCTGCATTAAGTGGGGAAAAAGAGGCAGGTTCTCTTAACAATTTGGCACAAAATCGAGCGAATCAGTCTAGAGAGCGAATTGTAAGCCAGCGATGAGGCGATCGCGATCATTCAGTCAATCGAACAATTAATCGAAGTGACTAATTCAAAATCTGGTTGCAAAAGCGGCGATCGGATATGGTTTAAATGCAGCGACGACAGACGAAGATTTTTCCAGTCTGCTCGAAACCTTTCACCTGCTGAGTTCACCCGCAAATCACCCGCAAATACTGTTGCCTCTGGCTCACACGAAGTATGATTGTTTGACCAAAGCTTTGGAGCGTTCAAAGTCAAACGAAACACCTGTACAATTCGTGAAGGATTTTAGATCGGCGATAGGGCTTGTTGAAGAAATGGAAAAAATTGCCTGACTCTTAAAAGCCCCCAGAGTCAGGCAGTCTACCTGTAAGGACGCTTTTAGCCGGATAGACTAAACAAGCTTAGTTGCCCCCTAGTTGCTTAGCGTCTCCGATCGCGTTCCTCAGATTTAAGCCCATTGTCGATCATCCGAAGAGGGAATCCCCTCACAGAAAGTACCGAATTTTAGTCTAAATTAACAGTAGACTGCGGTGATGAACCCGTGTTTTCTCCCTGCACAGTCAGGCAAAATCGATCTAGGCAACCTAAGAAGCCTGACGAGCAATCGCTCTACTCGATATTAATTGAGGTTGGAGCTGAGCCACCTGGGGATGTATAGCTACTGACAGAAACTTTGCGGAAATCAGTGTAGAGCTTGTCGCGCCAGTTGAAGAATGGATCGAAAATGCTAACGTCGGCAATGCCCGCAACACCTTTACCCTTAAGCGATGCTGGAATATCTAGATAGCCCCCGATCGGAAATTTGGCGTACATTGATAATCCAGCAACTGCAAAGTCTGCCAAAGTTGGACTGTCTCCGACTAAATAAGGTTGCTCCATTAGGATGAGGGAAAGGGCGGTGAAGCTGCGTTTTAGTGCGTCTGTTGCTTCTTTCACAGCATCAGGCCCCATGCCAACACCCGATCCGAGTACACCGAGAAATTCACCTGGAATTGCGCCGACTAAGTTCTTCAATAAATCTGGTGTTGAAGCGGGTAGAACAGCGGTGCGGAAGCTTTGATTTTGTGAAAGTGAACCGATCAAACCTTTACGCGCATTGATCGCCAGTGATTCGTCTGCCCATTGTTCTATCAGTAAGACTTGTCCTTTTTGCTTCGGATCGGTTGGGATAGTTGGCTTTTCGGGATATTTTCGATCGAGATATTCCGCGATCGCTGTGGAATCTGGAATAATCTCGCTGCCGTCTTTGAGTACGGGAACTTTGCGCTGTCCTGACAGTTGAAAGAGTTCAATTTGTCCGATTCCCGGTGTCACTTCTATTTTGCGATAAGGCAAGCCTTTATAGTCAAGAATCAATCGCACCTTTTCTGCAAAATGCGACATTTCAAATTGATATAGCTCTAGCATAATGATTTCCTCAGAAAATTGCGCGACCACTCCCTAACATAAAACTAAACTCTCAGAAGATCATCTAATTCGTGTAGGGATATCCGTCTTCATGCGATTTGAGCCTGGCGCATTCGGCTTAAGAAAGCGGTTAAACGATCGCTTTGCGGATTAGTCAAGACTTCTCGCGCTGATCCTTCTTCCATCACGCGACCTTGGTCGAGGAACATCACTCGACTTGCCACCTCTCGCGCAAACTGAATTTCATGCGTGACCACGACCATCGTCATTCCGCGTTCTGCAAGTCGGTGCATAACGGATAGAACTTCGCCGACTAATTCGGGGTCAAGGGCGCTGGTCGGTTCATCAAACAGCATGGCTTGAGGTTCCATACAAAGGCTACGGGCGATCGCAACGCGCTGCCGTTGTCCACCGGAAAGCTGTTCGGGGTAAACATCGATTTTGTCGCTGAGTCCGACTTCTTGGAGATAATATCGCGCCCGATCGATGCTGTCTCGACGCGATAGTTTCAGGACTTGCTGTGGCGCTAGAGTGAGATTTTCTAAAACGCTGAGGTGTGGAAAGAGGTTGAATTGCTGAAATACCATGCCGATGCGCGATCGAACTTGTTTTAATTCATGGTTTGAGAGGTTCGATCGCGAGATTTCTAGCTCATTGATCACAATTCGTCCCCGATCAATGACTTCTAATCGATTTAAACAGCGTAGTAAGGTGCTTTTTCCGCAGCCCGACGACCCGATAATGGATAGCACTTCGCCCGCAGCAACATAGCCACTAATACCTTTTAGCACTTGCAGCGCACCGAAGCTCTTTTCAACCTGGTCGAACTGAATCGCGTGTGTCATAAGACGTAGAGTATCCGCGTTTTGCGATCGATACATATCTCTTTAGACAGAGTTAGATCGATTCAAACTGATTGATTAATAAAAGATCATTCAAAGTAATGTTTATGCTGAGAGCGCGATCGATTTGGCTGGCTTTGATTTGTACATTGCTTGTGGTTTTGCATCCAGTTCGCACACTGAGTCAATCGACGTTAACGGTTGCCGTTGAGCCTGTTTACGCGCCGTTTGAATTTCGCAGCCAGTCGGGAGAACTACAGGGATTTGATATTGATATCATTCGGGCGGTGGGGAAAGCTGCCGGATTTGGGGTGAACTTTCAAAGCATCTCGTTTGATGGCATTATTCCAGCTTTGCAAGCGGGAACTGTCGATGCAGCAGTCGGAGCGATCACGATTACGCCTGCACGATCGCAGGTTGTTTCTTTTTCTCGTCCTTATTTCAAGGCAGGTTTAGGGATTGCCACTCGCACCAATACGCCGAATATTAATACGCTTGAAGACCTGCAAGGTAAATCGATCGCGGTTCAAATCGGAACGACAGGTGCTCTCGCCGCCCAGAAGGTTCCGAATGCTCAGATTCGGACATTTAATGAAGCTGTGTCGGCACTGCAAGAACTGAGCAATGGCAATGTGGTTGCAGTGGTTCACGATGCCCCGATTTTGCAATATGCACTTAAAACTGGGAGCTTAAAGAATCTGCGAGTTAGCAATCAGCTTTTAACTTCTGAGTATTACGGTATTCCAACTCCAAAAGATTCGCCGAATTTAGCCCGGATCAATCAAGGGCTGGGAACGATTCTGAACAATGGAGCCTATGCTGAGATTTATCGAAAATGGTTTAATGCTGAACCGCCAGCGTTGCCTGAGACGATTGCGACTGGGGAACAACAAGCGCGATCGAACTGGCTCACCGTGATGCAAAATGCGCTGCCAGCCTTACTTACGGGAGCGATTGTCACGATTCAATTGGCTGCGATTTCAGTGGTGATCGGCTTAGTGGCAGGATCGCTGATTGGAATTGTTCGATTGTCTAAAGTTAGTGTGCTGCGATGGTTAGCAAGGGCTTACATTGATTTTTTCCGGGGAACACCGCTGATTGTTCAGATTTTCATGATTTATTTTGGTATTCCTGCGGTGGTCAAAGATCTCGGACTGGAATTTACGTTCGATCGCTTTGTTGCTGCGGTGGTCGCTTTGAGTCTGAACAGTGCGGCTTACATTGCTGAGATTGTGCGGGCGGGAATTGCGTCGATCGACGTTGGACAAACCGAAGCGGCGGAATCGCTCGGTTTAGATGCGACCCAAACTTTGCGACATATTATCTTTCCGCAAGCGTTTCGCCGGATGCTGCCGCCGTTGGGGAATGAGTTCATTACTTTGCTGAAAGATACCAGTTTGGTCGCAGTCATCGGATTTGAAGAACTATTCCGACGCGGGCAATTGATTGTGGCTGAGAACTATCGACCGTTTGAACTGTATGCGATCGTTGCGCTGATCTATCTTGCATTAACGCTACTTTCGTCTCAGGGCTTTAGCTATTTAGAACGGCGCATGAATCCGACTCAGCAACGGCGGACGGTGAAAAAACGCGATCAAGCGCTCGATCGTGCTTCAGTCTAATTCGCCAATGCCCTTTAGAATAGAGTGTGGTTTTTTGAAACGAAGGGCACGATTGATGCGGCTATCTCAGATGCTACTGGTCACTTTGCGGGAAGATCCAGCAGAGGCAGAAATTCCCAGCCATAAGCTTTTGGTGCGAGCGGGTTATATTCGGCGGATTGGTAGCGGGATTTATGCGTATATGCCGCTAATGTGGCGGGTGCTGCAAAAAATTTCTCACATTGTGCGCGAGGAAATGAATGCAGCAGGCGCACAAGAAACCTTATTGCCGCAGTTGCAGCCTTCGGAATTGTGGAAAGAGTCGGGGCGCTGGGATACTTATACGAAAGCGGAAGGAATTATGTTTGCGCTGGTTGATCGTCAGGAACGCGAACTGGGTTTAGGCCCCACGCATGAGGAAGTAATTACGACGATCGCTCGCGATATGATTCGCTCTTATCGTCAACTGCCGCAAAATCTTTATCAGATTCAAACGAAATTCCGCGATGAAATTCGTCCTCGATTCGGTTTAATGCGGGGGCGAGAATTCATCATGAAAGATGCGTATTCGTTTGATGCTGATGAAGAAGGGCTGAAGAAAACCTATCAAAAAATGCACGATGCCTACTGCAATATTCTTCGCAGAACAGGCTTAGAATTTCGTGCGGTCGATGCAGACTCAGGCGCGATCGGTGGCTCTGGTTCGCAAGAATTTATGGTGTTAGCAGAAGCAGGAGAAGACGAAGTTCTCTACACTGATGATGGCAAATACGCGGCAAACGTAGAGAAAGCGATCGCCCTTCCCCCCGATGCGGAAGCTTCACCGTTTACAAACTACGAGAAATTAGAAACACCGGGAACGGCAACGATCGAGAAGCTTTGCCAATTCTTGAAGTGTTCTCCGACTAATGTGGTTAAAAATGTTCTCTATCAAGCTGTATTCGATAGCGGCATGACGGCATTAGTATTAGTTCACATCCGAGGTGATCAAGATGTGAATGATGTGAAATTGCAGAATGAACTGACAAAGATCGCCGATCGTTTCGGTGGAAAAACGATCATTTCGCTCACGGTTCCTGATGCGGAAACTCAGCAAAAGTGGGCCGCAAAATCGCTACCGCTTGGCTATATTTCTCCTAAGATTTCTGATAGCTATATTCAACCGAGCAAAGATATTGCACCGAAGTTTGTTCGATTCATTGATCAAACTGCCGTCGATTTAGAGAACTTTGTTACAGGGTCAGATGACTCTGACTATCACGTAGTCGGTGCCAACTGGGGCAAAGAATTTCAGAAACCGGATCGGGTCGTGGATGTGCGAAAAGCGAAAGTCGGCGATCGTGCCGCTCACGATCCAACCCAAACGCTAAAAACTGCACGCGGAATCGAGATCGGGCACATCTTTCAGCTTGGAACCAAGTATTCTAAAGCGATGAATGCAACCTATACAAATGAGCAGGGCGAAGAAATGCCCCTGGTCATGGGTTGCTATGGAATTGGTGTCTCGCGATTGGCTCAGGCTGCGATTGAGCAGTCTTACGACAAGGATGGAATTATTTTACCCGTTGCGATCGCGCCTTATCATGCGATCGTGGTGATTCCGAATGTGAACGACGCGGATCAAGTCAGCGCAGCAGAAAAGCTGTATACCGAGTTAAATCAAGCAGGCGTTGAAACCTTGCTCGACGATCGCAATGAAAGAGCAGGAGTCAAATTCAAAGATGCGGAGTTAATTGGAATTCCTTACCGGATTGTGACAGGTAAATCTTTGAAAGATGGCAAAGTTGAACTGGTGGCACGATCGACCAAAGCAGTACAAGAGGTTGCGATCGGTGATGTGGTTTCGACCTTAAAGGAGGCGATCGCAAACGCAATGCGATAGAAGGCAACTTTAGGCGATGTGCAACTTTCAGATCAGCATAGGAAAGCCCCATTCTTAAGCTTTCGATCGAAACCAAACGACAAAAGCAGGTGAGACGTTATTCTATCGAGGAGTTCGTCATCGCAGTCTATTGTTGCGTGGACGATGGATGTGTCGCAGGTCAGCGATCTCGCCTGACCAAAAATGGGTCACTGTACAATAAAAACCGACAGCTTCCTGAGAAACCTGTCGGTCAGTCGTGTGTTCCCTGTTGATGACTCGGCTAAAGTTGAGTCTTCTACAGTATGTCTGCGGTCAATCATACCTTGAGTGATTAGGATCATACAAGGCAGTAATCCTAATCACAGGCAGCTTATCGACCGCTAAAGGCTGCATCAAATCGGCGGTTGATCTCTTCCCAGTTCAATACATTCCACCAAGCGTTGAGGTATTCGGGACGACGGTTCTGATATTTCAGATAGTAAGCGTGTTCCCAGACATCATTACCCAGAATCGGGGTATGTCCCTCAGTCAGTGGGCTATCTTGGTTCGGTGTGGAAATAATTTTGAGATCGCCTTGAGCCGATCGAACTAACCAAACCCAACCGCTACCAAATCGCTTCACGCCCGCATCATTAAACTGCTGCTTGAAGGCATCAAAGCTACCAAACGTATTATTAATTGCCTCGGCGATCGCACCTGTCGGCTCACCTCGACCATTCGACCCCATAATTTCCCAGAACATCGTGTGATTGACGTGCCCCCCGGCATTGTTGCGAACCGCAGTCCGCACATCTTCAGGAACTTGGTTTAGATCAGTCACGAGTTCGTCAACCGACTTGCTTTGCAGATCGCTGTATTTCTCGATCGCAGCGTTCAAGTTATTCACGTAAGCAGCATGGTGCTTGTCGTGGTGAATCTGCATCGTAGTGGCATCAATGTAAGGCTCTAGAGCGTCGTAAGCATAAGGGAGCGGTTGCAATTCAAAAGCCATGTGAAAGTTCTCCAGAATGAGTTGTGAGGAAACTTGTCTAGCTGGTGTGTCGTCTCAGCTTCAATATTCAAATCATAGTCATTCTGAGTTTAGGTTGCATTAGAGAATCCGTATAATTTGAGCGGGTTAACCGTACAAAAAAGCGCTTGAATCCTCGCTTTTCTTTTATTACGAAGATTAATATTATTGAGCCTTATTCTCAATAAAAGGAATACAATAAAAAAGGGGCTCCCTGCCCCTCTCGCGAAATCTTCAAGTTTCAACCCTGCTCTACATACCTGACAAAGATTTCAACACCCATTCCCAAGACCGTCTCATCAAAATCAAATCGCGGGTGATGATGTGGATAATCTAGTCCAATTTTTGAATTGGCAGAACCTAGGAAAAAATAACAGCCTGGAACTTCCTGCAAAAAGAATGACATATCCTCGCCGCCCATCGTCTGACAGTTTGGCACAACGCCGATCGGCGACTCGACTACAGTTTCAGCCACCGATCGCACCCTGTCCGCAACTGCACCATCATTGATCACGGGCGGATACAGCGGCTGATAATTCAATTCGTAAGTCGCTCCATGCGCCTGACAAATACCCGCTACAATCTGCTCAATCCGCTGCTTAAAGTAGCCTGCATAGTTCGGATTGAAATAGCGCACAGTTCCTTTAAGGTGGGCTGAGGCGGCAATCACATTACAAGCATTTCCGGCGTGAAAGGCACCCACCGTGACAACCGCAGACTCGATCGGATCAATATTTCGCGCCACGATCGTTTGCAGCGCATTTACCACTTGCGCCCCGACGACGATCGAATCGATCGTTTGCTGCGGAATTGCGCCGTGTCCACCTTTACCCAGAATAATCACCTCAAACGTCTCAACGGCTGCCATTAATGCGCCTGTCCGAACGCCAACCGTTCCGAGCGGTAAATTATTCCACAAATGCAATCCAATAATCGAATCAACCGTTGGATTTTTGAGAACGCCTGCCTCGATCATCGGTTTTGCCCCACCTGGCCCTTCTTCCGCAGGCTGAAAAATGAACTTAACGGTACCCGGAAAATCGCGATGCTGGGACAAGTAATAAGCAGTTCCAAGCGCGATCGTCACATGCCCATCATGTCCGCAAGCGTGCATCACGCCGTCATGCTGTGATTTATACGAAACCTCATTCTGCTCCTGAATCGGTAGCGCATCCATGTCGGCGCGAATCGCTAACACGCGACCGGGGCGATTTCCCGCGATCGTTGCGACAATTCCCGTTCTTGCAATTCCGGTTTGGTGGGGAATCCCCCACTGCTTGAGTTTTTCGGTGATAAACTCGGCGGTTAACTCTTCTCGAAAACCGAGTTCTGGACGCTGGTGTAATTGTCTGCGCCAAGTGACCAGTTGGGCTTGGAGCGATCGGATCTCAAGTCGAATCTGAGAGAGATCAACCGAAGGTGAACTCAGAAAAGTAGAAACCATAGGTAGTAGACCGTTGTGTAAGGAGCGACGATATGAAGATAGTCATTCTAATTTAGCCATTCCAAAGACATTATTTTATTTTGTCGGATTGGCGATCGAAAAAACTAGGTGCCGCTTCAGTGCCACCCGCTCTACAAGCATATTCGACGAATCAACCGAGCAACTCAATTGCTTAGGCGCATCAAACGTTCGAGTCTTTTTCAAATCGAACAATGTCATCCTCACCCAGATATTCACCGTTCTGCACTTCGATCATCACGAGCGGAATCACACCTGGATTTTCCACTCGATGCGGCGTTCCCATCGGTACGTAGGTGGATTGCTTCTGCATCACCATTTTCTCTTCGCCGTTGCAGATTACTTTTGCCGTTCCAGAAACCACGATCCAATGTTCGCTGCGGTGATAGTGCATTTGAGTGCTGATGTGCGCTCCCGGCTTGATCTCAATTCGGTTGATCCGATAGCGCTTCGCATCTTCTAAAAGCGTCACCGTTCCCCAATGCCGAATTTCCGTTACGTCCTCAGCAGCGCGATCGCTCACTGTGTCTTCAGAGCGTTGGTTCTTCATAGAAAATAGAAATGTCTAGGTACTCCACTGTCTAAATCATGCAGCAAAAAACAGCATTATCCGCCTAAAAGTCGAAGTAAATGTATCGGCTTCCTGCCTCTGGGGCAAGCTGCCAAACGATGTAGAAGTAGATCGGAATTAGCAGCAATTTCAGATGCCAAGTCAGATTTAGCTTTAATCCCCGCTGCAAGGTATAAGTCAGCAGCATTACCAGCGCGATCGCCGCAAACAGAATGGCAATTTGCAGTGGATACAGTCCGACTGCTTCCCCGTAAACCTTCTGGGCATACTGCACGTCGGCAGTGTAGCCCCATAAGCGCTGCAACACTTGCCAAGCTGAATCGACATTCGGCAGGCGGAAGAACACCCAGGACACAAACACCAATCCTTGTGTCAGTGCCCATCCCACCAGTACACCAGGCAAACTTGACCAGAACACCTCGATCCAGGTGAACTGTTTAGCGATCGTGTGATTAATCCGATGAATCGCGAGCCCTAAGCCGTGAATTCCACCCCAAGCGATGAATCCCCAGGCTGCTCCGTGCCAGATTCCCGCAATCAGCATGATCAGAATCAAATTCAGACAAGTCCGCATCAATCCCTGACGCGATCCACCCAGCGGGAAATAAAGATAGTTTCGCAGCCAATCGCCCAGCGTCATGTGCCAACGCCGCCAAAAGTCAGCCAAACTTGTGGTTAGGTAAGGAAAATTGAAGTTCTCCGGTAGCTCAATCCCCAACAGCAACGCACTCCCCCGCGCTACATCGACATACCCGCTGAAATCGAGGTAAAGCTGAAAGCCATAGGCGACGATCGCGATCCACAAATCTGTACTCCCGGCTCTTTGGATGTTGTCAAAACTGAGGTTGACTAACCCATTCAGGCGATCGGCAACCAACCCCTTTTTAATCGCACCGCAGGCAATGAGCCAGAGTCCTTCGGTGATTTGGGGCATTTTTGGCGCTGCGATCGCGCTGAACTGAGCTGCGAATGGGTGGTAGCGCGTAATCGGGCCTGAGATTAATTTCGCAAAGAATAGTTTGTACGCTGCAAAATCGAGAAATCCTTTTGCCGCAGGCGCACCGCGATAAACATCCACCAGGTAAGCAATACACTCAAAACAAAAAAAGCTAATTCCCAGCGGCGCGATCAAATGCACATCTGCCCAATTTGCGTTCTGCTGGAGGTTTGGAAGGTTAAACGTCGTACCGATCGTCGAAAAAATAAACGGCACATACTTAAATCCAAGCAGCAACAGTACGTTGAGAAAGATGCCGCCACACAATACCCGCAGTCGCCGCCGACTCCAATCTGCCTGAGCAAACTGCCAATCTTCGATTCTCCAATCAAGCGGCACAGACATCGCCCGCCCTAACCAGTAGTTAACCCCTGTCGCCACCAGCAACAGCGGAATATACTGCGCTTGCAGCGACGCATAAAAGACCAAACTGGTGAGAAACAGCAGCCACGATCGTAGCCACGTCGATCGTGCCGACCAAAACACTCCGATCACACACAGCAGAAAAACGGCGTACAGCGGGGAAAGAAATTGCATAGCGCCCGAAAACTCGATTCGCGTCTAGTGTACTGGTAAAGTTCCAGGTCAGTACAATTTGCCAAAAAAAAGCAGCCCGAAAGCTGCGATCTCAGATATCAAGAATGGTCTAAATAAAGACATCAGCGCTGCTAAAAGCGCGATCGTCACGTCAATAAAATGATGAATCTTCAGGACTCCAGCCCACACTGGCGATTTCTAGTGTGCGTTCTCTTGAAGCAATTCCCCGTGCAGAATGGACACTCTAATAACCGTCCCAGATTCCCTGCCTGATCCGGGTTTTGCCTAGCCATAATAAACCTAGCGTTTAACTGTCCCTTGCCCTGCTGCTCATTCGAGTGCAGGGCAGTTTTGTTTTAAGCCGCAATCTGGTCGGTTAATTTCGGTGCAATCAATTCTGTCCGGGCTGCGGCAAGACAACGACCGCAACCACATTTATAAGCGGCAAGTCGAGCAGAGGGTTTTTGAGAAGTAGATTGAGTTCCAGGGGTAGAAGCGGTGATTGCGGCGTTTACGGGTGGTGAATAGGGTTGGACTGCGCCAAAATTCACGTTCCAGCCCAAATCCCGCAGCGATCCGAGCGTCAAACTGCTTAATGGCATTAATGTACCAGCGACTTCAGCGAATGGGGTCATCAGTTCGGTATCAAATCGCGTCTCATCCCAGTGGTAGAAGATTTGCGGCTCGATCGGAATTGCGGTCGGCGTAAAGCTGCCAATCAGGTCGCCGTAAGCCCGTCCTGCGTAGCTGTCTGCACGATAGGTAGCGGTGGCGCGATCGATCCAGTCTTTTCCAGCGGTTTCGGTTGAGCCATCCGTAAACGAGAAGCGTAACGGTTGCCAAATCGTGCCGAGGCCGAGAACATGCGCGAATTCATGAATCATGATGTCACGCAGATAGAGCGGATTGGCGTTAAATTCGGCGAGTCTGCGTGTGTTTAAGGTGCTGCTGCCACGAGTGATCACAAGATTATTTGCGGCATCGAGTGTCAGCGAAGGCCCAGATAGCGCTAGTGTTCCGGCATCTGCTGTGCCGTCTTGAGCCATTAGGTTCTGTCCGATGAGCGCGATCGGCAGGATATTCGACTGAGTGATGGCGCTGCGGCTGAGAATTGCGCTTTCCCAAAACTTCGCGGCTTGATTGATCGCATCTCGCGCTGCGGAAGTGAGTCCGTTCAGAGAGTCGGCAAAATTGAGCTGAATGCGAAACTGCTGATCATCACTAGCAGCGGCGGTGAAGTTTGTAGAAACGGTAAAATCAGCGGCTTGATTGTTGTAGCTCAGCACCTGTACAAAGTAAGCGCCGGGGGCGATGAATCTGCGAATTGATTCGTCTTTTAAGCCGCGTTCCCATTGCCATGCCAGAATTTCGCCGTTGTCGATCGCGCCATTGCCATTTGCGTCTTGAATCAAACGCACGTCTGCGTCGCCTGTAAGTCCAGTCAGCCCAGCCGTGAAAATGCCAGACTGCCCGATCGTAAAGCGATAGAAATCATTGAGGTTATTTGCATCGACGCGATCGCGGCGAGAGAAGGTTGGCGCTTGGTTTTCAGCGGTGGCTAGACTGCTGTTGCTGATGGGGGCTTTGGGGGGCGAAACCGTTTGCGTGGGCGTGATGAGTGGGGAGGTCGAGCGTTCGAGCGCGGCGATCGGCTGCCAGTTTAATTCGGATTCGGTCAGGACGGTCGCAGAATTGCTGACACTGCCGTTTTGCACAAACCAGGCAAGTAGTTCTCCGGTCGAGGAATTGCGCCAGAGTAAATCGATCGTGCTGTCGCGGTTAAGATCGGTTGCGGCTAAAGCCTGCCAATCGGAACTGATTGAGTTTCCGGTTCTAATTCCCGTGCGCTGTGTGCCGTTGTATAACCAAAACTGTGTTTCACCGGTGCGATCGTTGCGCCAAAACAAGTCGGAACTGCCGTTTCCGTTGAAGTCTCCCAAGCCTGACAGCTTCCAATCTTTGCTGGGAGCCGGATTCAAGAATAGTCCCTGAGCCAGTTTTCCCTGATTGAGTAACCAGGTCGCGGTTTCTCCTGTGCTGGGATTGAACCAAACTAGATCGGGAGCGCGATCGGCATTCTGATCGGCGATGCCTTGAACCCGCCAGTCGCCTGCCCCACTGGAGCCGATAAACGCTCCAGATGCAAGCCTTGTGTTGTTGAGAAACCAAAGGGCTGCTTGTCCGTCGCGTCGATTGTGCCAAATGATATCCGTAGAGCCGTCGCTGTTGAAATCGGCTAAGCCTCCGATGTACCAACCTCCGCCTCCGGCGGTGCCAAGCGCGATCGATTGAACCGCCCCATTATTCTGTTGCCAGATTCTGACGGCTCCGGTTTGGGAGTTAAACCACAGTAAGTCTTGCTGTCCGTCGCGGTTAAAATCAGCAATGCCTGAAACTTGCCAGTTGTCATCGGTTTCGGTGGGCAAGTCTTGACGAGTGACGGGGGTAGAGCCATTCACCGACCAGATTTGCGCTGCGCCCGTTGCGGCGTTGCGAGAAAGTAGAGTTGTAACTGTAGAAGCACTGCCGGGTTGGAGCGCGGATCGAAGTCCTTGATTTTGTGGCGCGATCGAGGTCTGCAACGGTTTTTTTTCAGCAGTAGAACTTAAACCCAGCAGGGATGCCGACGAATCGACCAGATCCGGCAAAGAATTAGTACACATGGTTGCTTCTCCTACCGCTCAGGTTTTTCCGTTCGGACATATTCTCAATAAAAATAAGGCAACACCGTTGCCCAATCCCGTCATTCACTCGTTTACTCATAACTGACCAAGAGAAACCGCACTGAAGCACGATCGCTCGGAATCTCCACGACCTAACTTTTTGCGAAGTTTAACAATTAACCAAAGCAGGCTGGTAGATTCACGTACCCTTGGGAAATATTTTATTCGCAAAACTGTCTAGTTTTTAGTTTGTTCGATGAAGATTTCACGAAGCGATTACAAATAGTAGGTGAAGTTACAGTAATCGGAGGATAAATGGGTAGCGGTACGGTTGACCTGGATTATCAAGCACCTTGACGATCGCGAGAATCGGCAGTAGCCAGCTACAGATCAGCAGTCCGCCTCCGAGAATGAGCGCGATCGGGATGCCAATGACAGTGGCGAAGAAAAGACTTGCCAGAATGCCATAAGCGAACAAATTGATATGAAAGTTTAGTGCTTCGCGGGCGTTGTCTTTAATTACCCAGTCGTCGGTGATGAGCAGAATGACGATCGGGATGCCAATGGATACGATCGTGGCGCTGAAGAAAATTGAGCCGTGACAGAGTGCAGAGAGGAGTTTTTGGCGATCGGTGGTTTGCATGAGTTCAGATTCAACTTATCGCTTCTGAATCTAGCTACAATCGCGCTGAATTTGTCGCTATCTTTAAAGTATTGTGATGTATTGGGATTTCCCGCGCTAACATTTCCCGCACTAACATTTCCCGCATTAACTTAGAGACAACAGCATGGCGATCGAACTTGAATCCGAATTGCAAAAAGCCGTAGAGCGGCGACGAAATTTCGCGATTATCTCTCACCCAGATGCCGGAAAGACGACTCTGACCGAAAAGCTGCTGCTGTACGGAGGAGCGATTCACGAAGCGGGCGCAGTAAAGGCGCGTCGTGCTCAACGCCACGCGACCTCCGACTGGATGGCGATGGAACAACAGCGGGGAATTTCGATCACTTCAACGGTGCTGCAATTTGAGTATCAGGCGTGTCAGATTAATTTGCTCGATACGCCCGGACACCAAGATTTTAGTGAAGATACGTATCGCACTCTAGCGGCAGCAGATAATGCGGTGATGCTGATCGATGCGGCGAAAGGCTTGGAGCCTCAGACCCGCAAGTTGTTTGAAGTCTGCCGGATGCGATCGCTGCCGATTTTTACCTTTGTGAATAAGCTCGATCGTCCTGGACGCTCTCCGATCGAACTGATGGATGAGATTGAGCAAGAGTTAGGGATGCAGACTTATGCGGTGAATTATCCGATCGGCATGGGCGATCAGTTTAAGGGCGTATTTGATCGTCGCACTCGGCAGATTCACCTGTTTGAGCGCAGTCTGCACGGAAAGCGAGAAGCAGTGAATACGGTGGTTGATTTAGGTGATCCGAATATCGAAGCGCTTTTGGAGAAGGATCTTTATTATCAGTTCAAGGACGAATTGGAACTGATTGAAGGGATCGGTTCAGAATTCGATCTCGATGCAATTCACAACGGTCAAATGACTCCGATCTTTTTCGGGAGTGCGATGACGAATTTCGGGGTGGAGTTGTTCTTGAATTCGTTCTTGGATTATGCGCTGAAGCCGGGAACGCATCACAGTACCAAAGGTGAGATCGAACCGACGTATCCGGAGTTCTCTGGCTTTGTGTTTAAGCTTCAGGCGAATATGGATCCAAAACACCGCGATCGTGTCGCTTTTGTACGGGTCTGTTCTGGCAAGTTTGAGAAAGATATGGTGGTGAGCCATGCGCGAACCGGGAAAACGGTGCGGTTATCGCGTCCTCAGAAGTTGTTTGCTCAAGATCGGGAAGTGATCGAAGAAGCGTATCCGGGGGATGTGATCGGGTTGAATAATCCGGGGGTGTTCGCGATCGGGGACACGATTTATATGGGGCAGAAGCTAGAGTACGAGGGGATTCCTTGTTTCTCGCCGGAACTCTTTGCGTTCTTGCGAAATCCGAATCCGTCGAAGTTCAAGCAGTTTCGTAAGGGTGTTTCTGAACTGCGCGAAGAAGGTGCGGTTCAAATCATGTATTCGGCGGATGAAGCGAAACGCGATCCGATTTTGGCAGCGGTTGGACAGTTGCAGATGGAAGTGGTGCAATTCAGGCTGCAAAACGAATACGGGGTGGAAACGACCGTTGAGTATCTGCCGTATACGGTGGCGCGCTGGGTGGATGGCGGTTGGGAAGCCCTGCAAAAAGTGGGGCGGATTTTTAACACGCTCGCTGTAAAAGATAGCTGGGAGCGTCCGGTCTTGCTTTTCCGCAACGAGTGGAATTGTCAGCAGCTTCAAGGGGATCATCCGGAGTTGAAGCTGAGCGCTATCGCGCCTGTGGTGGCTGGGAAGCAACCTGTGGATATTTAGCGCGCTGCGATTGGGGCGGATAGCTGCCCCCTAAATCCCCCACGAGTGGGGGACTTTGAGGAAGAGAAAATACCTTAATCGAAAGGCATACCTTGTTCCTAAGGCCCTGGGAAACAACTCGTTTGTTGACTCAGGGGTTTGTCATTGAATTGCAAGCAAGTTTCCTTTCTTCAAAGTCCTCCACGAGCGGGGGATTTAAGAGGCATTTAGCCGAAGCAACCGCAGCGAACCCCTCGATCGACTCAATGCCCCAGCCACTCTGTGACCAGTTCCGGCTGACTCTTCTGGGCAAACACTCGCACCGCATGGTAATTCACCTTCTCGCGCAATCGATACACTTGCTTAATTGGCATATCGAGACGCTGCGCGATCGCTTCTTGCGTTTTACCCTGCAAATACAGTCGGAGCCACTGCGCCGCTTCCGCTCCGATTTTTTCGGTGAGATAGGTCTCAAACTGCTGCACGATCTCGCTTCGGAGTTCTTGCTGCTGCTGGAGGCTCTGCTCTTCCTGAAACTGAGCCACCGCCTGCCCATCGAGCAAGCTGACTGAACCTTCGGAATCATCCGGTGCAATCTCTTCGGAGACTAGGCGGATAAAGTCGGCGGCTGGAACTTGGGTCATGCCGCCGCGCTGGGTGCGCTTCTGGTAATTGACAAAGCGATAGACGAGTAGCGGCTGATTGCGAATCGGACGGAGACAATATTCCTCGGTGGCGGTGAGAACGATCGCGTTGCGAATCCGGGGATCGTTGGTGCATTGAGCAATCCAACTGACCTGCTCCTGCATATATTTATCGTTCTGCAATAAGTCCTGAATCACTTCTTGCAGAACATCGATCACGGTGGTTTGACGATCGCGGGATAAGGCAATCCAGGTACTAATTTTATTTCTGATGACAAAGATGCTTCCTAGACGCTGGATTAAGTTCTTATAAGCGCGCTGGGGGGGCGCTTCGTAGTAGCGCTGCACCAGAATGCGATAGCGGTAATCCATTGCCTGAATTTCGATATCAAGGCGCTCTGGCGTGTAGCTATCGAAGCGATCGAGATCCTCACCGAGCAACCATCGGATAATGCTCTCGCGGGTGGTTTCGTTGCTGCGTGGAAGTTCGGTTTGTAGCCGCGATCGCAAGTCGGATGCGATTTGTTCTGCTCGTGTCATGGTTGCCGTCCTCATTACCCTGATATAGAGTGTGCCGCAGAGTTGACCCTAAAATCACTTACCCGATCGGGTAAGGCTGTGATCTAAATTCGCTCAGCTTGACCCATTGACTGAGGTTTTTAGTATAAAACGTTTCTTAGGGGCTTCTACTCACTTACGACATGCTTCTTGACTCTAACGACGTGGCGATTCGCTCTAGGGTTTCGGTGAGGTGGGCAATGTGGGAAACTAGCGTGGATTGGTTGTCGGTTAAGGTTTGCAGCGCGTTGGTTAATGCAAAGATTTGTTCACCTTGCTGATCGGCTTGTGTGGCGATCGTGTCGATACGTCCCGATAGTTGCTCGATCGTTTCCGTGGCAGCGATCGTGGTTTCTGCAAGTTCTTGGACGATCGTTGTTAATGCTGCGGTTTCCACGTTGGTTCCTCTTCTCACACAAATTTCGTATCTGTATTGTACTGGGGTCTTTCTACTTCGCTGTTTTGTGCATCTCCGGGAAAGTGAGGAATCGATGATGAAAACGGGGGTAAGATTCTGAGGGTGTTTTCGCGATTTGCAGGGGAACAGTCGATCGGGATCGAAGCTCGATCCCTGGTGTCATTTCTAGGCGGTTTCGCTGGGTTTAGTGGCTTTCTTTTTGGTTCTGCGGAAGCGCTGCCCCATGTCTGCGACCATCGCTTCTAGGCTGGCTCCTTGACCGCTGGCTTTGGCATGACGATAAGCGGTGAGGGCATCTTCATAGGCTTCTGAGCCGATCGCAATTGTCGTGGCATCGACGAGATCGCGCAGTTGCGTCAATGCCATCAAGACGGTATTGAGGCGATCGTAGGTGCTTAAGTCGCGATCGAATTTTGCGACATCAAACGATCGTGGCAGAAAATCTGCATTTTGCTGAATTACTTCTAAGACTTTTCCGGCAAAGACGCGATTAGCATCTGCCATCCCCAGCATCGCTTTGCGCTCTTCGGCGCTAATGTCCCGCAAATAGGGCATCATCTTGCGGATCTCGGCAATCACGTTGAGAATGACATCGCGATCGTTTTGACTTAAACCTTCTGGGATGGCAGAAGCGCTAGATTCAATCAACTGAAGGGAAATCGAAGGGGTACTCGGTTCTTTGCTGTTGGTGCTGCTGTCGGTTTTTACTAGGGTCATTCGGGTAGATGCAAGTTTTTGCATCGCTAAACGATAAATCTATCGTTCCCCGGATCGAATGGGTCGATCGCCGCGGCAAACGTGATCGGAGGATCTTTTTTCGTTGAATGAGCGATTTCAGTTCATCAATGAACTGTTTTAGTGATCCGATGAACTGTTTTAGTGATCCGATGAGCAATTTCAGTTCATCAACGAGCAATTTTAGTGATCCGATGAGCAATTTCAGTTCATCAACGAGCAATTTTAGTGATCCGATGAGCAATTTCAGTTCATCAACGAGCAATTTTAGTGATCCGATGAGCAATTTCAGTTCATCAACGAGCAATTTTAGTGATCCGATGAGCAATTTCAGTTCATCACTGAGCAGTTTTAGCGATCCGATGAACTCTTTTAGTGATCCGATGAGCAATTTCAGTTCATCGTTGGGCTTGCAGGGCGGACGATCGCGACTGCGCCTAGAATTGCATATCTCATTGTCTTTCCTTAGTGTTGTCGTTCAGTACATTCGCCGTAGCTGTCATCCCCAGTGTCAATGAGGTTGAGTAGAGCCTTGTGCTGATGAACACTAGTAGTGTACTGAGAGAATCCGTAGGTGGCACAGTTTTGATCGCGATCGCACAAAAAATCCGCAGATCTGCTCATCGAGAGCGATCGTGCGGAATCTAAGTTTCGGTAATCTTACCCGTGTCGTTTTTGATGCCATGCCCAAGCGTGGGTCAGGATCGTTTCGATATCTGCATATTGAGGATTCCATCCCAACATCGATCGCGCCTTTTCTGCACTCCCGACTAATGCAGGCGGATCACCCGGACGACGATCGCACTCGATCGCCGGAATCGGTTTCCCCGTCACTTTCCGCGCTGCTTCGATCACTTCCCGCACCGAGAACCCATTCCCATTGCCCAAATTAAACAGTTGAGAATCGCCGCCCTTGAGCAAATAATCCAAGCCCAAAACGTGCGCCTCAGCCAAATCCGTCACATGGATATAATCCCGAATGCAAGTCCCGTCCGGAGTCGGATAATCTGTTCCGTAGATCGAAATCGAATCGCGCTGTCCTAAAGCCGTCATCAGAATCAGCGGGATCAAATGCGTCTCCGGTTGGTGATCTTCGCCTAAGCGACCTTCTGGATCAGCCCCCGCCGCATTGAAGTACCGAAACGCCACCGATTTAAAGTCATACGCCGGATCAAAATCCGCCAACATCCGCTCCACCATCAGCTTCGTTGCGCCATAGGGATTAATCGGATCTTGGGGATGATCTTCGGGAATTGGCACCACCTGTGGCACTCCATAAGTCGCACAAGTCGAAGAAAAGACAAAACGCTTAATTCCCGCCGCCACCATTGCTTCGAGTAGCGTCAGCGTCCCCACCACATTATTGTGATAATACTTACCCGGTTGCGTCACCGACTCACCCACATAGGCATACGCCGCAAAGTGCATCACCGCACTAAACGGACGCGAGGCAAACACCTGATCCAGCAGCTCACGATCGTTCGTATCCCCCTCGATCAGTTCCACCTTCAGAACCGATTCGACAATATCGCGATGCCCGTAAACCAAATTATCGAAAACAACCACTTCATACCCTGCATTTTGCAGAGCAAGAACCGCATGAGAACCGATATATCCGGCTCCACCTGTGACTAATACGATCGGCTTTTGAGATGACATAATAAACCCTCGCCCAGTTTTAGAATTATTTTTATTTCAAACTGCGCTTTCAGATTCAGCTAGAAAGACGCAAACTTCATCCGGTTCTTCACTCCATCGCCCTATCTGAAGATATCGCGAGTCACCAAAAACAAAATCACCGTAAATACAATTCCTGCCAAAATTAGCTCCATTTGAAGATTCCTCCCATACACCCTTCGGCGCTTGCAACCCGATTGAAACAATGCTGCGATCGTTTCAGAGCCGTTTAGATTCATTTTCAGAACACAGAGGTTCCCTTGTCAGCAAATTCGAGAAGAAATCTATCGCTCAGCCCGAAAACCTCCTACAATCTAGCAATTTTAGGTACAATCCTAGTCTTGAAACAGTTCATTTTCCAGCCCAAGTCTAAGATTAGAGAGTTCGATGGGTGACGATCGAATCATTCAACAGATCAACCACTCTACGTATGAAATTTACTACTTACGGGTAATCTTGAAGCGATAAAGTGTGTCCCTAAATTTAATCGTTTAACGATCGCATTTAGGGGTGAGGAGGAGTAGCGCGATATAAGGGATTGAATAGATGATTCTATTAGTCACTGATGTATTTGTTTTATTGACTCAGGTATTACTCTGGGTCGTGGTGGGTCTATTTGCCTGGTATGTTCTCTTACGGGTGCTACCCAGACCCTTTCTCGGTGGACTGGTGCTGCTGCTGCTGGTGGGCGTAGCAGCATTCACGTTTTATCGGGGGTCGCCCCAAGAAGGGCTAGTTGGCGATATTTTTCGGATTATTGCGATTCCGTTTAGTCCCCTCGGAATTATCCTAATTTTGCTCCTAGTCGCATTTTCAGAACTGCTGCGGGGTGGAAAATTATCGAGAACCGGATTAGTCTTGCTGCGAATTGCGATTCCAGCCTTGTTAATTCTGAGTATTCCAGCCGTGTCGTATTTTCTGGCACAACGCGCCGAAGCTGAAGCGATCGACATTGCCCGCCCTGCTGCCACTGCCGCCCTACCACCGGGAGCGCGGCGCGTCATCGTTGCCCTAGCGCAGGATACGACTCAACTGCAAGTTCGACCGCGATCGCAACCTGTTCCAGCAGCTCCGGCTCTTCCTACTCCGGGCTTGTTTCCGCCGCCTGCCCAGATTCCTGCGGGCGCATTTCCAGTCCTCGCCGATCAGCCCGTGCAACTGACCGAGCGCGGCGATATTCTGACTTATACAAATCAGGTCTATCGAGAAGAGCGAGGACGCGGAACTGATCCGATCGTCATCGTCAGCGCCGGGAGCCGACCGGAGCGGGTGCGTAAAGCTGGAGAAACCAACGATGATGTTTCAGAAGCCGCAGATGCGCGGCGATTTCTGCAAGGATTGGGGGTTCCGGCAGAAGATATTATTGCCGACCCCAACAGCCCAACGGTTCAAAATAGCGCTGTGAATGTGCGTGAGCAACTGCGGCGTAGAGGTATCAATTTCGGCAATCAGTTGGTGTTGATTAGTTCTGCGATCGAGATGAATCGAGCAGCCTTGACGTTTAATCGCGAGTTCAATAGCAATAACGTGCCGCTCACGGTGATTCCCCGTCCGACGAATTTCTTTACGCTGCCGCCGCGAGAAGCATTCCGAGGTCGGGCGCAAGGGCGGGATGTGGTCGAGCGCAATTTGCAGATTGCCGATCTGTTACCCAGTATTGATGCGCTATCGCTCAGTTCTAAAGTGATTAACGAGTATCTGACTTCTATCTACTATTTCTTACGGGGTTGGATTCGTCCGGTTCGGACGACGCTCTAAACGCTCTAAAGGCTGAAAGCTAGGGGGAGAGGCGAAAGCTTCTCCTTTTTTCTCGTGGAATTTGCTTTTTTATTCGCGCTACCATGAGAAAGTTTCGATGGTAGGTAGAATCATGGCGCGATCGCGTTCCCCGCTGCAAAAACTAGGGTCATATCTTCGCCCACACTGGCGGGATGCAACTTTAGGAGTTTTGGCGCTGTTGGTGGTGAATGCGATCGGGATTTATATTCCGCTCCAGATTCGCGATGCTGTCGATAAACTCGGTGTTGCCTTCAGCGTGAACCAGATCTTGTTTTACGCTGTGCTGATCCTGGTGCTGGCATCGGTGATGTGGGCAGTGCGAATGGCATCCCGAATTCTGCTATTCGGTGTCGGTCGTCAGGTTGAGTTTGACCTGAAGCAAAAGATTTTTAATCATCTCCTGAAGTTAGAACCCGCATACTTTGCAGCGAATACCGTTGGTGATTTAATTAACCGTGCTACCAGTGATGTCGATAATATTCGTCGTCTTTTAGGTTTTGCGGTTCTCAGTTTGGCAAATACACTATTCGCGTATGCGTTAACGCTGCCTGCGATGGTTACAATCAACGCTAAGTTGAGTTTATTAGCGCTTTCGGTGTATCCGTTTATGTTGCTCTTGGTCAGTTTGTTTAGTAACAGGCTGCGATCGCAACAGTTAACCGTCCAGGAAGAACTCTCGACGCTGAGCGAACTGGTGCAGGAAGACATGAGCGGCATCGCTCTGATTAAAATTTACGGTCAGGAAGAAAACGAGCGCCGCGCATTCCGGGAATACAATCGATCGCTGTTGAATGCCAATCTCAAACTGGCACTGACCCGGACTACGTTATTCCCAATTTTGCAAGCGATCTCGTATGGCAGTGCATTAATTTTGCTGTGGTTTGGGGGTGGGTTAATCTCGCGGGGCGAAATCACGGTTGGAGATTTTATTGCGCTGTTGATTTTCGTCGAGCGATTGGCGTTTCCGACTGCACTCCTTGGATTTACGATTACGGCATATCAGCGCGGAGAAGTGAGTATCGATCGTATCGAAGCCATTCTCTCGGTTGAACCCACGATTAAAGATGCTTCAGATGCGATTCCCTTACCGTTAGCGCAAGTAAAAGGAAAGCTAAGCGCTCAGGATTTAACCTTTCGCTATCCCGGCGTGTCTCGTCCTAATTTGGATCAGATTAATTTTGTCATTTCTCCAGGTGAAACGGTTGCGATCGTTGGTGCGATCGGTTCCGGTAAATCAACCTTAGCGAACGCATTACCGCGACTGTTAGACATCTCACCAAATCAGCTATTTGTAGACGGATACGATATTACTCAACTGCGATTAGAAGACTTACGTGGCGCGATCGCTTACGTGCCCCAAGAAAGCTTCCTATTCAGCACCACGATCCGCAATAACATTCGATACGGTAAGCCAATGGCGGATCAGTCTGAGGTCGAACTTGCCTCGAAAATTGCTCAAATTCACAGCGAGGTGCTGAACTTTCCGCAGCAGTATGACACGATCGTTGGAGAGCGTGGCATTACCTTATCCGGCGGACAACGCCAGCGAACAGCTTTGGCGCGGGCGCTTTTAGTCGATAGCCCGATTCTGATTTTGGACGATGCCTTATCGAGCGTGGACAATCAGACTGCGACGCGGATTTTAAGAAACCTCTCTGAAGGAACCGTTCGCAAAACGGTGGTATTCATTTCGCACCAACTTTCCGCCGCAGCAATGGCAGATCGCATCTTCGTGATGGAGCAAGGGCGCATTGTGCAGATCGGCACTCACCTTGAACTGATTAACCAAGCCGGACTGTATCGATCGCTCTGGGAACAAAACAAACTCGAAGAAGCGCTGAAATAGCTCTATCAGTGGATAGACGCTTTTGATACTGCCGTTCCCTTCTCTGGGCAGAGTGATATCACGATGTGCTTCGGTTAATTTAGTCACATCAGGGCATCTCCCGAAATTTTTATCACAAGCCTGATCGCTCTAGCGATCGACAAAATTACTTAAAGGAAAATTCAAAATGGCGAATACAAATCCTGGTGATCAACACGATCGCGCAAATTATACTGGCTCAAATCCTAACGAAACTCCCGGCGTTCAACCAAATCCACAAAGCTATGGTAGTGGTTATATACATGGTCAAACGGTCGAACGGCAACGCTACGAAGCCACTCAGCAAACCAGAGACGAAAATAACAGTGCAACTGGTTTCTTAATTGGTATTTTGCTCACAGGATTAGTCTTAGGCGGTGCTGCACTGGCGTATTTTGCAACTCAGCGCAATCAGACTCCTGTTCAACGCACAATCGTCGTTCCCTCTGCGGCACCTTCCCCGTCCCCCTCTCCCGCAGTGAAAGAACGAGTCATCGAGCGCGATCGCATTGTGCCTGTACCGCAACCGCAGCAAAGTTCACCGACTGTCATTCCCGCTCCAAACATAAAAATTGAGGCTCCGAAGCCCGTTGCCCCGGCTCCTCAAACCGCGCCTGCGGCACCGAGCAGCAGTTCACAGAAGGAGTCTCCGGCGATCGAACAACCCCGATCCGCAGAACCTTCTCCGTCTCCTGAAGCCAGCCCCAATTCAAATAGTTCAGAATCCAACAATTCCGGTCAATAAAATTCCGGTCAATAAATTGAAAGCCCACGGTTTCTAGCCGTGGGCTTTTCGTTAGATTTGACTGTTACGATCGTCCCTCTTCCACAGCCTTCACCCGCATCACCACTAGCGTCATATCATCCGAATTCGGATTGCCCATGCCGATAAACTGCTGCACACAATCAAACAAATACTTCAAAATCTGCTGCGGATCGTCATAATGCTGACACGCCCAACGAAACGCGCTCACCAGATTGTCTTCCTCGAATCGCTGCCCGTACTGATTTGCCGCATCGGTAAAGCCATCGGTGTAATAAATAATCGTATCTCCCAGCTCTAGTTGCATTTGTGCATCCTGGTACTGGGTTTCAGCATCTAAGCCGATCAGCATTCCATGTGTATCGAGGCGCTTAATCGTACTCGTTGCCGCTTGCCACAGAAGCGGCGGATTATGCGCGGCATTGCTGTACGACAATAAGCGAGTCTTCGGATCGTACTCCGAGTAAAACAGCGTCACAAATCGATTTGAGTTTTCCAAATCGGCATACATCACCTGATTTAGGTGCTGCAAAATCCGTGCGGGAGAGTGACCGTTTAGCACCTCAGCTCGTAGCATCCCGCGTGTCATCGTCATAATCAGCCCGGCGGGAACCCCTTTCCCCATCACATCGCCGATCGTCACACTCCATTTTCCGCCCGAATTACTCAGGTTCGCTGGGCGCGTCTGCCCATAATCCGCCGGAATAAAGTCGTAATAATCTCCCCCGACGCGATTTGCAGTTTTACACAGCGCTGCGAGTTCAATGCCATCGATCGCCGGGCATTGACGCGGCAGCAAGCGAAGCTGAATATCGGCTCCGATTTCGAGTTCGCGATCGAGGCGTTCTTTTTTCTTTAGTTCGACCGTGAGTTCATCATTCTCGATCGCCACTGCGGTTTGATCCGCCACGAGTCGGACTAATTTTTGCCGCGTTTCTGTCCAAGCGTAATCTTGCTCTCGACTAAACACATAGAGCCGACCGCGCTCATTGTTTCTTACCAGAATCCCGGTCCCAAAAATTTGAATATTCCCACCTAAGTTGCGGGCGATCTGGTGATCGAGCATTGCCACCATTTGCGACGATCGAGAAACTGCCTCATTCGTGGGTAATCCGGTTAGCGAAGCCGTCATCTGCCGCGTTGCAATCTCTAATCCTTTGCGTAATTCCTGACCCCACATGGCATCCTGACAGTGCAGGCGCTCTAATTTCACCTGCCCATTGGGGCGGAACAAAATGAGCGCTCCACCGTCGGCATCTGTAACCCGACTTGCCATCAGCGGAATCAGTTCCAGAAATTGATTGAGATTGCTGAAGCTACGGAGTGCGAAACCGAGCGAACTCAGTAAATCCTGAATTTTATGCTGCTCCCGATTCAGACGTGCCACCAGTTCCTTCAGGGCAAACACTGGTGTCATGTCAGGGGAGCCTGAGTTGTTGCGCTCAGGCGGTTGAGAAGAGGGACGAGGAAGGGGCACAGCGGTCATTCGGGCGATTTTAGTAAGAGAGATAGAGCAGAGCGTGGGAGAGAAAACTGAGAGTGAGAACTAATGTTAGCGAAGATTGTCGCAAGTCGCAGCAGTCAATCGGAGTTTGATCGATCTCAAACTGCCGGGATTGTAGCCTTGGTTCATGAACGTGATCGAACTGAATCCGAACGGTTGGGACTGATTATACACAGTTCCTCGATTTAGCGTATGAATGGTGTCTAGAACTTTCGTCTATTCTGCGGTTTGCTCTGAATAATGCCTTATGCCTCGAATCTGTTTTAGCAACTCCAAGTGCTTGCCAAGGGGCGCGATCGTATTCGCCGCAATCATGCCACTCGCCGCCACCGCAGGCAACCCAATGCCCGGAAACGTTGAATCTCCACAGCAAAGCAATCTTGAAATTGGGGTCACTGCACCCGGAAATAATCCGTCCGTTGCGCGAATGGCGGCTCCATACGTTCCGCGATGTCGCCGCAGATAGCGCTCGTGGGTGAGCGGGGTTCCGATTAGGGTGAGTTCGGTTCGCGATCGAATATCCGGTATTACTCGTTCTAGAGCGTTCCACATCACCACTGAACGCTGTTGTTTCAGTTGCTCGTAATCGTCGCACTGCTGCCAAATGGCGTAAGGCTCATTGCCGGGAGTATAAACGTGAATCGCGTGTTTTCCAGGCGGTGCAAGTGACGGATCAAGCAGTGACGGAATCGAAATCAGCACTACATTCTGAGGTGCAGTAATGCCTAAGTTCCAATCATTCACCACAATGTGATGACAGGCGATCGAGTCTAACCCTTGAGCATCAATGCCTAAATGCAGGTGCATAAAACTCTCGCAGGTCGGAGTCGCTTGCCGTTCAGCCTGGAATCGTTTCGGAAAATCATCGACCAGTTTGAGCGTGTCCCAGATCGAGGCGTTAGAAACGACATAGCGCGATCGTAGTTCTTCCCCGTTTCGCAATCGCACTCCGATGGCTTTTTGATTCTCAACTAACACTTTTTCGACATGAGCGTTCAGTCTGATTTGCCCACCCCGTTTTTCTAAGCCGCGAACAAGCGCATCGACGATCGCGCCACTTCCGCCTTTTGGATAGTCTAATTTCGCGTCCGGGTGATACCAATCGGCAAACATAAACGCCACTTCAGCCGCATTCGTGCTATCAGCAGGCAATCCTGACAATAGAAAGCATAAGAGATCTAACCAATTGCGAATGAATGGATCAGTAATCACTTGATCCATCACAGGCGCGAATGCTCCAGTGAGTTTAGAGAAGCCGATCGCGTGTTGCAGCACCGCGGGTAAAAACTGCCCCACGCTTAACACCGCGCCCAAATCGTAACGCACCGCAGCAGGCGGAAGCGCGATCGCCGCTTTCGACAAAGGAGCCATAATCTCTTGTAATCGTCGCCATTCTGCAACGGCGCTTTCTCCGCGTAATCGCTGCAATACGTCGCAGAATTGGGAGGCTCCGACTTGCGTATCAAAAGTACCTTCCGGCAAACAACAGCCCCAAGTCTCGTAGTTGAGCCATTCAACGTCTTCGTCGATCGCGTCGAGAACTTGCCGCAAAGGATTCGGAGACGGACTGTAAGACATTCCCGAATACAGCGAAGGCCCCGAATCGAACTTAAACCCCTTGCGCTCAAAACTCTGTGCCGCTCCGCCTGCGATCGCGTGACTTTCACATACCAAAACTTTGAATCCATACCGCGCCAAAATCGCCGCACAGCTTAAACCACCAATCCCGCTACCAATCACAATCACATCAATCATCATGTTCTCTGCTATTCCACAACTCTCTTCTTCTCACGATCGACGGCAAAAGCCAAACAAGAAAATCTACTCTCCACTCCCCACAAAATTAGTCGTGCCATTTTTAAAATCGCGTGTAGTATGCAGAAATAGATGTGCTATTTCTTACATCGAGCGCGCTGCTATAGCGCGACCGAATGAAACAAATTGCCTCTAAAAGATTGGAATTGTAGTCGAAATAATTAAATCAAATAAAGCAATCCAGAGTGATTTCTATTTAGATTCGCTCAATTTTTAATTTCTGAAATTGCTCTATGGCAGGGACTTCAGGATTTTCTTAACTTTTTTGAATCAAGTTGTGTATTCTTGCAAAAAAACTGGGCAGTCTAAGTTCGTTACACCAGAGATTGATTCTCTCAATTTTGATCAAAGTAGCTGTCTTCTCTGCTGCTTTACGTGTGATTACTAGGCTCTCTCAACCCATGCAAGACTGCAATTTCCGATTGCAGAAAACCTGTCACTCATTCATTCATAGCAGGCTAACGAACAGTGGTTAACGTCAAGAGTTTATTCTCAAAAAAATCAAGGGGGGTTGGCATTGAGTTAGCCGCCGATCGCCTCAATCTTGCGGTACTCCGCAAACAGGGTCAAGGCTATCGGCTCAGCACTTATGCCACGGTTCCCGTTCCTGAAGGTGTGTTTCACGAAGGGCAAATTACCGATCCGCCCGCGATGGCAGAGATTATTCAATCTGCGTTAGCCGAACACAAAATTAAAGTTAAACAAGTCGCAACGGCGGTTCCTGGCGGACGAGACACAGTGACCCGGATCATCCCGGTTCCGGCAGAACTCGACGATCGCGAACTGCGCGAAATGGTACTGAATCAAGAAGCCGGATTGTATCTGCCGTTTCCGCGTGAGGAAGCCGATGTTGATTATCAAAAGCTGGGTCTGTTTGTGGATGAGGATGGCATTGAGAAAGTGCAGGTTCTTCTAGTTGCTACCCGCAAGGAAGTCACCGATACCTACCTCGATACCTTTCAGCAGGCGGGATTGAAGGTGGACATTCTAGAAGTCAGCAGTTTTTCTCTGATTCGGACAATTCGAGAGCAGCTCAGACAGTTCGCACCGCAAGAAGCTGTGGCACTCGTTGATATTCAATTTGAAAATACCGAAATTTCGATCACCGTTGATGGTGTTCCTCAGTTTTCGCGCACGGTTCCGATCGGAACCTATCAGATTCAGTCAGCTCTTTCTAGAGCGATGAACCTGCCACCGTCGCGCAATATCGACTTATTGCAAGGCATGACGATTCCTGTAACGGAGCCGAGTCGTCCCGGTGGCAATCCAGGGGCAACCGCAATGTTGCGGGTACTGGGAGAACTGAGCGACGAACTGCGGCGATCGGTGGACTTCTACCTGAATCAAGGTGAAAACCTGGAAGTGGCTCAAGTGATGCTGGCAGGCCCCGGAGCCGCGATCGGGCAGTTAGACGAGTTTTTTACTCAACGGCTGAGCCTGCCTTGCAGCTTAGTTGATCCGGTGTCTGCCTTGTCGCTGGGTGCAGAAGACATTCCAGCAAATTTGCGACCCGGTTTGGGTGTTGTACTCGGTTTAGGGTTGCGGGAGGCCTGGTAAATGTACAGTTTAGATATTAATTTTCTCAACGATCGATCAGAGAGTAAGCCCGATAAGGGGCGAGGCAATCGACCCCAAGCCACCGTCTCAGCCGACGATCGTCGCCCCTTACTCTTGGGCGTTGCAGCGATGGTCTTTTTTCCGGTGCTGGCAGGATCGCTTTTCGGGATTCTCACTCTGCGAAATGGCGATCTAGAGCGGCAGCAAGCCGATCTCGATGTGCAGCTTGGCACCCTCGAAGCCGAGAAGAAGAATCTATCCAAGGTCAGGGAAGAGACAAAGCAAGCGACCGAAGAAGCACAAGCCCTGGCGACGGTGTTTAACCAAATTAAGCCGTGGTCAGCGATGACGCAGGATATTCGCGATCGCTTACCGAAGAGCGTTCAGATTGCCTCGGTTGCCCAGATCGCTCCCGCACAAGGCGCTGCACCGACTCCCGCAGCAGGCGCAACTCCACCCGTTTCGTCCCGCATTGAAATCAAAGGCATTGCCAATTCATTCAATGATGTCAACGATTTTATGCTGACGCTTCAGCAGTCGAACTTCTTAAGAGCCGATCAAACCAAAGTGGTTAGTGCAGAGCTAGGGGAAGAGAAAGCGCTGCAAATCCCTGAATTTCCGGGAGTCAAGCGAGAAATGGGTGGATTCAAGCCGCCTCGCCTACCGCGCAAAGTGTCCTTCACGATCGCCACAGCCATCAACGATGTGCCGGCTTCAGAACTGATCCGGGAACTCGATCGTAAAGGTGCAGTGGGCCTGGTGACGCGGATCGAAGCCTTAAAGCAGCGCGGCGTGATTTCGGCTACTTCAGCGAAGCCTGCCTCACCGACTCCCGCAGCAACTCAAACGGACGGAGCGAAAAAACCATGACGGCTGACTTTATTCCTGATTCAGACTTTGAGAGTACCCCGACTTATCCCACTGCGTTTGGCATTACCTTTACGCCCATGATCAGCGGGGTTGTGCTGGGGGTGATGGGTCTGCTCGGCGCAGGTGCGATCGTCTCTTATCTCGTGATGCCTGCTTGGGAAGCCAATCAAGCCTTGGATGCCAAGGTAAAAGAAAAAACCCAGCAGCTTCAGCAACAAGGCGAGATTCGCAAGCAAATTCAAGAGGCTAAAAACCAGCTAGAGCAAGCGAAACAAAAGCGCGATCAGGTCTATAGCCTGTTTGCGAGCGAAAAGACGCTCAACACGCTGTTGTTTGACCTCAACCAACTGATTGAGCGCAATAATGCAGGCTTATTGGCGGCAAGAAACACCAAGCTCAATGCTTGTCCGGTTTATGTGCAGCAGTTATTTTCAACGCCTGGGGGTGCCCAAGAATTCCAAGACCGCTTTGGGCAACTGGTGGCAGAAGCAAAGCTACGGCGCTTTAAGCCTGACGAGAAGGGAGCGGCGGTGATCAGCGATAGTTCACTGGGTGCGCCGATCGATAACAAGCTGAAGCGCCAAACGATCGATGTTGAAATTCGCGGCAATTTCAACCAAACGCAGTCGATTTTTAGAACGATCGAGCGTCTGCAACCTTTGCTGCTGGTGCGAAACCTATCGGTCAAAGTGGCAGATAACAAGGTGTCTGAAGGCTTGTACGAGATTCAGCCCGACGGCACGATTCGCTATCTGACGAACTGCCAACCGGACAATCAAATCACCACGACGTTTCAGATGGATGCGCTGATGCCACTAACTGAAGTCGAACGCAAAGCAGCACAAGCTGCCGCGCAACCCCCGAAACCATAGCCATAGTTCCTGATTCCCCCAAGGAGGAGTGTATCCCGTGAAAGAGCTTCGATTTCTCAGCTTAGCGACTGCTGCGACCCTAGCGCTAGTCAGCCATCCGCCCGCTTCGGCAAATCCTACTCAGGTTACGAATGTCACGGTCAACCCGAATGGTTCTGGCTTTGATGTGGTGCTGCAAACTCAGGGCGAGAAGCCTCCCCAGGTGTTTAATGTCAATCGCGGCAATACCTGGAATGCGTATGTGTTCAACGCTCAGATCGCACAGCCATACCGTCAGAACAATCCGGCACCGGGCATTGCTCAAGTCTCGGTCACGCCATCGGGTGCAAACGGAGTGCAGGTGTCGGTAGTGGGCACGAATGCAGCGCCGATCGGACAGATTGCCAGCCGCAATGCTCAGGGTGTAATTTTCAACGTCGCGGGTGCAGGTGGTGGTACGCCAAATGCCGCCGTTCCGGTAAATGTTCCGCCTGCTGGGAGCAAGATAGCTCAAGCGGTTCCAGCCCAAGCGACTCCTTCGGCTCCTCTGCCGACGACTCCGGTAGCTCAAGCGATGCCGAACTCGACGACTCCGATCGCTCCGTTTGTACCGAGCGCTCAAGTGCCGAACCAGGGACAGCCGACGGTTCCAGTGGCTCCGGTGCCTCCCTTGCAGCGTCGAGCCGTTGCGCCTCCCGTTGGTGACATTTCAGTTTCTCAGTCCGATGCGTCACCTTCTACGATCGACCTCGGCACGAATGAACGAATTCCCCGCTTAGTGTTAAGAAACGCCCCGGTGAGAGAGGTTCTATCGCTGTTAGCAAGAGCAGCAAGACTAAATCTAGCTTACAGCGAAGCATCAGACGGTCAACAGTCACAAGGATCAACTCCAGAAGCAAAGCCGAACGGCCCAACCATTTCGCTAGACATTGAAAATGAGTCTGTGCAAGATGTATTCAACTATGTTCTAAGAGTAACTTGTGTTCCGATTTCTGCTACTGCTACTGGTAGTAGCAGCAGTGGTAGCGCTCAGTGTGCAAGTTTGGAAGCAACGCGGTCAGGGAAAACCATCTTTGTGGGTACAAGGCTTCCCAATGCAGCAAGAGGAATTATTGTGAGAAGTGTGAGGCTCAATCAAGCTCCTGTTGCAACTGCTCTGAATGTCTTGGTTGGTTTAGGTGCTGAAAGCGCAAACAACCCGACGCAACGAGTTACCAGCGTAAGTTCTGCGGCACAAATTGGAAGCCAAAACAGCAATCAGCAGAACACCCAGCAGAATAATAATTCAACGGTGAGCGATACCGAGCTAAAAGCGCAGCGGATTGAGTTTCAGGATTCGGTACCATTGCTTCGTGGTTTACAGGCGTTAGGAGATGAGCGAACAAATACCATCACATTGACTGGAACGCCAAAACAAGTTGATTTAGCAGTAAATCAACTTGTTTTGGCTGATGTGCGTCGTCGCATGGTTGCCGTCAATGTCAGGGTGGTTGATGTGAACCTAGCCGGACTTAGCCAAATTGGAACAAGCTTCTCTTTTGGCCTTGGAAATAATCAATTCGTCAATAGTAACGGGATTGCGGTATTCAACTTTGGTACGCGTACCCCTGGAGAGGCTTTTGGACTATTTTCTACCCCAGGCCAAGGCAACGTCGGAACTGGAATTGCACCGATAACGAATGGTATTCCTGTCGTTAACTTTGCCCGGAACTTTTTAGCTCAACTTCAAGGAGCAGTTTCCAATGGCAACGCCAAAATTTTGACTGATCCAACGCTCGTAGTTCAAGAGGGACAAACAGCAACGGTCAACCTGATTCAAGAGGTTGTCACGAATTTCAGTCAGCAAACTACGTTTGGCACAGGCGCGTCTCAATCTACCATCACGGTTGAAAAGAAACCCGCAGGCTTAATCCTGCCAGTCAAGGTTGATCGGATTGATGATAATGGCTTCATCTCCCTCTCTATTGCGCCAAGCATCTCTCAACCAGATGGTGCTCAAGTCATCAATATCAACGGCTCAACAAATTCAATTATCTTGCTGTCAGAGCGGAGGTTAGATTCAGGACAAATTCGCTTGAGAGATGGACAAACGCTGGTACTCTCTGGAATCATTCAAGATGCTGATCGGGTCACTGCTACTAAAGTTCCAATCTTGGGCGATATTCCTTTATTAGGTGCATTGTTCCGGCGAACAGAACGATCCAATCAACGACGCGAAGTGATTGTTCTTGTTACTCCTCAGATTATGGATGACAGCGATCAATCAACATTCGGCTACGGCTATGTTCCTGGTCGTGAAACTCGCCAATTCTTGCAGCAGCAAGAGAATCGCTAACGCAAACCCAATCCGAATCTACACTGCCAGAGTTCTTGATGAATTCTGGCTTTTTTATTGCAACTGTTGGGGATGAACGATCGCGATGGCTGATACGATCGCGAATCTGGGAGAGAAATTATTGCGATACCCTTGAGATCGAATATGCCGGAGATATTCCTGCCAATTTCGATAGAGTTTCTCTGAATACTGGCTTTTTCATATCACTGTTCGAGGAGCAATCACAGTGATGTGAGGGACGATCGTAAAATCACGCGGATTCAGTGTAAGCAGATGATCAACGTCGTGCACCAACATGACAGCAATGAGGCAAATATCATGCGCCCTCTTGCCTTGAATCTTGTTGTCACCGATTAGCTGCAACCAGATCGGACATATGAGATCGCTCATCCGCACTCAGATTGATATCCTCATAGAGCAACGCGATCGAGAAAGTCAAATCCACACTCGTTAGCTCAATCTCATCCCCTTGACTGTAAGAGGATTGGCAACCATACAAAGCTTTCTAATTCAGATGGACTTACTCTAGCGGCTTCCACTTCTTGATACGCTATCGTTTGAGGAAACACAACAATTCTAACGATGGGCTTACAAGTCAAAATTTGCGGCATTACTAAAGTAGACCAAGCGATCGCAATCGAACAATCCGGAGCAACCGCGATCGGCTTTATCTGCGTTCCAGGAACTCCTCGCTACATTGAAGCCACTAACATTCGAGTCATTACTAACTATCTATCTGTTGATCGAGTGGGAGTGTTTTTAGATGCTGCGATCGACACCATTCAAGAAACTATCGAAGTCGCAAACCTGAATGTAGTACAACTCCACGGCAAAGAAACCCCGGAATTTTGTCAAAAAGTCCGATCGCTCAATGTCAAACTGATCAAAGCATTACGGATTCGATCGCAAGCAGACTTAGAACAATCGATCGACTATCAATCCCATGTCGATGTGCTACTACTCGATGCGTATCACCCCACCCAAGCAGGCGGCACAGGATTAACGATCAATTGGACAATGCTGAAAGCATTTCGCCCCACTTGTGATTGGTGGTTAGCAGGCGGACTGAATCCGCACAATGTCTCCGATGCCCTCAGCTTAGTCTCACCCGATGGCATCGACTTATCGAGCGGATTAGAAAACGCCCCAGGTGATAAAAACCTGGAGCGCGTTCAACTGCTATTCAACCAACTAAAGACTTACCAGAACGAAGGCTGATGACGAATCAAGTTCAGATACTCCTCGCGAGTCTTCTGATCATCCTGAAACACACCTACCATCGCACTTGTCACCGTCCAAGATCCAGGCTTCTGCACACCACGCATCACCATGCACATATGCGAAGCCTCCATCACGACTGCCACACCCCGCGGCTGAAGCACTTCTTGGAGTGCCTCTGCAACCTGACGAGTGAGACGCTCTTGCACCTGTAACCGTCGCGAATACATTTCCACAATCCGCGCCAGCTTACTCAAGCCCACAACCTTCTCATTTGGAATATAGGCAACGTGTGCCCGTCCCATAAATGGCAGCATATGATGTTCGCACAAGCTGAAGAAGTTGATGTCACGCACCAACACCATTTCATTGTGCCCTTCATCAAAGATTGCACCGTTGACCAGATCCTCAAGCGATTGGTTATAGCCACTGGTTAAGAACCGCATCGCATCCGCAACCCGCTTCGGGGTCTTCAGCAAGCCTTCGCGCTCGGGGTCTTCACCCACCCCAACCAGCATTGTCCGCACCGCATCCATCATCTGCTCGTGTGTCGTCTCGTCGCTCGGCGGTGTAACCTTCACTTCCTGCCCGTTCTGCGTGTTGCGATCGGGTCTCGATTCTAAATTCTTGGCGCTAAATCCATTCGGAGAGGCAATAGTCATGATTGTTGCAAAATAAGTGTGCAAAAAAGAAAGCGTTCAACCAGCAAACTTGTCTTAGAACGTTCCGGCATTCGGCATGAGAATCATCTCTTCTACCACCGCACGATCGTTCATGGTTGCAGCCTGCAAAATCGCGTCTGCCACAATGTCTGGAGTTAACATTGCCGAGCGATCGAAGTCTGCGTTCACCGTTTCGGTATCCCAAATACCGGTATTGACCGACCCCGGTGACAGGGTTACTACTCGAATTCCGTGTGAGCGCTCCTCAGCCGCCAGAGTTTTCGAGAGTGCTAGTATCCCGAACTTGCTGACGCAGTATGCGCCCCAATTGGGAAAGGTTTGATGGGCGGCGATCGAAGCGATGTTGACGATCGTGCCGCGTTTTTGGCTTCGCATTCCAGGCAAGACCGCTTGAATGCACTGAAAAACACTGGTGAGATTGAGATCAATCACGCGTTGCCAATCGTCTAGCGGCATCTCTGCGAGTCCGCCTGTATATGCCATGCCTGCGCTGTTAACCAGAATGTCGATATTGCCGACCTGAGAAACTAGGGCTTCAATTGCAAGTCGCACTTCACTGACATTCGCTAAATCCAACGCACAAGTTTGGACATCGACCCCAAGCGATCGAGCTTCTTGCGCGACAGCATCTAATTTAGATTGCGAACGGCTTACCAGGACAAGGTTGATGCCTGCTTTTGCAAAAGCAAGGGCGGTGGCTTGTCCGATTCCACTGCTTGCCCCGGTAATCAGGGCGCGACGATCGAGGGAGGAGGTCATGAATCCTCAGTCAAAAAACTTAATAGGGTTGAAAAATTGAAAAATACGGCTACCTTCGGTCAGTCACGATTGAGCGTAGCGGTGCAAAACGGCGATCATGTGCTGGAGCGAAGAACCGAGGGAAACTTGAGTCAGCAAGGTATTCAGATGAGCAAGATTTTACAATTCGTTACGTTCTTACTCATTATATCGTGCAGCGGTGCGAATTTGAGTGACCCGCACCGCTGATTTCTACACATGAGTCGGCAATCCTGCTTCGGTAAATACGCCAATATTACGAAACTTCTGATAACGTAGCTCTCGCCGCTGAGTTGGTGTGAATTGATCTAGCTCGTTGAGATTTCGTAGAATTGCTGCTTTTAATGTTTCTGCGGCTTCTAATGGATCGTTGTGTGCGCCGCCGATCGGCTCAAGTAAGACCTCATCCGCAATTCCCATTTCCTTTAAGTCAGGGGCCGTAATCTTCAAGGCTTCTGCGGCTTGTGCAGCTTTCGACGCATCCCGCCATAAGATCGTCGCACAGGTTTCCGGGGGGGCAACGCTGTAGACGGCGTGTTCAAACATTAAGAGCCGTTCTCCAACTCCGATCGCCAAAGCGCCTCCTGATCCACCTTCACCGATGACGCTGCAAATGATCGGCACTTCAAACCCAAACATTTCGCGCAGATTGTAGGCGATCGCTTCTCCCTGCCCGAACTGTTCCGCTTCGAGTCCTGCCCACGCCGCAGGCGTATCGATAAACGTGAGAATCGGCATTCCGAAGCGATCGGCGTGTTCCATCAGCCGAATGGCTTTACGGTATCCACTCGGCGATGCCTGCCCAAAGTTGCGCTGAATATTGTCTTTAGTATTTCGTCCTTTTTGCTGACCGAGCATGACAACCGGACGACCTTCAATCCGCCCGACTCCGCCTACCACTGCCGGATCATCATGTCCGCCTCGATCGCCATGTAGCTCCATCCATTCATCGCTAATGGCTTGAATGTAATCAAGCGTACTGGGTCTGCGAGGGTGACGCGCAACTTGCAGCCGCTGTCCGGGAGTCAACCCGCTAAAAATTTCTTTACGAAGCTCGATCGCACGTTCTTCAAGCAGCGCGATCTGATCAGATAAATCGACTTCGTTTTCCTCAGCGAGTTCTCGAACTTGAGTAATGCGGGCTTCGAGTTCAGCGAGAGGTTTTTCAAAATCGAGCAGAATTGGACGACGATCAGCGGAATTTGGCATCGAGCACCACTCCTAAAATTGAGGAGATGTGATTTTCCCTGTTCTAGATTAGCGGATTGCTGTGCTTAACCACTAGCGATCGCCGAAAAACTACGGAATGACTTCGACGATCATAGTAAAGGCGGCGATCGTTCTTCTCGTTCTCAAGTCCGGCGAAAACGCCGCAATTGATCCGCTGATCCGTTGCCATCTAGGAACGTGGAACAATCCTGGCTTCAACGGTAGGGACAGAAGCAAAATCTGGTGCAGTGATGTTTTTGGCAAACAGCGAGAAAGTAATCCGGTAAGTCCCCGCTCGCTCAGGAAAATTGATCACCCCGATCGCAGTCGTTGTCTTACCAGGGAGCGGCTGCCCCGATACATATAACTGCTGCTGGCGAACTTGCTGGTTGTTATCATCAAACATCGTCACCAAAACCTGTGCTGCTCCAGTATTGACGGCACCCGTTTCATAGCCAAACCACGGCGACGTGCCTGTATTTTGCACTGTCGCGGTTAGCTGCGTCGTTGTTCCGGCTGGAACTGTCAATTGTGCAGGAAGCACCCGCTGGTCTTGGTCGCGAACCTGTAGCACCTTGCCAGAGAAGCCCGCTGCATACTCAGGTCTCTGGGTTGGGCGAGTCAAACGATAGATAATATTCTGGAAGCTTCGCTCGATCTGAGTGTCTTGAAGCTGCCACAAGCGCGAGTTTGAGCCGAGAGCATTTGACTGCACATCGACCGAAATTGGAATTGCATCCCAATACGGCTCAGCAAATACCCCGACAACCTGGGCAAACACAGAAAATGCCACCAGTGCGGCAAAAATAGCGGACTTCCAGTGAACAAGACTGCGACCCAGTTGAGCGGATTGCCTGACATATTGCGCGATCGTATAGTTCAACATCAGGCACAGAACGGGCATGAAGTCCGTCATAAAACGCGGACCATAGCTCCATCCAGCCCACCAAACCCTAAAAAAGCAGTACTGCACAAAGGTCACGCAACAGCTTAGGAACAGCAAAATGATTAATTTTTCGTCTTTCTGTTTCCAGCGCCGCACAATTTGAATAAATCCCGGAATGCACATCACCACAATTGGCGTGTAGACGAACAAGCCACGACTGGGGCTAAACAGCAACCCAACAAATGAAGTGATAAATTGCTTCAGGCTGTAGTCGTAGAGGCCCGATCCTATCATTTGATAACCTCCGCCTGGAACCCGAAAATAATAGAGGTTCCAAGCTAGACTAATCAATGCAGTGGGCAGTCCGAGAACAAGAAAAATGACGCGCCGCCGATATGCGAATAGCGAATAGATCGCAATCATCAGCACAAAGACAATATTTGTTGGGCGAACTGTTAGAGACAATCCGCAGAGCAGTCCTGCATTGAGAATTAAAAGATTTTTCTTGCGATCGTGAGCGCGATTGGCTTGCCATAAACAAAGAATGCACCCCAGCAGTAATAGGTTAGAAACGCCATGCTGCCAGAGGGATTGCGAGCTAATCACCCAGGTTTCGGTTGCAAAGGCATAAATAAACGTTGAAATTAGGGCGATCGATCTCTCAACCTTCAGCCGACTGAGCCGATAAAACAGCACGACAGATAGCGAGGCGAGAAGTGCGGCTGCAATTCGCTCAGATAAGATTCGCAACTCCCCAAAGCTGGCGCTGGTAATGTCTATTGCACTCCCCTGTGGATGAAATATCAGCAGCAACAAATAAAAGCAAAAGTAAATAGGGAAGCTAACGATCGCAGCCCCGATCGGATACACAGAATTGAGATGACCGCTAGAACTTTCATTGAAGAAGTGAGGTAATGGACGCACTGCGGCCGCAGCATCCCCTGCATAAAAGATGCCGTTTCTAAAGTTATCAAAATCGAGCCTGCCGTTAAATAGCCAATTAAACGCCAAGAGCGAATTCGGAATGGAGTCTCCTGAGGTGATATTTTGACCGCTGGCAAAATAAGTCACAGCACAACTAAAGAAGATCACCCAACTCTCGATAGCTCCCTTTTGATTCAGCAGAGATTTGAATCGATTAAACAGATTGATAGAAGAGATGTCATATTTCATAGCAAGAATCATCAGGATGACAGGAGGGTGTATTTCAAGATGCAATAGAGTGCATGAAATCTATCCAGCCAATCTCCTTGGCCCATATTCAACAGGATTAGACTAGCAGATTGCCTGTCGTCAACCACTCGGATCGACAAGAAACTACGGCACGATTTCGACCGTCGCATTGAAAGATTTGGCTCCATGATCGCTAAACCAAGCAATCCCCTCTTGCACAAGCGTTAAGCTGAGCCGATAGATTCCGGGTGTTTCTGGTGCTCTTACTACAGCATTGAGCGCCACTGTTTCTTCGGGTGCGATGCTTTCTGGAATGGGGGTGCGTTGTCCATTATCCAGTGCGATCGTTCCATCCGGTTTAAGCCATCGGTACGAGAGATTGAGCGGTGCTTCTTTGGTTTGAAGCCAAGTATAGAGACTGGTGTTGCGGAGTAATAGTGGAACTTTGACGGCTTGATTGGCTTGAATCACAGGCGGAACTTCTGCTTGAATGGCTTGGGTAAATCCCCGCAGCGGAACGTTAGGCGGTACAGGAATCACAGAAGTTGTGAAATTTTGGGATTGAGTCTGAATTGCCCCGTCGATCGATTTCACCGGAATATTAGGGGTAAGCTGAGATGTCTTAGTAGACTGAACCCAACAGAGTCGCCCCTGCATTCTGCCGCTGAGCCACTGCACGACCGTTGGAAAATTCGCGCTTTCTTCGATCGTCCTTGGCAGTCCCGCAGGCACTGAACCGGAATATCCATTGATCACAGGAACACCTGCTTTTAGCCCTGCCCACATCATCGGGATCTGTTGTAGATAGAACCCTGTGCCTGGAGCAGCAACTAAGTAAGCAACATCACATTTTGAGGAGATGGAAGCTTGTAGCTCGGATTCAAGCTTTAAAGCCGGCGCTTTTTCATACGCCATTGGCTGAAAGATAATGAGTTCTGGCAGGCTAATCAGTAGGAGTGTGAGCGCGATCGCCGACCGGAATTTTGGCTTTGCAATCCTGTGTCTTAGCATTCCATCCACACAGAGCAAACTAGCAGCTAAAACATACACTTCAATCATGTAAACGATTCGCCCAGTGGCGCGAATTGCCGTTGCACCGGGAACGATCGCATAAATCACTTTCCACAGCGAAAAGCCAAATATCTCCAGCGACAGCCCAAATAAAATGAATGCGGTGATTAGACTTGCTTTCACAAGAATGCTTCGTTCTGGGGTCAAAACTTCTGGTCTAAATCGCACAACATAAACCGCAAATGCAATCAATCCAAAAACAGTAAATCCCATAAATAGCAAATGCTGATTTGGATCAAGTCGTGAATCAAACAGTTTAGAAAGCAACGGCGACCATAAGCTATTTTGTGGCGGAAGTAACCAGGAGGCGAGGCGAGGCAGCATCGTTTCGACTTGAGAAAACGGAAAAACTCCAATCGTTTGTGTGATCTTCAGGTAAGGCAGAAATAATGCAATTAAGGCGCTGATCCAAACCAAAATAGCAACGATCGTTGATCGCCATTTTCTTCTTAAAAACAGCAAAAGATTTTGCCGATAGTGATCTTCAAGCCAAAGCACGATCGGCACAAACAATAACAAACTAAATAGAAGAAACCAGCCATGATAATAAGCTGCGAGAATCTGTAAAAAGATGAATAATAGGGCTAAATAAAATCGATTTTCGGTTGGTTTACGGAGAAATTTCCAAATAAAAAGAACAGCAATCGGTGTATAAAACTGACACAACAATTGCCCATGGAAAAGCTGCCCCATTCGCGGAAATCCGAATGCAAAGATAAAACCCCCAAATGCTGTAAGTGCGTGACTTATTTGTAGGCTTCTTAACAGAATCACAAAGGATATAAAACACAGGAGCGCCGCCAAAATCATCCAGCATTGATACGCTAGATCAGCAGGTAAAATGCCGCGCAACACCCAGTAAAACGGCGCAGCACCGAATAAATTTTCAGAGAGCGCCAAAGTATTTTTTAGCGGAAAGAAGAACGCAGGCGTCCACAATTCAGCATGATAATTTTGATTAACGACAACCTGAAACGAATGCTCTAAAAGGTAATGCACCAATCGAGTATCACCCAATTCTGCCTGTGCTTTTGAAAACCCGCTGAGCAAAGTCGGATGAAATCCAAGAAATACGCCCAATACTGCCACGGCGCTGTACAACAGGAGTGACTTAAATCGTTGCGATCGGACTACGCTGAGATGAATCGTCACAATTACTAGCCTTTCCTGACCGTACAGAAATTATTCATCCACATCTGAAAATACCGATGTCGAAATTGTTCAAATCCTGCAGCTTGAATCAAAGCTTGCTTAAGTTTTTGGCGATCATAGTACCGCTTATGGTCGCGAATTTCAGCCTCATCGACAATTTTGAGCCGATAAGATAGAAACTCCAAAACAGGCTGCGCCCAGACCGAAGGCACCGTTAGCACCAGTTTCCCATCGGGTTTAAGAACGCGATGAATTTCCTTCAAGATCGCCTGCTCGTACTCAATATGTTCCAACACTGCCAACATCGTGACCACATCAAAACTGGCATCGGCGAACGGCAATTTCTCGCCCAAATGCACCTGAATGGTCTTCAAATTTGGAGTTTGAAATTCTGCGACTTTGAAATCAACCCCGTATCCTTGCTGAATTCGAGGTGCGATCGCCTTGAGAAACGCCGCTTTTCGCCCGCAACCCACATCTAAAACAATTGAGTTTGCTGGAATTTCAGCAACTACCCGTCTCAAGCGCAACCAGCGCAGTAACGGTTCTAAAAGCGGTTCACGGTTTGACTTTCCCATATGACATCCTTTGTGAGAATTTGATGAATGAGAATTTGATTAAAGTTGCAAATTAACGAGTTTTTGACGCAAAAAGATTGTATTTCACAATGCAATAGATTGCCCTGAAACCATCCCTCCAACCAATTTTCTTACCCTCTTTGTATGTCCGACCGTAATAGGAAATTCCCACTTCGTAAATGCGGCATCCCATTCTGACAACTTTGGCGGTAATCTCTGGCTCAAATCCAAATCGATTTTCTTCAATTCGCACCGATTGAATCACCTCACGCCGAAACGCTTTGTAGCACGTTTCCATGTCCGTTAGATTGATATTCGTCAGCATATTGGACAGGGTGGTCAGGAATTTGTTGCCGATCATATGCCAGTAGTACACGACGCGATGGGGCTGATTGCCGACGAAGCGAGACCCAAACACAACATCAGCTCGACCCTCTGCGATCGGCTTAATCAGCAACGGAAACTCTTGTGGGTCGTACTCTAAATCGGCATCTTGCACGATCGCAATATCTCCGGTAATTGCTGCGAACCCAGTTCGTAAGGCGGCTCCCTTGCCGCGGTTGGTCGAATGATAAAGGACCTGATCGACTTGCGGTTCGAGCCTTGATCGTAAGAGTTCGGTCGTGCCATCGGTCGAGCAATCATCGACCACGATGATTTCTAAGTTCGGAACCGGAGCGGCTTTTACCGTCCGAATTACCGTTTCGATCGTCCCCAGCTCGTTGTAGCAAGGAATCACAACCGATAACTTGACATTGGACAACCTAGTTTCTTCAATGGCTTGCATCTGTCAGGCAGTAAAGGTAGAAGTTTTCGGACAGCGACAGTATATCGCATTGCCTTTGGATAATTAGCAAATAAAAACCTCCCAGATTGCTCTGAGAGGTTCTCAATTATCGCTAACTCAGCTTACAGATCATCGTCATCCTCGACATCATCTGAAATTAAGTCATCATCATCGTCCAGAATCGGCGAGTAAATCGCATCCGCATCACCATCATCGCTACTGCCAAAGCTCTCAAAGCTAAAGCTTGGACGCTCCTCCAATGTCTCTAAGCCATAAGAACGCGCAGTGCGATCGTCAAGCACGACATCCGAGAAATCCGTATCCTCATCAAAGATTGTCGGATCGTACACCGGATCAATGTCAGGGCTACCGACTTCTTCGTAAGCATTGAAGCCTGTTCCCGCCGGAATCAGACGACCAATAATCACGTTTTCTTTCAGACCGCGCAACCAGTCAGATTTTCCTTCGATCGCAGCTTCTGTCAGTACCCGCGTTGTTTCTTGGAAACTTGCGGCTGAAATGAAGCTATCGGTGTTCAAGGATGCCTTGGTAATCCCCAGCAGTACAGGCTCATATTGAGCCGGCGCACCGCCCGTAATCGACATGGCATCATTCACCTGCTCGATCTGGTAGATCTCGACTAGCTCACCTGGCAGCATTGTTGTATCTCCGCCGTCTTCGACCCGCGCTTTTGAGGTCATCTGACGCACGACGACTTCGATATGCTTGTCGGAAATATCAATCCCTTGAGATTGATACACTGATTGCACTTCGTTCACCAGGAAGGTTTGCACTTCCCGTAAGCTGAAGAGTGACGCATCGTGCAGGCTACCCTCTTCTAGCTTTGCTTTGAACATGACTTCAAGCAGCTCGTGGGGATTCGCAGGGCCATCAGTTAGCCGTTCTCCAGCGGCAACTTCTTGACCATCTGAAATGATTACGTTTTGTCCAGGGCCGATCGGGTATTCGGTGATTAACCCTTCTCGATCGACAATCTTGACTTCAACTGAATCATCCTCTCCGTAAACGACTTGAGCCGTTCCCGCCCGACGAGCCAGGATACACGCTTCTTTCGGTTTACGCGCTTCGAGCAGCTCTTCGATTCTCGGTAGACCTTGAATAATGTCTCCGGTCTTGGTGCGCTCGAAAATCAGCAGCACGAGATTGTCACCCCGTTGTACCAAATCTCCATCGTCGACGTGCAGCACCGCTCCCGGAGAGACACGGTACGGACGAGCGACTCGCATCGTCACCTGATTACCATCCACACTGAGGACTTGTCCGGAATCTTCCAGCGTTACGCCTGAGGCGATACTGGTTCCTGCAATCAGCAGATCGCCTGCTTTGACGGTGGGATTATTGGCAGTGATCGTCAGCGTATCCACTTCCCGCACAACAAGAATGCGTCGAATCGACTCCGCTCCTTGTCGAATCCCTTGGACTTCGCCGGCTTCTTTACACTGAATCTTCGTGCGAGCGACCACTGCACCCGCCCCAATCTGATCGCCATCTTTGACCATGACTTCAGTTTGGGTTCTACCCTGGGTTACGTCTGCGGCAATGTCGCGCCGAATCACCAGCGATTCGAGAATCACAAGCTGTAAGCGCATGACCTCTGCATCGGTTTCATCGGGAATCAGTTCAATGTCAGCCGCAAGCTGAGCGTCTTGATCGACTTCGAGAACAAGCTGAGTTCTCAGCAGTTCCAGACCCTCGACCGACTTGACGCGCTCACCATCTTTGTAAGGTAAACGCTGTACGGCTCTGAGTCGAATTGCCCGTCCAGAATCTTCTTTGGTCGAATCTTGACTCGGCACAGAGGGCTCATCGGGAACATTAAATTCCGTCACCGGACGCAGCAGAATTGCTGGGCCTTCAGGGGTTTCAACATACTCGGCGTACCGCAGTTCGTCGACGGTTAATCCTGGCATCACTTGTTGTCCCGGATTGACCAAGACGGCTTCCCGCGTAATCACATCGTCCAAGCTATCGATCATGTGCAGATCGCCGGGTTTGATCACGACTTCGCGCAGAATGTCATTTTTCTGAGTGACTTCGATTACCCCGTTGCTTTGACAGAAGATGTCTTTCACCACTTCTGTACCTGCTTCGACATACTGACCATCTTCGACCATCAGCAGCGAGATGTCTTTGTTGACTTCGTGCGCTTCTTCGGGAATCCAAAGCAGCGTACCGCCCTTGATCACTTCGTAACCAAGCTTCGCTTTGCCTTTTTTGCCGACTTCCACCCCAGAGTATTTGATGATGCCTCCGGTTTGGGTGTGATAGCGATCGTCTCTCAGTTCCGCTACGACTTGTCCGTTCGTTACTTGAGTTCCGGGGGTCGCTTTCAGCAAGAAGGTTTGGCTGTTCGTGGTTTCAAGGATGTACTGGTCGCGTCCCTGGTGCGTTTCTGCCCGGACTCGCGCTTGATCCAGCATCACGGATGCCGTGATGATTTGAATCTCACGCCCGCCTTTGCTGTTTTCCGAGGACTCTGGAAGCCGGACGACACCGCCATTTTCAGTGACTAGCTTGGTTTCTGCGATCGTTCCACCCGTTTCGACGTGATCGCCGTTTTTCACCACAGGTTCTGCACCTGGCGGTAAGTTGTAGACTTCCCCAGATAGCACCCACATCAGACCGCCTCTTTGTGCGGTGCGAGTGGTGTTTCCTTGACGGTCTTTCTTTTCTTCCGGTACAACATCTGCAAACCGGATTTCTCCCGCAAGGTCAGAAGCCACGTCTTTCGACGCTTTTTCGGTCGTCTTGCGTCCGCGTCCGGTTAAAGGCACTTCCGCCAGAATTTGTCCGGCTTTCACCTTCATCCCATCTTTGATCAGCAAGGTTGTTCCTTGAGACACAGTAAAGGGTTGCTTCTGTCCATCGGCTCCTTCGATCTCAATCTTGATATCTGAGCCAGCCGATTCCACGATTAGCGCATCTTCTCCGTGGCGGGTGCGGTAAGGACGAGTTCTGAGGCGCTTCGGTAGACGAACGGTTCCAGCAAAGTTCGCCTTTTCTTGTCGCGCCATTTCTCCGGTGAAGACCCCTCCCGTGTGGAAAGTCCGCATCGTGAGCTGGGTTCCTGGTTCTCCGATCGATTGAGCCGCGATAATTCCGACCGCTTCGCCGATATCAACCATGTGAGCGTGTGCCAAGCTCCAGCCGTAGCAGTGCTGACAAACCGATCGAGCCGATTCGCAGGTCAGCGGCGATCGTACAACGACTTCTTCGACTTTCTTTTTGCCGATCACTTGAGCGATATCATTGGAGATGGCTCCATTCCGTGCAATGATCACTTCTCCGGTTGCAGGATCAATCACATCTTGAGCGACAACACGACCGAGAAGCCGATTTTTGAGTGGAATGAGGACGCGATCGCCATCGGTCATGGGTCGCACAGGAATCCCCCGTTCTGTTCCACAATCGAGTTCGCGAATAATCACATCTTGCGAAACATCAACCAATCGCCGAGTCAAGTATCCAGAGTCCGCCGTTCTGAGCGCCGTATCAACTAGACCTTTCCGCGCACCGTAGGACGAAATGATGTATTCGGTAACGGTTAATCCTTCTCGGAAGTTGGTTTTAATCGGCAAGTCGATAATTTCCCCTTGCGGGTTTGCCATCAGACCACGCATCCCGACTAGCTGACGGACTTGTGAGATGTTTCCCCGTGCCCCGGAGAACGCCATCATGTAGACCGAGTTGAGCGGGTTATTCGATCGAAAGTGCCGCACCACTTCGTCTTTGAGTTCTTCGCTAGTTCCGTTCCAGGTATCAATGACCTTTTGGAACCGTTCCACTTCAGTAATTTCGCCGCGTGTGTATTTTTCTTCGGTATCGCGAATCGTCTCGGTCGCGGCATCGAGAAGCGCTCTTTTAGTCGGTGGAATTTGCAGGTCATCGACGCTAATCGAGACTCCTGCACGTGTTGCATATCGGAATCCAAGATCTTTCAGCAAGTCTGCCATTTGTGCGGTGCGGGCAGTGCCGTAATGGGTGAATGCCCACGCGATCAAGTTGGTCAGTTCTTTTTTGTTGATAACTTGATTCCGAAAAACTTGCTTTTCTGAGTTCTGCTCTGCCATGCTGTGCCCCATTTGTGCCATGAGTTGTGTGTTAGGAGTTCGGCTCAAGAGCAATCGATCGATTGCTCTTGTTCCTGTCCCATTAGCCCGCTAACGCATCAATCACCGTCTTGTTGTAGATAATTCGCCCTGGTGTCGTCCTGATGTATTGAGAAATCAAGCTGCCGTCTGCATCTTCCCGTCGCCGACAAGAAGCATAAACTTTAGTGACAATGCCATCGGACTCTTGTTGCTCGATCAATTCACCGTTGCCGCCTTCGACTTCTCCATCGAATCGCACCCAGATGTAAGAGTGCAGTTCAACTTCGTTTTGTTCATAGGCTGTGATTGCATCGTTCAGATTCGCAAAGTAGCGTCCTTCGCCGTTTGTGGCTTCTGGATTTTCTGCGGTTAGGTAGTAGCAGCCCAAGACCATATCTTGGCTTGGAGTGATGATCGGACGACCCGTTGCAGGCGAAAGAATGTTATTCGATGCCAGCATTAATAATCGCGCTTCGGCTTGAGCTTCGAGCGACAGGGGAACGTGAACTGCCATTTGGTCTCCGTCAAAGTCTGCGTTAAACGCCGGACAAACGAGCGGGTGCAGTTGAATCGCACGACCATCTACCAAAATCGGTTCAAAGGCCTGAATCCCTAAGCGGTGCAGCGTCGGGGCGCGGTTGAGGAATACAGGGTGTCCTTCGATTACCTCTTCGAGCACGTCCCAGATGGTCGGATCATTGCGCTGAATTAGTTTCTTCGCGGCTTTGATATTATTCACTAAGCCTTGACGAATCAAACGGTGAATCACGAACGGCTGGAAGAGCTCGATCGCCATTTCTCGCGGCAGTCCGCACTGATGGATCTTCAGCTTCGGGCCGACAACGATCACAGAACGTCCAGAGTAATCGACCCGCTTACCCAGGAGGTTTTGACGGAATCGACCTTGCTTCCCTTCAATAATGTCAGAAAGCGATTTCAACGGACGGTTGTTCGCACCGACGACCGTTCGACCGCGACGACCGTTATCAATCAAGGCATCGACCGCTTCTTGCAGCATCCGCTTTTCATTTCGCACAATGATTTCCGGTGCGAGAATTTCTTGCAGGCGGGCGAGACGGTTATTGCGGTTGATCACGCGACGATATAGATCATTCAAGTCAGAAGTCGCAAATCGTCCACCATCCAACTGCACCATCGGACGCAAATCTGGCGGAATCACAGGAATAACATCCAACACCATCCAATCCGGTAGTGAACCTGTGGCGATGAAGTTATCCAACACCCGCAGACGTTTGATCAGCTTGGCGCGTTTTTGTCCTTTAGAAACCGCAATTTCTTCGCGCAGCCTCTCGGCTTCTTCATCTAGATTAATGTCTTGTAAAAGCTGCTTCAATGCTTCCGCACCGATGCCCACTTCTACGCCTGTCAGCTGCGAGTCTTCGCTGTAGAGTTCGTCTTCGATTTCAATCCACTGATCTTCTGTGAGCAATTGCTTGTAGGTCAGATTCTCAGCGTTTCCAGGATTGAGAACGACATAAGCGTTGAAGTAAACAATTTGCTCGACATCCCGCAATGGCATATCGAGTAAGATTGCCATGTAGCTCGGAATCCCTTTGAGATACCAAACGTGGGCTACCGGAGCCGCGAGTTTGATGTATCCCATGCGGTGACGGCGCACTCGCGATTCGGTCACTTCCACGCCGCAGCGTTCACACACAATTCCCCGGTGACGTACCCGCTTGTACTTGCCGCAGTGGCATTCCCAATCCTTTGCAGGTCCAAAAATCCGCTCACAAAACAAGCCATCCATTTCCGGCTTGAGGGTGCGGTAGTTAATCGTTTCTGGCTTGGTGACTTCTCCAACGACTTGCCCATTCGGTAAAGTCCGCTCTCCCCATTGGCGAATGCGCTCCGGAGATGCCAGACCGATTTTTACATAGTCAAATCGCTGTTCTAGCTTTGGCATCGTGTTGTCCTTGAGTGTAGAGAAAGAAGGATGAGCGATGAACTTGAAAGCGGTTCATCGCTCTGGCTTAAATTTAGTCTTCGTCGTCTTCGAGCGATTCACGCGAAATCGATTCGTAGGTCGGACGAGACGGAGCGCGACGGCTGTTTACATCCGCCATCAAATCGACTTCCATATCGCGGCTGCTGCCATCGTCTTTGGTTTCGACTTTGTGAACGGCGACATCCAGACAAAGCGACTGCAACTCGCGCATCAACACCTTGAATGATTCGGGTGTTCCCGGTCGCGGAATCGCTTTACCTTTGACGATCGCGTTCAGCGCTTCATTTCGTCCCTGCATATCGTCGGATTTCACAGTCAGCAATTCTTGCAGGGTGTAAGCGGCTCCGAATGCTTCGAGCGCCCACACTTCCATTTCTCCGAATCGCTGTCCGCCTTGCTGTGCTTTTCCACCCAGCGGTTGCTGAGTCACGAGCGAGTAAGGGCCGGTCGATCGTGCGTGGATCTTGTCGTCTACCAAGTGAACCAGCTTCAGCATGTAGGCTTTACCGATCGTAATCGGTCGATCGAAGGCTTCACCAGTGCGACCGTCGTAGACCTGAATCTTGCCCGGATCGTCTGGATTGTAGAGCCAGTAGCCATCGGCACTCGCTTTAATCCGCGTTTCTTGGGCTTCTTGCAGCTTGCCATGCACCGATTCACGCGATTTCTCGTCGCCGTGCATTTCATCGAATGGCACGATTTTGAATCGAGCATCCAAGCATTCCGCCGCCCAGCCTAAGAGACATTCGTACACCTGACCGACGTTCATCCGGCTCGGTACACCCAGCGGGTTCAAGACGATGTCAACTGGAGTGCCATCGGGGAGATAGGGCATATCTTCGATCGGTAGAATCCGCGAGATAATTCCTTTGTTTCCGTGTCGTCCCGCCATCTTGTCGCCGACTTGGATCTTCCGTTTCTGAGCGACATACACCCGAACAACCATATTTGCACCCGGAGGAAGTTCGTCGCCTTGTTCGCGAGTGAATACCCGCACGTCAACGATCCGACCTTTCTCACCGTTCGGAACACGCAGCGAGTTATCGCGCACATCCCGCGCCTTTTCACCGAAAATCGCTCTCAAGAGTTTTTCTTCGGGTGGCTGATCTGATTCGCCTTTCGGCGTGACTTTACCGACGAGAATATCGCCCGCTTCGACATATGCACCGATGCGGATAATGCCGTTTTCATCCAACTGGCGCAGGGAATCTTCCCCAACGTTCGGGATTTCGCGAGTGATTTCTTCAGGCCCTAGCTTGGTCTGACGCGCTTCGATCTCGTATTTCTCGATGTGGATCGAGGTGTAAACGTCGTCGTATACCAGACGTTCGCTGATTAGAATCGCGTCCTCGTAGTTGTAGCCTTCCCACGGCATATACGCCACGAGAATATTCTGACCGAGCGCCAGTTCGCCGCGCTCTGTTGCAGAACCATCCGCAAGGATTTCACCTGCGACCACCTTATCGCCGACAAAGACGATCGGACGCTGGTTCAAACAGGTATCTTGGTTCGATCTCTGATATTTCTGAACCTGGTATTCGATCTCTTTGTTGGTTTGTGCGTCTCGCACTTTGATCGAGTTCGCATCCACGTAGCTCACTTCGCCATCGGTCCGGCTGACGATTACCATCCCAGAGTCACGCGCTGCTTGTGCTTCGAGTCCAGTTCCAACTAAAGGACGCTCTGGACGCAAGAGCGGCACAGCTTGACGCTGCATGTTTGATCCCATCAGCGCTCGGTTCGCGTCATCGTGTTCGAGGAACGGAATCAGCGAAGTCGCAACCGAAATAATCTGCACCGGAGAAACGGCGACATAATCGACTTCTTCAGGCGTTGCGGTCGTAAAGTCCTGACGGTAGCGAACGGCGATCGATTCCCCGATGATGTTGTTGTCGTCATCGGTGTTGATGTCACCCGCTGCCACCCGCAAATCGTCTTCTTCGTCTGCGGTCATGTAGATCGCAGGCAAGTCTTTCCGAACGCGACCGTTTTCGACTTTATAGTAAGGGGTCGCGATAAATCCATATGGATTGACGCGGGCGTGAGTCGCTAGTGATCCAATCAAACCAGCATTCGGGCCTTCAGGAGTTTCGATCGGACAAATCCGCCCGTAGTGCGAGGGATGAATGTCACGAACCGCAAACCCTGCCCGTTCACGAGTTAAACCACCGGGGCCTAAGGCACTGATCCGGCGCTTGTGGGTCAACTCAGCCAATGGATTGGTTTGATCCATGAACTGCGACAACTGCGATGAACCGAAGAATTCCTTGATCGCCGCCACCAACGGTTTCGGGTTAACAAGCGATGCCGGAGTCAGTGAATCCGCATCAGAAACCGTCATCCGTTCCCGAATGATTCTTTCTAAACGGTTCAAGCCAACGCGGACTTGGTTTTGCAGCAGTTCACCCACAGAACGAACGCGACGATTACCCAAGTGATCAATATCGTCGATCATGCCGATATCAAACTCAAGGTTAATCAGATAGTCGATCGCGCTCAAAATATCCTGCGGAGTCAGAACGCGAGTCGTTTCCGGGACGTTGAGGCGAAGCTTCTTGTTCAGCTTGTAGCGTCCGACTTTGCCCAAGTCGTAGCGTTTTGGATCAAAGAATCGAGACTCTAAAAGCTGTGCCCCACCTGAAACCGTCGGAGGTTCACCCGGACGTAATTTCCGGTAAAGCTCCATCAGCGCTTCTTCTTCGCCGTACTGACCTTCTTTTTCGATCGTTTTCTGGAAATACTCCGGATGGCGCAACGAATCAAAAATCTCGTTATCGCTTAGACCCAATGCTTTTAATAGCACTTGAGCCGACAGCTTCCGAGTTTTATCAATCCGTACCCAAACCAGGTCATTCTTGTCGGTTTCAAATTTCAGCCAAGCACCTCGGTTCGGAATCAAACTCGCGTTGTAAGTCCGACGACCGTTCTTATCAGTTTCTGATTTGTAGTACACGCCAGGGCTACGAACGATCTGATTCACAATCACTCGTTCTGCGCCGTTGATAATGAACGTCCCTCGATCGGTCATCAGCGGCAGGTCACCGATAAACACTTCCTGCTCTTTGATTTCCCCAGTCTCTTTGTTGATGAGGCGCGTGGGGACATACATCTGAACGGCGTAAGTGCTATCGCGACGTTTTGCTTCATCGACATCGTACTTCGGACGCTTCAGCTTGAAGTTCTTCCCGATAAAATGAAGCTCTAACTTCCCGGTATAGTCAGTAATAGGCGAAAAACTATCGAGTTCTTCGATCAAGCCTTCTTCTAGGAACCAGCGGAAGCTTGCCCGCTGAATCTCAACCAAGTCCGGCAATACGAAAGCGGGGGTGGTGTAGGTAAGCTGCTCAGTCATGCGTCTCCTCTGAAGGGTCGCGAATCGATCGCGAATCCGAGATTTACGGTAATTGCAAAAATATGACAATGCAAAAAGTTTGGGTTTCTTAAGAATCCCAAAACAACGAGATATTTAATTGGTGGAACGGGGTAGTATCCAGTTGAGCCTCCAAAGTTTCCAAATGAAAATTGGAACGAAAAGATGAGCCGCGAAGCCTTTAGCTTTTGGGAATTTGCAAAGCACAGGGCGCTCGAAACGTCAACTTCTCAGAACTGAGAGGTTGGGGAGTCAACAGGCCGATCAAAATTTTGCCTAGCAATTTTCGCACTCTTCTCATTATGACGCAAGTTTTTCATTTTGTGTCTTGACGATCTCGCGAATTTGTGTGATCTATTTTCGATTCAGATCACTGCCAGTTCAGGAACCGTTAAGCCAAAGAGTTGACAAGCGTTCTGAGTCGTTTGCGCGGCAAGCTGCTCGATCGACGTATCGCGTAAAGCGGCAACCTGACGAGCAACGTATTGAACGTAGGAAGGCTCATTTCGTCGCTCGCCGCGCTTGGGAACTGGAGCAAGAAACGGACAATCAGTTTCGATTAAGATGCGATCGCTTGGAACCATTTGAGCGGATGCGTGAATTTGCTTGGCGTTCTTAAACGTCACCGTTCCACTAAAGCTGATGTAGAACCCCAGATCGAGAAACCATTGCGTTTCCTCTGGAGTTCCGCCCCAGCAGTGCATCACACCCTTGACTTGTCCTTGTTCTTGCCAAAACTGCTGCACAACCTGCGCCATCGTTTCAGCCGCATCTCGACAGTGAATGATCACAGGCAAATCGAGCTGTTGCGCGATCGCAAGCTGCGCCCGAAACGCTTCGATCTGCTGGTCTCGATTCTCTGCCTTGAAAAAATCCAAGCCCATTTCGCCAATTGCCACAACTCGCTGATCGGACTGCGCTAAGGTCAGAATCTCTGAAGTCGAATCCGTTGACCACTTTTCCTCGACATCCAGCGGGTGAAGTCCCACTGCAAAGAATAATTCTGGAAAGCGATCGGCTAAGGCTCGAATTTGATCGAATTCTGACGGCTCCACGCAGGAATGAACGAGTCGAACGACACCCGCTTCACGCCAGCGCGACGCGATCGCATCCAAATCCGGCTTGAATGCGTCGAAATTGATATGCACATGAGTATCGATCAGCTGCATTCTTTGTAAAAGTGCAAACTATGAAGCTGCTACGGTTTGCTTTTGCAGGGCGCGACCGAGACGAGCTTTGCGACGAGCGCCAGTATTGCGGTGCAAAACGCCCCGCTTTACAGCCTTGTCGATCTTGCTGTAAGCCGCAGACATTGCTTCGTCAACTGCTTGCTTTGCTTCATCTGACGGATTTGCCGCAAGCTGATCCACAGCCGTAAAGTACTTCTTCATCAGCGTTTTGATCGCTGACTTATAGGATTTATTTCGCAGACGGTTGCGTTCTGCGGTCTGAACGCGCTTCTTAGCAGATTTGATATTTGCCACGGTGAGTCTTGGAGAGCTTCTAGAATGGACAGAAAAATAGTCAGATAAAATACTATAGCATCGTTGACCAACGATCGTGTCTGAATCTCTAAAATCCAGGTTAAGCTAGATAAAAAGACATAGAAGCTCCCCATTTTGGGCACGAGATCGTTAGAATCATTCAAACCCTGCATTTCTCTCGGACGGGTTCTTTCACGACTGACATAACTCCATGCTGCGAATTATTACTCAGTGGGCTGAGGCAAGATCTGAACTGCGACGCATTTGCGATCGTACTCATGACGAGCAAGTTGTACATAAAGAAGCGACAGTCCGGGAGGTACTGCAAGCTGTAAAACGCCAAGGCGATCGCGCCTTACTCGCGTACACCCTAGAGTTTGATCAACAAGACTTAAAGCCTGAAGAACTCAAAGTGAGTGCGCGTGAGCTTGAAGCTGCGTACCACCAAGTTTCAGGAGAACTGCTCGACGCGATCCGGTTAGCTCGTCAGCAAATCGAAGCCTTTCATCGTCAGCGCGTCCCAAAAAGCTGGGTGCATTTTGGCGAAGATGAGATTGTGCTGGGGAAACGGTATACTCCGGTCGATCGTGCGGGCTTGTACGTTCCGGGTGGCAAGGCTTGCTATCCGAGTACGGTGCTGATGAATGCGGTTCCGGCGATCGTCGCTCAGGTGCCGCGTGTCGTGATGGTGACACCACCCGGAAAAGATAAAGCAATTAGTCCAGCCGTTCTCGTGGCGGCTCAGGAAGCGGGTGTGACCGAAATTTATCGAGTTGGGGGAGCGCAAGCGATCGGGGCATTAGCGTATGGAACAGAAACTGTTCCAAAGGTTGATGTGATTACCGGGCCGGGTAACATTTACGTGACGCTGGCGAAAAAGCTCGTTTACGGCACGGTCGGAATTGATTCGCTGGCAGGGCCTTCAGAAGTGCTGGTGATTGCCGATCACACGGCAAACCCGACTCACGTTGCCGCTGATATGCTGGCACAAGCCGAACACGATGCGATGGCAGCCTCAATTCTGATTACGACTGATTCGATTTTGGCTCGTAAGGTTGTGGATGAAGTGGAACAGCAGCTGATCGATCATCCGCGTCGGATTTTGACGGAAAAGGCGATCGCTCATTACGGCATCGTCATCGTCGTGGATTCTCTAGCCGCCGCCGCAGAATTGTCAAACGAGTTTGCTCCAGAGCATTTAGAACTCGAAGTGGCTGAACCTTGGGAATTGCTGCAAAACATTCGACACGCAGGCGCGATTTTCTTAGGCGATTCAACGCCTGAAGCGGTTGGTGATTATTTAGCTGGGCCGAATCATACCCTGCCGACTTCTGGATCGGCTCGATATGCGTCACCGCTGGGTGTAGAAACCTTTTTGAAGCACTCCAGCTTGATCCAATATTCACCGATCGCACTTCAGAAAGTTGCGAGTGCGGTAGACAGCCTGGCGACCGCAGAAGGGTTGCATTCTCACGCGAATTCTGTGCGAGTTCGGATGAAAGATCTAAAAGGCGAGGCGTAAGCTTTTAAGATGTCTCTGTCCGGAACAAGAAGCTTGATCTAAGCTGAAAGTAGTTTTTAGATTTGGCAGGAGGAACGATGTTTTCGCCGCAATTGTCTCCGGATGCCATCTTATTTGACGATCGCGCTGATGCAGGTCGCCAACTCGCTCAATTAGTTCTGAAGGAAGCCCAATCTCTCGATGCCTCTTACATCGTTTATGCGCTGCCGCGTGGAGGAGTCGGAATTGGAGCCGCGATCGCCGAAGCGCTTCACTGTCCGCTTGATATTCTAGTGGCTAAGAAAATTACTCGTCCTCAAGATCCAGAACTGGCGATCGGAGCCGTGACTGCCGACGGGCAGGTTTTGCGATCGCTCAATGTCAGGCTTTCAGGTTGGCAAGAGGCGCTAGAACGTGCCCAAACTAAAGCGAAAGAACAACTGGAGCAATTTCGAGATCGTCCGGATGTGACAGCATCCGGTAAAATTGCCATTCTCGTTGACGATGGAATTGCGACAGGTATGACGATTTCGGTAGCGGCGAAAGCCCTGCGCGAACAGCAACCGCAAGAAATTTGGATTTGTGCACCTGTTGCCCCCGCCGAATTAATTAAACGATTATATGAGTATGGCGATCGCGTCTTAGTGCTGGCGACTCCGGAGCCTTTCTTCAGCGTGAGTCGATTTTATCGATCGTTCCCGCAAGTGGAACTCGAAAGCGCGATCGCAGACTTGAAAAAAACTTTGCAAACCTGATAAAGGTAGAAGGATGACAAGTTTCTTGGCGCGGGGAAGGGTTATGCGGCAGTGGCGGAGTTTTTGGCACACGATCGAGTTTATGAGCCAGGAGAATCCTCCCCAGTTGATTGAGACGCTCATGTTAGCGCTGTCGATGGCGCTGTTTAGTGTCTGGATGATACAGTCGGAGTCGGCGCAGTCGGCATCGGCGTACTTACTGCTGGGCTTGGTGCTGACAGTCGGAGCTTGTGCGTCGATTTTGGTGCGTGAAGCGTTGATTCCAGCGATTCGTCCGCGCCCAACTCAGGTTATGGCAACGCTGTTGCTGTTGATCAGCCTTTACGGGTTTGCCGATTTTCTGAGAATTTCGCGGTAGGCAGCGATCGTCTGTTGAGCGATCGCGTTCCAACTGTAATAAGTTTGAGCATGATTCTGAGCGTTCTTGCCGCGTCGCAGTTGTTCGGCGCGATCGTGCAGGGCTGCTTTTAGCGTTTGAGTTAGGCTCTCGACATCGCAAGTACAAATCCAGCCGGATTGCGATCGCTCGATTTCTTGCCAGATGTGGACTTGATCGGAGATGACAACCGGAGTTCCGACGCTCATCGCTTCTGCAACTGCGATTCCAAAGTTTTCGTAGTATGAAGGCAAGACAAATAGATCAGCAGCTTTGAGTAAAGCGGTTTTTTCGGCTCCGGTGACGAAGCCGACGATCGAGGTTTTGTCTTTAAGTCGGGAAGTTTGGATGCGATCGCGAATGGCTGCTTCGTAGCTTGGATCTTGAGGATTTCCACCCGCAAGAACGAAATGAAAGTTTTGATCCAGTTGCTCAAGGGCGGGGATCAGCAGATCTAAGCCTTTTTTTGGATCGATGCGTGACATGAAAAGCAGAATCGGTCGATCGTCAGGAATTCTATACTTCTCATGAATTGAACTCGATTCAGAAGGCGGCAAGCTGACACCGAGCGGAATCACTAAATCACGAGTCACTGTATTAAATCGCTCTGAGGTTTTGGCTTCTTGGTCGCTGGTGAAATGAACGGCAGCGGCTCCCGCGAGATTTGGACGTTCAAGTGCCGCAGCGTAGAGGCGTTTGAGGTATCGTTTCTTTCGAAGGTCAGCAGGATCGAGTGTTCCAAGTGGGCGAAGAATGTAAGGGAGTTGGCGCGATCGAGCAATTGCCGCAGAACAAGAACTGACCGGAGAAAAGAGCGCGTGAATATGGGCTAAATCGTAGTTTTGAGCGTTGTTTGCAAGCCAATGAAGAAGGTCGATCGAGAATTTGTAGCGGCGAAACGGGGAGCAGCGAAAGTAGCGAATTTCACAGCCGTTTTGAGCAATTGGAGTACCGAGAGGAACATCGAGCGGGGCTTGTCCGACATCGCCGTTTGAGTTGGTGGTAGCGATCGTCACTTCGACTCCTGCTTCTGCTAACGCGCTTGATAGCCCCAATATCATTTGACTAGGGCCGCCATAGATTAGCGAGATGGATGGAATGATTTGTAAGATTTTCATTATTTTAGAGCGATCGATAAAATTCCAGTAATTCCTTCGCCAACGCCCGATTTGTATATTTCGCAATCACACGCTCATACCCACGCTGCCCTAATTCTTCCGCAAAACTTCGGTTATCCATCAATTGCGCGAGTCGATCGCTTAACTCTCCTACGTTTCCTTCTGGAAATACCAATCCCGCTCGATCAATGACGTTCGGAATTTCACCGGAATCTGATCCAATCACCGGAACCTGACACGCCATCGCTTCGATTAACACATGACCAAATTGTTCTTTCCATCCAACCGAAGTTAGTGTCTTAAATTGGTAAGTTGTTTCGGACGGTAAGACCAAAGTATTCATCAAATTGATGTAGCGGTAAACTTCAGCATGAGGCACACTTTCGATCCAAATTAAGCGCTTGCTAAACCCCAAACTTTTCGCCTGCTGCTGGACTTCTGCTTTTAGTTCGCCGCGTCCTAGTAGAAGTAATTTCCAAGTGCGATCGCGCAAATTATCCAATGCTTTGATCAGCGTGAGAATTCCTTTTTCGGGTACGAATCGTCCTGCAAATCCAATTACAAAATCACCTGAATTAATTCCTAGTTGTGTCGCAAGTTCCGGTTGGGGTTGCGGACAAAACAAAGAATCATCTACACCTAATTGCGGCATAATTTGAAGCTTGCCTTGATAACCACGATCGCGCAAAATTTCCGCTCCAGCCTGATTTCCAGCAATGATTCCGTTCGTGTGTTTCAAGTTATATGCTTCGAGGAGTGAAATCGGAAACTTCAGCTCATACGGCAAATTCCACCAGGTGAAAAAGAGATTTTTTGCCTTCAGTCTAAGTAGATGATTTAGTGTAATCAATTGAGCATAAGCCAGTGATTTCGAGCCTTGCTCAACTTGAATGATGTCGGGACGAAACTCTTTAAGTAAAGAGATTAGATCGGCTCCAAAGGTTAGTAATCCTTGATTGTTTTGGCTGAAGTTAGAAATAGGAACGACTCGAAATGAGCCTTCTTCTTGATAGCGCGTCTCGATCGTATCTTTCATCACGCCGCCCGGTTTCCATCGCTTCGGCACAACGATCGTCACTTCAATTCCCGGTTCTAACTTCGCTAGAGTGCGGAATTTTTCGCAGTTCAAATCAACAATGTACGAATGGCTTGCAACGAGAATCTTCATGGTCTTACCTCATCTTGTTGCGTATAGATTTGTCCCTTGTTCCAAAGGGAACGAATGACAGTGACGATCGCACTCATAAACCCAGCTAAGTAGAAGCCAAATCGCATCAAAATTTTGATTGGAGAACCACCTTTATGGCAGGGTGGACGACCTAAAACGTGGCAATCAAACAGTCGTAAAAAGAATCTTGTGGCTTGTGAAATGCTTAGATTGTTCAAACCCATCAAAAAGTGATTGTGATAAAAAGTCATCTGATATTTCAGCGATTTCGTGCTGATATCGTGACAGCCCCCCGTTTCCTCGCCTAAATGCACCAGTGATGCTTCAGGGTCATACCAAATCATCAATCCCGTCTTACGAAGTCTGAGGCAAAAATCGGATTCTTCTCGAACGGCACTTCCCCGAAATCTTTCATCAAACCAAATTCCATGCTGCTGGAAAATCTCGCGCCGATAAGACATATTGCAACCCCGCGCACTCAGCACTCGCTGCGGCTTCACCGTATGCACCAGATTCAAGTGATACCAAGCAATTCCCGGATCATGCGCCTCCGGTGGCAGGTCTTGAATCTCTAACCCTGGTGCAAAATCGGCTAGCTTCATCCGATCAAACACCCGCCCCGCAACCGCTCCAACCTCCGATCGCTGATAATTCTTTGCGTGTGCCGTCAAATAGCTCGGTTCTAGCTGCACATCATCATCGATAAAGACGAGAATTTCCCCGCTCGATCGCCGAACTGCATAGTTTCTTGCTCCCGGCAAACTTGCCCAATTCAGGCGAAACCAGCGAATCTTGCCGACCTGCGCCAACTCTTCTAGAAACTGCTGTGTATCCGGTTCATGCACGGGCGTTTGATCGACCACTAACACCTCGTAATGAGGGTAATCCTGCTTTAGAACATCGATCAGGGTTTCTCGTAGTGGTTCTTCACGCCCATAGGTTGGGATGATGACTGAGATAAGAGGCTGAGTCATAATGCCAGAGGAAACATCGCCGTTAGTGTTCCCAGGGGGTTAGACTTTAGACCTCAGACGGAAGTGGAATTTCAATAAAAAACTTTGTTCCTGCTTGGGTTGAAGTGTAATAAAGCTTGCCGTGATGGTATTTGGTGACAATTTGATGACTAATCGAAAGTCCTAACCCTTTGCCTTGACCGATCGGCTTTGTGGTGAAAAAGGGATCAAATATCTTTGCTTGAATCTCTGAGTCAATTCCGTCACCGTTATCTGAAATCGAAATTTTCACCCACTTTCCATTATTTTCATTAATGAGTTTCGTCTCGATCCGAATAACTGGACGCTGCGGTTTTGCTTGCTCTATTGCCTCGATCGCATTTGATAAAAGGCTGTAAAATACCTGATTCAATTGACTCGGACAGCACTCAACTTTCGGCAGATCACCATACTTTCTAATTAATTGGATCTCTGTGTAACGCAGTGTCTTATGTAAGCGATGTCGTAATAACGAAATCGTACTCTCAAGGTTGGAATGCAGTTCGATCGTTTTACGTTCTGACTCATCCAGGTGAGAAAAGGTTTTTAGCCCTGTGACCACTTCTTCAATTCGTAGAGTTCCAAGCTCGATCGAACGCAGAATTTTTGGCAAATCATCGGCGATAAATGTCAAATCAAGTTCCTCAACCTCAGCTTGAATCTCAGCCGGAAGATAAGAAACGCTTTGTTGAAATAGCCCAATTAACTTCAATAACTCCTGAGAATATTGCTCAATATGAAATAGATTTCCTTTAATAAAGTTGTTTGGATTATTAATTTCATGAGCAACGCCTGCGACCAGTTGCCCCAAACTAGATAGTTTTTCGGTTTGTATAAAGTGCTGAGTTTGCTGCTGAATAAGATGCTGCGCTTGATGAAGTTGCTCCAGGGCTTCTGTTAAATCTTGATTCTTCTTGTGAAGTGCTGATTCTGCGACTCGTCGATCGTGCAAATACGATCGCAGCATTTGCAGCACAGCCAACCAGGTTGGCACTAAAAGCAAGATACTCGTTGCCATAATCACCAAAGACCACATCAAAGCAGTCTGGTAATTGTGAGAATAGATTTGAAGCTGCTGCTGAATTCTGGTATCGCGTTGAGCCACTCCTGCCGCGTAAATCTTTTTCTGCGCTTTGTAATTTGCACTGGTTAGAAGTTTTAGCGCTTCCTGCTGCTGATTTTGCTGCACTAGCTGGAAAGACTTTAATTCCAAAGCAATTAGAGCTTGGTTCGCAGCATCAACCTGCTTTGCATCGTCACTGGAGTAAACATCGGGCACAAGATGGATGGACTCTTTAATCACCTCATCGAGTTGAGGAACAAATTCGTGATAACGTTTCTCCCAGGATCGATCGCCCGTTGCCGCATTCATTAAAGCAGACATCGTAAGCACTTCATCGAGATAGGTGGCTCGATCGTTCAAGTGTTGTAATCGCTGTTCCTGCTGCCGAATTCGACTAAGATCCCCATAAATCTGCCAATTCATCGCTACTTGCGGTGCAAATAATCCGATCGTTAACAGGACGGCAAGCACGATCGTATGCGAGGGCTGCTTGAGCAATACAGTTTGCCACCGCTTTAGAAGTTGAGACTTGGGAAGATGTTCGAGCATTAAACAGAGGAAAGTGACAGTGAATACTCTGCAAACTTACCCGGTAGGTTTCCCGCAGGCTATCTTTAAGTTTGTAGAAAGAGATGAAGGTGATTTAATTCTTCTCAGTACTTTGTTTAGAAAAATGAATTGAGTGAAAGAGTGATGATTCTTGCTAGAATATCGCGATTTTTTTGAAGAAATGATGATGCAATCTACAAAAATCGTGATTTTTATTCAAAAATGCTGCCCGTTGTCGCGACAAGCGCGATGCTCATCAAAACGATCGCGCATTTTGTTAAAACAGACGCGATTTTAGCGCTTTCTCTTCTTCTTTTTCTTCGGATCTTCGACTGGAATTGGCTCTAATCGATCAAGTTCCGGCAATTTTAGGGCTACACCCGCGAAAAACCAGTAATACACTGCAACCGGATCGACATCCAGCGGATAGTAATAAGTGTTGTAGCTAATCACTAAAACGAACGTCCAAAATACTGCGCCATAGCCCCGGAGATTTTTGTCTTTTACAGAGTGATACGCTTTGAAACAGGCGATCGTTAACCCCGTCACCAGCACTAGAAACAGAATGACTCCAATTGGCCCAATTTCATACATCACCTTGGGATAGTACGTTTCAATCAGTTGCGTTTCTCCCATCGCCCGCGCCGAATTTGTCGCCCGTCCTAATCCTTTCCCCAGTAAACTGGCTCCCCGTACTACCGTATTAAACTGTTCTTTGATAAACGCATCGGGTGGTGACGCATTCCAGCGACTCACAGCGCTATCTACTCGCTCTTGCACTACTGCTGGATTCGATGCCATCGCCACGACGATCGCACCTACTAGCCCAATCCCGATCGGCAAAAATCGCTTCAAGTTCGCAATCTGACCCGTGGTAATAAGCTGAATCACGATCATCGTCGGCACTAGCATCAGTGCAATCCGCTGTCCGCAAATCACCGCCATAATAATCGTCCCCAGCATCCCAATCCCGCCGATGATTTTCCAGAGGAGATTGCGATCGAAGAACGTCACAGCAAACGTTGTAAATGCGCTTGAAATCAGATACCAGCCCCACTGCCACGGAGCTACAAAGGTTCCAGGTAATCGAATCACCCCTTGTTCTGGCGTATACAGCAGCGCTCCCCCAACAAAGCAACGCGCATCCAGAGAAGCCTTAAACAAGTCTGCACCTTCTCCGACGGTTCCTTTACAGCGCCCCGTTTTGAGCAGCATATACTGCACAAATGCCAGTCCACAGCAAATAATGACCACCACCACCGTAACTCGCATCAGGTTGTAGACATCCTGCTTTTTCTGCATCAAATAGTAGGCACAAGGAATCAGCGGTGCGTATCCCAACAGCACTTTCAAGCCCAAAATTCCCATCAAAAAGGGCTTCTCAGAGGGCTTACCTGTAAATTGCTGCGCCCCGTTAACAAACAACAGCACCAAAATGCAGTAAACCAACAGCAACAGCAAGGGAGTCTTCAACGATGGTGGAATCATCATCGAGAGCTTCTGCCGCTTACAGCCTTGATAAATTGCAATCAAAGCAGGAATGTACATTCCATCTTTTGCCAATTGCATCAGAGGATTATTCCCCACCGTGGCATAGGTGATCGTGCCGCCAAATGGCATATAAATCAAAAAGGCGTGAAGCGCTTGCCAAGGGAACTTAAACGACAGCATCAGCGTAAGAACTCCCGCAAATCCTCCTGCTCCGCCTTTGATCCCCCCGATCGCAAACAGCGCCATTCCGACCACGATCGAGATCATCGTGGACATGGAAATAAAGTTCATTGCTGCTTTGCGAACCTGAATCGCTTGGCGCTTTTCGGCTAAACGTTCCTTCAGGGTCAGCGTTGCGTCTGTGTCGATCGAGGACTTGCTTTTCTGCTTTTTTGCCATAAGAGCCGGAGAACACGGAAAGCTGAAGTCAAATTAAGCACCTGAATCATAGCCGAGATTGCAAGAACGGGAAGACTAATTGCAGCCCTCCAGCAAATTGAATCATGCTCACTCGAAATGCCCTGCGCTACGGGCGAAAAGCCCTAACCCTAGAGATGTTGTTAGGCAGCGCGATCGTCATTGGGATCTGTTTCCGCATTCTCAATCTTGGAACCCGCGAATTCTGGTACGACGAAGTTTTGTCACTGCTGCTCTCGACGGGTCAAAGGCTGCAATACTCACTGCCCGGCGATGCGCCGATCGCGCTTGCCCGATTCACCGCTTTGTTAAATTTGCCACCTGAGAATTCCTGGGGTGCGATCGCCAAAACCCTACAAGGCTTAGTTCGAGGACTCTACAAAGGAGAACCTCATCCCCCTGTTTTCTTCTTAGCCCAACACCTCTGGCTGCGTCTCTTTGGCAATAGTGAGATTGCGATGCGGAGTTTGCCCGTCTTGTGGAGCTTGGGCGCGATCGCGTCCGCTTACGGATTGGGACGGAAATTACTCGATCATCGTAGCGGCTTACTGTTTGCGGCACTGCTGGCGACAAATCCCTTTTATCTGTTCCACTCGCTGAATGTCCGAATGTACACGCCCTTGGTACTGTGGGCAATTCTCAGCGTTTGGGCGCTGCTGGAATTGATTTCGCGCCCTCGCTGGAAGTGGCAAGTTGGGTTTATCGCGTCGATCGCGCTCGGTCTGCTCACCTTTTACTTATTCGCCTACTGGGTTGTTGTTTTGGCAGCGTTGGCGCTGGTTCTTGATCGCAAGCACTGGCTGCAACATGGGATCAGAATGACGATCGCGGGACTGCTCACTCTGCCGTGGGCGATTTCGGGAACTTTGAAGCAGTTACGAAACGCCGACCTCGATCGCTTCGGAGTGCGAGACGGCAACCCTGCCTTATTGCACCTTCAAGATCTCTGCCAAACGATAGGGGCGCACTTAATTGTGGGCGATTGGGCAACGACCTTATCGGTGCAGCCGACCTTAATCTCTGGGCTGATTGCAGCTGTGGTACTTGGACTGGCGACAATCTATCTTTGGAAGGCTAGGCAAAAATTAAGCTTGACGATAGGGTTGGGGATGAGTTTATTCCCTCTGCTCCTAGCATTTTTTGTCGATATGACGACGCAAAAATATACGCTGGGGTTTGGATGGGGACGAGCGCTGATCTTTGTGCTGCCAGGATGCTTATTGCTGATGACGATCGCAATTCGACAACTCAAAGCACAGCAAGGGATCGCCGCGCTCCTGGTACTACTGCTGTACTTAGGGATCGATGCTGGGGATTTGACTTTAAGACCCCGATCGGTGTTTCATCAAGTGGCAGAGATGGTTCAAATCGACTCGGCTCCAATGCTGATTGCAATGGATTCCCAAGCTTGGGGGCACGTCAATCGCTTGGCGTATTACATTCCGCCCACCAGTCCTGTGGATTTACTAGCTCAGCCTGCCAGTCAACTCAGTACCAGCCTAAAAGCCGCACTTAAAAATTCTGATTATCGTCGGGTGATCTGGCTTGAAAGTGGTGATCCGGTCTGGTCGTCATCTGCAACCGTTCAAGAACGTCAACAGATTCAACAGGTTTTAGAGGAACGATTTTCGCTCTCCCAGACTCGATCCCTTACGGGAACTATGAGTCTCGATCAGTTTGAACTCAAACTATATCAAACTGCCCGATAATCTCTGTCGTTTTATCCTAACTACGTCATGATTGTGCCTCCTTCACTTTTGTTGCCGCCCTCTGGTGAGTTAAAGATTCCGTATGCTCCAGAAACCGAACGACCCGCCAAGCCGATCTACTTTTCGCTGGTGGTTCCGACTTACAACGAAGGGCGGAATATCGAACAGGTGGTACGAGTGTTATCGGGATTGCTTGATCATGCGCTCCCGAATGATTACGAATTAATCATCGTGGACGACGATAGCCCCGATCGCACCTGGGAAATCGCGCAGCAGATGACCGCAGAGTATCCGAATTTACGGGTGATGCGGCGACAGGGCGAGCGCGGTTTATCAACCGCCGTGATTCGAGGTTGGCAGGCTGCACAGGGTCAACTGTTGGGGGTGATCGATGGAGATTTGCAGCATCCGCCAGAAGTTTTGCTGAAGCTGATTCAGGCAGTGAAAAATGGTGCCGATCTCGCGGTTGCGAGTCGTCACATCGAAGGTGGGGGCACGAGCGACTGGGGCTTTATTCGTCGAATGTTGTCGCGGGGAGCGCAGCTACTCGGCTTGATGATCTTGCCGAACGTGGTCGGGCGGGTGTCTGATCCAATGAGCGGCTATTTTATGGTGAGACGCAGCGCGATCGCGGAATGTCTGATGAGTCCGCTCGGCTACAAAATTCTGTTAGAAGTTCTCGGTCGGGGACAAGTTGATCGCGTTACCGAGGTCGGCTACGTGTTTCAAGAGCGACAAGAAGGTGAAAGTAAGGTCACTTGGCGGCAGTATGTTGAATACTTGATGCACCTTGGAAAGCTGCGATCGCGAGGCAGAATCGGACGACTGCGCGAGAAGTTCCAGTTCGGGCGCTTCTTACGGTTTGGCTTGGTGGGATTCACTGGCGTGTTCGTCGATATGGCAGCGTTCTATCTGCTCAGAGTGCATTTCGGCTTGGGGATCGCTCGCAGTACGATCCTCTCGGCTGAACTGGCGGTTGTGAATAACTTCCTCTGGAATGACTTGTGGACATTTGGGGATATTTCGCGGGGGCAGCCTGGAAAACGCCAGCGATTTAAGCGCTTCCTCAAATTCAACATGATTTGTTTGATGGGGATCATTCTGCAAGCGCTGATTGTGAGCCTGTTTCACGATGTCTTTGGCATCAATGAATTTATTGCTAAACCGATCGCGATCGTGCTTGTCACCTTCTGGAATTTCTGGATTAACCTCAAGCTCAGTTGGCGCGTGACGGATGTGCGGCGCAAATAGGTTGACCTGTCGATGTCGCGCTTTGCCGATTTAAAGGAACTATAAAGACGGCGAACGCACTGTTCGCTGTTTTTGTTCCTCGACATCACAGGTTAACCCATGAGCTTTCAGATTGATCGCGGACTGTTTCTGCTAGACTTCTCCGATTTTCACGCGATTTTAGGAGTTTCGATCGAGGCAGAGGTTAAAGAAATCCGCAAACAATACCTGAAGATTGCCCGCCGCCTGCATCCAGATAGCTGTGTTGCAGAGCTTGGGTGTGATAAACAGCTTGCCGAACAACTGTTATCCAAATTGGTCAATCCAGCTTGGCAGAATCTTTCTCAAGAAAAAAACCGCACCGACCATCTGCTGGTGCTGAAGATGAAAGGCCAAGGAGCCGCCCGCAAACGTCACGAACTCGACTTTGGTAGTAGTCTTGCACGGCAGCTTTTGTCTTCTAGCAACGCTGACTATTTCTACCGCACTGCCCTGAAGGACTTGTCCGATCGACAATACGAGCAGCTAGACCAAGCGATCGAACTCACCGCCCAAATTAGCGAACTGAATTTGGCATATCTGGTGATGAGAGAAGGCGCTTCCGAGGGCAGCACACCCAGAAGTCAAATCTACACCACGACTTCTACGTCAACAAAAGCGCCCACTCAAGCCGCTCCTACTCCGATCGAATCGCTCAACGATCAGTATTACCGTCGCGCAGAAGGATTCATGGCAAAGGGAAATTATGTCCAAGCAACGATAGAATTGCGAGATGCCCTAAAAATTGAGCCAAACAGTAGCCGCTGTCACAGTTTAATGGGTGTGGTGTATTTGCGGCAAAATCAACCGACGATGGCGAGAATTCATTTCAACAAAGCGCTCTCCATCAATCCGCAAGACCCGATCGCGCTTGAGGGCAAACAAAAGCTCGAACCTCCAGCAGCAAAACTGCCAGAGAGTAAACCCGCAGCCAAGCCCACAACAAAATCTAGCGGTAGTCTGTTTGGCGGTCTTTTCGGCAAGAAAAAGTAACGCTTATCTCATAAAGACTCAATGGTTTACCAGCCCCCCGCAGGCGCACGCGATCTCCTGCCTCTCGATGTCGCGCAAAAACGTTGGATTGAAGATCGGCTCCAGCAAGTATTTCACGGTTGGGGCTATCACCGGATTATTACCTCGACGTTGGAACGCCTGGATACGCTCATGGCAGGCGGCGCGATCGAACGATCGACGGTGATTCAATTACATCAGCTTGAAGAAGATCCCCTTGGTTTACGCCCGGAATTGACCGCTTCGATCGCCCGCACGGTTGCCACTCGGTTGTCAAATAGTACGTTTCCCCAACGGCTTTATTACAACGCGAATGTGTTTCGTCGCGCTGAAGAAGGCAGCCATAGCCGTCAGCAAGAGTTTTATCAAGCGGGAGTCGAATTACTGGGCGGTGGCGGTCTGCGATCGGATGCCGAGATTCTCTTGCTATTAATGGACTGTTTAAAGAGTCTCGATCTTCCTGGACAGTTGATTTTAGGTGAGGCGGGATTAACGCGATCTCTGCTCTCTGCTTTTCCTGAAGCAATCCGCTCTAAGGTACGTCACGCCATTGCCCATCTCGATCGACTTGGATTGGAAGCCTTACCATTATCGGATGAGCTACGCGATCGAGCGTTGCTGCTGCTGGATCTGCGCGGTAAACCCACGGATGTTCTCCAAAAAGTCAGCAGTTTGAACCTGAATGAGACAGAACGCTCGATCGTCAGTGATCTCAAATCTCTAATCGAACTCCTACAAGTCAGTGTAGAAGTTCATTTGGTGCTGGATTTAAGCTTGATTCGCACGTTTGATTACTACACCGGCATTGTGTTTGAAGTGGTAGCGCAATCTGGGCAAGTGGTGCTTGGACAGGGCGGAAGATACGATCGCTTGCTCGGACAGTTTCACCCGCAAGGCGAATCGATTCCGGGGATCGGCTTTTCGCTTCAGCTTGAAAATCTGCATCAATTGTTGCTGACCACCGGACAGTTACCGAAGCAAACGCCAGCGTGTGATTGGCTGGTCGTGTCGGAGGTTCCGCAGTTGGCGTTTGCCCATGCTCAGAAGTTGCGGCAATCCGGCGATCAAGTTGAAGTGGATTTGAGTTCTGCAACTCGCGAGGAGATTCGAGCCTACGCAGAACAACGACGAATTTCTCAGATCGCTTGGGTTCAGGCAGATGGAGAGGTTGTCTTAGAAAAATAGAAAAGGAGCGATCGAACTTTTATCGATCGCTCCTTTTCTATTGTGTAAACCCTAGTTTGATAGAGGCTTGCTTCGATTACGACTCCGGGAAGCTCCCATATTCCCCACTCGTGGGAGATTAAGGAGATGCCCCCTAAATCTGCCCAGAATGGAGGATTTAGGGGGCACAACCCGCTTAAACCGAAGCGAGGGACTCCATTACTTCTTCGCTAACTTCTTCGCTTTCGCCACTTTCCGCAATCGAATCGATTCAGGGGTGACTTCTAGCAGTTCATCCGGCCCGATGTACTCCAGAGCGCGTTCTAGGCTCATGTCGATCGGCTCTTTCAACTGCACCAATTCTTCACCCCCCGATGCGCGGTGGTTAGTCAATTGCTTCGTTTTACAGACATTGAGTTCGAGATCTTGGGGTCGATTGTGTTCACCCAAAATCATGCCCTTGTAGACCTTGGTGCCAGGACGAATAAAGAACACGCCCCGATCTTCAGCGTTTTGCATCGCGTAGAAGGTTGCGACTCCTTCTTCAAACGAGATCAGAACACCGTTACGACGCGCTTCGATCGCGCCACTGATCGGACGATACTCTAAGAAACTGTGGTTAACGATGCCCGCGCCGCGTGTCAGCCGCATACACTCACCCCGGAAACCAATCAGACCCCGCGCCGGAATCACAAATTCTAGATTCGTGCGTCCGTTGGTTCCGACCTGCATATCCTGCATTTCGCCCTTACGCTGTCCAAGGCGCTCAATACAGCCACCGACTGATTCTTCTGGGACATCTAGAATCAAGGTTTCAAACGGCTCACAAGGTTGACCATTAATCTCACGGAAAATCACTTGCGGCTGAGACACTTGGAACTCATAGCCTTCCCGACGCATCGTTTCGATTAGGATGCCTAAGTGCAACTCGCCTCGACCAGACACCGAGAGTTTATCCGGCGAATCGGTATCTTCGATCCGGAGAGCTACGTTGGTTTCGAGTTCCCGATACAAGCGATCGCGCAATTGCCGCGACGTAACGAAACTGCCTTCTTGACCGGCAAACGGTGAGTCGTTTACCGAAAAGGTCATCTGCAAAGTTGGTTCATCAACTTTAATCAACGGTAATGCCTGCGGATCGTTGGGATCAGTAATCGTTTCCCCAATGTTGGCATTAGCAAATCCGGCAACGGCAACGAGATTTCCAGCCGTAGCTTCTTCAATTTCGATCCGCTTCAGTCCCTCAAAGCCCATCAGCTTCGAGATCTTCGACTTGACGATTTCTCCGGTTTCTGTGACGATCGCTGCTTGCTGACCCATTCGGATCGAGCCATTGTGAATCTTACCGATCACAATTCGACCGAGGTAATCGGAATAATCTAGCGTGGTGACTTGTAGCTGAAGGGGCTTGGTTACATCTCCGACTGGCGGTGGAACGTGGCGCAAAATCGCATTAAAGAGTGCCTGCATATCGCTTGCCTCTTCTTCCAGCGTATCTTTTGCAAATCCTGCCAAACCAGAACCAAATAAGTACGGGAACTCGCACTGGTCATCATCTGCGCCGAGTTCGATGAATAGATCCAGCACCTTATCGACTGCAATCATCGGGTTGGCGCGGGGACGATCGATTTTGTTGACAAAGACGATCGGGCGCAGTCCTTTTTCTAGCGCTTTCTTCAGCACGAATCGCGTCTGCGGCATCGGGCCTTCGTTGGCATCGACAATCAAGAGGCAGCCATCAACCATGCCGAGAACGCGCTCAACTTCACCACCGAAGTCTGCGTGCCCAGGCGTATCCACAATATTAATCAGCGTCTCTTTGTAGCGAACTGCTGTATTTTTCGACAAAATCGTAATGCCCCGCTCACGTTCGAGATCGTTCGAGTCCATCACGCAGTCCGGGACTTCCTCTCCCTCGCGGAACGTTCCCGCTTGCTTAAGAAGAGCATCGACAAGCGTAGTTTTACCGTGGTCAACGTGAGCAATGATGGCAACGTTCCGAATGGGAAGAGTCATAAAAACGACCGTTAGGGTGCAAGAATTCGTAAAAAGGCTTAACAATTCTATCCTAACGGCTTCGCGTTAAGTTGGGAATTTGATCAGAAACTAATGCCAAAATTCGATCGGCAATTTCATCCGCCACAGGCAGCACGGATAATCGATTGCCCTGGCGCACGACTGCGAGTTCATCTGGCGTGAAGGTCTGACGCAAGCGATCGAGCGAAATCAACGGCAATTTCTTTATAAACTCAACTTGCACGGTCTGCCACCGGGGAGACTCGATCGGCGATTTCGCGTCGTAATATTTGCTATCGGGATCAAACTGGGTCGGATCTGCGATATTAGATTCCACAATCTTCATTAAGCCTGCAACCCCAGGAGGATTTGCATTGGAATGATAGAAAAAAGCGACATCTCCCGATGTCATCGATCTCAGATAATTGCGGGCTTGGTAGTTACGAACGCCATCCCAAACGGTGACGCGATCGCGCTCTAAGTCGGTAATTGAATAAACGGCTGGCTCTGATTTCATTAACCAATACTGCATCACATCGTCCCAATTCTGCGGGCAGTCTACCGCACCCTCGGTCATCGATCTGAAAGTGTTGCTAAATGTCAAATCTCCCTAGTTTGCTACATCGAATCTGGAGAAACAGTTTTTCGAGAACGCAACCTGATATAAAAGTTTCGAGAGAGGAGTGAACATCGCATGAACTTAGATAAAAGCGCTTTGGATGTGTTAAAAGAAACGAGCCGCACCTTTTACATTCCAATCAGTCGATTGCCTGCCGGACTGCAAGAAGCAGTTGCCTCGGCGTATCTCTGTATGAGAGCGATCGACCAGATCGAAGACCATCCGACCCTGGACAATGCGGTGAAAGCACGAATGCTGCGGCAGATTAGCTTAGTTTTGCAGGCAGGCGATCGCGGATTTACGGCGGAAGACTTTCGCCCGATTTTTGCTTCAGAATTAGCCTACCTTGAAGAAGTTACCCTGCGTATCGATGAGTGGCTGTCCTATGCGCCCTCGGGCATTGCCCCGCGAATTTGGGAAGCGATTTCAACCATGTCCGATCGCATGGCGCACTGGGCAGACTGCAACTGGGAGGTGCACACGCAAACGGAACTCGACCAGTACACCTTTAGCGTTGCGGGATCGGTGGGATTGCTGCTGTCGGATTTGTGGGCGTGGTATGACGGCACGAAGACCGATCGAATTGAAGCGATCGGGTTTGGGCGCGGCTTGCAGTCGGTGAATATTCTCCGCAATCATAGCGAAGACTCCACTCGCGGCGTGACGTTTTACCCAGAGGGTTGGACAAATATTGAAATGCAGGCTTATTCTCGTCGTCAGCTTGAGCTTGCAAATGCGTATGTCGCCTCTCTTCCAGAAACGAGTCCGGCTTTGGATTTCTGCCGCATTATTTTAATGCTAGCTCATGCGAGTCTGGATGCAATGCAGCATGGAGCCGAGAAGTTAACGAGATCGGAAGTGTTGGAATTGGTTCAGCAAGCGACAAAAGTGAGTTAATTCGATCGAAAATCCCGTAGAGAGAAACATAGGCTACTTCTCCCTAGGGGATTTTCCATCATCAACTTAGGAATGTGGCTTCGGAAAGCTCGGTAGCTCAACCGCTGCAAGTGACTCTCGTTTCTTCTGCGATCGCTGTGGATACACAATCGGCGATGGGCTACTTTCTGAAGTCAAAACATCGATCGGCTCAAGGGTGCGATCGATGGCACTGAGCGTAATGAACGGCGAAGCAGAGGAGATCGCCGGCTCATCCATCAGCGGCAGCCCTAAGCTAAACGGATTTGCAGCGATCTCTTCGATCTCCGGCTCCTCAACCGGAAGCGATTCGAGCGTAGGCATTTCTGGAACAACAGTCGGTTCATCCTCCTCAGAAGCCTCAACCGTTAGAGAAGGCTCAACGACTAGAGATTTACTGGCGTTGGGCAAGAACAAATCAATATTGTGATGAACGCTGGGCTTTTCTTCGGAAGTCGATCGCGCGATCGTGTAGCTGAGCGGCGGATGCACGACGATCAGTTCTGGCTCTGCCATCTCAATCACTTCGTGCTCGATCGTTTCGTGGTTAATCTCAACGGCTTCAGTCGCGGTTGTTTCGGGTTCTTCCTCGAAGAGACTGTCATCATCGGGAGCCACTGCCCAGGCGCTTTCAGGTGGGACAAAGGTGTTTACCGTTTCGGATTCCCAAGCTTGCTGATCGAGCGTGGTAGACCAGGGCTGAACAGGCTGTGCCTTGATAAAGCTAACTGATTCGCACTGAGACTCGCTCTGTGAGATTGCGTAATCAACTGACTCTTCAATTTTTTGAGTCGCAGAAACATCGAGGCATTTTTCTAGTGCAGCTTTGAATTGCAAGGTGTATTGCTGCTGACGATGGAGGCGCGATCGCAAGTCCCGACAAGCGTTCTCAGACTGGCGCAATTGCTGAATTTGATCGTCGTAGCGCTGCTGGGTGAGGGCACAATCGCGCTCTAACTGGGCCACCTGAGTTTGGCTAGCTTCGAGTTGTGCGGCTAGCGTTTCGATCAGAATTTGCTGCTTTTGTTGAGCTTGATGAGCTTGTTCTAAGCTCTGAGCCAGTTGATTGACTTCGGTTTGAGCGGTTTTAGTGGTTTGAAGCTGCTCCGCGATCTGCGCTTCTTGGTCTTGCAATCTCTGGCGCGACGCATTTAACGCCTGACGCTGTTTTGCGATCATGGTCGCTTGCTGTTGAGTCAGGTGAGTGAAGCGGGTCGATCGCTGTTCTGCTTCAGCTTGTTGAGTGCTGATCTGCGTCTCAAACCGTTTGGTTTCAGCTCTCAAAGTGGCGTGGGCTTCTCCAAGGGCAAATTCTAACTCCGACACCCGCGATCGCAATCGATGATTGTGCTGTTCTAAATCTCGGATGCGGAGACCCACCTGTGAGGGTTCTGGCTCGGCTTCTGGAATGGTATCGACATCGATCGCATTGGGAAAATTTACGGTCGTCCAGCCCTTTTCGGTTTCGGATGGGTTCTCGACTGGATCAGAAGGGACAGAAGGGAGGTTTTGGTTTTCAGCTTCACTCATGGGATAACCTGCAAGACGTGATCAACTCAGCACAGCAGCGTTTCTACAACGAGAAACATTGAATGATATACAGTTATAGCGACAGTTGTGAAAAAATGAACGTTTTCTTCTAAATTTCTGTCATGCGTCCACTTAACTTATCAAGTCTTGGAAGAAAACGAACATTTACTTCAGAAATTGAGCGGTAATCAACGGTTCAAAAGCAATACTGCTATTTTATGGAATCGCGATCGACCGCAGCAATCGATCAACAATGATTCGCGATCGAATACCACTGGCTGCAATGATTCGGTGCGAGAGAACGTGAGGCGCGATCGCTTTAACATCATCCGGGATCGCGTAGTCTCGACCTTCGAGGAAGGCGAAGGCTTGTACCGCTTTTTGAAGTGCCACAGTTCCGCGTGGGCTAACGCCTAAAAGGATTTCCTCGTCTTGGCGGGTCGATCGGACTAAATTCAAAATGTAGTGCTGAAGCGAGGATTCCACCCGAACCTGAGAACATAGGACTTGTAATTCGCGAATCTCTTCGACACTGATGCAAGGCGGCAGATCTTGCACCCGTTGACCCGACTGCAAGCGCTCTAACATTTGGAGTTCTTCGGACTCGGTGGGATATCCAAGCGATAACGACAAGGCAAACCGATCCATCTGCGCTTCCGGGAGAGGAAACGTGCCTTGATATTCAGCCGGGTTCTGAGTGGCGATGACGAAAAACGGAGTGGGAACTTTGCGCGAAACGCCGTCGATCGTCACTTGCTGCTCCTCCATCACTTCTAGCAGTGCCGATTGAGTTCTTGGAGTAGCGCGGTTAATCTCGTCAGCTAAGAGCACATTGGCAAAGATTGGCCCTGCCATGAACTCAAACTCGCCGGTACGGGGATTCCAAATATTTGTCCCGGTGACATCCGTTGGCAGTAAGTCCGGTGTGCATTGGAGCCGCTGAAACTTGCCGTTGATTGATCGTGCCAAGGATTTTGCCAGCAGTGTTTTGCCCACCCCTGGGACATCTTCTAATAGCGCATGACCCCCAGAGAGTAGCGCGACGAGAACCAGTTGAATTGCTTCTTGCTTGCCGACGATCGCTAAACTCAAATGCTGCGTTAACTGCTCAATTCGCGCTCTCATCGGGGCACTCCTACCGGGTAAGTCCTGTTGATCATACCCACGGTTACCAGGACTGGCGACAATTCTAGGAAATTGCTGTGAGCGCGGTTCTTGCAGTGTCGCAGTCGGCTTTGATTTGCGCTTTGAGATCGTCGAGCGAAGCAAACTTCTGCTCTGAACGGATGAATTCTTCGAGTTTCACAATCAGCGTTTTGCCATACAAATCGCCCGACCAATCGAGTAGATGTACCTCGATCGTTTGACTCATACCGTTTACAGTCGGTCGATTGCCGATATTCATTACGCCCAGGATTGCCGTTGCACCCACACCCAAAACTCTGACGGCATAAACGCCTTGTCGTGGTATGAGTTTGTGCGGTAGAAGTTGTAAATTCGCAGTCGGAAAGCCGATCGTTCGCCCAAGTTGCTGTCCGGTTACGACTTGTCCGATCAAGCGATACGATCGTCCCAACATTCGGTTCGCATTGTGCAAGTCTCCAGACAGCAATGCTTCTCGAATGGCAGAACTGCTAATTCGCGCTCCATGAGTTTGCAGGAGCGGCACGATCGCTACTTCAACTCCAAAGGTTGCCGCGATCGCTTGCAAATCTGCTGCGGTTCCCGATCGCTTATATCCAAAGCAAAAATCAGCCCCAACGCTAACCCGACGCGCCTGAAGCTGATGAACCACAATTTCTTCAACAAACCGCTGCGGAGACAAACTTGCTAATTCTCGATTAAACGGCAGTAAAACAAGCTGCTCTACGCCCATTTCCTCAAGCGTCAGTACCTTTTCTTCGTGCGGCGTGAGGAGCGATCGATGCTCTCCGGTAAAAAATTCTTTTGGATGAGGGTTAAATGTAACAACAGTAGAATGCAAGATTCCATCGTTACTTAAGACAGGCGTAATTACTTGTCGATGCCCTAGATGAATGCCGTCGAAATTTCCTAGAGCAACGGCAGTTGGAGTTAAAGCAGTAGTCGGCGAAGAGGTGATCCACACACTTCACATTTTGACATACATCGACTGAATTGATTCAGGAGATGGGGTGAAGAAAATCAACTACCTCATCGAAACGCCCGATCGATAAGCTGGAGCCGGAAACAACGCTTCAAACCCAGCCTGACGGTAATTTGCCGGCTCCGGTGCAACGTCCCAAAGGCTTTCGTAATAGAAGTACGCTACTCCTAAGCCGCGATCGCGTGCCGCTCTTGTCTGCTCCTGAATTTGGTAGATCGAAACGGGATTCGTTCGCTGTCCTGTAAACACGCCTACGCCAGTCGGGATTCTTTGTTGGGCAAATTGAATTTCTGGACGCGAAATCTTTTCGATAAAGCTCTGCAAATTCGGACGATACACTTGCACAATCAACTCGTCTGCAATCCCTTGTCGTACCCAAGCGAGCCAGTCTTGCAGATGGAATTTATAGGCAAAGTCATAGTAGTTCGGAGAAATCGAGACGATCGCGTTTGATTTGCGATCTTTGACGGCTTTTTCCAATTGCGCCATGAAAGCTGTAATTTTGTTCGCTCTCCAGCGCATCCAAGCTTGATCGGCTGGATTTGCGGGTACGTCTTTTTTGGTTTCTTTCTTGTAGAGCGATCGCGTGTACGCATCGTAGCCGAACTCACGCGGCAGGCTCATATTGTCGTCAAACTGAATCCCATCAACGTTGTACTGCGTCATGACCTCCACCACGAGCGAGGTAATGAACTGTTGCACTTCAGGATGAAAGGGATTGAGCCAAGCAACTTCACCTGCACCACTGATCGAAGTTTGAACACCGTTGCGCTGTTCGGTGAGCCAATCGGGGTGATTGACTGCGAGTTCCGAAGTTAGGGGAGTCATAAAGCCAAACTCAAACCAGGGAACAACCAGCAGCCCTTGACGGTGAGCACGATCGACCACATCCGCCAGAATGTCATGACCATCTGATCCCCGATACACAAACGGCTGAATGCCCTGACGCTGCGCGACTGCACTCGGATAGGTCACATAACCAGAATTCCAAATCACGGGGTAAATGGTATTGAAGTTCAAGCGCCCCAGTTGATTCATCGCCTCTTGGACTTTTGTGCGGTCTTTCATCACATCAAGATCGTTCAGCGTCAGCCAAACGCCCCGAATTTCAGGACGAACGATCGGGACTGCTGGTGTTCCAACCGGCGGGACTGCTGGTGTTTGAGCGATTCCAGGCGTTTCAGTCAGAATCACTGTGAGCAAGGACACCAAAAACAACGGAATGAGAACCGCTTTTCTCCAATGCTGTAACAAGGTGCGAAACTGAATAGCCATGAGAAACTCTATCAACATCAAAACGGACAAACCCAATGCACCAGCCATAGTTTACAAGCATTGCGGCAGCGCATCAGGGTAGACGCGATCGGCTCGTCAAAACTTTTTATTGCTAGCGAAGGACATTGGACTAACATATCGACGCAATTGAATCGACATCATCGCTGACGTAATATTCTCTTTGAGGTGCCCGATCGCTTCCGGTTGCCCCGGAGATTGTCAGGCTGTATTGTCAGGTTGTGTGGCGCAGTCCTAAATTATTCATGGTATTGGGGGATAGGGGGCACTTCTCCCTCGTCAGGTTTTGCTGAATTTGTTGGAAGATTCGGCAGTAAGTCGCGTTAACTGCCTCGGTAGGTGCTATATGACCAAGGAGATGCCAGCAGTGGCACATGATAGTGAGCATCCGCATCTGCAATTCCAAACCGAATAGGAATACGATCGAGAAAGGCAGGTTCTGGGGTTTTAACGGATTTTGCTGCGAAGTAGTTTCCGATCACAAACACTAGCTCATAGGTTCCGACTTTAATCTCTGACTCATTCAACATCGGGCTATCGGTGCGTCCGTCAGCGTTTGTTGTCACTGTTTTGAGATGCGTTTTCTGCTCTGTTTGCGGCTCGATCGCCCAAAGTTCAATCGTTAAATTCGCAGCCGGACAGCCTTGAGCCGTATCGAGAACGTGAGTGGTTAGCTTACCCATGTGAATTCCACACGCTTGAATTTCAGCGGCACAATAGAAGCATGGAGAAGTTGCCCACGGTTCTATTCCCGGAAGTCGATCGCGCTCCGTTGCCACCAGTCGGAACTCATCATAAGCCACCACGCGGACGATCAGAAAGCCAATTTGAGCGCGATTTATGGCGCTACTTTCCCGGCAAGATTCACACGGGTTTATTAGTCAAACGCCCGGAATTACAGCAGCCTTATGTGCCGGATTTCGCTTATCTCGATCGCGCTCTTGCCATTGATATCGAAGTTGACGAGCCTTACACCTACGACACGCGCCAGCCGATCCATTTTCTCGACTGCCCGAAAGATCGATCGCGCAATCAATTTTTCACCGATCACGGTTGGATTGTGATTCGCTTTAGTGAAGCGCAAGTGATTAAATCTCCTGCAAGTTGCTGTAAGGCTATTGCATCAACGATCGCGCTAATAAGTCACGATAATTCAATCATGTCTGCATTTCGCCAGGTTCCGACTCTGAAGCCCGATCGACGTTGGACAGCAGAGCAAGCCCAACAACTCGCCACACAGAATTATCGGGAACGATTGCAGCACCAACCCATAGAAGAATCGCTCAAACAGCGACGTACCCAACAATCCAACTTGATGAATGGCGATCTGAGCTTCCATTGCCCAACCTGCGGCGAATTGGTTCGCTGGCAGGGGCACTACATCAAATGTGCGAATTGTGGGTACGACAAATTTGTACTCTAGCCCGTCACGATCTTTGGCACTTTGAAGAATTCGCCGTCTCGATCAGGTGCCCCTTCTAAAATCGCTTCTCGATTTTCATAAGGTTGATGTCGATCGACGCGCACGACGTTGCTGACATCGATCGCCCGCGTTGTGGGTTGGACATTACTTACATCTAACTCGCTCAACTGCTCAAAGTAGTCGAGAATATTGTTCAACTGCGTGGTGAACTTTTCTTCTTCTTCAGGCGTGAGTTGCAGTCGGGCAAGATGCGCCACTTTTTGCACTTGTTCGCGATCGATCATGAGACGCTCCAATAAAACCGCTTAGAAGTATACATCGATGTCCGATCGACCCGTCGTTTTCAGCCAGTTTTGCGCTTCAATGTAGTTGTTCGGCGCTTGCAGAATCGCTTGTTTCCAGTAGTCTGCTGCTTGATCAAATAGCTTTTCGCCTTCGTCTTCCCTACCGTCTTCTTTCGCTCTTTCTCCCATATAGTGATAGATCACAGCGATGTTATTCAAAGCTTGGGGCAGACGGGGATTTTCTTCTAGCGCCTCATGATACAAGCTCAAAGCTTTTTCGTGATTGCCGTTGCTGGCGTAGATTAGACCCATGTTGTACAGAACGTAGCTGCGATCGTTTGGGTCTTCTTCGAGTTTGAGCGCTTCTTCGTAGTTTTCGAGCGCTTCTGCGTATTCACCATCTGCTTGCGCCGACATCCCATCACGATAATAGGCAAACGCTTCTTTTTCCTTACGGGAGGCGGGAAAGACTTTCAGAATGATATCCGCCATGACGGTGAAGCTTTTATCGATGAAGTTGTCGTTGCGTTGAGATCTAGACATAAGGCAAAGGTGTTTGTTATACAGCAAGACATTTTTTAGTGTAGCGCTCAATCGATCGTGCTTCTTCGGCAATCCATAAGACGACACAATTTCATGAAAGCTAAACTAAAGAAAGAGTAAATTCTGCTCAGGAACCCTCTTATGACCGCATCCCCTGATCCCGCCATTTTGAGAGCGATCGAATCTCTGAACTACCGCGCTACGGTCGGAGATGTCGCTACTCAAGCTGGCTTAAATGTAAATTTTGCTGAAAAAGGACTCCTTGCTCTCGCTTCCCAAGCAAACGGAGAATTGCAGGTGGCGGAATCTGGCGAAGTTGTTTATCAGTTTCCGCGCAATTTTCGCGACATTCTGCGCGATAAAGATTTTCGACTCCGCCTGAAAGAAACCTGGGAAAAAATTTGGCGCGTTTTGTTCTACCTGATTCGGATGTCGTTTGGGGTCGTGCTGGTGCTGCTAATCGTGGCATCGTTTCTAGCGATTCTGGCGCTGACGATCGCCCTGAGTTCCAATCGCGATGACGATCGCGGTGGCGATTTCTCGATGCCGACGGTTTGGTTTAGTCCCGACTTTTTCTGGATTTTTACGCCCGATTACGATCGCCGTCGGGTCGATCGCCAACATAGCGACCTGAACTTTCTGGAGTCGATTTACTCGTTCTTATTTGGCGATGGCAATCCTAATGCAGACCTAGAAGAGCGGCGCTGGCAATCGATCGCAGCCGTGATCCGCAGCAATCGCGGAGCCGTGATTGCAGAACAGATTGCACCGTTTTTAGACTCAGTTGGTACAGTTTCGGAGCAGGAATCTGAACAGTACATGCTTCCCGTCTTGACCAAATTTGACGGACGACCCGAAGTAAGCCCCGATGGGCAATTCGTTTATCATTTCCCCTCGCTGCAAACTACCGTGTCTCAGCAGGAACGGCAGTGGCTCCCTGCTTTCTTGCGCGAATCACTTTACCAATTTAGTCAAGCAAGTTCTGGACAAATTACCTTAGCCGCAGGTCTGGGAGTTGCACTGTTGATTCTGGCGATCGTGCTCACGGGAATGACGGCTGGAATTGGAATTGCTGCTTTGAGAGTGCTTGCGTTTATTGGACTCGGTTATAGTACGGCGTATCTTCTGATTCCAGGGGTTCGCTACTTCTCGATTAAAGGACGCAATCAGAGAATTCTAGACCGCAACCGAAACCGAGAACTGCGGGCGAAGCAATTGGCGCAGAGTGATCCGATCGTTCAGCACAAACTCGCTTATGCTCAACAATTTGCGGCTGAGACGGTGATTCAACAATCCGATTTGATTTACTCAACCGATCGCGACCTAATCGAACAAGATATCGATCGTTCAGCACAAATCGATGCCGAGTGGCAGCACCGCTTAGAAGGCAAGCAGTAAGCCACTCGGCGCTGTGCCGTTACTGCACCTGAATTTGAGCCAGTGCAGTATTGAGATAATACTGCTGCAAGATCTGCTGGTAATTGTAGTTTTGGCGTGCCATGTTATAGGCTCCCCACTGACTCATGCCCAATCCGTGACCAAAACCGCGACCGTTGATGACAAACCCAGCGACGGCTTGTTTTTGTCCGCCTTTACTGGCAACAGGTTGAAACTGCGGCGCGACGGTGAAGAGCGTACTTCTCAAGCCCAACGCCGATCGCACCGCATCGCCGTCCACAACTTTTGAGCCGCGATCGCCAACGATCCGCATCGATTGAACTCGTCCGCAAACTGGAGTCGTTTTCACAGGCTCCATACGCTGCAAATTCCCTACGCCGAATCGAGTGCCAATCTCAGCCGTAGTGAAGGTTTTCGACCATTCATTCACGGGTGAGCCTTGATCAAAATTATTTCGCACCGTTCGCAGGTAGGGTAGCGCTTGCACCCAGACATCTTCAACATTCTCGGTGCAGCCTCCTGCTGACGAATGGAACACGGCGTTGATGACCCGATTGTTATGGGTTAAAACTTGTCCAGTTGTCGCTAGAACGGCTTGCTGGGTTCCGGTAGATTCGGATTGCAGTCCGTTGTAGACCTGCCAACCCTGAGTATCACCAAGGTCGAAAATGCCGTTTCTGGCGTTTTGGCGTTCGTGCAGGGCATAGCTGCGGGCTGCAACGGCTTGAGCTTTCAACGCTTCTTGGGGCCAGTTGCCGTTCATTTCTGCACCCAGAACGCTAAATAAATATTGCTCTAGGTCTACGTAGTTCACGGCGGTCAGTCCTTTCCCTGTTGGAACGAGATAGACTCGACCGCGATACCAGCGATTGCCAATCCACACAACCCCGTTTTTGTCTTTGGGAACAATCCACAATGCACCGGACTGCCAACGATCGAGCGCGACTCCCCCGTTTTTGACTTGGGCGGCAAAGCCGTTCATACCTTGAATTTCACCGACCACGCGCTGAGCGCCATCGAGAACTTGAGCGTTGACCGAGCTACCGACATTGACTTGGGGTACGTCCTTTTCGATCGCAACGCGCAACTCGACGGATTTCTGAGCGCGAACAGGCATCATCGTGGCTGCCCAAATCAACAGCGCCAAGCCGAAGGATTTCGGGAAAAAGGTGAACAGCGAGAGGAGCGATCGAGCATTCATTTGATTAACCATTGCAACAGGGGTTTCATTAATAACGAACAGCGGTCATGCCAAGCGGTCAGGATCAATTTGCCTCGATTTGCAGAAGTTATAACATTCGTTACTTTGTGATGAAAAGCGTTGAGTTTTAAGAAGACACTAAATCTTTAAATACCATTGTGGAGGTTCTTTACATAGTTTTCTGGGAATGAACCCTTGAGTTGAGGAGAGTGTCGCTGTGATTTAGGGGGTTACCCAGATTCATCGAGGCGAACTGTTCCTGTCGAACTCGGATTAAATTGCGAATCCTTTTCGATGTCGGTTCTCGGTTCAGAATAGTTCCGCAAGCGATTGAAGATCGCAACCCTCAACACAAAGAAGAGCGACCAGCCATCACTCGTCGCTCTCAGAACAGCAATATTGCTAAATTGCTAAATAGATTCAGATCTCATTCATTTACGCGAAACAGAGATTGTGCTGCTGATTTCACGGTGTCGCCTACTTCAGAGAGCGTATGAGAAAGCGATCGCTGTGATTGCAGAATCACTCGCGCACAGTTGCGTCCTGGCAATCCTGAAATTGAGCCGCCGGGATGCGTTCCAGCTCCAGTGAGAAATAATCCGTCGATCGGTGTTTTATAGTTTGCTAATTCTGGCAGCGGTCGGAAAAACATCATTTGATCGAAGGTCATATCCAAGTGGTAGTAGTTGCCTTTCAGCACCCCGATGCGTTCTTCGAGTTCGGGTGGGCTTTCGATTCGACGTGCCAGAACCGAGGATTTCACGTTTGGTGCGTAGTCTGCCAGTTTGTCGAGGACGCGATCGGCAACCTGATTTTTTAGTTCTTCTGTCCACCCTGTGCCTTTAAGTCCAGTTCCGTTAGCTCCCGCAATTTGATAGGGCACAAAGTATTCGATCCATAAAACGTGCTGGCCGTCTGGCGCTAAAGATGGATCGCGCATACTGGGAACAACGGCATACATTGAAGGATCTTCAAGGGGAATTCTGCCAATGTTCGGATCGGTGTGTGCGAGTTCAACTTGAGCAACTGAATCTGCAATCAGAACTGATCCGATCAGATATTCATCACGGTGATTGTGATTCACAAATTTGGGTGCTTCCGACAAGGCGCAATCAATTTTTAGAATTGCCTCGTTGTGGTTTGTGATTCTTCGAGCTACACGCTCTCGTAACTTCGGATCAGCCGCATCCACATCTCTTGGATCAACTAAATTCAAGAACAATCGCTGAGCATCTAGACTGGAGATAACGCCAATGTTTGCGCGGTATTCTTGCCCATTCATTAACCGCACACCTTCTGCGCGATTGTTTCCGATCAGAACGGATTTGACGGGTCGATCAACGAGAATTTCCCCACCTAAATCGTTGACGCAGCGAACCAGTGCATCGGTAACGGCTCCGGTTCCACCTCTTGGACGTGCCATTCCAGGATTGTGGCGCAGCGACATCATAATCGAACCGACTGCCATATTTTTCTGTGAAGGTGGCGTACTCAGTTCGGCTGCCAGTCGTGCTAAGGGAGCTTTGAGGAATTCTGAATCGAAATACTCATCAATGATGTCCATGGGGCTAGTGAACATCGATCGAATGAAGTCGAGTGTTTGATCCCCTCCGCCTATCAATGAAAAGAGATCTTTAATCTTTTCAAGATCATAGTTACCTGCCATGTCTACGATCGACTTTGGCGGTGCGTTAAACATCGGAGTCAAAAATCCGATCACTCGCTGCCAGAAATCATTAAATTCAGCATATTTCTCAGCATCGCGAGGACTGTAGCGGGCGATTTCTTGACAGGTTTTTTCCACCGATCGATGAGCAAAGAAATACTTGCCGTCAGGATGCGGACAGAACGCCACGTGATCGCAGAAAAGATACTCTAAGCCATATTTTTCGAGTTCTAATTCCCGCACTACTGGGCCTAAATGGATGAAAAGATGGTCGATCGCGCAAGGGCTGAACTTGAATCCAGATACTACTTCTGGCATGAATGGCTCGGTCGTTGCGGCTCCACCCGGAATGGGGTTCTTTTCGAGGATTAAGACTTTATAGCCTGCTTTGAGGAGATAAGCAGCACAGGTCAAGCTATTGTGTCCTGCACCAATCAGGATGAAGTCATACGTGTTCATATCGCATCGCTCTTAGAAATCGCTCTACGGCTTACGATAGACAAAACCCCGATCGATTGAATTCACCCTTAAGTCAGGCTTTATTGCTTGTCATACGCAAGTTCGCCCAAAAGATAGGTGGCTTGAATCGAGCGATCGTCGCCCATGATGATGAGGCTGAAGAGGCGATCGCTCAGGGCTTCTAAAGTAATCGGTGTTTCGGCTTGGTTACGCAATGCCATGATCGGGGTCGATCGCGGATCAACCACAATAAAATCTGCTTCTTTGCCGACCTCAAAGTTTCCCAGCTTGTCTTCTAGATGCAGCGCTTTTGCTCCTCCCAAGGTTGCTAGGTACATTGCCTGAAATGGAGAGAGCTTTTGTTGTCGCAGTTGTGTAATTTTATAAGCTTCGCTTGCAGTTTGGAACATTGAAAAGCTGGTTCCACCCCCGACATCGGTTGCAAGTCCAACTTTGATTTGGGCAGAGGTGGCACGTTCAAGATCGAACAATCCGCTACCAAGGAATGTATTAGATGTTGGACAAAACGCGATCGTCGATTTTGCTTCCGCGAGCCGATCGAATTCTGCTTCGGTTAACTGCACACAATGAGCAAAGATCGATCGCTCTCCCACCAAGCCAAATCGATCGTAAGCATCTACATACCCTTTACTGTCTGGGAATAGTTCTTGCACCCAAGCCACCTCATTCACATTCTCAGAGAGATGGGTGTGTAGATAAGTGTCTGGAAACTCTTCTAGAAGCTTGCCAGCATACATTAATTGTTCTGGCGTTGAAGTCGGGGCAAATCGGGGAGTGACGGCATAGAGCGATCGACCTTTTTTGTGCCATTTCTCAATCAAGGCCTTGCTTTCGTGATAAGACGATTCTGCGGTATCTCTGAGAAACTCTGGAGCATTGCGATCCATCATCACTTTGCCTGCAATCAAGCGCATATTTCTGCGCTCACTTTCTTCAAACAAAGCTTCGACCGACTCTGGAAACACAGCCGCAAGTACCAGCGCTGTAGTTGTTCCATTTCGCAGCAGTTGATCAATAAAAATCGGCGCAATCCGATCGCAATAGGCTTTATCTTGGAACTTGCGCTCAACCGGAAAGGTAAACTTCTCCAGCCATTCCAATAACTGCTCACCATAGGCTGCCATCATCTCCGTCTGCGGGAAATGAACGTGCAGATCAATAAATCCAGGGAGAATCAGGTGGTTAGGATAGGTGACGATCGCCACTCCCGCATATTTCTCTTTTAATTGCTCATACGCGCCCAGTTCTTTGATTCTTCCGTTGTCAACCACGAGTAAACCGTCTGGAATATATCGCACACTTTCAGATTCCGACACAAAGAACGGATCAGCAATAAAATCTAGAATGGCGCTGCGGAATGCTTTGACAGTCATGAAGAATCGAGGAACTAGACTCCTGCTTGATTTTAATCGCTCTCTGTCACTGTGCCTGAATATCGCTAGGATTGATAAGAAGCCGCCGTTAAGATGAATGACTGAATTTTCCCCGAACCCGCTACTTGCTCTGAACTACGAGCCTGCGTTTGAGCGCTTAGGAGACGAGTTCTCCGATCGCGTTTCTGCCGCTCAATTTCCCCAACATATTCTCCGATTTCGCAACGATGACATTCTGGCGCAGTTGGGTCTAGAGAATGTAACCGATGAGCATTTTATCGAAGCCTTTGGCAAGTTCCAGGGACGAGAGCCGTTCTTGGCAATGCGGTATCACGGATATCAATTCGGAACCTACAATCCGGCATTAGGGGATGGGCGTGGCTTTCTATACGGGCAAGTCCGCGCAAAGGACGGAGAACTCTATGACTTCGGCACAAAAGGATCAGGAAGAACGCCTTATTCGCGGGGTGGCGATGGTCGATTGACGCTCAAAGGTGGCGTTCGAGAGGTGTTAGCGGCAGAGATGTTGCACCGCTTGAAGGTGAGAACTTCACGCTGTCTCAGTTTGATTGAAACTGGGGAAGGACTGTGGCGCGGCGATGAACCGTCTCCCACACGATCGTCGGTGATGATTCGGTTTAATCGATCTCATATTCGCTTCGGTACATTTGAGCGATTAGATGCCATTAACCGCAAGGATTTGATTGCGATCTTGCTCGATCATGTAATTGAAACTTACTATCCACATTTGATGAGTGAGCGCGATCGGTATGCGTTGTTTTATGCGGAATTGGTCGAAAGAGTTGCTCAATTAGTCGCGCAGTGGATGGCAGCAGGATTTTGCCATGCCGTATTGAATACCGATAATATGTCGATTACGGGTGAAAGTTTCGATTATGGCCCGTATGCGTTCATTCCCACCTATCAACCCAGCTTTACTGCCGCTTATTTTGATTATTACGGTCGGTATGCTTATGCAAATCAAGCGGAAATTTGCTACTGGAATTTGGAGATGTTACAAATTCCATTAAGGCGCGTAATTTCTGAGGATGATCTTAAATCTGGCTTATCTCAATTTGCATCACACTACGAAAAAGCGTATCAACAAAGAATGCTGTATCGATTGGGATTTGATCAGTTAGAAAACTCGATCGCATCAGATTTAGTCTACCGAACCGTTCAATTTCTTCAATCCGCTCAAATCGATTATCACGACTTTTTTTGGCAGATTACTAAACAATTTGATCCAAGCTGGAGCCAGAACGCGAGTAGCATTTTTTCTCAACATGAAACATCAAACACGGAATTAGCGCAATTGTTTGAGAACTGGCGGCAAAGTTACTGTCAGGCTTTGCAAACGTTAAGCCGCTTTGAGATTGATCAAATTCCTGCAAGGTTGAACGAATATAACTCCGAAGTCGGATTAGTTCGCCCAGAAATCGAAGACGTTTGGAATCCGATCGCAGATGACGACAATTGGCAACCCTTCTATGATTTATTAACTCGAATTCGTAAGTAAGACAATGCTGCAAACTCCTGTTCTATTAACTTCGCGGTTAATTGTTCGATTGCTTCAGCAAAACGATACAGCAGCGATCGTGAAATACTATACCGAGAATCGTGCATTTCTCGAACCATTCGAGCCATTGCGTCCGGCTAATTTTCATAGTCGTGAGTTTTGGTCGCAGCAGATTGAGAAGAGCTTGATCGAATTTGGCTATGATCGATCGCTGCGCTTATTTCTATTTAAGAAAGATGATCCACGAACTGTGATTGGTGCAGTAAATTTCACCAATATGAGTCAAGGAGTTTTATATTCTTGCAATTTAGGCTATAGCCTTGCAGAAAAAGAACAAGGACATGGCTATATGAATGAAGCGCTACAAGCTGCCATTCAATATGTATTTACTGATCTGAATTTGCACCGAATTAGCGCAAATTATATGCCACACAATCGACGCAGCGCGAATGTTTTGAAGAAGTTAGGATTTGTGATCGAAGGCTATGCTAGAGATTACCTTCTGATTAATGGCAAGTGGGAAGATCACATTCGATCGAGTCTTATTAACGAAAATTGGAGACCGTCATGAGCGACACGATCGCTGCGATCGCAACGGCTATTGTCCCCGAACAAGGAAGCGTCGGCATCGTGAGATTATCTGGTTCTGAATCGGTTACGATCGCTCAAAAACTCTTTCATTCTCCCGGTCGCCAAATTTGGGAAAGTCATCGCATTTTATACGGCTTCATTCGTCATCCCCAAACGCAACGAACGGTCGATGAAGCCTTATTGCTTTTGATGCTGGCTCCACGATCGTACACTCGCGAAGATGTGGTCGAATTTCACTGTCATGGCGGCATTATTGCGGTTCAACAAGTGCTACAACTTTGCATCGAACAAGGTGCAAGATTGGCGCAACCCGGAGAATTCACGTTAAGAGCATTTCTAAATGGGCGATTAGATTTGACACAAGCCGAGAGCATTTCGGATCTCGTTGGAGCACGATCGCCCCAAGCCGCCCAAACTGCTCTCGCCGGATTACAAGGCAAACTAGCACATCCGATCCGCCAGCTTCGTGCAACTTGTCTCGATATTTTGGCAGAAGTGGAAGCCCGCATCGACTTTGAAGACGACTTACCCCCGCTCGATGAAGCCGAGATTCAAGCGCAATTTCGTCATGTTCTCGGCGAAGTCACCCGAATTCTAGCGACCGCCGATCGTGGTGAATTGCTCAGAACCGGATTAAAAGTTGCGATCGTCGGTCGTCCCAACGTTGGAAAATCCAGTTTGTTGAATGCTTGGAGCCGCAGCGATCGTGCGATTGTGACGGATCTTCCTGGCACTACTCGCGATGTGGTTGAATCTCAGCTTGTCGTGGGTGGCATTCCGATTCAAGTGCTTGATACCGCAGGCATTCGCGAAACTGAAGATCAAGTCGAAAAAATTGGAGTTGAACGATCGCGCTTAGCCGCTCAATCTGCGGATTTAGTGTTATTTACGATTGACGCTCAAACTGGATTTACCAAGAGCGATCGCGAAATTTACGAACAAGTAAGCGATCGCCCCTTAATTCTAATTGTTAACAAAATTGATCTTGCTGAAGTGAACGGTGATCTTCCTTCAGCACTACAAATTGTGAAAACTGTGGCATCGCTCAATCAAGGAATTGATGCCCTAGAAACAGCAATTCTAAACACAGTTCAAACCGGAAAAATTCAAGCCGCAAATTTAGATTTAGCGATCAATCAACGTCAAGCGGCTGCATTAACCAAAGCGAAAACAGCGTTAGAACAAGTGCAAATGACGATCGCCAATCAACTGCCGCTAGATTTTTGGACGATCGATTTGCGAAGTGCAATTCAAGCTTTAGGTGAAATTCTGGGCGAAGATGTCACGGAGTCGGTACTCGATCGCATCTTCAGTCGATTTTGTATCGGTAAGTAGGACAAACGTTTTAATTGTGATAAATCTAATTTAGCTGAACGCGAGGTAGAGCAATGGCAGCCACTCAAGATGCCTACGAACTAGCAAAACTGCTCGCAGAAATTGAATATCCAGATTCTGATGGTAAACCGATGGCAGAAACCGATTTTCAGCGAGAGTACTTGATTTACTCGGTTAGCGTATTGGATCTCTACTTTCAGAATCAGCCTAATGTCTATGTCTCTGGCAATATTTTGATTTACTACGAAGAAGGCAATTCAAAAGCTTGCCTCTCTCCGGATGTCTTCGTAGTTAAAAATCAGGAAAAGCGCAAACGTCGATCGTACAAAGTGTGGGAGGAAGGCGAGAAATATCCTAATTTCGTTCTAGAAATTACTTCAAAATCCACCGTTAACGAAGACCAAGGCTCGAAGAAAGGACTCTACGCTTTCTGGGGTGTCGAGGAATATTTTCAGTACGATCCCACAGCCGATTATCTCAAACCACAACTTAAAGGCTTCCGCCTGATTGAAGGAAACTACTTTCCAATTCCTCAAGTTCCACTCGATCAACCCAATGACTTCTCACTCCGAAGCGAAGTTTTAGGAATCGATTTATGTCTAAAAAATCAGGATCTCAAGTTCTTTGAAGCGGGTTCTGGAATTCAACTGCTGGGTCTCGAAGAAACGGAATCCGCTCGACGAGCGGCAGAACTTAGAGCCGAGCAAGAAGCACAAAGAGCCGAGCAAGAAGCACAAAGAGCCGATCGCTTAGCCGCAAAACTCCGAGAACTCGGCATCGAGCCCGAACAACTCTAAAGCCAAAAAAACTAAGAAATTCTGTGAGCGTAATCGCCTTAAGATAAAAAATTGTTGCGTGTAAATCGATCGTTATGCGAATTCTGATTATGGGCGGGACTCGGTTTATTGGAGTCTATCTCACTCAGCTTTTGGTGTCTCAAGGGCATGAGGTTACATTGTTCAACCGAGGCAATAAGCCTGCTCCGGCAGAAGGCGTGAAACAAATTAAGGGCGATCGTACCAACGCCACCGACTTGAAACAGTTAGCCGATCTCGATTTTGATGCGATTTTCGACAACAACGGGCGCGAACTCAGCGATACTCAACCCCTAGCTGAACTGTTCAAAGGTCGGATTCAGCATTTTGTTTATATGAGTTCGGCAGGGGTTTATCTCAAGTCAGACCAAATGCCGCACGTCGAAGGCGATGCGGTTGATCCGAAAAGCCGGCACAAAGGCAAGCATGACACAGAATCTTATCTGGCTGAAGCGGGAATTCCGTTTACCTCGATTCGTCCGACTTACATTTATGGAGCACAGAACTACAACGATCTAGAAGCGTGGTTTTTCGATCGCATCGTTCGCGATCGTCCGGTTCCCATTCCCGGTCACGGACAGCACTTTACTCAGTTTGGGCACGTCAAAGACCTAGCGGCAGCAATGGCGAAAGTGTTGGGCAATCAGAGCGCGATCGGGCAGATTTACAATGTGTCTGGCGATCGAGCTGTAACCTTTGACGGTTTAGCACGCGCTTGTGCAGAAGCAGCAGGCAAAGATCCGAGCGCGATCAAAATCGTGCATTACGACCCGAAAAAATTCGATTTCGGCAAAAAGAAAGCATTTCCGATGCGGACACAGCACTTTTTTGCAGATATTCACAAGGCGATAACCGAACTCGATTGGAAACCCGAATTTGACCTCGTTTCCGGGCTAAAAGATTCCTATCAGAACGACTATCTCAAGACAGGGCGCGACAAATCCGAAATCGATTTTTCGCTTGACGAGCAAATCTTGGCTTAGGTACTGTTCTGTAAACCCTACCTTCGCCGATCGACGCTTCGCAGTACATTGAGAGTAGTTTTTCCGAGTTGAGGGCAGCAACATGCTGACATATCTTTTAGCGCTAGTCGTCGCGTTGGGTAGTTTCGGGCTGTATATGTCCGCTTTCTTTTACCCAAATATTTATCGCAAAGGTGATCTCACACTTGCGGGTGTGGGATTGTTTTATGCGTTAGTGCTTTGGATTTGCGCCGATCGCATTACCGGTGCGGTTCTGTTGGGACAAATTGCGAGTGTGTCGTTGATCAGTTGGTTCGGCTATCAAGCCCTGACCGCTCGACTGGGCTACACGCCTTCAACGGCTGAATTACAATCGAAATTAAACGAGGTCGTCAACTCGGAAAATACTTCAAAAGTCTTGGAGCAAGGCAAACGAGCGGTGACAACAGTACGAGAGCGCGTTCAATCAGTGCTGAACAAAACGCCCGAAATGCCAGCCGAACCGTATCAGCCGTTAAAGCGGGAAGATTTTGGCAATCCTACCCCCGAAGCGTCTAAGCCGGATGTGATGGGAACGATCGGTGCCGTGGGCAGTGCGGTAGCTTCGCTTCCCGGAGTGTTCGGGGGACTGTTCAAAAAGCCCGAAAAGAATACGACAACTTATGTGCGGAAAGACTTCCGTGAGGACGCAACCGAAACCGATGATGAAGCCTTCAACTTTGAAGAAGACATCGTGAAATCTGAGCAAGCGGTAGAATCGAAATCTGTGTCAATTGATCAAGACGGCGCATCAGAATCGGCTTCGACGGCTGATGAAATTATCGAAGAAGAGATCGCATTTGAAGCGAATCATCCGCAAGCTGTTCCACCACATCCACCGACTCCGGAGCAGGTTGAAGCGGCTCTTGCAGATGCCGAAGAAAAGAATCTTCCCGCCGATCCACCCGAAGCTGAATAAGGTATTACAAGAAGGGCTTGAGATCATCAAGCCCTTTTTCGTCTCGAATTTACACAGGCATGGGAACCTTAGCACCCACCGAAACTGGGGCCGCGATCGTAATTTCAAGCGATTCGGCTTTGAGTGCCATCCAGGGCTGAGAATCAATCATGTTGGCAAACGGGCTAGAATACGGAACCTCAAGCCGAGAATTGACGATCGAAAGATTTCCGACGGCTGAACTTTCAAACCGCATTAATTCCTCTGCAAGCTGGGTATAAGTGTCAAACTGTCCGTTCAGTCGCGGTAGATTGAATTGCCAAGCTTGAGTCAAATTGCAGAGCGTCCGATCGCCTTGTTTAACGATCGCACCCCCGCCAGGTTGCCAAAGAAATTGTGCTTCTTCCTTCGGTAAGCCCCAAATATTTCGACCCCCTGCGATCGAGCTTTGATCATCGACATAAATATGGGAGACCCAGCTTCCAATCTTGCCACCGTAGCGAACTAAACCTGCAACAGCGATTAATTCTCCATAGGTTAACGTCGAACTCGGTTCATATTTGCCAAGCACTAAGCCGCCGATCGTTTTTCCGGGCAGGACTTGAACAATTTCGAGATTTTTAGGAATGACTTTTGCGGCAACGTTAAAGTCAATCAAATGCAGCGTGAGAAAACCATGACCTTTAAGTATCCAAGGTGCGGGTGGATGATTCATGACTGTTAAGTGAAGGAGTGCGATCGTACCCTAAAAAACTCCGATCTGCTTTACCTCTATCTTGGGACGCAGAATATCAATAAAAACTTACTTCAATTTAGTAGATATGGTTTTACGAGAATTGCCTTAAATTACGAGTATTCTCAGCTTGAAACCTATGTCTGATTCGCCTCGTCCTGAAGAAAACATCTTCTCTGAATTTGCCAAACTTGTTGTAGGAACTCAGCTTGACGAGTTTAGGAAAGTTGCTGTGTCTGCAAGAACTAATCTAGTTAAATTATTTCAGGGCGAAGTAGAAAATATTTCTTTTGCAGGGCGCAACATTGTTAAAGATGAAATTCAGGTTCAGGAAGTAGAAGTTCAAGCTGACCAGATTTCTGTTGATCCGCTCAGCATTCTGTTAGGAAAAATTCGGCTAAGCGAACCGATCGATAGTCATATTCGACTCGTTCTTTCTGAAGATAATCTGAATCGAAACATGAATTCAGATTATGTTAAAGGCTTTCTTCAACCGATTGAATTAAACGTTGAAGGCAAAACTGTGTTTTTAGAATTGAAGCCTCCGTTCAGCCTTCGGTTACTAAGTAATAACAGAATGCGCTTCACCGGAGATGCGATCATTCGGAGCGCGAGGAATATACAAACGATCGGTTTTAGCGCTGTTGTTTGTCCGCGGACTGAAATCGAACCTATCAAAATGGAATCATTTTATTGCACCCCGAATGATGGTCAATCGATTCCACTCATGATTGCTTTAATGCAATGGATGCAAACCTTAGTTAGTCAGCCTTACCTTGAATTTGCCGGAATTGCGTTTCAGGTTAAATTGCTCTCAATTCAGAATAAAGAATTAACGACAGAAATCGAAATTCACGCGTCTCAAATGCCAACCCTTTAGTCTAACTTAGTCGGACTTTTTTCTGCTCACGCTTATAAATTTTCATTTCATCTGTGATTTGTCGCACAACATCTGGGAATCTTAACAAGGACAGTGATGTGTAAGACGGACTCCGGTGATGAGCCACGCTCAAGATGTTGAAATAACGCTTTTTTTCCAGAAGGGGCTGTACCTGAATAAGACGAAAGCTTACGAAGCAGCCGTTTCTAGCTACGAAGCTGCGCTGAATCTCAAGCCCGACTATCCCGATGCCTGGTACAACCGAGGTAACTCGCTTTACCATCTGGGACGCTACGAACAAGCGATCGACAGCTACAACCAAGCGATCGAGTATCAACCCGGTTTCCCCGAAGCCTGGAACAATCGCGGCAACGCACTCGATGAACTAGGACGCTACGACCAAGCGATTAAAAGTTACGACCAAGCGATTAAATATCGCGCTGACTACTACTGGGCTTGGTACAACCGGGGCATTTCGCTACGGAACCTAGAACGTTACGACGATGCGGTCAATAGCTACGATCGCGCCATTGAATTCAAGCCAGATTACTACTGGGCTTGGTACAGTCGCGGCTTAGCGTTGCGAAAACTCGGACAGCTAGAACGAGTCGTCGCCAGCTACGATCGCGCGCTCGAACTCAAGCCAGATTTTGAAGAATCCTGGACAAATCGCGGCAATGCGCTCTATCACATGGGCAATATTGATGCGGCGATCGAGAGCTACGATCGAGCGCTGGCGCTTCGACCGGATGCCGCAACAGTTTGGTATAACAAAGCCTGCTGTTATGCGATCCAGGGCAAAGCGGATCTCGCGTTTGAGCATTTGCAACGAGCGATCGAGCTGAGTCCAGAGGAGTATCGTGAGATGGCGCAAACCAATTCGGATTTTGCGGCGCTCCGACGAGATAATCGATTCCTATCGATTCTAAGTGTCCGCCCCCCTCGCGAAGCTTAATTGTTCGCTGTGATTTTTGTGACCTGCCAAGAAGCGCGATTCAACTGCGATCGCGCTTTTTAATTTTTCGCTGAAATCAACGTGTCCTAACCCAAGTTTTAGTCGGAACCAATGCTTCTTGAACCACTAAAACAGAGCAGGGTGCATGGTGTAGTACGTAATTGCTGACGCTGCCGAGGAGAAATTCACTGATGCCTGATCGCCCCCTGCGCCCCATCATGACTAAATCTGCATTCCAGGTTCGAGCGATCGTGCAAATTGTGTCACCCGCATCGCCGACGTGCTGTGTAAATTCGCATCGAACTCCCGCTGCTGTGGCTGCCGCATCTCGTGCTCTCAGCATATCTAATCCTGCGGCTTCAGCCTGAGAAAGCAACTGTGCTGAAGACCGAATCAACGCTTCATGCTGCATGGGGTAAAGGCTATCTGGCATGGGATACATTGGAGTCGGTATCCCTTCGTCAATCGGGCTAATCACATGCAGCAGCATTAATTGTGATTGATTGACTTTTGCAAACTCGATCGCCTTTTCAAACACGCCCTGACCTGTTTCAGCATGATCGAGCGCAACTAAAATCTTCCGAAACATACCGATTCTCCCAATAGTTTAATTGAAGACTTAATCGAATGCTTATTGATTATTTGAAGTGAGATTTACCTCATCCCAATTTACCTCACCCTATAAGTGCAGTATAGGACTAGAATTCATTACCATGGCTTAATTTTCTCGCTTCTTAACACTTCAAAAATCTCAAACTGTGGCTAGACGAATTTCACCTTCTAGTCTTGTCAAAGTATCAAGATTGCGTTGTCTTAAATAGATGTTGGTCGAAATCATTCGACGATTAAGCGAAAGAATTTTAACGTTTTGGCGGCGAAGGGTCGGGCATCGAATCACGCCGCTATTGACTGTGGTACGTTTGGTTGGGCTTGTCACAGCCGCGATCGCGCTTTGGGGATTTGCAGAACTCGCAGAGACGGTGATGCACGACCAGACGCAGGCATTTGATATTAGTGTGCTGTTTGCAATTCATCGGCTTCAGGCTCCGTGGCTGACTCCAATTATGCTGTTTGTGACTGCGATTGGCGATCCAATGGTGCTGGTTATCGTTGCTGTAATTATGAGTCTTGTTTTGCTGCGTCATCAGAGATCGCAGGCAATGACGATCGCGATCGGCGGAGTCGGGGCGTTGGGGCTGAATTTGCTACTGAAGCGACTATTTGAACGAGCACGACCGGAATTGTGGTCAAGAGTCGTTGAGGTAAATTTCTATAGCTTTCCGAGCGGACACGCGATGTTGTCGATCGTCATGTATGGATTGTTCGGATATTTGTTAGCAAAACGTTATGGGAAATATCGTAGTCTAATTGTGTTGTTAATGTCACTTCTGATTGCGCTCATTGGTTTTAGTCGGATGTATTTTGGTGTGCATTGGCTGACAGATATTATTGCGGGCTATGGAGCAGGATTTGTGTGGTTAATGACCTGCACTCTAAGTTTAGAAGTTTGGCAACATCGAAGAGAGCTATTAAAATCAGAACCTTAATTAATCTTCGTCGAATCGTGCAAATAGCTTCGTTAAAATCACATTTGAGAAAAGAAAGCCTTCGGGATCAGTGAGCTTAATTCTTCCTGGCGTGATTTCGACCCAGGACACTTTTTTGTAGGGCTGTAAGCAGTCTAGAATTTGAGCGATCGCACCCTCTCCAAACCGCTCTCTTAGCTGCTTCAAATCAATTCCTTCTTGCAATCGCAATCCCACCATTAAACTATCTAATAAGTGCTCAGCTTGGGTTGTCTCAGAGTCTAATTGTGGTGCTTCAAGCCAAGCGTAATACTCAAGCAGCTTACGCGGTCGAGAAACGCGATCGCCGTTCAGAAAACTCGTCGCGCCCATCCCAAAACCGTAGAACGATCGGTTCTCCCAATACACGCGATTGTGTTGACATTGATAGCCGGGTTTCGCATAGTTTGAGATTTCATAATGCTCAAAACCAGCTTTCGTCAATTTCTGTTGAGCAAATCGATAGAAATCTGCGGTTAATTCATCTGAGGGTAAAGGTTTTTCACCCGGCTTTAATTGTTTGCCAAAGGGCGTTTGCGGTTCGATCGTTAGATCGTAGATCGATAAATGTGCGGGTGAAAGTGCAATTGCGCGATCGAGAGAATCCTGCCAAATCTTGATCGTTTGATGGGGAAGACCTGAGATTAAATCTAAGCTGTAATTTTTGATTTCTGCTTGATGAAGTAGATCGATCGAATGATAAATATCTTCAACCGTGTGAGTTCTTCCACAAGCTTTGAGAATATCAGATTGAAACGCCTGCACCCCTAAACTGAAGCGATTGACTCCGGCTGATTTGAATCCCTGAACTTGCGCGAGGTCGAACGTACCCGGATCAATCTCCATCGAAATCTCCGCATCAGGAAGAATTCCAAACTGACGATCGAGCCGCTCTAAAATCTGCCGCAATTGTGAAACCGATAAAAGCGAAGGAGTTCCCCCACCAAAAAACACAGTTCTTAACGGTTCACCTAAATTTGTAGTCTGATCAATTTCTTGACACAATTTATCGACATAATTGACGATCGTTCTAAAATTGCTGCCGTTGCGTTGATCCCCGACTACAGAAATCGGAAAGTCGCAGTAGAAACACCGTCTGCGGCAAAACGGAATATGAATATACGCCGAACTTGGAATGTTAAATTCCATGACTTGTAACTTATTTTTCAAACTCAATTTCGGGAAATGTAGAGCAAAAGAGGCGATCGCTTCTCAGAAATCGCTAAACTTTGTATCACAAAATGCGGCAGAGTGAGGTAAACCCCCCATCAGATAAGCATTTGGGGGCAGGAATCCACGAACAAGCAGGATATAATGATGCCAAGTCAAGCGGTTCGTAAGCCTGACAGTATTTAGCGAATTTGATTTGCATCAAATTCCCATCGATCCGGTAACTTCGCGTGACTGGGTGCAGTGCTTCATCGTTTTGCTTGACTCGCAATTTTCCCGTACAGACGCTCCAATGCGTCTCCAGTGCCATTATGCTCGACGCAATTATCATCATCTCATTTATCCTAGCAGGGGCGGAAACTGGCTTTCACGGCATTGAAGCACTGCCTGGAAGTGTACTGCAACAAGTCTCAAATCCAGAAGCACTCCGCTGGGTTTGTGGCGGGTTTGGTGCAATTTTTGGTTTAGCGATCGGGCTTGTCGCCCAGACAACCTTTCGCCGAATCGAACGTGATGTCCGGCAACTTCCAGCTTATACCCTACTCAGTCGCTCAGTCGGTCTCGTGATTGGGCTTTTGGTCGCGAATTTGCTGCTTGCACCGATTTTCCTGCTGCCGATTCCATCGGAATTCTCGTTTCTCAAACCGCTCACGGCTGTGGTTGGTAGCATCATGTTTGCAGTTTCAGGCATGTCGCTTGCGGATGTGCATGGTCGATCGCTTTTACGCCTGATCAATCCCAGCAGCGCTGAAACGCTCCTGCTCTCTGAAGGCACGATCAAAGCTGCCACCACAAAAGTCCTCGATACAAGCTGCATTATCGATGGTCGAATTGCCGACCTGTTGGATACAGGCTTTCTCGAAGGTCAGCTACTCGTGCCGCAGTTCATTCTGCAAGAACTCCAGCAGGTTGCAGATGCCTCGAACGACCAAAAACGAGTCCGGGGACGGCGAGGACTCGACATTCTCAATCGGATTCGAGAAACCTATCCCGATCGTGTGGTCATTCATCCCGCAGACTACGACGATATCCCAACTGTAGACGCGAAGCTGGTGCGTCTCGTTCAAGAAATCAACGGAACCCTACTGACCACCGATTACAACCTGAATAAAGTTGCAACCGTTCAGAAAGTCCCCGTTCTGAACGTCAATGATTTGACTCAAGCGATTCGCCCGTCCTACTTACCAGGAGATAGCATTGATCTAAAAATTCTGCGAGAAGGGAAAGAACCCGCTCAAGGGATTGGCTATCTTGATGACGGCACGATGGTTGTGGTTGAAGATGGGCGCAGCTATGTTGGTGGAGAGCTTCAAGTGATCGTCACCAGCTCTTTGCAGACTTCCGCAGGTCGTATGATCTTTGCTAAACCAAAAGCTTCAGCTTTAGCGTAAATCCATGAGTCGCGATCGAGAAAAAACTTGTTCTCTTTGTGAAAAATCCGCTCCTGTTCTCTACCGTATTCAATGCGATGAGTCTGGTGAGTGGATTTTTGCTTGTCGAAGCTGTTGGGATCAAGTGAGCCAAAATAATCCCTTCTATGTTTACGGTGGAACCTGGAAAGCGCACAAACGATAAAATCTCAACGATAAAATCTTTGTGTATCCGGTTGTGCTTTCAGAATCTGTCTTCTACGATCGCTCCTGTCATCCTTCACCCTCTGTCCATGATTTTCACTCCCGCCCAGTTGACCGAGATCCGGCGCATTGTTCGATCGTGTGGACAACAAGCCAAAACCCTTTCCACCCAGAACTACGAAGTCTTTCAGAAGGAACCCGGTGATTTTGTCACCACAGTCGATCAAGCGCTTGATCGACAGCTTTCTGAATTCTTCACTACGCTTTTTCCCAACGACGGCATCATTACTGAAGAAAACGCTGCCTCTCGCAAACAGTATCAGGAAGAGTACGATCGACTCTGGTGTATTGATCCGCTCGATGGCACCCAGGATTTTATTCACGGCGATCCGGATTATGCAGTGTTAGTTGGACTTCTGGAACACCAATCGCCGATCGCGGGTTGGATTTATGCACCGGAGCAGGATGCTCTTTATTACGGTGGAAAATCATTAGGCGTGTGGCAGACGATCGGAGACGATGAGCCGGAGCTTTGTAAGATTCCGCAAGCGCGAGTCGATTCCTACCGCATCATTATTGGCGATAAAGATTTCCGCAATACTGCCCGCCAGATCTCTGCATCAATCCCTGAAATTGAATTTTTGCGATCGCCTGGAAGCTTCGGCTTAAAAGTAATGAACGTGGTGTTAGGAAAAGCTGAGGTCTATCTATACCTAAATCGCCGCGTGAAAGTTTGGGACACGGTCGCCCCGATCGCGATTGCACAAACTGCGGGCTTGGCGTGCTGTGACTTAGACGGCAACACGATCGAGTTCACTCCAGAGGTCTTAAATTTAGAAAGTTTGGCGCATCAGCAAGCGATCGTCATTGGGCAAAGAGAGGCGGTAGAGGCGCTTTTACCCCGGTTAAGAGCCGTTCTTGATCCCCAACTTTCGGTGTGATGAATATCACGTGAAGAATTGGGGAAAGATAAAAACGACCTCTTTCCCCAGTGGATCATCCGATGCAGACTGAAGTTTTCAGTGAGCTATTTCCATTACTCGCGGCGGCAAATCCAGAGACGCTAGATTGGTTGCTCTCCGTTGCGACTGAACATGAGTACCCCAGTGGCAGAGCCGTTTTGATGGAAGATGCCTGGGGAAATGCTGTGTATTTTGTGGTTTCTGGCTGGGTCAAAGTCCGACGACACTCTGGTACAGGCGAAGAGGTTTCAACGCTGGCGCTCCTCGGTCGCGGCGACTTTTTCGGTGAAATGGCGATTTTGGATGAATCTCCCCGATCGACCGATGTGATTGCGCTCTCTAATGTGCGGCTGATGAGCATTTCGGCACAGCGCTTTATCCAAACCCTGTTTAAAGACCCGCAACTCCACCATCGAATGCTGCAATTGATGGTACGACGATTGCGCCAAACGAATCTTAGATTTCAGTTGCGCCATCAACCCGCAGCTATTAAGCTTGTCAACACGTTAGTCGGGCTAGCTGAAAGCTACGGTCAGTCTTCTGGCTCAGGGGTTTATATTTTCAATATTCCTGCCAAAGATCTGGCTGATGTAACCGATATCACCGTTGAGGAAACGAGCAAAATTCTCGAAAAGCTGGATAGCAAGGGCTGGATTCGGATTGAGCCGAAGCAGCAGGTCATTCATCTGATAAATTTGCAGCAGCTTACTGCGTTAGCCTCTAAAAAGGGGTGAGTTGGGTTGTGGAATTGCGGCATGATGGATAGAGAAATCCTTTGTTGCCGGAGTTGAGCGCTATGAATCACGAAGAGTTTGGAGCTATCCGATCGCTACGTCCAGAAGCGGAAATTTCAAACTCTTCTCCACAGAGTGCTTTGTCGTTTGAGTATGTCGTTGCGATGCCTGAGCCGGAGTCGCATTTATTCGAGGTGACGCTGCGAATTCAGGGTTGGACATTGCCAACGATCGACCTCAAGATGCCCGTTTGGACACCCGGATCGTACTTAGTGCGCGAGTATTCACGCCATTTGCAAGGTTTCAAATCTGCATCGCCCTGGCAAAAGTTAGCTAAAAATCACTATCAGATTCAAACTCAGGGTAAAGAGGCGATCGAGGTTCACTACCAGATTTTTGCCAATGAATTGACGGTACGGACGAATCATCTCGATGAAAATCACGGGTATTTCAACGGAGCAGCACTGTTCTTTTATGTGCCGGGGTATGAGAAGCAACCCTTTCGCGTCACGATCGTTCCGCCGCGTTCAGATTGGCAAGTTGTGACGGCGCTGCCTGCGATCGCACCTAACACCTTTGAAGCCAAAGATTTCGATACATTGGTCGATAGTCCATTTGAGATTGGACAGCATCAAGTTTATTCGTTTGAAGTATTAGGAAAACCGCATCAATTTGTGGTTTGGGGAGAAGGAAAACTAGATGTTGATCGCATTGTTCAAGACACACAAAAAATCATTCAGGTTGAGGCTGAAATGTTTGGCGGATTGCCTTACGATCGCTATTTCTTTCTCTTACATTTAACTGCAAATTCCTTCGGTGGATTAGAGCATAAAGATTGCTGTTCTTTGATTTATTCGCGTTTAGGATTTCGGGCGAAAGAGAAGTACGATCGCTTTATGCAGCTCGTTTCTCATGAATTCTTTCATCTTTGGAATGTGAAACGAATTCGACCAAAAGCGCTTGAAGTATTTGATTACGACGGTGAAAATTACACGCCGTCACTTTGGTTTAGTGAAGGAACAACCAGCTTCTATGATTTAATCTTTCCCTATCGTGCAGGAATTTATGATGCAAAGGCTTATCTTAATGCGTTGGGTCAAGAAGTCTCTCGCTATTTGACAACGCCCGGACGTTTAGTGCAACCCTTAAGCGAATCGAGTTTTGATGCTTGGATTAAGCTCTATCGTCCCGATGCGAATAGTGCCAATTCTCAGATTTCCTATTATCTCAAAGGTGAGATGGTGACGCTGCTGTTAGACTTAGCGATTCGGATCAAGCATCAGAATCAACGATCGTTTGATGATGTCATGCGCGTGATGTGGCAGCAATTTGGTAAAGACGAAATCGGCTTCACTCCCGAACAATTGAAAACAACGATCGAATCAATTGCTGGCTTTGATTTAACAAATTTCTGCGATCGCTATCTTCACGGAACGGAAGAACTTCCATTTGACGAATATTTAGCCGCATTTGGATTGCGTCTGCGATCGAACGTCGACACACCAAATTTACCGCCGTTTGCTGGAATGACGGTGAAGACAGAAGGCGGTCGGGAAATGATCAAATTTGTCGAAGCGGGTTCGCCTGCTCAGAAAGCGGCGATCGACCCTGGTGATGAACTTCTGGCGATCGATGGCTTCCGCGTCAATTCCGGGCAGTTTGAGGAGCGACTGAAGGATTATCAGCCCGGAGATACGATTACGTTGACGGTATTCCATGGCGATGAATTGAAGCAGCGATCGCTGACGCTTGCAAAACCGCGTGCAACCAGTTACGGAATTGAGACGATCGAAAATCCATCCGAGCTTCAGCAGCAGAACTTCGAGCAATGGCTAGGAGTCTCGATCGCTTCACTTTCCCGCTAGAAGTAAAATACATGGAGAAAAAATAATGATTGCAACTGTTTCGCAAGAAATTCTTGCACCAGTACAAGAAGAAATTTCTAAACCATTCACCTTGGAGGATTTCGTTGCCAATCCTCCACAAGACATGGAATGGGTAAATGGTGAATTAGTTGAAAAAACAGGAATGACGGTTAAGCACTCAATCGCTCAAGGCAATATTGTGACCGCGTGGAACAACTATGCGACAGCACATGAGCCAGGGGGCAAAGCGTTACCGGAAGCCCCTTGTCGGACTCAAAAGCAAGGACGACGACCGGATTGTGCTTATCTTCCCGCACCTCTGTTTGCTCAGTTTAATCAAAGTGCTACGGTTCCACGAAGTTATCCTCTAATTGCGGAAGTTGCTTCTCCGACCGATTTCGCCGAGGAAATGTTTGCGAAAGCGATCGAATACCTAGAATCCGGTTGCGAGGAAGTTTGGCTTGTCTTTCCTGAAGCAAAACTAATCATGGTGAGAACGATCGACCAATCCTGGCAGATTTTTAGCCCCGGACAGACGATCGCGACTCAAAAAGTTCTCAACGGCTTCGAGATTGCGGTTGATCAAGTATTCGCTTGAAAGCTGAGAACGCCTCGATCGCCATCAATCTCGGCTGGAATTCCCACAGGCAACGCTGCATTTTCGCCATCGTGACCAAACGGTAAACCAGATACGATCGGAATTCCTAGATCAGAGAGTCGATCACGTAGCACTTCTTCAATGCTAAAACTCGGCATTCCCGCAGGCGGATCACACTTACTAAATCGCCCGATCGCAATCCCACGAATATGGCGAAACTCTCCACACAAGCGCCATTGCGTCAGCATTCGATCGATGCGATACGGGGCTTCAGTGACATCTTCGATCGCCAAAATCACCCCCGAAAAATCCGGTTGCCACGGTGTCCCTAGAAGATGCGTCGCGACCGTAAGATTTGCAGGCAATAACAATCCAGACGCTTGACCTCTTACCCAGCCTGACCCTTGAAGCGCAGGCAGAGAACGCCCTTCAATCCAATCAAACAAACGCTTTTTTGACCACTCTGGCTCAGCGGCGATCGTCGTGAGCAACGGCGCGTGAACCCCAGAAACACCTTGTTCTGCATAAGCCCACAGCAAACTGGTAATATCCGAAAACCCGATCAGCCATTTCGGTTCAACGGCGGGAAAGCGCCATTTTTCCAGCACCCTTGCACCGCCCCATCCTCCACGGGCACACAAAATTCCGCGACAAGCCGGATCATTCAGCGCGGCTGCAAATTGAGCGCGACGCTGTTCATCGGTTCCCGCCAGATAACCATGCTGGTCGTCAAAGCCAGCCATTAGCTCGACCTGATAGCCGCGCTGCCTCCACACCTCAATGCCTTGTTTGAAGGCAGTTAGTTCGCGTAAGGTGCCACTTGGCGCAATCACACAGAGACGATCGCCAGGTTTAAGCGGTGCAGGAGGCTGACAGCGTTTCATAAAATCTACAAATTTCGCGATCTATAAATCTTGGGATTGTACAATGCGATCGAGCCAAATTTCTAACCGCTCTCCGATCGCTTCTAAAGAATACTCGCGCTCTGCCTGCTGACGACATTCGGCGCGATCGATTTGCTCTAGTTTAGAAATCGCCTCAACTAATCCAGCGACGCTATCCGGTTCAACCAGCCACCCCGTTTTACCCGGCTGCACAATCTCAGCCGGCCCACCGCGACGATACGCGATCACCGGAACGCCGCAGGCTAGTGCTTCGATCGCTACATTGCCAAACGCTTCGACCCAATGCGGAGTCATCAACAACGCTCTCGATTCTCCCAGCGCTTTTTGTAAATCCTGAGTAGAGAGGAAGCCGCAATAGTCGAGCGGCGCATCTGGATAGCTTGCTCGAATGTGATTCCAGTACGCTTCGTCTTGAAGCACGCCCCAGATTTTCAGCGGAATTCCAATTTGGTCAACGGCAGCGACGGCATCTTCTAACCCTTTTTCGGGTGCGATTCGACCGACCCAAGCGAGGTGATTTTTTGGGGTTGGATTGAATTGGTACTGCGATAAATCAAAGCCATTTTTGAGATTAAAACAGCGATCGCGAAACGAAAATGTCTCTGCTTGCGCCAAACTGTGAACCGCGATCGTCGCGGGAAACTGTTCAGCAACTTGAGCAATGATTTGATCCATTGCATCGGTCAGCGATCCCATGCTGACTAAATGAGCGATCGGGCGTTCAAAAAATGGCGTGAGATAGAACGGCAGCCAATCATAGGCAAAATTAATCAGCACATCATACTCATGCTGAACTTGCCGCGCATAGTCCCAAGCATTCCCCAACACTGAATTCGCAGGTAGCGTAATCAGGGCATCGCGCCCCTGAGATTGCGCCGTAATTTGGAGATTTCCCGCGATCGGCACTAGCGGAATGCCATCCAGAACAGAGCCTTCAGGCGCGACTACTGTCACTGAATGATTGAGAAGGATCAGCGATCGGGCAATATTTGTGAGCGTCAGTTCAACGCCGCCGCCTAAACCGGAGCCGATCGCGCCAACCGGAGTAGACAGCAGCAGTAATTTAAGCGGATTCGATCGAGACACAGGATTCTAACGTGGAGTGTTTTCCTACTCTACGGCAAACTCTCTGGATTTTTCAGCGTGGGCGCTTCTGAGGGAGTCGATCGAATTCGATTCAATTGTCCCAATGCCCATTTCGCTGTGTCTTGCACCTCTTGATCTGAATCTTCGGTTGCTTGATGCAGCAAATGACTCATCTGCGAAACCATGTCAAACACGCGGGTCAAATCCCGAATGGCATTTTTTCGCACCTCTGCATTCTCATCTTGGAGCGAAACGGCTAACGCTCTTGTCATGGGTTTCAGGGTTCGAGTGCCAATTTCTGAAAGTGCAGATAGAACCAAACTTCGCTGCTTAGAATCCGACTCGACGAGCAGATCAACCAACGGTTGCACAGCACGAGTATCTCCGCGCTGCCCTAGCTCCCAAATGACTTTGCGGCGCTTTGCAGGGTCAGGCGATCGTAAGTCTTGAATCAGTTCATCAACAATGTTGATTTTTGCAAGACGCGTGGTTTCTTCGATCGCAAGTGAAGAAACTGCTTTGGGTAATTCAACGACCTGCAGCATTCCACCAGATCCTGCCTGGGTGGCGGTTTCTGATTGAGAATTCCCGGTGAGCGGCAGAAGCTCCGGTCTTATATCGGGAGTTCCATTGCTGCTAGATACCACTGACTGCGATCGCTCCAGATTCTCGATCGCGCGGCTCTGCTCACCTAAATTCTCAGCGATCGATTTGCGCTTGAGTACCCAAGCCGTAAGCGCTCCAGCAATGCTCGTTGCCCCAAGCCCACCCAGAAACAAAGGTGATGCCCAAAACGGCGTTTTCGCTGGCTCTCCAGTTTTGGCTAAAAGCGGTGTAGCTAATTGAGAGGGAATGGCTTGAACTGAGCGCGTAGACAAACTGAGACAAGCCGCGCAAGTGACAATCAGGAGGAGAGAACGAGTCATAGCGGAATCCAAAACGGAAGGTCATATCGCCATCCGACTCGGATTGCTAAAAGCTAAGAGTCGGAATCGGACAGAGTCGTAATTTCACTGAGAGTTGATTCGGCTTGCGGTAGCAATTGCCTTTTCTCGGCTATGTTACCCTGAACTTCCTCGATCGACTCAGAAATCGAACCACTGAGTTTCTCGCCCAACATATCCCGCTGATTAATTAAGTAAATGCTAATTAGCGTGAAGCCCACGCCCACCCACTGAACCGGACTCAAGACTTCTGCGAGGAAGAGATTTCCAAACAACAGCGCAAATACAGGGGTCAAAAAGGTCAGCGAACTTAAACTCGTAAGACTTCCACTGGCGGCAAAGTAGAAAAACAAGCCGTAGGCGATCGCGCTACCAAAAATCGTCGAATACGAGAGCGACACCCAGTTCGCTGCCGTTAAATTCGTCCATTGTCCACTTTCTAGCTGGTTTGATAATCCAAACAGCGGCAATCCGCCTAAAATCATGTGCCATCCCGTCGCCACAATTGGATCAGTATACCGGCAGACATAGCGCGAAATAATTGTTCCGACCGCCATTGATAATGCCGCTAACAGCATCAGCCACTGTCCGTTATCAAACAATCCTGCTAATAAATCGGTAAACGAATGAATATCTAATAGGGCATCGCCTAACCGCGATCCAGCAGAAAGAATCCATTCTTCTGGTAATCCCAGTAAGCTAATGCCGCAAACGCCGATCGCAAGTCCCACCCAGCCCCAAAACCCAATCTTTTCACCGAACAACCACAGCGCCATGAGTGCCACCGCTAGCGGCTGCGAATCGATCATCACCGATCCCAATCCCGCTCCGGTTCTGACTAATCCCTGAGCGAGAAAGCCCTGAAACATCGCCCCATCTACGATCGCAAACAAACTAATCCAGAGCCATGCTGCCCACCCTTTGGGCTGCGATCGACCCATAAATGCCGCCGTTAGCAGCACCAAAAGTCCCGCAGGTAGTAAGCGCACCCCCGCTAAGAAAAACGGAGTCGTATTTGGAATTACGCCTTTCATCGCTACCATTGCGGTTCCCCACAGGAAAAACGGTGCAATCAGGAGGATCAAAGAGCGAGATTTAGTCTGCATGAGTGCGATTTGGGAATGGTGTTCTTCTCATCTTAGTAAATTATGTAGAAGTGTTAAGTAGTCTGGATAGCGATGTCGATCGAATGGATCTCAAGCGGAAACGTTAAAATTGTCTTAACTTGTGATGGTTAAGGCATTATGGTGCGGTTGTTTAAGCGTGGGTTGCGGAAGCAGATTGCTCGAATTGAAGTTAAAGGTGCGATCGCGGGCGCAACTCGAAAACGAGTGTTAGAAAATTTGAAAACGGTGGAGGAGCGAGAGTTTCCGGCGTTATTGCTGAGAATTGACAGCCCTGGCGGAACGGTAGGCGATTCGCAGGAGATTTATGAAGCGCTGAAGCGGTTGGGGCAAAAAACTAAGATTGTTGCGAGCTACGGCAATATTTCCGCGTCGGGCGGCGTATATATCGGCATGGGCGCACAGCACATCATGGCGAATCCTGGAACGATTACAGGTAGCATTGGTGTAATCCTGCGCGGTAACAATATTGAGCGATTGCTGGAGAAAGTTGGCGTATCGTTCAAGGTGATTAAATCAGGGCCCTACAAAGATATTTTGTCGTTCGATCGCGAACTCACGGAGCCAGAACAAAAAATTCTGCAAGACCTGATCGATATCAGCTATTCTCAATTTGTGCAAACGGTTGCGGAGTCGCGCCATCTTTCAGAAGAAACGGTGCGATCGTTTGCAGACGGACGAATTTTTACCGGACAGCAGGCGGTTGAATTGGGTGTGGTCGATCGTTTAGGAACCGAAGAAGATGCGCGACGCTGGGCATGTGAACTGGTGAATCTCGATCCAGAGAAGACGAAGACTTATAACTTTGAAGAAAAGAAATCCTTAGTCGGTCGCTTCGCCTCGAACGATCGTCTAGACGGTTTAATCGGAGCTTTACCGCCGCTTGTGGTAGGTATGGACTGGTTGGAATTTGAACTTGAGACTTGTGGATTGCCGCTGTGGTTGTATCGTCCTTAGATCAAAGCATTTATCCGGATTTCACCCTTGCCCTTTCGTTGATAATCTAGGTACGAACGAGCAAGACTTAGGAGGACGGGAACGTGCATTGGCGAGTACGAGCAATCCGGGGAGCGACCACCGCTTCAGAGAATACGATCGAGGCAATTCGGGAAGCGGTAATAGAGTTATTGGATGAGTTAGAAACTTGTAACCAACTCGACCCGGAGGAAATCGTCAGCGCTACGTTTACAGTCACTAAGGATCTTGATGCGATTTTTCCAGCGGCAATCGCTCGTGAGCGCTCCCACTGGGCGAATGTGCCCCTGATTGATGTTCAGCAAATGCACGTCCAGGGTAGTTTAGAGCGCTGTATTCGGTTTCTGATTCATTTCAATACGCCTGATCCAGATGTGAAAATTCATCATCCTTATTTGCGGCAGGCGAAGAATTTGCGACCGGATTGGGCATTGAGTTCGATCGCAAGTCCTCAAAATTAGCGAAAAAAAGGGCGGTTGAGATACCGCCCTTTTTTATTTCAGAATTCTATGGGTATCGATCAGTTATCAAACAATTATCAAAGTCCCCCAACTTGTGAGGGAGCTAGGGGGCAACTAACCGCTCAAACCGCAGCGAAAACCTTTGTCAAACTTATGTTCAAACTTATGTTTAGTTACGCATTCGGCTTGAGATCAACATTGCGCTCAGCAAAATACTTGTTCAAGAATGTGCTTGCCAGCGACAGAATAAACGGTGCGACCAAGAAGGACACTAAACCGTGAGCTTGGAATCCTGGAACCAAAGCAGCCGCCAAGGTAAAACAGATTCCGTTAATGACGATCGAAAACAATCCCAACGTCAGCAGGTTAATCGGTAGCGTCAACAGCGACAAAATTGGCTTGATAAAAGTATTCACCAAACCGATCACCACACCTGCAATCAGCGCGACCGCAAAGCTTTCAATATTGACACCGGGTAATACAATATCCACGACAAGCAAGCTGAGTGCTGTTACCAGGATGGTTAGGAAATATCCCATGTTTGTTTTCTCCGCATTAATAACAATTTTTCTATAACTAATTCTGGCGCAGCGATCGTAAAGGCATCCTCTCCATCCAGGCAGATCTTAAAAAGCCCCAACTCTCACTTCAGGGTTGGGGCTTTCCGGCTATTCAGCGAGCGGCGCTTCAGGAATTTCTTTAATCGGCTTGGGATGAATTCGAATGCCTAAGAAAACGTCGTAGAGGAAGCCAAGAAAGTCTTCTTTAAGCAGTCCGATCGATTGCGGCGATCCTTTTTCATCCAAAATCGGCTTTGCTGCATAGTATGCAGCTTGATATTTGTACCAGGGTACAGCGGGCCAAAGATGATGCACCAAGTGATAGTTCTGTCCCAAAATCAAGCCGTTCAGAATTCGACTTGGATAGACTCTGGCATTTTTCCAGCGATCACGTTCCTTAAATGGACGATGCGGCAGGTAGTCAAAGAACAGCCCTAACACCAAGCCCACGATCGCCAAGGGAATAAACCAGAAGTTAAACACATAGCCCAAAAAGTGGTACTTCACTGCGACAAAGACGATCATCGCTAATGACAGCCGCGCTAAAAACCACTCAAGCAGCTCATTTTTGCGCCACAGCTTTCTCTGAAAGAAAAAGAACTCGTGGTACATAAATCGCGCATTAATGATCCAGAGTGGCCCGAACGTCGAAACGACGTGATCTGGGTCGTTTTCAGGATCATTGACGTTGCCGTGATGTTGGATGTGTACCCGCGTAAAGACTGGATAAGAAAAGCACAGGAAAAAGGCGCTTCCATGTCCGAGGAGTGCATTCATCACCTTATTGCGGTGCGCCACACCATGACAAGCATCGTGGATCACCGTTCCCAGCAGATGCAGCCCGATCGTATTTAGACAAAAACAAACCCAATCCACCCATCCCCAACACCAGTAGCCGAGTGTGGTGATAATGGCGATCGCGTTTGAGATCAGAAATATTAATAACGTTGGATTAAAATCACCGGGCGCTCCCAGCAACTCCCTCGGAATCGTCAGGGGCTTCGTTGCCGCCTCCGACATCACACCACCTCTCATACATGAATACTTTGCGTATTGTACGATACGTGCTGTGGTTAAGTTAAGTAAAGCAACCAGAGAGATATTGTGACCCTACTCTTTTCAGATTTAGAATTGCCCTGGTTCTTAACCAGAGGCATTACAAGCAACTTAAAGCTGAATCGTTTGACCCACTTTCATGACTTGAAGCTTTGTTGTGACTCTTTGGCGAGCGAGTTCGGCTTGAAACGCTTGAGGTGTTCCGGTTAATAAAGGGAAAGTGCCAAAGTGCATCGGGATCACAACATTTGGCTTAACATAACTCACCGCAGTGGCTGCCCGCTTAGGCCCCATCGTGAAGCGATCGCCGATGCAAGCCAGCATCACCGAAACTTTACGAAATTCTGGGATCAACCGCATATCCAAGAAAACGTCAGTATCGCCTGTGTGATAGATGACAGGCCCATTCTGCACTGTGATTAGGAATCCTCCCGGATTGCCTGCATACTGGGCTGGATTCCCATCTGATGCAACTGCCGAACTGTGAACAGCCGGAATGAAAGCAACTTTCACTTCATTGTTTAACAGCGTCAGTTCACCCCCGAAATTCCCTAGAGTTTGCGTGGTAGCTAGGTTTTTGGGATAGCCGATGCCTACTAATGCCTGTCCTAAGTCGGCGGTGCTGACTAAGGGGGCGTTTGTTTTTTTGGCGATCGTCACGGCATCGCCGACATGATCAAAGTGACCATGTGTAATCAGAATCAAATCTGCTCGGTTGAGATTGGCGAGATCGGTTTTGCCGTTTGGATTTACAGGATTAGTCAGCCAGGGATCGATTAACAGGACTTTACCCGATGGAGTGGTGAGCTTAAATGCGGACTGTCCGTACCATTGCAATTGCGTTTTTCCAGCCGTAGCGCTTGATCCCTGCGGTACGACACTCACCATCAAAATTACGATTGCGACTGAAACAAGCAGCGCCACTTGAAGCAGGCGCTTGAGATTCATAACCATTCAAAACACTGTCTTTTGAGCAAGGGACATCGGATTCTAGTGGAAATTCCTCCGGAGTTTTGCCTATATATCGCAAAATTTGCCAATCTTTACGGTTGACAACAGAGCGAGATCTATTCCTGCTTTTGTTAATCAAGTTATAATCATTGAGAGCAAGATATCTCTGTTAGTCCGGTTAGAGCCGGTCTGCAAGCAAGTTCCTGAGCATGGTGGAGTCGAGGATGAATCAGACAGTTGAAAAGTGGTTAACCATTGCTGCGCTTACGGGCTGGACTGCATCGATCGTAAGTTTAGTGGGACTGGCGCTTCGGCCTACTCCTCCTGCGATCGCGTCTCGTCCGGTTCAGCCTTCGAGCTTACAGTTAGTAACCCGTTCCAAGTTTCTGTCCAATCCCTCAGTCTCGGAAAGACTCAAGATTCAGCAAGAGCTTGCAAGTACAGGAATTCCAATGAGCACTTCTAAAGACTACTGGGTGAAATCTCTAAAAGAGCGGTAGAACTGGGTTGAGTGCATGACCTCAATAGAATTCGCCTTCCCTGTTAGGCTATTCAGAGTAGGATGAGACAATTTCTCTGATGATGAAGCTAACGACACGCGGGCATTACAGCGTGAAGGCGTTGCTAGATTTGTGCTTTCAGCCAGAATATGGACCAGCTTCGGTCAAGGCGATCGCGCTTCGGCAAGCTCTTCCGGCTCCTTATCTGGAAAAGTTGCTAATCGAAATGCGCCGAGCAAAATTGGTTCACTCGATTCGAGGGGCGCAGGGCGGGTATCAACTGGCGCGACATCCCGCAGAAATTTCACTAGGGCAGATTCTTGCGGCAGTTGGGGAAAGTGTGGAACCCTTGTCGCACCATACACCGGATGATGCTCAGGCAGAAGATTGGGTGGCGTTTAGCGTGTGGAACCGACTGTACAAAAAGCTGCAAAACGCGCTGTACAGCATTTCGCTGGAGGATTTATACTACGATGCGCGGAGTTGGCGGGCATCTCAGGGAGAAGGGGCGAGCTTTGTGGTTTGAGATGAGCGGGGTTTTAATCGGGGCAGCATTGCTGGATTTTTGCATCGGCGATCCGTGGAATTGGATTCATCCGGTGCAGGTGATGGGATGGGCGATCGAGCAATTCAAAACGATCGCGTTTCGATTCACCAAAAATCCGATTCTGCTGAGGATCGCTGGAGTTGTCTTGACGATCGCACTCATTCTAGGAAGCGCTACGATCGCTTGGGGCGCAATTGAAGTTGCAAAATCGATTCATTCAGCGTTTGGGACTGCAATTGCGGTCGTTTTGCTTGCGAGTTGTTTCGCAGGACGAAGTTTGAGAATGGCTGCGGAAGATGTTTTAGGCTTGCTGCCGAATTTGGAGGAGGCGCGATCGCGATTACGCTTGTATGTCGGTCGGGACACAGAGAATTTGCCGGAACCAGAGATTCTCAGGGCTATTCTAGAAACTGTGACCGAGAATGCTGTTGATGGTGTGATGGCTCCATTGTTTTATGCGTTGATTGGAGCATTTACGCCGGTGGGGAGTGTTCCGTTGGCGATCGCGTATAAGGCAGCGAGTACGCTTGATTCAATGATTGGCTATCGAGAAGCGCCATTTACGGATTTTGGGTGGTTTAGCGCTAAAACCGATGATGTTCTGACTTGGCTCCCTTGTCGGTCGACGGTGTTTACTTTAGGTCTGATTTCAGGCAAGCCGCTTGAGGTTTGGAGCCTTTGCCAACGAGATGCGCCAAAGGATTCGAGTCCGAATTCGGGTTGGAGTGAGTGTGTGTATGCGGCGGTTTTAGGCGTTCAAGTTGGTGGAGTGAATTATTATCGCGGCGTTAAGAAACAGAAACCATTACTCGGTGAACCGCTACGACCGATTACGATCGACACCATTCACCAAGCAACGAACTTAACGCGATCGTGCTTCTTGATTTGGTTAGCGATCGCACTCGTATTTCTTCAATAAATTATGTCGTTTCAAGAATTACAGTCGATTTTGGGGGCGATCGAGCCGCATTATCAGTCTCTAGAGCGTCAACAGCTACAGCGCATTCTAGAGATCTGGGCAGAACTGGTTAGCGAGAAGATTGCGAATTATGCTCAACCGATCGCTATTCAGCGCAACGTTCTGGAAGTAACGACTGCGAGTCCAGTTTGGACACAGACGCTTGTGTTTGAACGTTCCATGATTTTGAGAAAGATTCGAGAGCGGTTATCGATCGATCTCAGCGACATTCGATTTTCGACCGCTCAATGGCGATCGCCTCAGACTGAAACTCCGGTTGAGTCTGATCCTTGGCAAAGTCATCCGAGTCTTTTACCAAGGCAAACTTCAGAGATTGAAACGCAGCTTGCGCTATTTAGCAATGCCAAAACTGCATTCGATCGCTGGTCATCGATCGTACAGAGTCGCGCTCAACATTTGCCGCTTTGTCCGGAGTGCGGCAGTCCAACGCCGCCGGGAGAGCTTCAACGCTGGTCAGTTTGTGCCATTTGCGCTGCAAAACGTTAGAGAATGCGCCTTCTAATTCGCGTTAAACTAACGTGAGTTTGATGAAAAGATTCGCTTCAACGCTGTGCTTCAAAACACTTTCCTAAAGTTTTTCACCTTCTGTTTAGGTGGATGGATTTTGCTTAGTGTCTTTGCTCATTTTGGAGCAGAGATTTTTTGGTTTCAGGAGGTCGGGTATCTGCCCGTTTTTCTGATAAAAACTATTACTCAGGGACTGCTCGGACTGATTGTTGCAGGCGTGACGATCGCATATTTTCTGCTCAATCTCAGAACGGTCGATCGATTAAAACATGACCCACTAATCGATGAAAAAGAAGCGCGATTTGATACACTCCTATCTCTACGGTTGAGAACACTGTTACCACTGGCGATCGTACTCAGCCTCACGATCGGGTTTATGCTCGCTCACTATGGACAGTTAGCTTGGCGTTATTGGCAATCGAATTTCGTCACAACAGTTTCATTGTTTAATCTCAGTGCAATTTGGCAAATTGTTCAGCACTTTAGTACTGAGATTTGGTATCCGGCGATCGCGTTCGCTGCTGCAATTTCGATTCTGATTTTTCCTCAATTTTTATTAACTGCGATCGCAATTGTATTAACTCTATTATTGAGCTTCATATTATCTCAGCATTGGATTGATCTATTGCAGTATCTGTATCCCACTGCATTTAATGCAGCAGATCCTCTGTTTAATCACGAGATTAGCTTTTATATTTTTGCACTTCCCATCGCCGAATTGCTTTCACTATGGTTAGTAGGATTGTCGCTGTTTGGATTGCTCTCTGTTAGTTTGAGCTATCTGTTATCTGGGAATAGCCTGAGCGAAGGGCGTTTTCTTGGATTCTCCTCTACACAACAGCGCCACTTATTTGGAGTAGGCAGTCTGTTCATGTTCTCGCTGGCATTTAGCTATTGGCTCAGCCGTTATGAACTGCTTTACTCAACGCGAGGAGCCGTTTATGGCGCGGGCTATACCGATATCCATGTCCAGTTACCCGCCTATGTTGCGCTCGGAATCACAGCACTTGCGATCGCGCTCTATCTCTTCTGGCGCTGGATCTTCTGGCGACCGAGATCGAAGCGTCGTCGCTGGGTCGGCTTTGGATTAATTGTCTACGGTGTTGTTGCCATCGTTGCAGTCGTTCTGCCCGAAGTGGTGCAGTACCTCATCGTGCAGCCAAATGAATTAGTACGAGAGCAACCTTATATCGAAAGATCGATCGCCCTCACTCGTCAAGCGTTTGGCTTGAATGCGATCGACACTCAAACTTTTAATCCTCAAGGACAACTCAGCGAAGCAGATTTGAGAAACAACGATCTCACCGTTCGCAATATTCGACTGTGGGATCAGCGCCCTTTGCTAGATACCAATCGCGAATTGCAGCAGATTCGGCTCTATTATCGGTTTCCCGATGCGGATTTCGATCGCTACACGCTACGAACCGAAGCCCCGACCCAAAGACCCAGCGCTCCAGCATCATCGTCTCAACCCGCACCGAGTCAGACTGAACGCCGACAAGTCCTAGTTGCTGCAAGAGAATTAGATTACCGCGCTGTTCCAGAACAAGCTCAAACCTGGGTAAATCAACACTTGGTTTATACACACGGGTATGGTTTTACGATCAGTCCAGTGAATGTCGTGGGGGCAGGTGGATTACCAGAATATTTTGTCAAAGATATCGGTAACACAAACGGAGGCGCACTTGTAACATCGAGTCAAGCGATTCGCGATAGCATCCCGATCGGTAGACCCCGAATCTATTACGGTGAGCTTACCGATACGCACGTTATGACAGGAACTCGGCAGCAAGAGTTAGACTATCCGAGCGGCAGCGATAATGCTTACAACAGCTACGACGGTAAAGGTGGTCTCTCGATCGGATCTTGGTGGCGACGTAGTTTGTTTGCAATGTATTTGAAAGATTGGCGGCTGCTAGTCACGCGGGAGTTTTTGCCAGAAACGAAAGTGCTGTTTCGGCGCACCATAAAGCAGCGAATTCAAGCGATCGCGCCATTTCTCAGATATGACAGCAATCCTTATCTCGTTGCTGCAAATGGCAATCCAAATGCCTCAGAACCCAATCAAAATTATCTTTATTGGATGATCGATGCGTATGCAGCGAGCGATCGTTATCCTTACTCTGAGCCAACACAAAATCAAATTAATTACATTCGCAATTCCGTTAAAGTTGTGATTGATGCTTACAATGGCTCAGTCGATTTCTATGTTGCTGATCCAAGTGATCCCATCATTACTACTTGGACAAAAATATTTCCAAGTTTATTTAAGCCACTCAGCGCCATGCCCGAAACGCTGCGTCAGCATATTCGCTATCCCGTAGACTTTTTCAAAATTCAATCCGATCGTCTCAGAACTTATCACATGACCGATCCCCAAGTGTTTTACAACCGGGAGGATCAATGGACGATCGCAAATGAAGTCTACGGCAATCAATCACGACTGGTCGAGCCTTACTATCTAATTACCAGCCTTCCGACCGTTCCGTTTGAAGAATTTATTCTATTGTTGCCTTACACTCCGCAGGCTCGCACAAACTTGGTTGCTTGGTTAGCAGCGCGATCGGACGGTGAAAACTACGGGCGATTGCTGCTCTATACCTTTCCCAAAGAGCGTTTAGTCTATGGCCCTGAACAAATCGAAGCGCGAATCAATCAAGACCCCGTGATTTCGCAACAAATTTCACTCTGGAATCGTCAGGGGTCGAGAGCAATTCAAGGAAATCTACTCGTCGTTCCGATCGAACAATCGCTGCTCTACGTCGAACCCATCTATCTGGAAGCCGAGCAAAACAGTTTACCCACTTTAGTCAGAGTCGTCGTTGCTTACGAAAATCGCATTGTCATGACTCCAACTTTGGAAGAGTCGCTAAAAGCTATCTTCCGCCCGGAAGTGACTCCTGCCCCTGCGATTATTCGACCCGTTGAGGAATCCCCTGCTCAGACTCGGTAAACTCTGGATGAATCGACTATCTAGGATTAATGAAGTTTAAGTATTTTCCCTAGTTCACTAAAATCGCGTTGATACAATTGAGGCATTCCTTTCGCGGAATTCCGACGCAATCTACCGAATTTTGTAGAGATTACTTTAGCGTCGCTTTTGTATGACTTTTACTTCTAAACCGATCGTGAGTTCCCCGCTAATTGAGTCGTCACGCGCAAAAAAGCTTTGTCGCATCGTAGGGTGCACTTGTCTGGTTGCTTTTGCGCTCGATTTTCTAGTCATTGTGTTTCCCGTCAATGTTGCAGAAGCAGGTTGGCGTTTGGGAACGCTGCAACAAATTAGCAACCGCAGTATTGTCATCTTGTTTGGGCTATCTCTGTTAATTTACGGAGCCGAACGGCGAAAACTGCTGCGATCGATCTCGCTATTTTGTTTTGCGATCGGCATTTCGTTTCTATTGTTTTGTGCAGTAGTGGCACAGGATAGCTTATCGTTGCAGCGTCAAGCACTCGATCGCATCAGTGCTCAGTCCTCGCAGCTTAGCTCACGCATCGAGGCGATTCAATCTGATCCCAATGCGGCAGGGAAAATCTCACCGCAGCAGATAGAGCAAGCCATGCAGCAACTCACTACCCGCACAGAGACCGCAAAGCAAACGGCAAATAACAGCATTTTCAAAACTGGTTTTCTGTCCGTTGGCAATTTTGCTGTGATTGGAATTTCGCTTTTGGTTCTAGGGCGCTACGGATTGTACTTATTTAGACATTGATTTTAGACATTGACTTTAAACATGGATGCCTAGAGATTTTTCCGACTTCAAATCAAGCCTGAGATCAATCCATAACTGGATTCTTTTGCTCGGTGCAGCACTCGGACTGGGCGTGTATTTTCCGACTTGGTTATCGCTTGCTGCAACGACTCAAGTAAGCGGGATGCCCCATTTGATTCTGAATGTGCTGCTTATCGGGCTTGCCGTTCGACAGTTAAGACGCGATCAGCATCACGCTTCACTCGACCAACCCCTAACCGAAGATCAATGGCTTGGAAGTAGCCTTGTGCTGGGCGGTCTAGCTATTTTTTATTTTTATTACCCAGCTACGGCTCCACAAGCGTTTGGCTGCATGATTATGCTGATTGGCGGCACCCTGAGCTATCTTGGCTTAAGCTTTTTGCGCCATCAATGGTTGGCGATCGCGCTGCTCACGATCAGCCTACATCCAAATTGGCAGCGCATCGCCCGTCACCTCTGGAGTATCTTTGCGCCACCGAAAGCTTTGGCGGAGTTTATGGCGTGGGGAGGCAGTTGGGTATTGCGGGCGATCGGGCAACCTGTTGATTTGCAGAATGAGTTCGTGATTTTGCCAGCCGGAAGCGTGGAAGTTGCGCCCGGATGTGATGGATTTGAAATGGCGTTTGTCATTATGATCGCCGCCGTGATCATCGGATTAGCGTTTCGAGTGAGAGCGATCGTGATGGTGCGGTTGATCGCGATCGGAATCACCTTGGCGTTATTACTCAATATTGTACGAATTGCAGTAATGGTATTAGCAGCCGTTTACTGGGGGAAAGCTGCGTTTGAGTTTTGGCATGGATCGATCGGCGGACAGGTTTTTTCTGGAGTGCTATTTACGATTTACTATTACGCAATTCAGCCAATTTTGAATTTAAAGCGTGAAGGCACTGGTTAATCAATCTAGTTAATCAATGCCTTCAGAATTTTCTAGAGCCGTTCGGGTGCAGAAACTTGCATCTTTGCGCTTATTTTTGCAGTCGGTTGAGCTTCAGCTTTGGAAGCGGGTTCAACTTGAGGCGAATTCAAGCTCTTCATTGATGTGTTAGGAGCCGATTGGTGCGAGAGCCAAACGAACCCGCCGCTCAACATTGCGGCATAGCCGAGATAGAGATGCACAGGTTTTAGCGCCATTCCACCAATCTCGATCGCGCTCTTTTGCGGGGGATGATACCAAGTCGGCAGGACAGCTTTGACAGGATCGATCTCAGGCAGCAATTCGAGAAGCTGATCACTATTGAGATCAAGCGCTTTGGCAATGCGGTGTATGAATCCCCGCAGGTAGATATCTTCGGGCAAGTGCGCTCCGTGACCCGCTTCGATCGCTTGCAGTTGATGTACCGGAACCAGCGTTTTGCTGTGCAACTCCGCGATCGACATTGCTTGGACTTGGCGGGCAGTGCGGATTTGTGCGCCTAATCGAGCTAAACCTGTCTGGCGATGCTGCTCCGACTCGGATAGTGGCTTCTTGCAGTGAACAGGCTCAGCAGGTTTTGGCGCTGAGGCGGCTTGGGGCATCATTTCCTGCAGCGCTAATCGAATCGCTTCTCGTCCAACAGCTTTGAGACAAAATTGTGCGGATGCGCCTTCAGGAAGGCTTTCTTCCAAACTTGCTACCGCGCGACGAAAGACTTCGCTGCGACAAAGTTCGGATTCAATTTGAGAAAGCAAAGCGCGGAATCCTTCGGAGGACTCCTCACCTGTTCCTACAATGCTGGTGATTTTCAAATCTTGCGCTAACATTTCCAGTCCTCGCCAAAATCAAGAATTGCGATCGTCTCTGTACAAGGTTCAGACGATGTTCTCTAGGTTACGTAGGAACCCTTTACGCACGATTATTTCGCTCTTCCGGACTAACGTAAAAAATCTGGACATTTTGCTGAATCTATTCCAATTGGTTGGCTCGACGCGCCCACTCCATATCTTTCGAGGTAATTCCGCCAGCGTCGTGGGTGGTGAGGTCGATCGTGACGCGATTGTAAACGTTGAACCATTCTGGATGATGTCCAAGCGCTTCGGAAACGAGTGCCAAGCTTGACATGAATCCGAAAGCTTCGACAAACGAGGGAAATTTGAATTCACGATGCAGTTTGCCGTTTTGAATTGTCCAACCCTCAAGCTGTTTGAGTTCGGTTTCGAGTTCTTGTCTGGAAAGTGGGGGCATAGTCACACCTTTATGAAGTTTGGAGTTTTCGCTTCGGTTTGAGCGGCTTCTTGCCCCCTAAATCCCCCATAAATGAGAGAGTTTGAGAATCTTGCACCTTTTTCGGTTTGAAGTCCCCCACCCGTGGGGGATTTAGGGGGCTTCCCAGATTGGACAACAAAGCCAGTTAATTTCGTTAGACTTAGAGCGAATTTGCGATCGTCGCCGACTCGACAGCAATCTCAATGCGATCGCCCGGTTTGGGTTCAATCACCTGTGTATTGAGATTCGCTTGAGTCAGTTTGGCGCGAAAATCCTCAACATTGCCGATTTCCTTGAGCAGCGAGATCAAAACGCCTTCAAATTGAATCTCTCCACCAGCTGCGGTCGGAAGCATGACTTGTGGTTTGACTTGCTTCGCAAGCTCGATCGCGCTCTCAGTCCCTTTGATAATCGAACCCACTAGAGGCAAGGCTAAATCGATTATCGGTGTGATCACGACATCGATTGGAGTGGGTAATGCTGAAGGATGACTTCCGTGCGGCTCATAGTACACTGTTACCCCGGTTGGTAATTCTGTTAGCAAATAGCCGTTTTCCTGCGTCCCCGGACCTAATGCCGAGCCTACAGTGGCTTGAATTTGCACCGATGAACTGAGCGTGAACGATTCTCCAGGTTTTAACGTCGTAATCGACTTAAAGCCGATCGCTTGTGCAACTTTTGCCGCACTTGCAGAAGCAACAACCGGAACCGATCGATCCAACCGCTTCAACGTTTCAGGATGGGCGTGATCTTCAATGCCTTGAGACAGCAAAATCAGATCGAGATTTTCGGGAATGGGGCGATCGTGGGATCGTGTTCCTTTGAACAACCAGCCGACATTGCCAAAGGTCAATTCGCCGACCAACCACGGATCAAGCAGAATGCGTCGATCGGCTAATTCGATCAGCCAGGAATTACTATCAAGCCAAGTAAGATACATTGTCGCTGACCGGAACGCTACTCCATTTGATTCTAAGGGAGATTAGACTTCAATGGTTTCTCCCAGCGTGGTCACGCGATCGCCTTTGACTAATTTGCGTCCGCGTCGGGTCTCAATCTTGCCATTTACCCGCACTTCTCCCGACTGAATTAACAGTTTCGCCTGTCCACCCGTCTGCGCCAGTCCTTGAAACTTGAGAAATTGATCTAATTTAATTGTGTCGTCTTGAATCGTGTCGTCCTGCATTTTCGTATCGTTGATTACGTCATTCGATCGTACCGAATGGTTTGCAAAATCGGGATGCAATCACGAAATCGCGCAGAGCGACTAAGCCGCTCTGCGCGATCTGAAAATTAGAAATTTAATAGCGATCAACACTCCCCGCAAACACTGGCTCAACTCGCAAACTTACTACTCGCGCTGGACGCACCACCATGTATTCGCCCTGGATGTTTTTAATCGGAACACTAATAAAATCTTCTGAAGCGGCTTTTGGCATCAGTTCGCCACTGTACCACTTCTGAAAGTCTTGAATTGTCGGAAATCGCACTTCTTCGCGATGTCCACCTTCCATCATGATATGGACAGAAAATTCGGTCGGCGTTCTAGGCATCTGAGTTCACCCTAAACAGGACAGATTCAGTATGGGCGAACACCGAAAAGAACTATCAAGCAATTGCACATTACACCGTTAACTGTCGGTCGCTTTTGTCAGTTCCGCCGAGTCCGATCGCCCGATCGTCACCGGATGCGGATCTGTGGTCACTAAAATCGTTGGATGAGGCGATCGCAACGACACCAAAATGCTCTTAATCACAACCGCGATCGGCACTGCCACCACCACACCTAGCAATCCGCCAACCCGCGCCCCCATCAGAATCGAAACAAACACCCACACCGGATTCAGTCCCGTAAAGCTACCTAGCACGCGCGGCATGATCAGATTTTCAATAATCTGCTGCACAATCAACGAGGCAATCAACACCTCAACGCCCAACCCAATATCGCGCAACGCTACCAGCAGCGAGACCAACGCAATCCCGACCGATCCGCCGAATGGAATCAGCGCCATTGTGCCGATCGTTAACCCAAACAGCAATCCAAACGGAACGCGCAACGTCAGAAAGATTACCGTCAGCACAAACCCCATCGAGGTAGACGAGATCAACTGACTGAAAAAGAAGTTCTGAAAGCTCAGGCGCAATGTTTCGCTAAATGGATCTCGAATCCGAGGCGGCAACCATTCAACTAAACTTTGCCACAAACGATCACTGTGTTGCAGCAAATAAAATGTCAATACTAACGTCAACACAACATCGAGCAAACTGGTGACAGTAATCACCGCTAACCCAAGAATATCCCCGGCTAATCGCTGCAATTGATTTTTCAATGGAGCCGTGATTTGATCTGCCAATACATCAAGACTCACTGGGAATCCAGCTTTTTCGATTTGATCATTGAGCAGGATTAATTGTCGTTGTCCTGAGTCGATCCAATCTGGTAATCGAACCACCAACTGTTGAGCTTGCTGGAGTGCCAACGGAACCAGCGTTACCCCGATCGCAAGTAAAACCGAAATCGTAAACAGAAACACGACAATTGCCGACCGTCCTCGTGTCGCTCCGTGCTGCTGCATATAGCTAACTGGATAATTCAGCAAAAAGGTCAGCAACGATGCGCCAGCGACAATGACTAATAAAGAATGAAAATAATCAAAAATAGACGAGATCGCCCACGCATTCAACACCACAAGCGGCACAAAAAAGGCGATCACAACCGCTTTTAATACCGGAGATAAAGAATCCCACCAAATCCACACTTTATTGCGATGAGGCATGATGCAACAACTAACGACAGTAATTCACGAGATCGTTTTGGGCAGTCTCTAGTTATTATTATCGCGCTTTGGTTTCGGTTCATCCTCCTTCCGCCGTGATCCCTTTGACTTATGAATGATTTCGATCGCCTAGAACCCGATGCAGTCCGGCATTTGCGGCTATTTTTCTATCTTTTACCCGTTTTTGGATTTTTTCCAGCCCTTTGGACGCTGTATCGACAATCGAGCAGCCGCCGAGAACGCGCATTGAGTCGATTCGTGGTGAAGCTTGCGATGGGCTGGCTGTTGCTCTACGGATTGATGGGCGCGAGCGCCTTTACGTCTGACTCCGCGCAGTTGCCGCTATTGTTGACGGCAAGCTTTCTCACTTCGGGTTACTTTGTGCTGAATTTGGTTCTGATGGTGCGGTTGTGGCAGCGAAAATCGATCGTCCTGCCGCTCATTGGGAAAGTCGGGAGATTGCTTTAAGAACGTGATGTAACTCGATTTCTGAGGCATCTTGTGAAAGGGCTTCGATCGCCGAAATCTCTGCAATTTTCTGAATTTCTCCCCCAGTAAGGGAATGCTTCTTAGCCAATGTTTGCCAGTCTATTTCAGAGATCGGCGTTACTTCGGGAAATGCCTGCTTCCAAAGCTGCACACGAGCCGCAGCATCGGGTTTAGGAAATTCGATCGTAAAGTGAATGCGCGATCGTAGTGCGGTTGGGATTGCAAGTCGATGTCGCACACTAAAGCAAGTTAAACCGCTACGAGCCTCAATCAGTTGAATCACCTGTGCAATCGGAGCCGATCGCTTTAACCACCGTTCAGCCGATTTAATCAATACGAATTCTGGTGCCTGATCAATCAACTCTTCGATCAGTTCGATCGAATCATCCATGATCGCGAGATCGATTTCAGCCAGTGGCAGGGCTAATTTTTGGGCGATCGATTGAGCCGCGATCGTCTTCCCTGTTCCACTAGCACCGATCAATAAAGCAGTCACGCCTGTCGATGCGGTAAATCCCCAAGCTTGTAGCTGGGGTGCAAATCGAATGCGATCGCAAACTTGCGCCAGTTGCGCTTGAACGGCTTCCGGCAATACCAGATTGACGGATTTCCTTGATCGCGTCATTGCGATCGGCGCGGGCATCTGAGCGGCAATTAACTCTTCTAGTTCAGCTAATTCTGCTGGCTCACTCAGCAAAAAATTAACGCCTTCATCGGAAAGCTTGATCGATCGCGATAAAAACGACGATCGATCATTCTCCTCTACCTCAATCAACCCCGATCTCATCAATCGGCTGGAATCACTCAAGCTCGATCGCACCGTCCGCCATTCTGCATCGGTTCGACAAAGCAAGCGGAGTACGAGATCGATCGTCGGTCGCTCAGCAACATCATGACCGCTTTGTAAGTAGCCATACAGTTGAGCATATCGTCGGTGAACTTCCGGCGCGAGGGCAATTAGAACTACATTTTTCTCAAACGTTGTCAGATTCAAGCGATCACGCAGCATCGGCAGCGCCAAGCCAATTCCATGCTGCCCACTTGACTGAATCCGTGCGTCTAGTTGCTGCTGATAGGTTGGAGCAGGCGAAGATTTTCGCCGCTCAACCGGAGAATCTGACGAGATCGCCTCGTCTAAACTAATCAATCCTTTCCACCAATGACTGGTAACGAGATCGGCTTTAGTTTGCGATACTCGCTCGATCGTCTTTACGTCCTTGCGCTGTTTCGCCACGGCAGTCAACAACAACCGCTCCAGCCAGTTAAATTCAACTTTGAGATAGGTCCAGTTGTCGAGAAAGGGTTCCGAGCGCATACCACACCAAATCGATCCGGGTGAGAGCATGGTACTCTACTGCCCGAATTTCGGCATGAAAGACAAATCGAATTTCTTAGAGATAGTCTGAATTCGCCTTCCTGAGTTTCATTACTTCAGCCGATTGAGAAATTCGATCGGTAATCCGTCCGCATCGGCAATGAATGCCACTTCATACACGCGATCGCCGATCATTTGCTGTGCCGGCTCCAGTAACACCGTTAATGCTTGATCTTGCTCACCCAATTTCGTTTTCAGCGATTCGATCCACTGCGGTAATTCATCGGTCAATTCCGTCACATCAAACGACAGATGATAGTATCCGGTGTAATGCTCATCGTGAAAGGCATCGGGTACGGGTTTCGGTTCAGGAATTTGCAGCAGTTCGATCCGTCCGCCCAAGCCTTCCATCCAGCACGCTAAGGTATAACCCGTTTGGAATCGCTCACACACTTGAAATCCAAGCTGCTCGTAGAATGCGATCGCCCTGAAAATATCAGCCGTTCGGATCGAAACGTGGTGCATTGGCTCTATTCAAACAATCGAAAATACGGATAGCGAACAGGCGCTCCTGGTTCCTTCTCTAAATCAAAATTAATTACATCCCAGCAGGGATCATCTTTTGGATCAGGACTAAACTCGACCGGAAGCCCATAAAGTCTCGGTTTCGGAGAATCGGATTGTCCCCTCCAAGGGGTACTCCGCTCTAAATACGTGCTGATGAGTTCCTTATAGCGCTGAGCAATAATCACGCGAGTCGCTCGGTAGCCCTGCGTATAAAGTCGATCGAGCGCCTCATGAATCTCAAACCGAATGCCATCCGGGTGGGTGTGTTGGCGATACCATTCATCATTCCACAGCCGCCAGTGTCGCGCTGATTGGAGGTGAATGAGTTCGCCTGTCTTCGGATTCGCCTCAAACGCGCCGTGGCGTGGACACAAATAGGTATCTGTCAGAGTCAACGCTGGGATCGTTTGCCGACAGTGTGGGCACTGAATTTCGGGTCCAAATATCGGGTACTGCAAACTGGGATTAATCATGAAGTGCGGGAAATCGAATATTTCATTAAAGTGAAGCGCGATCGTGAAATTATTATAACGGTCTTCTCTTTGCGCGTTTCTAGTCTCATTATCACCGTGAATCCTTCTGAAGTCCCAATTCTTTTTTCTCCGTCTTATTGGAATCCTCCTGATTTGACGATCGCTGCCTTCGTTGCGCCTAATGCTACGGTAATTGGCAATGTCGAAATCGCTGCTGGAGCCAGCATTTGGTATAACGCAGTCGTCCGCGCCGATGTAGAAAGAATCTGCCTTGGAGCCAGCACGAATATTCAAGATGGGGCAATTCTTCACGGTGATCCGGGTCATCCGACGATCCTCGAAGAATTTGTCACGGTGGGACATCGAGCCGTGATTCATAGCGCTCATATCGAGCGGGGCTGTTTGATTGGTATCGGGGCGATCGTCCTTGATGGGGTACGAGTGGGAGCAGGCAGCATCATTGGAGCGGGATCAGTTGTGACTAAGGATGTACCACCACGATCGTTAGTCGTTGGCGTTCCGGGCAAGCCGATTCGTGAACTTTTAGATTCAGAAGTCGAACACCTGATCGAACACGCTCAACATTACGAGAAATTAGCACTCGTTCACGCGAACAAAGGAACGGATCTCGGTTTTCGTGTACAAATGTGAACCCTCTGAGAAAACTGCTTTGAAAGCTACACGAAATACGGTACAAATTTAAATTATTGAAACGTCTGATTAAGCGAGAGAGCGGGTATGGATTTTGATTTTCGCGTCCTAATCGTGTTATTTCCGATCATTCTGGCAGGGGGTTGGGCTGTTTCTCGAATTCTTCCTTACGCATTACAGCAAGTGAAGGGCTTCTTGGCAAAGTAACCGCTAAATTAAGCCTTCACGCTTGAGCCGACTTTTCTCACCGTAGAGAAGTCGGTTTTGTTTTGCGATCGCGCTTGTTAATCTTGAGAAGTTAATCGGTACAAATTTAAGGAAACCTGCAATGCTCGACGAACAGGCAAAAAAAGCAATGTTGCTGAAGATTCCGCATGGGTTGTATATCTGCGGTGTCAAAGATGGAGAAAATGTAAACGGCTTTACTGCAAGTTGGGTGATGCAGGGATCGTTTAAGCCACCGATCGTCGTGAACTGCGTTAAAAGCGACTCTGGCTCCAACCAAATGCTTCGCAACAGTGGCGTATTTGCACTGAGCTTTCTAGAAGCTGGACAGAAAGACCTCGCGCAGAAATTTTTTAAGCCGCAGCGTCGAGTCGGTAACAAATTCGAGGATGTAGAGTTCTACTTAGGCGAAACCGGATGCCCAATTATCTCCGAGGCGCTTGGCTATGTGGAATGCCGAGTCGTCGGAACCGTGGATCATGGGGATCATACGGTGTTTGTGGGTGAAGTGATCGCGGCTGGAGTGCATCGCGAAGGTGAACCGCTCCTGCTCGAAAGCACAGGTTGGCAGTACGGCGGTTAAGTTAATCGCTCGATCGAGCGACGGTTGATTCGAGCTTTCAAACTCGTAATTTCCGCAGTAAGAATTATCGGGCTTGAAGCTTATACTACTGAAGCCCGGTAGTTCAATCATTCCTGTATGAAACGTGCAATTTCGACTCTAGTATTGGCGATGTTTGTGATCGCTCCGGTTGCGCCTGCAATTGCTCAATCTTCTAAGCAAATTAATCCGGTCGGGTTTCCCTCAAACGGAACCAGTATCCAAGCCCTAGTGCCGAAAGGATGGCAAATTGAAGGCAAAGTTGAGGGCGACCTCAATGGCGATCGCAGAGCGGATACGGTTTTGAGATTGATTCAAACGGCAAATTCGGGAGGCGATCGTGCCCGGATGCTGCTCGTTTTGCAGCGACAGCCGAACGGTCAATGGCAGCGTATCGGCATGGCTCCACGTCTATTGCTGTGTTCAAACTGCGGCGGCATGTTGGAATCGATTCAGATCAAAATTGAGAACGGTGTGCTTTTAGTCGATCAGCTACGCGGCTCTCGCGATGGAACACAGACTTTGCACCGCTTCTGGATTGATAAAGCGTCGAAACGTCTGGTGCTGATTGGTCAAGATGTGCGACAGTTCGATCGCCTGGCCGGAGCCGAAACTCGCGAAAGCAGCAATTTCTTGACGGGTCAAAAAATCACAGAAAAGTATCGCGCTAATAAACAGCGCACTGGAACAGAGTTAGTGTCTCGTCAGCGATCAACCGTTGCGAAGACGACACCCGCGATCGAAACCGTTAATATTGACGCAATTTAAAGAAAACCGTGCACTCAATCGGTCTTGTCGAGTGCACGGTTTTCTTTACCAAGGGAAGCGAATCCGCACTGGAAGCTTCACCGGAATTTTTTCTTGGACTTGATCGATGACGCGATCGACCGCCCGATCAATCACTCCTTGTACTAACGCATTTGCTGCGGCTTGAGCAAATCCAGGCTGATTCGTCAGTCCCACATCAAAAATGCAGCCTTCTAGCAAATTCGCTTCGACTCCCGCATTGCGGCAAACGGCTTCTGCCGATCGCAGTTGAGCAGGCATCAATGAGCCTAATGTCAGATAGCGGCGGGGAAAACGCCGATCGCTAAACGTTTCCGTCGATTGTCCCGCTTCATAATCGAACAGCGACTCGCTTTGCTGAATCCGCCAACTATCACCAAACTCACGATGAAGCTGATCGAGAAACGCCGTTTCGATACTTGACAAAGGAATAGGCGTGGGTAACAGATTACTCAGCGCACTGGTGAATTGTCCATAGCTCGATTTTGTTGGAATGACTTTGCCCGAACGGGTTCGCAAGTCGTTTGCTGCATTGCCGTCTAAGTTTCCTAGTAATCCAGTGTACCGATTCGATCGATTTGGAACATTGAGCGTGACATTGAGAAACGTCATTTTTGCAACTTCAATCAGTCGAATTGTGGCTTGTTCTCCGCTATTCCACTGCACTACATATTCCCGATCGCCGCGTTTCTGCATTGAGCCATCGGCAAAAGAGCGGCGATCGCTGGTGCTCACGTCTCCATTGACGCGCACGATCGGGGCTGAGTCTTTAGCGGTGTAGAATCCAATGCGATCGTTGCCGACCTTCAAGGCAACCGCACGGTTCAGCGTCAATTCTTGCCCCGGCACTTGAGCTTGCCGCGTTTGAACGACAAACTTCTGATCCTGAGATTGGCTCAGCAGAAATTCGCCGATCGTTTGGAAGCTGTAGCGGAACCCATCAAAGGTGATCAAATGCGGATCACCATAGCTTGCTCCGGTTTTTGTGTTGCCGCTATTCGGCGAGTTGGATCCCGTGTTGCCTGAGCTTCCGCCGCTATTTCCGCTGCCGCTATTGGGCTTCTTCTCTTTACAAGAATTGTCTTCAGCCGTCACATCAACCTTGGTCGATCGTGTAGTACCCGTCACCGCTAGCAGAACTTGATTTGACGGAGCCGATTCTACACCGGAGGGAGAATTTCCATTTTCACAGCGACAGGTTTCTCCCACACAGTAGCGCTTATTAAATACCTGGCTAAATTTCAGAATGTCGCTACTACCACCCGTCCAGCGCAAGGCTCCATATCCTTTGATATCGAACTGAATGATCTTTCCGCTAGGAACGTTAATCTCGTACAGGGCTTGAGTTCCGCGTGTGATTTCGCGGGACAGTGGCGAACTGGAAGAAACGGTGGTCGCCTTACTTGATCGTTTATCCGCAGTAATTCCCGGCCCTATGGTATTCCAATCCGCTCCCGCCTCAGATTTCCGAGCGAGTCCAGATGCCCAGGTTGTCAGAAAAGAATCTCCAGCAGATTTGACGAACTGATTGAACAAGCCATCCGAATCGTTTGAGGCGGTTTTCATAATCGAGTCGAGCCGCTTCCAAACATCAACTCCGCTATTTTTCAAGTGGGCATAAAAGCCGATCGCATCGTAGCCGCGATCAAAAAGTGATTTTTCGCCGCTTAAGTAGTCCTTCCACATCGGACTGCTCATCTTGGTTCCGCCTGCGTATTCTTCACCTGCCCACATTGCCGATCCTTCGATGAACCATTCCGGTAACTGGTTCACGCCAAGCAGCTCGTTTTGAAAACAGTGATAGATTTCGTGAGCCAGCAGGGATTTATCTTGTGCATCGTTAGCATAAGAGGACAGCCAAACGATCCAGCAGGTATCCATCGTCTCGCCTTCGTCTTGTTCCCGCCATTTGCCGCCTTCTTTGGTTGCAGCGATCGTCACTGCTCCATGTCCCGCCGCATCCTTAATACTTTGGGCAAAGATAGAAGGGGCAGACTTCTTATCTGTAATCAGAATCGGGCGCGTCGGTTTACGTCCGATCAATTTGCCCATGTCCGCCGCGATTTTGGTCACTGTTGCCGCAGGAGGCGCGATCGACAAGGCGGGCTGCGCCTGACTCAGGATAATGAGCAATACACTACTCAGCAACAGTCCCAAAAACGTAATCCATTTTCGTTGCATAGTTTTTCTCTATCGTTTGAAATTGAGTCGCTCATGTCAGCACTTCAAATTCACTACGACAGAGAAAGACCTGCCATCCGGAGAAATACTATTTTGAATTCATAATCTTCACATCCAGTCGTCGTCATCCCAAGCATCAGCAGTTGGGGATTTCGGCGATCGTTTCGGCTCGACAGGCGTTTTGAGTTCCTGCGATTTTGGCTTAGCGGGTTCATCTTCCCAATCGTCCCAAGGTGCAGGCTCAGAAGCCGGAGCAGCATAAGGCTCTGTTTCATCAAGCGCAATATCTTCGACAAATTCGTAGGCTTGTTCGGTGAACGATCGCGCCTTTTCCTTTAATCGGCGAGCTTTTTCGCGAGCGAGTTCGGCAAGCGATCGCACTTCTTGCGTCACCTGACCCTTCTCCTCACTAAACAAATCCTTAACTTTCGAGAATTTTTCCTGCACTCCACCCCGATACACCGCAAACGATTCAACCGATTCCTTGGGAACCATCACCCGCCGACTGCCGTATCTCAAAATATAGTTCGGTGGCAGAAGGTAAACGCTTCCCACAATGCCTCCCCAACCATCGGAAACATATAAGTAATGCTCAATTTCACCCGTTTCTAAATTAAACAGATAATCGACAACCTTACCCACTTGATCGCCTGCATCCGTCCACACTTCGCAATTGACAAGCGATTCAAGCTGTTTCACCTTCTCGACATCTGTTTCGACAGGCGGCGAATTCACCAAAACGCCATCGCTCCCGATCGCTTCTAGCTGATCCAAGTTAAACGCCGTTTTTTTCTTGCCAAGCCAGCCCGATTTGCAGATAAATCCCAACACCCGATTCACTTTCGGGTACATCCACAGTACCTCTACCTGTCCTACTTCCTGCATCGAAGCGCGATCAAGGACAGTCTGATTCAGTAGCTCACTCTGCCGGACGATTTCTGCCATAGGTATCTCAAATGTTCACCTTACTTTCAGTGTATCTTGCACCCGCAGAAAATGTGACTTGACACGATCGCTTTACATTTTGCATACTAGATAACTGGCTTACAATTCATGCTCGGATCAGGTATTTGTCAACGGCGATTCGTAGAGATCGCGACCTGTACGGCGACTACTCAGGAAAAACTCATGGCTTACGCAATTATCGAGATCGCAGGGCAGCAAATTCGGGTCGAACCGAGTCGCTTTTATGATGTGAATCGCCTTGTGGGAGACGTAGACTCGCAGATCGACATCGATCGCGTTTTGCTGGTCAACAACGAAGGGGACATCAGCGTGGGCGCGCCCGTTGTAGAAGGCGCGATCGTTCAGGCAACGGTGATGCGTCACCTGCGCGGACGCAAGGTAATCGTCTACAAGATGCAACCGAAAAAGAAAACCCGCAAAAAACGTGGTCATCGTCAAGAATTGACCCGGATTATGATTGATTCAATCAGCTTGGGCGGCAGCGCGATCGCGACCAAAGAACAAGCGAACGGTTAATCTAGAGATTCGAGAACACCATTTCAGAGGGAATTATGGCTCATAAGAAGGGAACAGGTAGTACCCGCAACGGACGCGATTCTAATGCTCAGCGTTTGGGTGTAAAGCGGTTCGGCGGTCAAGTCGTGAAGGCAGGAAATATCTTGGTGCGTCAACGCGGCACGAAGTTTCATCCTGGAAATAACGTCGGACGGGGCAGCGATGACACGCTGTTTGCGCTGATCGAAGGTGAAGTGAAGTTCGAGCGCATGGGTAAAGATCGTCAGAAGGTCAGCGTTTATTCAGTTGCAGAAGTTTCGGCTTAAGTCGAACTCGAAGGATTAAGAGCCGTCCAACTTTGGACGGCTTTTTTAGTCGCTAAACGGCAGCAGTGACGCTGGGGGTAGCAACGATCGCAAGATCGACTCGTTCTTCTTCAGGTTGAGCCACTTCGACTCGAACTCCTGGACCAAAAAATGTGGTCATTTTTTCGACTTTTTTCTGCCAGGTTTCAAGCGAGATAAACGGGGAGTCGAATTCTAACACCATGGCATAAGCGCCGTCTCGATTTTCCTCGCGCAGACCAATGAGGGTGGGGCGATCGTCATCGCTTGGGCTGAGTCCCAAGAACTTGAGCGCACTATCAAGATGGGCTTCTTGTCCGTAGCGAAAGCGCGTTACATCGTCGAAGACTTGTTTTTGGGTAGCGGTTGCTTGAGTCGCTTTCAGGGCTTCTACTTCGGGGGTTGTGGGCACACTGAGCGGCACAGGGCGCAATTCAGTGATTTTAAGTGCAACACCACCTAAGAGTAGAGGAATTCCATAGAAGAACCCGATCATGTTGAGGGCGGCATAGTTTAGCGCATACGCGGCAAATCCGACGATCGTAATAATGGTTCCTCCACCCAGACATAACGCACCGAGAGGAATTCGACGAAGAAACATAAGACTGACTCGCTGCAATATTTATTAACACTATTATCGCAGAATTCCAGTTAACGGAGTTTTACGAAATCGGCGCGATCGACCTCAAGATCTTTTACGCTGGAACGGTATTCCAAAAATGATTTGAGTATGGCTCGTGCAGTAATTAAGTTTTCGTCGGAAGATTGCGGAATTTGTCACAAGATGTCGTTCTACGACCAAAAAGTGGTTGAGGAGTTGGGCTTGCAGTTTGTAGATGTGAAAATGCAAGATACCGCAACTTATCGGAAGTACCGCAAGATTTTGCTGGCTCAGTACCCCGATAAAGCTGAGATGGGGTGGCCCACCTACATTATTTGTGATTCACCGGAGGAAGAGTTCAAAATTCTGGGTGAAGTGAAAGGCGGACACCCCAAGGGTGAGTTTCGCAGTCGGTTGCAAGCAGTGTTAGCAGAATCGAACTAAGTAGAGACACGATCGCAGACGGTAGATTTCAAACTCTAATTTGTGCTACCGTCTGACACTCAAAAATTGGCTCTCGCATTTCGTCGTAACATCTCAATTTTAATTCGCCGCAAAGCTGACCCGGTAAAGCGTCGATCGTACTCCTCTTCCGAAATCTCAGCTAGTTCTTGCAGGGTGGGTGCAACGTTCCACGATCGCGGCTGAAAATCTTGGACATCGGTTTCTTGGGCAAATCGCTGATTCCAGGGGCAAACATCCTGACAAATATCACATCCTGCCACCCAACCCTTGAGATTAATCTCTGGGAGCGTTTCGGCACGATTCTCGATCGTATGGTACGCAATACACCGATTTGCATCGATTACAAATGGTTCTGTGATTGCATCCGTTGGACAAGCATCAATGCAGCGGGTACAGGTTCCACAATGCTGCGTGTAAGGTTGATCGATCGCTAACTCTAAATCGATGACAATGCCACCGAGAAACACCCAAGAACCATATTCGCGAGTGATCACATTGCCGTTTTTCGCGATCCAACCGAGTCCTGCTTGTTGCGCCCAAAACTTATCTTGTACTGGAGCTGTATCTGCAAAATAACGTGCCTGTGTACCGTCACGCTCTAGCCAGGTCGAAAATGCCTTCAATTTCTTATGCAAAATCCGATGGTAATCACGTCCCCAACCATAACGGGAAATTTTTGCATATTCTTTTCCCTCCGGTCGCTGCTGCGGAGTGTAATAGTTCAGCGCCACAGCAATGATCGATCGCGCTCCTGGCACCAATTCCCGAATATTTTGACGCTTCGGATTTTCCATCCATGCCATGTCTGCTTGAAAGCCACGATCAAGCCATTTCTGCAATGCTTGAACTGCACTGATTTGAGCCGAATTGTCCACCGAGGCAATGCCGACTTTGTGAAACCCAAGCTCGATCGCTTTTTGCTTAATTTCTTCCGTTCGTGACATCAAAATTCCATCCGCAGAAGCAGGACTTCTATTCTAATAATCCAGTAGCTTGGTCGGAGCGAGTGAGATCAACCCATGCAAACGCAATCGATCGAAATTGAAGGCATTTCACACCCAATAATTTTGCGATATTTTGAGACGCTAAATGCTGGAGAATTTGAGGCGACCAGTCAGTTGTTTGCGATCGAAGGTGCAATGCAACCTCCGTTTGAGCAACCGATCATTGGGCGAGAAGCGATCACGGCTTACCTGCAAAAAGAAGCCCCTGGATTAACTGCTCTGCCGCAAGCTGGAACGTCTCATACCACCGACCAAAATGCGATCGAATTTCAAATTACGGGAAGAGTTCAGATGCCTATGTTCGGCGTAAATGTCACTTGGTACTTTACGCTCGACTCAAATGATCAATTGATGTTCACGCGGATTAAACTGAACGCTTCGCCCCAAGAACTAATGAAATTGCGTCAATAAAATAAACTGATACGGTTTTACCGTCCTAACCCGCGCGGTGTAATCTGGATTTCCACTCGTCCCCCTTGCTGTCCGCCGTTCACCGCGACCTGTTGAGTATCTAGCTTTCCAGAGGCTTGCGGGCCTGCAATACTAAAGGGCGGATTGCTCTGCTGATAGTTCACATTGCCGTTTGCTTCAAACTGCTGTGTCGCCAAGAACCACTTCACACGATCGGCGCTCAATCGCGATTGATTCCTTTCCCCAACGCCCCGCACGTTGCCACTGAGGTTTGCAATTTGCTGATCCAGCAGCATTTCGCCCTGATCTGCGGTCAGCGTCACCTGTTGAGCAGAGTTCACGATCGTCACGGGTTCGCTCGCAGACAGCGTTTTTTGATCAACATTCCAACTCAGGGCATTGCTGCTGACTTGCGTATTTGAGCTTTGTAGGGCAATCCGCGCATTCTGACGAAGATTGACAATTTTAGACTTCAGATCGACCTCAGTTTGGTCAGCACCGCCACGATCGCTCACCTGCTTGTTTTCATAGCGATCGACTTGAATCGGTCGATCGCTGCTTAATTTCTGCGCTTGGATCAGCCAGGTTAATCGCTCTCCTCGCAGTTGTAGCGTTGGGTCTTTCGCCTGTGCGACAATTTGCCCGGTTACGTCTACTCGTCGAGCGCGAGTCAGGAACCGACCTTCTTTAGCTGCCAGTTGAATCTGCTTATGGTCTGCGTTGAATCCGTTGCGAATAATTAATACATCTTCGGTCGGTCGCCATTCCATCTCATTACCTTTGAGAACCGATCCATCGCGAATATCAACGGCAGTAATTTGCCCTTTGAGAATAATTGATTTTCCGTCTTGCTGAATCTCGCTGCGTTGCGCTTCGAGCTTAAAGATGGGCTTACCATCCTGGAATAGCTCCCCTTTTGGCTCTTGCACCGTTGCGTTCTTCTGATCTTTGGCGTAGACCGCCTGCTTCGCCTTCACGCGCCACCAAAGCTGCCCTTTGTCGTTGGCTTGCTCTAGCGTCACATTATTAAACGTCAGGTTGCTATCAAACTTCTGTGCGCCTTGTGTGTCTGTTGCCAACTTTTCAGCCGTGCGATTGCGATCGCCACAACCACTTGCGCCGATGAGCAGCGCAATGAGAGCTAGATTCAAGAAGATTGAACGACGCAAAATAAAATTCCTCAAACCAAAAGAACCAGGGAGCTACCGGGACAAACGACGAAATTTATCCCGATATTGCTCCCGACTTCTTTACTTTAAGGCGAATGCTCATCATCGTGTTCATCCATTAAACCGATACTGGTTAACGGACGATACGTATAACTCCGGGGCGTTTTCTGGATGTCTTCTTTGATGTTGTCCAGATCGATATAGCGATCGGCAACATTAATCAAGCTATCGCTGGTCATCGATCGTAAACTCACGACCTCAACCCGTACCCCACGGTAGCTGACTGCATTCACCGCATACGCGAGATCTCCGTCACCGCTAACCAAAACCGCCGTGTCGTAAGACCCCACCAGCGACATCATATCGACCGCAATTTCAACATCGAGATTCGCTTTTTTCGAGCCATCAGGCAGTTGCACCAAGTCTTTAGAAATCACGCGATATCCGTTGCGCCGCATCCACAGAAGAAATCCCTGCTGTTTTTCGTTGGTGCGATCGACCCCGGTATAGAAGAACGATCGCAGCAATCTTGAACCAGAAGTGAGCCGTACCAGGAGCTTTGTGTAATCGATTTCGATGCCGAGTTGTAACGCAGCATAAAACAGGTTTGAGCCATCAATAAAAATGGCAACCCGTCCGCGATTTTCGAGCACTTGCTCTGGCGAAAATACTGTCTCTGCTTCGTGATTAATATGGTTCAACACAGTTGCTATCCTCAGATTTTTTATGAAAAGTTTTGAACGAAAATAAAGAGCGAACATTCATCACGCACTTAGGGTGAACTTTCGACCGGAAGTTCGAGTTTTTGAAAAACAGGTTGAGGTTTTTGAAGTGCTTGTTTAGCACGAAGTATTCCCCATTTTGACTGATCGGGGAAAGCAATTGACATATCAATTAAGTTAGCGTCATTAAAGTCAACATTAAAACCTAATTGTTGATAAACCAACGTGCTAGTGCGAGGAATAATCGGTGCTAAAAGATACGCCGCCAAGCGCACCGACTCCAAGACTGCATAGAGAACTTCTTCTGCCTCTTGCTTTTTCCCTGATTTGTAAAGCGACCAGGGAGCCTGTTCGTTGATATATTTGTTACCCAATCGAATCAGCGTTAAAACTTCTTCACAAGCGACATTAAACGCTAGAGAGTCATAAGCTTTTGCCACCCGTTCTCCTAGCCCTTCAGCGATCGCCCTCAACGGATGATCGACTGAAATTTCGACCTCCGGAACCACTCCACCACTATTTTTGTGAATCAAGCCCAAACTACGATTCAGCAAGTTACCAAATCCATCGGCAAGATCGGCGTTGCACATATCGACGAAGCGCCCTTCTTCAAACACGCCATCCCGCCCGAATTCGATGCCTTTGAGGAAATAGTATCGAAACGCATCGACTCCATATCGTTCAACTAAGGCGACTGGATCGATCGCGTTGCCACTACTTTTACCCATCTTCACGCCATCACGCACAAGGAACCCATGTCCAAATACCATCTTTGGCAAGGGCAATCCGGCTGACATTAACATTGCGGGAAAATAAACGGCGTGAAACCTGAGAATATCTTTTCCAATAATGTGAAGATCAAACGGATACCACTTAGAACTTGCATTCTCTAACGTCGGTTCTTGATCCGGTTCGAGCAATGCTGTGATATATCCAAGGAGCGCATCAAACCAAACATAAATCGTATGTTTTGGATCGACGGGAACCGGAAATCCCCAGTCGAAATTGACTCGCGAAACTGAAAAATCTCTTAACCCTTGACCGACAAAACTCAGCACTTCATTCCGGCGAATTTCGGGCTGGATAAATTCTGGATGTTCTGCGTAGAGTCTTTCCAGTTTTTCTTGATAGTGAGACAGGCGGAAGAAGTAGTTTTCCTCGTCGCGCCATTCTACTTCCTTATTGGTGTGAATTGAGCAGCGACGGTCTTCTAATAACTCACGCTCCTCTTTAAATTCCTCGCAGGAAACGCAATACCAACCTTGCTGCTGACTGAGATAAATATCACCGTTTTCCCATACTCGTTGGAAGAACTCCTTGACGATCGCATGATGCCGCTCATCGGTGGTGCGAATAAAGCGATCGTAGTGGATATCAAGCTTTGTCCACAGCCGCTTAAAGCCTTCCACGATCAAGTCACAGTGTTCTTGCGGCTTGCGCCCCAAACTTTCGGCAGTCCGCTGAATTTTTTGTCCATGCTCATCGCTTCCGGTGACAAATCGAACCGGTTTCCCCTGCAATCGTTGAAATCGGGCGATCGCATCTGCCGCGATCGTCGGATAGGCGCTGCCAATGTGGGGCAAATCATTGACATAATAAAGCGGTGTTGTGAGAGCAAAAGTAGGCTTTTCTGGAGGTAAAGTCATAAAGAGTGTGAAAATAACCCCTTCTAATTAACTAAATCAATCCGGGTAGGGGCTTAACTGGATTTTGAGAACGATCGCTCTTAAAGTGAAGCACGTCTCTAATTCTAACCAGCAACGCTGTGTCAGAAGCGTCATTAAACCTTAAATCTTACCGTCTGTTGCTATTAAGAGGTCTCAAGCTCCCGATTCTACCAATTTGTGAGATGGCCTCAGTAACTTCCCCGAAATCTAGACCTCTAGAAAATTGCTTGAATTTTTGTATGTGAACGGTCAGCGCTAGTGCTTCAGTTCAGTGAGGCTACGACCCTAAACGACAAGCCGCGATGAAGTAGACGCACTAACAACAAGCTACTCCGTAAATTTAGGGAGCTCTTCTCGACAACAATCCTTAATCTAGTCGAAATTACGGATTTTCTTTGTCAAATTTAATGCCTAGTTCATAAAGAAAACTAGTAGGATACTGCTCAAAATTTCAGTACATTTTCGCAAAGCTTCTCCACTGCGGAGAACGAATAATGTGAGATATAAAGTTAGTCTGCAAGACAACGGTATGACATTAATTAAGAGCTTTCTTTCAGCCATGGCGGTTTCTGCGATCGCAGCGCTTAGCCATGCAGGTTCCGCTCAAGCCATTACGTTCAACATCACTTCTGGTGTAGCTGGTCCGAACGGTGTCACCAATCACGGTGCTTACTCCGACTTCTGGAACAAAAAAGGCACCACCACGATTGACTTCAATTCCGGTTCTGTACCCACTACAGGATTTGCACAATACAGTTTCCAAAATAACAGCGGTACGAGCAGCGTTCGTCAGGATGTCTGGGCACCCGCAGGTCCAAATGGAGAAGTCAACCAGGGCAGCTACCTAGCTGTATTTCAGGGCGATAGCGTGACGATCAAGTTAGAGAAAACCTTGAACTACTTCGGGATGAACTGGGGCGCAATTAGCCCTGGAAACGTCTTTTCGTTCTTCATGGGCGATCAGTTGATCAAGTCTTTCTCGACCGAAGACGTGAACCCTGTGGCTCCTGTGAAAGCAGAACAGCATGGCGGTGAAGGCAACGGCTACCTCCACTTCTACTCAGAGGGCAAAAATGACCTCTTTAACCGCATTGTGATTACGCAAACCGGTGGTGGTGGCTTTGAGTCGGATAACCACTCTTTCCACATTGCCGATGATGGCGATGTGCGGAAAGTGCCTGAGCCGGCAGCAGTGCTGGGCTTGATGGCTGCGGGCGGTGCTTTATTGCTGAAGCGCCGGACTCAAGCACAACTCGAAGAGTAACGTTCTCGCGGAAGGCGACACGGATCTAATTCAAAATTCCCGTTAGTTGCACCTCTTGATTTAGGGGTGCTTTTTCCTGTCTAAAGTCAGAGACGACCTACAATAAGGATAATTTTTCACTCTAGTTATGTGATTTGCGTCTAAAGACAATGGTTAGTTCCGGTCAATCTATTCATAAATAGAAAGAGATTCAGTCTGCAATAGAGCGAGTGTCATAAGTTTCATGCCAGCTTTGAGTCCCCTTCAGATTTCCCAGATGATCCTGATGAGCATGGGTACACGAACCTATTCGTATCACTGCGATCGTGTTCCCAGAAACAGCCCGGTTATCGTTGTGAGCAATCACCGCAGCGTCATGGATGCGATGTTGTTGATGAGCGCCATCGATCGTCCGATTCGATTTGCCTGCCATCACTATATGGGGCAAGTTCCCGTTATGCGAGAAGTGGTGACACAGCTAGGATGTTTTCCTTTAGATAGCGATAAGCATCGTCAGAGCAGCTTTTTCCACCAGGCGATCGCGCTGCTGAAGTCGCAGCAAGCCGTAGGGGTTTTTCCAGAAGGCACTCTGCCGATGGTGCAGCCTCCCGAACCGAATCAGATGGGCGAATTTCAGCGGGGGTTTGCTCATTTGGCGCTTAGAGCACCCATTTCTGAGTTAGCGGTTTTGCCTGTAGCAATTTCACCGCAGCGAGAAACGATCAATTCTGCGATCCCGCTCAAAGTCTTAAGCTTCTTTGATCCCTCGGAGCCACTGTTTGACCAAGAGGGGTGGCATCCGCTAGTTTTATATCAGAATGTAAATATACTTATCGGACACCCAATCTGGATCACGTCGGTTCAGCGCACAGATTATCAAGGTAAATATGCCAGAAAAGCTGTGATTGAACTCGTTGATCGTGCCCAGACTGAAATTAGAACACTGTTACACCAAGGTCACTTTTAAATCTGAAGCTTTTTCCCATGATTCAAAGTTCTCCTTGCTTTCTCACGCCGAAAGCGCTTCGACCCCAGTTTCCGCTGTTTGTTTTTCTGCCAGGGATGGATGGGACAGGGCAATTGTTAAGAGCGCAAACGGCAGGATTAGAGGTGGCGTTTGATGTGCGTTGCTTGGCGATCCCGCCTGATGACCTGACGAATTGGGAGGACTTGGCGCAGCGGGTCGTGGATTTAGTCAGAACGGAGGTGAGAGGGGAGCCAGACCGGGAGATTTATCTGTGCGGTGAGTCGTTTGGCGGCTGCTTGGCGATGGAGGTTGCAGCTTTGGCACCGGGTTTGTTCGATCGCTTAATTCTCGTCAATCCCGCTTCGTCGTTTAATCGCAGACCTTGGATTGGGTGGGGCGCTCAACTTAGTCGTCATTTGCCGCAGTTTTTGTATCATTGGTCTTCGGTTTCGTTTCTGCCACTTCTGGCGGCGTTTGAGAAAATTGCACCGCTGGATCGACAAGCTTTAATCGAAGCGGTGCGTTCGGTTCCGCAAGCGACCTCGACTTGGCGCATGGATTTGCTACGGCAGTTTGAAGTGCCGATCGAGCAGTTGCGTTCGCTGACGATTCCCACGCTGATTTTGTCAAGCGGAAAGGATCGGTTGCTGCCTTCGCTAGTTGAGGGTTATCGGCTCAAAGCGGCGTTTCAGGATGCGGAAGTGGTTGTGTTACCGGAGAGCGGTCATACCTGTCTATTAGAGGTAGATGTGAATCTGTATGAGATTCTTAAGCAGCATGAGTTTTTGAAAGTCAAAGTATAGAGCGCGATCTCCCCCTTTGTGAGCGCGCTCTATATTTTATGAACCTTCGGCGCGTAGTTTCTCTAATACACCGCGATCTTCAAGGGTTGAAGTATCTCCAGAAATCTCGGTTCCTGCGGCTAAATCACGAAGTAAACGACGCATGATTTTACCCGATCTCGTTTTCGGTAGCGCATCGGCAAAGCGGATTTCACCAGGGCGGGCGATCGCGCCGATTTCCCTTACAACGTGCTTTTTCAGCTCTTTGGCAAGGTCTTCGCTCGGTTGGTGCGTTCCTTCGAGCGTCACAAAGGCGACAATATCTTGACCTTTGATTTCGTCTGGCTTTCCAACGACTGCGGCTTCTGCAACTGCGGGATGCGAGACTAACGCTGATTCAACTTCCATCGTGCCTAAACGGTGTCCAGCAACGTTGATCACGTCATCGACGCGACCCATGACCCAAAAGTAACCATCTTCATCCCGTCGTGCCCCGTCTCCGGCAAAGTAGATGTAGTTGCCGTCTTTAGGTGGAATGTGTTCCCAATAGGTTTTGCGGAAGCGATCAGGATCTTTGTACACGGTTCGCATCATTCCGGGCCAGGGATGCCGCACGGCTAAGTAACCGCCCTCGTTGGCAGGTACAGAATTGCCGTCGAGATCAACCACATCCGCCAAAATTCCGGGGAATGGTAGCGTTGCTGATCCGGGCTTTGTCGAAATTGCACCCGGAAGCGGCGTAATCATGATGCCGCCTGTTTCGGTTTGCCACCAGGTATCGACGATCGGGCAACGCTCCTTACCAATGACGCTGTGATACCACATCCAAGCTTCAGGGTTGATCGGTTCGCCCACGGTTCCAAGCAATCGCAGTGAAGATAGATCTCGCGATTTTGGATGCTCATCGCCCATCTTGATAAAGGCGCGAATCGCAGTCGGAGCGGTATAGAACACCGACACTTTATGCTTTTGGATGACATCCCAGAAGCAACCCGGATTTGAGCCACGAGGCGCACCTTCGTACATCACGGTCGTTGCACCATTTGAGAGCGGCCCGTAAACGACATAACTATGCCCTGTGATCCAGCCGACATCAGCCGTACACCAGTAGACATCGTTTTCTTGCAGGTCAAAAATCCACTGAGCGGTCATGTGAGCATAGAGATTGTAGCCGCCTGTGGTGTGGACGACTCCTTTGGGTTTTCCGGTGCTGCCTGATGTGTAGAGAATGAACAGCATATCTTCGCTGTCCATTGGTTCAGCAGGGCAATCGGTGGAAGCGTCTTTTTCGAGGTCGTGCCACCAGAGATCGCGATCGCCCTCCATCGAGATGTCCTGACCCGTTCGCTTCACCACTACAACTTTTTCTACCGCAGTAGTTCCTTCTGCTAAAGCCTTATCAACTTGCGGTTTCAGAGGCACGATCGCATCTTTTCGCCATCCGCCATCTGCGGTGACAACAACTTTTACTTCTGCGTCAATGAGACGATCGCGCAATGCCTCTGCGCTAAATCCACCAAACACAACCGAGTGAGGCGCACCAATTCGGGCACAGGCTAACATTGCGATCGCCGCTTCAGGAATCATTGGCATATAAATGCCAACACCGTCACCTTTCTTGACTCCCAAGCTTTTGAGAACGTTTGCGAACTTACAAACTTCCTGATGCAGTTCGGCATAGGTGAGCGTTTTTGAATCTCCGGGTTCACCTTCCCAAACGATCGCGGGTTTGTTGCGGCGATCGGTTTCTAAATGTCGATCGAGACAGTTATAAGAAAGATTGATCTTGCCGTTGACAAACCATTTCGCAAACGGGGGATTGCTCCAATCGAGAACCGTATCCCATTTTTGAAACCAATGAAGTTCTTGTTCTGCCAATTCTGACCAGAACTGGAGCGGATCGGCTTTGGCGCGATCGTACAGCACTTGATATTCTTCTAAATTCTTGATCCGCGCACGTTGCGAAAATTCCGCAGAAGGGGGAAAGAGGCGGTCTTCATGCAGGATTGATTCGATCGTCGGTTGTGACATCAGTTGATTTCTAAAGTATCTAAAACAAACAGTCGGAGAGTCTCCTATCCCAACGATACTGGCTTCTTGGGTGCGATCAGCAGAATTCAAGATTGCATTTCGTTAAGAAGAGTGATCGCGAAATTTGCGATCACTTTCTCGCCTTACAGAGTTGGGTCAAAAACAATCTGATGGCTTGTTTCTGGTAGCACTCTTCATCCGCTCAGGTCACGATCGTGAACTTCCCGCTTGCCAAGTCATAGCGCCCACCCACAATTCTGAGCTTACCTTCCTTGATCAAGCCACTCAAAATCGTCGAACTCTCTGCCAGCTTCTGCGCTTGATACTGGATATTCGCAATCACTGCATTTTGCTCTAAATCCCCTGTTTTCGCTCTCACACGAGCCACAGCGGGCTTAATCTCTTCCACAAAAACGCCGATTCGACCCGGCAACGGATCTCCTTTTGCGGCTGCAGTCACTGCACCACAACGGCTATGACCAACCACCACAATCAGTTGCGATCCCAATGCAGCGGTCGAAAATTCTAGACTTCCGATCGCGGTTTGACTTGCCACATTTCCTGCAACTCGCACCACAAATAAGTCACCTAAGCCTTGATCAAACACGATTTCGGCAGGCACTCTAGAATCTGCACAACCCAGAATCGACGCGAAGGGATATTGGGCAACAGCAGTTTCTTGAAGGCGTAAACGAGATTGGTGCGGGTTTTGGCGCTTACCCTCCACAAATCGCTGATTGCCTTCGAGTAGAAGCTTTAATGCTGCATCAGGGCTAATGGGTTTAGGTTTAATCTGAGGTTTGGTTGAATTTTGTGCTAGCGCTTCTTCTGGCTGCCAGATTAAATTGCTTCCTGCTGCTGCTGCGATGCCGAGTCCTCCCATTCCTGCAAGGAACGATCGCCGTCCAATAAAACCATGTGTTCGAGTCATCAAATTAATCTCCAGCAATGTTAATCGATGCGATCGCATTTCATTCAGTCGCATCGATACAGGTGATAAGGGAAATATATCAGAGCGACTGCCTCATCCATTCAAATGCAGTGATTGATGATCCCCACAGTCAAACAAAGGAAATTATCGATATTAAGAAAGCTGTACATGGCTTGAAATTTATCGATCGACTCCGATTTCAAAAACAGATTTCGATCCCTACGATCATTGAATGAGCGATCGCAATTCACTTAATCTTCGCGGTATCGTATGAAAACTTATTGAGTGAGAGGCAATCTCATGACTTCTTTTTCCAACCAACTCAATTACGACCCAAACACGATTTATTGAGACGAAACTTTTAACTCATGTTGAAACGGAACGAGCGCGACAAGCAGCAGAACGAGCGCGGTACGTGGCGATTTCTCGTTTAGCAGAAATGGGATTGAGTGTTGAACAGATCGCGCTCAATTTGTCGATCGATCAAGTTAGACAACACCTCTAAAATGCCTAAACTTTCTGGCTTCTTCGTTGAGCATTGATTGCTGTTTTTCGCCGGAGTAACTCATTCATTTGTTTACCCAGTGTAGTACCTTGCTCAATTTCACGATTTGCACAGGTTCCGATTTGCAGAATCAATCGAATTGCTTCAACTCTTCGACAAAAAGAGCGCCCAGTTATGATGTCTGCGATCGCATGAAAAAAGCCCAGGGATTCCCCCTGAGCTTTCGATCAAATTAGTTTGCGATCTAAACCTGACCGCCAGCCGCCTGAAGACGGGCACGAGCGCGTTTCAGCGCTTGAGTTGCCTGCAATTGTTCTTGTCTAGAACCGCTTTGATCCGCTTGAGCAAACTTCGCTTCTGCTTCGGTGTAGGCAGTACGAGCCGCATCGAGATCGATCGATTCACCGCGCTCTGCCGCATTCACCAGAATCGTGACTTCGTTCTTTTCAATTTCTGCAAAGCCGCCCATCACCGCGATCGGCACCCAGTTCTTGTCAGCCCGGACGCGCAGAACGCCGGTTTCCAGTGCCGTCAACAAAGGAGCGTGGCCCGTCAAAATACCGAGTTGTCCTGTGGTGCTAGGAAGAATCACTTCCTCAGCCGAAGAATCCCAGACTGTTTTATCTGGCGCAATCACACGAACCGTTAAAGCCATAGTAATTAGGATGAATAATGAACGATGAGCGGGTGCAGAATCCTCCGCACCCTTTAGAGTTACTTGGCTTCAGCCTTCATTTTTTCAGCTTTCGCGATCGCTTCATCGATGTCACCGACCAAGTAGAACGCTTGCTCTGGCAGATCATCGAGTTCGCCGGCAAGGATTCTTTTGAAGCCTGCGATCGTCTTTTCCAACGACACATACTTACCCGGCGATCCGGTGAAGACTTCAGCCACGAAGAACGGCTGCGACAAGAAGCGCTCAATCTTACGGGCACGCGACACGGTTAAGCGATCGTCTTCCGACAATTCATCCAAACCGAGAATCGCAATGATGTCTTGCAGTTCTTTGTAGCGTTGCAGCGTGGATTGAACTGCACGAGCCGTATCGTAGTGGTCATCGCCGACGATCGACGGCTGCAGCATTGTGGAAGTTGAATCCAACGGATCAACTGCCGGATAAATTCCTTTTGAAGCCAAACCACGAGAAAGTACAGTGGTTCCATCCAAGTGAGCAAAGGTCGTTGCCGGAGCAGGGTCGGTCAAGTCATCTGCAGGCACGTAAACCGCTTGAATCGAAGTAATCGAACCTTCAGTCGTCGAGGTAATCCGCTCTTGCAAGTCACCTACGTCTGTACCCAAAGTCGGCTGATATCCCACCGCAGAAGGCATCCGACCAAGCAGCGCTGATACTTCAGAACCCGCTTGCACAAACCGGAAGATGTTATCCACGAACAGCAATACGTCTTGCTTGTTCACATCGCGGAAGTATTCTGCCATCGTCAGACCTGAGAGACCAACCCGCATCCGCGCTCCCGGTGGTTCGTTCATCTGACCATACACTAGGGCAATCTTGGACTCGTTGAGGTTGTCCTTTTTGATTACGCCCGATTCGATCATTTCGTTATAGAGGTCGTTTCCTTCGCGAGTGCGCTCACCCACACCTGCGAACACCGACACGCCACCGTGATTGGTTGCAATGTTGTTGATCAATTCCATCATGATCACGGTTTTGCCTACACCTGCACCGCCGAACAAACCAATTTTTCCACCGCGACGGTAGGGAGTCAGCAGGTCGATCACCTTAATTCCGGTTTCAAACACGGAAGGCTTGGTTTCGAGTTCGGTCAGTTTCGGAGCGGGACGGTGAATTGGGGAAGTTTCGGTGTTGTTGACCGGACCTTGGTTATCTACGGGTTCACCCAAAACGTTGAAGATGCGTCCCAAGGTTGCGGTTCCCACAGGAACGCTGATTGGTGCGCCTGTATCGGCAACTTCCATGCCGCGCACCAAGCCATCGGTGGAACTCATCGCCACTGCTCGGACTTGGTTATCGCCTAAGAGTTGTTGCACTTCGCAGGTCACGGCAACGTCTTGACCGGATTCGGTTTGACCAGAAATCTTCAAGGCGTTGTAAATTCGGGGCATTTTGCCATTGGGGAATCGCACGTCCAGCACTGGGCCGATGATTTGCGTGATGTAACCGATGTTTGTTTTCTCTGCGGTGGTGACCATTATCGGTGCCCTAAAACTTATGGTTCAACGATTGTGTATGCACGAATTGCGCTTATTCGCCACGAATTAGCTTATCACTGAAGGGTTACAGATGATTAAGCAATTTTTCCTATTGGTGAAGGGTGTGTTTTCTATGACCCGCGATCGAACAACCCGTCGATCGTGACTAACTTTAGACAGTTGTTTGACAACTCAGCAGGCGATTAAAACTAAACAATTGCAGTGAAGAGCAGGAGTTTTAACGATGCCGAAACAGCAAGAGTCTTCAGAAAATAGCGATCTGACTCTTTCAAACGCAGAGCAAGATGAGAGCAAAGTGCTTCAAATTGATGGGAATCGCCCAATCGACAGCAGCGATCTTGAGGTACGGTCTTTTTTGCAGATCGATGGCAATCGTCCGGTTGTTGCCGATGAGATGGAAGTGCGCGGAACAATCGAAGTCGATGGCAGTCGTCCGATCGCTGCGGATACCTTAGAAGCGAACAAATCGCTGGGAATTGATGGCAATCGTCCGATTACTCCGAGCAATTTGGAGGTGAAGGAAGTGCTGCATGAAGATGGCAATCGACCGATCGCTGCGAGTCAAGCTGAAGTTCGGAAAACACTTCCGGTTGATGGCAATCGCCCAATTACTTCGGAGACTCCTGAAAAGCTAGACATGATTCAAGATTTCATTGATTAGGTTTGACGGAGCTGTTCAGCGATCGTGAGTGCTCGTATTTGATGAGTGAAGAGGGCGATCGTTAACTCGTTGGCTCCTCCATCGTAACGTACAAGCCGCTTTTAGCTTGCGCTCAACGTTCTAATTTTCGCTGGAGATAAGCAGTTCTGGTCTATCTAGCTTGGACGATATGAGGGCACAATTCAGCTTAGAGTTCACCAAAAAGCTGAGTCATCACTGTCACTTCACCACCTAATTCATTTCGACCATCGATATGACGATTAAGAAGCTCATCAGGAACCTGAATCAGGTCATTCTTTATCAAGAAATGAACAACTCGCTCACAGATTTTAAGTAAATGCTTGGGTTTTTCGCCCACAAGAATGTAAAAACTACCATTGTCAGAGCGGCTATAAGAACGAAGACAAAAGAATCCACCTTTGCGACTGATATCGATTCGCACTTCAAACTGGCTCGCTTTTAGCGCAGTGTAGTAATCCCGCTCTTTCGGTATTGCTGGTGCTTTACCTTTTTCATCAATCAGAATTCTTAAATTATGAGCAGTGCGATAATTGCGATCAAGGTCGCAAAAGACGACGATACCAAGCTTCTTCGCCATCAATTGACTGAGTTCGACGACTCGTTCTTCTTCAAAGATCTCAATCTCTTTAGATTGCAAACTACAGATCCATTGAAGAACGCGATTCAGAAAAATAGCTGCTTCACCCTGTCCCTGAATCTGATTAATGGAATTGGGCTGTTTTTTGTTCATCTCGTTTACTTGATTTGAATCTGAATCAGCTAACTTCTGAATAATCGACTGTGGAGCGTTTCATGCGTCATGCTGGCGATCGCAATCCCCCACCCACAACTCTCAAGCTCCGAATCTTCAAGCTGAGCGATCGTACATCTAATACCAGTCCACGATCGCAAGCCCAGAAACTCTAGAGAATTCACTAATGTTGTGAGTCACAAGCGTTGCCTGCAGCGAGACCGCTACCCCTGCGATCAGAACGTCGATCGCGCCAATCGGTGTTCCTTGTTGCTCTAATTGAGCGCGAATCGTTGCCGCAGCCAAAGCAGCATCTCGATCAAACAAAACTAAATTCACTCGGCTCAAAAGCTGTTGAAGTTGTTGAATTCGCTTTGCAGGTGATGTTGATTTCAAAATGCCAACCTGCAACTCGTAAAAGACGATCGTAGAAATCACGATGTCTTGAGCAGGAATGCTTGCAAGCGTTTGAGCGACTCGCCCTTGATCCTTAAAGTAGTAGATTAGGGTATTCGTATCCAAAACATACATTCAAAGGCTCTCCCGTAAAGCATCTTGCCCTTCTCCAGCACGAATTTCTTCCAGAGTCGGAAAGTCGTCTGCCCAAGCTCCAGCCAATGATTTAACCAAGTCTGCCCAAGACATCTCTTGAGCATCTTCTACACGAATCGAGTGCTTAGACTGAACGAATTCAGCAAACGCAAGAATTTCGCTAGCTTGCTCTGGGGGAAGCGTTTTGACAATGGCGTAAATTTGTTCAGCGATCGTCATTCCAGTTCTCCTGATAATTGCTCAGTTTAGCTCCGAAATAGGCGACTGTAGAGCGTTTCATGCGTCATGCTGGCGATCGCAATCCCCCACCCACAACTCTCAAGCTCCGAATCTTCAAGATGCGTGATCGTACTCCTCCCAATCTCTTCCCCTAATTTCAGGAGTAGCTTTTGCCCCGCCGTTTGCCCTAGTGGAATTAATTTCACACCTGCACTCACTAAATTCGCTGCCCAACTGTGCAAATAGGCAACCAGTGCGGCGGATTCATCAATCTCCCAAAGGGCGGCAACTAGACCAAACGCGATCGCAAAATTACAGCCGTCCTCGAAATTCGGAATCGGCTCGGAGTGGAGCGATCGGAATAAGCGCAGCAGAGAACCGCCCATTTGTAGGCTTTGAGATCGTAGTTCCTCGGTTTCACGGGCGGCGGTGAACCATTGATTCCAGTAGAGGACTTGATCGAAGTTTTGAGCGATCGTGGCGCGGTGCGATCGTGCCAACATTGCTGCTTCTAATCGAGCCGCGCCGTACTGCAATTCTTGACCGATCCAATGCTCTAAATCGTCTACAGTTTTAATGATGCCGCGATCAACCAGAGTTTCCAGTCCTTCTGAATAGCTGTATGCCCCCACAGGTAAAGCGGGACTAGCTAACTGCAACAATCGCAGTAATGCTGGATTAGTGAGCGTGTCCATAAGCACCAGATTCAGGTTGGAATGGAACGATTTCAGATTTGATCTCTAGTCCGCGATGTTCTAGTAAATCTTGTAGAACTGGATCAGGTGATAGTCTGAGATATGTATCTGTAATTTCCAGTGGAACATGACGATTGCCTAAATGGTACGCTGCTTGTAATAGATTTAATAATGCTGAAGTTGTAACGGTTAGAACGGGTTCGGGTTTAGCTTGAATTTTGAGAAATACACCTTCATCAGACGCTAACCAGTCACCATCCCGTAGCGTTGTGCCTCTGGGTAAATTTAGGTACACTTCTCGCCCATCGTCAGTTTGGAAGAGAAAGCGCGATCGCATCCTCTCCTCTGCCGTTAGCGACAACACATAATCCGGCAAATTAGATTTGGGATGAATTCGGCGCGTGAAAGTTGGAGTCACAAATCAAGTTCAAAAACTTACCGTACTCAAAATATCGCGCCTTTTTGAATTTCAGCAATTTTTGAGCTTTATTTAACAAGCTCGATCGCTTTCCCCTGTCGCATCGATTCGGATAACGCAGCCAAGATTTGAACGAGTTCAGCACCGAGCCAACCTGAAGAAATCTCAGAAGCTCGATCGTTCTGCACACAGTCCAAAAAATGATCGCAAACTTGTTGAAGTGGCTCTTGTTTGGAAAACTGAAGGATTTCTCGGCTTTGGTCGATCGGCTTAAACTCCGAATCGAATTTACCCCACTGCACGGTTAACGCCTCTGGTGCGAGTTCATCGAAAATGAGACTACCGTTTTCGCCCACAATGCACGATCGGCGTTGTTTATCTGGATTCAGCCAACCCAAGTGAAGTCTCGCCTCAAACCCACTGGGATAAATCAAAGTCGCCCAAATCGTATCCGCTAACCCCTCTTGCAGCCAAACCGAACCCCTCGCTTCAACCACACAGGGACTTTCTCCCAACCAGAAATTCAAGATTGCAATATCGTGAATAGCTAGATCCCAGAGTGCATCGACATCCGATCGCACCGGACTTAGATGGGTTCGAGTGGAATAGCCATAGCGTAGTTTGCCGAGCTTACCCGATCGCACTAATTCCTGCCCACGAACGATCGCAGGATGAAATAAATAAGTGTGATCGACAACTAACTGCTTTTGTTGTAATTCGGCAAGCTGACAAAGTTGAATCGACTCCGCAACATCTAGAGTTAGGGGTTTCGCTGCCAAGACGTGAAGATTTTGCTTCAGCGCTGCTGTAATTAACTGATTGTGAGTTGTTGCAGGTGTGGTGATCGCAACAGCATCTAACCCGCTTAACTCCAAAGCATCCTGCCATTGCGTCGTAAAGAAGATCTGCTCATCAAGCCCAAATCGCTGTGCAATAGTTTCTAACTGCACTCCGCAAGGATCAACCACTGCAACCACTCGCGCTCTTGGGTGCTGCAAGAAATTCCGTAATAAATGAACTCCCCAGCGTCCCACACCAAACAGCGCGATCGTCGTTGCCTCTGACATCCCAGTTCCTCCCAAGGGTAGCGCTGGCAAGTCAGCCTGATTTAACTCTCCTGACGGCTCAGCACCAAAAACGCTTCTTGTGCGGCTGCTTGCTCAGCAGCTTTCCGCGATCGACCCATTCCCTGCCCTAAACAGCGTCCTTGAATCCAGACTTCTGCTACAAAGCGATGCGGGTCATTGTGAGTATTCCCGGTTTCTTGGGTGCGATATTCAGGCAGCGTTTTTTGGTGTCCTTGCGTCCAATTTTGCAGCGCGGCTTTGTAGTTTTGGCGGGCAGGATCAGCGAGAATTTCTTCGGCAAGCGGTTGGAACTGCTCATCTAACCAGGAACGAATCAGACTGAGATCTTGGGTGCTGAGATAAAGGGCAGCAAGCACCGCTTCAAAAGAATCGGCAAGGCGAGAATCGCGTCCGGCTGGATCAGATTTTGCACTCGCCGCGACTAGGAGATAGCGATCGAACCCAAAAGAATCCGCAATTTTAGCCAGAATGCGATCGCTGACTAAGACCGATCGCAGGGCGGTGAATTCTCCCACTTTCAACTGCGGGTAAGCCTTGAGCAAAAATTCAGCCGCCGCTAACTTCACGACCGCATCCCCGACGAATTCTAGCTGCTCATAATTGCGCTCTGCTGAAAACGTCACATGAATCAACGCCAGATCCATTAAGTTCCAGTCGATCGCATCAAGCTGCGCGACTCCCAAACGTTGAACAAGGGATCGGAGTTCCTGCTGGCGGCGCGGATAGGCAATCATCGGTGCAATCAGAAATTAAACTAACTCCATCGTAGAGGGTGGACTGCATCTGATGACAATTTAGGCGGATTTCAAGACTGCATAGGTGCGCTCAATTTCGTTAACAGTTGCCGTAGTTAGAAGCGGCACGGCTGGAGTTTCTTGATTGTTGAGAGAAATCGTCGTGATTTGAAGCTGGTCAGAGCTTGGCAGAAACGGTACTGTGCCAATTCTGCTGCTGCGCCAGTGCTGAGATCGCATCTGCTCGATCGTGCCCGGAAGCACACCCGCTAACAGCGCTAGAACCTCATTCGGCAAGCCAAGAACAACCTGCCGTCCAAAAAACTCCTCAAACCCTGTGAGCAACTTTTCAGCGCGAGTCATGGAATCAGGATGGTCAACAATTCTCTGTAGCCAGCGTCCCCATTGAATTCTACGCCCATATGCCCGACGACGCTCCTCATAGGTCGTCGTTGCGATCAGATCTGGAGCACCGATCGCAATCACAGCGCGATAAGCAGGTTCAACGGCACAATTCACCGCAGCGCCAGGACCCGCGAACTCTGCGTGATATTCTTTACATAAGATCAGCCCACTTTTCTTGTGTTCTGCGATCGCAAAAAGCAAACTCTGTGAGGAAGAAGGCTCACAGCGCGGCGGGAGTTCGAGGGTAGAAACTTGACTTTTCACAGACTGATCTGACTCGGCTGTAGGTGAGAAACTGCCTGATGTAACGGGGTGCATTGCCTCCCTATAGTATGCGAGCAGAGCAGACTGGATGAAACGATCGATACAGTCTTTGCGGAATCTACACATTAGTTTTGTTCTGTTTAAAGGAACGTGAGAATTGAACTAGCAATCTCACGCTCAAGCGAAAACGGCTGTGTCATTTTCTGTGCAGAGTCGAGAAGAGTTAGACATAAGCCGGATTCTGTTCTCACCCTGCATTTTGCAAGGTGAGGGCAGTTATCTATCTGGGATTGAAGTTACCTCCAACCTCAAGCGGTTCTCGCTCACTCAACCTTCATTGAAAGTGAAGTGAACTACCGAAACAGGAAAAAACCCAACCCTTGTTTCGTCCGACCTTGCTCCCCACCGGGGTTTACCGAGCCAGTACCTCTCGATACTGCTGGTGCGCTCTTACCGCACCTTTGCACCCTTACCGGAGCGGCGAGTGGGGCATACGACGCTTTTGACATCTTATGCCCGATCCCCACCTTTCTCCGGCGGTATTTTTCTGTGGCACTTTCCTCACGCTCACGCGCACTGGGCGTTACCCAGCAAGTTTGGGTTTTCGGGAGTCCGGACTTTCCTCAGATTCGTGCTGAATCCGCAACCGCCTCGCTGACTCTTCTCTAACGTCCAGTTTAACTGATGGGGTCAGGGCTTTTTGGGATTCCAGGGAAGTCCGGCTGTCCAGTCGAGCTTGCGAACGTTAAAGCGACAGACGATCGCGATTTGATTGCCTGCGGGAGCCGATGAGTTAAATCCCATAAAGCGCAGCGCAAGGTAGAGCTCAAACTTAAACATCTCTTCACCGGACATGAAGTTCTGATAGCGCTTTTTCTTGGCTGCGGCTGCTTTTCTGTTAGGTTTGCTGAAGTCGAGAACCGTTTCGCTCGCTTGCAGGGGGCTACCTGCATCTCTGCGGGACAGCATATCTTCGGCAAACAGGTCTTCCCTTAGGGTTTTGCCAGGGGCGATCGCGCTGAACGCTTGGCGTTGAAAGACATCGACTGGAGAACCCGCGACAGCGCGAGTGACACGCCGCGATCGTGGGGGATCGTATTGATCGGTGAGGGCGCAGGAGTCCCAATCGACATAGAGCGCGTGATCAGTTGATTTATTGTTGATGCGGATTTGCAGCTTTTTGAGCCTGTCGAATTCGTAGCGGTTATCAAATTTGAAGCTGATACCGATCGCGTCTTGTAGATTTAGGGCAGTGAGTTGCTCGTTGAGATAGTCCTGATCGAGCCAGATGGTGAATTCATCGTTAAATGAACTCACCATCTGGAAGAGAACATAGGTGACGCATAGAAAATAGACTGTTAATAGAACAAAATCGAGTTCAGTCATTCCTGATCGCACAAATGCAGCTTTAATTCTGTCCTTATACCATTCCGGGGTGGCGGTGTGTTTAGAATTTTCGTCAAACGGCGGACAGAGCGACAATGTTAATTAAAAAGTAATTAAAAAATCGGCAGAAGTCATTGAGCTTCTACCGACATCCCTTCTGTAAACCTAGAACCGTTGTAGCGTTAACGCTCAAAATGTTTCTTATCGTGCTTCTTGTCGTAAATATTGCCGCTAAAAGGCTGAAGTCCTGTACTGGGATAAGCATCATCACTTAAGCCGAAAATCCGACTCACAGCACCCGAAAAATAGTCCATCAGCCCATCTACTACTTTTGGAATACTCATAAGAATCACCTTTCAAAGTGTGCGTTTGGTGGAGCAGAAAAATTTGTCTAGGTGAATGGCTAATTCACAGATTTACGAATGACTCATTATGAGAAATTTGGCAGAAGATTGCCAGGAATCGCATCAATTGTTTAGAAAGAAAGCAGGTTATTTCGTTTTTCTTGAAATTTCGTATTTTCTATTTGAATAAAGTTATAAAAACTAGAGCGAATACGGAACGATCGCAACATCCCTTCACATCTGTAAAACGGCTTGTTTTTGTTAGAGCTACTATAATCCTTTTTGATTGCCTTTAGATTAGATTGCTGGTTTTCTGAATCTACTTCTTGACTTTTGGTTAAATCAACTATAATTTAGGAACAGTAAATCTCAGCCTGCCATCACCTTTGAACCCAAGGAGGATTTGGGTGGAAGATCTTGAACTCATTATTCGTCCAGAAGATTACAGCTTATTAACTGATTTGTATCAGTTAACAATGGCGGCTTGTTACGTTGGTGAAGGTTTAGATCAAAGACGCGCCAGTTTTGAGCTTTCAGTGCGGCGATTACCAAAAGGATTTGGCTATTTAATTGCGATGGGACTGGCGCAAGCCCTGGAATATTTGGAGAATTTTCAGTTTGGCGACGCGCAAATTTTAGCCCTACAATCAACGGGAATTTTTGAGCAAGCACCGGAGCGGTTTTGGGCACGGCTGAAAGAGGGACAATTCGAGGGGGATGTCTGGGCAGTTCCAGAAGGGACGGCAGTATTTGCGAATGAACCTTTGCTGCGGATTGAGGCTCCTTTGTGGCAGGCTCAACTGGTTGAAACCTACTTGCTAAATACGATTAATTATCAAACCCTAGTCGCAACTCGTGCGGCTCGAATGCGAGATGTTGCGGGTAAAGATGCGATTTTGTTTGAGTTTGGCACTCGTCGCGCCTTTAGTCCACAGGGTTCGATTTGGGCGGCTCGATCGGCGCTAGCGGGCGGTTTAGATGCGACTTCAAATGTATTAGCGGCAGTGAAACTCGATCGCAAGCCCGTTGGCACGATGGCGCACTCATTGGTGATGGCGTTGAGCGCGATCGAGGGGACTGAATCCGGAGCTTTTGCTACCTTTCATCGCTATTTTCCGGGTGCGCCGTTGCTGATTGATACCTACGACACGATCGCGGCGGCTGAATCGCTTTCGAAACAACTCAAAGCGGGAGAAATTGAGCTTGCAGGAGTGCGGATTGATTCGGGCGATTTATTAGATTTGTCGAAGAAAGTGCGATCGCTCTTACCTGGCGTTTCAATCTTTGCCAGTGGCGATCTCGATGAGTATCGCATTGCCGAGTTAAGGGCAAACGGGGCTTGCATTGATGGCTATGGCTTAGGAACTCAACTGGTTACGGGTGCTCCTGTAAATGGGGTTTATAAGCTAGTTGAAATCGATGGAATTCCAGTGATGAAAGAAGCGACTGGGAAAGTTACCTATCCTGGACGCAAGCAGATTTTTCGGCAAGCTGGAGTGCGCGATCGTTTAGGACTTGCGACTGAAGATCCCAAGGGAGAAATTCCTTTATTACAATTGGTGTTCAAGCAGGGAGAGCGCATGAGCGAACCGGAAACAATCGCCCAAATTCGCGATCGCGCCTGGAAAAATGTTCAAAGCTTACCCGAATCAGCGCGACAGCTTGAAAGTCCAATTGCGCTTCCAGTCGAACTCTCCGAAGCGCTTTCTGAGTTAACCGATCGCACTCGTCACCGGAGCAAATCTGTATGAGAATCGCGCTATTTGGAACTAGTGCCGATCCGCCCACCACAGGACATCTAGAAATTTTGCGCTGGCTGTCCGGACAGTTTGATCACGTTGCAGTTTGGGCAGCCGACAACCCATTTAAGTCGCATCAAACCGAGTTAGCGCATCGAACAGCCATGCTGCAAGTTTTAGTCAATGAGTTAGGCTGTCCGAATGTGCAGGTACATCCCGAACTGAGTCATCCCAGAACGATCGTCACGGTCGATCGCATTCAAGAGCGCTATCCGAATGCAGAGCTTACTCTAGTTGTGGGATTTGATGTAGCACAACAGTTATCGAAATGGTATCGCGTGACGGAACTCTTGCAGCGAGTGCGAGTCTTGGTGATTCCGCGATCGCGCTATCAGTTCAAAACGGAAGATTTACAGCGATTGGAAGCACTGGGAGCGCAAACCACGATCGCGCCTGCGACGGTTCCAGATGTGTCATCCACCGCATATCGCGAAGGCTGTGACTTATCTGGGGTGACAGCCTCGATTCAGGCTTATATCGATCGGGAGCAACTGTATCAATGCCACGCACACATAAAAAAACAACCCGTTCATTGATGGGAGAGAAGCTTGCAGATTTCAGGGTGGGAGTGGATAACGTCATTTTTTCGGTAGACACCGCGCAAAATCGCTTGTTGGTTCTGCTGGTGATGCGCCATGAGGAGCCGTTTTTAGGGCAGTGGAGCTTGCCGGGAACCCTGGTGCGACAAGGAGAATCACTCGAAGATGCAGCTTATCGGATTCTGTCAGAAAAGATTCGGGTGAGGAATCTTTATCTAGAGCAGCTTTATACGTTTGGCGGCCCCGATCGCGATCCGCGCGAGGCGAAAGAGAGTTATGGAGTGCGATATCTATCCGTGAGTTATTTTGCGTTAGTTCGGTTTGCAGAAGCTGAACTGATTGCAGATGGAGTGAGCGGAATTGCTTGGTATCCTGTGGATCAATTACCCCAACTCGCATTTGATCACAACAAGATTTTAGAGTATGGTCATCGCCGTTTAAGAAACAAATTAGAATACAGTCCAGTTGCGTTTGATGTATTACCAGAATTGTTTACATTAAGTGATTTATTTCAGCTTTACACCACAGTTCTAGGCGAGAATTTTTCGGATTATTCTAACTTTCGATCGCGCCTATTAAAGCTCGGCTTCTTATCAGATACAGGCGTAAAAGTTTCCAGAGGAGCGGGACGACCTGCAAGTTTATATCGCTTTGATGCCGAGGCATTTGCACCCCTAAAAGATAAGCCTTTAGTGTTTATTTGAGATTAAAATTATGGGACTTGGAATCGAGGAACTATTAGCGGATAAGCGAGAGGAGATCTTAGCGATCGCACGCAAGCATAAAGCCTTTAATATTCGGGTTTTTGGCTCCGTCTCAAGAGGAGAAGCCAATGCAGAAAGTGATGTTGATTTCTTAGTGGAGATGAAAAATCATAGTTTGCTCGATCGCATTGCGCTAATTCAAGATCTCGAAGATGTGTTAGGACGAAAAGTTGATGTGGCGCTACCAGAAAATTTGCATGAATTGATTCGCGATCGTGTTCTGAAAGAGGCAGTTCCCTTATGAGAGAAATCCGTCTCTTACTCAGCGATATTTTAGAATGCATTACATGGATCGAATCCTATACTGCTGAAGGACGCGAAGCATTTTTGCAAAATCGTATGATGCGGGATGCTGTAGTTCGCAATCTTGAGATTATTGGAGAAGCGACTAAACAATTACCACTTTCGATTAGAGAAAGCTATCCTGATATTTCTTGGAAACGGATTGCAGGATTAAGAGATGTTTTAATTCACGATTATGTCCGAGTTGATCCTGAAGAAGTTTGGCGGGTCGTAGAGCAAAATCTGCCAGAGCTTAAAACAAACATTACTGCTATCTTGCAAACGCTGAACCAATCATGATGAAAATTGCGATCGCACAACTCAATCCGACGATCGGAGATATCCAAGGCAACGCGAACAAAATTCTCCAAGCTGCCGATCGTGCAGCATCTGAGAATGTTCGTTTACTGCTGACTCCAGAACTATCACTCTGTGGTTATCCACCACGCGATCTGCTGCTTGATCCGAGCTTTATTGCAACAATGGCAAAGCAACTTGCGGAGCTTGCAGCAAACATCCCTGAAGGTGTGGCGGTGTTAGTGGGAACCGTTGAGCCAAATGCTCGATCGCTCTCAACAGGCGGAAAACCCTTGTTCAACAGTGTGGCATTGATTGAGAAAGGCAACATTCTGAAAGTCTTTCACAAGCGCTTACTGCCAACTTACGATGTGTTTGATGAGGATCGCTACTTTGAGCCGGGAAATCAGCCAAATCAGTTCGAGCTAGATGGAGTTCGGATTGGAGTCACAATCTGCGAGGATCTTTGGAACGATGAGGAATTTTGGGGCAGACGAACCTATACCTTGAATCCGATCGCAGATCTCGCCCAGGCAGGCGTAGAATTCACGATCAATCTTTCCGCCTCGCCCTACACAGTCGGAAAGCGAAAGCTGAGGGAAGCGATGCTGCAACATGGAGCATTGCGATTTCAGCAACCTTTAATCTACGCAAATCAAGTTGGCGGTAATGATGATCTGATCTTTGATGGCGCAAGCTTTGCAATCAATCGAAAAGGGGCATTGATTGCACGATCGATTAGCTTTGAAGAAGATTGGCTAACGATTGAGTACAATCTTGCAACACGGGATTTTGAGAACAGCACGATCGTAGAGGCTCCCGATTGCGAAGAAGCTGAACTATGGTCAGCTTTAGTTTTAGGTGTGCGAGATTATGCCCGTAAATGTGGTTTTTCTAAGATTGTATTGGGTTTGAGTGGTGGAATTGATTCATCATTAATTGCCGCGATCGCAGCCGAAGCAGTTGGTCAAGACAATGTTCTCGGCATTCTGATGCCTTCTCCCTATAGTTCTGATCATTCCATTCAAGACGCGCTAGATCTTGCTCAGAATTTAGGAATTCAGACGCAAACATTGCCGATCGGAACAATCATGGAATGTTTTGATCACACCCTTGATCCATTGTTTGCAGGAACACCCTTCGGCCTGGCAGAAGAGAATTTACAGTCTCGAATTCGCGGTACTTTGCTGATGGCAGTGTCGAACAAATTTGGACATCTCTTAGTTTCAACCGGAAACAAATCAGAGATTGCTGTCGGATATTGCACCTTATACGGAGACATGAATGGTGGGTTAGCCGCGATCGCAGATGTGCCGAAAACAAAAGTCTACAAGCTGTGCGAATGGATTAATCGATCGCAAGAGATCATTCCGGTGAATGTGCTTGTGAAACCGCCCAGCGCAGAATTAAAGCCTGGTCAGAAAGATCAAGACTCACTGCCAGAATACGATGTGTTGGACGACATTCTCGATCGCTACATTCACCAACATCAAGCCCCTGCCGAAATTGTTGCTACCGGACATGAAGCGGCGATCGTCGAACGAATCGTTAAATTAGTTCGGATTGCAGAATTTAAGCGCAAGCAAGCACCTCCCGGATTGAAAGTGACCGATCGTGCCTTTGGCACCGGATGGAGAATGCCGATCGCAAATCGTTGGATTGCTCGAATTTGATCGAATCCCTTGTAAATTAGCGCTGTTTCTGGCGTTTCGTAGTAATCTTGTGCAGATTGCATCCAAATCGTTTCGCGATCGACCCCGTAAGATATGCTAAATGCCGAAGTTGAATCGCCAAGATCGACCCAGCTATCGTTACCGATCCCAGTCCCAAATTCAAACCGCAAAGGCTTAGAGATTAATCAACTTCGACCCGAAGATCGATCAGCCCACGATTGGTATCGCTTTGTGCTTTCTTACCCGCCGCACCTCGTCCGAGAGTATTTGCAGAAGTTTAAAGTTGATTCATCCCAACGAGTGCTTGATCCGTTTTGTGGAACTGGAACGACTCCGGTTGAGTGCAAAAAATTAGGCATTAAGAGCGTTGGAATTGAAGCCAATGCAATGGCAGCATTTGCTTGTCAAACGAAGCTTAATTGGACAGTTGATCCTGATGCTTTAATTCGTCACGCAGAAGACATTGCAACCACCGCAGAAGCAGTGCAAAATCAGCCGCGACAACCCCGAACTCTAACCGAAGAAGTCCAAAAGCTACTGTTAGCTGATTCCATCAGTCCTGTTCCACTGGATAAAACCCTAGTGCTACTTGAGGAAATCCAGCGACATTCAAACGATCGCTATGATGCTCACATTCGGCTTGCACTCGCAAAAGCTTTAGTATTCTCGATTAGTAACTTACGATTTAGACCGGAAGTGAGCATCGGAGTAGCGAAATCTGATGCGCCTGTGATTGAATCGTGGCTACAGGCAGTGCGAATCATTGCCAACGATTTACGCACCTTAGCCTCTCAAGCTGAAACCGAAGCGATCGTTCACCATGCAGATTCTCGCAACGCCGGACAGATTCTGGCACCGGATTCGATTGATGCGGTGATTACTTCCCCACCTTATCCCAATGAGAAAGACTACACCCGCACGACACGGCTAGAGTCGGTGCTGCTTGGCTTTATCAACACCAAAGCTGAACTGCAAGCAATGAAGCGGGGATTAGTGCGATCAAACACACGCGGCGTTTATAAGGTCGATGACGACGATCGATGGGTGTCGCATTTTCCTGAGATTCAACGCATTGCTCAAGAAATTGAAGATCGCCGGATTGAGCTTGGAAAAACAAGCGGGTTTGAGCGAATGTATGCACGAGTCACTAAGCTGTATTTCGGCGGAATGGCAAAGCATTTAGCTGAGTTACGTTCTGCACTGCGCCCTGGTGCTCAGCTAGCTTATGTGGTTGGAGATCAAGCGTCATATTTGCGTGTGATGATTCGGACAGGTCAACTGTTAGCAGACATTGCTAGTGAACTGGGCTATGAAGTGGTGAACATTGATTTGTTTAGAACTCGATTAGCGACTGCAACGAAAGAACAAATCCGCGAAGAAGTTGTAGTGCTACGTTGGAACGGGAAACAATGATTTTAGTAATGATTTTAGTGTTGCGTTTGGCTCACGCGAAGGGTGTTCGCCTACAATAACAACATCCTCTAAGCTGCTGTCCTTATGTCTCAAGCTGCAAATCGAGTCTACTGGACGACTGAAGATCTCAAGCTTCTGCCTGAGAGCAGTAATCGCTATGAAATTGTTGATGGACATCTGCTCATGACCCGCGCCCCGCACTGGAAGCATCAGAAAGTGATTGGACAAGCCTATCAAGTGCTGAATGTTTGGTCAGGCATATCCCAAGTGGGACAAGCAGTTCCGACTCCGGGAGTCATTTTTGACGATGCAGATAACGTGATTCCAGATGTCATTTGGATTAGCAATGAGCGGTTAGCTGTGGGAGTCGATGAAGAAGGGCATTTTACGATCGCCCCAGAACTCATCGTCGAGGTATTGTCTCCCGGAACGCAGAATGAGCGCCGAGACCGCGAAACCAAGCTAAAACTATATGCAGAACGCGGAGTTCAGGAGTATTGGATTCTCGATTGGCGAATCCAACAGTTAGAAGTGTATCGCCGTCAGGATGCTCTGCTTCAACTCGTTTCTACTTTATTTTCGCAAGATAGATTAACCTCTGCATTGCTTCCGGAATTTGATTGCGCGGTTGCTGAGTTCTTCCGCTAAACCTAAAGAAACAAATCGCTCTTTAGTGATATGGCCTTAGCAGAATCTTGTAGAATAGTAGTATAAGGCACAGAAAAGATTCGGACATACGGCTGCCTTAGCCAAGTATGGTGACAGGTTTGAAAGTGCCTCCTGCAATCACTTCATTGAGGAGGACTCTCATGAAATTCTTTAATCGCAAGAAGTTAGAACAAGACCGCAAGCCCGTTGAACCGGAAACGAACTTGCACCGAGAACCCGAAGGTCATGTTCACCCGAACTACCGCCACTGGGTGTATCTAAGACGATCGAGCGATCGCTAGTCCCCGTCTGAAATTTGATCGTCTTCTAGTTTGAGTCGAATCGTGTGCGAAAAGTTCTCGCCTCTCGGATCGCCAAAGTAGAATTCGATCGAATCACTAGACAGCCGTTCCAGCGATTTCAACATCGACCGTAGATTCGGGGTACTCGCGCCCGTATCTTCGTAGAGCCTATCAGATAAGGTATTGACTCGTTTCCAAGTCGTGTAGAGTTTAGCGATCGCTTGCTCTAGCTGCGCGGCTTGATTCACTAATTCTGCGGCAGAGTTGAGACACCCTAAGCGCATCGCTTCATCCAAGGCGTTCTGAATGTCGATCGATTCGTCATTCAACGCTTGCACTTGGGGAGCCGCTTCTAGATAGCGAGAGAGCGATCGAGCTTCTCCGGTTGCCTGCTTCAAGGTATCGAGATCAGGCTGCTCTGCGATCGCTTGTCGAATTGAAGACTGATGCGATTCGGGTAGTTTCTGCAAATGTTTGACCAAAGGCGCAACATAACGGGTTGGAATCGTTTGATCAACAACTTTCTCGCGAATCTCTTCGGGCAACAACTCTGAACTCATGGCTGTCCAGTCGTCGGAGAGTTGTCGCACTTCACGACGAGTAATGCGATCGCCCCGTTTCGCTGCATCGCCGACAAGCTGCTGCACTTCTGGTTCCGACTGAGCCGTTTCGACAAAGGCTTGCTTACTAAATCGATTTACATCTTCAGGCTCAATATATCCGCCTGCTAAAAGCATATCTGCGCTGTTTGCAAGTTCGATCAGTTTATAAGCTTGGGTTTTGCTAATTTCGCGGTCTTTCAACCAATTGAGAAATCCAGCCCCGCGACCTTCTCCCGATCGCTTTTCGCGCTCTCGGACTGCTCTAAGAATTCGTCCCCGCCAAATATCCGTCTGCAAATCGAAGCGATCGCACACCTGCCATGCTTGCTCAATTTGCTGCTGAAATTCAAGTTCTGCAATGCGATCGTCGTTCGGGTCGGGTAGATCAAACTTGAATTCAGTTGGCTCCAGGGCTTCGGGGGTGAGGAGAGTGGTTGAGCGCGGCATTGCGACAAGAAAAAAACAGCCGCATCATTATTGCATCTTTGCTGCGTTATGCCGCGATCGCATTCCAAATGGTGCTAATAACTAACACCGTCAACATTCCTAACGCAATCACGACTGCAAGAAAGATCACAATCAGCAACGCCACGAACAAATAATCCGCTTTCGCTTGTTGTCCTGGTTTCGCTAAATGTGCCTCGATCAGTGCCAGATTTTTACTGTTTGCCTTCCAAGCTAGATCAACAAAGTCGCCCGCCATTGGAACAATTCCAAGCAACGCATCAAGAATCAAATTCCACAACATTCGGAGCAAAGTTGGGCGAGGCAAGCCCAACCGTGCAGCTTCGATCAGGATATAGGACGAAACAAATGACATCGCTACATCCCCACCCCCCGGCAACAGCCCAATGATGGGATCAATTCCGACGCGATATTTTGTCCCTGGAATTGGAAAGGCATTATCAAGCAGATGTGTGAGCGATCGTAATCGTGCGATCGTCTTATCCCGATGAGGTTGCATATTGATTCATTCTGGTTTCTCAAATCTTAACCTCAGCGTTGTAATTCTGAGTCTGTAAGCGCGATCGAATCGCCTAAGATCAAGATCGCACTGGGAGAAATAGAGCGGTGAAATTAGTTGTTATTGGCGGTGGAGCAGCAGGATTTTTTGGGGCGATTTGTGCCGCGCAATCTGGTATGGAAGTAACGTTGCTCGAAGCAGGGCGGCAATGTTTATCGAAAGTGCTGATTTCGGGCGGAGGTCGCTGTAATGTGACTCATGCGTGCTTTGAGCCGTCTTTATTAGTGCAGCATTATCCAAGAGGCGGAAAAGCACTTCGAGGCGCATTTTCACAGTTCCAAGCAAAACATACGATCGAATGGTTTACCGATCGTAATGTCAAACTCAAAACGGAAGCTGACGGACGCATTTTTCCGATTACTGATGATTCGAGAACGATCGCAGACTGCTTATTTAATCAAGCAGCCGATCTAGGCGTGAAAATTTACACCCAGGCTCCGGTAAAATCTGTGACAAAGTTGGGCGATGAATTCGCGATCGAACTCCGCTCTGGTGAAGTTCTGACTGCCGATCGCGTCCTGATTGCAACCGGAAGCAATCCCCACGGGTATGAATTTGCCAGAGCATTGGGACATTCAATCATCGAGCCGGTTCCGTCGCTGTTTACGTTCAATGTGCGCGACGATCGCTTGACTGACCTCGCGGGTGTTTCCGTTGATTCGGCTCGGCTGAAGTTGCAAGTCGGGGAATCCAAATTTGAACAGACCGGAGCTTTATTAATCACCCATTGGGGCTTAAGTGCGCCTGCGGTCTTAAAGCTTTCTGCATGGGCAGCAAGGGAACTTCACGATTACAACTATCGAGCAAAACTGACAATTAACTGGTTGCCAAAACAGAACCCGGAACAATTGCGGCAAGAATTAACAGCCGTGAGGGGTCAAATTCCGCAAAAAACGATCGCCGCCAATTGCCCGGTCATGTTACCCCGCCGCTTATGGGAACGGTTAACGGAAGCAGTCGGAATCGATCGCGATCGTCGATGGGCAGAGCTATCTAACAAAACCCTGAACCAACTGATCCAGGAACTCACCCAAGGGAGCTATCAAATTTCTGGTAAAGGCGCATTCAAAGAAGAATTTGTGACTTGTGGCGGAGTGAGTTTGAAGGAAATTAACTTCAAAACAATGGAAAGCCGTTGTTGTTCTGGTCTTTATTTCGCGGGTGAAATATTAGATATTGATGGTATTACAGGTGGTTTCAACTTTCAAAGTGCTTGGACGACAGGCTGGATTGCCGGAAACGCGATCGCTAAGCCGTCGAAATTGCAAGTCTAGACGGTGCATCAACTCAACTTCGCTGCAATCTTGAGGATGTTATGTTTAAGCTCATTTCTTGTATCGTTGCAGGCGCGATCGTGCTTGCACCTCTATTACCCGCTCAGGCGGGCTATCGCACTCGCTCCTCTGGCTTTGGGGTGACGATCGGATCGCCTTCTAGCTTCGGTGTGCCCTCTGGCTTTTCTGGTGGAACTTTTTATCGTGGTTCTCCGGGCTACAACAGACAGATTATTATTCGTACTCCAAGCAATGGCTATTACAACAATGGCTATTACTCCCCTGGCTATTACAACAACGGCTATTACAACAATGGCTATTACTCGCCTGGATTCTATCCACCAGCATTTCCCGGTTCGACTGTAATTGTGACACCGAGAGCGCGAAGGGTCATCGTCAATCCAGGCTTTGGTTTTGGCAACTATACACTTCCCTCTTGCGGCACCGCGATTTATGGAAGCCCGATCCCATCTCCGATCCCGGTGAATCCCTACACAGGTTTAGCGTGCCGTTAGATGATTGAGTTCTTGTTGTAAGCGCGATCGTAAGTCTCTTGCTTGATCGTAAAGCTGCGATCGCGTCAAATTCTCGTCTAGCGGCGACTGTGTAGGCTGAAAATAATACTTTAATCGCGTTCTCACCGCCCATACGCCCAACGACGGAAACAACACAAATAACAACAGTAAAGGCGATATAGGTAGCAACGGCATTTTTAACCATCGTGCCAATCGTTTAGAATTTACTGTCCAGGGATGCAGAAATTCATTCCCGATACAAATCGTGGGAACGATCGGCACTTCATATCTCGCACTCAGTTGCAAAAAACTCGGATCAAACTTCTCTAGCTGATAGCGTCGTCGCCATCCTTTAGCGAGTCCGCGCCAACTCTCAGGCGCATACAGCAGCACAGTTTTTTGTGCCATTGCCGCCTCGAAACTTTCCCGCTCCGCCCGAACTCCGCCTAAAACCTGTGCCCATCCACGCGGCAGCCACCAAACCAACCAGGGATGATCAAAAAAGATCGGATGCGCCACAGGTTGCACAAACCATCCGGTTTTTTCGCTGAGTAACACGCCTAAACACACGAAATCCCATGGGAAGCACATTCCCGCATGATTCAGCGTGACGATCGCGGGGGGATGGTCTGGCAAGTTTTCCAAGTGATGCAACTCAGCCCGAAAAAATCGCGTGACGATCGGCAGCAAGATTTCTTCTCGAAACGCTTTTTGATAAAGGGGATCGGGTTCAGTGAAATCGGACTTGGGCGATCGAAATCCCAAGCGAACCCACCGAATTAACAGGGCAACGTAGAATCCGCCCGGAATCAGAAATAGCGCATACTCCAGCCAGTTCCAGCCGTCTGGATCAGCGTGGTAATGCTGCCAATGGCGATTAAACAGAATCAGCCATCCGGGCGGATACCAAAAGCAAAACCAGTCAAACCAGGAAAACCGGAAACTCATAAGCGCAATGTAGACCAAACTACAATTGGAATACCGCAAATTGGGGGCAGAACAGATCTTCCCTCAGACTAGAAATTCCAACCGTAAGCTGCAATTCTTATCCTTGAATTAATTCTTTTTCGAGTGTTTCCTCTTCTGGCACTCCTAAAACGCGACGATACAGGCGATCGTATTCCACCGCCGAATTTTTCCAGCTAAAGTTTTGCTCCATCCCGCGCTGCTGAAGTTCTTTCCACAAACCTTTAAATCGGTAAGCTTCATTCGCCCGCACCATTGAAGTAAACAAATCCAACGGCTCATAGCGATCGAAACAATACCCCGTTCCCGCATGGTTTTCGGGATCATGATGCGACACGGTATCGACTAAACCACCCGTTCGCCGCACGATCGGCACACAACCATATCGCATTGCTAACATCTGACTAATGCCACAAGGCTCGAATCGCGAGGGCATCAAGAACGCATCCGTTCCCGCATAAATCCGACGCGCGAGAGCATCGTTATAGAGCAAATACACCGACATCCGCCCCCCATAGCGCGAGGACATTTGCCACATCTGCGTTTCGTAGTACCGATCGCCCGTCCCCAACAGCACAAATTGAGCATCGGTGTACGCGAGATAGCGATCGAGAATCTGAATTACAAGATCCAATCCTTTTTGCTCCACCAAGCGCGAAACCATGCCAATCAAGAACGCTTTGGAATTGACTTCCAATCCGACTTCTTCTTGCAGGGCGATTTTGTTGGCAATGCGGTCGTCGATCGTTTCGGTGGAAAAGGGTTGTGCGATCGCTTTATCGACCTCTGGATTGTAAGACTCCGTATCAATCCCGTTCACAATGCCAGAGACCCTGCCACTGATAAACGACAGCAATCCCTCTAGCGTTTCCCCATACGTGGGCGTTTTGATTTGCTCTGCATACGTGGGCGAAACCGTTGTCACCCAATTCGCATACTGAACTGCTGCCGCCATTGTGTTATGTCCCTGCATATACCAAGGGCACCATGTCATCTGCTCTAATTTCCAGCGCCAGGGGCCTTGATACGCCAAATTGTGAATCGTAAAAATCGTGGAAATATCTGGGTCTTGGTGCATCCACACCGGAATCATCCCGGTATGCCAATCGTGACAGTGAATAATCTGCGGCTTCCAATAGTTCCAGGCAAACTCAGCCGCACCATTGGCAAAGAACGTAAACCGCCAGTCTTCATCCTCTCCGCCGTAAATCCGGCGCGGGTCAAACGCAGGATGCCCAAACAGATACAGCGGCACATCGGTTCCCGGCAAAACCGTTTCATACACCGCAAAGTCATTAAACATTGCGTAGCCTTTCCAGATCGGTTCTGCTGGAATCTTAATCTTGTCATTGAGAAAGCCAAAATACGGCAGGAAAATTCGGACATCATGCCCCATCGCTTTCAACACTTTCGGCAATGCCCCCACGACATCACCCATGCCCCCAACTTTCGCGATCGGTGCTGCTTCCGCCGCCACAAACAAAATCCGCATCTGGCTTTCCCTCTCTCTTTTCGCACTGTCATCATACCGACTTTGGGATAGCGATTTGCGTGTGTGTCAAAATCAGAGAAATGCCGAGGTTTGTACTATGGTCAGCCAAGTTTCGACTCCACCACTTGAAAGCGGCGATCGTCTTTCCCGCTCTGAGTTCGAGCGGCGATATGCTCCATACCCTAATCTCAAGGCGGAATTAATCGAAGGAGTCGTATACGTGGCATCTCCCGTCCGAGCAAAACAACATGGAAGGCCTCACGCCTATGTGATTGGATGGCTAACAGCTTATGTTGCTGCGACTCCAGGGGTTGATATCGAAGACAATGCAACCGTTCGGCTCGATCTGGATAATGAGCCACAACCCGATGCTTTATTGCGAATCGAACCCGAAGCGGGGGGCGGCTCTCGAATTACTGAAGATGATTACATCGAAGGTGCGCCAGAACTGGTCGTGGAAATTGCAGCGAGTAGCGCATCGGTCGATCTCAATGCCAAGTTAAACGCTTATCGCCGAAATGGCGTGAAAGAGTATTTAGTTTGGCAAATTTACGAAAATCAGATTCGCTGGTTTCAGTTGCAAGATAGCGAATATGTTTTGCTAGAACCGGAAGCAGGCGTAATTAAAAGCCGGATTTTTCCAGGACTATGGCTAAATGTCGCCTCACTCCAGCAAGGCGACATTGCAACAGTTCTATCGAATTTACAAACCGGGTTAAACAGTCCAGAACATCAGGAATTCAAAGACCGCTTAAGCTGATTTCGTGGGATTGATCGCGTGTAAGCCACACTCTTTCTTCGTGGCATCTTCCCACCACCAGCGTCCTTCTCGCTCGTGCTGATTCGGTAGAACGGCTCTGGTGCAAGGCTCACAGCCGATGCTGATAAATCCTTTTTCGTGCAATGGATTGTAAGGCACTTCAAAGCCGCGAATGTACAGCCAGACATCCGCAGAAGACCAGTTTGCCAAGGGGTTGAATTTGATCAGCTGGCGATCGTCCGATGAAAACGCCGTATCGACTTGAATCACGGGAACCGTTGCACGAGTGGACGGATTTTGATCCTTACGTTGTCCCGTGATCCAAGCATCTAAGGTTCCGAGCTTGCGACGCAGGGGTTCAACTTTGCGAATGCCACAGCATTCATTGTGTCCGTCTTCGTAGAAGCTGAACAGTCCTTTCTCAGTGACGAGTTGCTGAACTTTCTCGGTGTCCGGGAAGAGAATGTCGATCGTGCAGCCGTAGTGCTTTCTCACTTGCTCGATAAACTGATAAGTCTCCGCATGAAGCCGTCCAGTATCAAGGCTAAACACCTGCACTTTTTTGTTGAGACGATGCGCCATGTCGATCAGCACAACATCTTCCGCACCACTAAACGAAATCGCGATGTTGTCAAATTGATCTAGCGCCCGTTCCAGAATTCTCTGAGGACTTTGGGTTGAAAGTTCCGCGTCTAAACTTGGAATGTCTAACGCAGACTGCGCGATCGTTTGCGCCATAGTGTGTTCTCCGGCAGCGTTCCCTATATTGCGTTTTCTATTATCGAACGTTATGAGCGCATTGCGTTTAGCTGCGGTTTAAGGTGGCGAGAATTTCGTCTAAGATTTCCTGCGCTCCTTGTTCTCTGGCACGATGCGCCAGTTCGGTTCCGAGCTTCTCCGCATCGGTTGCCAGCCCCGAAACGCTATCTTTGACGAGTTTTTGACCGTCTAAACTTGCCACGATTCCGGTTAAAGTCAAAGTGTCGCCTTCGATTGTGGTGTTGACTCCGATCGGCACTTGGCAACCGCCTTCTAATTCACGCAAAAATGCCCGCTCTGCATAACAGCGATAAGCAGTCGGCTGATGTTCCAAAACTTTCAGAATTTCGAGAATTTCGGTATCACCTTCGCGACATTCGATTCCCAACGCACCTTGACCGACGGCATGAAGGGAAATGTCAGACGGGATGAGTTGATGAATGCGATCGCTAAAGTTCAATCGATTCAATCCTGCTGCCGCTAGGATGATGGCATCGTATTCACCCGAATCTAATTTTGCCAAGCGAGTGTTCACATTACCGCGCACATCTTTGAAGCTGAGGTGCGGATAGTGATGACGCAGCTGAGCCAAGCGCCGCAGCGAGGAGGTTCCAATCACAGCGCCTTCGGGCAAGGTCGCAAGCTCTTTATCTTTGTGTTTTTCATGCACGACCAAGGCATCGGCGGGATCTTCGCGCTCGGTGACACAACCCAGCATCAAGCCTTCTGGCAAGCGCGTCGGCAAATCTTTCAGCGAATGCACCGCAAAATCTGTCGTGCGATTAAGCATTCCGTCTTCAAGTTCTTTAGTAAATAAGCCTTTGTCCCCGATTTTTGCCAATGCGACGTTCAGGACTTTATCGCCTTGAGTCTCCATTGTATGGACTTCAAAGGTGCGATCGGGAAAAGCTTTTTGTAACTGCTCCTGCACCCAATAAGTCTGCACTAATGCGAGTTGGCTCTTGCGGGAAGCAATCTTGATGGTACGGGTTGGGCTAGAGACAGTTGAGGACATAATTAGCGGGTAGTTGATACGTGCTTATTAAGTGACTTTCTTCACCTTACCGTAGTGTGATGCCCGATTTGTGGTGAGATCGGCTCGAAATCGTTACAGATGATTAAGCGCTGCAAGGTCTGAAGCGATAAATTCTTATTGGATTTGTAACTTCTTTGCTAATTTTGCACAAACTCCAGAAGTTGCATACTTACCACACACCAGAATCAGCTTTCATACAGTCAGCCTTTATTGCCTATGCGATGATTTCAATCTATACATTTCACCGTCCCCTACCCAGAGATCCAAAAACAGGGCGTGCTTTGCCTGATTCTCCGTACCCACATACTCAATTGGGCGAAAAAACAAGTCGTAGAAGAAATCAAACCTATACTCAAGTTCCCGAATTTGGCGAAAACGGCAGGCTGATTCGAGATATTGATTTCACCGATCACGATCGAGCTGATCACACCAATCCGCATCAACATCGGTATGATTCAATTACAGGGAAGCGGATGAGTGCTGAACCAGTATCGCTCTAAGAGGTTTTTATGTCAGCCGTAATCGAACTATCGCAAACGAATAGTGCTGGGGTGTTGGCGATCGATTTAATCGACTTGTTGCGGGCTGTTCCAGAAGAAGAGCACAAGCTCGTCTGGGCAATTTTAGACCTAGAAGCGAGCGGCGATATTAGTGAGGTTTGGGAAGCAGGAATCGTAGATTTAGAAACTCAAATCTCTAGCTCTCCAATCATTCTCAACTGGCAAGACCTTGTGAAACTTGCAAATTTATTCGATCAGGTTATTAATCTTACTCTCGTTGCCTGCTTGAATGCTGCTGATATTCCCGCCGTTGACTTTGATATCACCAATTCAGCTTGTGAATTAGCCTTTGAGCTAGTCGATAGTACGGTTTGGAGGATTTTCGCTAGGCGGGAAGATACATTAGATGCCTTTGTCAAACCCCAATTGCAATCAGCAGCTTAGTCTTCTGTCTAGAATTTTTGCTCTCACTTCTGCTGCGGTCGCTGGTGCTAACAAAACACCGTTTCGATAATGTCCAGTTGCAAGTAAAACATTCGGCTTAAGTTCTTCAATCACTGGAGCGGGACGACCCTGTGGACGCGGACGCAAGCCAAACCAAGTCCGAATCGGTTCTGCATCTTTGAGAACCGGACAAAACTCGATCGCTTGCCTCATCACCTCATCAAACATCGCTCGATCGGGCGGCAACACTTCCCCCGCCTCAGTCGGAAACTCAACCGTCGCGCCAACCCAATACTCCGATGCTCCGATCGCAACAATATGCACATCATTTCCGGTAATCACAGGTAAATCTGAATCGCTCAACGGCTGGGGCAATCGAACCTGAATCGCTTGACCCAAGACAGGGCGAATGTCAACTGAGCTTTCAATCGCAGTCGTTCCCACTCCCGCAGAAATCACAAGATAATCTGAAGCGATCGCACCTCCAGAAGTTTGAACCTGATCATCCTGCATTCCGATCACTTTGGTTCCAAACTCAAACCGAACACCTCGCAATTTTGCCGCTTCAATTAACGCTTGAGTGAGTGCGACGGGATTGACTTGTCGATCGCACGGTGAATACACGGCAGCAGAAGCACGATCGAGAAACGGAAGCTCTGATTTTAATCGCGCTTGATCCCAGAGTTCTAAAGTTAAATCCTGTTTTTGTCGGACCTCAATTAAGCGATGCCAAACCGATAAATCATCATCGGGAAATTGCAGCATCAAAATGCCTTGGCGATTGAAGGGAATCGATCGTCCGGTCAGCGCTTCTAACTCTGGAATGGTTTCGTTGTAATACTGGATTCCATGCAGTCGCATTCTCAAATTGCGACCTTTTTCCTTTTTGCTGATTGCACCCATTAATACGCCGAGTGCTGCCCCTGTAGAGGTTGGGCATTGAGTTAAATCAGCTTGAACCGGAGTCGGTTGAGCATCGGTCACCGTAATCTCTAAACCTGAAATCTTGCTGAGTTCGTAAGCGATCGTCGCGCCCACCACGCCACAGCCTGCGATCGTAATCTTCATATGCAGGGCGAAGCATAAACAACTTGAGAATTCATCCTTCGCCCCCTTTCGCTTAACCTTGTGGAATCAACTTGGTGAGCGCTTCTAAATCCTTCACCGTTTCCCCATAGTAGCGAATCGCTTCCTTATAGTTATTCGATGCCGAGGCTTGATCGATCTCCACCAAATCGTTTGCAATCTGTTTTGCCAGCTCGCGGGCTGGCTTCTGCTCATTCGGCAACAAACTGCCCGCAACTCGGCTCATAATCACGCGGATCTCACCCAAGGGCCCATGAATAAAGTTCCGCGCAAAGATGAAATCCTCTTGCTGAATCAGATTTTGTAATTCAGGTAAGCGATCGCTCAACTCGCTCAAATCTTTTGCATAGCTCTGAATCTCTGCAATCTTCTCCGGAGTGTAAGTTGGCTTAACTGCTGTCGGACTGCTACAGCCCACCATGACGATCGCCATGATCGTGCAAAAAACAAGTGCCAGAATAGAACGATACTTTGCCATAACCCTATGTTTCAACTCACTGATATACCACGCCTTCAAACTGCCGAAAATCAGGCGCAGTCTGTGTAAAAGCAGTCTATCCCAAAACGAGTCCCTCCGAATCGGTCACAGAAATACCCACCGGATTCAGAAGACAAAGATACACTGAATACACCGCTGTTTTTCGCGTTACGTTATATGGTTCTCTCCTTCAGACAAGTCGCGATCGGAGCTTCGCTGTTAGCCGTTGGTGGTGGAGCGGGCTTGGTGGCAAATCATTATTTGAGCAATCGGCTTCAAGGGCAGCCGTTTCAGGTGCAATCCGCTCCGCCCAGCACGATTCTGGTGTCTCCAGATATCGCAAAAAATGAAAATTTTATTTCTACGGCGGTCGATCGAGCAGGCCCTGCAGTAGTGCGAATCAATGCGACTCGGCGCGTATCAAGTAATGTCCCTGAAGCGTTTCGGAATCCTGTCTTCAAGCGGTTTTTTGGCGATCAGCTTCCAGCTCCTGAAGATCGAGTCGAGCGCGGAACTGGATCAGGCTTTCTGCTCACTTCAGATGGTCGGTTGCTCACGAATGCTCATGTGGTCGAAGGAACTGACACCGTAGAAGTAACGCTGAAAGATGGACGTACTTTCGAGGGGCGGGTCGTTGGAACGGATTCTGTAACCGACGTGGCAGCCGTGAAAATTGATGCGGCAGGGCTACCCAACGTAACGCTCGGAAAATCGACCAGTTTGATTCCGGGGCAGTGGGCGATCGCGATCGGAAATCCGTTGGGTCTCGATAACACAGTCACGGCTGGCATTATCAGCGCGACGGGTCGATCGAGCAGTCAGGTAGGCGTTTCGGATAAACGAGTCAGCTTTATTCAAACCGATGCCGCGATTAATCCCGGCAATTCGGGTGGGCCGTTGCTCAACGATCGCGGTGAAGTGATTGGCATTAATACGGCAATTCGGGCAGATGCTCAGGGGTTGGGATTTGCGATTCCGATCGAAACTGCTCAGCGAGTTGCCGAACAGCTTTTCACTAAGGGCAGTGTCGATCATCCTTACTTGGGGATTCAGATGATTGATTTAACGGCGACGATTCGTGAGGAACTGAACAAAGAATCGGGCGGTCGAGCGCAAGTCACAGAAGATCAAGGCGTATTTATTGCGCGGATTGCAGAGAATTCTCCGGCAGCTCAAGGGGGATTACGTTCCGGCGATATTATCCAAAGAATTAACGGCACTTCAGTTCAGACCACTTCCGATGTTCAGAGACAGGTCGAAGCAAGCCAAATTGGAGCGCCACTTCAAGTCGAGGTGAAGCGAGGAAACAGCACACAGACCGTTCAGGTACGTCCGGGCGCGTTTCCGAAAAAAAGCTAAATCCGAGGCGCATTGATTAGAAATCGGTGCGCTTAGAGTTCTCCTTAGAGATCCCCAATATTGTTTTCGAGTTCCATCCGCTGCTCCATCTGACGCAGGAAATAGCCGGTCAGCATTGCGGAAGCGAGTAGTCCTGCAAGATTTTCGCGATCAGTGGTAATTTTGACGTTGAAGCCGTCTCCGGGGAGAACACCGACCAACCCCTGCACGTTGTGGGAGACAATCTGCTTGACTTGAGGACTAGCCGATCGTGCCACCCGCTCTAGGACTTCGGGTGGTTGATGCTGAAGGTAACGCAGCAGCGCGTTTGCGTCGCTTGCCTCAGCATCGGTATGAAGAAAATTAGCACTGTCAGGATTAAATGCCATTGGGTTCCACAAAAACCTATCCAATTATTTTGGCATTTCTTTACAAATTCGCCCACTTTGAGCGGTGGGAAAAATTGCTTCTTTGGATCTGCCAGCAGGGCGATCGTCAAATTTTCTATAATCCTTCTAATTGTCTCGCTCAGCGCTCATGACTTCCTCAACCCCTACCGCGCCCGATTTTCTTGCCGTTTTAGAGCAGGCTGCTTTGGCATTCCAGAACTCAACAGCGAACCGTCCGGCAGCCGAGAGCGTTGTAGATGCGCTTTTGCAGGCTGAAAAATTGGCAAAGCAGCGATCAATCGATGACCAGTTTTCGCAACTCCAGGGGCAGTGGCGGCTTTGTTTTGCCACTGGAACCCGCAAAATCCGCCAAGGTGGAATCAAACTGAAAAAAGGATACTATGTGCCTAAACTTGCGAAAGCTCAAATCTCATTTAGTACCGCTGAGTCTGGAGCCGAGCGAATTGGCAATCAAGCGCGAATCGGGCTGCTGTCCTTGAAGTTTTCCGGCCCTGCGCGATTTCAACCGAAGAAGCATTTGCTGGCGTTTGAGTTTACACAGATCCAGGTTTGCTTAGGAGATCGGCCCATTTATACTCAAGCGGTGCGGGGTGGAGCCGAAAAGGAACAAGCATTTTCAGAAACTTCTATTGGGAAACTTCCCTTTTTTGCGTTTTTCCTGATTCGCGATCGCTTCATTGCAGCCCGTGGACGGGGAGGCGGACTTGCACTCTGGGTTAAAGATTAAAATCGCAATTGATGCGCGATCGGATTAAAACAGAGAAACCTTCGATCAGGAAACGCCGTCTAGTTGATTGAAGCCTCACTCATTCTCTTCATAAGGGTGTTGCAATGAGCAAGAACACTGATTCCGGTTCAGAGTTCGATTTTTCAAAATTTGATGCCGATCCAGAGGTGAGCGATAAACGCAATATTTCAGTTCCGCCGCCAAACCAATACTTTGACGTAGAGCAGATTCCCTCTGGATTTACGCCGATGGGAGAAGTGGCGGTAGAAGGACGGATGTATCGGGGTCTGAGCCACGGTCGGATGCCCTGGGGCATCATTGTGATGAGTTGGGTCGCGATCGGGCTACCCATTTTAGGTCTCTGTGGGTATATCATCTACGCATCGCTTGAGCCACTCTTGACTGGAACTACACTGCTGAGTTTCCAGACTCTCTTTTCAACGATTCTAGTTTTAGCGCTGCATCTCATGGTTCCAGGGGTGATTCTATTCATTGTGATTAAAGGAACTAGAGCGAAACTCCGTTATGTTCGCTCTAGGAGTCGTCGAGGTGAGTAAGCGCTTATCCCTTCTGAAAGAACTGTTTCAGAATTTCATTGGGAGGTCGATCCCAAGTGTCGATATGCCTATAAATCAGTCCATCTGCGTTAAGGCTGTAAGTGGAAGTGCCGTTAAACAAAAGTCGCGCCTTCCAAGGGACTCTCAGCGTTCCGCGAACTGTCCAATCCGCCAAGATAGTCGATTCATCTTTGGGGTAGACCTGATGCAGATCGAAAAATAGCTCAGTGAAAAACAGTTTGCCGTGAAAGCGCAATGTCCAAAAGATAATGCGATAGTTAAACTTCCACTTAAAGGTATTGACCGGATCTTTGAAGAAGATATCTGAACTATAGATGTCGTAGGTAATATCCTTCTCAAACAAAGTGGGTAGATCTTGCTTGAGCGTGTGAATGATTTCGTCAACTCGGTTTTGAGCAATCATCGGATTTCACCTCGATCGAGTCTAGGCATTGTGGCATTGACAGACGATCGTATGACAATAAAAAACGTATGACAATAAAAAACAGCGGACAAGTTCTCCTCATCCGCTGTGGTCAGAACAGAGCGAAACCTAAATCGCTTAGAGATGAGCCGAGAGCACTTCTCGATACTGGCTCTTTTGCTTCACGCCTTTGAGTTCTGCAATCTTGTCTTTGTTCTTGAAGATATGCACAGTCGGCGTTCCAATGACCCCTGCTGCCTCGGCAATGTCTTGATCTTCTTCAATGTTAATTTCAACGAAGTGGATCTTACCGTCGAACTCATCCACAACTTTGTTGAGAATTGGCTTCAGCGTGTGGCAAGGCCCGCAAGTCGGAGAGACATATTTGACCAAAATTGGTCGATCGCTCTCGTGATACAGCTTCCGCAACGCCAAACCGCCCCGATGCCGCGTCGATTCTAGGCTAAACTCAATAACTTCGGTTTCTATGGGAGCGTGAGCGGTATTCTCTTCGTTCGGCACGTCTGCTTGAATCCGAGGGAACTCTTGCACCAATCCATTCACCGAGAGCCAACGTTCCGCCAGCATTGCCGCCATACATCCGGTTCCGGCTGCGGTAATCGCCTGACGAAATTCGTGGTCTTGCACATCACCTGCGGCAAACACACCTTCTAAACTGGTTTCAACGCCGCCATGCTTGGTCTGGATGTAACCAATCTCATCCAGTTCGAGTTGACCTTTGAATAGAGCAGTGTTCGGTGTATGCCCGATCGCATAAAACAAACCTTTCGCGTCGATCGTGCTTTCTTCGTTGGTCTTGCGGTTGCGGATTCTCACCCCGGTCATATGTTTGACATCACCGACGACATCGATCGCTTCAGAATTCCAGTGAACGGTGATACGAGGATTGCTCAAAACGCGGTCTTGCATCGCTTTCGAGGCTCTCATCGCTTCGCCCCGCACCAGCAGATGCACATGATCGCCGTACTTGGTGAGATAGATTGCTTCTTCGGCGGCTGTATCTCCACCGCCAATTACAACCAGCGGCACACCCCGGAAAATCGGAGTTGCACCATCGCAAATCGCACAGGCGGAAATGCCACGGCTCCAGAATTCATGCTCATTCGGTAAACCCAACCGTTTTGCTGTCGCTCCGGTCGCAATGACAACGCTATGTGCTTTAACTTCTTGAGTTTCAGAGCGAATCGTAAATGGACGCTGCGAAAAATCAACCGACAGCACATCTTCTGTCACCAGCTCTGCACCCCAACGCTCAGCTTGCGCTTTCATCTGCGTCATTAACTGAGGCCCCGTGATGCCTTGTGGAAAACCAGGAAAATTTTCAACTTCGGTCGTGGTCATGAGTTGTCCGCCGGGAATTCCTCCTGCCTGAAATCCTTCAAATACAAGCGGCTTGAGGTTGGCGCGTCCTGCATAGATTGCTGCCGTATAGCCAGCGGGACCCGACCCAATGATCACTAAATTTTCGACAGTTGGGTTTGCCATAAAATTCTATTACAAACTCATAACGACTATGAGTAGTATAGCGCAGATCTGAAAGAAAATGAACCAGGTAAAATACGGATCGTAGGTATGCGATCGATTCTATGACTCTCGCTTCAAAGCGGATGACACTTGCCGAATATTTAGCGTATGATGCCGGGACAGAGCAGCGCTATGAGTTAGTGGATGGAGTCTTGGTTGAGATGCCACCGGAAAGCACTCGGAATAGCCGAATTGCGCTGTTTTCGCTGTCAGAGTTTCTCAAGCTGCTGCCGTTTCAGAAAATTAGCCACAAAGATTACGAACTGGTCGTCAGCGGCGCACGGGCAAGAGTTCGCGCTTGCAATCACGGTCGAGATTGTGTCTCTGGGCAAAACCAATCGCGATCGTGACTATCGATATAAGTGACCCTTGCGGTATCTGCGAAGCAGCGCGGAATATGCAGCGCGAGGCATTGCAGAATACTGGATTATTGATCCAGATGAAGCGCAAATTACTTTACTGACTTTGGTAGATGGATTTTATGAAGCGGCGGTACTGCGAGGCGACGATCGAATTCAATCCGCTCAGCTTCCTGAATTGCAATTAACTGTGAATCAAGTGATGCAAGCGGGAGAATAAATTGTTCGATCGCTTCAATCAAGGGTTGACTGAGTGAATCGAAGATTGTTCATTTGCTGAATTTATCAACTTTGCTTAGTTGTGTTTGTTTAGGCTGCTTATTCCTCATGGAGCTTCAGCAATTTTGGCTGGGTTACCGATCGCAGAAGTTCAGCAGAAGTTCAACAGATCCAACAGCAACTCAACCATACCCTACAAAGCTAAGGCTAAATTTCGGGAAACCCAAACGAGTCATCGGCTCACCAAACAGAGCGCATTTCACCCATCGGCAACTACACCCGCACGATTACGGGTTGCCTCAGTGCGATCGCCCTCCATTCTTCTTACAGTAGAAACATCAAGGGCGGACGAACAAAGCCCAAGACTTAACTCCTCTCTCTTAAACAATGACCATGATGACTTCTACTCGTTTGCAACCTTGGCAAGAAATGGAACTAGCTCGTCGTCAATTCAATCAACTCTTCAACGAATTGATGCCAACTCGCGAAGCAACCTGGACACCTGCGATCGAGTTCAATAGCAGCGATGATGCCTTCACCGTTCGCGTTCAACTCCCTGGTATCAAGGCAGAAGATGTTGAAGTGCAAGTCGGACGCGATGCGATCTCGATTTCCGGTGAGCGCAAGTTTGAGCAAACCGACACGAAAGGATTCCGCTCTGAGTTCCGCTACGGCAAGTTCCACCGCGTGATCACGCTACCTGCTGCTGTGCAGAACGATCAAGTCAAAGCTGAATTCGTTGACGGTATTCTGACGCTGACGCTGCCACGCTACCAAGCGGTGAAGCCTGCGGTGGTGAAGCTGAACTTGACTGGTACAACCAAAGCTGCGATCGCACCCCAAGCTGAAGCGGAAACCGCAGACGTTTGGAATAGCTAGAGATGAGCGTGGGAAGTAGGGAGCAGGAATACTAATTTCTGTTCTCCCTACTTCCCATCCCCAACCGTCCCCCGAAATGGTTCGGTAGGTACGGTAAATACCCCTTCATGGAACGCCATTAGCCGAACAGTATATAAGGTAGGGGATTGAAGGATGCTTTGGTGGCATTAACCCGTTTGAGTCCTGCCGCCCCGAACTGATTCTGGCACTATTGCCAGTCCCCTACCCTGACAAAGCATTTGATAGTGATGGAGCCGAAGCACCAATATGGCAAAAGTTGTTGGAATTGACTTAGGAACGACAAACTCGTGTGTCGCTGTGATGGAAGGCGGTAAGCCCACTGTGATTCCGAATGCAGAAGGCGGTCGGACAACACCTTCCGTCGTTGCATTTGCGAAAAATGGCGATCGCTTAGTCGGTCAAATCGCAAAGCGTCAAGCCGTGATGAACCCAGAGAATACCTTTTATTCAGTGAAGCGGTTCATCGGTCGTCGCGTTGATGAAGTGACGCACGAAACCACAGAAGTTTCCTACAAAGTCCTGAATATCAGTGGCAATGTAAAACTCGACTGCCCCGCACAAGGTAAGCAGTTTGCACCGGAAGAAATCTCTGCTCAAGTTCTTCGCAAGCTGAAAGAAGATGCCAGTAAGTATCTGGGCGAAGATGTTACCCAAGCGGTGATCACCGTTCCCGCTTACTTTAACGATTCCCAGCGCCAAGCGACCAAAGACGCAGGTAAAATTGCCGGTCTAGAAGTGCTGCGGATCATCAACGAGCCGACTGCGGCATCGCTGGCTTATGGTCTCGACAAGAAGAGCAACGAAACAATTCTGGTCTTTGACTTGGGCGGCGGTACGTTTGATGTCTCGATTCTAGAAGTGGGTGATGGTGTGTTTGAAGTGCTTGCCACTTCAGGCGACACACACTTAGGCGGTGACGACTTCGACAAGAAGATCGTAGATTACCTCGCAGACAACTTTGCGCGGGCGGAAGGGATTGATCTTCGTAAAGACAAGCAAGCCCTCCAACGCCTAACCGAAGCGGCTGAGAAAGCGAAAATCGAGCTTTCCAGCGTTACCCAAGTAGACATTAACCTGCCGTTTATCACAGCGACCCAAGACGGGCCGAAACACTTAGAGAATGTTCTTACTCGTCAGAAGTTTGAAGAACTCTGTGCCGACTTAATTGATCGGTGTCGCATTCCAGTTGAAGCGGCATTGCGTGACTCGAAACTCGACAAGAGCAAGATCGATGAAGTTGTGTTAGTCGGGGGTTCGACCCGGATTCCTGCGGTTCAAGAAGTCGTGAAGCGCGTTCTGGGCAAAGATCCGAATCAAACCGTTAACCCCGATGAAGTTGTGGCAATGGGTGCTGCAATTCAAGCAGGGGTGTTGGCAGGTGAAGTGAAAGATATTCTCCTGCTCGACGTGACTCCGCTGTCTCTCGGTGTCGAAACCTTGGGCGGTGTGATGACCAAGATTATTCCTCGTAACACCACAGTTCCGACCAAGAAATCGGAAGTGTTCTCGACGGCAGTTGATGGACAAAGCAATGTAGAAATCCATGTGCTGCAAGGTGAGCGCGAAATGTCGAACGACAACAAGAGCCTTGGAACCTTCCGTCTCGATGGAATTCCCCCGGCTCCGCGTGGTGTTCCTCAAATCGAAGTCACTTTCGACATCGACGCCAATGGTATCTTGACTGTTTCTGCGAAAGATAAGGGCACGGGTAAGGAACAATCGATCAGCATCACGGGTGCATCGACCTTGCCGAAGGATGATGTTGAACGCATGGTTCGCGATGCTGAAGTCAATGCTTCGGCAGACAAAGAACGGCGTGAGCGCATTGATATGAAGAACCAAGCGGATTCGCTGGCGTACCAGGCTGAGAAGCAGATCAGCGAACTTGGCGATAAGGTTCCTGCCGATGACAAGACCAAGGTTGAAGGTTTGGTCAAGGATCTCAGAGAGGCGATCGCCCAAGAGAACTTCGATCGGATCAAGACGCTGACCACGGATCTGCAACAGGCACTGTACGGCATTAGCCAAAACCTCTATCAGCAAGCCGGTGGCGGTGCTGCTCCGGACGTTGATCCGGGTGCAAGTGCAGGCGGCTCGACCGGTTCGACTGGTGGTGATGATGTGATTGATGCTGACTTCACCGAGTCGAAATAAACTCTAGTTTGATTGTGATTGAGGCTGGTAGTTTCCTTTGCTGGAGCTACCAGCTTTTTTGTTTAAAACTCTGCAACCGAGGTGGGTGAATTAGATATTCAGCTTCAGCAACACAAGCAACGATCGCAGCCCGAATTCGTTTTCCCTCTTGCCCATCACGCTGAATTAGGCTGAGATGGTCAGTATCAAGAATATACATTTTGCAATCTGTGACCTATTCCGCAGATTTGCGCCATTCTTGTCCAAGGCGAACCGCTTCATTAAAATTTGGATCATTCTCAAAGCTGCCTGCAATCTGTTGCCACCAAGGGGACTGTTTCTGGGTCACGCCAGACAGTAGTTGCTTCATCTGTGCAAGTTCTGACTTCAAAGCTGCAACTCGCGCTTCGAGCTGTTGAAAGCGTTCTTCAAGTTGCTAAGAAGTCATAAGAATGCACAAAAGCTAAGAGTCTGCCAGCATTATAGTAGGTTTTCAACACTACTTCTAGAAGAGCTGGAGTGTGAAAGAGGCAATCGCTAAAATCCCCGACATTACAGCGAATCCACAAATCTTTTAATTGCTCTTAGATACGAGTTGTTTCCAGGTTGATAAATTCTTACATGATCAGCCCCAGAAATCAGAAATAGCTGCTTTGATTCAGGCGCAGTGTCATACAGCATTTGACTCATTCTTACAGGCACAACTGAATCTTGAGTGCCATGCAGGAACAGAACTGGAACCTTGAGCGATCGTATCTTTTCGAGTGAGTTGAAGCGCTCGGTTAAGAGAATGTCGATCGGAAATAAGCCAAAGAGACCTCTCTGTTTCGTCACCTCAGCTATCGAAGTGAATGAGCTTTGAAGAATTAAGCCCTTTGCATCAGGATGTTTGATTGCCAACTCAAGCGCGATCGCACCTCCCAATGATTCCCCGTAAATGACGACTTGATTCGCCGGAACTTTTTGTTGCAAGTAATCCCAAGCCGCTTCAGCATCCTGATAAACTTGGCTCTCGGTCGGAAAGTTTCCCGTACTCTGACCGTAGCCCCGATAGTCAAACACTAGAACTGAAAATCCTAATTGCCGAAATGCTTGCATCCGAGCAAGGTAGTTATGATCTCCCATATTTCGTCCGACTCCACAAAGGTAGAGCATGACTTTAGAAGATTTGAGAATGCGGGTTGGCTCATTTGCGATCGGCATGAATTGCTCTTGATTTGAAGGGGCTGGAATCCACCAACCGTAGATACGATCGTGCCCTACAGGAATCCAAACTTCTCGATAAGGCATCTTGAACTCGGATGCACTCGGCAACATTGCAATTTGAGAACTCGGTCGATAGATAAGGTAGCGTTGAAGGATGAATAATAGCAGGCAGGCGGAAAGGTAGGCGATCGACAAAACACTCAAAGCTATAGCGAAGCGGTTTGATTTGTTCACTGATTGGTTCTGCCTACTGTCTAATCTTTTTTCATTTCTAGCGTGATTTAGGCTAATAAAAAAGCAGGCGTGGTGCCTGCCTAATCATTTGAAGAAATTTGACGATCGTCCCCTTACAAAGACGATCGCCCTCATTCCTATTCTTCGTCCAAGACTTCCTCTTCGCTGTCATGCTCATCGACCTGACCAACCGAATTCGCAGACACCTGTGCGCCCATTTCTAACTTCTCGCGCACCTGAAGCTCAAGCTCCTTCGCAAGTTCTGGGCGCTCTTCCATGTACTTGATCGCATTATCGCGACCTTGACTGATATTCTCGCCCTTGTAGCTGTACCAAGCACCCTTGCGAACAATCACGCTCGTTTCTTCAGCCAGATCCACCAGACAGCCCAAAGTCGAGATTCCCTTACCAAAGATGATGTCAAACTCTGCAATTCTAAACGGAGGCGCAACTTTGTTCTTCGCCACCTTCACCTTTGCACGAGTTCCAAATTCTTCGGTTCCCTTCTTCAAAGTTTGAATCCGGCGAATATCGAGCCGCACCGAAGCGTAATACTTCAGCGCTTGACCGCCTGTGGTCGTTTCTGGGCTACCGTAGGTGACACCGATCTTCTGACGCAACTGGTTAATGAAGATCACCGTACAGCCCGATTTACCAATGTTGCCTGTGATTTTCCGCAGGGCTTGGCTCATTAATCGCGCTTGCAGACCCATGTGAGAGTCACCCATTTCCCCTTCGATTTCAGCGCGGGGAACCAGTGCAGCAACCGAGTCCACGACCACCACATCAACCGCCGTCGATCGCACTAACTGATCCACAATTTCCAGCGCCGATTCTCCAGTATCCGGTTGAGAAATCAGCAGGTTCGCAATGTCTACACCCAACGCCGCTGAGTAGCTCGGATCAAGCGCGTGTTCAGCATCCACGTATGCCGCAATGCCGCCAGCCTTTTGCACTTCTGCGACCGCATGAAGCGCCAACGTCGTTTTACCTGAACTTTCAGGCCCGTAGATTTCGATCACCCGACCTTTGGGTAAACCACCACCCAGCGCCAAATCCAGCGTCAAGGCTCCCGTCGGAATCGTTTCTACTTTCATTCGGGTGGCATCGCCCAGGCGCATGATGCTGCCTTTCCCGAAGTTGCGCTCGATCTGGGTGAGAACGAGATTTAGGGCTTTTTGCTTATCGGTCGTTTCTGTAGTTTTAGTTGCCATTAGCGCCTCAGAAAGTGGTGTGAAAAAAGAGAGTGGGGACAGAACGGGATGGGCAATTGTAGCCGAATTGCGATCGAACTATCACCTAATTGCCAAACTTTGTAGCATAGAGAGGATGCCGCTCTCAGCACAATTCGTATTTCTTCTTCTAGGGTAACGAGAATGACCTCGAAACTGCCGAACTTGTTGGTACCGGATACCGCCCTGACGGTGGCGGGTCTTACGGCTTACATTCAGTTGCTGATCGAGCAAGATGATCAACTGCGCCAAGTCTGGCTCACCGGAGAAGTGTCGAGTGCGACGCGATATCGCAGTGGGTTGTTTTTCACGCTGCAAGATCCGGATGCGAAGGCTGCGATCCAATGTGTGGTTTGGAATAGTCAGTTGCATAAGTTGGCGACGTTACCCGCTCCAGGTGAACAGTTGATTTTGCTCGGTCGTGTGCATGTGCAGCCGCACCGGGGCAGCTATCAGTTAATCGTCTGGCAAGCGCTTCCGGCGGGGGAAGGCTTACGCGCTCTGCGATCGCGTCAACTCAAGGACCGTCTCGAAGCCGAGGGGCTGTTTGATGCCGATTGCAAGCGCCCGATCCCGACTCATCCGCAAACCGTAGCGGTTGTGACTTCACCGCAAGCCGCCGCTTGGGGAGACATTCAAAGAACGCTAAAGCGACGATATCCCGGTTTACGGGTGCTGTTTTCACCTGCATTGGTACAGGGTGATCAAGCACCTTTGTCGATCGTAGCTGCCATCAAACGGGTTGAGCGAGATAACAGAGCAGATGTACTAATTATATCACGTGGCGGCGGTGCGATCGAAGATATGGTCTGTTTTAATGATGAAAATGTTGTGAGAGCGATCGCGGATTGCCCAATTCCGGTGATTGCGGGGATTGGACATCAGCGCGATGAATCGCTTTCGGATTTGGCGGCAGATCTGGCGGCGCATACTCCGACGGCTGCGGCAGAACAGGCGGTTCCTTGTTTGGCGGATTTGTATGAGCTTCACAACAATCGAGTTCAGTCGCTCAATCTAGCGATGCTGCAATACATGAGCGAGGAGCACGATCGTTTAGCTGGATTGCGCGATCGTATCTCTCGATTGAAGCTCGATCGTGCTTTGAAACAAGAAGCACAAGTCATTTCCTGGCTGCGTCAACGATTGATTCAATCCACGCAAAGACGGTTTCAAATTGCAGAGCAACACTGTCAAATGCTTCAGGAAAAATTGACTACGCTTGATCCGGCATCGGTTCTACAGCGAGGATATGCAGTAGTTCGGGCAGAATCGGGAATTGTGCGATCGACGAACGATGTAACGGTTGGCGAAACCTTAAAAATTCAGCTAGGACAAGGGCAAATTGATGTGACTGTAACCAACGTATCGGCAGATAAAACTGTATAAGTAAAATAGCGATCGAACTTTTGCCGATGAATTCCTCTCCTAATGCAAACGCTCAAAAATCGAATCGTTCTTCTGAGCCCTGGAACTATGAAACGACGGTGGCAAAGGTCGAGAAAATTTTGACGCGGATTGAATCAGGCGAATTGGAATTAGCTGATGTGTTTGAGGAGTTTTCGGCTGCGGTTGAATACTTAAGACAATGTGAATCGTTTTTAGCAGAGCGGCAAAAGCAGGTGGATTTGTTGATTGAAACGTTGACCGATGAAGCTGAGTTTTAGCAGTCAAAAGTCTCTAAACTACTCTCTAGAACTTCAGCGATCGAGTAAGGGCATTTAGCAGGAAAATCTTCGATCGATAATCCAGTTTCTGCGCTTGCAAGTCGGGTTGCTTTTCGATACTGCTTCTCAAGAATTTCGGTAAGATAGCTTTTAAGACTTGGAGAATCTTCTAGCGCTTCCTCGATTCGTATCCGATGTTCAACAATACTCAATTCCCAACTTTGTGAGCGACGATCGATTTGATATTGCCACTTCAGTAAATGCAATAAAACAATCACTAAATTACTCGATAGGCTTCTTCGTTCACTTTTTTCAATGTCTTCGATCTCATCCAGTAGATTCTTCCAATCAACCTGGCTATAGTTCTGATGTTTTAACTTTTCGAGTGTGTCCTGAATCCACAAATAATAATCAGCTTCATACAGTTCTGACTGGCTGACCTTCAGCTCTGTCTTCATGTGAGCCTCACCGCGTTGTAATTCTCTCAATTCTATGCAATGCTGCCGCGCTTTCGCGCTTCTTTGTAAGACGTTCCCACATTTCGCAAGCCGGCTTTGATCATCTGCTGTTCCAGCAAGGCAAAAAATCGCGCACGATCGCCCCCTCGCACGACTGCCTGATTGTGCGCTTCTGCCAAAGCAACCGGATAACCATATCCTTTCTGCACCTGAGCTAAAACCAAACTCAATGCAGAATTCAACAGTGCTGAGTTCTCTGCCACCCAAGCAGGAACCTCAACTCGCGCAATCTCACTGCCTACATTCACATAGCAAAAATGAATGGCATGATCGCCATAAAACTCTTGAATTCGCGCCGAACTTTTCCACAAAGGACTGCGCTGACCTGGCTCTAGCAACATTCCCCAAATTGCCGCATCTTTGAGCGGATCTAACACTTGGCAAGGCGCTCTATCCACCACTTCACTACAATGCGTCGCACAATCAGGAGCAAGATATGCACAACTTTGAAGCCGCAAAAAGTTCATAGCTTCTCCGCTTCGGGATGCGCTGATATAACCCACCAAAGGAACCTCGATCGCTCTCAACTGATCCCAAGCAGCAAGAATCGGCGTAAGAATACGATCGCGAGCCTCAGTTGGTAACTGCTCCAAAAACCAATAAATCAGCGATCCATCTACCAGCGAAATCGTCGGCGCACTCATTTCATCAATTATCGCCTGCGCTAATTCTGCAAGCATCTGCACTTCTAACGCGGTTCGCTGATAGCCCATCCATTCCTCAGTCCGAATACCCCATTGTCGAGAAACGTAGAGATCTTCAGGACGATAAAACACTTCTGGCAAACTATCGAGCAAGGGGAGTTTACTTTGCCCGTAATGCAGAATGATGCGACCCACATTAATCAAATAGCAATAAGCAATTTCGTGATGACTCGGTGCGATCTGAGAACCATCTGTCGCGATTACGGTATGAGCAAAGGGAGCAGGATCGATCGCAATCCGCGTATTCAGGGGTTCGATCGGGATCGCTGCGGTAAAACTCAGCCGATCGCGCCACAATTGCTGCATCTCAGTTAGTTCGGCTTGGCGATCGAACGCTTGTGCCATCAGCAAGTTTGCGCGATCGAGCCGTTGCCGCGTTGCGGTTGCCTCTAGGGTTAGCTGTTGACTAATCCCTTGCATCTGTTGAGCCAGTTTTGTCAGATCTAGCATGACAGTAATTGCGAACTACCCTCATCCTAGAGCTAAGTTGGAAGTTTCAGTACGTTTAAGCTGAATGTAATCAGCGTGAGGAAGGTGATAAAGCCGATCGTATCCAATAAAGTTGTCACTAACGGCCCGCTAACCAAAGCCGGATCAAGCTTCAACCGCTTCAGTCCCATTGGTAAAAGTGTTCCGAGGGTCACGGCAACAATGCTATTGGATGCCATAACGATTGCCGCCACAACTCCGACCCAGCGTTCTTCCGGCTTTGTCCAAATCAGCGACAAGACAAACATCGTTAGACCCAATGCCAAAGCGGTTCCGAGTCCTGCAAGGAGTTCTTTTCGCAGAATTCGCATTGTGTCTTGAGAAGTGACTTCACCGATACCAAGCGATCGAATGGTTACCGTCAGCGCTTGAATGCCAACCGTTCCCCCAGTATTCGAGAACAATGGCATAATCACCGCCAGCACCGGAACGGCTGCGATCGTCGATTGAAACGGCGAAATGGCGCTAGAAGCCCCGATATACAGCGCCATAATCCCTAACAGCCAGGGCACACGATTTCGCAGCTTTTCGATCGGGGTTGAAAGCGATGACTCATCACCGCCACCCCCCGCGAGTTTTTGAATATCTTCGGTGGCTTCTTGTTCAAGAATGTCCACCACATCATCGACGGTAATGATCCCAACCAGCCGATCTTCACGATCGACCACTGGAACCGCTAATAAGTCATAGCGCTTCATCAATTGCGCCACTTCCTCTTGCTGCATTTCCGTCCGCGCTTTGATCACGCGATCGCTGCCAATGTCTTCAATTTTGGCATCGGGGATCGAGAACACTAACTGCCGCAACGAGACAACTTGCTTAAGCTTGCGGTTGTTGTCGGTGACATAGGCGTAGTAGATCGTTTCTTTATCCCGGTCAGCCAATCGAATTTTGCTCAATGCTTCTCCGACGGTTAAACCTTGTCGCAGTCGAACATACTCGGTCGTCATTACCCGACCTGCGGTTCCTTCGGCATAGCCCAAAATCGTCGCTGTGGCTTGCCGTTCTTCCGGGCTGAGTTGTTGCACCAAGCGTTTAACAATTCCAGCAGGCAACTCATCGAACAACTCTGCCCGATCGTCCGGACGCATCGATTCAACAATTTGGCACACCTGAGCATTATGCAGAGAACCCAGCAGCGACTCTCTAACTTCGGGCGGCAGATATTCAAACACATCCGTTGCCTGAGTTTTATTCAGAAGCCGAAACGTAATCGCTTGCTTTTCAGGTTCGAGTCCGGTGATGTAATCGCCTACATCAACCGCAGGCAGTTCGTTGAGTTCGAGCTTCAGACGGTTGAGATCCGAAATTCCTCTGAGCGTTGCTCGACTGTCTTGAGTCAGCATTTAACTTTCCTCCTCGATCTTCCTCGCGCTGGAAGACCAAGGCATCCAGGCTAGAAAGTGTACTTTGATATAGATAAATGGACTTCGTCCATGAACTTTGAAGAATTCAACATCAATACCCCTAGCGGGGATTGCTACGTTTATGCTAACTCTGAAACAGCAATTTCACAATGTTTCCGAGAACACGGAGAGCGAAATCCCGTCTTTAGAAGCACCATAGCGCGATCAAGGATCTACCCTAGTTGGTATCATTTCTCTTTCCAGCTACGGGTCACAAAAACAGGATAAGTTGCGACACAAATGATTCGAGGATTTGTTCTTTTTAATCTAGTCTGGTTTATTGTTAGCGGTTGTCGATCGCCCGAACCCCCGTCAGTTGCAGTTTCCCCTTCTCCGGCTGTCGCGACTTCCAAAGCGTCTCCTAAACCTGGTGGTAGGACGATTACGGTAAATATTTTTCAGCTAGATAGCCAGTGCAACAAATTCATCACCTCAAAAGAGACGATCGCGGCGAATCAACCTGTGACTCAGGCGATCGCGAAAACATTGGAAAAGGCAAATAGTGAAAGCTTAGGAGTGGCAGGATATCGGGTCAAAGTGGCATCTAGAGTTGCGACTGTTGATTTCCGCCCGATTCCAAATGCGCGTCGATCGCTGCTCTCGCTGGCAAATTGCGAGCAGTTATCGCTGTTTGGTAGCGTGCGGCGATCGCTGACACAAAATCCCGCTTTAAAGATTAAGTCGGTGCGATTTACCGATCGGGGTCAATTAATCAAACCGAGGTAGAGTTCATATCAATTCAAAAAAATGCTGCCACAGATTCTGCGTTGACCGAAATCCCGTAGAGACGTGATTAATCACGTCTCTACGGGATTTCGCTATTTCTGTCTTTGGGAGAATCTAAGATCAATCTGTGATTTCTTAAACTATGGGCAAACTCGCTCTAGGATGCTCGGTATCGATTTGTATTTTCGTTCTTGTACACTTGATAATACAGGTTAAGGGTTGTAAGCAATATGGATGTAAAGCTCGTCCTACTGGTACTCTCCGGTGTGTTCACGGTTGCCTGTCTTTTCTTTGGGACGCGCAACGGTTTTTATGATACAGATAACTATCATGGCAATGGCTCAGCGCATTAGCATCAGAGCCAGAACGCGGAAAACAGGGTGAAAAATCTACCCTGTTTTCCAAATTCAGGATGTATGAATTCTGAGTTTTTCTAGGGTGGATACGTGACGCAATTGGACTGTTTTCCTTACGGTGCGGGACATGGCGAAGAAGGAGTCTGTCTTCTCGTTCGTATGGGTCCCTATCGGATTCTGCTCGACTGCGGGCTGGCAGATATTTCTGCGCTCACGGATGGGAGTGCAGTGTCAAATCCTCCTGACCGCGCTCCGGCAGATGTAGTGTTGTGCAGTCATGCTCACTCGGATCACGCTCAAGGTTTGCTCAGTTTGCATCGCGCTTTTCCGCAGTTGCCGATTTATGCCAGTGAAGTGACGACAGAGCTATTACCGCTTAACTGGCTGGATCAACCGGGTCTAATTCCGCAATTTGTTCATGCCCTGCCTTGGCGATCGCCGGTTGAGTTTCAGGATGGGCTAACGGCTGAACTATTTCCGGCGGGTCATCTTCCCGGAGCAGCGGCGATTTTGCTGACGTATACGCCGCATCAGGGTCGATCGCACTCGATTTTATATACGGGGGATTTCTTTTTATCGAATTCCCGCTTAGTAGAAGGCTTGCGGCTAGAGGAACTGCGGGGATTGCGCCCGGATGTGGTGATTATCGAAGGCTCGTATGGAACGGCACGATTTCCACATCGACGGCAGCAAGAAAATCAGATCGCTGAAAGAATGAGTCGGGCGTTGAGCGATCGGCGGTCAGTTCTCTTGCCGCTGCCGATGGTCGGACTTGGACAAGAATTGTTGATGCTGCTGAGGAGCCATCACTCGTTTACCGGACGCGATTTAGATATCTGGGTGGATGGTCGGGTCGCGTCTGGGTGCGATGCCTACTTAGCGCTTTTACCGCACTTGCCTGCTTCGGTGCAGAACTTTGCCAAGCATCAATCGCTGTTTTGGGACGATCGCGTTCGTCCACGGGTGCGACGACTGCATCCAGAACAGCGACCGCTAGTCGGTGAGTCGCCTTGTATTGTGCTGACGGATTTTTCAACAGATTGGCAGGAATTTTGCGAAGATACGCCAGAGCGCTGGCTAATTCTACTGCCGCAACATCTAGAAGAAGGATTGATTGATATCCCACCGAAGTATGCGATCGAAACCTATCTGCTAGCACAACATTGTGATGGGGCAAGTACCACGCAGTTTATTCACAATCTGCGTCCCCAACACGTTATTTTCGTTCACGGTGATCCGAACTATCTATCGGATTTAGCCGGATTAGAGGAATTGCACAACCGCTATCATCTACATTCCCCCGCTTCAGGCAACTTGGTTGAGTTACCAATCGGAGAAACCTTCCTCCAGCCTGCACCACCAGAAACGACTTACGAAGGTGAGCTGGCCGAGCTTGGAACGGTGGTGACGATCACGCTTCCGGAGGCAATCACAAACGATCCGAGATGGCGATCGATCTCTGACACCGGGCTGATTGAGGCGCGTTGGCAGGGTCAAGATTTAGTCTTGCGGGGGTTGTCTCAGCGTGAATTAATGACGCAAAATACCGAACGATCGCCGTCTTGGATGGATAGCTCTGAGAAAGCTTGTTGTTTTCGCTGTCGGCATTTTCGGGGGCAACGCTGCTGGAATCCGAGATCACCGCTGTTTAATTTCAAGGTGACACCGGATGGATATTGTCCAGCGTTTGAGGCGGCTCAAAGCGCAAACACTACATGGAGCGAAGCGAATGAGCCGACTCGCGAAGATGTGGATCAAGCTCCGGGATAGCAGACCTTTGTACCGCCTAAACCACAGTAGCCATTGGGATTTTTAGCGAGATACTGCTGATGGTAAGCTTCAGCATAATAGAATTCAGGCGCATCTAGAATCTCGGTGGTGATTGCTTTGTATCCTGCTTTTGCGAGTTCTTCCTGGTAGGTCTTCAGAGAAGCTTCTGCTGCCTTGCGCTGTTCGTCGTTGTAGACATAGACTCCCGATCGATACTGAGTGCCGACATCATTTCCCTGGCGCATTCCTTGAGTCGGATCGTGGCTTTCCCAGAATACTTTCAAGAGTTGCTCGTAACTGATGGCTTTCGGATCGTAAGCCACTAATACAACTTCATTATGTCCGGTCATGCCAGAGCAAACTTCTTGGTAAGTCGGATTTGGAGTGCTCCCTGCGGCATAACCAACGGCAGTCGTGTAAACGCCTTCTTGCTGCCAGAATTTTCGCTCCGCACCCCAGAAGCAACCGAGACCAAAGACGGCGGTTTCAATTCCAGGCGGGAAGGGAGGCTTGAGCGGATGACCCTTGACGAAATGCTTCGCGGGAACGGGCATTGGTTCCGATCGACCTTTTAGCGCTTCATCAGGAGTAGGAATCGCCAGTTTTTTGCCAAATCCAAATAACACCATTGCTTTTTCTCTTAGGTTCATACTTCTTAATTTTAGCGTGAACCTTGGGTGGGATTTGTAGGGTTATCTGGGGTGGAGAGTGGGGAGTAGACTATTTGCACTTCAATTTGGTTGAATCAATCTGGAATTGAATCGTAGAAATGCGACTTTTTCCTGAGAGTTCTTGTGCGCCCAAGAGGTAGCCATCTGCTTTGAGTTCGTCCACAGTGCGCCAAAGAATTTGGTTATTTCGAGAAGAATTACTGCCGAGTAAATCAAGGTTTTTGAACAAGTATCGTTTAGAAACAGAGATGAATTGTCCATCGGTTAAGCTATCCCATTTCATTCGACTTGCTAGATAGATGAGAAGCTTGGTTTTATAATCGCACTTCGCGTTCGTACCCAGCCGTTGAGTAATGTCGAACTGATTCGGAAAAAGGACACAATCCCCGTTTCGAGAACTGTCAAAAAACTCTAGAGAGATCGTGTAAGAATCTGCCAATTCATAAGTGTAATCCGCGGCTTTTGTAATATCAAAATCCCGCGGAGCAGTGTCCACTTCATAATCTTTGATTCGCAGAATGCTTTTAATCATGACTTTTGCGCCACGATTTTGGTGCATTTTTTTGAACGACTGCGCTAATACTAATTCGGTTCGATGCAGCGTGACTAAATCTCGATTCAGTTGCGATCGCAGCTTCGACGCAAATCCGCCATCCTTTGTGCGGGTGTATCCCAAACTTTCAAGTAAATCATTCGATCGGAACGTCACTGTTCCGCCGTTTTGCTGTTGGGCCGCCAATTTATAGAGATACAGCACGATCGAAATCTGACGTGGATTCAGAAACGTCATCAACGCCATAAACATTCTTTGAATCCGGCGATCGTGGACTTTTTCTAATCCATTGCTTACGCCTTTCCGGACACAAGCTGCCCAATCGAGCTTGGCATATTCGGTTTTTAACTCTATTAATTCTTCTTCGGTCAAATTTTCTAGCGGCACTCGACGAATCACAGCAAATTCGCTTTCGTCCTGAGCATCCGCCTCCACTCGCATCTCCAAGTAATAGCCGTTAGCATCCGATCGCAAAATCGGCAGTCGTACATCTGGATTGCGGATGGATGCGCTGGCTCTGGGCAACACCATCAAAAGTTGACTATCGACGGGAAAGGCTGCTTCTAGTGGTTTCATCGCTCTCGAAGATTCTAGACCCCACATATAGTGCCCTACCCTCGGAGTTTTGTCTAGAGGTTAAACGCTATATCTGGAGATTTAGTGCCGGAATGATCCAGGCTGCCCCTATCGCTAGTAGTAATTTCACTCAGTTCTGTAACGCCTGCGTCTGATTTCGATCGCGATCTCTGTAACTGCCGCGTCGATCTTTTCCCTGTAACTCTGTCGTTGATTCGATCCAGGGGTGAAGCTATTTTACGCGATCGCATCCCTCACAAACTCCCTAATTCCCCCGCTCTCCACTTCCCACTGCCTATTCCTCCCCCGTCCAACTTCCCACCTAACTTGTGCCTCTAACTCACCTATCACTCCCCCGGATCGCTGATCCATCCCCTCTTGAGCCTCTGCTGGATCAGTGTTAATCTGCTTTCCACGTCGGTAATGTTTAACCTGCATGACCCGACTAACCTTGTTTGTCTCGAATTAGATTGCGCGATTTCAGGCGACTACCACCGCTTCAAGAAGTCCGCCAATCTAGAATTTCAATTGCATAAGCAAAACCCCTCGAGCTTCCCTACCACAGTCAGCCAAAGGGGTTGATAACCTTGTTTGCCCAAAAAGATTGGGCTTGATTTCTATGTCTAGATATTGTATCAGGTGCGGCGCGTCTGCGCCAGGTTCGTGTGCGAATTTATGTCAGAAGGAGCAGGACTGATGGTAACTTCCCTCAGAATTGCTTCTTCTGAAGCGGCAAAATCGATCGAGGGCTACCTTGCGCCCGATCACGAACAAGAATGGTTAATGAGCGGTGTCGATCCGGAGATTATTCGCCGGAATGTACGATCACTGCATGATACCGACTTCGATCCATTTACTCGCGAGGCGAGTTATCCGATCGCTGAGCGGCTGAATTGGAAAGTGACGCGATTTGGTCAACAAGCGCGGGAATCGGTGCGGGGCTGGTGGGTGAGCGGAATTGATCCGCTTAACCACTGGCAGCGGATGGAGTGGGGACGGTTTAAGCCCGATGCCGATACGCCGATCGTCGATCGCACGAAAAGCAAACCCGCAAAATATCTCAGTCCCAGTCTGGGTAAAGGCTCTAGCCGATTGATTCTGCTCGATGTACCCATGCGGATTTGGCAGAAGGTTGCAGAACGGTTTGAAATCGAAATTGCTGGAGCAACGAACTTTTGGGAATGGGTTTGGCGCAATAATTTGCCGATCGTGCTCACCGAAGGCGAGAAGAAAGCGGGTTGTCTGTTGAGTTTGGGCTATGCCGCGATCGCGCTTCCCGGAATTTTTAGCGGCTATCGGCGCGAAACTCGGCAACTAATCGCAGAACTCGGTCATTTTGCCACGACTCAAAGAACCGTTCATATCTGCTTCGATTACGAAACAAAACCGCGAACCTTACAAAATATTTTTCTTGCGACTTCTCGTTTAGGGCAACTATTAACCAATGCGGGCTGTCAGGTTAAAGTTATTGCACTGCCAGGTGCTGAAAAAGGCGTTGACGATTTTATTGTGGCTCATGGTCATGCTGCATTTACAAAACTATATGAATCAGCAGTTGAGCTTGAGTTCTGGCAGGCATCAAAATTATGGTCACTAACCTATACCCCTTCACTTACATTAAATCAGCCGTATTTAGGAGATCTTCCTTATCCCGAATCTGGTTTAGCTTGTATTAAAAGTGCTAAAGGAACCGGGAAAACAACAGCCCTACAAGGATTAATCAAAACGGCAACCGTTGCCCCTGGCACAGCGAAAGCTGCCCGCAAAGTTCTGGTGATCACCCATCGCATTCAACTCGGTAAAGCAATTTGTCAAAGTATTGGGATTGATTGGATTACTGATGCGCTGAATTCGGAAAATCCGGGCAGCTATGGATTGTGTATTGATTCGCTGCATCCGAACTCGCGCATCCGGTTTAATGCGGCAGAGTGGGAAGGTGCGATCGTCATTCTCGATGAAGTCGAACAGGTGTTATGGCACGCGCTCAATAGTGCAACTTGCTACAATCAGCGCGTCAGAATTCTCGAAACCCTGCGCGAATTAATCGAGACTGTACTGGCGACCGATGGATTGGTGATTGCACAAGACGCAGACTTGTCAGATGTCAGCATCGATTACTTACGCGGATTGGCAGAAACTCCGGTAACACCTTGGGTGGTGGTGAATCAATGGAAGCCAGAAATTTCTTGGAATGTTTCGCTATACGACACGAAAAATCCTGCACCTTTGATCGATCGCATGGAATCCGTTCTAAAAACTGGAGCCGTTTTCGTCTGCGTCGATTCTCAGAAAGTCCGAGGTCGCTGGAGTTCTAAGAATTTAGAAACTTACCTCAGATTGCAGTTTCCCGAAAAGCGCATTCTCCGAATTGATAGCGAAACTGTTTCCGATCCGGATCATGCTGCTTATCACATTGCTGAGCGCATTAATGATGTTGTGGGTGATTACGATATCGTTTTGGCAACACCCACGATCGGAACGGGAGTCTCGATCGATGTCCGCAATCACTTCCAAGGGGTATTCGGTATCTTCCAAGGGGTAACTCCAGATTCGGAGTCCCGGCAAGCTTTAGCGAGAGTCCGTGAACCGATTCCTCGTTACATTTGGGCAGCACATTTCGGCCCTGGAAAAATTGGTAATGGAAGCTGTAACTACCGCGATGTCGCGCAATCGGTGACGAAATCGGTTCAGTACAACATTGCATTGCTAAAAGATATCGATTTTGATTTGGATGAGCAGAGTAACCCGATCGCGCTGCGGACTTGGGCGAAAATGGCGGCACGAGTGAATGCGTCTCTGTGGCGCTATCGGCGCGAGTTTCGCAATGGGCTACTGCTCGAAGGTCATACAGTGACATTAGTCACAGACGATTTAACGAAGATGTTTGGACAGTTACCGATCACAGATCAAATGGTGGCTCAACTAAAGACGGGCGTTCTGAACATTCCAGGCTTTGAGTTCTTGGAAGCACGGCATGACTTGAAAGTGTGCGATCGCATTGCTCAGGTGATTTCTGCGATTCGGACTCGCAATCAAACCGCAGAAGCGATCGCGGTTTCCGATTCTCCAGAAATCACTCCAGCAGAATATTACGAACTCAAAGAACAAGCAGAACAAACCGTTCAGAAACGCTACAGTAAACGCAAGCATGAACTGAAGCGTAAATACAACGTTGAAACGATCACACCAGAGATCAAACTCAAAGATGATGATGGCTGGTATACACAATTGCGATTGTATTACTACCTGACTCGCAATCCAGAATATGTCCGACTCCACGATATGCAAGAGATCGAAGATCATCTAGAGCGCGGAGACGGCAAAATCTCCATTCAGGATGTCAAACTCCTCACCGCTCAAGTCGAAGCATTACGATCGCTAAGAATCCTAGAATTTCTCAAACCCGGAGAGAAGATTCTTGCAACCGATGATTTGGTTCAATTCGTGGCAACAACGGCATTAGAGTGCCGCGACGACATGAAAGCCTTGTTTAGTTTCACCGTGACCGAGAAGCTGGCACCGATCGCGATTGTTCAAACCCTACTCGGCAAAATTGGAGTCAAACTCACCTGTACAGGTCGAGCTGTTGCACCAGATGGACGGCGCGGCGGATTGCGAATCTACAAATACTTTCCACCCCAAGACGATCGCGACTCAATTCTGGCGGAATGGGAAAAGCAGGATCTTGCAATGCTACAAACGCTGATGGAAGTTACAGGCTGTAATGATTTCTCGGAGATCGATGAGTGGATTGAGCAATCTGCCTAGCCCCGCCTAACCCCATTGTGCTTGGGGAAGGGTGCGATTACCTGCTCTGGCTAGGATCTGGGATAAGCTGAAGTTGTTCGATGTTCGATGAGGGTGATGGTTCTAGCTCCGATTTAGTTCTTTTGCTAGAACCATCACCTCATTCCGAAGCTTCATCGCTTTTACTGAAAATTGACAAGTCGAGCAAAGCCTTTTGGATCAAGGCTTGCACCCCCCACCAAAGCACCATCAATCTCCGGTTGCGCCATAATTTCATCAATATTCTCAGGCTTGACCGATCCACCATATTGGATCGTGACATTCGGATTACTCAACCGACTGCGAATCAGCCCGATCACGCGATTAGCTTCGATCGACTCACAAGTATCTCCAGTTCCGATCGCCCAAATCGGCTCATAAGCAATCACTAAATTGTCTTGATCTACGCCCGCCAAATCCTTCTCAAGCTGAGCGAAAATCACCGCTTCAGTCTCACCTGTATCCCGTTGCTGCTTACTTTCACCCACACAAAGAATTGGCTTCAATCCAGCACTTTGAGCCGCTTTCAGCCGCAGATTCACCGTCTCATCCGTTTCGCCAAAATACTGTCTCCGTTCGCTGTGCCCGATCACCACATAGCGAACTGCTAATTCTGTCAGCATCGACGCTGAAATCTCGCCCGTGAAGGCTCCCGTCTCTGCCCAATGCACGTTCTGCGCCCCGACCTGTATCCGACTTCCGTGCAAATTCTTCGACAACACTGCTAAATCAGTAAACGGCACACACAGCACTATTTCTCGATCGTCAGGTGTGTTCTCCAACTGAGGCATGAATCCCTGCAAAAACTCCAGCGTTTCTGCCTGGGTTTTGAACATTTTCCAATTGCCAGCAATGATAATTTTTCGCACGGTCTGTCAGCTTATTAAATTGCATTTTCCAGTCTACGGCTTCGCGGGGACAGTTTTGGAGGGGAATCGGGAGTGATCGCTCCCGATTCCGCTGCCTTTAGAGCGCTAGCGCACCCGGACGAATTTGAATCTGCCAGTTTGGATCTTCAACCGTTTGCACGAATTGCGCGTTTGTAACGGTGATACCGTCGAGCAGCCAGATCGCATTCTGACCTGTTGATCGATTCCGCCAAATCAGATCGGCTTTGCCATCTCTGCTCGTATCGCGTGCGCTGATAATCTCCCAGTTCAGTTCAGCAACTGTCCCAATAAAGCCAGCGTTGGCAACCGTGGTTCCATCCAACAGCCAAACTGCATTTTCTCCCGTTGCAGAGTTGCGCCAGATTAAATCTGCTTTTCCATCCGCATTGGTGTCACAGACATCGGCAATCCGCCAGTTGGTATCGCTGACCGTCGAGAGAAATTGTGCATTTGCTACGGTCGTGCCATCGATTAACCAGACGGCATCCGCGCCCGTCGATCGATTCCGCCAGATCAAATCTGCTTTCCCGTCGCCGCTCGTATCCCCTGCGGCAATGATTTGCCAATTCAAATCCTCGATCGTTGCGAGAAATTGAGCGCCACTGACCGTCGTTCCGTCGATTAACCAAATTGCGTTTTCACCTGTGACAGCATTACGCCAAACCAGATCCGCTTTGCCATCGTTGTTAAAGTCACCAAAGTCAGCAACCTGCCAGCTTGTCGCAGTCGTTGTGAGAAACGCAGCACTGGCGATCGTCGTATCGTTCACCAGCCAGATCGCATTTTCACCCGTCACTCCGTTCCGCCAGAAGATGTCCGCTTTTCCATCATTGTTAAAGTCGCGTGAACCCACAATCTCCCAGTTGAGATCAGCTTGTGGTGTGATAAAGACGGCTTGCCCGATCGCCGTGCCATTCATTAACCAGATTGCATTCTCACCTGTAACACCATTGCGCCAGAGCAGGTCGGTTCTACCATCAGCGTTGAAATCGCGGGTGGAAGCGATTTCCCAGTTAGGCCCAGTTGTCGTTGTAAAGCCAGCCGCGCTTACTTGCGTCCCATCGATCAACCAAATTGCACTCTCAGTCGTTGCCACATTGCGCCAGGGCAAATCAACGCCGCCGTTGCCATCAAAATCGGGAATCTCGCAGTCGGTAGGATTCGTGAATGTCACCCCAGGTGCCAATACGAGGTTTACTGCTGCGTTCCGTGGGCTTCTGTCAGCATTGGTCGGAGTGTCAAGATTGATTTGAATCGTTTTATCCGCAGCGGTTGGCGAGTTCAGTCTGGTGAGCGTGATGCTGCCTGTGGTTTGTCCAGGCGCGATCGTGATCGTTTGTGACGAAAGCCGATAGTCGATGTTGTTCTGGGCTGTGCCACCGACAAGGAGCGGAATAGTGACTGCTTTGTCGGTCGCGACATCAATACTTGCTGTGATCGTAGAGCTACGCGACGAAATCACGCCGGTCGTTGTAGGGAATTCGACCAGCGGCGTGTAGGTTCCAGAAAAGGTGCTAATCGAAAGGTTATTGATTTCGTGGAAGTTGGTGGATCCTCCTGTTGAAGCCGCAAAGCCAAACTTGAAGGTCGTGGGCAGGGGGCTATCGCCTGAGCTGAGATTCTGGGTAACGTTGAGATTGGAAATAAAGGTCTCACCGCTGTCAAAAACAGCATTGCCATTGACATCGAGTGCTACAGAAAGCAGCCCAGCGGTCGTCAGATCAATCTTGGCTCGCCGAGCATTGCCCGCTCGACTTGTGGCTGTGGGAACATCAATGCGGCTTCCATCAGGTAGAGCAACGCTTTGTAGGAGTGGATAGTTCAGTCCTTCTCGACCGCGAACGGCGATCGATTGAGGTCTGTTGCCAATCCCCGCTGCTCCGGCTTCGCTGGTCGAAAAGTTACCGAACTCATCAAAGCCGACTCCCAAATATCCGCCCACAATTCCGGCGGCACCAGTAGACGAGTCTGAGGAGTAGCCCAAGCTGCGCCCCACTGCACCGCCTGCGGTGGGACTCTGAGTACCATCGATTAAAAAGAAGCTGATACCATCAGCACTGCTTCCCCCATAAGCGTATAAATCAAACTCGACTGACAGCCCTGATGCGGCATTCAGGGGTTTGTTGTAGATCACAAAGGAGCCTTGACCCTGGGTATTGTTGGTGAGGCGGAGTGCGCCACTGCCGGGAGCATCTGCGCCACCGCCAGCAATTCCACCTGGAGAAGCAGAACTGCTGCTCCGAGCGGTCAAAATTGGGGGAAGTGCTCCAGCTTGACTGATACCAGGGAGCCAATTGAATTGGCTAACATCTGCATTTCTGAAAGATTCAGTAAGGATATTTTGTCCTGCCATTCTCTAGAGCCAAAAATCTTGTACTCTTTCTAACTACCATTTTCGGTGAGCTTTTCTTATCGAAACCCGTACAACCTACATTGAATTTTCAAACAGCTCGTTTAGGAAAAGCAGGTGCTTTATCTTTGCTTTAAAAACTCGCATTGTCTCAAAGAATCTTTAGAAATTCGGCGCTGAGCTTGCGGTATAGAGAGGATTTGAGTGTCTAAGCTATTCTACTGAAAAGTTTCAGCGATAGGAGAAAAGATAATATTCCGGATCAACAATGTTGATTGATGAATATATTAGATCTTGCAGAAATTAAGTTCCTTCTAATCGAAATTGTTAAAATTATTGAAAGTCTAAATAAGAAATTTGAATCTCCTTACAGCATAGAAATCTTTACAGATTCAGCGCCATTGCCATTTGCACTGCTCCCATACTGACCGTTTGATAAATCAGTTTCAGGGTTTCCATTGCGGCTTGATTCGCAGGCGGGTCGATTTTGAGCGGAATTGTTCCTAACACATCTAAAACCGTTTCGCTGCTAGGCGGCGGAGTGATGACGATTAAGGAAGGCTCAAGCTGATCGCTGTAGTTCCAAAATTGATCAGGATTCAGGGGGGCGATCGCTCGAATGATCGCGTTTTCTGATGCGATCGCGCTTTCTTCTCCGGAGCTGCGAATCTGACGCAGTGCATTAATAATTTCTTCTTTGCTGCGTCCGCGCAGTTGGAACAACACAAACGGATCTTCTCCGAAGCGATCGCCCAGCAAATAGTAAACGGCTCCTATATGCTTGCAAGGATTTGCCGGATCAGGGCAGGAACAGCGACTATGAATCGCAGATTTGTCGTATGGAAATAGGCTCAATCCATTAGCGATAAAGACATCTTGAATGTTCTGCGGCATTTCTCCAGCTAGGAGTTTGGCAGAAAAGATTGCCCGTTCTGCCATCGATTCGATCACATAGCCCCATTCTTCATCAGTAAAGCGATCGAGCGAAAATGACACTTCATACGGTTCGGGTGCCGTTCCTTGCACTTTTGCGATTACTTTTGCACCGTTGAATTCGAGACTGAGAACGTTTCCCTGACGCGCGTAGTTTCTCGCTCGTGCTAATCGCTGTGTAAATCCAATGCGTTCTAACAAATCAATCCACTGTTGTACCCACCATTCACGGTTAGGTTGTACGTAAGAATCACTCATCGGTTTACTCCTCTATCACAGCGCTACGATCGAGCAAGAGTAAATCTCGAAGCTGATCGGTATTTAATTCAGTCAGCCAGTTCTCGCCTGTACCCACGACTTGTTCGGCTAAGGCTTTTTTGCTTTCGATCATGTCGTGAATGCGTTCTTCAAGCGTTCCGGTACAAACGAATTTATGCACTTGCACATTTCGCTTTTGTCCGATGCGAAAGACGCGATCGGTGGCTTGATTTTCGACTGCTGGATTCCACCAGCGATCGTAGTGAAACACATGATTTGCACGAGTGAGATTCAAGCCGACTCCGCCTGCTTTGAGCGACAAAATGAAAATTCGAGGAGCTTGCGGATCATTTTGGAAGCGATCGATCATTTCTTCGCGCTGTTTCTTTGAAGTGCTGCCGTAGAGGAACAGCGTTTCACGTCCTAGTTGCTGTTCTAAATGTGGTTTCAGCAGTTTTCCCCATTCTGCAAATTGAGTGAAGATTAAAGCGCGATCGCCTTCTGCAACCGCTTCTTCGAGCATTTCTTCGAGTCGTTGCAACTTCACTGATCGGTTCGACGGAATGCTTTCTTCTCGATTGAACAATGCAGGATGATTGCAGATTTGCTTTAGCTTCGTGAGTAGTGCAAGAATGATGCCTTTGCGCTGAATACCTTCTGCTGCTTCGATTTCGGCAAGGGAGCGATCGACCATTGCTTGATAGAGCGCTGCTTGTTCCGCAGACAATCCACAGTAAACAGGCATCTCCTGTTTCTCCGGCAAGTCTTGAATGATTGAGCGATCGGTTTTCAAACGCCTGAGAATGAAAGGCTGAGTTAGCGATCGCAGCGTTTGCAGTGAAGTGGTATCGCCGTAACGCTCGATCGGAATCGCAAATCGTCGCTGGAAGAAGTTTTTCTGTCCTAAGTAACCCGGATTGAGAAAATCGAGAATTGACCACAGTTCAGTTAACCGGTTTTCGACCGGCGTTCCTGTCAATGCAATGCGGAATTCTGCTTCTAGTTCTCGCACAGCTTGAGACTGTTTTGCTTCTGCATTTTTAATGTTCTGAGCTTCATCGAGTACAACTCCTTGCCACGAAACAAGCTGAAGTATTTTCAAATCGCGCTGTACAAGCGTGTAACTGGTAATCACTAAATTGCAGGACTGCACAGCCTTGGCGAAAGCTTGTCCTTGCGATCGCTTATCTCCGTGATGCACGATCGCTTTTAGCGTCGGCGCAAACTTCTTAACTTCTCGTTCCCAGTTACCGAGAACCGAAGTTGGACAGACTAATAAGATAGGGTTCTCCAGTTGTTTGTTCTGCTTCAGTAACAGAATAAAGGCGATTAGCTGGATCGTTTTTCCCAATCCCATATCGTCCGCTAAACAAGCACCCAGGCCCCATCTTTCAAGAAACTGTAGCCAGGCTACACCACGAGCTTGATACGGTCTTAATTCACCTCTAAATTCCTTGGGCGCTTCTATTTCCTCTAGCGTTCCGGTTCCCGTTAGCGTTGTGACTAACTCTTGCAATGCGCCCGATGCTTCAAAACTCACAACCGGAAGTTTCTCGATCGTTTGGGTATCCCCGGTACTAATTCGGAGTGCATCTTCAAGCGATAGCGTTGTCTGATCTTTTCGTGCCGCGAAGAACGACTGTGCAGATTTAATATCTTGCGCTCTTAACTCTACCCATTCACCGTTAATTTCAACCAGAGGCGAATTCTGCGCCACTAATCGATCGAACTCTCGTTTCGTCAGGCTTTGACCGCCGATCGATAATTCCCATTCAAAATTCAATAAACTTTGTAATCCCAGCTTGCCTTTCTTCTGTTTCGTCGGCGTTGACGCTTTGATTCGCAATCCTAATCGATTCGCCAGTCCACCGCGATTTGCCAAACTGGGTGGCAGAACCACACCAATTCCGCTATCCTGCAAGCGCCATACAACATTCATCAAAAAATCATAAGCCTGAGTTGGATCGAGTAAACAGGCTTGCGGTCGAGCTTCTTGCAGGCTCGGTTCGATCAGTGGATATAAGCGTGATGCTAATCCCAATCCCATCAGCAAAGTTTCTTGGGGTCGATCGATCATTCGTCCCTCATGATTCAGTTGCTCGACCGGATTGCGCCAGATAATCGGAGCGCTAACGGTGAACTCTGCATCGTCGATCGCCTGCAGCAGATATTCAATCTTCCAGCGTTGATAGCTTTCCGTAGGTGGAATCAACTTCAAGCAAGCGCGAAATTGTGCTTGCGTTTTCTGTAATGGCGCTTTCCAATTCGATAATGCCGTCGATAGCGTTTTCGATTCCGTTTCGTCTAGCGTTGATGATTTTGTACCCAGTCCTTGAATCCAGGCTTGTAGAATTGATGGATTCCGGGGTGTCGTAACTGATTTGCGAACTTGAGCATCAATCAATTGATTGAGAAAATCTCGGAGTAAATCTTGAGGTTCAATCGGCAAATCGATCGCGATCTCCTCGCAATTCTGGTACAACCGACAAACTGAAGGCATCTGGCGCGCAAAGTGACGCAACCTCGCTTGATCCGTTGAGCTATCCAGCAAAGCTTCCCAGTGAGTCAAATCCGGTAAAAACTTCGATCGCGCCAGCAAATCCAACGCCCACCGCGCTGTATGCGACCAAAATCGTAAATCCCCACCCAAAAACGAATCATCTCCCAAAGCACCCAACGGCAAAGAATTCAGAAAGTCAAACGCCTGAGCTGAATTCAACCACAGCCCCTCAACCTTCCAGGGATACAGCACCCATTCCGCGATCTCAGACGCAGAAAGCTGCGGTGCTTCTCCGTCCTTTGGTAACGAGAGCGATCGCACCGCCCAGTTTTCCAGATTCGCTGCGCTTTTACGTCCGCGTTTCGGAGGTTCAATCTGCGGCAGCTTTAATCCCAACGGTTCTAAGAACGCCAGCAGTTCGGCTTGATTCATCGCATAGGGGTGCGCTAGAACACCTGCATCAGTTGGCATCGCCTCCAACCTGCGCCACGTTTCCCCCCACAGAAACAAGCCCCCTTCAGAGTCGGGCGCTTGAGCAAACCATCCACCATGTAAAACTGCCATGCCAAACTACTCAAAATAAAAGCGAACTAGCTCAACTTTCGGCAAGCCACTTCTGAATCTTCTAAGAAATCGCCTCGCCTAAGTAAGAATCTGCTGCAAAATTTAATCTCATCGATCGCAATCTTTACGCTCCAAAATCAAGAAAGCTTTCTATTCTTTAAGCAATCTAACAAGTTGTAATCCTGCCTTCAAATTCAATTCCCTCGCTTCATTCTACCGCGATTGTTTCAGCGATGATTTCGTCTCCAAACCCCCATGAACTCGACCCACTTCCCACTCTCCATCCCCCACTTCTTCAACTAAAATCCCTCCACTCTATTGCAAACAAAAAGGTCAGCAAAAGTATATCGATGTTAGGATTGCGGTAGTAGGAAAAGAGAAGAAAGGAAAATATAATTCATGCAAGAGTTCGAGAAGTCAATATCCTTTGATGGTAGGGATATTCGGCTCAAAGTCGGCTTGTTAGCCCCCCAAGCTGGAGGAGCAGTTTTAATCGAGTCAGGAGATACAGCAGTTCTGGTGACTGCGACTCGTGCAAAAGCAAGAGAGGGCATCGATTTTCTGCCCTTGCTCGTGGATTACGAAGAGCGCTTGTACGCAGCCGGGCGCATCCCCGGTGGATTTCTTAAGCGCGAAGGTCGTCCCCCAGAAAAAGCAATTCTCACCAGCCGTTTAATCGATCGTCCCCTGCGTCCGCTATTCCCCGCCTGGTTACGGGATGACATTCAAGTGGTCGCCACTACGATGTCAATGGACGAACGAGTGCCGCCAGATGTACTTGCCGTCACGGGGGCATCGATCGCAGTCCTGCTCGCTAAAATCCCCTTCAATGGCCCGATGGCAGCGGTGCGAGTGGGTTTAGTCGGCGATGATTTTGTGATCAACCCCACTTACAAAGAGATCGAGTCGGGTGATTTAGATTTAGTCGTCGCTGGCTCTCCGAACGGCGTGATTATGGTCGAAGCGGGCGCAAATCAACTGCCCGAAGCGGACATGATCGAAGCGATCGATTTCGGCTACGAAGCGGTGCGCGATCTGATTCAAGCGCAGCGTGAGTTTATTGAAGCGCTCGGCATCGAGTTAGTGCAAGAAGCAGCGCCGGTGATTGATCAAACGCTGGAGCATTTTATCCGCGATCGCGTCACGGCTCCGGTCAAAGAGATTCTTGCTCGGTTAGAAAAAGACAGAACCGTTCGCGATGCAGCACTTGATGAAGTCAAAGCCGCACTGGTGGCTGAAATCGAAGCCCTGCCCGAAGATGATCCGGTCAAAGCGGCAGCATCCACCGATGCCAAAGCCCTCAGCAACACCTTCAAAGACGTGACCAAAACGCTGATGCGTCGTCAAGTCGTCGAAGATAACGTCCGCGTCGATGGTCGCCAGCTCGACGAAATTCGCCCGATTTCTTGTCGAATCGGCGTTCTGCCGCAGCGAGTTCACGGTAGCGGTGTATTCAATCGCGGGCTGACCCAAGTGTTATCGATCGCGACTCTCGGCAGTCCGGGCGATGAACAAGAAATGGACGATTTGCACCCCGACACCGAGAAACGCTATCTGCACCACTACAACTTCCCGCCCTTCTCGGTAGGAGAAACGCGACCGATGCGATCGCCCGGTCGGCGTGAAGTCGGTCACGGGGCATTAGCCGAACGCGCCCTTATTCCCGTTCTTCCCCCCAAAGAACAGTTTCCCTATGTGATTCGAGTCGTGTCTGAAGTCTTGTCTTCAAACGGCTCCACTTCAATGGGTTCTGTGTCTGGATCAACGCTGGCACTGATGCACGCCGGAGTTCCAATCATCAAGCCCGTGAGTGGCGCGGCGATGGGGCTAATCAAAGAAGGTGAAGAAATCCGCATCCTCACCGATATTCAGGGGATCGAAGATTTCTTAGGCGATATGGACTTCAAAGTCGCCGGAACCGACACAGGAATTACAGCGCTGCAACTCGACATGAAAATTACTGGGTTGCCGATGAACGTGATTGCTGATGCAATTCACAAAGCAAAACCCGCCCGTCTGCATATCCTCGACAAAATGCTCGAAGCGATCGACAAACCTCGCCCAGAGCTTTCGCCCTATGCACCTCGCTTGTTGACGATCAAGATCGATTCTGATCAAATCGGCATGATCATCGGGCCTGGCGGTAAGACGATCAAAGGCATCACCGAAGAAACCGGAGCCAAGATTGACATCGCGGAAGACGGTACGGTGACAATTTCTGCGATCGAAGGCGAGAAAGCCAAACGTGCTAAAGCGATTATCCAGGGCATGACGCGCAAGCTGAATGCAGGCGATATCTATGCGGGTAAAGTGACGCGGATTATCCCGATCGGTGCATTTGTCGAGTTTCTCCCCGGCAAAGAAGGCATGGTTCACATTTCGCAGCTTGCTGATCATCGCGTCGGTAAGGTTGAAGATGAGGTGATGGTGGGCGATGAAGTGGTCGTGAAAGTCCGCGAAATCGATAACCGGGGTCGAGTCAATCTTACTCGTTTGGGCATTCATCCCGACGAAGCCAGTGCAGCGCGAGAAGCCGCCTCGAAATAACAGTTTGGGGATTGTTTATTCCAAGAACGATTCCTGAGCCCAAGGTAGAATTATCGAAACATGGAATCCGCACGATCGCTCACAATGAGCAGGTCTGCGGATTTTTTGTGCTGATCGTTCTTATCTCTTTATTGATCGTTCGTGATCAACTTTCCATCGCCCGATCATTCGTGAGCAGTACAAGCCCAACGGAGCACTAAAACAGCTCTCCGGAGCACTGAAATAGTGATCGCGACCACTGAAATAGCTCTCCGGAGCACTGAAATAGCGATCGCGACCACTAAAATGGCTCTCCGGAGCACTAAAACAGCTCTCCAGATCACTGAAACAGCTCTCCAGATCACTGAAACAGCTCTCCGGAGCACTAAAACAGCGATCGCCATCTCATCAATCAACTCACCAAACCCGATCGCAGCAAAAAAGATCCTTCTACGGGGGAGGACGAGTCATGCGGTTTCACCCATAAAATTGAGCGACAATCCCTTGATGGTGAGCATAATGGTGCAAGAACGGAACACTCCCCCCCGAAAAGCTTTAGAACCAGATCTCGATTCTCCACGTCGCGCCGATCCCCTACCGGTTCCGCCTAGGGTGAATTCACATCAAGGCACACCGATGACTGACATCGCTTCGGGTCTAGCCCTCTTGCTGTCGGTGATTGCTTTCTTTCTGAGTTGCTTTGCCGCAATTCAAGCAAGTAGTCTGCGGCGACAAAGCGAACCTGCACCCAATCCAGCGCAGTCAGGTTTGCCCAATCAAGGTATTAGTCGTCCGATCGCGCCGATGATCGCCCAAAATCGATTTCAACAAGTCGAACCCGGTCGCTATCGCCAACCGACCCTAGATCGATCGGGCGAAGTTGAAATTCTATCGGCAAACCGAGTCACCCAATCTGGAAATCCCAATCTTGCTACAATTCAACTCCGGATTCGTCGCCTCGATCAACCCGTACAGGGACTCACAGAAATCGATTTACCCAACGCCTACGCGCTGAACACCCGCACCAACGAGAAATACACGGCAGTGAGTGCCCAAACCCCGAATAATCAGTTCGTCACAATGGCAAACTTAAGTCCGGGCGCGACAGTCAATGCTTCGGTGACAGTGCGAGTGCCGAAGGATCTCGATCGCATCGATTTGGATATCCCAAACGTCCGCGTTTTTCGTAATGTCCCGGTCGGCTAGAGACGCTCCGACGAAATGCTTCCATCAACCCATTACAGGTAATATCGCACTGCTGTCACGACTCGGATTAAGTTGACAATACTGGTGAAAATGGCGATTGCTACGCAACGTCGATAGACGAACGCGACAAGAAAGAAGTAAAAGAATTGCCCTCCCTGACGATTGAACTACGACGCGGTGTCGTTTGACAGCACACCTGACAACCTTCTATACAAGTGACTACATAGCATTACTAAGCCCAAAGCTTAAATAGCAGCTTAAGCATCTAGTCACTCACAATCCTGATGAAATTTCATTCACTTGGCATCGCGTTTATATCTAGCGCGGCATGGTTCTGCACGATTATAGAATTGAGCTATAGTTCAGAAGCATCAGCAAACCCCGCTTCAGATCATTCTTTAAGGAACGTTAGGATTTCACAACCATCATCCACACTTGCTAATCTGCGTGACTTTCAAAAGCCACTGACTGATGCTCGTTTACTGCAATTCGATTTTTCATCAACAAGTGATAACACCGTAGAAATTGCACAAGAGAGTCAAGCTCCAGATAGTCAAGCTCCAGATTCCGCTGCGGAAGAAGAAGGGGAAGAAATTATTGGAGTCGAGAAGCTTCAAAAGCCAATCTCAACTCCGGTTTATACGATCGACTCTGATGAAATTCGGCGTGAGAGTTCGGATAGTTTAGCCGAGATTTTGCGGGGATTGCCTGGATTTGCTGTCAATGATGTCGGCTTTGGTGCGGATATTCACACTGGAACCTTTTACCGAGGGGCTTCGATCAATCAATCCGTGTTTCTGCTCAACGGTAGACCGATCGGATCAAATGTCAATATCTATCACGGTGGCACTGATCTCAACTCAATTCCTACAGGCGCGATCGAGCAAGTCGAACTATCGAGCGGAACGGCTGCGACTCTCTACGGCTCTGAAGCGATCGGCGGTGTGGTGAATGTCGTCACAAAGAAAGGGACTGGTCTTCCACAGTTCAATGGCTTTGCCCAGTTAGGATCGTTTAGCTCCTCGAACTATCGCGGCAGCTACTCTGGATCATTCAGAGACGTGAACTATCTATTGAGCTATCAGCGATTCAAGGCGGACAATGATTATCGTGTTCCGGTGGGAGCTGCGAATCGGGGCTTGGATGGGCGACTGTTTAACGGCGATTCGACTCAAGATAATTACTATGGCAATCTGAGTTTCGACCTTGGCGATCGCAACTCGGTCAGCTTAGATGTCTCAACAGTCACAAGTCGGCGCGGACTCTTGTACTTTGGATTTCCATTACAGCGCGATCGCTTAGATCACGACACGGTGAATGTCGGCTTAACCTGGAAAGCCCTGCTAGGAAACGGGCAAGACTCTACGCTCAATACCACGTTGTCGTTTAATCAAGACTACTTTAGTACTTACGGACCGACACAAACCACATTCTTTCGCCGTGGCATTCTGAACTCTCGCGGCTTGAATGCCAGAGTCGAACACAATTGGCAAACGAGCAAAACGAACAATCTGCGTTGGGGTGTAGATCTGCAAAATTCGCTGCTCAACGGAGAAGCTTTTAGTACACTGCCGCAATTGGCTCGATTTAATGGAGAGTTCGATCGCGATCGCATTCAAGCTGCCTTATTTGCCTTGAATACTTGGCAGATTACCAACAATTTCCAGGCAGAATTTGGATTGCGCCAGAACTTTACTAGCGAATTTGGGAGTTATCTCAATCCCAGTGTCGGAGCGCGTTGGGCACTCTCATCCGGTCTTGCACTCCGGGGAAGTTGGGTCTCTGTCCATCGCAATCCGGGCTTAGATCAACTGTATGCGTTTGATACGGTTCACAACTGGTTGCCGAATCCTGACCTCAAGCCTGAAATCGGATCGTCTTGGACGGCTGGATTGGATGTGCAACTCGCGAAAAGCTTCGCCGCGCAGTTCACATACTTTGGTAGTCGGTTAAACGATCGCATTGCCGTTCAGTCGGGACAATGGACAAATGTTGGCTTGGTCAATACGAATGGCATTGAGGCAGCATTGCGCTGGCAAGTTTCCCCACAGTGGTCTACCTTTGTGAACTATACTTACACCGATGCCAAGATTGGTAGTGGTGCAGAACGAGGATTGCAGTTAAGTACAATTCCGTTTTCGGTCGCGCGATTTGGCATCGGTTATGCTTCAAACGGTTGGGAAGTGAATTTATATGCCAACTACTTTAGCGGCGCACGACGTGCTTTATTCACGCTAGCAAATGATAATCCCCGCGAGTTTTCACCATCTTGGATTAGTTTTGATCTGGGCTTGCGGATTCCGGTGACGCGTGGACTGGGTCTCACCGTGTTTCTCGAAAATCTTGCCGATCGCAGCTATGAAAAAGTCAATCGCATCTATCAACCGGGTTTAACCTATCGAATTGGTTTAGTCTCAGATTTCTAGAGTGTTGAGGCTTAAGTTTGATAATGTTCTAGCCTTACTAAGACGCGAGTGCTGAGAATCAGCTCGACGGCTGTGATTGAAGAATTAATGGAGTGAAAATGGCGGTCACAACTAAAAAGAAATGAGCGGCTGCGCTTAAGTGCCTCTCTATCACACGGTCTGATACTGAATTAAACATAGAATGCGACAGATCATACTCAAAGTCCCCCATTCTGGGGGATTTAGGGGGCGAGAATCTGTCGCATCCATAAATCAATCTGGTATGGCCCCTCAAAGTCATCCGCACAAGATAATGTGAAGCGCAAGAAACGCCTGACCTATGACAGACGTTCTCATTTCGAAAGTTTAGTACGTTGTCCCTTGTTTATAAATAGAATTCAGGTTGTTTTTATGAGTTTGCGCGATCGGTTTAATCGATTTACAGGTAGAAATCGCTTTGTGGTCTGCCGCATCTTCCTGCATCTAGCAGGAGATGAAGTTGCGCCACTGCTCGGTATCCTCAATCAAGCAGGTCGAAAAGCGCTCCAGTCCGAAGGCGATCTGCAAGTCTTAGGCGAAGGCTTGGTCGAAATTTGTCAGAGTTTGCTGCAATATCAGACCTATTGGCGATCGGCAGCAAACGAAGGCGATGCGATTTCGGATGAAGGCGAAGCGGGAGATTATGTGAATGAACTGTTCACCGATTCAGCCCAGCGTTATCTCAGTGCCCCCGAACTTGAACCCGATACGGGAACTACGACCGATCCATTGACGTTACCCGTGACGCAGAATTTGATCGTAATGATTACGATCGCAGCAGAAGGAGAAGTTCCTGAACTCGAAACCGACCTTGCTGATCTCAGAGCGATGGCGACAGGACTCAAGGCAATCATTAACCTGCACTACCAAGAGCGATTACGAGCGATTCAAGTTCACTTTTCTCCTTCGCGTCTCGGCGACGAACTCAACTCCGATCATTTGCTGGAATTTTTCCCCGAACTGATCCCCCTCTAGAAATACACAGCCTTCTCTCGTTAGGATGCTGAATAGTGTAGAAAAAGACTCTAGAACGGTAAAGAGGTAAAGCCGAATGTTCTCTATTAAACTCGCGCGATCGATGATGCGAAAATTTCTTGCTCTCTCCATGTCAGTTGCGCTCTGCTGGACAACGGTCGGTTGTGGCAGCTCGTCGATTGGCGATCCGATCCGGACTGAATCGAATCGCCCAGCCGCAACCAGCCGCGCTACTCAAAAACTACCGGATGGAAAGTTCGCCGTTCAGCAAGCGACCTTCGATGATGGAACTGGTGAATATACCGTACTGCTGAGAGACACGCCTGCGGGAGTCAGTTCGTCGTTTAGAACGGAGAATTTACCCTTGGCTCAACTCACTCCAGAAGAAGTAAGTGCGGGTCAAAAAGGCTATCTCAAATCCGAAAACGGACAAGTTTCACTGCATATTCCCGAAGACTTCAAAATCGAGTACGTTCACAACGTCACGGAAAACGTCACCAATCCTCAAACTGGACGAACGGAGACAGTCGTTGTGCGACAAGAACCGAATTTCTGGGCACCGTTTGCGGGCGCAGTCGCGGGTCAAGCGATCGGTAGCCTCCTCTTCCGTCCCCAATATTACGTGCCCCCGTTCTATCAGCCCGGAGTGCCGATGACCGGATTTGGCGGATATGGCTCTTCCTACGGTCAAGCCGTCAATCGCTATCAGCAGCGCTATCAAGCACCGCCTGCGGTCGAACGCAACCGTCAGGTCTTCCGCTCCACCGGACGCATTGGATCGCCTGGATTTAATAATCCGCGTGTTGCGCGTCCCCGGATTAGCAACGATCGACCCACCGGATCGGGCTATGGAACCAGCACCTTACGCCGATCGAATCGCTCTACACCCAGCCGAATTAACCGTCCGGGTGGATTTGGTAGCGGAACACGATCGCGTTCTTCGTTTGGTAGCGGTCGCCGCCGTTAATCGTAACGATTAGAAATTGAAAAACCCTGGGGCGAGATAACTTGCCACAGGGTTTTTTATCAGTGTGTCAAAATGATGGTTTAGTTCCGCAGTGAGCGAAGCGTGTGATTGAGGTAGAAGTCCATCAACAACTGCGAGCCTTTCTCAGAGAGCAAGGCGAATCGTACTGGTCGCACCATCTGACAATGGCGCGATTGGTCGCACGGGCGCTTCGTATCGGTCGGAGTGCCCTGATTCAAACGGGCGCACCCTCAGATCTTCAGGGACGCTACCGTTTAAGCTATCTTGTGCCGATTTTGATGTGGCACGAACCTGTGGTTCTGGTTGTGCCTGAAATGATCCAGCAGCGGATTTTAAGAGTTGAAGTTCCCCGGCTGCATCAGTGGATCACTCACCCAAAACCGATTCAGGTTGGCGATCGCGCTCCTTCTCCCGATTACAAAGGGATTTTAATCACCACTCCACAAGCGTGGCTGAGCGATCGACTCAACAATGAGGGCAGATTTCCCCCCGGAATTCCCACAATCATCGACGGCGTGGACGATCTAGAAGCCTGGACGCGAGAGCAACTGACCTTTAATATCGAATCTGCTGATTGGGAAGCGCTGATGCTTGCCTGTCCTGCTCAGGTCGATTTGATTCGAGATGCGCGCATTCAGTTGATTCGCGCTGTTTTTCAGCACCCTGCAAACCCTTACGAATGTTATTTGTTCGAGCAATCCGAACGCGACATTCTCACCGATCTCCATCAGCAATTAACCGAATCTTTGCCGCCGAACTGGGCACGATTTTTTGAGCAGTTCAACAGAGCCGATCGCTTGACCTGGGTAATGATCGCGCGCCAATCCGGGCAGTTTTCCCTGCATTGTGCTCCGGTCGAAGTCGCTTCATCGCTTGCCCCAATTTGGTCACAGCAACCGACTGTACTCATCGGTGGAGCATTAGACCTAGACTCGGATGCCACGATGTATCGAGCCTCGATCGGTCTCGAAGCCGATTTAACCTGCTTGAAATTTGCGCTCGATCGCCAAGAAGACCTGGTTCAGCTTTATCAGCCTGAAGGTATTCCTTTACCGAATACACCCCAATTTCAGGGAGCATTGCTGCGAGAACTGCGATCGCTCCTCGCAATTTCTTCTCAAGCCTTTTCCGTCATTCTTGTCGGCGATACACCGTTAAAATCTCAAGTTGGGTCAATTTTGGCAGCGGAATTTGGCTCTAGAGTCCAAGTCGAGCGTACCTGTCTTGAAGACAACGGAATTTTAGTCACCGGCTGGGAATTTTGGCGGGAGCATCAAGGCGTTTTACCTGCGCCCCAAATGCTAGCGATCGCCACGTTACCGATTCCCTCACTAGAGCATCCTCTAGTTGCAGGTCGCGTTGCTCACTATAAACAGCATCGTCAAGACTGGTTTCGGCTCTACCTCTTACCGCAAGCCCTGAGCGAACTTCAACGCGCTGTCTCCCCGGTGCGCGAAAGTCAGGGAGTCGTCGCATTGCTCGATACTCGCGTTCTTCACCGCAGCTACGGCAGCCAAGTCTTAACTGCACTCAGTCCCTTCGCCCGCATTAACTACCTGGATGACACGCTCTTCAGCGATGTAGGCGACGAATCAAACGCGATATGATCGCAGTAATACACCTCAACGCATAAAAATCTATGGGAGAAGCAAAACGTCGGAAAGAATCATTGGGTGACAATTACGGTAAAGAATCCAGAATTGCGCCCTGGTTGCCCCTAACCAAAACCCAAACGCAGCAGTTTATGAAGTGGACATCCACCGGAGCTTGGACTGGCATTGCCCTACTTGTAGTTGCTTGGATTGTCGTTCGATTTGTTGGCCCTGCGGCGGGTTGGTGGCAAGCCAATTAGATTTATTTCTAACAGGAAAAAGGCGATTTATTGGTTGATAAAGGGGATCAATTGATCCCCTTTATTGCTTTAATAAGAACTTCGTATTGATTCGATGAACTCTACGGATCAATTCCCCCCAATTGCGTGATCCCCTATCTACAATGAGGACAGCTTCAGTCAGGGGGCTTGATTACTTCTCGAAGTTAGCAAGCGTAACAAGCTTCAAACGTTACCTAAACAATAGTACGAAATATTAAGAACCCTATGCTTTCTTGGGCTTGTTGCGTTCGCTACTTTGGCTAGTGGTTCAGTCGGGTAATATGACTCTCGTTAAGGTATTTTATTTAACACCTATTTTCTTCGGTATTTGCGCGATCGCGCTATATTATCAGGGAAATAAACGTTGAATTCTTAAGATAAGGTTTAGAATTAATCGTGGTGATTGGAGGACAATTGTGTTCTTACGACTAGCAGAGCAACACCGTCAATTTGTTCAAGATCTGGTAATGAATCTCCAAGCACTAGCAACCGTGCTGGAGAACCGGGGTTACTTGGCATCTTGTTACACCTGTGGCGGTCAAATGAATAGCGCTTCGTTTATGGTGAGTCTGGGCAATAACCATCTGATTCGGTTCTTGGTATCCGACTATGGCATCACCTGGACGGAAATGCGTGACGATCGAGAATTAATGAAGCTTGAGGGCGCGGAAGCGATCAGCCAGCTTCAAGAGTTAGCAAACTTGGTGAAGTATCAGATTCAGCCATCCGACTACCGCCCGATCGCACCTGTCGAAAGCTTACGATAAGCCAAAATCGTTTAACGGTCAGTGATCCCCTCGTTTCTGCGGGTGCGCTTTCAATGAGATAATTTGGCAGAAAGCGAGGTGCATTCGTTAACGCAGCCCGTTGCGCCTCAGGCCAAAGTGCCATCGCATCCTGGGGCTGGTATGAAGATAACTTATGACCGTTCCTGACTCTAATTGGCAGCATCAATTCATTGAAGCCAACCACATCCGATTGCATTATGTGACACAAGGAGAGGGAGACTTAGTTCTTCTGCTGCACGGATTTCCTGAGTTTTGGTATTCATGGCGCTATCAGATTCCAGCACTAGCACGGCATTTTAAGGTAGTTGTTCCCGATCTCAGAGGTTATAACGATTCAGAAAAGCCCGCGAGCGGGTACGACCTCGATACCTTAAGCGCAGATATTCGTAGCTTGATCGATCGCTTAGGCTACGATCGCGCTCATGTGGTAGGGCACGACTGGGGTGGTGCGATCGCGTGGCGATTGGCGCAGAAATTTCCGAGTTCGCTCGATCGCTTGGCGCTCCTCAGCGCTCCACACCCGCAGCGATTCGCCAAAGATTTACTCAGCAACTTGGATCAACTGCGTCGGAGTTGGTATGTGCTGGCGTTTCAGGTTCCTAACTTACCGGAGTGGCTGATTCAGTCGAACATGAGAGCGTTTGTACAGAATATGCTGCAAGAGCAAGCCGTCCGCAAGGGAGTGTTTACTCAAGATCTGGTTCAGAAGTATCAAACGGCGCTGCAAAAACCGGGAGCGATCGCGGCTGCCATGAGTTACTATCGTCAGCTATTTTTATCCGGGCACTGGATGCGGGATTGGATGCGATCGCCCGATCCGATTTCGGTTCCGACCTTGGTGCTTTGGGGCGACGAAGATTCGATTCTCAGTCCGAAGTTGATGGACGGGATCGAGCAGTGGATTTCGGCTCCGTTTAAGTTCAAATTGATTCCGCACTGTGGGCATTGGATTCAGCAGGAAGTCCCGCAAACCGTGAATCGAGAACTGCTCGAATTTCTCAGAAGTCCTGCTTGGGCGTAATATTGCCGCAAGTTGTCATTCGCGAACGATCGTGCACTTGATGGCGATCGTTCTTTTTTTGTGAAATCATTTGTTCTGGCAAAAACGATCGTTCTACGCTTGACAAGTCGTACTCATTCCGAGTACGCTTTCTAAAGAAATAAAGCAACTTAAAAAGAGAGAAGCGCTTATGTTCATCGATCGCTCCGGGCAAAAAGTTCCGAATGTCACTTTCCGCAGCCGCGAAAACAATGAATGGGTCACCATCACAACCCATGAATTATTTGCAGGTAAGACAGTGATTGTGTTCTCACTACCAGGAGCATTCACACCAACCTGTTCATCAACGCACGTTCCTGGCTACAACGAACTGTCAAAGGTATTCAAAGCGAATGGTGTCGATGATATTATTTGCATCTCTGTGAATGATGCGTTTGTGATGACTGAATGGTGCAAATCTCAAAACGCCGAAAACGTCCGCATGATTCCTGACGGGAATGGAGAATTTACCGACGGCATGGGGATGCTGGTCGATAAAAGCGATCTTGGATTCGGAAAACGATCATGGCGCTATTCGATGCTCGTAAAAGATGGGACGATCGAGAAAATGTTCATCGAACCCGACGAACCCGGAGACCCATTCAAAGTGTCAGATGCTGACACGATGCTGAAGTACATTAATGAAACCGCAGAGAAACCAAAAGCGATCTCACTGTTCACAAAAATTGGATGTCCGTTCTGCGCTAAAGCAAAACGAATGCTGAAAGAGCATGACCTCGACTATGAAGAGATCATTTTGGGTCGAGATGCCAGCCCTCGCACCTTACGAGCGGTAACGGGTGCAACTACAGTGCCGCAGGTATTTGTCGATGGCGTACTGGTTGGTGGATCTGAAGATTTAGAGGCATATCTGACGTAATCGTTGACAAAAAACCGGTAGAAATCTCTCTACCGGTTCAACGAATAATCAATTACTCAAACTCCGAGCGCAGTGCTGCACAAATTCAAAACTTTCTCTATTCTCGCTCCGTTCTCTTCACACCGAAGAGAACTTCGGGGTGAAAAGGCTGTGCCTCCTGCCCGTTCGTTGAGGAAGTTGAAGGCTCTGCTAAGCGACGTGCGGCATTAATAAAATCAGACGGCATCATTATGATCGTCGTCGTATTATTCTCCGCCCCAATTTCCGTCAACATTTGCAAGCGTCGAAGCTCCAGTGCCGCCGGATTTTGGCTCATATTCTGTGAAGCTTCTGCCAGTTTCAGCGATGCCTCTTGTTCTGCCGAAGCTTTGATCAAGCGCGATCGCTTTTCCCGTGTCGCTTCCGCTTCTTTTGCCATCGCCCGTTGCATACTGGCTGGAATCTCGACATCTTTGATCTCAACTCGCTCTAGCACAATTCCCCAAGGCTCAGTAATCTCATCCACAATTTCTTGAACCCGCGAATTGATCTTGTCGCGATGCTGTAGCACTTCATCCAGCATATTCTGACCGACCACGTTTCTTAAGCTGGTTAAAGCGACCTGATACACTGCCACTTCATAATTCTCGACACGGTTGATCGCTTTAGTCGGATCAAGAATTCGATAGTACAGAACAGCATTGACGCGAACAGTGACGCTATCTGCGGTAATCGTTTCTTGCGGTTCAATATTGACGGTTTTGGTACGAATATCTACCTGAACTTTCTGATCAACCCAGGGAATAATCCAGTACATTCCAGGCCCCATTGTGCCTTTAGCACGTCCCAACCGGAAAATCACGCCGCGCTGATATTCTCGATCGACCTTCAGCCCGTTCAGCGCCAGAATCACCAGCGCTGTAAAAAAGACTGTAACAAAGCTTCCCATAATCGTGTTTCTTAAAGGGATAGCTTTGTTCTAACACGCACGATCGACGAAGTACCCCGCGTGACCCGCGTAAGAATCTTAAATTTGATAAATCTACAACTCTGCTCGAATCGTGAACGAATAATCTCCACCAGGTTCAAGCTGATAGTCTTTAGCTTCGAGAAATCGTCCCAGCGGCTCTTTAATCAAAGCACGCCCCAACGAAGGTTGAATACTCAACAAGCCGCGCCGAAAATGCCAGTGAAACTGCCACTCATACTCATTTGCTCGCACTTCACCCTCGATGCTGCCCTGCTGCCAGGACTGACGGAGAATGCGGACATGGGCAGTGGTTTCTGGTAAACGTTTGCTCACAATTGGATGATTTACGATTTCGGCTCTACGATCTGATTGTTATAAAGGCTCATCGCTTTTTCAACCCCTTGCTTGAGGCTGAGTTCGATCGCGCTCACGGTCAAGTCCAAAACTTCATCGATCGCGCTTTTCTCGTTTGGCGCAAAAGTGCCTAATACATGAGATACCGCATCTTTCTCGCTCGACTTGGCACTGCCGATACCAATTCGCAACCGAGGAAACTGCTGCGTTCCCAGATGTGAGATCGCCGATTTCATGCCATTTTGCCCCCCGGCTGACCCCGACAAACGAATTCTTAACCGACCGACGGGTAAATCCATATCGTCGTAAATCACCATCACCGATTCGGGAGGGAGCTTGTACCAATCCACTACAGCCCGGATCGATTGTCCAGACAGGTTCATGTAGGTGGTCGGTTTGAGCAAGCGAATTTTGCCCGCAGGACTCATGCCTTCTCCAAAAAAGCCCTGAAACTTCTTCGTTTCAGAGAGGCGAATTTGCCAGCGATCGGCGAGGCGATCGAGCGCGAGAAATCCGACATTGTGGCGGGTATTTTCGTATTTGCTGCCGGGATTTCCCAAGCCGACAATTATTTGAGGCAATTGAGCCAACTGAGGCACTTCGGGCATAACACTCTAATCTTTCTCGACGGTCGCGGTAATTGGCTCGTCGGTTTTGTCATGATCGGTTTCCGCTGGGGCAAGCGTTGGTTTCTCTTCTAAGGTCGCTTGCATCGATTGGGGCGTAGCGGTAGTGATTTGCTCAGCCTCGCGCTTAAATTCGTTTTCAAATTCTTTTGAGGCATCCTGGAAGCTGCGAATTGCTTTACCCATGCTGCGTCCGATTTCGGGGAGCTTTTTCGGACCAAACACCAGTAATGCAACCACCAAAATCAAGACCATTTCCGGTAAGCCAATGCCGAAAAAGTTCATAGCAATCTCCGAGTAAGGGGTAGCTTCTATTCTAGAAGGTTGTTCTGTCGAGTTCATGATCGTCTCTAATGCGCTTCGTAAAAAAAATCCCGGACGAATCCGGGAGCGCATATGCTAACCATGCGGCGATCGTTCTAACCGCCCCAATCCACATCAAAACCGTTGAGAATGAGTTCTTGGTTATAAATTTGCAGAATAATCAGCAGGAAGACCAAAAACAACGCCATAAAAATGCCCATCAAAGGCGTTGTGCCCCATCCGGGAACGACTTTACCGTATTCTGAATTCAAAGGTTTGAGGATGTCTCCCAATCGAGTCCGCTGTGCCATAGCCCACCTTGTTAAGTTAGTCTCGACAAATATCTAAACTCACACTACCACTTTCGCGTAACACTGTTAACGACAAGTTTGAGCGGATAGTTTAAGCGGATATAAGTTACGCTTCTCCTTTCCACGCTTCGATCACTTCATCGACGGTCTTTCCGAGAATTCGAGATAGTGGAATCAGTTGATGACTTTCTACTTCTGCACCTTGATAGATTCCCCGGAGTTCTACGCGGGATAGGCGGTAAGAATCACAGAATTTTGCAAACTCTTCTTCGGTCAGGTCTAGATCGGTTTGCCGTTCCCGCAGCATGACTGCGATCAGCGCGCTTCCTTGTAGGGGTCTTCCAACCTTTGCTAAATATTGCTGCACAAGGTCGCCAACACGATCGGATGATCCACCCATGCGGGCGATTAGGTCATAACACGCAAGATACAAGGCTTTGCGAAACAGTTCTGCTTCATTGAGCGATTTGGCGATCGCTGCTGCATTTTTCGGATGGCAAAATCCAACAATCTCACCCTCATATGAGAGCGGCACGAAAGCCGATTGAGTCGAACATTCCCAGGAAAGAGCCGATTTAGCTTTTAACATCGTGGTAGCACCGCAGAAATCTTTGTTTAAGATTCCCCGCGCCCTCGAAGCATTACTCAGGCATGTCAAACAAAACGGTGGTGATGTAGCGATCTGCCCACGCTGTGCCGAAGGCTTTTTCCAGCACTCGGCGGGTTTTGTCGTTTTGCTGCTGCTGAGTGCAGTAGTATCGCTGTCCCGCCAGAATTTCGGCACTTTGCTCTGGAGTCGGATCAGTAGCGATCGCCGTTTGACAGTGAATTTCTAAATACGATCGTACTTGCTCTAAAAATGCTGCTTCTTCTTCTGGACTGCTCGGACGGACCAGCAAACAGAAATCAGAAAAGATATCACCCCATTCTGGAACCGCTCGTCGCTGCACAAACTCAGTTTCAGGAACGGCGTTGAGTGCGGTTTGATAGTCTTCGGGAAGTTGGCGATCGGCACTAATTGGAGAGAGATCGGCGATCGCTAAGCTAATTTGTCCGCCGCGTCCGCCGACTAGATCGGCTCCGAACATCGGTAACGCATACTCTGGACGCGGAAACATGACACAGTGCAAGATATCCAGCGAGTTTCCAAGCTTTGCCAGTTCGAGATGAAGTTTGCGGAACTGCGGCGATTGATAGCAGCGATTTTCAATCACCAGTTTTTCACCTTCCATTCGTCCTTCTACGTAGCCTAAATCTTCGGGCAGGTCGTAGGGTGACAGATCTAAGTGTTGCTGCCACACGCGCTCGATCATGTTGGCTAAATTGCGAATTAAAGGGTGTTGCTGTTGGCGCAGAGAAGGCGAAATCGAAGTCATATTAAATCAATGAAGAATGAGGATAAGGTGTTACTCACTCTTCTCTTTTACCAAGGATATCAGTTTGCAACTGGGAATTTTTAGATGCGGGGGTAGGGGATAAGGTTTCTCTGCCTCCTCCGGGTTGAGCGTTTGATAATTGTTTGCACAATCTGTAACGTTTCTATAATCGATCGCCGCGTTGATCAAACCCGAGTGAGACACTGAAAAAAGTGCGTTATTACAAGCATTGGCTGTAGTTAGGAGCAAGTGGATGACCCTGCGATCGGTGGAGCCTGCTAAAAAGAAATTATGGTATGCCGCGATTAAGCCGCCCATGTATAGTGTGGCAGTTATGCCGATTTGGGTTGGGTCTGCGGTAGCGTTTGCTGAAACTCGATCGCTCAATCCAGCAATTTTCTTCGTATTTTTGGTGTCTGCGATCTTGATCCTGGCTTGGGAAAATCTGAGTAATGATGTGTTCGACTCGGAAACTGGGGTCGATGTGAATAAAGCGAATTCGGTCGTTAACTTGACCGGAAATAAGCCGCTCGTCTTTTGGATTGCCAACGCTTGCTTGGTGGCTGGGCTTTCGGGGATTTTGTCGATCGCGCTGTTGCAGCAAGATTTTACAGTGATTGGATTGATTCTGCTGTGTTGTGCGATCGGCTATGTCTATCAAGGCCCACCCTTTCGATTGAGCTACAAAGGTTTGGGTGAACCGTTGTGCTTCGTGGCGTTTGGCCCTTTGGCATTTGCGGCAGCTTATTACAGTCAAACGAAAGCTTGGTCAACTGTGAATTTTGCGGCATCGATCGGCGTGGGAATCGCGACGAGTTTGGTGCTGTTTTGTTCGCATTTTAATCAGGTGAAAGATGATGCCGCGATCGGTAAAAAATCTCCGGTTGTGCGCTTGGGTGCAAAGCGATCGGCGGAACTTTTGCCTTGGATTTGTGGCAGTTTTTACGCATTGACGATTTTGTTTGTAATTTTGAAAGTGTTTCCGTTCTGGACGCTGTTGTCGTTACTGAGCTTTCCGGTTGCAAAACGCTTATGTCAAGTGATTAAAGCTCACTATGATCACCCGCATAAACTGTTGCGTTGTCGATTGATTGCGGTTGAATTGCATTTTTGGTACGGCTTGCTGTTTGGATTAGGATTTCTGCTTCCGTGATGAAGTTTGAGTTTCGCCCGTATCGTCGGCGATTCCGTCAGCCGTTGAAAACACATCATGGAGTTTGGACGGTACGAGAGGGAATTCTGATTCGATTGGAAGATGCAGCGGAGCAAGTTGGGTTTGGGGAGATTGCGCCCTTGGAGTGGTTTGGCTCGGAGTTGATCGAGGATGCGGTCGCGCTTTGTCGGAATGCACCAAGCGCGATCGATTTGAATTGGATTCGAGAGATTCCTCTTCCTGCTTGTCAATTTGGGTTTGAATCGGCTGCGTTGATGGCGTTGAGAAGCCCCCTAAATCCCCCACGAGTGGGGGACTTTGAAGGTGGGAAAGTGCTTCAACACAGTGGATTACTTTCTCAGGTGGAAGACTGGAAAACACTTTGGAACCAGGCGTATCGAACGTTTAAATTGAAGATTGCGATCGCGCCGATTGAAACAGAAATTACAACGATCGCATCATTACTCAGTCAATTACCAAAAGATACAGCGTTGAGACTCGATGCCAACATGGGATTGAATGAATCTGAATTACGCCAATGGCTAGAGTTTTGTGATGACTATAGCAGTATCGAATTTATAGAGCAGCCAATGCGAGAAAATGATTTTGAGATTATGTTGAAATTAAGTCAGCAATATCGAACTCAAATTGCATTAGATGAATCGGTTGCAACGCTTGGACAGCTTCGAGATTGCTACGATCGCGGCTGGCATGGAATCTTTGTGATTAAGCCTGCGATCGCTGGATTTCCGTCACAGCTTCGTCAATTTTGTCAGAAGCACCAAATTGATACTGTGTTTTCGACTGTTTTTGAGACGGCGATCGGGCGACAGATGGGATTGCAGCTTGCAGCAGAACTGAGCAATCGAGCCGTGGGATACGGTACGGCACATTGGTTTGATGAATTGAACAGTGAGAACTTTGAGGAGCTATGGAACAGCCTCTCAGTCGATTAGAATCATTCCGTTTTGCGGATGTTGAGAGATTGGTGGAATTGGCTCGACTGCGGTATCGGGAATTGCTGGAGATTGAGAAGCCAGTGATTTTAATGTGCGATCGCGATCCGGTGCAGTTTCTTGCGGGGTTTGTTGCGGCTTGCTCGGTTCCATGTCAAGTGTTTCTGTGCAATCCAGATTGGGGTGAGACGGAGTGGCAGCAGGTTTTAGAGTTGGTTAAGCCAACCCTGATTTGGGGAGAGTCGGGAGCTTCAGAGACCTTGGGAAGCCCCCTAAATCCCCCACGAGTGGGGGACTTTAATTTCAATCGCCAACTTTCGGAGACGAAAACACTCGTCATGATTCCAACAGGTGGAACTTCAGGGAAAATTCGATTTGCAATGCACACTTGGGATACTCTCACTGCATCAGTGCAAGGATTTTGTCAATATTTTGAGGTCGAATCAATTAATTCTCTCTGTGTCTTGCCGCTTTATCATGTGAGCGGATTGATGCAATTTATGCGATCGTTCCTCACAGACGGCACATTCATTATTCAATCTTGGAAAACGCTAGAGACTCAATTCGACCCGCAAGACTTTTTTATCTCGCTCGTTCCGACTCAGCTTCAGCAATTAATGCCTCAAGGGAATTGGTTAGCGAGATTCAAAACGATTTTGTTAGGGGGTGCGCCTGCGTGGTCAGATTTACTGCAACAAGCCCGGTCGCAAAACTTACCGATCGCGCCTACCTACGGCATGACCGAAACGGCTTCGCAAATTGCCACACTCAAACCTGCCGATTTTCTCAATGGGATTCAAGGCTGTGGATGCGTTCTGCCTCATGCTGAAATCACGATCGTCGATCAAAAGCTCAGCATTCAAGCCAAGTCCTTAATGCTCGGTTATTACCCGAATTTGCTCACCGAGCCGAAATTCGCTCCCGATGACTTGGGGTATTTTGACGATCGCGGCTTTTTGCACCTGCTCGGACGAAACAGCAACAAAATCATCAGTGGCGGCGAAAATATTTTCCCGATTGAAGTTGAAGCGGCAGTTCGATCTACAAACCTCGTTCAGGATATCCATGTCATAGGCACATCTGACCCGATTTGGGGGCAAAGCGTGACGGCAATTTTCGTTCCAAGTGATGAAACCGTTACGATCGACCAACTCAAAGCCGCTCTACGATCGCGCCTCACCGCCTTCAAACAGCCGAAGCGCTGGATCAAAGTTGCTCAAATTCCGCGAACGGCTCAGGGAAAAATCCAGCCCGATCGCATCGAAGCAATTCTCAAATGATCCGAAAGATTTTACCGTTGACGAAACCACATACTACACTTGTATTATAAACCTGTCCACACTTATGTAAGGAGACCATCATGCACACCTTAACTCGCACCAGCACAACGGAAATGGAAGTCACGAGCATCCGTTTAGAACGTGAGTTGAAGGAGCAGCTTAAAGCACTTTCTGGCAACCAAGGCTATCAAGCGCTCATTCGCGAAATTTTGTGGAATTACGTCCAACAGCGATCGGGCAGCTACACCCCGGAACTCTCTCCCGCCGATATTCGCGCCACCCTCTCCGCCACCGCCCAAACCGACGATCGTTGCGCCCTGACTGGCAAACCGATACATTCTGGAGATCCAATTCTGCTTGGGCTTACGATCGAGGGCAATCTTATTCCGCTCAGCCTCGGCAGTATGCCTTAACTCGAATATCGGGAGAAAGGATAAGTCAATTCTCCTTTCTCCTGTTATGATAAATATCGCAAGCGGATGTGGCGGAATTGGTAGACGCGCCAGATTTAGGTTCTGGTTTCGCAAGAAGTGAAGGTTCAAGTCCTTTCATCCGCATTTCTGAACTCTCTACCTACTAGTATGTGATTGTTGTACATTCACTAATTGTTTGTCATCGTTAACAAATTCTTGTCGCTCTTAACGAATTAGCGTCATCTTTACAGATTCGCGTCGTCTGAGATGGCAATTAAGATTGTTAACATACTACTGTCGCCGGAACTAATTTAGAAAGGACTTGAACCTTCTTTCAACCCACCTAATTAATACTTCAAGCCTAATCGAGCAGAGGCTAGATTTCAAGTTGGGAGAATTGTCTAGCAGAGTTTGATGTCGATCAAACTTCTAACCTTCAGGATTGACACCTAACTTAAAGGGTAGATCTACAGCTATTTTGGACTCAAAGGCAATTGTAACCCAAGGGGTGATTGAGGTAATCCGTTCAGTCCCGTACTTTCAACCCGCCCCTGCCTCGCAAGGCGATTGCAACTCGTAGTCTTTGGAATATCAAGCTTTCGTGACAAGTCTTTCAACCCGCCCCTGCCTCGCAAGGCGATTGCAACTAAAGCAAGTCCACCAACCGCTTCATCAACTCTTCTTTCAACCCGCCCCTGCCTCGCAAGGCGATTGCAACCTAAGACTTCCCTATGTTCTGATGTGGCTGGAGTTCGCTTTCAACCCGCCCCTGCCTCGCAAGGCGATTGCAACTTAGAGAACCGATCGCCTTAGTGCCTGGGAGCCTTTCAAGCTAGAAGGGTTATGAGATAAAACTTCTAGCAGTTTAGAGGCCGATGACATAAATGTGTTAAAGCGTCAATTAATTAGTGAATGTACATTAACCATAAGTTGGACATTCGTTCACTATTATGGAGCAGTCGGCGTGGGAGTGGTTGAGCCAAGTTGCAGTGCATAAAGATTAGCGTAAATTCCTTGTTGTGCCAGCAGTTCCGAGTGCGTTCCGTTTTCCACAATCTGTCCACCCTGAACGACTAGCACCTGATCCGCTTGAGTCACCGTACTAAGGCGATGAGCAATCACAAAACTTGTGCGATTTTGAAGGAGTCGTGCGATCGCGTCCTGCACCAGTGCTTCGGTGCGCGTATCAATGCTGCTCGTTGCTTCATCCAGGATCAAAATTCGCGGCTGAATCAACACTGCCCGCGCAATACTAATCAACTGACGTTGCCCTTGACTCAACATGGCTCCACGTTCTCCCAGATAAGTTGAATACCCTTGTGGCAGAGTGGTAATCAATTCATGCACATTTGCAACTTGCGCGGCGGCTTCAATCTCGGCTTGAGTTGCTGTGGGACGACCAAACGCAATATTTTCGGCAACAGTTCCGCTAAACAAAATCGTGTCTTGTAAAACAATCCCAATTTGGCGACGCAGACTAGCTTGAGTCACAGTTCTGACATCAATGCCATCAATCATTACTGCTCCACCAGTCACATCGTAAAAGCGAAGAATTAAGTTAATAATCGTGCTTTTTCCTGCTCCAGTTGCACCGACAAGGGCGATCGTTTGTCCCGGTTTAGCCAGCAAATTGACTTGATTTAAAACGCGCTGGTTTGCGGTATAGCCAAAAGAAACATTCTCAAATCGCACTTCACCCTGAATGGGCGGCAGCTCGATCGCATCAGGAGCATCATTAAGCTGTGAGGGCTCATCGAGTAAGCTAAAAATTCGTTCGAGTCCAGCGATCGCGGATTGAGCCTGGGTGTAAAACTGACTCAGAATCTGAATCGGTCTGAAGAATTGTTGAACATAAATCAAGAACGCAGTCACAACCCCCACTGTTGCTTGTCCGCTCACCGCTAAATAGCCACCGTATGCCAGTACACCTGCGGTTGCTAAGGTATTGAGAAAGTCGATCGACGGTAAAAAGGCTGCGGTAATTGCGACCGCTTGAATGTTCGCATCGCGATTTGCAGCATTGAGATGGACGAATTCATCAATGTTTAGTTGCACACGATTAAACGCTTGAGCTTCGCGCACACTGCTAATGTCTTCTTCGAGTTTAGTAGATAGTTCTCCGATCGTTTTTCGGGTGACTCGAAAGCGCGATCGTGCCCAACGTGAAAAGACTGCTGTAGTTAGAATCATCAACGGCACAACAAAGTTACTGACTAGCCCCAATTGCAGATTGATCAATAACATTGCAATGATGATGCCAACCAAGCTAAATAAGTTACCGAGCATTTGCGCTACGGTTTGACCGAAAGCTTGATTCACAGTGCTAACATCATTCAACAATCGACTCATCAAATCTCCAGCTTCGCTACGATCGAAGTAGCTCAATGGTAGACTTTGCACCTTCACGAAAATGTCTTCTCGGAGTTGCGCGAGGACGTGCTGCACAATCCAACCGACTCGGACAATCTGCTCACGAATTGCTTGAACACCAATAAAGTAAATCAGTGTCAGCACCAGTAGAGCGAGTAATAAGCCCTGAAGATTCCCTTGTGTGATCAAGTGATCGATCGACCATCCAATAAAAAACGGCCCAACTGCCTGTGATGCGGCTCCGATTAACACACACAGCAATGCGATCGGAACTTGTTTACGATACGGCTGAACATAGTTCAAAAACCGCCTTAATGTTGACACCTGGCGGGTTGGCTTTTCGGTGGTTGCTAAAGGACTGTTCATGACCGTTTTACCTGAGATTCCAAAATTGCGCTGTAGAGCGGGCTAGTCCGCATTAGTTCTTCGTGCGTTCCCTGTGCGACTAACACACCTTGATCCATCAGCAAAATTCGATCGGCATTCCGCACCGTGGTAATCCGTTGGGCAATCACAAATGCAGTACAAGTTTTTTGCTCCATCAATAGATCGAGTGCCGTTTGAATTTCTGCAGCGGTTTTAGCATCAACGGCTGAGGTACTATCATCGAGGATCAAAATGCGATAGTCGGTTAACAATGTTCGAGCGATCGCAATCCGTTGGCGCTGGCCGCCGGATAGTCCGACACCCCGCTCTCCAACGATCGTGTCGTATCCATCCGGTAGTCCTGCAATAAAATCATGAATCTGCGCGGTTTTTGCAGCCTCGACGATCTCTGCTAAAGACGCATCCGATTTGGCATAAGCAATGTTTTCTCGCAGCGTACCAGCGAACAAGGTTGTTTCTTGAAACACAATGCCAATGCGCGATCGTAAACTCGTCAAGCTGAACTCTCGCACATCATGTCCATCGATTCTGACGGCACCTCTAGTCGGGTCATAAAATCGCGGCAGTAGATTGACGATCGTACTTTTGCCTGATCCGGTCATGCCAAGAATTGCAATTAGTTCATTCGGCTTCGTTTCAAAGGAAACGCCTCTCAGGGCTTCAGTCGTTGCGCCGGGATAGCGAAATGAGACATTTTCAAACGTAATTCTGCCGCCACATTTCACAAACGGAATCGCATTGGGTCGATCGCGAATTTCAATTTCAGCATCGAGAACTTCATACACTCGTTGTGCCGAAGCTGCTGCTTGAGCGATCGCAGGTGCAGCAAATCCAATCAGCAAAATTGGTTGAAGAATGAACAGCAAATATGAATTAAACGCAACCAGTTCACCAATGGAAAATTGTCGATTGATCACCTGTGCGCCACCATATCCAACAACCGCAACGGTAATCAAATTGCTCAACAGGAAAATCAACGGAAACGTATTCCGAATTGCGTACAGCGTCTTCATGCTGATAGCAATCAATTCATTGTTTAGTGCAGTATAACGTGCTTTCTCCTGCGATTCTCGGACAAACGCTTTCACCACGCGAACACCGAGGAGATTCTCTTGCAAAACCGCATTTAGATCACCGAGTTGCTGTTGTACTCGCTGAAATACACTGCCATTGCGACTGAAGAATCGCGTTAATAGCCAAGCTGCGATCGGCACAACGATTAGTGTAATCAGTGCTAACTGCCAGTTCATCACCAGCAGAATTGTGGCGATCGTGACCAGCGTAATCACGGCTCCAATCACTTGAATTAAGCTTGTTCCGATCAACACTCGGATCTGCTCAATGTCGCTAGTTGCACGAGTGATTAACTGCGAAGTTTGACTGCGATCGTGGTAGCTAAAACTCAGCGTCTCAATCTTGGTAAACAATTGATTGCGTAAATCATACGCTACACCTTGCGAGGTTGCTTCCGACCAGAAGGTTTGCCCAAAGTTGAACAATCCCCGTGCGATCGCGGCAATCACCATCAAGACTGCGCTTTCCCACACCACGGTGAAGTTCTTTGCTGCAATGCCTTGGTCAATGCCCCAACGAAAAATTTGGGGAGTGATAGCAGTTGCAGCCGTTAACAGCAGCAGACTTAAAATAGCACCAATCGCCACAAATCGATGCGCCTTTAAACCTTGCAACACTCGTCTGAGTGGAGCCATTGATGAAGGTTCGTCTTCACGGAGTTGAGTCAAGCGACACCACCCTTAACAGTTGAACTGTGCGATCTTATGGAACTAAAGCGAGTCTAACATCTGCTTTAGGGCAGGCATATTTTGGTTAAACACGCCGCATTATTGTTTAATTCAACACAAACAACTGTTGAAAAGCGTTTCAATTGTACATAGACTGAACATTGCAGCTAAATGTATTGCAGCTAAATGTATTGCAGTTAAACGGAAAGTAACGTCAGTTCGACGGGTCTTCTACTTTATTTTGAACAGCCTTTCAGACTTAAATTTTCTCTCGATTTGAAGCTTATGTATTCTCAGGAACTGGGTATTGATCAAACCGTTGCATTAAGTCGAGTAGTTCCGCTTGGCTAGGTTGCCTTCCGTCTTTTGTCAAATCAGCTAATCCCTCAAAATACTGCTCACGTGAATCAGCAGGACAAAACATAATCAGCAATGTTGCTTGAGTCTGCCCAGCATTAGAAAATCCGTGAGGAGTGTTTTCCGGGACAAGAATGAAGGTTTTCGGCTCAGCAACCACTCGGCGCTCACCTAAAACCAGTTCTACCTCACCTTCTACAACATAAAACAGCTCAGTCAATTCTTTGTGAATGTGAGGGCTAGCACCATTCGCTCCGGGTTCCATCACAAACTCAAATAAGCCAAAATGCCCGTGTGTCTCTTTGCCTGTTGCTTTGAATGTACAAGTGCTCGTGCGAATTTGTACCGATCGTCCTTCACCAGGTTGCAAAATTAGAGGAAGCGACATGGTTTACTCCTAAGTATCAGGGTGTTGGGAACTGTTGCGATCGCATTAATTTCAAACAATAACTGATTCCCTGCTAACCTTGCCCCTGGAATAAGGATATCGTCAGGTTTACAATCTTCTTCGCTCATCCCTAACATCTGTTATGAATGTTCTATGGAGCTTTTGGGTTAGTCGCTTTAAAATTTCAATATGAACAGAAAATGTCTTCAAGAAGCTTTGGCAATGTTCTGTTTTGTTTACTTTTAGAAGAATGTGTATCATGTCCCAACTTGAAACCTTGCTAGAGAGCATGACTTTGGAAGAAAAGGCGGCGTTGACTGTCGGACAGGACTTGTGGACAACGGTACCCATTGAGCGCCTCAATATTTCTCCGATCTGGCTTTCTGATGGCCCGACCGGACTACGTAAATCGCCTAGTTCAACAGAAGTGGGAATCGGTAGTAGCTTACCAGCAACAGCCTTTCCTACTGAGTCCGCGATCGCATCCTCATGGAATCCTGCCCTAGCTTATGAGGTTGGCAAGGCGATTGCGATCGAAGCCCAAACGCACGATGTTCAAGTGTTACTGGGGCCGGGTGCCAACCTCAAGCGCTCTCCATTGGGCGGACGCAACTTCGAGTATTTTTCCGAAGATCCCGTTCTCAGTGGTTTGATGGCAGCAGCAACAATCAATGGAGTACAAGAGCAAGGAATCGGCACTTCGCTCAAGCACTTTGTAGCAAACGAGCAAGAAACGGGGCGTATGTACTCCAACAGTCTGATTGATGAACGGACGTTACGCGAGGTTTATCTCACCCCATTTGAGATCGCAATTACTCATGCGAATCCTTGGTCGGTGATGGCAGCCTACAATCAGGTCAACGGTACCTACGCCCCCGAGAACTCGTACCTCTTGCAGGACATTCTCAGGAAGGAGTGGGGCTACAAAGGAATCGTGATATCGGATTGGTGTGCAGTCAACGACCGGGTTGCGAGTATCAAAGCGGGGCTTCATCTCCAGATGCCCGGTGGAGGTTCAAGCGTGGGCGCGATCGTTGCGGCAGTGAAGGCAGGTCAGCTGCCTGAAGAACAGCTCAACGAGATTGTGAGCGAGCTACTAGAAGCTATCCTTAAGGTGAATACTGCTCGTAAGTCCGCCATGACTTTTGATTCTGAGGAACACCATGCGCTTGCCCGCCGAGCCGCTGGAGAGAGTATTGTGCTGCTCAAGAACGATCGTAATTTATTGCCGCTTGCAGGTGAGGTACTGTCTTCAGTTGCGCTAATCGGACGCTTTGCAAAGTCGCCCCGATATCAGGGATCAGGCAGTTCGCAAGTCGTACCCACTAAAGTAGAGAACGCCCACGACGAGTTAATTCGTCTGATAGGAAGCCGAGAGGCGATCGCTTACGCTGATGGCTACACTGAAGATCAGCAATCCGACTCTGTGCTATTGAGGGAAGCACAAGCTGTTGCTAAAGCAGCGAAAGTTGCTGTTGTCTTCGTCGGACTACCACCGTCCTTCGAGAGTGAAGGATACGATCGCGAACACATTGATTTACCCCAAGCACACAATGAGTTAATTGAGGCAGTGTGCGATGTTCAACCGAATGTTGCGATCGTGCTGACGAACGGTGCAACAGTCACCATGCCGTGGGTGTCGCGGGTATCTGCAATTATCGAAGGGTGGTTGGGCGGTCAGGCGGGTGGCGCAGCCGTGGCGGATGTTTTGTTAGGACAGGTTAACCCTTCAGGTAAGCTATCGGAAACATTTCCGATCAAGCTTGCTGATACTCCCTCGTATCTCAGTTTTCCGGGTCAGGGACGGCAAGCTATCTATACGGAAGGACTGTTCATTGGTTATCGATGGTACGATGCTCGCGATATCGAGCCGTTGTTTCCCTTCGGTCACGGTTTGTCGTACACCACATTCAGCTACTCGGAGCTGGAGGTAAACCAGCCGACGTTTAAAGATACCGATACGCTTACCGTATCTCTCAAGGTAAAGAACACAGGTTTGCGGGCAGGTCAGGAGGTTTTGCAACTCTATGTGCATCCGAAACAGCCGCGCTTATGTCGTCCGTACAAGGAACTCAAAGCATTTGAGAAGGTGTTACTTCAACCGGGAGAAGAAAAGAAAGTTGAGTTGCAGTTAAGTCCGCGTGCCTTTGCTTACTACGATCCTGACGTTAAAGCGTGGGTGACAGATAGTGGAGAATTCGACATCCTGATTGGCGCATCCTCGCGTGACATCCGCCTCCAGATAACCGTGGCTCTCACATCCACTCGATCGCGACCCCACCAATATGACCGTCTCACTTCCCTTGGGGAATGGATGAGCACTCCGGCGACAAGACAGATGCTGCAACCGATTCACGATCGATTGTTCGTCCGGGCAAAGATGTCGAAGGATGCAGCAGCCGCTGATTCAATGAGGCGCTTCTACGAAGATATGCCAATTGCCAAGCTGGTAGTTATGGGTCTGCTAACTGAGCAACAACTACAACAGATGCTCGAAGAGGTTAACCAGGGGTAAACAGTGGGAGTGACCTTCTTCAGTCACGATCGGTTAAGCTAACACTTCCGAGAGGTTGTATCTATGCCAGATGCTGCTTAGATGAGCATCAGTGGAATTTATTGAGGAATTTTATCAAACTAGAGAAACACCTGGTCTTACTTAGGAGCAAAAGTTATGAGAGAGTCTATTTGCGCTGCTTTGACTTGTGCCTGTCTGCTCACAAATATGCCGTTTAATCCAAAGCAAGCCTCTGCTGTACCCTTTCCCAAAGCTGTTGCGCCTGATCCGGTTCCTCTGTTTCAACAAGTAGAGCGCAGCACTATCACGATCGCTCTCCAAGCTTCTAAACAAACCCCAGATCCAGCAGATATTTACGTTCCTAGTACCCCTGCAACCCCTAAGAAATTTCCAACCGTGTTACTCCTGCAAGGCGCATTAGTTGATAAATCAGCGTACTCAACCTTCGCCACTGAAGTTGCCCGCTATGGATTCATTGTTGTGGTTCCCAATCATACGCGATCGCTGACGGCTCCAAATGGACAAACGATAAGCGGACTAGCATCTGAACAACAGCAAGTTAACGATGTGCTGAAACAAATGATTGCCGAAAATGCCAATCCTAAATCCCGCCTTGCTAACCGAGTAGACATCACTAGGCTAGGACTATTAGGACATTCGTTTGGGGGGTATGTTGGACTAGGCGCAATCCAAAATCGGTGCTTTCCAGGCGTTTGCACGGGTAGCTTTACTCGACCACCAGCGCTAAAAGCAGGAATCTTTTACGGCACCAATTTCCGAACGCCCCCGATCACAGGCACCTTTCCAACGATCGCGAACCAGAACATTCCGACAGCTTTAATTGCTGGCAGTCTAGATGGTGTGTCTACCCTAGACGAAACCCAAAAAACTTACCGGCAAATTCAAACTCCGCCGAAAGCCCTGATTGTAGTTAAGGGAGCGAATCACTATGGCATTACCAATCAAGATAATCCCCGTGATCCAAGCCGACCCACTCTAACTCAAGCCCAAGCGAATACCACGATCGCTCGATGGAGTGCTTGGTTTTTACGCGCACACTTGCTGAATGATCCAGTTGCTTTCAATCGCGTCTACAAACAGGGAAATACTTACGATAGTAATGTTAGTGTAACCAGTGCCAAATAGATGTAATGAAGCAATCAACGCATAGCGATCGCATCAGACGACGCTATGCGTTGAACACTAACAATCCAAATTCAGTCTTATGCTTTTGCACCCTGTGGCAGAAAAGCAGCAGAATCATAGTACGTCCGAAAATGCTGCACTTGTCCGGCTTGAGTTTCAAGGATGCTCACACCTCGATATCGAATCGGTTCACCAGAAGACAGTGTGCCTTCAGAAGTCCACTCTAGCGCGATCGTCCCACTGCCTTCGCTGGTATGCGTAAAGTGAGAGCGGATTTGCTCGAACACGGATAGATAGTTCTGCCAAAACTGCCGAATTGCTTCTTTTCCCCGAATCGGTTCGTGCATTGCCAGATTGCTTAAGTCTGCATTCTCGGCAAACAATTCTACTAAGGAATCGACTGTTTTCGTCGCTTCTGCCTGCTGTAAGCTTTGCATAAAGCGAGTTGCTAGACTCTCGCTGCTTTTGGCGTGGGATGGAGCATGAGCAGCTTGAGGATTGACTTTTAAGCGAGCATCCGTAAGATCCGCATCAAAGAAATCATCCTGTTGGGCTTGGTCGCGATAGATTCGTTCACTCGATTGCATGATTAAAGTTCTCCTTCAAGCTCTTTGTAGGTTAGGGTGTTGGCAGCTCATTGTGCAGCGATCGACCTGCTTGGGTGAGCATCTGTCCCAACTGATCAACTTTTGCGGCTTCTTGATCCTGAGCAGCAGTTGCACAAGTCGCTTGACCTAATTCTTCCAGCAGTGCCGCGATCGTGGTTGTACGTGATTCTAGAATGGCTTGCTTCAGTTCACTCAGCTTTCCAAATATGGGAGTATCTTGCAGCTGCATTTCCCAGCGCTCAATCAACGCAATGGCAACCGCAGGATCAGCCGCACTGAGATCTTGTTGGAGCAGATGAAGGGTTGAATCTAAATCAGTGGTTTCGATGTGATGAGTCATTTGCTGTTCTCCTGATGAATTGAGCAGTGTGAGGTACTTCCGAATTAGTCCGATCGCAACCGCCGGCAGTTCAAGATGCGGCGTGAGCCGACCCTCTTCAACCGTCTCAGAACTAAGAATTGCAGTGGGATTGAGCTGAGCAAAGCGCTCTCCCAACTCTGGGTTGGTATATTCGGTCTTTTGTCCCCAAAGCAAAGCAGTTGGTGTGGTGAGCTTAGGAATGTACTGCGCCAAATCAAAGCTTAAGTCGCCGCGCACAAAGGCAAGGGCTGCATATTCTGCGTTTGGCTGTTGTGCAGATTGCAAATAAGCTTGAGCAATTTCGGGATAGACGCGATCGCGGTTCGCAAATTGCCGTTGCTCTAAAAATCCTCGAATTCCTGCTTCAGTTGCCACTCCAGCGCTGTAGAAGAACCGATCGAGAATCGGAATTTTGATGATTTGAGCAAACAGATTCTCGCTGTAATTCCGTCCAAAATCATTTAACCCCGCCGCAGTGACGAGAATCAGCGACTTAAACAATTCGGGATGTTCCACCGCGGCTCGAACCGTGAAAGCTGCGGTCAGTCCTGACGCAATCACTGTAGTTGGAGCATCGCACGTTTGCTTGATAAATTCGGCGATCGTTTGTACATAATCATCGATGCGATAGTTTCGGGCAGGATGCGCCGATCGTCCCCATCCGATCAAGTCCGGTGCTAAAACTCGATAGTCAGCAGCAAACGCTGGATAGACCTTTGACCATTCATAAGCCGAAGAACCTCCGCCTAGTGCATGGAGAAATACCAATGGTTCTGAAGCAGAGTTTTGGCTCCAAAGCTTTTCTTCGGCAGTGTAGTACACGATCTGACCAAGCGAAGTATTCAGCGATCGTGTTCCAAATCCAGGTGGTATAAACATAAAAATGAACCCCGACTTGATTTGGTGCAAGCTCAATGATGCAATTCCTGTCTTAGTACAGAATCAGTCTCAGGGTTAAATTAGTTGTAATTTGCTTGAATTTTCGTGCGATATAAAAGCTCCTATGTTTTTGACTAATGAGACTTCTTCACTTTATGAGTGAGAGGCATCAGCCACCAAATTATGCCAATTAAAAATCCGATGGTGGCAGTGGCAACAGTTGACCAAGGTTGTCCAACCACTTCATTCATCACCAATTGCGTCGTTGAAATCAGCGAGATCGAGAGCGCGATCGTCCCTACGACAATGATCCGACTCGACAGTCGCTTAAATCGCCCCCGATGCCTCAGAGGTCGTCGAATTCGATGCTGCGCGGCTGGTGCGCTGAAGCAAACTAGACTCGCGATCGCGCCAATAAACGCAACAATATAGACCCACTTCTCAAACGATGCAATCTTAGAAAATCCCTCACTAAACGGAAGTAAGATGAGGAATCCAGTCAATATCTGACTTCCCTGTTGCAAGACTCGCAATTCCTGCAACATCTCGTTCAAGCTTTGCTCGTCATGCTCACCAGGATTCATTGGAGTTAATGAATCTTGGGCAATAAGCGGTGTAGTCTGTTGTGTCACGGAGTCTGCCCTCTCGCTTGCAAGCTGCGAACCTAAAATTTGAGTCCACAGGGTAAAGTGTATATTAAGAATAGATTAAAGAAATGATTTGGCGTGTCTTGCGGTAGATAGACTTCGCGAATTCAAACCGCTCCCTGTGTTAACCATTCAAGGCTAACTATTCAAATGCTCACCTCAAATGCTCAATAGAAAATAATTGCTATGGATTTTCAATTCCTGTCTAACTGGTGTCGTTTCTTACTCAATACCCTCCGTTAGAGCGGCGATGATATGGTCAATATTTTCCGTTTAGTTAAGCTTTAAATCGTTTTTTATACACAAAGCCTGAGATGAGTACGATAAGGTGACAAAGTGTTAGGACGATTCATGTGGCTTCAACAATTCTTACGCGCAATCATGTAACGATACATGGGCAGGGTGACCAGCCAATGCTGTTTGCTCATGGGTTTGGGTGTGATCAGAATATGTGGCGATTTGTAACACCAGACCTTGAGAACGCTCATAAGCTAGTCTTATTCGATTATGTCGGCTCTGGAAAATCTGATTTGAATGCTTACAACATTGAGCGCTACAGCAACCTCAATGGCTATGTTGAAGATGTGCTTGAAATCTGTGAGGCACTAAATCTAACTGATGTGATTTTCGTCGGGCATTCGGTGAGCAGCATCATTGGTATATTGGCATCGATTCAAGCGCCTCAATACTTCAGCCGTCTGATTCTTGTTTGCCCCTCTCCTTGCTACATCAATGACTTGCCCGATTACTTGGGAGGATTTGCTCGATCAGATATCGAGGGACTCCTAGACCTAATGGAGAAAAATTACATCGGCTGGGCTAATTTTCTGGCTCCAATGATCATGCAAAATAAGGAGCGCCCTGAGCTTATTAATGAGCTTGAAACCAGTTTTTGTTCAACCGATCCCGTGATTGCTCACCGTTTTGCTGAAGTCACCTTCTTTTCTGATAATCGCCGCGATTTGCTGAAAGTGAGCATTCCATCCCTCATCCTACAGTGTTCAGAAGACGCGATCGCGCCGATTGAGGTTGGTCAGTATGTGCACCGCTATTTGCCTAGAAGTGAACTCCGAATCATGCAAGCGACAGGGCATTGCCCGCATATGAGCCACCCGCAGGAAAGCCTTGATCTGATTAAAGACTATCTAGCAACAACCTATGTAATCTAACCAACTATCTAACTATGCGATCTATGCAATCTGATTGTGTGACATTAGGAGCCAGTTACCCCTTGGATGGAGCGCTGAATACTGCACCCTGTGGCTTTCTCACGTTCACCGAAGATAGTAGAATTGTGGTAGTTAATGCGACGCTGCTGCACTTACTCGGCTATGAGCTAGACGAACTACGAGGACAGCAGATAGAAGTCATTTTGCCGATCGCTAGTCGCATTTTCTATCAAACCCATTTCTTCCCGCTGCTCAAGCTGCACGGCAAGGTAGAGGAAGTCTACATCTCCATGAAGTCTAAACAGGGAGATGCGCTTCCTATCTTGCTCAATGCAGTGCGTCGGGAACATGCGGATGTGACTGTAAATGATTGTGTCTGCGTCCTGATGCACCAGCGAAATCGATACGAGGATGAACTGCTCCAGGCAAAAAAAGATGCAGAAGTAGCAATCTGTGCTCAAAAGCAGACAAATGCTTTGTTGCAGCAATCTCAAATCGAATTGGAGCGAAAACAAACCGAATTATCGGAACTCAATGCAAAGCTTGAGGAGTTGGTTCAGCAACGAACGGCTCAACTTCAGCAAGCCTTAGAGTTTGAAGCGCTTCTAAAACGCATTACCGATAAAGTGCGGGATAGTTTAGATGAACAAGAGATTCTACGATCGGCAGTGCGAGAACTAGCACAAGGGTTAGGAACGCTTTGCTGTGACACGGGCATTTACAGCGCAGATCAGACGACCTCAACCATTGTTTACGAGGTCAGTCACGTCCTTGCACCCGCTCAAGAACCAACCATGTCACTCTCAAACAGTCCTCATGCTGGAGTTTTCCAACGTCTGCTACAGGGACAAGTGAGCCAGTTTTGCGATATTACGTCTGATTCAGTGCGACCCGATCAGCGGTTCCTGGTTGTGCTTGCCTGTCCCTTGATGGATGACCAAGGAGTATTAGGTGATCTTTGGCTGTTTAAGCCTTGTGAAGCAGAGTTTAACGAGCAAGAAGTCCGATTAGTTCAACAAGTTGCCAATCAGTGCGCGATCGCGCTACGCCAGTCACGTCTCTATCGGGCGGTTCAGGTACAGGTAGAAGAACTCGCTCGGCTGAACCGCCTGAAGGATGACTTTCTCAGTACGGTCTCTCATGAACTGCGAACACCAATTTCTAGCATGAAGATGGCGATTCAAATGCTCGATATCCGTTTGCGCCCGTTGGGCTTGCTGAACTCACAAACGAATTCGATTAGCCGCTACTTTCAAATTCTACAGACGGAATGTGAACGAGAGATTAGTCTGATCAATGACCTACTAGATTTGACTCGAATTGATTCTGGCGCAGAACCCTTGAACCTCACGTCGATTCAGTTCAAATCTTGGATTAATCAGGTTGCTGTCCCCTTTCTTCAACGCACCGCCGATCAAGAGCAACACCTAAAGCTCTCAATTCCCGATGATCTGCCCCTCTTCACAACAGATCTGGTGTGTCTAGAACGAATCCTGACCGAGTTACTGCACAATGCCTTCAAATATACGCCCCCCAGCGAGACCATTACGATCGCAGCCCGCTTAGAAACAGACAATCTCAATACTGCTTTCCTGATTGAAGTGAGCAATTCAGGGGTCGAAATTCCTGTAATAGAGCACGATCGCATCTTCGATAAGTTCTATCGGATTCCCAAACATGATCCGTGGAAGCATGGCGGCACAGGATTGGGTCTATCCTTAGTCAAGAAATTAGTCGCTCGACTGGGTGGAATCATCTGGGTTGAGAGCGGCGATCGTCTTACGAAATTCATCCTGCAATTCCCACTGAATCAGCAAGCCTGAATCTGGGGTGCGTCTCAAGGATCGAGAGATTTGGCATAAAATCTACTTTGCAGCAAAAAAGCCGACTGACTTCAATCAGCCGGCTTTCTAAATTTCGCCTAAGCCTAGCCGCGAATTTTAGCTTGAGGTAGTTCAGCCGTCTCTTGACGGGGCTGTGCCGCGATCGGTTGGCTCTTCACTTCTGCTTGCTGCAAGAGCGGTGATTTTACTACCGAATCATTTGCCAGCGTAAACAGAGGATTCGAGAGAATCCCAGCGATCGAAGTCGCAATCAGGGTCAGAATCAAACCGATTTGCAGCGGACGCAGCCCAGGCAGATTCCAGACGATCGGCGGATAGTTTTTGACCACTTCCGACATTTCCTGCGGCTCTTTCACGACCATCATCTTCACCACTCGGATGTAGTAGTAAATCGAGATCACGCTCGTCACCAAGCCGAGAATCACCAGCAAATAAGCGCCTGCTTGCCAACCTGCCCAGAATAAATACAGCTTTCCGAAGAAGCCTGCCAAGGGAGGAATGCCACCGAGCGAAAGCAGACACACGCTCAACGCCAAAGTCAGCAGCGGGTCTTTCTGATACAAGCCCGAATATTCGCTGATTTGGTCGGTTCCAGTCCGTAGCGAGAACAAGATGATGCAGGTGAACGCACCCAAGTTCATGAACAGATAAATCATCAGATAGAACAGCATACTGGCATAACCAGCATCTGAGCCGATGACTAACCCGATCATCACAAAGCCTGCTTGACCGATCGACGAATACGCCAGCAGTCGCTTCATGCTGGTTTGCGCCAGAGCGACCACGTTTCCAAGCACCATGCTCAAAATCGCTAGCGTCGTCATCACCAAATGCCACTGATCCGTGACTTGGGGGAACGCCGTCACCAGCAAGCGAATCGCCAAACCGAATCCAGCCGCTTTTGACCCGACTGACAGGAACGCAACCACCGGAGTTGGCGAACCCTCATATACATCCGGTGTCCACTGGTGGAATGGAACGGCTGCAATCTTAAAGGCAATGCCCGCGATCGCAAACACCAGCGCAATCACCAGCCCGATCGACTGGTCTAGTCCTGCGACTGAGATTTTTTGGGCGATCGCCGAGAGTTGAGTTTCACCACCCGACAGCCCGTACAGCAGGGATGCCCCGTAGAGAAAAATCGCCGAACTCGATGCGCCGATCAAGAGATATTTCAGCGCGGCTTCGTTCGATCGCGGATCGCGTTTGGTGTAGCCCGTCAATAAATAAGACGAGATACTGAGCGTTTCTAGCGAGACATACACCGAAACCAATTCATCCGAACCACAGAGGAACATTCCGCCTAGCGTAGCCGTAAGCAGAATCGTGAGGAATTCAGCCAGTGCAGTTCCCGACTGCTCGACATAGCGCACTGACATCAGAATCGTGACGGCTGCCGAGAGCGCAACGATCCCCCGAAGCACGATGCTCAAGTCATCGCTATTAAATTCACCCAGAAACCCGATCGGGGTGGGGCTATCCCAAAGCGTGAACAATGACCCTACCGCCGTCAGCAGCCCGCCGATCGCAAAATAGGGTGTCCATTTTGAGGAATTTTGTCGCCCTACAATTAAGTCGCCCACAATGACGACCATGATGGTAGTGATCACGATCACTTCTGGAAGGATCGTCCCAGCGTTGAGCTGAGCCACGAGAGAAGCAAAATCCATAGCACGAAGTCCGTAGGAGCAGGAATTAACAAAAATTTATGCTAGGCGCACTTTCATTTGAGTCAAGCGAATACTTCGCCTTCTAGGGATTCTATCGTGCAACGGCTGCCTCGTTCTCGTTGAATCTCGCTTCTCTGGTGCATCTTGTAATTGGGATCGTTATGATGCACCTATCAAGTGTGATCTATATTGATCAAGCAACTGCCCTCAGAATGAATTTCTGCCAAAAGATAGACGATTGATCGTCGATCGTCTACAGTCATAGACTTAGATGTTTGTGACAGTTATGTCGACTGGTCTATTTCTTCTTCTGGATTTGGATCATTTTCGGGTGAATCAAATTGAGCAGTTGGGTATGGTTAGTATGGTTATAAGTTAGAAGCGAGTGGCATCACGGCTGCTATACGCCTCAAGCGTGGTTTTCCGTACCCCACATCGATCAAAGTGAGTGATATTGGTATCAATACGCCCTGATTCTTGTTGAACAGCGATTTCTAGTTAGACAGACTCATGCCAACTCTTGTCATTGTCGAATCTCCGACGAAAGCCCGCACCATTCGCAACTACTTGCCTCGCGGCTACCGCGTTGAGGCATCGATGGGACATGTGCGCGATCTCCCTCAATCCACGAGCGATGTCCCCGATTCGATTACCGATAAACGGGTGCGGGAACTCGGTGTCAATATTGAGGCAGGCTTTGAGCCAATTTATCTTATTCCAAAGGATAAATCGAAAGTCGTCAAGACCTTAAAAGATGCGCTGAAAGAGGCGGATGAATTAGTGCTGGCGACTGACGAAGATCGCGAGGGTGAAAGTATTAGCTGGCATTTGCTTCAGCTTCTCAAGCCGAAAGTGCCCGTCAAGCGCATGGTCTTTCACGAAATCACCGAAGACGCAATCAAGAGCGCGATCGATAACTGCCGCGATATTGATGTGAGATTAGTCCGCGCTCAGGAAACGCGCCGGATTCTCGATCGCTTGGTCGGCTACACGCTGTCGCCGCTGCTCTGGAAGAAGATTGCCTATGGTCTGTCAGCCGGTCGGGTGCAGTCGGTCGCGGTGCGGTTGCTAGTGAATCGGGAGCGTCAACGTCGCGCCTTCCGCAAAGGGACGTATTGGGATTTAAAAGCGCTGCTGGCAGTGGATGCCGCTCCGAAACAAGAATTTGAAGCGAAGCTCGTTACCTTAGCGGGACGCAAAATTGCGACGGGTGCGGATTTCGATGAATCGACCGGACAAATTGTCGCAGGTCGAAACGTCGTATTGTTGAGCGAAGAAGAAGCAAGAGCCTTACAAGCCCGATTAGACGGCAAAGTGTGGACGGTTTCGGATTTAGAAGAACGTCCCGTCACGCGGAAACCTTCGCCTCCGTTTACGACTTCGACGCTGCAACAAGAAGCGAACCGTAAATTAGGCTTATCGGCGCGGGATACGATGCGGACGGCGCAGAGCCTGTACGAGCAAGGCTACATTACTTATATGCGGACGGACTCGGTGCATTTATCGCAGCAAGCGATCGCAGCCGCCCGCAGTTGTGTTGAAGCAATGTACGGAACCGATTACCTCAGTCCCCAACCGCGCCAATACACCACTAAGAGCAAAGGCGCACAGGAGGCACACGAAGCGATTCGTCCTGCGGGAAGTACCTTCCGCACTCCGAGAGAAAGTGGGCTAAGGGATCGCGAATTAAAACTGTACGACTTGATTTGGAAGCGAACCGTTGCGACTCAGATGGCAGAAGCACGTCAAACTCAAGTAACGGCACAGATTCAGGTTGAAGATGCCGGATTTAGAGCGAGCGGTAAGCGGATTGATTTTCCAGGATTCTTCCGGGCGTATGTGGAGGGATCAGACGATCCGAATGCTGCGATCGAGAACCAAGAAATCATCCTGCCGCCGATGCGGGCGGGCGATCATCCCAAGTGCAATCAGTTAGAAGCGATCGGGCATGAAACCCAACCGCCTGCCCGTTTTACCGAAGCTTCTTTAGTCAAAACGCTAGAAAGTGAAGGCATCGGACGACCTTCGACCTACGCCAGCATCATCGGTACGATCACCGATGAACGTAAAGGCTATGCTCAACTGGTCGGAAATACTCTCGTTCCAACCTTTACAGCGTTTGCGGTCGTAGATTTGCTCGAAAAGCATTTCCCGGACATTGTAGACCTGCGGTTTACGTCCAAGATGGAGCAAACCTTAGATGACATTGCTACAGGTGAAGTCGATTGGCTGCCGTACTTGAAGCAGTTTTATCTTGGGGATCAAGGGCTTGAAACTCAGGTCAAAGAGCGCGACAGTAACATTGATCCCAAAGAAGCACGAACGATTCATCTTGACGATCTAGAAACAAAAATTCGGATTAGCCGCACCGGAGCCTACATCGAATCCGAGAACGGCAACATCAATTTGCCGAAAGATATGCCACCTGCGGATCTCAACCCCGAACAGGTCGAGGTCTTGCTAAAAGGCCCGAAAGTGCTAGGGTATCATCCCGAATCTGGAGAGCCAATTTACGTCAAGCTTGGGCCTTATGGTCATTACATTCAGCTTGGCGACAAAACCGACGAGAATCCGAAACCTAAGAACGTTTCGATTCCGCCAAAAGTGAAGCCCGAAGACGTAACGCTAGAGATGGCAGTCGGATTGCTGTCTTTGCCGAGAACGCTGGGGGTTCACCCAGAAACGGAACGGAAAATTCAAGCCGCGATCGGTCGTTTTGGTCCCTACATCGTGCATGATTTGGGCAAAGACGAAGAAGGTAAACCGAAAAAAGATTATCGCTCGCTCAAAGCCGGCGATGATGTGACGACGATTACGCTCGATCGAGCTTTACAACTGTTTGCAGAACCAAAAGCCGTTCGCGGCAAACGTGGTACTGCTACGCCAATTCGAGAGTTAGGCGCGCACCCCGACGATGGAGAACCCGTCAACATCTATAACGGCCCGTATGGCGCTTATCTCAAACACGGCAAGGTGAACGCTTCACTACCTGAAGGTCAGACGGTTGAGGAGATCACGATGGATGTAGCGGTTCAAGCGTTAGCGGCAAAAGCTGGAACGAAGAAAACTACCAAGTCGAAGAAGACCACGACCGCGAAAACCACTGCGAAAAAAACGACGGCTAAGAGTTCGACGAAAACCGCGGCAAGGCGATCGACGACGAAAGCAGCAGCGGCGAAAAAATCGACAGGCACAAGCAAGCGCGTTAAGGCAAATGACTAATCCATAGTTGGAGAAGCTAATGCGTTCGATCGGGCAATTAACAGAGGAAATCTTAGCCTTGCCCAAGGTTTGTCATCGGCGATCGTACTCTGATTTTTTCTGCATGGCTTCTCCAACTACAGCATTGACTAAACCACCTAACAACATCACAAACGCGCTGAGGTAAAGCCACAACAGCAAAACAATCACAGCCCCGATCGCGCCATACACCTGGCTGAAATTCCCAACTTGAGCCACATAAAACCGCAGTAATCCAGATAGCATTGCCCAGAGTAACGCGGCTAGAATTGCTCCTGGCAGAATGGGTGTTCCATGCCGCCACTGACTCGTACCAAACCGATAAATAAAGCTCAGCGCTAACGCCAGAATCATCAGTGCGATCGGTAGACTCAGATGATGCCAGAGGTGAAACACACTCTGGGCAAACCCTCCACTGTTAAAGGCGACAATCTGAACCGCAACATCGCTGATCACGACAATTAGCAGCGCAGCCACCAGCAGCAAAACCGTTCCCAGTGCTAAAGCGAGCGCGACCAATTTCGCCTGCCAAAACGGTCGAACTCGTTTACGCGGAATCCGATAGATTTGATCTAAAGCTGCCATTGTTGAGCCTGTCACGCTCGAAGACACCCAGATTGCTGCTAAGAAACTGAGCGAAAATAATCCCTGGTTGCTTCTTGCTTGTAGATATTTCAGTGATCCCCGAATAAGGGTGACTGCTTGTTCGGGGATGACTTGATTCAGTTGGTTGGTTAGGGTGCGGAAATTGGCTTCGGAAATCTCGAACAGCCCGATCGCGCTCAAGACAGCGAGTGCTGCTGGAAACAGTGCAAAAATTGCATTGTAGGCAATTTCAGCCGAGAGTCCGGGTAAGCGATGTTGGGCAGCCCGCCGAATGATAACTGCCACCGTTTTGAAGTTGAGGTACTTGAGGAATCGAAAAAAGCGGGTAATCAGAGCTAAACCGGACAGGCGTTTCAGCATTGTGAATCGGTGATTCTGGCGTAATTCTAGCAGTTTAGCCAATGCAACCGGAAAGGGCTGTATCAGGGGCGTGAAAAATGAGTGATACAGGCTGTATCTAAAAGCGTGAATTCCGGTGTGGTGAAGACTGAGCAGCGTGTGAGTTGACTGAGTGCGGGCGTTTTTCCCTGCTGTAAATTGGTAAGCGCGATCGAATATGTCGGTTGAAAGCTTTCAAGCCAGTCTGCACGGGTTAGATACTCTGCTGTAAACGCGGATTGCTCGATTAACCAGAATTTGATGTTGTACCGCTCGATCGCTTGTTTTGCCAATGTTAAATCCGAACTATATTGCGCCTGCAACACATCAATAATACGCTGGCGAATCTGACGGTAATAACCCAGATGAAACGGAAGCGAATGCTCTCTGCTAAATAAAACAGAGCGTTGAGCAAAGGTTGAAATATTGTTCGCTTCGTCGGAAAGCGTTGCGATTAAGGTATCTTTGGGCTGAGTTTGTAGAAATTGGTAGAGTGGAGCATTTCCGACCCGGAAGTTTGTGCTGGGAAAGCCTCGCGAGAACTGAGGATAGAACACTAGCACAATGCCGATCGCACTGATCAAACTGAGTCTTGCACCCAGTGCGATCCATCGTTGCCGAATAGCTAAGCTCTCACAGGCTCGAAGGGTGGTATCGGCTAGAACAGTAAGCGTGATTCCTGCTGCGATCGCCAATACAATTCGGAAACTGTGTGCTGTATATCTGGTGGGAAAAAATAGCTTGAGCAACAAGAGGTGAGCCGCGCCATACAGCCCTAATGAGACCCAAATGATCTGCGGTAAAACTGCGATTTTGCGATTGATTTGCTGTACCAGTGGAAATCTTGACGGATATCGCATCAAAATCGGCAGCAATAATCCAAACCAGATTAACGGAGGCATTAGAGGCGGAATGATTCCGCTATGTTCGCCAAATAGCCAGAAGACCCAAGGATTCAGATTGAAGAAGGGATGTCTTCCCCCTGGATATAGTTCTGGCATCGTTAGGGCTTGCGATCGCGTGATCACAGGCGCAAATTCCGCAGAAGAAATGGCATAGGGTACAAGTGCGATCGCGCTAAATCCAATACAAACTCCAACGAATTTAAGTTGGTCAAGACGAAGTTTTCTAGATTCCCAATTCCATAGCCTTAGACATAAAAGCGCGATCGTAATCAACACCAAAGGTGGATAAATTAATGCTTGTAAAACTAATGTGATTAGAATACCAAGTCTCTGATTACGAATGAGATAATATAAAAACGCTAAGAATAACGGTGTGACAAATGATCTAGGAGTCGCAGAATTTAAGTCATCTCGAAACCATAGACTTTGATTCAGGATTAGTGTGGCGATAAACCCGGTAACAGCAAATGGAAACAATCGTAAGCAGAGAGCAAAGCTGTACAGAGTTGCGATTAATCCAAGTGCGATCGGAAGCACTTTACTCAACCAAAGCGGCTGCACTCCAAACATCGCCATCACCTGATAAATAGCAGCATATCCAGGCGGGGTAATTGACTTGAAATACTGAGCGATCAGATCATTGGGTAGAAGTGTGGGATCAATAAATCGCTGCATCCAGAACACATATTCTCTTGCATCATCTTGCACCACAAAATCGGCTCGAAACGCTTTCTGTAGCGCGAGAATGCCGTAATAAAGAGCAAAAACGAGACTCAGACTGAGCCAGAGGGCAGCCGCACGAAAGTTCTTCGTAGGATTGTTCTCCGGCTCGATCGAAGTCATCAGAAATTGATGTGCCCTGGTGAGCATTATTAAAGCGTATAAGTGAAGTTCTCCACGAGCATACCAGGAACGTGAACCCCGCCTAAATTCCGATGTCCATAGGTTCCAACTTCAGGAACGAACTCCTGGAAATTGGTTAACGCAATCAAGTTCTCGCCCCAGAACTGATACAGACTATCATCGAATCTGAGATTTTCGATCGGCGCAACAATCTCGCCATTTTCCACCCAAAAGCAGGCATATCGGGTCATTCCGGTAATTCGACCCGTGGGACGATCGCTCCAGTTAAGATAATGCAGATTGGAGAGGTATAGCCCTGTGTCTAAAGCTTGAAGAATGCGATCGTGGTCTAAGTCCCCAGGGAGAATTTCGGGCGATCGTAGTCCTTCGCCCTCAGATGCACCATTCGCTTCTAGTCCGTACTCTTTCGCGGTTCTGGATGAAGTGAGCATATTAATCAGCTCACCCGATTCAATCAGCGAGAGTTCCAAGGGTGCAATTTCACCCAGTTCATTAAATCGTGGCACTAAGCCAGATTTGAAGTTTTCTTTCAGCGTGAACTTGGGAGATAGCTTTTTCTCGCCGCGCCGCATCGCACTAAAACAGCTTCCGCCTTGTTGATGGGAGGACTCACTAATGCCGCCCCAAGACAGCATCGAGGCGAGTTCTGCAAGCGCAGCAGGGGCAAGATAGGTGCGATATTGTCCCCGTTGAATCGATTTCGGCGGTTGTGCCATGCGGCTTAACTGCGATCGAGATTCTTCAATCCTCGCTTGATACGCCTCACTATCCCAATCTGATCCCGCAAGCGTTCCTTTTACGGCTTGCCCATCTGGTGTAAACAGCGAGTAATCGAGCGAATACGAGTCCGTTGCAAACCAGTGTTTTTGACCCACCGAATCGGCATAGGCACGAATCACCGATCCGGCTGCATAAATGCCTGTGAAATCAAGATCGGTTACGACAGGCAGCAAAGCTGAAACGACTGCTTCTGGATTGAGCAGTTGACCGGTATGAACTTCGCGACTGGTATTATTGCCAGCCGGGAGCACTAGATAAGGATTTTCTGGCAGCTGTGCCACTTCTTCACGCAGCGATGCGATCGCCTGGATTGCCGTTCGTCGATCGTTTTCAAAATCGCCCGTAAACGGAAACTCTCGATAACTGCTGCGCTGATTGTGCATCAATACCAATTGCAGATTGCCATCGTTGACGCTTCCGGTTTGGCGAACTTTGGCATGATTAAAGCGCGTGAATTGGCTTTGTTCACTATCCAGCGTCAGCGTGAATTGTTCATCGGGTTTTAACTGATTGCGGATTTCCTCAACCAGTTGATTAAAGCTATTTTCCAGCATTGTTATGCGCCCCCGCCAAAAACTTCGATATTTGCAAACACGGCGATCGGTGAACCATGTCCGACCGTAATTGCTTGATTCGGTTCGCCTTTACCGCACATCGGTGTGCCGTACATTTGCCAGGTGGAGCGATCGCCCACAGCAATTAGTCCGCTCCAAAACTGCGGCGTGATGCTGCGATAGTTCGGATTGCGTAGAGTCTTCGTCAGCTTGCCGTTTTCGATGCGTTTGGCGTATTCGCAACTGAACTGGAATTTGTGGCGCTGATCGTCGATCGACCAAGAGCGATTCGATTCCATGTAAATGCCGCGATCGATGCCGGCAATGATTTCTTCAAAGCTTTGATCGCCGGGTTCAAGGTTGAGATTTGCCATGCGGTCGATCGGCGGACGATTCCAAGACGATGCCCGCGCACAAGCAACCCCTTTTACCCCAGTTCTGGCTTGGCTTTCGAGGCTACCGACTCCGCGCTGTAAAACGCCTTCTTTGATCAAATATTCACGACTTGCAGGTGCGCCAGTGTCATCAAAACTATAGCTAGCAAACTCTCCAGAAACCGTCGGATCAAAGGTAATGTTCATCAACGGGGAGCCATACACCAAATTTCCGAAGTCTTGGAGTTTGACAAAGCTGCCACCGGCATAGTTGCGCTCATCGCCCAAAATGCGATCGAGTTCCAACGGATGCCCAACACTCTCATGAATTTGCAGCAGCATTTGATCCGGAGCAAGAACCAGCGTGGTCGTTTCATTCGGACAGTCTTCAGCCGTGAGCAGTTCGATCGCTTGTGTTCCAACTTGCTGCACTCGCGCCCACAGATCCGGAGTAATGAAGTATTCCAAGCCGCCCTGATAACAGCTTGCCAGCCAGCCGTTGTTTGATCGACGCTGAACGATCGCGCCCTCTTGAGCCGTCGCGGAATAGTCAGTGCCGATGCGAAAGAAATGCTGATACACTTCTGAACCATTTGTGCTGACAAACCAAGTTTCTGTCTCAGTCGTGAGGGCAGTGGCGCTGGTCTGCACGATCTGATCAGAGACTTTGAGTTCGCGGGTGATCTTAATCAGGATGTCATTAATTTCACCAGGGCTAAGCGCATCGAACGGCTTCATCAACGGAGAAACATACTGCCCGACCACTTTTGGACGCGCCGAAATTGGGGTCGAATGAATGTTCCATTCTGAAGCCGCGATCGCTTGACGATATGCCTTTTGTGCGGCGGCTTGAATTCCTTCGAGCGTGATCAGATTGGTTGCGGCATACCCAATCTGACCCTTGACCAACACTTCGACCATCACGCCCTGAGTTAGCGATGAGCCGTTTGTTTCGGGAATGCCATCGCGTACCGATCGCGTGGTTGCTGCTTCCTTGGTTGCCCGTAGCCCCACCCAATCGGCGGGGACATCGATCACATTGAGAAAATGGGAAAGTTCAGAAATCATGGGGCCTGGGATAAGGGAGAATATCGGATATCAATCTCTAGTAAAAAATCGCCACCAGAGGCTAGTCATTATAATCCGGTATCTCTAGTCTAGCGATGCCAAATCGTTTCGCCGCCCGGTTTATCGATCAGGGTGATTCCTTGGGCTTGAAGTTCGTTGCGAATGCGATCGGCTTCGGCATAATTTTTCGCCTTTTTCGCGGCTTTGCGTTCTTCAACCAGCGCAACGATCGCAGCATCGGATAATCCCACCGTTGTTTCTTCGGGTTGCGCTTCGAGTCCTAAAACTTTCGCCAATTCGATCAGGGTTTTCCACTGTGCAAGAAGAGTTTCAGGTTCCGCTTCGGTTTTACCTTCGTGTACGAGAATGTTGCCTTCGCGCTGTAATTCTTTAGCGATGGGAAATAGAGCCGCCAATGCACCGGATGTATTGAAATCATCATCCATTGCGGCTTGGAATTCTTGCACGGTTAAGGAAGCCCGATCGAGTTCTCCCTCCGGAGTGGAATTGAGCTTGAACCCAAATAACAAGCCATCTTTTAAGGTATTCCAGCCGTTTTCAGCCGCAGTTAAGGCATCATCGGTAAAATCGATCGGCTTTCGATACCCCGCCTGCAATACAAACAGCCGTACCACCATCGGATCAGCGCCTTTTTTGTCCAGCAAATCCCGAATCGTGGTGAAATTACCCAGCGACTTCGACATTTTCTCGCCGCCGACATTCACCATGCCGTTATGCAACCAGTAATTAGCAAGCGATCGACCCGTGACCGCTTCCGACTGAGCAATCTCGTTTTCGTGATGCGGAAAAATCAGATCCGCGCCGCCGACATGAATATCGATCGACTCTCCCAAAAATTCCCGCACCATTGCCGAGCATTCAATATGCCAGCCCGGACGACCTTTACCCCAAGGCGACTCCCACGCAGGCTCATCGGGTTTCGCTCCTTTCCACAGTGCGAAATCAAACGGATAGCGCTTTTTCGGTTCTTCGTCATCGACGCGTCCACTCGCACCCGCCTGCATATCCTCTAACTTGCGCCCCGAAAGCTTGCCGTACTCTTTATCTTGCTGAACGGCGTAGTACACATCGCCATCCGCCGCATACGCAAATTCTTTTTCCTCTAATTCGCGAATCAGGCGTTTAATCCCGTCCAGCGTTTCGGTCGCGCGAGGATAAGCATCTGCATCGAGAATATTCAACCGCCGCATATCCTCGAAATATGTTTGAATATTGCGTTCTGCCACGGCTTCCATCGTCGAACCTTCTTCGCGTGCCCGTCTGAGGATTTTGTCATCGATATCGGTAAAATTCTGCACATAGCGCACGTTGTAACCGCGCCAGATCAAATACCGTCGTACCGTATCCCAGACAATATACGATCGCGCATGACCCAAATGGCAATCGTCATACACCGTAACTCCGCAGCAATACATCTTCACCTGATCGGATAAGATCGGCTCAAACGGCTCCTTCCGGCGAGTTAGGGTGTTGTAAACGACTAAAGCCATGAAATTCTTAAACACAATAAAGACTGATAGCCCATCTTAATCGATTCTGATCAGCAATAATGGGGGAAAAGATATTTGATGCGATCGTGCTATGCAATCAGTCAGCACTCAGTCTGAATCCACAATGGATGTGCCCAAAACTGGGCTTCCGGTTACGATTATCACAGGCTTCTTGGGTAGCGGTAAAACCACGCTGCTGAACCACATTTTGACGAATCAACAGGGCTTAAAAACTGCCGTGTTGGTCAACGAGTTCGGTGAAATCGGTATCGATAACGAACTGATTATCCAGACCGATGAAGATAAGAATATGGTGGAACTCAGCAACGGCTGTATCTGTTGCACCATCAATAACGATCTGGTTGATGCGGTCTACAAGGTTCTAGAACGCCAAGACCAGATCGATTATCTCGTCGTTGAAACGACTGGACTTGCCGATCCGCTTCCGGTTGCACTGACGTTCTTAGGAACGGAACTGCGGGATCTGACTCGGCTTGATTCGATCGTTACCGTGGTCGATTCTGAAAACTTCAGCCTAGATCTGTTCAATAGTGAAGCGGCTTACAGCCAGATTGCTTACGGCGATATCATTTTGCTGAACAAAACGGATCTAGTCGATGAAGCCAACGTCGATGCGCTCGAAGTTCGGATTCGAGATATCAAAGACGGTGCAAGAATTCTCCGTACCGTTAAGGGGCAAGTTCCGTTAGCTGCCTTGTTGAGTGTGGGTCTATTTGAGTCCGATAAATACTTTGACCCGGACGCTGAATCGGATCATCATGACCACGAACATGATCACGCTCATGACCATCACGATCATTCTGCCTGCGATCATGATCATGGACATTGCACTCACGATCACGATCACGATCATCACCATCACCACTCGAATCACTTAGAGAATGATGGTTTCACCTCGGTTTCATTCGAGAGCGATCGACCGCTCAGCATTCGGAAGTTCCAGCATTTCCTTGATAATCAGCTTCCGACCAATGTGTTTCGCGCCAAAGGCATTCTCTGGTTTGATGAAAGTCCGAAGCGTCACATTTTCCACTTGAGCGGTAAGCGGTTCTCGCTCGATGACGACGAATGGAAAGGCACTCCGAAGAATCAACTGGTGCTCATCGGACAAAATTTGGATCATGAGGAATTACGATCGCAAATCGAAGCCTGTGTCTGTCCGTCTTCACAAAACAAAGGCAAAGGTTTCGGGCGATAAGGGCAATCTAAGATAAAGTTCTTTGATTGTCTAATGTCTTCTAAACAAATTCTCGTTTGCCAGTACCAAAGCTGTCTGGCTCAAGGATCAGCCGAGGTGCTGGCAGCTTTTTTAGACTGTGCGGATTCTGAGGTGTCGATCGTTCCGAGTGAATGCCAAGGCCAATGCAATCTTGGTGCAACCGTGAGAGTTTTACCCGATGAAATTTGGTATTGTCGGGTGAAACCAAGCGATGTCAGTGCGATCGCTGAGTCTCATTTGCAGAATGATCAAGTCGTCGATCGATTGCTTCATCCCCGAATTCATCCGCGTTATTCAACCTGATTTTGCTGCTTTTATTATCGTCGATCGATATCTCGCGATCGACCGCCTGACTTAATGCGAATCGTAAACGCTTTGAATTTCTAATCCTGCGCTTCTTCGTTCAGCATCTGTATCCATTACTGAACCAATGCGGGGTTAAGTTTTCTCTGAGCTAATTCCGCTAACTTCCCAATGAGATTCGTATTTCTATTTATCTATTCGGTCTAAGTTTTAAAGTTTTCGTGTTGCCCATTTAGGTTTGCCCTCACATACGTAGGAGAAATTGAAAACGAACCTGCAAAAATAGCAAATAAACTTACAAAAATCGAAAACGAACCTGCAAAAATAGCAAATGAGCTTCACGAAATTGAAAACGCATCCTTCAAAGCAGCAATCGAACTCATCGAAACGACAAATGCACGATCGAATCAAGCAAATGAACCTAATGATTTAAAAACACTCATGCAAAATGCTGCGATCGCGATCGTCATTCTGACTAATCCAATTCTGTAACTTATGCGCGTTGTTCTTCAGCGAGTTCTTTCTTCCCAAGTCGTAGTAGATGGAGCAGTGATCGGGAAAATCGATCGGGGTCTAAATCTCTTAGTCGGAATCGCTGCCACTGATACCGAAGCCGAACTCGACTGGATGGCACGAAAATGTTTAGAGCTAAGAGTGTTTTCAGAAAACGGCAGGTTTGATCAGTCCATTCAGGACATTAACGGGGAAATTCTCGTAGTAAGTCAATTCACGCTGTATGGGGATTGTCGCAAAGGGCGACGACCTTCGTTTGATCAAGCGGCAGCACCCGATCGAGCCGAACAGCTTTACAACCAGTTTGTCGAAAAACTCAGATCGAGCGGCTTGAAAGTTGAAACCGGAAAATTTGGGGCGATGATGCGGGTGTCGATCGAGAATGACGGACCTGTCACGCTAATCCTAGAGCGTTAAGCAACTGATGAGATTTTAGGGTGGTGTAATGCGTTCTGTGTTGCAATAGTCTAAGTAACTCGCGATCGCTTCTTGCGCCTTCTCCACTGCTTTTGCATAGCTTTTTCCGGCTGTACAAGGTTGCATCACCAGTTCGGCAAACTCAGGAATCGTGACGAGGTAAAGCTGATCTTCTTCTGACCACGCGATCACCAAACTGTATCGATAAGACATTTCTTTTAAGAGATTAAACGTTAAAAATCTATCTCATTCAATAATTGATTCACCTGCGCTGGGTACACATGACGCAAGTTACGCCAAGACTGAAAAGGTTGATCATCAATCACGGCAGCTGGTTTGGGAAGATAAGCCACAAAACAATCATCTAAGCCTACCTCTAATGCTGAAGTACGAGCATATTCACTACCTCCACTACTCCAGCAGTACAAGATTGCGCCTTTAGCTTTTAACTCTCGAATTGCTTGGATAACGCTCGGCATCGGAATGCGTTTTGTCCCAAATGAGCGAATGAGAGTATCATCAACATCAACAAAAATAACCACGGCTAAAGTGCGTTCAGTTTCTAAAACTTATTTAACCTGCAAAAAGATGTTTTAGACCACAAACGGACAATTTAGAAGCGCGATCGCCCAACACGACGATCGCACCTTTCCTACACCTCAACCAACTGACTCGCAGACACTACCGTTTGTCGCGCCCATTCATCCGCCGCCAGAATTTCTTCGAGCGTTGGTGTGGAACGATTTTGAGTTGTGTAGCGATCGCACGTTTCCTCAATTAATCGCGGAATATCCAAGAACTGAATTTTTTCTTCTAAAAATAGCGCCACCGCTTGTTCATTCGCCGCATTCAGCACCGCAGGCATACAGCCCCCTGCTCGACCTGCCGCATACGCCAACGCCATGCAAGGATACTTCGCGTGATCCGGCTCTCGGAAGGTCAGCGTTCCCAACTTCACCAGATCCAGCCGTTCCCAACTCGTCGGAACACGATCGGGATACGACAGCGAATACAACAACGGCAATCGCATATCCGCCCAGCCCAACTGTGCCAGCACCGAAGTATCTTGCAGTTCAATCAGCGAGTGAATAATGCTCTGCGGATGAATCACAATTTCAATATCGTCATAATCAACGCCAAATAAATAATGCGCTTCGATTACTTCCAAGCCTTTGTTCATCAGGGTGGCGGAGTCGATCGTAATCTTGCGCCCCATTGTCCAATTCGGATGTTTCAGTGCATCTGCAACCGTCACCGATGCCAATTTTTCAACGGGCAGATCGCGGAACGAGCCACCCGATGCCGTTAAAATAATTTTCTTCAATCCGCCTTCTGGAACACCTTGCAAACACTGGAAAATTGCAGAATGTTCCGAATCGGCAGGGAGCATTTTTACGCCATGTTTTTGAATCAGAGGTAGCACCACAGGCGCACCCGCAATCAGTGTTTCTTTGTTTGCTAAAGCAATATTCTTTCCTGCCTCGATCGCTGCTAATGTCGGAAGCAATCCGGCACAGCCTACAATTCCACTCACAACCGACTCTGCATCGCCGTAACGTGCGACTTCGACGACTCCTGCTTCACCAGAGAGAATAATCGGCTGTGGGTCAAGATCGGCGATCGCGTCCTTTAATTCGGCTAACTTACTCTCGTCACAAATGGCGACGATTTCTGGGCGGAACGTGCGGATCTGCTGCGCGAATAATTCCACATTGCGTCCGGCTGCCATCCCAACAATGCGAAACTGATCCGGATGCTCGGACACAATATCCAGCGTTTGTGTCCCGATCGATCCAGTTGAACCAAGAAGGGTGATTGCTTTCACGGGTTATTTGTTTGACACTTCACCCATATCTTACGGGGAAGGGGGGATCAACGGATCTGTGAGACACTCCAGTCTAGAATATCGATATTCAGTTACAAGGTCTTGTCATGCAACTGGAAGATTATTTTGAGTTTGCAAGTCCAGACGAAATCCGATTCAAAGGACATCGAATTGGACTGGAAGATGTGTTGAAGTATTACCTCGCAGGCTATTCACCGGAGCAAATTCTGGAGGAATTACCGTCCTTGAATCTCGAAAAGGTTCATGCCGCAATTATTTATTATTTACACGATCGATCCACGATCGAAGCGTATTTGCTGCGTTTGGCAAACTGGCGAGAACAACGCTATCAAGCGTGGGCAGAGTCTGAGCTTTCTCCGGTTATACAACGATTGAGAGCATTGAAACGAGAGCGCAAAAGCAGCTTAACCCACTCATGAAAGCTCGATTTCTGCTTGATGAGAATTTATCGCCTAAGTTGAAAATTGCTGTTCTCCGCCTCAATCCAAGAATTGATATTTTGCGCGTTGGTGATCCAGGTGCCCCACTTTCTGGAACTCAACATCCTGAAGTTTTGCAATATTTAGAACTGTCACAAAGAATTTTAGTGACTGACAATCGCAAAAGTATGCCGGAACATTTAGAAATGCACTGGCAAAGCGGAGGATACATATGGGGACTATTTTGGCTGCGTCCTAGCTCGACCATTCGCGAGTGAGCAGAAGAACTGGTGCTGATTTGGGAAACCACTGAGGCGGAAGAGTGGATTGATCAACTGATCTGGATTCCGCTTTAGTGACGATAAAGCCCGTCTGGATTTTAGCTCAAACGGGCAAAAACACTAAGGATTAAGAATTTTCGAGACGCTCAAGACATCTTTATCGCCGCGCCCAGAGCAGTTAATCACAATCCGAGGGCTTCCCGACAGTTGCGGGCAAAGCGTATCGAGATAAGCGATCGCGTGTGATGTCTCCAATGCCGGAATGATTCCTTCTAGCTGTGAAAGCTTCTGGAATGCAGCTAAGGCTTGCTCATCGGTGACAGCGTAGTATTCTGCCCGTCTAACTTCCATCAGATAGCTATGTTCAGGCCCAACGCCCGGATAATCTAAGCCCGCGCTCACCGAATGCGGCTCGATCACTTGTCCGTCTTCATCCTGTAACAAGTAGCTCATTGCGCCATGCAGCACTCCGACCCGCCCTTTGGTTAAAGTTGCCGCGTGTTTATCGGTTTCGACTCCATGCCCTGCGGCTTCAACTCCGATCATGCGAACGCTGGGGTCTTCGACAAATTCATGGAACAATCCCATTGCATTCGAACCGCCGCCAACACAAGCCAGCAAAATATCCGGCAAGCCGCCCCATTTTTCCTGACATTGAGCGCGGGTTTCTTGACCGATAATTGCGTGAAAATCGCGCACAATCATCGGGTAGGGATGCGGCCCTGCAACTGAGCCGAGAATGTAATGCGTCGTCTCTACATTCGTCACCCAATCCCGAATCGCTTCGGAGGTGGCATCTTTGAGCGTTCCGGTTCCGGCTGCGACTGGACAAACTTCTGCACCCATCAGGCGCATTCTAAACACATTCAACGCTTGACGTTCCATATCGTGAACGCCCATGTAAACAACGCATTTCAGCCCAAATCGAGCGCAAGCGGTTGCGGTTGCCACTCCATGCTGTCCGGCTCCGGTTTCGGCGATCACACGCTGTTTGCCCATGCGTTTAGCAAGGAGGGCTTGAGCGATCGCATTGTTAATCTTGTGTGCGCCTGTGTGGTTTAAATCTTCGCGCTTGAGATAAATCTGTGCTCCGGTTCCGTCTGGCTTAGCGTAATGTTGGGTTAAGCGCTCAGCAAAATAAAGCGGACTCGGACGACCGACATAATCGCGCAGAAGCGACTGGAGTTCTGCTTGAAAGCTGGAATCTTGACTGTACTGTTTGTAAGCGGCTTCGAGTTCTGCCAGTGCTGGCATCAATGTTTCAGGAACGTATTTACCGCCGAATTTGCCGAATCGACCCAAAGTATCGGGGCGGTTTTCAATTGATACAGACTGATTAGGAGGAAGCGGAGTAATAGTCACGATCGCACTTTCAAAAATTCAGAACATCTTTAATCTTAAGGCATCCATTCTAAACCGATGCCAAATCGGCTCTCTTTCTGAATTGGAGAATTGCGTTTTTGAAACTCGGTGGAGAGTCTGAGATTGTGTGTGAGGGCGTAGCCGATCGATAATGTCGTCAATCCGGTTTGTTCTGCGCTAAACGGAGCCACCCAGCTTTGAGTCAGGCTAATATCTGCACCGCCACCGCGAGAGAGAACAAACAGCGCTCTGATGCCTAGATTTGCGCCGTCGATCGTTTGTCCTTGCACGTTTAACTGCCGATATCCCACCAGCGGCGCGACATTGATGTAACTTCCGAGGGGACGAGCATAGTAATGTAAATCTGCACCCCAGTTTGAGGATTGATAATTCGCGCTGGTAGTGAGACGGGTGCGATCGATTCGCAAATCTTCAATTCCAAGATTTAATTCTGAAGCAGAATAGCCAATCCGTAATCTTGTGCGAAAACTCGGATCAGATTTAATTTCTTCGGTCACATTTGGGACTTGTTTTTGCCAGCGTTGCAGGACTGGACTGTTCTGAATTACTTTCGGATCAAGGTCGAGTTCTGCTGCATAAGTGGGCGATCCAAGCAGCAAAACTCCCAACATTAAGGCTCTCATCTTAAACGCTCATGTCTAACTTGCACACCATATCACTGGTGCAATGAAGATGGACCGTTAAGGTATGTTTCCATACCTAGACTACTTTTTCAAAGATGAAGATGTGCTGCTGCGGTAAACCGTTGCGAGTTTCAACATAGCGAAGTCCTGCAACCGTCATTTCTTGCCGCACTTGTTTCTGAGTCATTTTGTGTAGCGGTTTGATCAACACGAACGGATTTTCGCCTCGGTATTCGACTAGAACCGCTCGCCCGTGAGGTTTGAGCGATCGTACAATTCCCGCCATCATTTCTTGGGGATATTCAAACTCGTGATACGCATCGACCATTAATGCTAAATCAACGCTGTTTTCCGGCAAATTCGGATTTGTTTCACTCCCTAAGATCGGCTCAACATTCGGGATTTTCTTCTCATCTTTCAGAGAGTTCAAAATCTCCAGCATTTCCGGCTGAACCTCTACTGCATACACTTTGCCTTGTGGCACCCCAGAGGCAATTCGGAAGCTGAAATACCCGGTGCCTGCTCCAATATCCGCAACTACGCTATCTGGTTTGAGATTCAGTGCGGCAATCACTTTTTGGGGCTGTTCTTCGGATGCGCGGCTCGATCGCTCCAACCACCCTGCGCCCTGATGCCCCATGATCTGAGCAATTTCACGCCCCATGTAAATTTTGCCAATGCCATCCGGGTCGTGATTTGTACGAGTTTGATAAACCTCTACATCCGCCCACACTGGCAAACTCAAACAAAGCCAAATCGCCAAAATTGCCCCTAGCCTTCTCCAGATCATTTTTCGCCTCTCGACACAATTCCCGTCTTGCCAAACTGTAAACTGTTGGCAGTTTTGTATCAACTTAAAGCCGTGTTCCTGACAAAACGTTCCACTTTGTTCTCGCTGGTCATCTCGCTGGTTGTCGCACTGTCGATCGTCTTCCTCACCGCTCCGTCCCGCGCTCTCCAAGCCCAGATTACGCCGCGATCGCCCGCGCTTGGAGATACGATTTCCGTGATCACCCAATCTCAAACCGCCCCGACAATTCGCTTTAACGGGAAGACCTATCCATCGTTTGATTTGGGCAATAACCGTTATCGATCGCTTCTACCTACAACACCGCTCGATCGTCCTGGTCGCCTCTCGATTCAAATTTCTGGGGGAACGGATACCCAGACGATCCCAATTACCTTGCGAAATCGATCGTTTCCAACTCAAAGCATTTGGCTACCTCCCGGAAAAGATGACAACGGCAGCGATGCTGAATTTGATCGCATTGATGCGTTTAAAGCGATCGTTTCTCCAGAAAAACTTTGGTCAGGCAAATTTGCGCGGCCAAGTCAGGGTGGAGTGACCGCAGGTTACGGCATTCGCCGCTATTACAACGGAGTCTTTGCCAAAGATTATTATCATCGTGGGATTGATTATGCAGGTGGATACGGATCAGCGATCGTGGCTCCGGCAGCAGGTCGCGTAGTCTTAATCGGGCGAGAATCCCAAGGCTTCAAAGTGCATGGAAACTGTGTCGGACTCGATCACGGTCAGGGAGTTGAAACCATCTACATTCACATGAGCCGGATCGATGTCAAAGAAGGAGATGTTGTTAGACCCGGACAGCGCATCGGTGCGATCGGAGCTACCGGAGCCGCAACCGGATCTCACTTACATTGGGGCTTATTCTTGCATGGTGCCGCCGTCGATCCAACCCCTTGGCGCACGAATCCATTTGAATAAGTTTCGCAAATCTACCTTGCGACGATCGGCACCTTCTCACTTTAGCCAGATAAGCGATCCCACGCCTCCCCGTTAGATTGATCATGACCTCTACGGGAAATTTTTATTATGTCTAAAGTAGAAGATGCAATTGAAAAAGCTAAAGAAATGCTGCCGAATATCACTCCTACGCCGCCTGGATTGAAGGCACAGTCTTCAGTTCATGATCTGAAGTCTCGCTTAGAGTGGGGCGAACCCGGACTGACGATTCTAGATGTGCGTCCGCGTGATGTTTATAACCAAGGTCACATCATGGGAGCAATGGAGTTTCCGATCGACAAGCTGGTCGATTTAGCAAAAAATAACTTTGAATCGAATCGCGATATCTACGTTTACGGTGCAAGCGATCAAGAAACGGCTGAAGCTGCAAACCTGCTGCGTCAAGCAGGGTTTAACAGTGTTTCAGAGTTGAAAGGTGGACTGGACGCTTGGAAAGCGGTTGCAGGTTCGACCGAGGGCGTTGACGAATCTCTCGCTGATCCGGGCAAGAATGCTTACAACGTGGTAGACAATGTGAAAAACCACTTTGAACGTCAAGAGATCGATTTTGAAAAGCCATAGAGTTTTGCGATTCTCCTAAACTAACAAGAACTCCGATTTTCTCAACGAAGTCGGAGTTCTTGTGTACTGAGGAAAGCCTCCAAAATCACGATTTTTATGTGCGGAAGATTTACCCAAACTCATACAGCAGACGCGATTGCCCAAACCTTCGACCTCGACGAAATTCCTAACTGGCAACCGCGCTACAACATTGCCCCCACTCAACCCATCGGCGCGATCGTCGAACCGCATCACTTCAAACTCTTACGCTGGGGATTGATTCCCGCTTGGGCGAAAGATCCGGCGATCGGAAATAAACTAATCAACGCCCGCGCTGAAACAGTCAGTGAGAAACCTTCATTCCGCGATGCATTTAAGCGCCGTCGCTGTCTGGTTGTGGCGGATGGCTACTACGAATGGAAAAAGCAAGCGGGTAAAAAGCAGCCGTTCTACTTCCAATTAGAAGACCATCAACCTTTTGCCTTTGCCGGACTCTGGGAGCGCTGGAACTCTCCAGACGGTGAAACTGTTGAAACTTGCACAATTATCACGACTGAAGCGAATGAGCTTGCAGCAACCGTTCACGATCGAATGCCCGTGATCCTCAGCAAAGACGAGTACGATCACTGGCTCGATCCAAGCTTCAAATCAGCCCAATCGCTCCTTCACCCCTACGCCAGTGCTACTATGCGATCGTATCCGGTTCCGCTAACCGTCAACAGTCCGACCCACGATGCCCCGGATTGTATTGCACAACTTAGTAAAGACTGACGAGATTTTCTCAATTCTTCTGTGTTAAATAGAATACAATCAGCCTTAAGTATCATGGATTTAGTCTATGCGGCATCAGCCATCCTGGGTTCGGTATGGATTAGCGCGGCTGCGCCCGATCGGTCGTCCTGTCGTTTGGGCACCTGCGATCGCGCTGTTGTTTTTGGTGTTGTTTACCTGGGAATTCTTCAGCCGCACAGAAGTTGCTCGTGAGCTTGAGAACCCGGCGGCTGAGGGCACCCTGTCACCAGAAGATCGGGCGATCGGTGCCGATATTGATTCTTTGTCGCTCTTGATGAACGACATCAAAGCGGCATCCAGACCGGAAACGGCTCAATTTTTAATCGCGCCTACTGCTCCAACTGCAACACCGCAAAATGCTGCGACTCCAAATCGGCTCTTTTCTACCCCGACTGATGCGATCGCCCAATCTGAGCCAGAAACACAAGAAACAACCGGAACGCTTAGAAGCGCCCCATCAACAGAACTTGGGCTTCCCTACACAACGCGACCCGCTGTACCTGAAGCCGCACTGCCGCCAAACCGACTGCAAGAGGCACTGACGAAATTAGCCACTGAGAACCGTTTGATCGTCTCGCAACCTCCGATCGAAGGCACAATTCGCTTGGATACTCCCAATACAGGAACCTCAATCAATGCCGCCCCTCAAAATTCGTTTTCAGCGCTAATCGAAGGGACACAGCCGATCGTTCCTGGAACCATTCCGACTGTTTCTGCGCCTTTACCCATTGCACCTGCGATCAATGCACCTGTTGCTTCACCTGTTGCACCGCAAGCTCTCACACCCCAACCCGTTGAAGCTCAAAATTTCGGTGTAATGCAGAATGCTCCAGTGGTGAATCAGCAACCGTTTTCCGTACCGCGATCGATTCCCGGCCGCACGATCGGCGGCGGGAATATCAACACCTTCTCGAATCCCTGAAAAAATCGGGATTGAACGACGCTTGAACAATCCCGATTCTCGGTTTAAAAATTCCGAATAATTGCATCCGCAAATTCAGAGCATTTCAGCGGCGGCTCAACCGGAGGTTCCATCAATCGCGCTAAATCATACGTTACCTCGCGCTGCTCGATCGCCTTCGCCAATCCGCCCTTGATCAAATCTGCTGCTTCTTGCCAGCCCAAATATTCCAGCATCATCACACCAGAAAGAATCAGTGAACCGGGATTCACGCGATCAAGTCCTGCATGTTTCGGAGCCGTACCATGAGTTGCCTCAAAAATCGCGCAGGCATCTCCGATATTTGCACCGGGAGCCATGCCCAAACCACCCGCGATCGCAGCCGCAGCATCGGAAATATAATCTCCGTTCAGGTTCATCGTCGCTAAAATCGAGTATTCATCCGGACGGGTCTGAATCTGTTGGAAAATGCTATCCGCAATGCGATCGTTAATCATTACTTTTTCCTTCCATTTCCCGCTCCCATGCGTTTCCCAGATGGAATCAAGAACCATTTGCACTTCTTTGCAGATTGATGCTTGCTTATCCGGAGTCATCGAACCATAACCCGGATCAATCTGACGGGCATTTTCTTCGATCGTCAGATTCGGGTTTTTCTCTTTGTTACCAAGAATCCAGGATTCACGCTCGGTCACACACTCTGATCGAAACTCCGTTGTCGCTAGTTCATATCCCCAATCCCGAAACGCGCCTTCGGTGTACTTCATAATGTTACCTTTGTGAACCAGCGTCACCGTTTGTTTATGCTTCGGCAACCGGAGCGCGTGTTGAATCGCTCGACGCACAAGACGCTGCGATCCTTTCTTACTGATCGGCTTAATTCCAATGCCCGCATCGAGCGGAATCTGCTTTTTCCCGTGTTCTGGAGTGCTGGGAATCAGATCCTCATTCAGCAGCTTGATTAAACGATCGCCAATCTCGCTGCCTTGTTTCCACTCGATCCCCAGGTAGATATCCTCAGTGTTCTCACGATAGATGATGACATCGAGTTTCTCCGGATAGCGATGTGGCGAAGGTGTTCCGGCGTAATACTTACAGGGACGCACACAGGCATACAGATCAAAGATTTGGCGCAACGCTACATTCAGCGATCGAATCCCACCGCCGATCGGGGTTGTCAATGGGCCTTTGATCGCCACACCGAATTCTCGAATCGCTTCTAGCGAGTCTTCAGGTAAATATTGATACGTTCCATACTGTTCGCAAGCCTCATCGCCAACGTAGATCTTGAACCAAGTGATCTGACGCTTCCCGCCGTATGCCCTCTGAACTGCCGCATCAAAGACCTTCTGCGATGCGGGCCACAAGTCAATGCCCGTTCCATCTCCTCGAATGAATGGAATAATCGGGTTATCTGGAACGATCGGTTCTCCGTTCTCAAATCTAATCGCAGAACCCGTCGAAGGAGGTGTAATTTTTTCGTACATGATCGAGCAATTCTCAAGTTAGGATAAGTTGGGCGGTGTGCTAAATCAGCAAACCAATCTTGCAATTTATCTCTTATTGGCTAGGTAAAAGCAAGACAAATTCACGCAGCTAGAACGTAAAGATAAGCCTGAAACCTCAGAGCCATCAGTCACTGGGATACCATAATAAGGGAAAACTTTCGGTTAATCCGTTGACTAACTGAGTGAATAGGTAAGTTCGTTTCTTAGTTTCGATCGCACGACAGGTAGAAATGAATCGGCTTGAGCTTCTGGAGAGGCGCATGAAAAAAATTTTGATTGTCGATGATGATACTGCACTGCGAGTCGCACTCATTCAATTTTTAGAAAAACGCGGATATGCGGTACAGGGTGCAGCATCGGGAATCGAAGGATTAGCCCTATTTGAACAAGATTTGCCAGATTTAGTGGTGTCTGACGTGGTTATGCCAGAAATGGACGGACTCGAATTCTGTCGCCGCTTACGATCGCTCAGAACCGGACAACTGGTTCCCTTTATCTTTCTCTCCAGACGCAGCGAAGTAGAAGACCGCGTTCAAGGTCATTCGATCGGAGCCGATGATTATTTGACCAAACCCTTTGAACCAAGAGAATTATTAGCAAAGATCGAAGGGCAATTGGAACGATCGCGCCGCATCCACACCGAAATTGTGCGCCTGATGCAGCAGTCGAGCCAACCGTCGAACGAAACATCCTCGCAAACCGTAAATCCACTACCCCTAACTCCTGCTGAAGAAAAAGTGTTCTGGGAAGTCATTCAAGGTCACACCAACAAGCAGATTGGCGATCATTTATTTGTCAGTCCGCGCACCGTGCAAACGCATTTAAGCAACATTTTGAGCAAACTACAGCTTGAAAATCGATCGCAACTCGTGCGCTATGCGTTTGAAAGAGGCTACCGACTGCCCTCTACTGAACCTGTAACCCATGAAGAAAACGCATGAGTGTGGGCATTTATTCTCTGAAGGTGCTAAAGACTGCGATCGCATCTGATCCCGCTCGCTGGCGACCGCTTGTGGTGACGAACGGCTGCTTCGATCTGCTGCATCTGGGTCATGTGCGCTACCTCAACTCAGCCAGACAGCTCGGACAATCACTCGTGATTGGATTAAATAGTGACGAATCAATTCGATTAATTAAGCCCGATCGCAGCCCACCCCGTCCGATTGTGACTGAGCTAGAACGTGCCGAAGTCTTAGCGGCGCTGAAATCTGTCGATGGAGTCGTGATTTTTTCTGAAAAAACTGCTTGCGAGCTAGTTGAAGCGCTCCGCCCTGAGATTTATGCTAAAGGTGGTGACTACAATCTACAGACATTGCCCGAAGCCTCGATCGTACAATCCTACGGCGGACAAGTTCGTCTCATCGATATTGAAGTACCGTCTTCAACGACAGCGATCGTCGATCGAATTTTGAGAGGCGTAACCCGAACCCCCTAACACCCACATGGTTTACATGACTAATTTAGAAACCTCCTCAGCCCTCGATCTTCCCGGTAGCATTGCGACGCTCCAACTGAAGCTTCGATCAGACTCCGAAAAGGTGCAGCTTCAGGCGATCGACGAACTCTCCGCCCTTGGTGAAGACGGATTTCCTGCGCTGATGGAATTTTTGCTCGATCGTCCTGAATCGAGCCGAGTCAGCGCCAAAATTTATCAAACCCTGTTCAACACTCAAGCGCCAAAAGTGTTGGAGTTTCTTCAGCAGCACTTCCCCACTGGAACCATCCCGCTCAAGTCCGATCGCAACATCGACTACACCGAACTTCAGCAACTCCTCGCCCAGCAGAAATTCCAAGCCGCCGATCTCCTCACAATTCAAAAACTGTGTGAACTGGCGGGAGAATCCGCCGTCCTTCGCAAATGGCTCTACTTCACCGAGGTTGAGAACTTCCCGACCCCAGATTTACACACGATCGATGCCTTGTGGCTGGCTCATTCCGACTATCGCTACGGCTTTTCGGTGCAGCGGCAAATCTGGCTCAGTGTTGGCAAAAAATGGGAAAAACTGTGGGAAAAAATCGGCTGGAAATCTGGCTACACCTGGACGCGCTATCCCGACGGCTTTACCTGGAGTCTGAATGCGCCTAAAGGACACTTGCCGCTCTCCAATCAGCTCCGCGGCGTTCGAGTGATTGCTGCACTCCTAAATCATTCCGCTTGGACAAAATAATCTGCTGGAGTCATTTTGTCCGTAATTTCATCAGACTAGAACCGCCCAAACCCTTAAACTTCCGTAATCTCTCTTGCTAGTGAACGTTGATTTACCAGCAAGTCAGGGCAATCTGTGTATAGTTGAAGACTGTTTGACAGTCGTTGTTCCCTAAAGCACTGGATTGTCAGATGGTCGAGGAGTTCTTTAGATCGAGGATTGGGGTTGGAATGGGAATCCCCGAAATCAGGCTATTTTGCCGATTAGATGGGTTAACGGCTGCTGCTCGTGAGCAGCAGCGTCTACTGGTACTGACGGAACTCGGGTTGCTCGATACCGAAGTTGTACCGATTTTTGAGGAAGCAACTCAAACCGCTGCTCACTCGCTCGGTGCGCCAATTAGCTTGCTCAGCGCGATCGATCAATCGCGTCAGTGGTTCAAATCTGCGGTTGGTCTCTCGCGCTTGGGCTTAATGAATGACTTGGCGCTTTCCCGACAACTGCCCCGCGAACACGCCTTCTGTGTGCATGTGATGGATAGCCAGCAGGTTTTGGCGATCGAGGACACGCTTGAGCACCCAGCGTTTGCCAACTCTTTGCTGTGTCAACAGTACGGCATTCGTGCGTATCTCGGTGCGCCCCTGCTGACGGTCAGCGGCGAGTGTGTCGGTACGCTTTGTGTCATGGATTCTCGCCCCCGAAACTTCACAGAACGGGATATCGAATTTCTCCTGCTGACTGCCCGCCTCAGCATGAGTGAATATGAGCGCCTGCAAATGGTTAAAGCTCAAGTCGTCAAACCTGCACCGAGAGTTCAGCCTGCCGCCCTCCCTCCGCCTTCAAACCCCATTAAGTTTGAACTCCTGGCTCAACTCACTCAGGAGTTACGCACCCCATTGACCTCCGTTATGGGAATGGCAAGTGTACTCAATCGCGAAATCTACGGCCCCCTGACTAGCAAGCAAAAAGAGTATCTCGATATCATTCATCACAGCGGGCAGTACCTATTATCTTTAGTAAAGGAAATTCTAGAACTGTCGCAGCTTGACGACCAAAGCCGAGCGCTGAACTTATCGTCGATCGACATTGAGATGGTCTGTCAGCAGGCAATCAGTACCTTAGAGCAAGCTGCCAATCGTCGAGAGCAGCAAATTCGGCTATCGGTTGAACCCGGTAATCGTATTTGGCTACTCGACAAAGACAAGATCCGCCAAATGCTCTATCACTTGCTGTTTAGCGTGGTTCAGTCCTCGACAGCGGGTAGTATCGTGCGCCTGCACGTTTCGCAAAAGAGCAGCGGACTGCGGCTAACGGTTTGGGCGGCGCACCCCTGTCTCGGCGAGGGGCTTGGTTTTAACGAAATGCTAATGCCGCAAACCAGCGCGATCGCGTCATTTGAGTACGAGATGCAGAGTCATGGGCATCGTGCAAGCGCGGGACTCATCCCGGTTGCGACCGCCCTCAGTGCTCCAAAGTTTAACAACCTTGATCAGTTCTCGGAAACCGATGCTGACACCGCCCGGAAGAATCTCGGCTTGCTGCTGAGTCGGCAACTTGCGGAGATGCACGGTGGGCAAATCTTGATTCAAGGATCATCAGAACCGGGATACCGATATGTGATCACTTTGCCCCGATTAACGCAGTAGCCTTGTCAAAACGCCAATATCGCGGATAATAGCCCTAGCCTAATTCGCTAGGGCTGTTTTTGCTTCAAAGCACAGGAAATCCGCGTATGAATTCGGTTTGGCAACAAGTGACACTGACCACGCTCCCCGTTTGGCAGTGGGGGCAGGTGAGCTATGTTCATCGACTGGTGGGATCGCTGTCCACTTGGCGACAGCACAGTTGGCTGATGCAGCAGGGAGATGCAATCGGGGCACTGCTGATCAGTCTTGTGTTTGCTCTTTCTCCGTTTGTTGCCACGAATCTGATCGGTTGGCTGCTTGCGAGTTGTATTTTGTTCTGGATCTTGTTAACGGTTTCTGACGGTGATCCCCGTTTGGGGTTTACGCCGATTCATTTGCTAGTGCTGTTGTTTTGGGGAATTGCTGCAACAGCGGCAGCGCTTTCTCCAGTCAAGCGCTTGGCGTTTTTGGGATTGGGGAAGCTGTCACTCTATCTGATGTTTTTCATTTTGATGGCGCGAGTGCTGCGATCGCCGAAGCTGCGATCGTTCTGTATCACCGCGTTTCTACTTGTGGCGCTGGTGGTGAGCAGCTATGGAGTTCGGCAGTCGATTCACGGTGCGGATGCGTTGGCGACGTGGGTTGATCCAGAGTCACCGCTGGCGCAGTCTACACGGGTATATAGTTTTTTAGGCAATCCGAATCTACTAGCTGGATATTTGATGCCTGCGGTGTGGCTGTCGTTTAGTGCGATCTTTGTCTGGAAACGCTGGCTACCGAAAGTGCTGGCGATCGTTATGTTTGGGATCAATACAGCGTGTTTACTGTTGACCCAGAGCCGGGGAGGATGGATCGGATTAGTCGTTGCGGCGTTAGTGCTCGTGGTGCTGCTGCGGTATTGGTGGAGTGCGTATTTGCCGAGATTCTTGCGGCTGTGGGCGTTACCGCTTGTGTTTGGGGGACTGGCGGGGATTTTGGTGCTGGGATTTATTTTTGTCACACCGTTCCGCTACCGAGTAGGCAGTATGTTCGCGGGCAGTGGCGATAGTAGTAATGCGTTTCGATTGAACGTTTGGCGATCGGTACTGGAAATGATTCGCGATCGTCCGATTCTAGGATTTGGCCCAGGGGATCTAGTCTTCAAGCGCATTTATCCACTGTACGCAGCCGCACGATTTAGTGCCTTAAGTGCATACTCGGTGCTGCTAGAGATTGCAGTCGAGTCAGGTTTGATTGGGCTGACAGCATTTCTGTGGTTGTTGCTGGTGACATTTAATCAGGGATTTTTGCAGCTACGGCGCTTGAGAGCGATGAGCGATTCAGACGGATTCTGGCTGATTGGCGCGATCACGACGATCGCGGGAATGTTGGGGCATGGTGCGGTCGATACGGTTTGGTATCGACCAGAAGTGAGTGTGTTATGGTGGCTCAGCGTTGCTCTAGTCGCAAGCTACTATGCGCCCCATGCCGCAGCGAAGTTATCAGCTCAGCCACCTGAACTTGCAGCAGACGCTTAAACATCAGCGCGATCGCGGATGCCTGTAGTTAAATCGGTTGCGCTCTTCTCGAATCACCGCAAAGCATTCGCAGGAAATCGATTCGAGAACTTGCGGCTGAACGATCGAAATGCGCCCCCGACTGCACTGAATTGCTCCCAGTTGGGTTAGTTCTCCGATCGCAACCGTCACGCCCGATCGACGAGTGCCCAACATCTGTGCAAGCGCCTCATGAGTCAGGGTAAATTCGTCGATGCTTAAGGCAGATTGAATTAATAATAATTGTCGTGCCAGCCGTTCGCGGATGTGATGAAAGCGATGACACGCCGCGAGCTGCGAAGTTTGAAGTAATAAAACCTGGACGTATTCTAATAAAAGTGACTGTAAAGCTGGACTTTGCTCGAATTCAATTAGAAGCTGTTCGATTGGTAAACGAAAGGCAGAATCGCCCACTTGAACGATCGCCTGCTGGACGCTTTCGCGGCGTCCTAAAACCACGGAAGCTCCTACAAATCCGTTGCGTCCTACCAATCCGACTTCGAGCATCGAGCCGTTTGAAAGTAACGTCGTCAGCGAAACCAGCGATCGGATCGGAAAATAAACGTAAGCGATCCCTTCACCAATCGGGTGGAGAATTTGCTGCGGTGAGAGCATGACTGGCTCTAGATGAGCCGCTAATTTTTGATAAATCTCGAAAGGAAGCGCTGAAAGTAGGCGATTTTCTAGCGCACTAGAAGCCGCAAACGAAGACATGAAAACACTCCAATATAGCTGCGCTCAGGGGAAAATCAGCTACAGCACAAGGAGTAGATCCATCCAGTCCTTCTGCAAAGGTGAATTCTCAAATTAACAAACGATGAGCAGAAATTTAGTTATTTTCTCTATTGTGGCGGTTTAGTCAAACTTGGGCGAATTCAGGAACAGGAGGAAAACCGTATCATTTGGAAGAGATTTCAGTAATGGTTAGATCGATCTCTGCATCAGCGGAAAGAAATGACCCACAGGCCCTTGCCCCTGACCGATCGCCAGTGCGTACTCTAATGCAGTCGTCACATAATCTTTTGCAGCTTTGATTGCCGATCGCAGATCTTTTCCAAGCGCTAGGTTTGCGGCGATCGCGGCTGAAAGGGTACACCCTGTGCCGTGCGTATGTTTTGTATCGATTCGCTGAGCTGCAAAGGTTTCGCACTGAGCGCCATCAAACCAGACATCGACTCCACGCAGGGCATTAGTCATGCCGCCTCCTTTGACTAAAACCGACTTCGCCCCCAGTTCAGCAATGCGCTGCGCGGCGGTCTGCATTTCTTCTAAGGTATTAATTTCAATGCCGCTCAGTAACTGAGCTTCGTAGCGATTCGGAGTCAGAACGATCGCTTGGGGGATGAGAAGCGTTTTCAGAGCATCGATCGCTGCATTGTCGATGAGTTGTGCTCCAGTGCGGGACACCATCACTGGGTCAACGACGAGATTGGAAATTTGGCAGGCAGCAACTTGTTCGGACACGGCTGTGATAATGCCTTGATTCAGCAGCATTCCGGTTTTTGCCGCCTGTACGCCGATGTCTTGAACAACGGCTTGAATTTGCGCTGTGACTGCTTCGGGTGGCAGCGCATCTACTCGTGTCACTCCCAGCGTATTTTGTGCGGTAATACAAGTCAGGGCGCTAGTTCCATGAACGCAATGAAACGCAAACGTTCGCAAATCGGCTTGAATTCCCGCACCACCGCCACTGTCTGATCCGGCGATCGTTAACGCGATTTTGACTGAAGGAAGTGTCATCGTTTTCGTTTACCCAAAGGCTCTATGCTCTATGGTAAACGGCGAATGTCCTTAGCTTGTGATGCACTTTTGCTGACGAGCGCGAGTGTTAATCCGACAGACTTCTTCAGTGGCGTAGCAGATTGAGACGGATTTCACGCCTAAGACAATCCATGAGGCTTTGACAAGGCGATCGAGTTCTTCCATGACCTGATCAACGCACCAGGGTTCTGAGCAGTGAATTAAGAGGGTATTAAATTTCAGTTCTAGGGCGCAGCCGGACAACGTTTGAACATAAAGCTGTCTTAATCGATCGATCCGAAAGTCTTCGAGCACTGATAAGTCTTTGGGGGTGAATCGAATTTTCATAATGAGGATCTCGTATGTCTTGCACAGATTGAATCGGATTTATTCAAGGATCTACACGGTGGAATTGGGGATTTTTATTTTCTCTTCCTAATTTCAATGAGTAAATTCACGGGTAATGGTGTTGTTTTATACGAGCGTTATTCTTGTTATATGAGTAATGTCCGTCACTCCGGATGGATAGAATATGGATAGAACATTGGGCGCAGAGAGTTTAAGCTGATCTACCTTCCGTATTCGCTCAGTGTCCCATTAGTCTTTCTTGTGCGAGATGAACTTCTATAAACTCACTGTTAACGTTGAGTAATCAAAGAGGTGATAGAGTGGCAGGCTGACGAGACACTGCACCCAAACGCCAGAGAAACTTAAGCGGTGGAACGATCGTCAAGCAATGCAGCAGTTGAGTGGAGAGAACGAATGGCTGAGTCAAAAGGATTAAGGCGGTTGGCGTGGTTAGAAGGCATCCGGATCTTTGCGGCGGCGTTGCTGCTGTTTTACCATGCTCAGCTATTGTTCACGCGCTATGCCTTTACGCCTCAGCCGACGGGACTGATTGCAAATATGCAGCAGCTTTTTGCAGCCACTCGCCAACTCGGAGAGAGTTGGATCACTCAAGCGTTGAGCTTGCCGATTTGGTTTGGCTATCAGTTTGTCGATGTGTTTGTGTTGGTGAGTGGCTTTAGTTTGGTGCTGTCTCTGAAGGGCAAGCCGATCGAGGTGGGACGATTTCTCAAACGCAGATTGCTGCGGATTCTGTTGCCGTTCTGGACAGTTGCGTGGCTATCGTATCCGGTGCTGTGGATTGTTGGGAAAACAACCAATAGCTATATCCCGGATGCGTGGCATACTTTTGCGGGAATGTCGTTTCCGATTTTGTTTGATTACGGCGGCGATTTGTTGCTACCCACCAGTGGCCCTTGGTGGTTTGTGCCCCTGATTCTGAGCTTTGCTTTAGTGTTTCCGGTGCTTTGGTATTTGATGAATCGCTGGGGATCGCGCAACTTACTGCTTGTGGCAACGGCGGTCACGTTTATCTATCGTGCGTTCGGGGTGTTTGTTTTTGGGGGACATCCGACTTATGCGATCGTCGGTGCGGCAGCAGGTTGGCAACCCTTTGTGCATTTCATTGCGAAGCTCAGTACCTTCGTTTTAGGCATGGTTGTAGCGCGTCAGTATGTGCAAGGAAAGGGTGCAATTTTCTGGCGGTCTTCGAGAGCATTGTTGATCGGACTGAGCCTATATGCGATCGGTTTTGTGGCTCAGTTCTATCGATTGGGTTGGATTTTTGATGATTTTCTCTTAGCGATCGGGCTAACACTCTGTTGCATGGTGGTGTTCCGATTCCTGAGCGATCGTCTCAAGCTAGGCACTGTGATGGTATGGCTGGGTACTCATAGCTATAGTTATTTTCTGATTCATAATTTTGTGGTCGATCGAACCTTAAATTTGTATGTTCGCAATCAGCTTGATTTGTACTATCAGGTGTTGCCATTGATGGTCGTTGGAACCTTGATTTTGGCGGTGATCGCAGATCGGGTCACACCCTGGATTGAGCGAGGAGCGATCGCGCTTTGGCATTACACCGATGCAAGATTGACTCCAACTCATAAGATCGGCTCTTGGGTTCCTAGAGTCGGAGAAGCTGTGCTTTACCGTGGAAAACCAGGCTGGACAATTCTGAATGTCGAGCAGGTAATCCACGATAAAGCGTTCTATCTATGCCGGATTTCTAACGGTCAGCGATCGATCTGGGTGAATCAAAATGATTTGAAGCAAGATCAGGCGTTATCAAAGGTTTGATTTACGCGATTGCTTTCATCATCACTTGATAGCCGCGATCGTCGTATCCTGCTTTGCGATACACCTTATAGGCGCGTTCATTATCATCGTGGACAGATAAGGAGATCGAGGGAATGTTCTGCGATCGGCAAAACCGCTCAACAAACTTCAGCGTCTGAGTACCGATGCCCTGTCCTCGATAGGCAGAACGGAGATACAACTCATCGATATAAGCACCGAGACCGCGAAATTCAATGCTATAGCTAAAGGTTACAGCAACGTAACCGATAACCTGATTGCGCTCGGTAATTAACCAAACTCGACCGAGCGCAGGATTACTGAGAAATTGCTGGAGCGAACCACGATCGAGAACCGGATCGAACGGTAGTTTTTCAATTTGATGAAACTCTTGAACCAATTCGAGTAAAACATCCACGTCTTTCGATGTTGCAATGCGATAAGCAACATTTACATCAACGGATAACATACAAACTTTTCCTTTTTCAAATGCTACAAAATACGGATCTTCGAATGTAAAAGTATTCAGTCGCACAACAGAGTGCTGGATGCAATCACGAAATTGCACCAATCACTAGAAAATCAGAAAAAACATCAAAACCACTAATCCTGATATGTTATGCAGAACACATCAGAAAACAACGATTAAAATGGCTCAAACTCTAATTGCAAATCACTAAATTGTGCTTCCCGACGAGGCTGTAGCAATGCCCGCTATATGTCTGGAACTTCTTTTAGATAGTGCATAAAACCACCGTGTTTACTGCTTTTGGGCGCGAAAGCAATTCCAAAACTTAACCCAAAATTGCTTTCTTTGCTTGAGAGCGATCGGAACCCAAAAAACTTAACTTTTGGTCATTCCTAGCTCCAGGGTAATCTGTCCTTCGCGGTTTAGTCAACTTCGGTTTACCCGATTGTTTACTCGATCGCAAAAGACTTTGCCGCCCGAATGCAAGTCGGTAAATCTGCATCTGTTTTAATTGCTTCTCGCTCGACGTGACTTAAACTGGCTCGATATCCCCAATTTTGCAGCGTTTGAATCAGATAACTTGATTTGGGAATGTCTAATTTTCCGCGTCGTCCAATTTCGCCCAGCGTGTAGAAGTACGGCGGCATTTCTGCTTCCGCCTGCATCAATTCCAGTAATCGAACTTGCGATGACCAATTCCAGGCATTTGCCAGTTCAATCATGCGAGCGATCTGATGTCGATCGTGTAGATTACCTAACCACATTGCCCCGCTCAGCACCAGCGATCGACCCTCATTCCTACACTGCGCTCGACCTAACTTGCGCCATTCGACAGGTTGATAAGTACCGCACTCATGACAAAAGCCTAGAAATCCATAGTTCTGCTCGGTGAGTTCGATCGAGGAAACCAATCGCACCATGACTCGGTAAGTTTGTCCGGTGAAATAAGAAAATACAGGCTTTACACCCATTCCGCGAGCAGCCGCTTGTTGTTGAACAGTTCCCAGAATCAGTCTCAATCCCTGTTCATGCGCTGCCGGATGAATTCGCGCATAAGCTCCGTAATCTGCAACACAGTTTTCTGGAGCGCGTCCGGTCACAGTGCGCCCATCTGTACTGGTGAGATAGATTAATCCTCCAATTGCACAAGCGCTCAGACTTGCAGAAACAAACGGAACCGGAGAGCCAAACCCATCGACATCCACTAAATCAAAGTAATCCTGACGGTTATAACACTCAAAAAATACTCGAATCGCATCACGATCGCTCACCTGATACTGTTCTGGCTTGAGTACCGCTAGATTCTCGCGTAACACGGTTTGAATGTCTGAATTACTATCATTTGCCCAAACGAAATCTGCCTGACTTTCAAGGACGTACCGCAGCGATCGCACTCCGCAACCCGCCATCGCATCCAACACCCGCAACTGTCCGCGATCGCGCCGATAGACGGCAGCGGCAAGTACCGCTAAATCTCTGACGATCGCAGCGTTGGGATTGTAGAACGCACTGCCGACATTGAACGTGGCTTTTCCCTCGATCGTCATGCCGCAAACATCTGTGCTGGAGTCAGATTGAATTCTGGGAATAGAAGGGATTCAATGCGCTGGTCGTTCTGAAAGACACCAAGCTCGATGTAAATTCCAGATTCGTTTAGCTTTAATACTGTTACAGCTTGCGTTTGAGGGTCAACAACCCAATACTCAGGAATACCACGGTCTTGATATTGGTTACGCTTGTCGCTGTAATCTCTGGCTCGATTTGCTTCGCCTGGACTGACGATTTCAATAACCAACAAAGGAGGGCGCATCGAAAGTCGAATCGTATCTCGGCGCTGTAACTGTTCGATATGTTCTTCGTGGAGAATTGTTAAATCAGGGAAGCGATTTCTCGGATTACCTCGAACTTCCAGTTCTAACCCCCGAACTCGAATTCTGCGCGGATCAATGAGCGGAGCGATCGCCAGAATGATCAACATAAGAATTTGACTATTTCGACCCGACTCAGGCGGCAACGCAACTAGCTCCCCATCCACTAATTCGTACAGCTGGTCTGTATCATCATCGTAGGCTAGATACTCTTCAAAACTAGAAAATTTAGATTTTGCCTGAGTCATCGCAGTTTTACGATCGGTTTTCTACATTGTGTCTGAATTTGCGTCTGAATTGCGTGCCTGATTGCTGTTCAAAACCGTAAATAGTGCATCAATTCTGCAATTAAATGATTTGGTAGCGAAAGGCGCTGTTGTAGATCTACGAGGTCTTTATAGCTGCCTTGAGATTGACGATTGCGGACGATCGCTCGTGCGAGTACCGATCGGATTTGTGGAATCTGAGTGAGTTCTATCGCCGTTGCCATGTTCAAGTTCACTCGCTGAATCTGATGCAAACTCTCAGGATCGTAATAGCAGAATTTCATCACCGGTTCTAACGGCTTCAAGCGCTGAAGAGATAATCCTAATGCGGCTGCAACATCTTCGACGCAGAGAAATTGCACTCCCAACTCGCTCAGTTGCGTCAAAGTTTTCGCTTGATGAATGGATAACCCTGGCAATCTTAGCCAATCATCGACACCCGCCTGATTCACATCGATTTGAATGCCCAAGTCCGCTGCAATCCGAATCTCAGCCAATGTTTGAAACCGATAATACGGATCATTCTGAATTTTGGACTTCAACAGCGCAGAAGAGAACCAATTGAGCATCGCTATTTAATACGATCGAGGAGTTTTCGTCGTTTTTGTTCAAACTCGTATTCTGAAATTAAACCATCTTGCCGGAGCTGATCGAGTTCTCGCAAACTTTCAGAAACGGTGACGACTGAGTTCGATTGCAGGCTAATTGTCCCTATTTCGGACACCGCTTCATCATTAAAATTCACGTCGAACTCATCTGGATTCTGAATCAAGTAAAACACCGCATCAAATAGCCCTGCAATCCAGGCAATTTTACTTCCAGTGAGCGCGAGTGCAAGATAAACCAAGCACCACCAGCGTTGTCCCAAATAGAGTTTGTGTAAGCCGACTAAATGAAAACCACCGACGATCGGCACAACCCCGACGATCGCTAACAGCGCGGCAACTCTTCGGCTTTTTGGTTGACTGAACATATGTTTTACTGCAATTAGCGTGGATTCAATATAGCGAAGAATGGCACAGTTGCAGACATTTGATTCCTGTTCGATCGACTCAGGTAGTGAAAACACTACTTACACCGGCGAAAGACGTGGAATATGATGAATTTAGGCACCACCTGTGCAACTATTATTTACCGCGTCCTGCGTGACCTCAGATTAAGGCAATGGGATTCTTTGACTCCGAGATTGTTCAAGAAGAAGCGAAAAAACTATTCCACGACTATCAATCGTTGGTTCAGCTTGGCAGTAGTTATGGCAAGTTCGATCGTGAAGGCAAGCTGATGTACATTGAGCAGATGGAAGCCATTATGGATCGCTACAAGGTTTTTATGAAGCGCTTTGAGCTTTCCGAGGATTTCTCCGCTCAGATGACCGTTGAGCAGCTTAAAACTCAGTTGGGGCAGTTTGGGATGACTCCCCAGCAGATGTTTGATCAAATGGCGTTAACGCTAGCCCGAATGAAATCCGAAATTGAAAAATAAATCACTTTACGAGAACTCCGGGAATCTTAACCCGGAGTTTTTCATTGGAGCGATCGTTTTATACCAGTCTCCAAAAGTTCTACAACCCACCAGTCCCGCCTAGAGACGCGAACACCGTAGGTGCAGCGAAGCTTCTAATCGCGTCTCTCCCAGATCCGTAGCGAGTCGTTAGAGATGTAGCATTACCGCATCACTCAGCAACCCTTTTCGCCTGTCGCCAATTGCGGAACGGATAAAGCAGATGAGAGCGAAAATTCTCCGGAATCGTTTCTCCAGCGATACCAAAATTCTGGGGCTGTCTACCACAAGGCATATAAAACGTCCCAAAAATCACATCAAAAATGGGAAACAATCCCGCAAAGTTTTTGCCCTGCCCGTCCTCGTCCGTCGTGTGATGCCAACGATGAAACGCTGGACTCGCAAGCAGATAGCGAAGCGGCCCATATGTCCAGCGCACGTTTGCATGGATGAACGCAACATAAGCAGACAGCAGCGGCACGTAAGCTTCAACCGCGATCGGAGAAAGCCCAAGCAGCAGAACCGGGGACGATTGACACACTCGCGAGATAATATCGTTGACGGGATGTAAACGCACCGCCGTGAGCCAGTCGATCGTATCAGCACTATGATGCACCGCATGATAATCCCAAAGCTGCTGAGTGTGATGCCAGCGATGCGTCCAGTAGCCCACAAAATCGCCCATGACGATCGCGAGTAATCCCTGCTGCCACAAGGGCAACTGTGCAATTGGGCCGTATCCCGCGAGAACATCATGCCAAGCCAGTGAGCGACCCAAGAGTAAGTAAATCGGCACAAATATCAGCGCGATCGAGATGATGCTTAAAATCTGAATCGCCATTGGCGTGAAGAACCAATAAAACGTATCGAGCCACACTCCACGCCGCCATTTAGGCTGATTGGGAATGCTAGGGAAAAGCCGTTCGAGAATGCCAAAAAGAACCGTTAGAACAATAAATAGAACAAGAGTTCTGATTAAACGTTCTTGCATAATGGGGATGATGTCTCGCAGTTTCCCCTAAGGTTTACTACGATCGTCGCTAAAATTCAACACTGAATCATAATTGATAACGTGTTCTAGAGTCGTTCTGCATCACAGCCCCTATGCAGAAGCGACTCAGCTCTCCTCAGAGTGGCGATAAACCGGAAGTAAGACGTTAAACGTTGATCCTTCCCCGATGCGGCTTTTCACAGTGATTGAGCCGCCACAGTGTAGAAGCAACTTCTGCACGATCGTCAATCCCAAGCCAGCACCGCCCATATCATCATCCACGGATTGTCTAACTCGATAAAAGCGATCGAAAATCTTGGGGATTTCAGTCGATGGAATCCCGATCCCCGTATCGCGAAACTCAAGCTGAATATAATCTCCCTGCTGTTTCGCCCGTACCCAAACTTGCCCGCCACGCGGGGTAAATTTGATCGCGTTATGCAGCAAATTCACGACAATCTGCTTTAACCAAATCGATAAACAGGCGATCGCTGGCAGCTCTTCAGGAATGACATACGCTAACCTCACTCCTTTCTCTTCTGCTAAAGGTTGATACGTGCTGACAACGCCCGGAACGATCTCGCTCAACCGGAGTGCCTGAGCCGTCCGATGCTCTGCAAGCTGATCTAGACTAACCAGATCCAGTAAGCTCTTGATCAGCGAACTTTGCCGATCGCACTCCCTTGCCAGCAAGTCCATATAGCGCTGCTTTTGCTGAGGTTTCAGTGTGGGTGAATTGAGCAACGTCAGCGCTGTCTTCATATTGGTTAACGGGGTGCGTAGCTCTTGCCCCACGTTGTGCAAAAACTCATCTTTTAATCGAATCGTGCTAATTAGCTCCTCGTTCTGAAGCTGGAGCAAATTTGCCAATTCAGCTTGCCGACGATGCGTACTTGATCGCTGCCACAGGTCTTCTTGTCGCTGAATCTGTTTTGCTAAAAGCTGATTGATAACGGCTAGATCAAGCGGACTCGATTCTGGAAGCGTTTCGCTTCTTGGCGCAAACGGCTGTAGCACCGCGATCGCCTGCCGGATTACTTCCGGCTCAATGACTAGAAATGCCATCAGGGACTGCTTTTTTTCGGTGACATCTTCGTCGATCGTGCTTGTTCCTAGCGCATCTGCTTCGCGGTTGGGCACTCTAGCGCGATGCCCAACCAGCAATCCGCAAAATTGCTTCGACCAAATCAGCAAAAAAAATTCTTTTCTTAAGCTACTCTCTAACGGCAGGGTAATCGTAGTCAGCGCGGGGATCGGATAGGCGGGTAATGAGGGTTCGAGTTCCGCTTTCAGTCCTAATGCGGGTTCTGGAAGGTCGTCGCGCGGGTTCTTAAAGTAAAAGATTTGCTGAAGCGGGGTCAGTCGATCGAGATAGCGATCGAACTCCAATTGCCACGCTTCTCCTTTCGGCAACTTTGCCCACACTAATGCTGGCTCACCCTGATCGATGAGCAGATCGATTAAACTACTCATCAGCGCTTTGAACGTAACTGGGCTGACGTGCATGACTGGCGGTGCTGAGGCTGAACCCGCTACAAGCTCAAACAAAGAGATCTCAGAAGTTACAACTGATGCCATACCGGGATGTTACGGAGAATTAAGGAAGACTGAAAGCGATGTTAACGAGATAAGTGGAGATGCCGGAATATCAGTAGGTTTGCTCTGTAATATATCTAGCCGCAATTCATTGAAGTAGACAGAAAAGTTTGAAAAAATGTTACTCCAAGTGAGCTAGATGCAGCGAAAGCGAGACAGTAGAGTCACCAAACGGTGAAATTAGATGTTCGCTTCTTAAGCAGTGTACTCTCACTGAAGCGTTTCAGGACAATTTCTTCTGCACAGGTTCTTCGTTTCTCGATCTCAAGAGGGAATTTGTTTACGCATGTTTCTGCCTTTTTATCAATGATATTTAAATAAAAGAGACATAATCTGGACGTAATCGATAGGGTTGGGTCTGAAGTACCTCAAATATCGAAGTTGTTTCACTGGAGATCACGGCAATGGCTGGACAAATGTGTTGGTTAGCAGGATTGGGCGGAGGCACGAAGATTCTTCACCTTCGCGAACGCCCTCACCAACCCTGGACACCCTATACAGCTTTTCCTCAGTATCGCGTCCCCGATTTGCAGATTCGCGGTGCCTCGAAGGGCTGGACAACTTATCAAAAATTACGCGAAGCAGGCTGGACGCTGATTGCCAGTGATGCAGCTTACGCAAAGATCCCTTCACCCGTCGAAACCCAGCGTTAAACGCAATCTGTAATGTCCACACTTCGTCTTCGTCGGTGGCAGAATCCGCGATCGCTGGGTTCTGACGCAGGCACATCATGAAACTGGAGGAATTCAAACGTCTATGGCTTCTCCAACTTCATCTTGTGCAGGCTTTGTTCGAGTGTTGCAGGATCAGCAATATGCGGCGATCGAGCACTGTGATGCCCTAAAGCATCCCCTGGCGAAGCCTGCTGCAAAGGTTCATAAGCTCTGTACTGTTGTCGAAAACGGTCGAGTTGTAGTTCGTCCGATCGAGTCGTCTAGATCTGAGTCGGAGTGATCAGCCCTGTGTCTCGAATGCGTAATGCCAAATGAGCGCGAAGGTTAGAGTCTGGCTTCCTTTAGCTCTTGAATGTTTACGTGCAACTGCTGAACCAGGTCACGGTTGGAAAGCTCGATCGACCTATTGTGTTTGTCCTTTCGTGAAAGAGAACTTTCGTTCTATTTTTCGCTCAATCACTGGAAATGCGGTGATTGTAAGATTTCTTGCTTTTCGGGATGGTGCATTGAAGCGATTGCAGACAGGAACTCTCAGAGCGATCGATAAGTTTGGTGGATGAAATCGATCAATGCAATGTTGGACTAAATGCGATTGCTCAGATTTGAGAACCTCTGCACTGCGAGGACAGAATTTCGCTACTTGATCGACAGCGCAACCTGAAGAGCCTGATTCAAGATTTCAGTCGCTTTTGCTCGATTTGCAACTTCATCTTTGGCAAGGTACTGAGTCGCGATCGCGGTCAGTGCTCGGCTCTTGTACTCCTTCGTGTCTGTCCGTTGGGCAACTTGTAAAGCTTGCTCAAATTGTCCAATTTGGGCAAACGATTGTGCTAAAGCAGGCATCAACCAATCTAAATGAGCAGGATTATTAGACAGCGATGGAATCGACTGCACAATTTGCTGTGCCTGCTGTGGTTTTCCTGCCTCAGCATAAGCAAGCGCGACTTCAGGAAGGATGCCTTGAACTCGTTCTCGTTGAGCAATCTGCAACGCTTGGTCATACTGCTGATTTGCCAGATAATGTCTGACGATTTCAGAGAGAGCCAAGTTTTTTGCAGTGGCGAGCGATCTCGCCACCTTCACCGCCTCAGCAGCTTTTCCAGCTTTGGCATACCGCAGCGCGATCGCTTGCAACACTTGCTCCCGGTCTGTCTGCGTTTTAATTTGACCTGCCAAGTCACGCGCAGTCTGAAGCTGTCCGATTTCAGCATATCCTCTGGCTACTTGGGCAACGGCAGAATTGCGAAATGGAGATGGGGCTAATGCCTGTGCTTTCGATTGAGCGGTCGCTAAAATCGCCTTAGCTTGACTCAACTCCCCTACGGCTGCGTACTGAGTCGCAGCTTTGCTGAGAAGATGGACTGGCTCGGAGGGAAACTGAGTTGATCGCAGGGCTTGAATTTCCGGTAGAACCTGATTGAGTAGCGCGATCGCTTGCGGTTTCTGTCCACTCCCAATCAGCAAATCGGAAACTTGAAGTTTTTGCGTGATATCCCAGGAAATATCTGCTTGCGATGGCGACTGAGGACGAGCGCGAATACTCTCTAGAGCTTGCTGAAGCACAACTGGCAAGAATTCTGATTGCCCAGTGCGCTTGAGTTCAAAGGCAATCCCCAAGAGAGTTTGTCGCCGCATTCGGAGATTTGGATTGCGTTGAGTAAAGGCGATCGCTTCATCTAAAATCTGCCTCGCTTGCTCAGGCTTTTGATCCTTCTGATACGATTCCACTACTCTGATCATGGCGATCGGGCGAAACCAGTTATCTACTCCTCGAATAATTGCCAGCGCAAAATCGTAATACCCTGCTTTTGCGTATTCACCCGCTCTGTTGAGCAATGATTCTTCTGGTGAGGTGGCACTGAGGGTACAGTTCGCGATCGTCTGAGCACGTCCAATCTGGAACGCTTTTGTGAGCAATTGTTGCCCTTTACTCGCTTGACCGACCAGCGTGTAGCCGTTGGCAACCCGCATCAACGGTGTTGCTTTATAACAATCACTCTGCATCGTTTCTGTGAGGGATAGCGCCTGGTTCAAAACGCTCATAGCCGAGGGAGATCGATCAATTGCAGCATATTGAAACGCAATCTCAGCCACTAAAGGAGCTTTAGACTCGCTTCTTTCCTTTCCAAATCCTGGCTGACTGGGCAATAGCACCGTGAGCAGAGCGATAACCGTTAACCCTGTGCTGCGCCTGATTCCGAGTGCCATGTCTCTGCCCTCACGTTTGGGAATGTGACTATAACTTATAGTGACGCAAAATCAAATGATGAGTTCGGCTTGCGTGAACCTTCGCGCAAACTTTATCAGTGCTTGCAACTGTTACGGAGAGCGGGAGATCGTCTGCTAGACATTCTGGTGTGTGTGAGAACTGCAGTATAAGCATTCTAGTTAAACAAATCAGCTTCTCACACACAACAAAAACGGCGGCATCAATCTCAGCATTTACAGCTTTTATAGGTGAAATAACCATTAAAAGCTGCAAATACGGAATCAATGCTGCCGTTTTTGTTATTCAGTTTGTTCTCGTCTCGATCAGATTTGGCTCACAAGTTCAAGCCAATCGTTAGAACCAGGGCGAACGAGGGGACTCGAACCCCCGAGTGGAGGAACCACAATCCAAAACGGAAAAAGCCTGTACCAAGGCGATACAGGTTAAAACCCTTATAAAATCAAGCTTTTTTAACTGAGCGAATGTACCAAACTATCGGTAAACACTCCAGACCATTGCTGTTATTTAGTCCAAATTTAGTCCGTCAAGGCGGCAAGGGTCGATCTGATCTATTTATTGCGGCATCATAAGCCCGTTGGTGTGTCTCGTCAGAAATCCAATGGTGATAAATTTCCGAGTGAACCTTTAGCGAATGTCCCATCTGAGCGGCTGCAAGTTCAATGGGCAAGAAGTCGATCGATCTTACCGCCCAAGCATGACGCAGGTTGTAAGGCTTATGGAGACCGTATCGAGCAAACGCAGTCGTCACACGGTTTCCTAATGCTGCATTGGTCTTGCCTGTTACCTGTGGCAGTAGCTTTACGTCCCACAAATGCCATTGGTCATACCATTCGGGATAGAGCGCCCAAACACGCCTACCGCCCGTCTTTCCGCCGCCGTTTTCATCCTCCAGCAGCGTTAGCACTGGACTATCTCGCAACTTTTGTAGGTCGATATGGAATAGCTCATGATTTCGCAAACCATAGCAAGCCATCAACCCGAAAGCATATCCCCAAGACTCATTCTCCTTATTGATGCGATCGCGCCACTCTGAGATCTCTTTATCGCTTGGGAGGTCGCGTGGGTTCAATCGTTTAGCGGAATAGTCCCCCCGCAATGCGGTTGCATCCATTTCCAACCCGGCAAGCTTGGCTAACTGTCCATAAGCCATGCACCGCCGTTGCCGATTGCGGGTGTCTGGCTCTGTTTTAAGGATGAACGATCGCAACAATTCCGCCGTTAACGGTTCATCGGCTGGTAATTGTCCAAAGGGCTGTTTATAGTCAGTCTTCCACGTCGTTTCGCTTTTGGGTGTACGCTTCCTGCGTTGAAAATAATCGACTTCAAAGCGCTCTAACCAATCCTTAACCGCATCTAGTTCTGGCTTCGTGTTGTCTGTCCAGTCGTCCCAATTGAACTCTCTACAGGCTTGCGGACAGCCATTGCAATTAGCAGCGCTAGATTTTTTGTGTCTCTTGATAGTCGAGGGCGTGTCTGTTTCGCCATTGCTGCGTACCCACAAGAATCTCTCTCATTTTAGGTATGAGCAATCCTCAAGAAGTGCGATCGCGCCCTTCAATCGATCACTCCCCCAAATCACGCCGCTCCAACAGAATTCCCCAAGATACGAGCGCAAGCATCAGCAGAAGGACAAGCTAAGCCTCGATCGTCATGGGAGAAATTTGTTAGCGTGTTTCAAGTGCGTCAACCCTTAAGGACGATCCCTATGGAAGACCTGAGAGGTTAGCGAGGTACTAGGGTGTACAGCCCGATTGCTTTGCAGCGTCAAACTTGATCTGGTTATACACAACGTACTGATCGAGGGTTCTTGTGTATCCATTAACGCTGTGAGCTAAAGATCCTGCTTTATTTGCGTCTCCTTGGAATTCCTGTAGCTCAGCACAAGCATTGTTAAAAGCAGCGTTAAAGGTTTCACTGTGATTCAATAACTGATTAGTCCAGGCAGAGAAAACCTCCGAAGCGTATTCTGTGCGGAGTCCTTCTGCCGACCTTGCTTTAATCTGTCCTTGAAAACTGTCGGCAAAAAGCTGCCCTCGATCTACAGGTTGCGAGATCATTGTCGTGTTGTTGCTGTCGCGAGGGTCTCTTGCAATCTCTTTAAGGATCGTTACAGGAGAATAATACAGACTCAGCATTAGCCACCATCGAAACAGCTTGCCTTTACCCGTCTTGGCTCCAAGTGCCCAAATTGCGGGAAGTGCCAACACAGCCAAAACGATTTTGATCTTGCCTTTCATCAGTCTTTCTCCCGCCTTGCTTTAGAGGTTCCCCCTAGGGAACCTGAAGGATTATGCCTAAGGAATATGGAGAGTCCCGGAGATAGGGTGAGTCCTTCGCCTTCCCTTGTTCCTGCTACAGCGTCCGGACGCTAAAGCTTCACAATTAAGTCACGAACACAAAACTTTTCAGGATTGACCCTGGGAAATCCAAAAGAAAAATCCCGCCAGAGATAGCGCCAAGTAGTCCTAAGTCTGTGAATGAGGGCTAACACTTCACGGCAGCGGACGAACCACTGATGTTGAGTTCGAGGTTATCTGTGGCGGGTGGACGGGAGCGTTATGCTGCTCTGTCCTTGGTGGGACGTAGCTAATCGCACTCGGAGCCGTAGAGAATTGCTCTTGTTCCATGCGGGGAGAATCGAGCGCACCAATTCCTATCGGTTAGTAAAGGCGCGCACCGGATGATAGGAGTAGCAGATTAATCCGGTGAACACGATCGTTAAAGGAACGCCAACTGCCAACGCTGGGATCAAAACGCTTGATCTCAACCGCGACTTCTCCTATTCAGAATGTAATAGAATACAGAACACCAACAGCGGTATTGGTGGAGAAGCTTCCTTTACATCTGCGAACCAGCAATCAGCATTGCTTCTGCTGCCTGGCAATTCAGGGGCTTTGCGAAGAAATAACCCTGCCCTTGTTCACAATGTAATCGGACTAGCTGAGCTAATTGGTCTGCCGTTTCAACTCCTTCTGCAATTACAGTCATTCCCAGATTGTGAGCGAGAGTGATAATAGCCTGGACAATCTCTGCATCAGCTGTTGATTCCTGCATCGCGCTAACAAAGGAGCGATCAATCTTTAATGTTTGGATCGGCAACTGGCGTAACCGGCTGAGTGAAGAATAGCCTGTACCAAAATCATCAATGCACAATTGCACCCCAAGTGCCTGAAGCTGTTGCAGAAGAGCCATAGATCCATCATTATCCATAATACCGCTCTCAGTAATCTCCAACTTCAAATTGCCTGGATCTAGCCCAGTCTCTTGCAAAACTTGGTTAATTTGTTCCACTAAGTTGGGCTGAGCGAATTGCTTACTTGAAAGGTTAACGCTCATGGTCAATCCAGCAGTTGTGAGTAATTGGGTTTGCCATCGTTGAAGCTGGCGGCAAGACTCATACAATACCCATTGCCCAATCGGCACAATCAGTCCGGTTTCTTCTGCGACTGGGATAAATTGAGCCGGAGAAATTAATCCTTGCTCCGGGTGCAGCCAGCGCACGAGAGCTTCAAATCCAGTAATCCGACCAGTAGTGAGTGAGACAAGGGGTTGATAGTAGACCTGAAGTTCCTGTCGTTCAATTGCCCGACGCAAGGGCATCTCTAGCTGCAACAGCGACATCGCCTGACTGTGCATCGCTGCATTAAATACTGCCCAACAAGCTTTGCCTTTTCCTTTCGCGTGATAAAGGGCAGTATCCGCATCACGCAACATGTTCTCAGGCTGAGTATAGCCTATCCCACTCAATGCAATCCCAATACTTGCCGTGGTAAGGACCTCATACCCATTCAAGTTGAACGGTAATTTTAATGCCTGATGCAGATGTTCAGCGACCAGAGTGGCATCTTTCTCGTCCTTGATCGCCTCCAGTAGAATCGTAAACTCATCTCCCCCTAAACGAGCGATCGTCTGCTCGGAACCCAGACAGCTTGCAAGGCGTTTGGCAATCTCTATCAATAATTGATCGCCCACTAAATGCCCCAGACTGTCATTGATCACCTTAAAGCGATCGAGATCGACAAAGAGCACCGCAAATCGATGGTTGGAGCGACGTTTCGTGCGGGCGATCGCCTGCTTCAGCCGATCCATAAACAGCACCCGATTAGGCAGCCCAGTCAGAGCATCGTGGTAAGCCTCATGCACTAATTGGGCTTCCAGCTGCTTACGCTCCGTAATATCAGTGGAAATGCCATCAATCCGGATGGGTTTACGAGCTGCATCATAAACGACGTGGCACCGCTCATGCAGCCAACGCACATTACCATCAGGTCGAAGAATTCGATACTCCAATTCATACCCTTTCTGCTTCAGCAAAGCTTTATCAGTAATCCGAACCCGCTTTTGATCCTCTGGGTGAACTACCTCCAGCCATAGTTTCGAGTTGTCAAAAAATTCTGCGATTGACCGACCGTAAATCCTCTCCGCCGCAGGATTGAGATAAAGCGTTTCCCTGGTTGCGGCTGAAACGGACCAGACCACATCTTCGAGTGAGCCAAGAATGTTATTCAGTCGTTGCTCACTTTCCCGCAGAGCCATCTCGGCTCGTCTTCGATCGGTTACATCGGTAAGCATCCCTAAGGCACCAATGTAGTTCCCTTGCTCATTAAATAAGGGAGCCGTGGAAAGGATGGCCCACAAGTCTGCTCCATCTTTGCGGCGGAACTTGAAATCGTGCATTTCACAAACACCCTGACGGCGACGTTCTAAGTAAAGATTGGCAAGCGTCTTGCCCTCCTCATCCATAAAGGCAAACAAAGGCTTCCCTTGCATCTCATCGGGGCTGTAGCCTAGCATGGTCGCGGTCTGTTGATTCACAAAACTGGTATTGCTGTCTGCATCCAGCATCCAAATTCCCTCGGTTGCCGTCTCTACGATGCGGCGATACTGTTCCTCCTGTTGCCGCAGCAATTCTTCTGCTGCTTTGCGCTCAGTGATATCAGTTTGTACTCCCACAAAGTGAGTCAGGCATCCCGCAGCATCAAACACTGGTGCAACATACAGTTCATTCCAGAAGAGCGTGCCATCTTTGTGGTGATTTCGCAAAGTCACGTGGCATTCTTCCTGTGCCTTGATAGCAGAGCGTAATACGGCTAGTGCAGGTTGGTCAAAATTGCCCCTTTGAAGAAAGCGACAATTTTGACCGATTACTTCAGCTGCCTTGTATCCAGTAATTGCTTCAAAGGCTGGATTGACATAAATGATTGGATTATTGGGTTGATTGGCATCAGTGATCACAATTCCGTTACTGCTAGCGTTAATCGCCCGCTCCATCAAATGCAATCGTTCTTCTGACTGCTGGCGCGAAATGAAATTAGACAGGATGTTGGTGATCGCCTGTAAAAAGTGAAGATCGTCTGGTGTGAAGGTGCGAAGCTTATCTGTAAAGCAACCTAAAACACCGAATGGCTGGGACTGACCAGAAATGGAAAGGCTTACACCGCTCACAACTGGGTGATTATGTAATAGGGGCGAACCACTAAATCGGGTGTCAGTCCGAAAGTCCTTGATTAGCACAGGCTGCTGTGTAAGAAGTGCATACCCCAAGTGGGAATTGGACTGGGTGCCAACGAGGGTAGACCCAATGAGTCCCTCTTGCCAGCCAACGCCAGCTTGCAGCAACAATGTACTGTTATTGGAAAGCTGTTGCCAAATTCCACACAGCGTGACTCCAAGAACTTGAGCAATCAAAGTGACCGCTTCGTCCAGTAGCTGAGCGAGATTGCTCGATTCAAGTGCTAGTTGCCCCAATTGAGCCACTGTAGCCTGCTGGTGCGCCTGTGCCTGGAGAGCAATTTCGGCTTGTTTACGTTCTGTAATGTCATAAAAAGCACTGAAAATCGCAGGTTCATCATTCCAGGTCAGGAGTCGAAGAGAACCAGCAGCCCAAAAGGGGGTATTGTCCGCTTTTCTAGCTTGCACTTCATAGTAAGAAATATATTCCTCTTGCAGAAGTCGCTGAACTATTGCTTGATGGTCAAGGGCATTGTTGTAAAAACCGAGGACTGTACGTCCGACAAACTGGTTGCAAGGAAGTCCAAAGGTTTGCCCAGCCTGTTGATTTGCATACAGGAGCTGTCCATCCGTCACACGGCTAACAGTGAGGGAAATGGGAGCGGCCTCCGCAATTACTCGGAACTGAGTTTCGCTCTGTTGCAGCCCCGTTTCTGGCTTTTTCTGTGCTAGGGGTGCCTCACTGGGCTGTCTCTGCTCCGTTAGGTCCGTCCAGATCCAGAGGATTGCCGGTTGCTCCTCATACTCAACGGTCTGAGCGGAGACTAACGTATCTCGAAGCTCCCCCTGTGCTGTTTTTAGCTGAAGCTCATAGCGAATCAACCGTTCCTTGTCTTGCAGTTTGTTCAGGATTTGAGCATGGTTAGCAGGATTGGCGTAATACTCAGGTTCGATCCTGTCAAAAATCTCGCTATCTGGAATGCCGAATAAAGGCTGCACGAGTTCATTTTTCAGCAGAATTTGATGATTCTCTGTACAGGCCAGAGCAATTGGTAAGGGGGTTAGCTCAACGATTGCCTGAAGTAACTGCTCTAATGCTGTCTTCGATCGCTCACAAGCGCTTAATTCCTGCTGTAGGGCTTGATTAATTTTCTGGCACTCAGCAAGACACCGCTGGGATATTGCTGCTAGCTTCGAGCAAGATTGGCTTGAATCTTGCTCACTGTTTTGAAAGTGAGAACTAACCGAAGTCATTCTAACCTCCTAAGAGTTTTAGGGGGAACACAACTAGCCGTCCTGGCTTTATTCGACGAGCTATTCCTGAGTGGAGGTAGATCATGAGGGTTAGTCAAGCAAAGTTGTCAAAGCCAACAGAGTAGGGGGACTAATCTGCTGATGAGTTAGATCAATCAAGGCCGGAATTACCAAGGATTGAACCAAGATTCGACCAGCAAGAGCCTTTAGCACCGTGACAGCGTGCTGTCAACGTTCCCAAGGAGGAACTAGGAATCTTAAGATCTGTTTAAATTTATACTAAATTCAAATAAAATGTTCTTTTTGATACGAAGTGTAAGGTTTGCTTCATGAGAAAAAGAGGGCAGCGTAGAGTCCAAGGTGATTCGTAATTGTTTTAGCTTCCCAGCATTTAACACAAACACCCTTAGCAAACCGAAGCCTGCAATGTTCTAGTCCTACAGAATTGTTCCAGCAAAGGTTGTGAAGAATTGAACTTGCGATCGCGCCTTCAATTGATCACTTCCCCAAATCCCGCCGCTCCGAGAGAATCCCCCAAGCCACTAACCCAAGCATCAGCAGAAGAATAAGCCAAGCGTCGATCGTCATTGGAGAGATTGAATAGCTGTGACAAATTTTTGTCACAGCTACAACTCTTGCGCCGTGGGCATTTTAGGAGCTGTGACAAAAATACTGTCTCGTTTTATCACACTTTTGTCATACCCCAAACTCTTACCCTACAAAGGTTTGGGCTTACCTGTGACAAAAAAGACAACATTTTCTATAAAAGATTAGTTTTTTATTAGGGATACAGCCTGTACCAACTCCAGATAAAAAACTCGGAAATTTTGAGCAAAAAAATCGCAATTTTTGTCACAAAGTAGCTGAAACCTGTGTGCAGCAATGCTTCTAGCTTTGACAGAATGAAAATGGACTTTGTCACGGCTTTCTGAAACCCTTATCCAGCAAGCCCTCTAGCCGTGACAATTGTGACAAAATTTCTGTCACAGATATTCTGATTTTTGTCACAACCCAATAAGGATGATGATTAACCCGATTCCAAGATATTCTTTTTTGGTCTTAGTTCTAGTCCCGATTTAGTCCATCGCTAAACCGGGAATCTCTAGAACTAGGGCGAACGAGGGGACTCGAACCCCCGAGTGGAGGAACCACAATCCTCTGCCTTAACCACTTGGCTACGCTCGCCATTGCGATACTTAGTATAGCACAAGAAACGAAGATTGATGAAAAATTCAGAGAACTTGTAAACGTGATACAACGTCGAAAGAACTTGGATCGACAGTCGAAGTGGTGTGTGATGAAAACTTCTCAAATTGTCCTAGGTGTGTTGGGGTTAGGTGTGGTTGGATTTGCAGGACTCATGGTTCTGACCAATCCTGATGAAGCAGCTTTCGGCGAATTTGCGCTAGAGCAGGTTAAAACTCAAGGATGTAAAGAAGCACCGCAATTTATTCGTAGTCAGTGTCCTCGATTTGTGCAAGAGAATCAGGCACAGGTGAAACGACTGATTCTGCAAAGCACTGCTCGCCAGAATTACGGATTGTTTAGTCTCTACAGCACAACACTATCAACGCGATCAATCATTCCAGATTTGCCGATTTTTCTGGATTTACCTGCTTTTCAGTTAGAAACGGTTGGCTTGATGGGCAAGTTTTATATCTATCAAGCCGAGAAACAGCCACGTTAGGCTTGATTCAACTGATAATAGTCATCTTTTGCAAGGAGTTTTTCTCGCATTTGCGGAATTGCAAAGAGTAGCGTGACGGCGTATGCTAGCATTCCGCTGCTGTTTAGAAATGGAGGCATAAACAGCGGCAGAATTAAAACAAACTTTCCTAAATGATTCGCTTTTCCAAATAAGTGGACAAACAGCGGAATAAACCAAACAATTCCCATAATCCAGGTTTGCGGATTGAACAGATGAATACAATTAACGATCGAAAAGAACTGATGTTCAGCCGATTCGCGTCTTAGGTAATACATCAAAATTAAAAAGGCAATGAATCCAACGGTTAAAGATGCGATCGGCTTTCCTCGCAAAAATGGATTCATAAATCCATGCACAAAATCATGCGTAACTCGTAATCCAGTGCTATCGACTGACATCACAACACGATTAATCACCGCTTGTCCATGTACTGTGATCGGTACTTCGCTTGTAATTCCTCCAAATACTCCGGGCAACATCCGTTTGAGATAGCTTGTATAGATAGAGTTTCCCAGGATAGGTAGGGGTGCAAGCAGTAGAACTACGATCGAAGCAAATGAGTAGAGAACGACTCTAACCTGGCGTTTTGCAATGAAGTAGAGAATGGCGATCGCAGGAAATAGCTTAATACAAAAAGCTAATCCAAATAGTGCCCCCGCTAGAAATCTCTGGCGATGTTGCTGATGTAAAAAGAAACCTAAAATTGTGAGATAGCAAACAAGAATATCAATTTGTCCTCGCTCAAATGCAGCAAGAACAGGAAAAGAAGTCATCGCAAATAGTAGTGCTTCTCCTTTAATTTTGAAATTGCTTCGACGAACTAACTCAAATAAAAGAAGCCACAATAGAATTAAGATAAACGAACTGTAGATGATCTTTGCCGTTGAATAAGAAAATAGGGCAAGCGGTGTGAAAAATAAAGCGGCGATCGGTAAGTAAATAAATCCCGACATAGGTGCTTCTCCTGCATTCACAGGAACGAAGAACTCAGGATGTTTTGTCACATGATTGATATATGGATCTAAACCGTAGAGAACCGATTTTCCTGCAATGTAATAAGGACGAAAATCGATTTGATAGGACTCCAAAACTAGATAAATAATGAATACAGACGGCAATAAATAGATAAAATAGGCCCGCATAAATCGGAAAAGATCTTTTAGGAAAATTGAGATTTGAGACATGACATTCGCGCTCCTTTACCGTTGAGAGCGTAGCATTTTCTTTTGATGCGATCGCACCTTTCGCATAGAGCGCTGCTTCGTTTTCTATCCTTCGCGAAATCAGCATCAATAAAAATCTATGGTATACCGACGACTGCACTTTATTCTCAAGCGTCCATTGCCTGTGTACCATAGAGTGTCTAGACCCTATTTACAGATGTAGCAGGTGAAGCATGACCGCAGTGACTCCCAATCCAACGTCTACCAAACCCGCCTTTACCGAAGGCATTCAATACTTTAGCGATACAGTGCCAGGGTTTGAGACGTATGGCAAAACGTCTGCGATCGCAATCGGACAAACCGCTATTTCTGATCCAACCGATCCGACCGCAGGCTATCAAACGCTTCTGGCTGCGGACGCGCTGCGCTACTTGATTCTGCAAATGACTGCAAGTAAAGCGTCGGGTCATCCGGGCGGGTTTGCAAGCCAAGCCGAAGCCTATGCTGCATTCGTGATGCTCGGTCACAAAAATATCATTACCGAAGTCGGACACCACGCACCGGGCTTTTATAGCGCTATGTTCCTCGATCGCTCCCTCGAAGATATGGGCATCGAAACCGTTCAGCAACTGCGCGATCGCTTCCGCGAAAAACATGGTTTGCTCGGTCACTTGTCCGGTTTTATTCCAGGCATTCTTGCGCCCGCAGGGCCGCTCGGTCAGGGACAACACTTCGCAATGTCAGCCGCGCTGTTACACCGCGATAAACTTTTCCCGTTCACGGTGGGCGACGGAGGCTTGGGTGAGCCGTACATCATGAGTTCGATGGCGCACTTCAATACGGCATTTCCAGGCGTGACGAATTTCCTTCCGGTGCTGGTGTGGAACGGCTATTCGCAAGAGCATCACAGCATGGTCTCGCTCAAAACCAACGAGCAAATGATCGAATACTGGAAGGGCAACGGATTTGAGAATGTGATCTTGGTGGATGCGAAGGATTTTGACGATCGCAATCAACCCAGCGATTACGTTGATAGCACCGTTTTCTCGCTGGAACAGCGCATCAAGTTCGCGAACGCCGTTCTGACTGCTGCCGACAAAGCCGCAACACTAGCGCTCGGCGGTCAGTTAACGGTGTTCATCATCAAGCAGCTTAAAGGCGCAGGGGTTCACGCTAAAGGGTCGAAGTCTCACAACCTTTACGCACAGCATACTTTGGAGAACGAAGACATTATCGCTGCACTGAAAGCCCGTGCTCTAACTCCAGAAGCTTGGGAACTGGTGCGATCGAACTGTGAACGAGCCGGCGGCGGATCGGCAAGTAAAACGGTCGTGACTGAATTTGAGCGCACTCTACCAGACTTAGGACAGTTGCCGCTTGAAGAATATGCGGTTGGGGGTGATGCTAAGGTTTCAACCACGGCAATGGGTCGATTGGTGGGGCATGTGGGCCAGGTCGATCGTGCTTTTCTCGTCACCAATGCAGACGGAAACGAAGCTTCGGGAATCGCCAATATTAACCAAGCGCTGAAGATTATTCACCCGACTGAAGATTCGCTCTACCATCAAGCGCCGAATGGTCAAGTGTATGAGCCGCTGAGTGAAGATGCTTGTGCGGGACTGGCAGCAGGATTGGCACTCATGGGAAGTCGATCGCTGTGGTGTTCTTATGAATCGTTTGCGATCAATGGTTTACCGATTTGGCAAACGGTGACGCAAGCGATGGCAGAATTACGCCGTTCTACACCTTCGACCATTACCTTATTTACGGCTGGCGCATTAGAGCAAGGTCGCAATGGCTGGACACACCAACGCCCCGAAATCGAAGCGTATTTTGCTGCAATGATGCGAAACGGCAACGTATTTCCGTTGTTCCCACCCGATGCGAACAGCATTCAAGCCTGTTACGAATGGGCGCTGACGACGAAAAATAAAGGAATTGTGATTACCGCAAGTAAGTCACCGTTACCGATTCGGACAACGTTTGAGCAGACTCGACAAGCGATCGAGCAGGGTGCGATCGTGCTGCATGAATCTACGGGATCGAAAACGATCGTGTTTGCGGTGATCGGGGATATGACGCTTAACCCTGTGTTTGCTGCCGCTTCGACTTTGGAATCGCAAGGGTTTGGAGTGCGAATTGTGTCAGTGGTGAATCCGCGACGGCTGTATCGTGCCAGTGATGTCGCTTGGGAGATTTGCTCAGATCCAGATGGCGGATTTATCGACGATGCAACGTTTGAAACCTTGTTCGGTGGCGACGCACTGATCGGGGTGACAGGAGGTGCAAGCGGAATGCTAGAGCCGATTATGCTCCGGAGTACCGCGAAGCGCGATACGTTTGCCTGGAAGCGGGGTGAAACGACTGCAACGGCTGGGGAACTGATGGCAGTTAACGGCATCACGGCAGAAGGATTGGTTAAACGATCGATCGAACTGTCGAAATAGCTGAACGAAATAGTTGAATTTTGAGCAAGACGAATCGACTTTGATTCGTCTTGCCGAAGTGCTTTCAATCAACGATTGAGCGTGCTCTCAAAGGCTTTACGGCATCTCTGTCAGAGAGCGATTCCATTAAACCCACAATATCAAAACCCTGAATAATTGCGGCAGAATGAAGATCGTTCGCAATCTTTGAGTAACAACATGGCACAGATGGACGATCGCAAAAAGCGCATCATGGAACACCTATCCCGCAGTACCAACGACTTTAGCAAACCTTTGCCTGCAAGCTCTCTAGAGCGTAAACAGCGAATTTTGGATCACGTTCGTCGGACAACGGGCTAGTGCAAATTCAAGAGCGATCGAGTTTACGATCGCTCTTGCTTATTTCTGGCAAATCGGAATCTCAATGCAAAACTCGGTACCTTGATTCAATTGAGAGCGGCACTCTAGCAAACCCCTGTGTTTTTGCACCACAATCTCATAGCTGATTGCCAACCCCATCCCCGTTCCTCTCCCGATCGGCTTTGTTGTAAAGAAGGGATCAAAGATTTGAGCTTGGGTCTCCGCTCCCATCCCCTTGCCGCTATCCCGAACAGAAATCAAAGCGCGATCGCCCTCAACTCGCTTTGTCGTAATCCAAAGTGTTGGCACTTCTTGATCCGATTCTTCGAGCGCATCGATCGCATTACTCAGAATATTCATAAATACCTGATTGAGTTGTCCGGCATAGCATTCAATTAAAGGCAAAGCTTCATAGTTTTTGATCACCTTAATTCCGCGAGAGGCGCTGTCTGATTTGAGCCGATGCTGCAAGATCATTAGCGTATTATCAATTCCCTCATGAATATCCACTGCCTTCATTTCCGCTTCATCAAGCCGAGAGAAGTTCCGCAGCGATAGGACAATCTGGCGAATTCGCTCAGTTCCAACTTGCATTGAAGCAATGATCTTAGGTAAGTCTTCGCGCAAAAACTCCAAATCAATCTCGCTGGCTTGGTCTAAAAGCTCCGCTCCAGGATTAGGATAGTATGCCTGATACGCATCAATCATACTCAGGAGGTTGTTCGTATAGATGCTGAGATGGCTGAGATTCCCGTGAATAAAGTTAACCGGATTGTTAATTTCATGAGCAACACCCGCCACCAATTGACCTAAACTGGACATTTTCTCAGTCTGAATTAATTGGCTCTGAGTTTGTTTCAAAGTAGAAAGCGCGTCCTTTAGTTGCTTTGCCTGCTGGCGCGTTTGAATCAACAACTCCGCTTGTTCAATCCCAATGCTTAATTGCACTGCAACCTGACTCACAAACCGAATCTCGGCAGCTGTCCACTGACGCGGAAAATCGCATTGATGCACGCAAAGTAAGCCCCACAGCAAATTGCCTCGTAAAAGCGGTGCAACAATGTTGGCTTTGATCTCAAATTGATCGAGTAAGGCCCGATAACAAGGCTGAAATTCAACCTGATTCACATCGGAAATCGAGCTAACGCGCCCCTGTCGATTGCGCGGATACATCTCGTCGAAGCAACGGTCTTCCACATCCAAACCTAGAATCGCTGGAAACTCTGTCCCGACATCCTCGGCAATGACTTTTCCCCAATTGTACTCGCTGCTGCAGTCGAACTGATAGATGCAAACTCGATCGACGCTGAGCGATCCTCGCAGTTCTTGAGTGACGGTTGCAAAAATCGTCTCAACCTGGAGCGACTTCCGCATATTCGTGACGACATTAAATAAAATGCGCTGCTGCTCGGTTGCTTGCTCCAGTCGGGCAGTCCGTTCTTGCACCTGTAGTTCCAAGCTGGCATTGAGCGCCTGCAATTTTTGATGCGTCTCGTATTGTTGAATCGCGGTTGCAAATTGCTGCGCGATCGCACCCGCAAATTCTAAATCCGTCGCCGTCCAAGGCTCAATTTTTCCTCGGCAAGATTCGCGCCAGACCTCAAACGACTGACGCGGGTAGAGTTGTCGATGATCGGGATCGACTCTTCCTGCCCAGAGAATTTCTGTTTCGATCTCGTCACGAAATATAGTGAGATATCCTAACAATTGCCGTCGGTACCAGAGCGGAATGACCAATAAGCCGCGAATATTGGTGAATCGGAATGCAGGCTGGAGGTTCCGCAAACTTGATTCTTTATAGAGATCTGCAATCTCCCAAATGGGCGCTTGCTCATGCTGAAATCGATCTTTCCAGGCACTATATTCTTCAAGCAGTGCAAAGGGCGCATTTTCAGGCATTGTTGGCTGGCTCCCTGCCTGAAATAGCCGGACACAATTACTCGGAAGCTGCGGATTGCGAGGCGGAATCGCTGCCAAAGATTCGGCGTAGACCCACAACCGCCCCCCGGAACCATTAAACGCAGCAACCGTACTCTCTAATGCAGCTTGGAGTTCGATCGTAGATAGCGAGTGCAGTAATCCACTAATTTGATTCAGCATTGCCTCACGCGCTGCCTTAGCGCGGGCTTTCTCGGTCAGCGTCGATTGCGCGATCGCAACAGTGAGCAAATCGACCACCAGTTGTAGCGCTTCAATTTGCTCTTCGGCGATCGTCTGCGGCTCGACGTGATGGATAACTAGCAATCCCCACAGCACTGTCTCCTGCAAGATCGGAATCACTAGAGACGATTGAACGCCCATTGCCGTGAGATATTCCGCGTGGCAAGGATCAAGCGGACGATAGCGAATTTCCTCTGGTGCTGCCGGATCGATTCCACTCTGTCCGATCTGGCGCTCGGCTAAATTCACCATTGATCGCGCTCGCGCTTTGACAAATAGTTCCCTAGCGTGGGGTGGAACATCATCTGCGGGAAAGGTTAATCCAAGCAGTGATGGTAAGCGCTGCTCTCGAATCCACTCCGCAACGACCCGCCCGGTCTCATCGGCTTGAAACTGGTAAATCTTGACGCGATCGCAATTGAGAAACTGACCAATTTCAGTTACGGCTGCTTCAAGAATTCCAGACAAGTGTTGCGATCGCCGCACCCAAGACGTGACTCGACTGAACAGTTCTGCGTCCGGGCTTGGAGCAACCGTCTGAAAACCCATACTAACCACCTTATTTATATTGTTCCATGAGAGCAATAAGACTTTATCTTTGCTTCAAGGATCAGTATGGGCAAAGTCTTCTAAATTTTGACAATGCACAAAGAAGTTTTAGCGATGATAGGGCTGGGCTTGCTTAGAATGGCGCGATCGAAAATCTAAACAATCCTTTGCCGCAGGGGTCATCGCGCTATGCGGATTAACTGCACATTTCATGTAGGGATTGTTATTAAAGAATTGGCACTTCTTACACGGATACTGGGCAAGCTGGCGATTGGTTTTGACTTCTTTGCGGCTGAGTTTCCAGGTGTCGGCAATAATACACACAACGCCTGCCCAAATCGCAACGAAACAAATCGGTACGAGCAGGAGCGAGGCATCCTGCACAATTTGCGAGTCTGCGGTTGCACGATCCGCAGGGGGTTGAACGATTTCGGTACGGAGGAGAGGCTTTTCTGAGGGCGACATGGTGACAGGAGTGAGGCGCACGGTTGGGGTTAATCCTTCTATTATTTGTATCGATCGCGCCCAAACACTATCTCTACCGGGGGAATTGAGTTCTTCTCTACTGCGGTATATCCATGGAAAGAGATTCGCTTGAAAGGCGAATAGCCCGCGACTGCTCAGCAGAAACGCCAACGTTGCAATGGTGATAACGTAAGAATCACGTCTGTATTACAGGGGAATTCTCTTAAACTGTGTACTGTGTAACCTTGAGTGAGCGCTAGAATGACCTAAGCTAAATCTTGCTCGATAGAGACCCATGAGGAGGATTTGAGTTAAACTAGCTCGAATACCAAGCGCCTGATGAGGTTAATGGCACTGCTTGTCCGCTTTTCCACCTTGCTATTTTTCATAAAGTCTGAGTAAGCACTTTTGCTTATCGTACAAAACATCACGAAAGCATAAGATATCTTAAGATTTTCTTTATTTCCCGCTCAGAATTAAGTATCTATAGTAGGGATACGCGGTAAGACCCCATGAATGATTTACTTTCTAGCTCGCCACTTCGCGCTCTGATTGTTGACGATGACTTGGACTCTATAATTCTGTTAACCACACTGCTTGAAATGCACGGGGTTGATGTGACTTCCGCTTTCTGTGCAGATCAAGCTATGCAGAAACTACGATCGCAGCCTGACATCTTGATTGCAGATTTGGCAATGCCTCATATCGATGGCTACGAGCTAATTCGCCAGATCCGCACCCTACCTCCAGAGCAAGGCGGTCAGATTCCTGCGATCGCGGTTTCGGCTTGGGTTGCGATTGAGGCGCAAAATAAGGCGGTCAGTGCGGGCTTTCACACCTTTATTACCAAACCTTACCAACTGACAGAACTGCTTGAAACGGTCTCACAATTAACAGACTGGAGACCGCTCGAATCTGGGGTTACAGCCTAATAATCTTTGTCGCTGTTTTTGAACGTCCGCCGCATCACCCACTGTAAGAGGTCTGGAAACAGTCGATTTGAGAACACTGAGGCTCCCGCAGACCCAACAATCACTTCAGTCTTTTTATGTTTTACAGCGTCTAGAATTGCTTTCGCTACATCGTCTGGTTTCTCGACGACTGGGACGCTGAGAACTTGCTCTAGTTGCTTGCGACGAGCGATCACGTCTTCTTCATCCTTGCCGCGAAAAATTGCCCGCTCCATGAAGTCGCTCTTGATCAAATTCGGATAGATGCCACAGACGGTAATCCCTTTGGGGGAAAGTTCAGATTGTAAGCTTTGAGTGAGTCCGGTTACAGCAAACTTAGAGGCCGAGTAAGGCACAAGGTAAGGGATAGGAACCTTACCCCCTGAAGATGAAACGTTGACGATCGTGCCGCTTCCTTTTGAGAGGAAATGCGGTAACAAGGCGTGAATGGTGTGAATGTATCCCCACAGATTTGTATCGATTGCCGTATGCCAATCTTCGAGCGTAAAACTATCGGCAGGCCCTGAGATATAAACGCCTGCATTATTCACTAACACATCGATCGATCCGTATTCAGAGATAGCTCGATCGATCAGTGTTTTTACTTGGTCTGCATCGCGGGTATCGGTTGGAATTGCCGTAACCCTGGGCGCGATTAATTTTAATTCTTGAGCAGCGGCGTTGAGGCGATCGACGTTACGGGATGCTAATACAAGGTTGTAGCCACCTTGAGCGAAGCGGAGGGCAGTGGCTTTCCCAATTCCTTGAGATGCGCCTGTGATAATTACTGTAGAAGCCATAACAATCATTGAGATAAAGCGTACTTTTAGTGTGGTTTGAATCCTATCAAATTCGTCTAACCTGCGTTAGATTTTGATAGTTAATCGGCGAAATAAGCAGATTTAGTTAATATTTAGAGATACGCGAAAAGGCTTAAGTTTCAAGGCAGAGTAGAGATTCGCCCCTCAGAGAGATAGCATTGTGTCGTTAAGTTTCTAAGCTGTCATGTAATGCAATTTCATTGCTGTTTCTGCATGGTAAAACAAAAACTTATTTAGAAAGTTTCTTGTTAAAAGCTCGGTCTTTGTCTGATCAAGTTCTACAACACCGCCTAAGAATGTTAATATTTGCAAAGCGTTTGTGTTGAAGCAGCACCTGTGGAAATTTGCCGCTCATTCTGAATGTTTGTGGAGTTATCCCGTGGTTTCTTTTCGTTCCGCCCCGATTCGGTCTACACATGATTCTGGAATCGACATCGATCGTGGTGTCTTCGTTGCGCTCTCGGTTATTGGTGTGTGGGCTGCGAGCCTGACAATTTTGCTCACTACCGATGTCAACTCGATGCCGCTGTTTGTAAAGATTGCAGCGATCGCGCTACAGACATTTTTGTATACCGGATTATTCATTACGGCTCACGATGCGATGCACGGCGCTGTTTCTCCTAGCGATCGTAAACTGAATGACTTTATTGGCTCGGTTGCACTCCGCGTTTATGCGTTGTTTTCATTGAAAGAAATGATTCGGACGCATTGGCAACACCATGCCCATCCTGCTTCTGAGTCTGATCCTGATTTCCATGACGGTCAACACAAAAATTTCTTTGCCTGGTATTCCTATTTCATGGTGCGGTACTGGAGCTGGACGCGCATCTTTGGACTGGTTGCAATTTTCCACATTGCACATCGCTTATTTCACATTCCTGAAGCAAATCTAACCCTGTTTTGGGCGATTCCATCAATTTTGAGTTCGGTTCAACTGTTCTTTTTTGGAACCTTCTTGCCGCATCGTGAGCCGGTAGGCGGATATCAGAATGAAAGCCGTTCACAGAGTACGAGCTGGTCGCCGCTCTGGTCGTTTCTTAGCTGCTACCATTTTGGCTATCACTTAGAGCATCATGAGCGCCCGGATTTGGCTTGGTGGCAGCTTCCCGAACTGCATCAGCGCCGACTCGAAGAGGAGCATTCTGCTTAAATATCATGTCAAACTGGGTAGAAGTTCTCAACGAGTATTCGACGAAAGATCTGGAGCAGCGGAAGGTTTGGTATTCTCCGGTTGTGGAAGCCTACGATCGAGCACGACCCCGCTATCCAGAAGCGTTGATTCAACGAGTGGTTGAGGTTGCTCAGTTGTCGCCTGAATCGAGAATTCTGGAAGTCGGTTGCGGATCGGGCGTGGCGACAGTAGATTTTGCTCGGTTGGGATATGCGATCGATGCGGTGGAGCCGAATTTGGAGTTCTGCCGATTAGCTCAGCAGAACTGTGCCGCTTATCCGCAGGTGAACATTATTCCTCAGACCTTTGAAGAGTGGCAGGTTGAGTCTGGAAAGTATCAGATTGTACTCGCGGCAAATGCTTGGCACTGGATTGCATCTGATATCAAGTATGTGAAAGCCTCTGAAGCATTACAAAACAATGGTGCTTTGGTGTTGCTATGGAATATGCCACTTGAGCCGAGCCGTGAAGTGCATCGGGTACTGGATGAGGTTTATCAGCAGATCGCACCGTCGATCGCTCCCCAGTATGAGGGCAAGGACACTCAGGAAGAGATTTTGCAAGGGCTTGGAAAGTTAATCGGTGATTCAGGACTATTTGAGGCTCCAGTAACGGAAACGATCGATTGTGATCGGGTTTATGAGGTCGATCGTTATTTGGAGCTTCTAAGCAGCTATTCGCCGTACATCGCTTTGAATGCACCGACGCGAGAAGCGTTGTTTCTGGGGTTGCGGAGTGCGATCAACCAGCAATTCGAGGGCAAGATTCAGCTTTTCAACCTTTCTGCCTATCAGATTGCAAGGAAGCGGTAAATGCTGACTATCGAAACTAAGTAATCAGAAACAGATAGCAACCAAAGTTAATCAATGCAACCATCACTAGCAACATCAACTAAAAGAGTCCTCTTTGCTGCCACCAAAGATCAATGCGCTGCAACATCACCAGCACTTTTGCACCAATTAGCGCCCCGACCATGCCAGCAACCACGATCGAGCTTCTTTGCGTCGGCTTAATCGTATCTCGGCGGAAATTTCGCAGCGACAACCGCAGCGCAACGGTATAAGCGATCGCCTCAAAGAAAATGTGAGGATGAATCTTAAATGCACCAATCCCGATATAAACAGGAAAATTCACACAACGGTTTGAAATAAAGGAATTATCTCACTATACCGACAGTCTTTGACAAATTAGCGGCATCGTTTCAGAAATCAAAGCTTCTTTACAGATGGTGGCTTGATCGCTGATGTAATCGATCCCTGAAAAAATGGTGATCACACCCTGTAACAATTGGAACACTCAATGCTAAATTGTTCGCTGATTATCTAGGTGCGATCGCACATTTATCAGGCGTATGACTCGATCATTTGCAGCATTAGTCAGTTTAGTGTGTCTATTTCTAGGTTCCTGTGGATTTCTGATTACAACCTCAGACTGTTATGGCTCAATTCGGGCAGGTGTGATTAGCATCTTTATGTCTGCACTAGCTTGGGGCTATTTGAAACTTGTCAATGAAAAGCCGATCGGCTTCTGGCTGATGCTGTACCGCAGTGGAGTGGCAATTGCAGGCACGATCGTTGTGTTTGCAGTCTGGCGAATCTTAGGTGCAGTACAAACTACAGGGTGTCAATTAGGCTGATTTAGCGCCGCTCTTAGATTTCCTTGATGCTCAGCCAATAAGCGATCACACTCTGCTTTTGAAAGTCCTGTCCAGTGCATCATCAAAGCAGTCTTCACAGAGCGATCGCTCTTTTCGAGTAATGCTGCGGCTTGTTCTCGATCTAAATCGGCGAGGTCGCAGAGAATTCGTAAGGCGCGATCGTGCAGTTTAGTATTCGTCACCGCCACATCAATCATGCGATTGCCGTAAACCTTACCCAATCGCACCATTGTTCCAGTTGAAAGAATATTTAATGCGAGTTTGGTCACGGTTCCCGCTTTTAGCCGCGTAGAACCTGCTAACACTTCTGCCCCGACTAACAAGCGAATATCAACATCCACCTCAATCTGAACTTGTTCTTGAGGCACACAAGCCATAAAAATTGTGGTTGCTCCGCGTTTTCTTGCTTCTGCTAAAGCTCCATGAACATAAGGAGTCGTCCCACCTGCGGCAATACCCACCACAACATCGATCGTACTCACCTGCCGCTCCGCGATCGCCGCCGCTCCTTGATCCGCCAAGTCTTCTAGCCCTTCTGAACTTCTCACCAAAGCATCCGCGCCACCCGCAATAATTCCTTGCACCATTTCCGGAGATGTACAAAAAGTAGGCGGACACTCTGCCGCATCCAACACGCCTAAACGACCGCTTGTTCCTGCACCGACATAAAACAACCGTCCGCCTTGACGTAACTTTTCTGCAGTTAAATCAATCGCTTTCGCTAAAGGTTCTCGTGCCTGTGCGATCGCGCTAATCGTTTTCGCATCTTCCTGGTTAAACACATCAACCAGCTCGATCGACGAAAGCTGGTCGAGATTTGCACTCGCTGGATTAACTTGCTCGGTGAGTAAATGTCCGCGCTGTTGAAGTTGCATAACCATTCGGAGAAAAACGCAACCTGTATTCTACCGCTTTGAGTACAGCGAAACTTAAATCCTGATGCTTCTGAACCCTGCTAAAGACAGAGGAACCTTAAGCCAATAAAAACGAAGGTAGAAGCGGACGACTTCTCGATGAGGAAACTATGCCATTAACAGGTAAGGTTGCAGTCATTACAGGCGCAGGATCAGGAATCGGACGAGAGTCAGCACTATTGCTGGCTGAACACGGTGCCATCATCGCTGGAATCGATTGGTCTGCAAGCGCGATCGGGGAAACGGTTGAAAAAATTCAGCATCGGGGCGGCAGTGCGATCGCAGTGGTGGCTGATGTTTCTCAACCGGATCAAGTAGAATGTGCGATGAATGAAATCGCTCAAAAATTTGGGCGGATTGATATTGTTTTCGCTAACGCTGGAATTAATGGCGTTTGGGCACCGCTTGAAGAGATTACTCCTGAAGAATGGAATGAAACTGTCAATACAAATTTGAACGGAACATTTTATACGGTCAAATATGCTGTTTCATATTTAAAAAAACAGGGTGGGGCAGTGATTGTAACCGCCTCCGTGAATGGAACTCGAACCTTTAGTAACACAGGTGCAACAGCGTATGCTTGTACCAAAGCTGCCCAAGTCACCTTTATGAAGATGATTGCACTGGAACTCGCAAAAAATAAGATCCGGGTGAATGCAATCTGTCCAGGTGCGATCGGAACCAATATTTTCAACACTGCACATCCAAAACACATCGAAACAATCAAAGAGCCTGTGGAATATCCGCATGGCACTGTGCCCTTAAATGGTGGCTTACCTGGAAGAGCCGAGCAAGTGGCTGAATTGGTGCTCTTTCTTGCTTCGGATGCCGCGAGTCACATCACAGGTACAGAAGTTTGGATCGATGGTGCAGAATCTTTGTTAGTTGGCTAATGTTAGTTAGCTAATGTTAGTTGGCTAAATTGTTTATCTGGTCAAGATCATGCCTCAAGTTTTTGGAAAGCTTCCTACCACTCGTCAGCCCTGGATTTCGTTAGGTAATGTCGATCGCGTTGACATTGCCGAGCGCTCAATTTTGCTCACCTGCGGCGAGGCTTGCTTAAAACTTAGTATTTTGGCGACGAATTTAATTCGAGTGCAACTTGCCCCAACGGGCAAATTTCTGCCGCGTCGATCGTGGGCTGTCAATCGACCGGATGAAGAGTGGGAAACAGTCCACTTTGAGATCGAAGATAAAGAAACAATCACAATCCGAACTGCTCAAATGCGGGTCGTGATTGAACGTTCTCCCTGTCGCATTCGCTGTTTTGATCTAGAAGGCAAACCGTTTGCACAAGATACAAACATTGCTTGGCGGATGGGACAAGTTGCTTGCTGGAAAACGATCGAAGCTGACGAACATTTCTACGGCTTTGGGGAACGGGCAGGACTATTAGACAAACGATCGCAGATCAAAACCAATTGGACAGTCGATGCGCTGGATTATTCGTCGATTGATGATGAGATGTATCAAGCGATCCCGTTTTTTATTGCACTCAGACCTCAGCTAACTTACGGAATCTTTCTCAACATCCCACATCTCAGTCAGTTCGATTTAGGTGTCACTGAACCAGGCACCTGGCAGATGCAAGCTCAGAGTCCAGAATTAGACTACTACATCATTCATGGCACCACTCCGGCTCAGATTCTTGAAACCTACACAGAACTCACCGGACGAATGCCGCTCCCGCCGAAATGGTCGATCGGCTATCATCAATGTCGCTGGAGCTATGAATCTGAAGATGTCGTGCAGGAACTAGCCCAGGAGTTTCGATCGCGCAAAATTCCCTGCGATGTGATCCATCTCGACATCGACTACATGCACGGGTATCGGGTGTTTACCTGGAGTCCAAAGCGCTTTCCTGATCCAGCAAAGCTAATTGCTGAACTGAAGCAAAATGGCTTTAAGACGGTGACGATCGTTGATCCGGGTGTGAAATATGAACCGGATGGAAACTATCCGGTCTATCACGAAGGCTTAGAGAAAGATTGTTTTGTGAGAAGTGCAGACGGTAAGTTAGTCGCGGGCTATGTGTGGCCTGATAAGTCTGTGTTTCCTGATTTCTTGCGCTCCGAAGTGCGTCACTGGTGGGGCGACTGGCAGCGAACCTTAACTGATGTTGGAGTTGAAGGCATTTGGAATGACATGAACGAACCTTGCATTGCCGATCGACCCTTCGGAGATGAAGGCAAATATATCTTTTTCCCAATGGATGCACCCCAAGGCAATCCTGAAGAACAGGGAACCCACGCAGAAACACACAATCTGTATGGCTACAATATGGCGCGTGCTTCGGCAGAAGGCTTAAAACGGCTCCGACCAAGTGAACGATCGTTTGTTTTAACGCGCTCAGGATTTGCCGGAATTCAGCGCTGGTCTTCGGTTTGGATGGGTGACAATCAATCGCTTTGGGAACATCTCGAAATATCCTTACCAATGTTATCGAACATGGGATTATCCGGGGTTCCTTTTGTGGGTGCTGATATTGGTGGATTTGCCGGAAATGCAACCGCAGAACTATTTGCGCGTTGGATGCAGGTGGGAATGCTTTATCCTTTGATGCGGGCACATTCGGCACTCACCACAGCGCAACATGAACCCTGGGTGTTTGGCGATCGCGTCGAAGCCATCTGCCGCGAATACATTGAATTACGTTATCAATTGCTGCCTTATTCCTATACTTTATTCTGGCAAGCTTCACAAACAGGTGCGCCGATCCTCCGACCCTTGCTGTATGAGTATCCAAATGATTCAAAGACTTATCACCTTCATGATCAAGTGCTGCTCGGTACACATTTGATGGCAGCTCCCGTCTATCGTCCTGGTGTGGAATATCGCGCCGTTTATCTACCAGAGGGAACCTGGTTTGATTGGTGGACAGGTGAAAAGTTCAGTGGTAATCAACATATCTTGGCTCATGCTCCACTAGAACGAATGCCAATGTATGTCAAAGCGGGCGCAATTATTCCAATGCAGCCTGTGATGCAATATGTCGATGAACATCCGATCGACCAGCTTCGATTGCGAGTTTATCCAGGTGAAGGTGAATTTACGCTGTATGAGGATGATGGTCGATCGTTTGACTATGAATCGGGTCAGTTTGCTACCACAACTTATCGAGTCAACAATTTAACTGTTGAGATTGAAGCACGACAGGGACAGTGGCAACCGAGCGATCGAACACTTCTCATTGAGATGATTGGGATTGGTGAACAATCAATCGAAGATGACGGTACTGCAAAGCAATTAGTATTTGATGTCTAAGTCGCATGAAGCAGCGATGGCAAACTAGCTTGGATAGAGTTCAGTAGCGATAGACTACCTGTTAACCAAGTGAGCGCAGAAATGCTGTTAATCTGCTTTTCTCGATAACATAAACTTTCTGTAACTTGCCATTTGGAACTAAAACTTTAGCATCAGAAAAAGCTACGATCGGCGTTACAAACTGTAAGCTTTCTTGTTTTTTTACTTGTAAAGCCTGCTTCATAGCCTGCTGGAAAAAGTCCTTCTCAAAAGGATAGGTTCTGTTTCCTATACATCGAAGTAATTGTTTTCCATCTGTTGTGACTTCTCCTCGATGAGACTTTACATCAATCACATACGCTTTGTTTTGAGGAGAGATACAAACAATATCAGCATCTCCTAATCTATTTCCTAAGCGCATACCATACTCAATTTCCCAGCCCTCCTGCTTTAACTGAGAAAGTTCCTGAGCAATTTCCTCCTCACCCTTCGCACCTTGATCAGCATGATTAGCACGCTTCCACCAAAACATTCCATTAGCAGCGAAACCTAAGGCAGCGATCGCAAAAAGTACATGAAAGATAAATGCGAAATTTAGCGAACTTTGAGCTTGGGAAACATTGATAGAAGGAATTTGCTTTAAGAAATTGTTAGTGATTCTAACTAAAAAGAAAGGTAAGAAAATACAAAATCCTGCTTCAGCAAAAGAAGTGATAGCTTTTACTCGTCTCTTTGCTGCTAGCTCACGCACATTCTGTCCTGCTTGACGATTTGCTTTGGGCACAGGTTCTGAATACTGTCACAAACTCTATTAAGATTGCCCAATTTTGAAGATTATAGGATCGTCAATACTGATGCCTCCTAAACCAATATTGCTACGGCTTAAGAGGCGTTTAGAACTCATCAAAGAAAGAAATATCGCTTAAACTACACCCGTCACCGTTTCAGCACAATGCGATACCGCGCTTTTCCAGTTTCTAAATGCGCTAATGCTTCATTGATTTGATCAAAGGCAAAGGTTTCTGTCACAGGTTCAATTTCATGCCGCACCGCAAACTCCAGCATCTTTGCTACAGTTGCTGGACTACCGAGCGGACTCCCTGATACAGACTTCTGTCCAGCAATCAAAGGAAAAGCGCCTAACTGAATTGCACCTGGAACGACTCCAACAAAATGCAATCGCCCTTTGGGACGCAGCGCATTGATATAAGCTCCCCAATCTAAATCTGCATTCACAGTTGAGAGAATAAAATCAAACGACTCCGCCAATGCTTTGAGTGCTTCTGGATCGCGAGAGTTCACAAAATGAGCCGCACCCATCTTTTGAGCTTCAGCCGCTTTATCAGGATTCGTTGAGAAAGCCGTCGCCTCACAGCCCCAAGCTTTGAGAAATCGAAGCGCCATGTGTCCAAGCCCACCAATACCAATCACCCCGACCTTATCGGTCGGCTGCACATCAAACTGCACGATCGGATTAAACACCGTAATTCCCCCACAGAACATCGGGCCTGCCTTGGCTGGATCGAGTCCTTCGGGTAGCGGAGTCACCCATTCTTCAAACGCCCGCACTTTGTCCGCAAATCCGCCGTACCGACCGACGATCGTTTGTTCTGCGGTCGCACACAAATTCTGATCACCTGACATGCAAGATGAGCAATGCAAACATGAATGTGAAAACCAACCCAGCCCCACCCGTTGACCGATCTTGAGTGTTGTTACTTGATCGCCCACTGCCGCGATCGTTCCTACCACTTCATGCCCTGCAACCGCCGGATACTGACTCATTCCCCATTCATTTTTGAGCATACTCAAATCGCTGTGGCAGATCCCGCAGTATTCAACATTGATTTCGACTTCTTGATCTTTCAGCGCTCCTGGATCGTATTCAAAGGGTTCCAGTGTTCCGCCTGCTGTTTTAGCTGCGTAAGCGTGAATCATGCGTGTTTCCTTGTAGGTGGCAATTAGCCTTTAATCATAGGGAAAATAGCTAAAGACAAAGATAGTTTTAGAAACAATTTAGAGTTCTACAATGATCGAATTGCATGAATCAATCCTTCGCAAACTCGTGTAAGAAAGTCGAAATCAATTGTTTCAATGCGATCACTCGGTTTGTGATAGTGCGGATTTCTCAAGTTTGCCGTATCTGTAACCATTAATGCGCGATAGCCTCGATCCCAAAACGCAGCATGATCGCCTCTACGAGTATCCGGAACAATCTTTCCCCGCATTCCAGCAGGCAACCATTCACAACCAACGTCCGATCGACGAATTCCTCGACTCAATCGAATCAAATCTGGAATTGTTGGAATGTTGCCAATCAACGCGATAAAGTTTCCCTGATCTGGATAAAATCGCTCTAATCCTGCGGGATAGCGTTGTGAATTGCGATCATGATTACAGTATCCCAACATTTCTAAAGCAATCATCAATCGCAACGGCTCACCGTTTAATGAAATCGCATACTGTGTGTTCCCGAAGGTATCCGACTGTGTAAAAATCTCTTCTAAATCAAAGGCAACTAATCGAATCGGATACCGTGCTGATTGTTCATAAAATGCCTTTGCCATCTCTAACAGCACAGCTACCCCAGTTGCGTTATCATCTGCACCTGGAGAATTTGGTACAGCATCATAATGTGCGCCGATCAAAATTGGAGGCTTTGTATTCTCACGCCCTGGTAGATTCAGAATCCAGTTGTAGTGCGTCCGCTTGCCAACCTGAAACGCATGAGATTCAACCGCTCCCCATTGTGCAAACTGTTCGCGGATGTATTGCTGAACATAGAAATGCCCCTGAGTTGCAAAAAATGGATCGCGATCGCGCACCACCGCTTCGAGGTGCGATCGTAGTCTTGCAGTGGTCTCTTGCATCTACACCTCTATTAAACAAACTCACCTTTTGCAACTAAGATAACTTTGCCGCCTACTGAAATTTCAAAAGCTTCCTTTTCCTTTTTCGCTTGTAGCAGCAACAATGAAGGTCGCCCAATTTCGTAGCCTTGCTCCACTCGAATGTCGATGCTTGCACCGCGCTTCGCGTTCGACCTCTGACCGAAATAATCATGCTGCACCAGATAAGCTGCTAAACATCCATTTGCGCTACCGGTGGCTGGATCTTCGGGTGTTCCTGCGATCGCTTCAACAAACACGCGCACACTTAAATGATTCGCTGCACTCCGAGTTTCAGGACAAAAAATCAGAATTGCCTTTGCTTCAGTCGTTTCGATTAGCTTAAACAGTGCGTCTCGATTCACCTTTGCTTGTTGCAAGGCAGCTAAATTCTTGAGCGGTACAATAATAAATGGTAGACCTGTAGACACTTCCTCAATCGGAGTACGATCGTCAATCTGTTCCGGATTCAGTCCCGAGACAGATGCGATCTGCTCTCTTTCTAGCTGTTTCCCAAATGTTGGTGTATTTTGCCGCATCCACAGTAGGTCAATCACTCTACCGGAATACGTTACTGTAACGGGAACTTGCCCAACTTGCAGATTCAAGCTAACAGTAGATACTGATTCTTGAATGACAGCTTGTTGCAAAATGAACGCTGTTCCTAAGGTGGGATGTCCTGCGAAGGGAAGCTCCTGATTTGGAGTAAAAATGCGGACTGGATAGCCCTCGTTCTGGGGTGTCTCCGACAGGATGAACGTCGTTTCTGAATAGTTCATTTCCTTTGCGATCGCCTGCATTTGCTCGGTTGTCAGCGTCTCAGCTTGACGAAAGACGGCAAGCTGGTTTCCAGCAAACTTACGCTCAGCAAATACATCCACAATGTAGAACGGTAGCGACATTCATTCCCCTCCAGTATGTGCCAGAAGATACATTAAAAGACAAATCACTTTTTAATGTGAAGAAGATCTATCTCCTCCGGACAGTCCCATTTTGTACCAGGAAAACTTTATACTAAGTTCTGACAAAAAAGTATTGCTGTTTACAATTTTGAAGTCAAACTAAAATGTTGATACTTGGACTTATGTGGGTCGCGTCGTGGTTTAGCGGCATTCCCAGTTTGGGAAGCAAGCTTCTAGACACACCCAAATATCTCACCCATGTTCTATGTCATAGCCGCGTGTGTCAATCCACGCTGCCGCGATCGTCCTCGCCACACCTCGCGATCGCAGCCCAGAACTCTCTCAACTTTGATCTCACCGCATCAATCTCCCACAATCATACTCAATCAAGCTGGCTGAACACAGTCGAAGAATTACTCTTATCCTCAAGCTCGAACTCCCATCATCTCAGCGAGTTCCTTGATTCAATGCAATCTCTGTTTGAACAGTTGCCAGTAGTTGCTCCCTCGAAAGACACAGCTTCATCGGTCGCGATCGTAGAGGTGACAGATGACGGAACTCCGCTAAATCACTCAGAATCTCTCGTCCCCAGGCTTGGATTTTGGCACTGTCCCACTACTAAAACTGCATCCAGTGGCTTTCAGCTTTGGGTCAAGGGTTGTCAAATTGCCACAGTCCGAGATCGGGCCTCCGCGCAAATGCTAGCTGATCAGGTCACGCAACTGCTCGAAATTCCTAACCTTGATGCTACAACGCTCAAAGCCGTACTCGACAACAACCAGTTTGCAGCAAAACTGGGTGATCGCACCATTTTCACCATCAGAGATCGTGTTGCCTCTCGGCTCGGTCGCCCTGCTGAACTTCTAGCCATTGAGTGGGTGAACAATCTCCGGGTTGCGCTTGGACAAACCAGCATTCCTTTAGCAGAAGCGCAGATAGAGATGTACCAGTTAGCAAAAACCGACTACAGCATCGGCGGCATGGCATCCTGGTATGGCCCTTATTTTCACGGTCGCCAAACCGCAAACGGCGAAATCTTCGATCAAAACGAACTCACTGCCGCTCATCCCACCCTGCCGCTCGGCACCTTTCTCAAAGTGACAAATCGGCTCAACGGCAAGAGTGTGATCGTGCGGATCAATGATCGTGGCCCCTATTTTGATAATCGCGTCCTCGACTTGTCTAAGCGAGCCGCAAGGCTGCTCAACAGCGAGGAGCGCGGAGTCGTGCCGATCGAAGCCACAGTGATGGAATCTGCCTTGATTGCACAAACTAAAAAACCGCCGCAACAGGTCGCCCGCGTGATTACAGGCTACTGATGCAAAATAATGTGTCGCTTTGCATCGATCGTCAGCCAGCCTTCTTGTTTAAGCTGTCCAATCAGGCGCGTGACGGTGACGCGGGTAGTGCCGATCGCATTGGCTAGCTGCTGATGAGTCAATCGCACCTGAAGCCTTGTCCCGCGCTGAGCAGGTTGTCCAACTTCGTGCTGGAGTAAAACCAACAACTGTTTCAATCGCTCTTCAACGCGACGGCAACCCGATAGCGCGAGAAACGCTTCAGATTGCTGCAATCGGCGGCTGAGATGGCGAAAGAGTCCTTGACACAGCGCCGGAGATTTCTCAACTTCTGCAACGGTCAAGGGCAACAAATCGACATCGGTCAAAGCGATCGCTTGATACGGCGAAATCCACGTCAGCGGCAAGCCAAACGGCATCGAAGGGGTTGCCATTCCCAGTAACGCCTCATCTCCCGTCGGGTGCAGCGTGTTAAGAAGAACAACGCCTCGACATACTACCCAAAGCTCATTTGAACGTAAAGGAATTCCTTGACCGCCGCGAAATGGCTGTAGAGTCCGCTCCCGATAAAGCTGTTCGAGAAGAAGGCGCGAATCAGGTAGCTCAATCAACGGTGCTGCGAACGATTGGATCATGAATTCTGCTCCCGTGCTGAAATCCCGTCTCTCACTCTAAAGCTCTAATACCAAGGACAGGTAATTTCCAGATTGGCGTTTGGTTAAGATTTGACGATGAATTCTCCAGAGCGTGGCGCGAGTGCGACTTGCAGACTTCCGCTTCTGGCGACAATAATAGTTGCTAACGCTTAGCGAAAGGGTAAGCCAGTGGCACAGGAGAAAACAGTTTCAAGCGGTAAAGCATCGATCGAGTCAACTTACTACGGGCTGTTAGGGTTGCATCCTTCGACTTCGGTGCGAGAGATTCGGCAGGCATATCGAGAATTGAGCAAGCTCTATCATCCTGATACCACTGAGCTACCGCAAGCGATTGCACTCAGAAAATTTCAGTACCTAAATGAAGCATACGCGACGCTAAGCAATCCTGAACGTCGCGCAGCTTACGATCTGTCGATCGGGTACTCTCGCCTAGTCGCGGTGCGCCCGTTACCCAGCCTGCACAAAACTGACAAGCCAGAACCGAACTCTTCTGCTTATTTAGATGCCACCGATCGCCCGCTTTCGCCCGGAGAAGTCTTTGCGCTGTTTATTCTTGGAATCACATTTGTCGGCTGTTTGATTTTGGCGATCACGATCGGCATTACTCGCGGCGATCAAGCTTTTCAGCCGCTTACCGTCCAACGTCCACAGGTTCAGCCGGTAGAATTCATCCAGAACGCTCCCACGCTTTCTCCAGATCGAGCGACAATAGAATCTGCTGAAATGAATCCCTCTTATGACTCTACCTCCCGGTGATACTCCGCTTTACAACCATCCTTTGCCTGCGATCGAAGCTTGGCTAACCGAGCAAGGCTGTGAGCAAGACCCACAAGACTTGCACTGCTGGACGATCGAGCGCCCTAGATGGCAAGCCGAACTAATGCTTGATGTCGATCAACTGAGTGTGCGTTATCTCAATGTGAACGGGCGCGATGTTCAGCGATCGTTCAAATATTCGCTCAGCCGCCAAGATATCGAGGATGCTGTCTTTGCAGGACCTTAACCCCAATGACGCAAGCCAAACCGAGATTCAGCACGTTTGAAGAGTACCTCAATTATGATGACGGCAGCGATCGGGTATACGAATGGATAGACGGAGAGCTAGTTGAATTGCCGCCAGAATCGGAACCGAATACTGCGATCGCGCAAGAACTCTTTTGGCTGTTTGCAACCGCGCAAATCGTCTCACGCCGACTCATCAAGCTTTATGCGTGTCAACTTCAAGTTCCTGTAATCGAATCTGGAGATGCGGCAAATCGGTTTCCTGATTTTGTCGTTTTGCGAGAAGAGCATCTTGCGCTAACCCAATCGCAACTCACCATTACCTCAGAGATGCCGCCGCCCATTCTGGTGGCTGAAATCGTTTCTCCCGGTGATACAAATAGTGAAAACTACCTTCGCGATTATGTAAGAAAACGCGCTCAATATGCAGCCCGTGGCATTCCTGAATATTGGTTGATCGATCCGACTCGCAAAGTCGTGATTGTGCTGTACTTGGAAAGAGAGCAGTACCGGGAAGTGGGACAGTTCAGGGAGAAAGACTGTATTTCTTCCCCGACTTTCCCGGACTTAACGCTAATGGCTGCACAGATTTTGGCCGCAGGACGATAGCCTAGATTTTATTTCCCACCTTTCCAAATCGGCGCTCTCGTTGTTGATAGGAAAGCAAGGCGCGGTGAAACTCAGTGCGATCAAAATCAGGCCAAAGCGTATCGGTGACATACAACTCCGAATAAGCCGCTTGCCACAGCAGAAAATTGCTCAATCGCATTTCACCGCTCGTCCGAATCAGTAAATCTGGGTCACAAACTCCCGCTGTGTACAGATGCCGCTCGAATAAGCTTTCGTCAATATCGTCAGGTTGAATGATCCCTTGCTGAATTTGAGCGGCGATCGAGCGACACGCTTTAATAATTTCTTGCCGCCCACCGTAGTTCGTTGCAATGGTGAAGCGAATGCCTTGATTGTCCTTAGTTTCTAACATCGATCGCTCAATTTCTGCTTGTAAGCTCGTCGGCAACGCATCTAAATTACCGATGAACTTAATCCGCACATTTTCTTTCATCATCTCGCGCAATTCTTGACGCAGCACCCGTTCAAACAGTGTCATCAAAAATTCCACCTCTTCAAGCGGTCGTCCCCAATTTTCAGTTGAGAACGCGTATGCCGTTAGCGCTTCAACTCCCCAATCGCGGCAGCAGCGCAATAAATCTTTCAACACATCCACACCGCGACGATGCCCCATAATTCGGGGCTTGCCTTGGCGTTTTGCCCAGCGCCCGTTCCCATCCATAATCACTGCAACGTGGCGGGGTAAGCGATCGTGGTCTAAATCAGCAGGCAGGTCTCGTAAAATCGTGTGCTTGGCAGTAGTCATTGTGGTTTCGGGGGAACGCCGATGAAAGGGATGAGAAATCAATCTGGTTTTAGCAGAATTAAGAGTCGCCACGCTTGCGTTCGTTTGGAATCCGGCGATCTTTTACACGACCTTCATTCAGTAAACGCGAGAATAAGGATACTGTCTTTATCCGGAATTGACGACCGAGACTTTTCAGATCGCGTGAGACGGGTTCGCGATCGCCCGACTGTGAAAACCGTTCTTCCAAAAGTTCCTTTAGTTTACTGCTCGTTAAGGGACGATTTAAAATTCCCCGCTCAGCGAGTGAGATTGATCCCGTTTCTTCAGATACAACAACGCAAATACAGTTTTCCAATTTTTCCGTAATTCCCATTGCGGCACGGTGACGAGTTCCGAGTTGTCTTGAGGCAGTTTTTTCTGACAGCGGCAGAATTACTCCGGCGGCAATGATGCGTGACCCCCGAATTAGAACTGCGCCATCATGTAAGAGCGTCGTGGTCTGAAAAATTGTTTGTAGAAGTTCTTTAGAAAGTTCCGCGTTCAGTTTAACACCTGGAACTGAGAAATCTCGATCGTCGATCGCAATTCCTGTTTCAATAATCATCAATGCCCCAGTTCGATTTTGGGACAGCCCTTTCACCGCCTCTACAATCTCATCGCTCACGCTGTCTGATCCTGGCAGGCTCCGGCTCGAGGGCTGAAACAGTTGTGCAATTTCCCCGCGTCCAAGCTGCTCTAGAAATCGACGAAATTCTGATTGTAGAATAAACGCCATCGCCACTGCTGCCCCAACGACAAGATTATTCAGCACAAAGCTCAGCAGCGCCAGATCCATTCGGCGACTAATTGCTGCTGCCAGCATCAGTACAATAAAACCGCGCACCATCCACAGAGTCCGCCGTTCTCGCCCAATGATCACCAACATGACGTAGGTAAGCGCCAGCACCAGTCCTACGTCAAGCAGAAATCGCAGATTTTGAACAACAAAGGTCAGCACAGATTGCAAAGCGGTTGTCAGGAGAAGCAAGGATGAGGATTGAGCGATCGTCTTTGATGGAGCAACGTCAATCAAGGCTTTCTCTAAGCTTAGAGCGGAGAATTGCCACTGAATTACCATCTTTGCCAATCCTCACCCTTTATGGTTCCATGCTTCGTCCTTATTTCAGTCTGTCCGGGACTCGATCGTGTCGAATCAGATCTTCGTAAGTTTCTCGCTCTAGGATAATATTTGCTTCTCCTTCATAAACGAGAACCGCCGCAGGCTTAGTGAGACGGTTGTAGTTCGATGACATACTGTAATTGTAGGCTCCCGTTGCCATGACAATGAGAATATCACCCGGTTGCGCCTCTGGCAGCGTGATGTCTTTGATCAAAACATCTCCAGATTCGCAGTGTTTTCCAGCGATCGTCACCGTTTCTTTTGCTTCATCCGACATCCGATTCGCAATCACTGCCCGACAAACTGATTGATACGTAATTGGTCGCGGATTATCGGACATTCCGCCATCAACACTAATATAAGTGCGAATCGCCGGAACAGTTTTACGTCCGCCAACGGTGTAAGCGGTGATGCAAGAAGAACCGATCAGTGATCGACCCGGTTCACTAAGCAGTTTCGGCAGGGGTAAATTCTCTGCTTCACACGCTTTGATCATCGATTCACAAACGATTCTCACCCATTCATCAATGCTTGGCGGATCGTCGTTCTCGTTGTAGCAAATTCCCAAACCGCCACCCACGTTAATCTCTGAGATCGTCAAACCATACTGCGCGGCTTTTTTCACCCATTGCAGCATCACGCCGCCTAAATCCCGGTGTGCTTGCAGTTCAAAAATTTGCGATCCGATATGAGCATGAAGTCCAATCAGCGAAACGCTTGGATTCTGGCTGACGAATTGGAACACTTCTTCAACGTGGTTTGGATCAAATCCAAATTTACTGTCTAAGTGTCCGGTGCGGATGTATTCATGCGTGTGACAATCCAGTCCGGGTGTGATACGGAGCATAATTCGGATTGGACGATCGCTCTCAATCTGCGTCAATCGCTGCAATTCCAAAAGATTATCGACGACGATCGTACAGCCCGATTTCGCCGCCAATTCCAATTCAGCGATCGATTTGTTATTTCCATGCAGATAAATCTTGGCGGGATCAGCCCCTACCTGAAGCGCCGTATAAAGTTCGCCTCCGGTTGCAACATCGATTCCCAGACCTTCATGCGACACGATCGAGCAAACCGCGAGACAGTTCCAAGCTTTCGAGGCATATAGCACTTGAGCTTCTGCCGGATAGTAACGGCGAAACGCCTCACGATACTGTTGGCAAGCCGTTCTCAATCCTGCCTCATCTAAAATATAGAGCGGAGATCCGAAATGTTTGACCAATTCGGTGACATCACAGCCGCCGATTTCGAGATGATCTCGATCGTTCACCCTAGCGGTGAGCGGCATCAGAAATTGGTTTGGAGAGCGATCGGAACCGGATTCCGGTAAATACTGGCGACCCGAATTGTGCGCGACTTGCGCTTGCGTCACTACCATTGCTTGCTTTGTGTCCTCAATGATTCTGGGGAGTTTGGCAATCTTGCCACATTGTTCTAGTGTACAAGCGCAAGTGTATTCAAGCGGATCTCAGAGGCTTAAGGAATGCTGTGATTTATGTGCTTCTGTGTAGACTGAAATGAAGCCTACTGCGATCGAACCCTATGCAAGCGAAAGAACAATTGCTGCATGAGATTGACGAAATGCCTGACTTCTTACTCGAAGAGGTTCTAGATTTTGTTCAATTTCTGAAGTCGAAACATTTGCAGAACAAACTAGAAATCAGTGCGATGAGTGAGTCCGCTTTGGCAAAGGACTGGCTTAGACCAGAGGAGGACGAAGCTTGGCAGGATTTGTGAAGGGTGATGTGGTTATCGTGCCGTTTCCGTTCTCAGATTTGACGAATGCAAAACGGCGACCTGCTTTGGTGCTGGCAGTCTTGCGCGGTGATGATTTAATTTTGAGTCAGATTACCAGTCAGCAGATTTCAGATGAATATGCCGTACAACTTGAGGCTTCTGATTTCAGTTCCGGCGGCTTGAGGCAGTCGAGTAACATCAGACCGAATCGATTGTTTACTGCCGATCGACAAATCATTCTCTCTACCCCAGGTCAATTAAAGCCAGACAAGTTGACGGAAGCGATCGCGAAAGTGATTGAACTTTTGCAAATCTGAAACTAATCGATCTTTTTTGCCAATTATTACAGGAACAACTCTCTGAGAATTACGAGAAGGATGAATTTTACGAGATTGGCTTTCAAACTTGAAATTACAGTCATTTCATTTTTAACGATCGTAACTTGTGTCACTACACCATTAAAACCAATAGAGGCATTTCCTTCACAGTCACAAAGCTCAGCCACTAAAAGGCAATTGACTGCACAGGCATTGTTTGATCGAGCGACAGAACGGTATCGCAACAAAGATTACCGAAGAGCATTTGCAGATCTTAATCAAGCGATCGTACTCAAACCTGATTTTGCTGAAGCTTACAGCAGTCGAGGCAATACGCGTCTGAAGTTGGACTATGTAAACGAGAAAATGAATAGCCTTGAGCAAGTCGAAGCTATTCAATCCACATTTAGAGAGGCAATGGCTGATTATGAGAAAGCAATTAAGCTTAAACCTGATTTGGCAGAAGCTTACAGTGGTCGAGGCGCAATCTACTTGTACTGGTTTGGTGATGCGAAAAAAGCAATCATAGATTTTGATCTGGCTACAAAACTCAAACCTGATCTTGCTGATCCGTTTTTCTTTCGAGGCTCGATGTACAAGTATTACTGTGATCGCCAGCGAGCAACTGCTAATTTACAACAAGCTGCTGCACTGTACAAACAGCAAGGTAATTTGGAGCAATATCATGCAGCTTTAGCTCTGGTTCAGAAGTTTGGGCAGCCAAAAGCTGAGGATGAAAATCGTCGAAAAATAGGATGCTGAGTTTAAGATCCATTGACAACACAAAGATTTACTTGTTAAGCAGATTCGAGATGAGCGATCGGAACTTACTCAGTCTGTTTAAGCGATCGCTCTCCCGTTATCACCGCATGAGCCGTATGCAAAATCTCGGCTGAGTAATAACGATCGCCGCAAATGTCACAAACGTCGATCGTTTAGTCACGTCGCTAATTCCCACTTATTTCGACTAACGCCTCGCCCGATCGTAAAAGCTCCAGTGCCTGCGGTAAAGCAGCGCTTAAAATCTCCTGCAATCGAGTATTAGAAGTATTTCCACAGGTAAGCCAAATTACCCGCGGCGGCGAACCCAGCCGATCTACTAAATCAGCGAAGTCACTATCCTTTGTCATCAGAATAACGGATTGCTCTCTTGCTGCCTCGAAAATCTCAGGATCTTCAGCATCTCTCAAACCAGCATCTCTTAAGGCGAATGCAGTTATGCCAAATGTATTCGTGATCCAAAGTGCGATCGCAGGCGACAAGTGTGCATCGATCCAGATCGTCATGCAACTAACACTGGATGATTGAGCTTACGTGAAGCATATAAAAGAGATGCTTTTAAGTCATCTGCTTCTAAATCGGGCATCTCTTCCAAAATTTGCTCAGCACTCAATCCAGCAGCAAATAAGTCTAAAACATCTGATACTCGAATTCTCATCCCTCGAATGCAAGGGCGACCTCCACATTGCTTGGGGTTAATCGTGATCCTTCCGAGTAGCTCTGACATCGTGCTTCGCTCCGAAACAAAACCATGTTTCAGTCTAACAAGATCAAGCTTCGATACAATCAGAACCGTTCTGCTACTTGTAACCTTGTGAACCGCATCACGCTCCAAATGATCGACTCCGCTCTCCTCCCCCAAGTCCTCGAACTCGATCGCATTTGTTTCGGTGGTTTATGGACGCTCGAAGGCTATCAGCGCGAAATCGATAGCCTGAACAGCGAACTCATCGCCATCACCTTTGAAGATCGTCTGATTGGATATGGATGCTTCTGGGCGATCGTAGACGAAGCGCACATTACGATTATTGCCGTTCATCCTGATCATCAGCAGCAAGGATTGGGAAAACTGCTTTTGTTTGCGTTACTCGATCGTGCTCGTCAGCGTCAGATGAAACACGCTACATTAGAAGTCAGAATTTCTAATCAATCCGCAATTTCCCTATACGAGAAATTTCAGTTTAAGGTTGCGGGGCAGCGTAAAGACTACTACACTGACACAGGCGAAAATGCGCTGATTCTTTGGCGTGGCGGACTCCAAGCAGCAGAATTTCAGAGCCTTTTGAAAGAAAAGTGGCTGGAGATTCGCGATCGTCTCACGCAGCACAATCGAATACTGAGCGATCCCGAATCTCTACTAAGTCTCGAAAAAACTAGCTTGACTAAACCATAAGAAATCGATAAGAATCTCTCTTTGGTCGTAAATCTAACCATTTCCAGCCGAGAACCGATCGCACACGTTCGGTAATCTCCCCATTTCCCTGTTGTGAAGCGTCATAACCGGAAAGATCCACTATGCTAGAATCAGACCTACGCAGCAGGTGATGGAAATACGCCATGTTTGAACGCTTCACAGAAAAAGCCATTAAGGTGATTATGTTAGCCCAAGAGGAAGCACGCCGCTTGGGTCATAACTTTGTGGGTACAGAACAGATCCTCCTGGGTCTGATCGGAGAAGGAACGGGTGTCGCTGCCAAAGTCCTCAAGTCGATGGGAGTGAACCTCAAGGACGCTCGCATCGAAGTTGAGAAAATCATCGGTCGCGGATCGGGCTTTGTCGCAGTGGAAATTCCGTTTACCCCACGTGCAAAGCGCGTCTTGGAACTATCACTTGAAGAAGCTCGCCAACTCGGTCACAACTATATTGGAACCGAACACCTGCTTTTAGGTCTCATCCGAGAAGGGGAAGGCGTTGCTGCAAGAGTTTTAGAAAACCTTGGCGTTGACCTCTCGAAAGTACGCACCCAAGTGATTCGGATGCTCGGTGAAACCGCCGAAGTCACTTCCGGCGGTAGCCAGGGTCGTACCAAAACCCCGACTTTGGACGAATTCGGCTCGAATCTCACCCAAATGGCAGCCGAAGGCAAACTCGACCCCGTGGTCGGTCGCCAAAAAGAAATCGAACGAGTGATCCAGATCCTCGGTCGCCGGACGAAAAATAACCCCGTTCTGATCGGTGAACCCGGTGTGGGTAAAACCGCGATCGCAGAAGGACTCGCCCAGCGCATCGCCAATGATGATGTTCCTGACATCTTGGAAGATAAGCGCGTGGTTACGCTCGATATCGGTCTGCTGGTTGCAGGCACGAAGTATCGAGGTGAATTCGAGGAACGCTTGAAAAAGATCATGGATGAAATCCGCTCTGCCGGAAACGTCATCCTGGTAATCGACGAAGTTCACACCCTAATCGGTGCGGGTGCAGCAGAAGGCGCGATCGATGCCGCCAACATCCTGAAGCCTGCCCTTGCCCGTGGTGAACTGCAATGTATCGGTGCAACGACGCTCGACGAGTATCGCAAGCACATCGAACGAGATGCCGCCCTGGAACGTCGATTCCAGCCTGTCATGGTCGGTGAACCCTCGGTTGATGAAACGATCGAAATCCTCCGTGGCTTGCGCGAACGCTATGAGCAGCACCACAAGCTGAAGATCTCTGACGAAGCTCTCGAAGCTGCGGCAAAACTCTCAGACCGTTACATCTCAGATCGATTCTTGCCGGATAAAGCGATCGACTTGGTTGACGAAGCCGGATCGCGGGTGCGGTTGATCAATTCACAATTGCCACCAGCCGCGAAAGAACTCGATCGCGAACTGCGTCAAGTCCTGAAAGACAAAGATGATGCAGTGAGATCCCAAAACTTTGATCGAGCAGGTGAACTGCGCGATCGAGAAATGGAGATCAAAGCAGAGATTCGAGCGATCGCACAAACTCGCAAGACAGAATCCACTGATGAAAATGCTTCCCCAGTTGTGGGCGAAGATGACATCGCGCAAATTGTTGCATCTTGGACAGGTGTTCCGGTGAACAAGCTCACCGAATCCGAATCCGAGAAGCTGCTGCACATGGAAGACACGCTGCATACTCGCTTGATCGGTCAAGACGAAGCAGTGAAAGCCGTGTCGCGAGCCATTCGTCGGGCGCGAGTTGGTTTGAAGAATCCGAACCGACCGATCGCATCCTTTATCTTCTCCGGTCCCACTGGAGTTGGTAAGACCGAATTGACGAAAGCGCTTGCCGCTTACTTCTTCGGTTCAGAAGAAGCGATGATCCGGTTAGATATGTCGGAGTTCATGGAGCGTCACACCGTTTCTAAACTGATCGGTTCGCCTCCTGGATATGTCGGTTACAACGAAGGCGGTCAATTAACCGAAGCCGTTCGTCGCAGACCTTACACCGTTGTGCTATTCGATGAAATCGAAAAAGCGCACCCCGATGTCTTCAATATGCTGCTGCAAATCTTGGAAGATGGTCGCTTGACCGATGCCAAGGGACGCACCGTAGACTTCAAGAACACGCTGCTAATCATGACCTCGAACATTGGTTCTAAGGTAATTGAGAAAGGCGGCGGCGGACTTGGATTCGAGTTCTCCACCGAGAACGAATCGGAATCGCAGTACAACCGCATCCGCTCCTTGGTGAACGAAGAACTGAAGCAATACTTCCGTCCTGAGTTCTTGAACCGACTTGATGAAATCATCGTGTTCCGTCAGTTGAACAAGGCAGAGGTCAAGGAAATTGCCGACATCATGCTCAACGATGTGTTCAAGCGTTTGAAAGAGCAAGGAATTACGCTGCAAGTTACCGAGCGATTCAAGGATCGTTTGGTCGATGAAGGCTACAATCCAAGCTATGGCGCACGTCCATTACGTCGGGCGATCATGCGACTGCTAGAAGACTCGTTAGCTGAAGAAATCCTGTCAGCACGGGTGAAAGATGGCGATACTGCAACCGTTGACGTGGATGAAAATGGACAAGTGACGGTTCTACATGGTCAAGAACGCGAATTGTTGCCGCAAGCAGCAGAATAGGTTCTGACGATCAATAACCAGAAGCGGCGGGAGGTTCTAGAACTTCCCGCCGCTTTTCACTTTTGGTATTGCAATCGCTCATGTGTTGATGCTGCGATCGCACCCTAATTACCGCTTGCTACTCAACAACTGAGCAACTCGAACATCATGAATTTGATGTTGCGCTACCAGAGTGAAACTGGATTCAGGTTTATGCACTTTCAGCTTCGATCGTCTTGCAAGCGATGATATCGAAACAACACTTGCAACGACGATACCTAAACTTGATTTTCTGCTAGTTCCGGTTTTGCTAGCGATCGCAGAAACATGCTTACTGCTCTTAGGGGGCACTGTGTACCACAAAGCACGACCGAGCCATACACTACTTGCAAGCAAGATTCCGATATTAGTGCCCCAGCTCAATGGTTCAGGCAGTATTTCCAGAGATAATCTGCCACCGAACCAGTAGAAGAGATTGAATGCAATGTAAGAAGCCACACTATAGCACTGACGACGGGCAATTTCTGTGGAAATGGAATGCCCCAGTTGTTGACGGCAACGGCGATAGAGTTGTTCTAATCCAACACCTAAACAATAACTGCTTACAGTTGCGATCGCCAATACCAGTGGTGCTGCAATCACTTTTGGAATCGGAACAGCCCACTTTAGTAAATACAGTCCAGGCTGCCACCACTGCTCAACCACGTCGCTTTCATACGTCCAAACGCCGGAAAAGTAGTAGTCCCAATCGCCTGAATACAGAAAGTAATAGCCGTAAAATCCAGCGACTAATCCAACGTAGCCGTACTGAGCAAATCGTCGCCCCGGCTTAAACAACTCAGACCAGTAGGAGCGTTCGAGATCAATATCGGAGCAGGCAGTTTTACAACCAACGCAGGCACTGACTTCATGCTGCTGTAAGTCAATCGTTCGGCACATCGACTGAGGAATCGAGCTACGAGTAGACTTCGTTTTTTCCAGTAGTCCACCAGTTCCAGTCAAAATCTTCTGAACCGGTGCAAATGGGCAAAAATAGTGGCACCAGGTTTTGCCTTTGAATATCAGATTTATCAGCATTGCCGATGCGATTGTGAACAGAAGAAACACGCCAAGTCCAAGACGAGACGAATTGACTAAAAGAATTCGCAGCGTTAGCCCCAGGTATAAAATGCCAAACTGCAAAACCCAGTAGTACCGCCCAAGCCAAGATTCATTTTTGATTTTGCGATTTTGCTGCAACCCTAACGCTTTGGGAAGCTGAGAGAGAAACGAGAGTGGGCAAATTCTTCTCCAACCACTGTGCCCGAAAATCAGCAGCAGTGGTGCAGCCAGCGATACGCTTGCCCAGAAGATATGTGTTCCTAAGGGGTAAGCATGATTTACAACCCAGCGGTTTTGAATGCTCGGACATCGAGAATCAGCAGTTCCAGGGGAATACTGTCCCCAATCAATTGAGGATTTCTCTTCGTTGGTGATCGGACATTGATAGCTGCTTTGATTGATACGGAGTGGACTCCAAGTGCTGCTAGGAGCGGTTAATTGAGCCGAAATCGGATCGTAAAACAGCGAAATAATCAGAATTAGCCAGCCGATAGTCAAAGTCCATTGAACCTTACGCATCACTCGTTCTGAGAGCGCATCAATCATAAGGAAAACCGGGGTATTCGAGTAAGGGATTGAATAGTTAAGCCTGCCGTATCTATGTCAGTGTGCAAGAACTTATACTGAGGCGAATACTAACATTTGTATTCGATTTTACGTAGAAGTTACAGTATTTCCTTAACGAGGATTTTATGTTTACAACACTAGGTTGAAGAGCGTGTTTAAAAAAGAAAAGCTCCCCTGACAATGCAGGAGAGCTTTCAACGTTAGCAAGGCTTTCATTTAGTAAGCGTCTTGCAGTTCGTAGAAGTCGTGGGAGATGTAATCTTTCCGTAGTGGATAGCCTACCCAGTCTTCCGGCATCAGCAAGCGTTTCAAGTTTGGGTGTCCTTCAAAGACAATCCCGTACATATCAAACGTTTCTCGCTCCTGCCAGTCTGCACCTTTCCAAATCCAGAACACAGACGGCACTCTCGGATCTTCACGCGGCAAGTACACTTTCAACCGAACCTCATCCGGTCGATCGGCGTTGTCCGTTAGTTTAATCAGGTGGTAAAAACTCACTAACTGATCGCCAGGACCCAAATCGTATCCACCCTGACACTGAAGGCAGTTAAAGCCACTCGCATACAGCGCGGTACAAAACGGAATCAGCAATTCCGGTTCAACTTTAATCATTTCAACGCCACTGGCATCGAGTCCCATGAACTCATGATCAAAGCCGTTCTGAGTCAGCCACTTTGAAGTTTTGCCAGCTTCAACGATCGTTGTTTCAGTCGCTTGTTTTTCTTCAGCCACGATCGCTCTTCTCCTTTTCTGCTTCTAATACCGCAGGCACTTCTAGACCCAGCGCTTCTGCCAACTCACGTGGCGGTGAAATACGGGTATCCGCTTGCAGGTATTTACCATCGTGAACGAGCGGTGCAGCATGCATGTTGTGAGTCGTGCTGTAGTAGCGGTGCGTTTGCCGCAGTTCACCCCGTTCTTGAATCGACTCGTTTGAAATTTTCTTGCGGAGTTTAATGATCGCATCCACGATCGCTTCCGGCCGTGGAGGGCATCCCGGCAAATAGATATCTACTGGGATTAGCTTGTCCACGCCTCGAACCGCAGTCGTAGAGTCAGCGCTGAACATTCCGCCTGTAATCGTGCAAGCACCCATTGCGATCACGTATTTCGGTTCGGGCATTTGCTCATAGAGACGCACCAAAGCCGGAGCCATCTTCATCGTGATTGTGCCTGCCGTAATGATCAGATCCGCTTGGCGAGGGCTTGATCGGGGCACCAGACCAAAGCGATCGAAGTCGAATCGAGAACCAATCAATGCGGCAAACTCGATAAAGCAGCAAGCCGTTCCAAACAGAAGCGGCCACAAGCTCGATAATTTAGCCCAGTTGTACAAATCGTCTACCGTCGTCAAAATGACGTTTTCGGATAATTCTTGCGTCACACCTGGACGCTCGATGGGATTGATAAGTGACCCACTGTTAACAGCAGGTGCTTCAGGATTCATGACCATTCCAATGCTCCTTTCCGCCAAGCGTAGACCAGACCGACAACTAGAATCGCAATAAAGATCAGGGCTTCAATAAACGCCAGCAATCCGAGGCGATTGAAAGCGACTGCCCAAGGGTACAGAAACACCGTTTCTACGTCGAAGATCACGAAGACCAAAGCGAACATATAGTAACGGATATTGAATTGAATCCATGCACCCCCGATCGGTTCCATCCCTGACTCGTAAGTGGTACGACGCTCGGGACCTCGACGGCTAGGGCGAACTAGCTTAGAAGCCAGAAGAGCCAGAACCGGAACTAAACTGCAAATCAGCAGGAAGCCTAATAGATATTCATAGCCGCTTAGGACATACACAGGTATTCGCCGCCTCTCGTTCTACAAAGTGGACTGGTTTACGTCGCTTTACACTTTAATTATAGTGTGCCGCAACATATCATCGTGCGCTGAAACCGCGCCCAAATCAAGGACTCTGATGCGATCGCTTCTGAATCGAAGTCATCAAGAGAAATCTATCGAAGCTGAGTCATTTCTAGAAAGAGTATATGACGATCGCCAAACATTTTCGCTTTAGACGATCGATGTTTGAGGAGATCGCAATAATGTCATAATAATTAACGAACACTTTAAGGTTTGGGTCACTCCCTGACGTTTTGCCATGAGTACCGAAGCTGCTGATCCGAAAGAAAACGCGCTAGAGCCTGAAGTTAAGCCTATCGATCCGAGAGACCTCGATCGACATGAGTGTGCAGCCTGTGGCTACACCTACGAGCCAACAAAGGGCGACGATCGCAACGATATCCCCCCTGGCGTGGCGTTTGAGGATTTGCCGTCGACTTGGAAATGCCCAGTTTGCGGTGTGCCGAAAAAGCGCTTTCAGAATGTGGGGCCGCTGAATGCACCTTCTGGATTCAAGCAGAATCTAAGCTACGGGTTGGGGGTCAACACCTTAACGCCAGGGCAAAAGAACCTCCTCATCTTTGGCGGACTGATTCTGGCATTTATTTTCTTTCTAAGTCTTTACGGGTTGCAGTAGTGCAACGGATTGAACCCTTTATTCACTGAGATCAAGTGCGATGTATCGGATTTTGAGAGCCTGGAAACAGTTTGTAATTTTGTTAGCGGTTGTCTTCCTGGCGACTGGCTGTAAAGGGTTTTTACCCGCCGTTGTAAATAATCCGTGGCAAGTGGTGCCGCTGCCGATCGAGGAGAATATGCTCGATATTGGGTTCACGGGTGACAAGCAGCATGGCTGGATGGTGGGTACGAATTCAGCGCTGCTTGAAACGACAAACGGCGGTAAAATCTGGAAGCAGAAGGTTTTAGAACTGGGTGAACAAAAATATCGCCTCACTTCAGTTCATTTCTCAGGAAACGATGGTTGGATTGCCGGTCAGCCTTCGATTTTGCTGCATACTAGCGATGCCGGTAAATCGTGGTCACGTCTGCCACTGAGTAGTAAGCTTCCCGGATCTCCGGAGAAGATTGTTGCACTGGGTAAGGACAGTGCTGAGATGACTACCGATGTGGGTGCAATTTATCGCACCACCGATGGGGGGAAGAACTGGAAAGCGCTTGTTTCCGAGGCGTTTGGGGTGATGCGGAGTATCGATCGCACTCCCGATGGCAAGTACCTCGCTGTTTCTTCAACAGGTAACTTCTTCTCGACCTGGAAGCCCGGTCAAGATATTTGGCAACCTTACAACCGTAACAGTTCACGCAAGCTACAGAACATGGGCTTTGCTCCTGACGGTCATTTGTGGATGTTAGCTAGAGGTGGACAAATTCAATTCACTGCTTCAGACAATCCAGAAGATTGGCTAGAAGCTCAAAATCCTGAATTCTCGACCAGTTGGGGGCTGTTAGATTTGGGATATCGCACTCCCGAAGAACTCTGGGTTGTCGGCGGAAGTGGCAATCTCTTAGCAAGCTTTGATGGCGGTAAAACTTGGCAAAAGGATCGCGATGTTGAAAACATTCCCGCAAACCTTTACAGAGTTATTTTCTTCGACTCAAACACAGGATTCATCATGGGTCAGCGCGGGACTTTATTGAAGTATGAATCCACTCCGCAAACTGCATAACTGAGGATCAGGGGATCAATTTCACAGATTCCCTTGTGAGGGTATCTCCCGTCCCGTATGATACAGATAAGGCTTTTGTTCGTTGACTTCTGGAGAGAGCTAATACATGGCAGGTACTACTGGTGAGCGTCCGTTTGGGGACATTATTACAAGCATTCGCTATTGGGTGATTCACAGCATCACGATTCCTGCATTGTTTATTGCAGGTTGGTTGTTCGTCAGCACAGGTTTGGCATACGACGTTTTTGGTACGCCTCGCCCGAATGAATACTATCCCACTGCCCGTCAAGAGCAGTTGCCGATCGTCAGCAACCGCTCCGAAGCAAAGCAGCAGGTTGATAAGTTTGCCTCGCAAGTTGGCAAGTAGTTTTTAGTTCTACGAGGTTATAAAACAATGACAAGCAACACTCCGAACGAACCGATTTCATATCCGATTTTTACCGTTCGCTGGTTAGCAGTGCATACTTTGGCAGTTCCAGCGATCTTCTTCATTGGCGCGATCGCTTCAATGCAATTTATTCAACGATAGGAGCTTGAACTGTGGCAGGAATTAAAGGTTCTCCAAACCCAAACAAGCAGCCCGTTGAGCTGAATCGGACTTCGCTTTATTTGGGTCTTTTGCTAATTTTCACGCTGGGGATTTTGTTCTCTAGCTATTTCTTCAACTAGATACTCTGTTTCATTTGAGTTAGGAGGATAAGACTGTGCAAACTGGTGGAAGAATTCCCTTGTGGCTTGTGGCAACGGTTGCAGGCTTGGGTGCAATCGGTGTTTTGGGACTGTTCTTTTACGGTTCCTATACCAGCATTGGTTCGTCGCTATAAGCAGATCGAACCGTTCAAATAGGAAAAGCCGTCCAATGGGTTATGTTGGACGGCTTTTGTATGCTAATGCGTTTGGAACTAGAGGCTAGATGCCGCTTGGATCTTCGCGCTCGATGTACAAGAACAACAAACCGAAGACGACCGTGGGAACTAACCAGGTCACGACGGGAATGAGAATCCAGGGCAGATATGAAGCTGCGTATGAACCTGTCATAAGAAAAGTTTCCTATTCGTTAGATGATTCCATTTGTGAATGTACCTGTGAAGGGTGACACGGATCTGAGGTTTCTCAAGATTCTTAACATTCGGATGAGCGGGTGTAGTGCTTAATTGATCGATTCCAATTCACTTAGAGACTGAATCTTAACGTCGCCCCCCTCGATCGTATCGAGTTGCACTAACTATAGAGCAAACCCATTCCAATCCCTAATTCGCAGGCTAACAGTAGAATTCAGGTGATCATCGAGTTCAATCATCATGCCCGTATCTTCAAACATTCCCAAAATCATTCTCGATACCGATCCGGGTGGCGATGATATTTTTGTGCTGCTTTGGCTGCAAAGTTTCGCGAAACAAGGTTTAGCAGAATTGATTGCGGTCACGACTGCAGGCGGCAATGTCTCGACTGAAAAGACATTTTCTAGTGCAAGTCGAATTCTAGGCTTAGGGGGATTGGCAGAGGTGGAAGTGGGGCGGGGAGTTACGATCGCTCATTCCCCCAATGATGCTTCACACATTCACGGTAACGATGGCATGGGTAATTTATCCTCGCAACTTCCCGATGCGATTCACAGCTATGAAATGGCTCGGCACTCTGATGATCTTCTAATTGATCGATTGAATGCGATGCCTGGGGAAATTACGATCGTCGCGATCGCGCCACTCACAAATCTCGCAGCCGCAGAGAAAAAAGCCTCCGGTGTTCTCAGAAAAGCAAAGGAAATTATCATCATGGGCGGTGCATTTAGCTGTCCCGGCAACATTACTTCTCATGCAGAATTTAATGTCTGGTTTGATCCAGAAGCAGCAGAGATTGTGCTGAATAGTCGTTGTGATTTGGTGATCACTCCGCTCGATATTACGCGACGACTGATCTTTACGAGAGAAGTGGCACAGTCGATCGTTCAAAGCAATCCACACAGTGAATTAGCACAATTTTTGATCAGTCTTTGTGAGTTCATGATTGGTACTGCCTTAGAGTATCGAGAAACAAATGGAATCTCAGGGTTTCTTGTGCATGATGCGGCAACTCTAGGGTACTTGTTTTACCCAGAAACAATGATGTGGAAACGGGCAAGAGTGCAGATCGAAACGCGGGGAGAATGGACACGAGGACAAACATTGATCGACGATCGTAATCTTGCAAAGCAACCTGCAAATGCTTGGGTTGCCACCGAAGTCGATGCAGCAAGATTTTTCACCAGCCTGATTGAAGATTTGAAGACGCTGATTTCGATGCAAACATAAAAGGGTCAGATAAAAGCTGGCCCCAATCAATGCAATTAGCAATCTAAAGTGTTTTCCAGTTCCCAAGGCGTGACGCAACTCGTAAATTGATTCCATTCTTGGTGTTTGAGCTTGAGATAAGCAGTGGCGAATGGTTTACCCAGCGATCGAGTAATCATTTCATTCGATGCTAAACACCGCAGAGCGTCGAGTAGATTCTTAGGTAACGGTGTTGCTTCACCCACGGGTAGCGGATCAGTATAGCTATTGTTATCGCGTCTAACGCCCGGATCACGTTTTTGAACGATGCCATCTAATCCGGCTGCAATTAATGCGGCTGGTAATAGATAAGGATTCGCTGCACCATCGGCTAAACGGAATTCAAAGCGTCCAGCGTCGGGAATGCGAATCGTATGTGTGCGATTGTTGCCACTGTAGCTCGCTGTGTTCGGAGACCAAGTTGCACCGGAGAGTGTGACAGGTGCATTAATGCGTTTGTAAGAGTTGACGGTTGGATTCGTGATGGCGCAGAGGGCTTCAGCCGAATGCAGCACACCCGCGATGAATTGATAACCGAGTTGGGACAGTCCTAACTCGCCTTGCGGGTCGTAGAAGAGATTTTCCTGTCCGGCATTGTCCCAGAGTGAAACATGGGTGTGGCAACCATTCCCGGTAAGATGGGCGAACGGTTTTGGCATGAAAGTGGCTCGGAGTCCATGCTTTTCTGCGATCGATTTGACCATGTATTTGAAGAACGCTTGTCGATCTGCCGTCACTAACGCATCCGCATACATCCAGTTCATCTCGAACTGCCCGTTTCCGTCTTCGTGATCATTCTGATATGCGCCCCATCCGAGTCCTAACATCGCATCGCAGATTTCGCGAATGACCTCATATTGACGCATTAAAGACTGTTGATCGTAACAAGGCTTGCTTTGGCGATCGCGCCCATCTGCAATCTGTTCACCCTCTGGACTGAGCAAGAAATACTCGCATTCTACGCCCGTTCGCACTCGGTATCCGAGGTCTTGTGCCTGTTGTAGAACTCGCTTTAAAACAACACGCGGCGCTTGCTCTAAAGGCTCTCCGGTAATGGTGTGCAAATCCGCAGCTAACCAAGCCACTTCGGGTTGCCAAGGCAGTTGAATTAAGCTGGATGGATCGGGAATGGCTAAAATATCTGGATCTGCGGGAGTCATGTCTAACCAAGCGGCAAAGCCTGCAAATCCGGCTCCGCTGATTGCCATTTGATCAATGCTTTCAGTCGGAACGAGCTTCGATCGCGCCACCCCAAACAAATCCGTAAACGAAATCAGAAAGTAGCGAATCCCTTGAGATTGAGCGATTTGGGAAAGCGTCGTCATAATGAGTGCTGGAGTAGGGTTTGAATATGCGATCGGATAAAGGCTGCGTCGTTGGGATTGTCATAGGGGTTGCCCGCTCGATGACCCCAGATCGAGTCGATTGCATAATATTCTGCATTCGACAAGAGAGCAGCTTCTGCTGCACAATCTTCCGGTGTAAAGTACAAATCTGTTGTTGCAGGCATTACAAATGTTTTTGCCTGAATCGCACTCATCGCCGCAAGGTAATTTCCCTGGTAGATTGGATTGTCGCTGACATCGCAATGCAGCCAAGTATCAATCATGGCTAAAAGATTGTGCGGGTTGCGCTTGCGGTAGTTCATTTCCCAAAATCGCGTGATGTAGTCCTCCAGCGAACTATATCCAAGCTGATAGTAGCAACCCTCTCGATAGAAAGCCTGGGAAGCCGCCCAACTTGCATAAATGCGGGCAAAGGCTCGAAATCCACGATCGGGCACTGTTTCAAATCGCGTTCCTGTCCAAGCTGGGTCAGCCGTCAGTGCAGTTCGTAAGCTTTGCAGAAAGATGCGATTGTGATCGGTGGTTCGAGCCGTACCGCAGAGGGCAGCAATGCGTAACACACGATCGGGATAAAGCGCTCCCCAGTGGTACGCCTGCTGTGCGCCCATTGACCAACCATAGATCAGGGCAAGTTGTTCAATCTGAAAGAATTCCTGAAGTAGCTGTTGCTGTGCACGAACATTGTCAAAGTGACTAAACCAAAAGCCTTGTTCTTCTAAACCAACATCACTATTGCTGGGCGAGGTTGATAGACCATTGCCCAGCATATTCGGAATGATAATGAACCATTCGCTTGGATCTAAGATTCCGTCGGGGCGGATTAACCAATCGATATCGGTGTGCTGCGCTCCGTATGAAGTGGGGTAGAGAATGGCATTGGTACGATCGTGGTTCAACGTCCCGTAGGTTTGATAGACGATCTGCGCTTCGGGCAAGGTTGCACCACAGTACAACGGGAAGTTTTTCAGCGTAAAACAACTTGCAGATTGGGTCATACTAGCTCTTTTGCAAAGTTGTAGTTCACTTCAACATAGCCTTGATCTTTGAAGGTGAACTGCTCTCTTAACTGTTGGTGTGCTGCGGGAAGTTGATGAAACGGAATTGAGGGATAAAGATGGTGTTCTGCATGAAAGGGCATATTCCACATCAAAAACTGAAGCGGAAATAGGGTTTTGGTCGATCGAGTGTTCGTAAACGGATTGTCATCATGGGTGCATCCGGTATGTTCCGACAACAGAATCATCCGCAGAATCGGCTGTCCAACGGCTAACGGCAGCACCCAATAGACGACAAACCAAGGCTGATGAGCATAGATTGAAACCGCGATCGCAATCGCATACACGGCTAACTGCGATCGGACTGAAAGCATTACACCCGCACGAGCTTCTTCCGAGATGTAGGGATAATCCTCTAACTGTCCCAAAGCAACGCGAAAATGCGTTTTCAGCTTGCCCCACCACCAAGTAATACCGCTCATAGTAATGAGATAGTCTACTAAAGTTTGAGGAAGCGGATCGCCAAGTTCTGGGTCTTTGTCAATCAGTTGGGTGTAGCGATGATGCCATTTGTGATAGCGACGGTAGAACGCACCATTGTAAAAAGATAAGAGACCTGCGATCCAGCAAACGACATCATTCAACAAGTTGTTCTCGAATGCAGTCCGGTGTGAACACTCGTGCATTGGAGCAAACATCGCAGCAAACCCAAACCCGTAAACAATCACGGCGGGAATTGCAATTGCCCAATTGTGTCCTAAATTCGTGCCCCAAAGATAACCGCTAATGCCTAAGATCGCTAAATGTCCAAAAAGTTGAAGCAGCCCCTTCAGGGTCGATCGCGTATTCAACGCTTTCAAAGCTTCGCTACTGAGAGGTGTGTAGCGCTTTGACTCGGATTCAATCAAGTTAGACTCAGAAATGGATGAAGTCATCGTCTTTTTCCTACCATTAAGCTGAACTTGTTATAACAAGCAAGAATAGCAATATATCACCAAAACTCTGTAATGAATGCTACTAAATCATGGGAACTCCTCTACACGCGATAATCTCCAAACAACTACGCGATCGTATGGTTAGCGGTCAGTATAAACCCGGAGATCAACTACCGAGTGAGCATCAATTAATGTCGGAGTTTGAAGTCAGCCGGATTACAGCAAGACGAGCGATCGCAAATCTGATGCAGCAGGGTTTAGTCGTCGTGCAGCAAGGGAAGGGGGCGTTCGTCGCCAGTCAGCAGAAAGTCACGCATTCTTTATCGAGTCCATTGTTGCTCGAAGCAGATATGGCGCAGCAAGGCGTAACGATCACAGTTCGGACGTTAGTGTTTGAATTAGTTACCGTTCCGCAGGATGTTCAGGAAATCTTGGCGGTGTCGATCGCCTACTTTCAAAAGAAAGTATTGCTATTCAATGGGGTTCCGGGCTGTGTTGATATTACTTACATTGTTCCAGAGCTAGGGGAGATTTATGCGGAAGATCTTAAGCAGCAACTCAGCCTCACCGTGCTTGAGAAGCATGGAATTTTTACAGAGAAGCTTGATGCTGTGATTGAATGTACACAAGCAGATGACGAAACCAGTGAGCAATTAGAAGTGCCCCTGGGACATCCGCTCATCGTTTATCAGCACACTGCTTATATCGAAGGGAATTGTGCGATCGTACACGGTAAATCCATCTCACGCGGCGATCGTCTCTGTTATTCGGTACAAATTAATCGAAACTAAGTTATGTCACTCTAAGTTATGTCGCTCTAAGCTATGTCACTTTATGCTTTAGCCATTCACACCAGTAGTCCTGATTTGGGATTGATGATTTCAGATTTTGAGGGCAATCAGCGATCGTCCGTTCAAAATTTAGGACGTGAATTATCGAGTTCGCTGCACGTTCACCTCACCGAATTTCTCAAACCTCAATCTTGGCAAGATCTTGCTTTTCTTGCTGTCGCCATCGGCCCAGGTGGATTTACTGGCACTCGTATCGGTGTTGTTGCCGCCCGAACGCTTGCACAACAGCTAGAAATTCCATTATTTGGAGTGTCGAGTTTAGCAGCGATCGCGCTTCAATCGGGGTACCGTGGCACGATCGCCGTGCAAATGCCGGCGCAGCGAGGTGAACTTTATACTGCAATCTATCAGCGCGATGAAACATTAAAGGTCATGCAACCTGATGCCGTGATGACCGCCCCAGAATGGGAGCAAATAAAACAATCGATTGATTTCCGAGTTGAAGCGGAGCCGCATCAAGGACGCTATGTTGAGGGGATAAGCGCGATCGCGCTCATCAATTGGAAAAAAGGGGAGCGCCCCCATTGGTCAGAAGCGCTCCCCTACTATGGTCAACATCCTGTTGAAACAAAATTAAATTAGTTCGATCGATTCAGGCTGTCTTGCAGGGCATCACCGCTACGCTCTGCGGTATCCGGGTACATTTGTCCGAAATCTTTCACCGCTTCGCCTGTTTCTTTCCCAATGCGGTTCAGACGTTCGCCCAAGTTACCGGAAGTTTCACGAGCTTCGCGGTTCCATTCTCCGGTGGTTTTGGGGCGATCGCTGGTGTCACTTTGTAAATCTTGCTTGATCTTGCCCATCAAGTTCTGAGTTCCAGGTTGCTCTTCTGCACTCACCACCCGACGACCTTCGTACAGAGTTTTTTCTTTCTTATTCGGGCTATCTGGCGCACCTGGAGAATAAGACGGATCTGCTGCCGCGTGAGCGACTTGCATCGGGGCAAGCAACAGAACTGCAAACAGTAGAATTGCTAATACAGCGAGACGAAATTCTTTTAACACTAGCTTTAATCTATTCATGAGTCATATCCTCAAAATTGAAGTAACTCATGAATCCTAGAAAGAATTTAGAAAACGATCGTCAACCGGAAGAAAGGTTCACGATGAACCACAGGAGAGATTTTCATGCAACCGTCAACAATTCGCTCAATTCAAGCCCAACCCATCACCGCTGAAGCCTTTCGTCCCTTTGGACAACTGATTCAAGCCTCACCCGACGGGAAAGGCTTCGATCGAGATGATGCTCAGCTCTATCTTGAAGAGGGAATTCCCCGCTTCTACATTATGCGACTCCAGCATCGCGGGCGGAAATTTCACAAAATCACGCGCCATCAGCAGTGCACTCAGTGCCTCGGTTCTCTAGAAGGCAAAGAATGGCTGATCGTGGTTGCGCCTCCAGGTGAAAGCGTGAGTCCAGCGCTCTCGGATCTTAGAGCTTTCCGCATTCCAGGAAACTGCTTCATCAAACTAGAGATCGGCACCTGGCACGCTGGCCCCTACTTCGACGATGAGATCGTTGATTTCTACAATCTCGAACTCAGTGATACCAACATTGCGGATCACGATACTTGCAATTTGCGCCTAGACTACGGTGTTGAGTTCGAGATTACTTGATCCGAACGCCGTGCGTCTCCACATCGATCGCGCCTTCGATTTCTCGCGCGATCGAAACAAAGTGCTTCAACACTTCCAACGATGCAACGCTCCCCAGGAAAATAACGACTTTTCCTCGCTGCATGACCCTCAATTTCTCAAGATCTCTAGCAGAAAAGCGAACCCTAAGCGCCTGCCACACCCGCTTGGCTAAACCATGATGATCATATTCACCATTTAGACCAATTCTCTCCGGTGGAATTGTAGCGAATAGAGAGCAGAGTCCGCTCTCGGAATCAGAGGCTGCGGCAGTTGCCGTAGTAGAAAATTCCCGTAGTTGCACCGATGTTGTTGTCATGTGGCGATGCCAGACCCTTGTATACAGAGGTTGAATTCTGAGATTATTAAAGGTTTCACAGAGCTTTAGGACAATCTATCCTGAGATAGAAGTCCGCCTTACCGTATAATCACTGGTTACAAATGAAACCGGGTAGTGATCGATCGAAGCCCCTGTTCTTCTTACCAGAACTGAGATAAGACACGCGATCTGCCATACCGTCGGATCACGTCAGTAGAAATAGCGACTTAATATTGATTGCCCTATTGCCGCACAACTTGCCGCATATAATCACCCCAAAGTTTCGCCGCAAGTCCACTGTTTCCATCCGTGGGCGCATTATTGTCATTGCCCAACCAAACACCAGTGACGATCGTTTGACTCGGAACATAGCCAATAAACCACAGATCTTTATTGTCGTTGGTCGTTCCCGTTTTCCCGGCTTCACCCAGCCCGATCGCGGCACCGCGTCCGGTTCCCGATCGTACGACTCCTTGCAGCAGCGTCGTCATCGTATTCGCAACTTCCGGCGCAATCACCTTTTGATTATTCTCGCCATCTTGATCGGCCTGATAAATCACACGGCAAGTATTGATGTCTTGGCGATTTTTACAGTCTCCACTATCCAGAATGCGCTTAATCGTATGAGGACGGTTTCGTACTCCTTGATTTGCCAGCACTCCAAAAGCACTAGTCATTTCTAGTGGAGTGACTTCGCTTTGCCCCAAGACCAGCCCCGGAACCGCTTTGAGAGTGGACTTTACACCCATGCGCTGCGCCATTTGCACCACTTTGTCTAATCCCACATCTTGAGCCACTCTGAGCGCAACGGCGTTTAACGACTGCGCGACTCCGGTGTAAAAATCTGCCGCTCCGCCCCCGCACCCTGCAAATGTCTGTCCGCCCCAGTTCAAGGGCGCACAAGAATAGCTCGTTCCAGGAGAAATGCCCTGCTCGATCGCAGCCGCATAAGCAAAGATTTTAAACGTCGATCCGGGCTGCCGCAGAGCTTGCGTCACTCGGTTGAACTGGCTTTGTTGATAATCAACTCCTCCAGCCATGGCTAGAATTTCGCCTGTTTTCGCGTCGATCGTCACAACCGCACCCTGTGAGTAATTTGCGCTTGCGCCGCTTGTCGCCACACTATTTCTCAAATTAGTTTCAGCTCTCGCTTGCATTTGGCGATCGAGTCCTGTTTCGACAATAAAATTCCCTTCACTCGCAAGACTGCCACCGAGTAAAGATTCAAGCTCATCAAAGACTGCACTGTAAAAATAAGGAGCGATCGCGCTTTGCAGTTCCTGTCTAGCTCTGGGGCTGATCTCAATCCGCGATCGTCGGGCGCGATCAGCTTCTTCTTGTGCCACCATGCCCTGCTGCGCCATCCGTTCTAGGACACGATCGCGATATTCGATCGCCGCTTTGTAGTTTGTTACCGGATTAAAGCTATTTGGTGCGGGCAGAATTCCCACTAACGTTGCTGCTTCCGAGAGATTGAGATCTTTTGACGATTTTCCAAAGTAAAACTGAGCGGCATCCTCAAAGCCATAAATTCCGCTACCAAGATAGACGCGATTGAGATACGTTCTTAATATGAAATTTTTGCTATAGACCGTTTCGAGCTTGAGGGCTACGATCGCTTCTCGAAGTTTGCGCCCTGCGGAATCTTGTCGCCCGACATAATCCGGCAAAACGCTTCTGGCAAGCTGCTGTGTGAGCGTACTGCCTCCTTCTCGGATCTCACCGCCTCGAACATTGGTAAATAGCGCACGGGCAGTCCCGATCGGGTCAACCCCCAAATGCCAGAAGAACCGCGAGTCTTCAGAAGCCATCACTGCATTAGGGAGATAAGGCGAAAATCCTGAAAGGTTTTCCACTTCAATGTGGCGATCGGTTCTAGGGGTTCGCAACGGCTGTCCATCCCGTGAATTGATCACCACAGGGCCTTGCACCGATTCCGGTAAGGGATAGACCGAAAATCGCTGCCATTCGATTCCAATGACAAATGCAGTTAGGGCGGTCACGCCACTAATCCCGAACAAACCGTAGCGCACCGCTTTGAGATACCACGGCAGCGGGTCTTTATATTGAAGACGGACGGAGGCAGCAAGTTCAGGTGGCCCTAAGCTCACAATATCGCCATTGTAGAGAATCTTTGACTTCAGCTTGCGCTTGCCGCGATACAGCCCATTCGTTGAGCCTTCATCGCGAATCATAAATCTCGATCGCGTCGGCAGTCCCAAGAATTTCCGTTTGCGATCGCGCTTGATTACCGCATGAACCTGGCTGACCACCGGATTGCGAACCACGATATCGCAGGATTTAGAGCTGCGTCCCACCGAATAGCGATCGCCCAGCAGCGGAAAGACCTGCGCTTTCGGCGCATCTGCATCCTGCACCAACAACTCCGGGACACGCGCATTCGGTCTCAACTTCAGCTTAGAGAAATTGATCCGCGTCAACGTTTTCACGGCTTGCGTAAGATTGCCAAGCATGGTTTGCGATCGGCGAGGGGGCAGCGGCGGTTGAGTCATGCAAAAAGAGATCGAGGGACTGCGATTATTCTAGACAAATGTGGGGAGTAGTAATGAGAGTGGGGGATCAAGAAAGATTTCTACGCCCTACTCTCCACTCTCATTACTACTTCTTAAATGGATCATGTTCCGATAAAAGTCGCTCTAATTTGGCCTCATCCACCCGCGACACAATCCATGAAAATAACAGGATTTATTGATTAGTCAGAAGATAAGCGATTCTTAGAACGCTAAGCGATCGCAATAGATACTCCTGAATTTGTCCTGCACCTACCGAAAGCACAAATTAGAGATGAAGAAAGTCGCTCAAATATCAGCAAATTATGACGCTATAGTAAAATCTTCCAAATTCGGTTACAATCTGTCACAAATTTACGATCAGGCTAAGTACACTGAAGTAGAGATCGGGCATTTTTGAACGAGGAGCGAGGAACCGAGATCGATGAGTTGAACGTTATCACCCTATCACTTGGCTTTTCGGACTGCTTTATCCGTTCGAGTGCATTCTTCCTAGCCTTGCCTGCCCACATAAGCATTGTTGACAACCTATGGAACCAGTGACGAACCTGCCCAAGCATCGTGTGGTCATTATCGGAGGTGGATTTGGGGGCTTATATGCTGCTCAAAATCTCAACCGCGCTGATATTGATGTGACCCTGATTGATAAACGTAATTTCCATCTATTCCAGCCGCTCCTCTACCAAGTTGCTACCGGAAGCCTCTCTCCTTCTGACATTTCTGCGCCTCTGCGCTCGATCCTCAGCCGTCAGAAAAACGCCAAAGTGCTCATGGAAGAAGCGATCGACATCGATCCCGAAACTCAGCACGTTAAGACAAATCAGGGATTAATTCCTTACGACTCGCTAATCGTTGCCACTGGAGTCAGCCATCACTACTTCGGCAATGACCAGTGGAAAGATACCGCACCCGGCTTAAAAACCGTGGAAGACGCGATCGAGATGCGCCGCCGGATCTTCATGGCATTTGAGGCAGCAGAAAAAGAAACCGATCCCGAAAAGCGTAGAGCGCTCCTTACCTTTGTCGTGGTCGGCGGCGGCCCAACGGGCGTTGAGTTAGCAGGCGCGATCGCGGAACTGGCAAACAATACGCTCAAGCATGATTTCCGCAGCATTGATACGACCGAAGCCCGGATCTTATTAATCGAAGGGTTAGATCGCGTACTGCCGCCTTACCCGGCTGAGCTGTCTGCAAAAGCAGCAGAATCGCTGACAAAATTGGGTGTTACGGTACTGACTAAAACCAAAGTGACGCAGATCGAGGGCGAAACGCTGAAGATCGAATACAACGACCAATGCGAAACGATTTCGGCAAAAACGATTCTGTGGGCAGCAGGGGTGAAAGCATCTGGTGTCGGTCGCGTGATTTCTGAGCGCACAGGCGCATCGCTTGATCGGGTGGGTCGCGTCATGGTCAATTCAGACTTAAGCGTTCCGAACCATCCGAATGTTTTTATCATTGGCGATTTGGCGCACTGTGCTGATCCTGAAGGCAAGCCTTATCCAGGAGTTGCACCTGTGGCAATGCAGGAAGGAAAATACGTTGCCAGACTGATTCAAGCAAGATTACAAGGTCGATCGCTCTCTGCATTTAGCTACAAAGATTTTGGTAGCCTTGCGGTGATCGGGCAGAATGCCGCCGTTGCCAACCTGAGTGGAATTCACTTGTCTGGTTTCATTGCTTGGTTTATCTGGATTGTGGCTCACATCTACTTCCTGATCGAGTTTAATAACAAGCTTGTCGTGATGATTCACTGGACTTGGAGCTACATCACTCGCGGACGAGGAGCGCGATTGATTACCAATACGACCTCAGCCCCCGTCGAAACGCCGATCGCGCGATCGCTTCAAGAAGAGCCGCTTAAAGTCTAAAGCAGCTTCATCATCAAGCATTGCGAAAGCAGATGAGAACTGGTTAGGCTCATCTGCTTTTCTTTTGGAGAAGCAGGGGGTTGAGCATTTTTGCTGTCCATACTAAGTCGGGCCTTGCGTTCTAGTTTGTTATGACCGATCCTGTTGATCCTCAGTCTGAAATTTACCTTCAACAAGCGCAGCAATTTAGCAAAGCGGGAATCTACGACGAGGCGATCGCTGCACTCGATCAGCTTCTGCAGCAGCAGCCGAGTGCAGCGATCGCTTGGCTTGAGCGCGGGAAAGTTTTTTATCAACTACGGCAATACGACAGCGCGATCGCTAGCTTTAAAGAATCAATTTTGCTCAAGCCGGATCACGAACTCGCCTGGAATTTACAAGGCGTGGCGCTCTCTAAGCTTGAGCGTCATGCGGAGGCGATCGCTTGCTACGATCAAGCCCTCAAGCTTTGCGGCACAAATTACAAGGTCTGGTACAACCGTGGTAACGCTTTACTCAAGATCGGATCAATCTACGAAGCTCTCTACAGCTACGAAGAAACCCTAAAACTCAAGCCCAGTTATCCCAAAGCTTGGTACAACCGAGGCATCGTGTTGACGCACCTGAAGCGCTTCGAGGACGCGATCGAGAGCTACAACCGCGCCCTCATCTTGCGCCCTTATTTCTCTGCAGCTCACTACAATCAAGGCAATCTGCTTTACCGTTTAGGACGCTACAAGGAAGCTTTGAAGAGCTATGAGCAGGTGTTGAAGATCCGCCCTGACCTCGATGAAGGTTGGCACAGTCAAGGAAATGCCCTCTATCAATTGGGACTGCTTCAGTGCGCGATCGACAGCTACGATCAAGCCCTGGCTCTCAATCCCGAAAGCGACAAAGTTTGGTACAGGCGCGGTATCGTTCTGAGCCGCATTGGACAGCAACAGCAGGCGATCGCGTCTTTCGATACTGCGCTCAGCTTTAACCCGAACTTTCTAGAAGCGAGAACACAGCGCGATCGTCTCCTCAGCGGTTGAACCGAGCAGATTTGCTCTGATGCTCGGCGTACTGCTTCAGTTCCCATGCCATTCGCTGAATGCCTTGGCGCTCATCCTGCCGAATAAAAGGCATCAAAAACCGAGCCAGCGTACCAGAGAAATTCTGTCGATAGAAAAACCGCGTTTGATTCACGCCCACGTCCTGAAGCTCTAAAACGTGCTCGTTTCGCAAACCTGGAATCGTTGAGAGCCACTTAAGACAGTAATCAGGCTGAACCAATGTGACGATCGGGCGAAATTGAATTTCTTCTTCTCCCGGTACGCGCAGCAGCGAGAGCGCAACATCGCGCCCCTGAATAAACGGCAGTGAGGGATCACAGTCATATAAAAAGGTATTCCAATATTTCCAGCGCTCTTTGGCAATGAGAATTTGCCACACTTGCGATCGTGCTGCACGAATATCGATTTCGGTGTACAAACTTGGCATGGGTTCTAGTCCTAGTCGTTCGCTTTTTACAATTCCTGACCCTCAAGTGCGGTAAGATTTGCCGAGTCGCAAATCACCCAGATTTTACTCATGTCAGACCTTCTTACTCCCAATTCCAGTTTTAGCTTGACGATTCGGTTTCAGGTTCCCAATCGTCCGGGAATGCTTGCTAGTGTGATTCAAGTGATTTCGGCGCGCGGTGGTAGTTTGGGGCAGATTGATCTGATCGAACAATCGCGGGATATTTCGATGCGCGATATTACAGTCGATGCTGCCAGCACCGAACACGCAGAAACGATCGTGCAGGCGGTCAAACAATTGCCTCATATTAAAGTGCTGGAAGTGTATGATCGCACCTTCACGCTGCACCGGGGCGGCAAAATCAGTGTTGTTAGTAAGATTCCCCTCCGAGGGCAGGCAGATCTCGCGATGGCGTACACTCCCGGTGTGGGGAGGATTTGTACGGCGATCGCGCAAGACCCGAATCGAGTTTACGAACTGACAATCAAGCAAAATATGGTGGCGATCGTCACGGATGGCAGTGCGGTTTTGGGCTTGGGAAATCTGGGGGCGGAAGCATCGATGCCGGTGATGGAAGGCAAGGCGATGTTATTTAAGGAGTTCGGAGAAATTGATGCGTTTCCGATTTGTTTGGCGACTCAAGACACGGATGAAATCGTGGAAACAGTGAAGCGAATTGCTCCGGTGTTTGGCGGTGTGAATCTGGAAGATATTGCGGCTCCTCGCTGTTTTGAAATTGAGGCGCGACTTCAGCAAGAATTAAATATTCCAGTGTTTCACGACGACCAGCATGGAACCGCGATCGTCACCCTTGCTGCTTTGACGAATGCGTTGAAATTAGTCAAAAAAGCCATGTCAGAGGTGCAGATTGTGATTAACGGGGCAGGAGCAGCCGGAGTGGCGATCGCCACTCTTCTGAAAAAGAACGGGGCAAACCGGATTGTGATGTGTGACTCAAAAGGGATTCTTTCGCTCGATCGTGCCGACTTAAACGATCAAAAACGCACCTTTGCGGTCGAACAATCTGGAAAGCTTGCCGACGCGATGAAGGGAGCAGATGTCTTTTTAGGAGTGAGTGCGCCTGGAGTAGTTACGCCTGAAATGGTGCGGGCGATGGCAACTAATCCGATCGTCTTTGCAATGGCGAATCCGATCCCCGAAATTCAGCCCGAACTGGTGAAAGACGATGTAGCCGTGATGGCAACCGGACGCAGCGACTATCCGAATCAAATCAATAATGTGCTGGCGTTTCCGGGTGTGTTCCGGGGTGCGCTGGATTGTCGGGCTTCTGCCTTTACTACAAATATGTATTTACAAGCAGCGCTGGCAATCGCGTCTTTGATTAAGACGGACGATCTCGATCGTGAACACATCGTTCCTTCGGTGTTTGATCAACGAGTGGCGACCGTGGTTGCAGCAGCGGTTCAACGCGCCGCGAGAGAAGATGGAGTCGCGCAGCGATAAGCCCCAAATGGGGCACAATCGCCCTAAACGAAGCGGCAATTCTCACGCAAACTCTATCAATCCCGTATCAAACCTGTCCCCTAAACCGCTACATTAAAAACATTGCATCGGAGAGACATTATGTTTAACTTGGGCTGGGTCGAAATCGGAGTCATCTGCGCCGTTGCCCTACTGATTTTTGGCCCAAAGAAAATTCCTGAACTGGGTGGAACGTTTGGTAAAACCCTTCGTAACTTCAAAGAAGGCTTGACTAAACCCGAAGAAACCGACATCTCCGAAGACGATCGCGCCTGAAAGCGAGAAGAGAAATCATCTTTTCTACTCGCTCCTCTCCGTCTCTCGACCTAGTACGGTTGTCTCTGCTTTTTGACGGTTATCCTCCCTCGCTGCGATCGAGATTCCCCCGCTAGAGTGGGTGAAAGAACTACAGGAAAGTTTACAACTAACTTAGTTCGTAGCTCTCTGTTGCTGCACAACCCTTTACAAGGCGACAGCACAGACCTCGCATAGTGGAGAAAGCCCGATGTTTGAATACTTCACCGATCAGGCGATTGAGACCATCATGTTTGCTCAGGAAGAAGCCCGTCGGCTTCGGCAAAACGCCGTGGGAACAGAAGCGATTTTGCTGGGCTTGCTCAGACAAGATGACACGATCGCAGCATTGGTTTTAAATAAGCTGGGAGCCGCACTCGAAGCTGGGCGCTCAGAAGTGGAAAAAATTGTCGGTCGCGGATCTGGCTCGTCGTTTGGAGAACTTCCCTTTACGCCCAAAACGCGCCAAATTCTTGAACGTGCGCTGCAACAAGCCCAGATGATGGGAATGCGCTATGTGCGATCAGAGCATATTCTGTTGTCCTTGATCGACGATAACCAGGGTGTCGCGATCAAGGTACTGAAGCAGTTGAACTTGAATCTAGACGAGATTCGCGCTGAAGTCGATCTCGCTCAAACTGAACTTGTCGGTGCAACGAAGCCCGCCGCTCCCCGCAAAGCGGCATCTTCTAATAAAACGCCTGCGCTGAATGAGTTTGGCACCGATCTGACGCAAAGAGCCGCAGAAGGTAAGCTCGATCCGATGATCGGACGGCAAAAAGAACTCGATCGCGTAATTCAAATCCTGGGTCGCCGCTCGAAGAACAATCCTGTTTTAGTGGGTGAACCTGGAGTCGGTAAGACCGCGATCGCCGAAGGATTAGCTCAACGCATTTATGATCAAGCGGTTCCCGACTTGCTGCAAGGTAAGCAAGTGGTGCAGCTTGATATGGGTTCATTGTTGGCAGGAACGCGCTTCCGGGGTGAGTTTGAGGAACGAATGAAGCAGATCCTCGATGAAGTGCAGCAGTCCGGCAACATTATTTTGGTGATCGATGAAATTCATACGCTAGTGGGTGCAGGCTCGACCGGCGGCGGAATGGATGCTGCAAACTTGATGAAGCCCGCTCTAGCACGGGGCGCACTCCAATGTATCGGTGCGACGACGCTGGATGAATATCGCCAGCATATTGAGAAAGATGCAGCGCTAGAACGGCGATTCCAGCCTGTCATGGTGGGAGAACCGACGGTCGAAGAAACGATCGACATCTTGCGCGGATTGCGCGAGCGTTACGAACAGCACCATCAATTGCAAATCGAAGATGCAGCGGTCGAAGCGGCAGCGAAGCTAGCCGATCGCTATATTACCGATCGATTCATGCCGGATAAAGCGATCGACTTAATCGACGAAGCAGGTTCTTTGGTGCGGTTGCGGAATACTAATCCAGCATTAAAAGCGCTGAAGAAAGAACTGCGGCAGGTTCAGAAAGAAAAGCAAGCGACCGTAGCGGCTCAGGACTTTGATAAAGCGGGTCAATTGCGCGATCGAGAAATCGAACTCGAACGGCAATTAGCGACAGATGTTCCGACCTCTGAGCTTCCGACTGTGACTGAAGAGGATATCGCGCAGGTGATTTCTTCCTGGATGAACATTCCGGTGAGCAAGCTGACTGAATCTGAATCTGCGATGTTGTTGCACTTAGATGAAGTGCTGCATCAGCGAGTAATTGGACAAGATGAAGCCGTGACTGCCGTAGCGAGAGCCGTGAAGCGATCGCGGGTTGGGCTGCAAGATCCGAATCGTCCGATCGCGTCGTTTATTTTCTCAGGGCCTACCGGAGTCGGTAAAACGGAACTTGCGAAAGCCCTAGCAGCAGCGGTATTTGGTTCTGAAGATGCGATGATTCGCCTCGATATGTCTGAGTACATGGAATCGCACACGGTTTCTAAGCTGATCGGTTCGCCTCCTGGATATATCGGGTATGACGAAGGTGGACAACTGACTGAAGCCGTTCGCCGTAATCCGTACACGGTGATTCTGTTCGATGAAGTCGAAAAAGCTCACCCGGATGTGTTCAACATGATGCTGCAACTTTTAGATGATGGGCGGCTCACGGATGCTAAAGGTCGTACTGTCAGCTTCAAGAACACGCTCGTGATTATGACCTCGAACTTAGGCTCGAAAGTGATCGAGAAAGGTGGCAGTGGCTTAGGCTTTGAGTTTAGTGGCGGTTCGGCTGAGTCAGCGCAGTACAATCGCATCCGCACTTTAGTCAACGACGAGTTGAAGCAATATTTCCGACCGGAGTTTCTCAACCGTGTCGATGAGATTATTGTCTTCCGTCAGTTGACTCGCAGCGAAGTGGTTCAGATTGCCGACTTGATGATTCAAGAAGCTGCAGTCCGAATTGCAGAGCAAGGCATTACTCTCGAAGTCAGCGATCTCTTCAAGGAGCGCGTCGTGGTAGACGGTTACAACCCCAGCTATGGCGCGCGCCCGTTGCGTCGTGCAATCTCTAGGTTGCTTGAAGATAGTTTGGCGGAAGCCTTCTTAGCGGGACAAATTCAATCGGGAGATACCGCGATCGCGGATGTCGATGAAGATCAGCAAGTGGTTATTCGTCGTGCAGAAGTACCTGTGACGATCGCCGCGTAGACTGTTCAATCTAATTTTTCATTCAGCCTTTGCAACTCTGCAAAGGCTTTTTTCATGAGACTTTTTCATAAAGACAGTGGGAGTGTCACCGTGAAGGTACTGCCGACCGTCGGTGTGCTCTCAACGGTGACGCTGCCTCTAGCGGCTGACACCAATTGATGCACGATCGCCAATCCCATACCTGTCCCTGGAATCTCTTTAACATTTGATCCACGGTACAGGGGGGTAAAAATTAGCGCTCGATCGGCTTCCGAAATTCCAATCCCGCGATCCTGAACTTGGAAGATCACATGATTAGTATTGCGAGTCAGGCTTAAATAGATCGGGCTACTGTCCTGTGAATATTTCACTGCATTGGTCAGTAAATTGCTAAGAATCTGTCGTAGCGTCATTTCATCAAACTCGATCATTGGGTGAGCAGATAGACAAACAAAATCAATGTTTGCATTACTGTATAGCTGCTCAATCTCAGCAATTAAGTCTTGGCAAAATTCACCTAAATCAATCCAAACGGGTTCCCAAGACAGTTTTCCAGCCTGACAACGGCAAACCAGCGAAGTACGATCGAGCAGCTCAGCGATATGTTGTACCGAGTTTCGCGCCAGGGCTAAGTGATCGAGCTTTTGCAGCGATTGGGGCGACTGTTCTGCTTGTTCCATTAGCTCGATCCAATCTAAGGTAATTAGCAGGGAGCTAAGCGGATCGCGGAGTTCATGTTCAACGGTATGCAAAAGCTCGATTTGTTTCTGGTTGTCGCTTAACTGCTGGGCTAACTGGGTTTGGATGCGGTGGTGACGCAAGTTTGCGCGAATCGCTGCGTCGAGCAGGTTCTCTTGATAGGGATAAGCCAGACAGGGCAGATCGATCGGAATTTCAAACGGCTGGCTTTCTGCGTTGAAGCAAATGATAGGTAGATCAGCCGCTTCGATCGTGCCAACTGTTTCACTCTCAACTTTTTGCTTTTCTAGCAACACCAGATCTGGTTGCTCAGCATCGATCACATCCTGTAAGGTCAACGATTTGGATGCAACGATAGTTTTATATCCCAAGCGCTGCAAACGATATTTGAGATCAAGCGTAATCCAGGGTTCTTCTGCAATAATCAGAACTTTTGCGATCGACATGCCATCTGAGTCCTAATGATCGGCTTAAATCCGTCTAGCTGACTCAGCATACAAAAAAAACGTGCCTCTAATTCGTTGAATGATGCTAATTCTGCTGTCCAACTGATTTATAAAAGTGCTGGAGGAAGAAAGGGCGTAAATTTTGCCCTATCCCCCTACTTTCACACTGGACTCAGGAAACTGCTATCAATCTCACGCTGCACCTGTGCATTCGATCGACGCAAATGCAGTTTTACGCTGAGCTGGAACAAATGAAAAATCAACCGCAGGGTGCGGATCGATTCCTAAAGCTGCATCGAAAAAGCGATCGCTAATCGCATTGATAATCGGAGTTTCGCCGTACTGAGTCGTTTCAATCGAGCGAACAGGGGTGATTTCTGCCAGCGTTCCCGCCAGCGCAACTTCATCCGCAATCAAAAGCTCGGTGCGCTCGATCGGGCGACGCTCAAACGGAATTCCCATCGATTTACACAGGCTTTCAATGATGTCAACCGTGATACTTTCCAGCGCTCCTTCCCAAGTGGGTGGCGTGAAGACTTTACCATCCCGTACCACTAATACGCAGGTCTGCGTAGTTTCCGCAACTCGTCCAGCTTGGTTGAGAATAATCATGTCCGAGTAACCCCGATCGCGTCCTTCGATCTTCACCAAGCGAGCAACTTGATAGTTCGTGCTGGTCTTGACGCGACAAGGCAGCGCTAAATCGGTGCCGCGTTTCCATGGAGTCACACCGAGATCGATCGGATCGGGGCGCTTCGTTGGGGTGTGGTAGGCAGTCAGAACTAGGTTGCTCGTGCTACCTTCTCCCCAGAAACCTTCATCTCCGTAGAGAGTGGAGCGAATCCACATATTGCGATCGCGCTGATAGAGAAGTTTCACCAAATCGTGATGTGCTTTCTCAAATTCCTCATAGTTCATGTCGAACGGGATGTAGAGGATTTTTGCCGATCGACGCAAGCGCTCGTAATGTCGCCGCATGGCCACAATTCCAAACCGTCCGTCGGGTTGCCAATAGCCTTTTAGACCTTCAAAGACATTTAGACCGCGTAACACTGCTTCACTAGAGATGTGAAAATTTGCGTCTTCCCAACGGGAAATTTTCCCGCCAAAGTATACGTATTCTGGTTTCTGGAGTTGGGTAATGCCAGCCATAAAGTTAAAAAATTAAGAAAGGGATTACGGGTAGAGCGTCATCGCCAAAGGCAGCGCTCCATCCTTTTATCGGTAAAAACCGAACCCTTGTCAGCAATTGTACGGAGAACTTTATTAAAACCTCTTATGAAGCTTTGATGCTTAAACCTCTCTTCAAAACTTTAGGTGCTTAATTTATCCGGTGATCTGAATAATTGTGGGTTGATCGTCCAGTATTGTGAGGAGGGCAATACAGGGTAACGCGGCATGAAGGCTCAAGGTTCTCGCAAAAATCTTTCGGTTCTCTGGCTGTATTTGAGCTGGGGAATTGCGGTATTTTATGCGGGATTGGCGATGCGGGAAGCATTTTCAGCCCCGATCGTCATTCAAGATGATGTGCGGGTTTACTTGATTTGGATGCAGCGATTTGTCGATCCGGAAGTGTTTCCGAAGGATTGGATGGCAAAGTATTTTCATTCCGTCACCCCTTGGGGATTGGGGATGCTGTATTGGATCGGGACGCAGCTTGGACTTGCACCTGTGTTGATGAGTAAATTGCTGCCTGCGGGGTTGAGTTTGCTGCTGGTGTGGTACGGCTATCGGTTGACGCTGGCATTATTTCCCGTGCCGATCGCTGGATTTTTCAGCAGTGTGATTTTGTTGCAAAGTTGTTGGCAGCGCGATGATTTGGCTTCGGCTTCGCCGCGATCGTTTTGGGCGCTGTTGCTGACTGCGTTTCTGTACTATTTTGTCAAACGTGCTTGGCTTGCGATGGCACTTTGTGTTGCAGTCATGGGATTAGTCTGTCCGCTGGCGGCGGTGTTGATCGGGCTGTGGCTTGGGGTGCGCGGGGCGTGGGGATTGTTGAAGCGACGATCGGAGCGGATGGAATGGATCATTTTAGGAGTGACGATCGCGCTGTTGTTGCCGTATGTGTTGAGTCAGTCGGAGTTTGCACCGACTGTGAATGCGGCTCAGGCACGATTGATGCCAGAATTTCAGCCTGGAGGACGGTTGCCGTTTTTTCATCCGAATCCGCTGCGGTTCTGGTTTGATGGCACCGATAGCGGATTCCAGATTTCGTTTAATCCGCCGCTGATTGGACTGGGGTTAGTGTTGCCATTGCTGGTACGTTATCGCGATCGCTTTTCCCAATTGCAAGCGTTAAAGCCGGATTGGATTTTGTTGCCGCAGCTTGCAGGCACCGGATTGATCGGGTTTTTCCTGGCTCATGCCCTGTTTGTGAAGCTGCATTTTCCTAGTCGTTACACGACGCATAGCTGGCGAATTGCGATGGCGATCGCGGCGGGAATTGTGATTGCGATCGGTCTTCAGCGCTTGAGGTCTTGGCGAATTGGAGTGCTGATTGTTCTTAGTGGTGCGATGCTGCTCTATCCGCATTTGGCTTGGCGCGATTTTCCCAATACAGGCTATGTCGCTGGTAAGCACCCAGCATTGTATGAGTTTCTCAAGACAACTCCGAAATCGACGCTAACGGCTTATCTCGGTGAAGATGGTAATAATTTACCGATGATGTCTTTACGATCGACGCTCACTGCACAAGAGTATGCGGTTCCGTTTCATTTGGGCTACTACTTGCCGATGAGAAAACGGGCGATCGACTTAATCGAGGCTCAATATAGTGAAAGCTTAGAACCTGCCAAACAGTTGATTCAACAATACAAACTCACACATTGGTTACTCGATGCCAATGCGTTTGCACCCGATTATTTGAGAAGTTATCGCTGGTTTCGATTGTTTGAGCCGAATGTCAGCAGTGCGATCGCCACATTAAAGGCAGGTCGAGTTCCGGCGATGCAGAACATTATTGGGAAATGTGCGATCGCATCTCCCAATAATGTGACTGTGCTAGATACCGCTTGCATTCTAAAGAACTAAGCAGACACCTGAATCCGCTCGGTTCCCGCCAAGTCAAATGCTGCGTGAATCGCTTGCAGTGCCATCACACCTTGATCTTCTGCCACAACACAACTGACTTTAATCTCAGAGGTTGCAATCATCTGAATGTTAATTTTGTGCTGATAAAGCGATTCAAACATTCGCGCCGCGATTCCCGGTTGTCCCACCATGCCTGAACCCACAATGCTGACTTTGGCGATCGCGCTATCGACCACGACTTCCCCATACCCAATCTCCGATCGCGCGGCTTCCAGCGCTTGTCTTGCATTCTCCGCGTCCATTTGCGCCACAGTAAACGCAATATCCCGCGTCATCACGCCATCAATCATGCGGCATCGCTGCGACTGAATAATCATGTCAACGCTGATATTTTGCCCTGCCAGCAGTTGGAAGATCTTCGCTGCCATACCGGGACGATCGGGAATGTGGCGAACGGCGACCTGTGCTTGCTTCAGATCGAGCGCCACGCCTCGGACTGCAGCGGAATTGGGCACGATCGCAACAGGCGATTTGATTCCCGATTGTGAGATCTCGAAGACTTTGCAAAGTGCAGAGATCGCGCGATCGCAATCCGCCTCATCAACCACACAACTGACTTTGACCTCAGAGGTTGAGATCATCTGAATGTTGATGCCTGCATCCGCTAAAGTTGAGAACATCTGCGCGGCAACACCCGGACGACCGATCATGCCTGCACCCGCGATCGTCACTTTCGCGATCTTTTGCTGAATCATCACGTCCGGAGCGAGTTCCGCTGAGAGCGAATATCCTGCGGTTAATGCTGGAATGATTGCATTGGCAACGGCTTCGGCACGAGTGAGAGAATTTTTGACAACCGTGAAAGCAATATCATTAGAATTGCCTTCGTGAATCGATTGAATAATCAGATCAACATCGAGTTTCTGACTGGAAATTTCACCGAATAATTTTGCTGCCACACCCGGACGATCGGGAACCCGCAGCAGAGCCACCTTCGCTTGATCCGTATCGAATTCAACCGCATCCACCGGACGCGCAATTTCCAAGCCTTCGAGCGATCGCGATTGCGGTTGCGGAGAGCGTACCCAAGTGCCCGGATCATCTGTCCAACTCGATCGCACCACCAGCGGCATTCCATAGTTTCGCGCAATCTCAACGGCACGAGGATGCAGCACTTTCGCGCCTAAGCTAGCAAGCTCTAGCATTTCATCACAAGTAATTTCGCTCATCAGTTGAGCATCTTCGACCAAGCGCGGATCAGCCGTCAGAATACCGGGAACATCTGTGTAAATTTCGCAGAAATCTGCCTTTAATGCTGCCGCTAACGCCACCGCAGAAGTATCCGACCCGCCGCGTCCGAGGGTTGTAATCTCCCAGTTTTCGGTGCTGCTGATGCCTTGGAATCCAGCAACGACCACGACTTCTCCGCGTTGTAAATGGCGCTCGATGCGATCGGTTTCAATTTTCAGAATGCGGGCGCGGGTGTGGTGCGCTTCGGTGAGAATCCCAACTTGAGCGCCGGTCATCGAAATCGCCGGCTGTCCGGCTTCTTGGAGTGCCATACTCAGCAGCGCGATCGACACTTGTTCTCCGGTCGATAACAGCATATCCATCTCGCGACGGTTCGGCATTGCCGAGATTTCAGTTGCCAATTTCACTAAGCCGTCTGTGGTTTTTCCCATTGCCGAAACGACCACAACCACAGAATTGCCAGCTTCAACCGTTTTTTTGACTCGTTGTGCAACTGCTTGAATCCGTTCGACCGTTCCGACCGATGTTCCCCCATATTTCTGAACAATTAACGCCATTTCCCCACTCCCAAAGGTTCCACTGAACCAAGTAATCAGTTTGATTTTATCGTGCCTAAGCTCCGTGAATCAGGATTTTTGTGCGGGGGGCTGGATTGATAATTTCGCTTTGAATCCAATTCACTAATTCAGCATTGACGCGCTCTGGGCATTCATCATGGGCGCAGTGTCCCGCATTGTCTAATTCAACAAGCTGCAAGTTGGGATTGTATTTAAGGAATTGACGCGCAGAAGCAGCCGGAATCATGCGGTCTTGTTTGCCCCACAAAAGTAGAACCGGAGTGCGAATGTTGCTGAGAATCGATCGCACACTCGGACTAAACTTGGGGTGCACCATTGCTTTGAGAATCGCACAGAAGGCGCGGGCTGAATCGCGTTCACGCGCTGGCTTCGTCAAGATTTCGAGCAGTTCATCGGTAATGGCTTCTTTGCCTGCATAAGCGACCGCGACCCAGCGACGAATCACTTGAGGATGACGCAGCACATGAAACAAGGGGTACAGCAGCCAAGAAGAAATGAAGATCGTTTGAAGGAACTGCACGATCGGGCGCATCACAGCCGGCATTGTTTCATGATGACTTGCGGTATCCGGCAAGCTAACCATTGCCACACCCCGCACCATTTCAGGATGTCTTGCGGCTGCAACGGAGCAAACCAGCGACCCGATCGAATTTCCCACTAAGATCACAGGCTTGCCTTGACCAATGCAAGAGCGCCAAAACTCATAAACCTGATCGACCCACAAATCGATCGAGTAGCGAATGTCAGGTTTATCCGACGCGCCGAATCCTAATAAATCCAAAGCGTAAACACTGTGATCCTTCGATAGCGCAGACATATTTTGCCGCCAATGCCCGATCGAGCCGCCAAAACCATGCACAAAGATCAGAGGGACTTGGCTTTTCGGATTCGGAAAAACGGTGTGATGCACTTTCCAGCCCCGCCACGGGAATGATTGCTGATAGCCGAATCGCTGTAATCGCTCAATGGTTGGGAGATCTGGAGCCGATGGAGGCTGCGAAAATACGGGCTGGAAGCGATCGTACAGCTTTAACGCCATCGTATCGGGATCGGGGCTGAGAATCAGCCAGCCAAATGCAAGAACACTCACCATAAAAATCTGCGCTAGATCAACGGCAGAAGGGAGACCGTTGATAAAGGCAGTGATGGTGCGATCAATGATTGCAAATAGCCAAGCTAGATTACCAAACTCCCACAGGTCTGTTTTGAACTGAGTTAAGAACGGATTCACGTGCTGGAGAAGGGTGCGCGGCTGAAACATGGAACTAGTCATCACTGTTCATCTCTAGGTTCCTCTACTATGCCGTGCGCCCAATGACCTACCCTCTGTAGTTGGGTTAGTCCCTCCGGCCCAAAAGGCGAATTCAGGATAGATACGAAACTTTACACTAACCCTTCTTCCGACAGATTTTGCTTCTCTAAACCTTAATTGAATAGAGGGATACACTATTTGCGAAAAAATCATGCCAGACTCTTTTAGCCATAGATCTAGCCCTACAAAAACCAATACGAACCAAAACGGTTTGATTGATTCAGATCCAGGCAATACACCCACAGAACCGGATTTCAGTCGGGATGATCAAGACGTGACTCCGGTAAATGAAGCGACATTCGAGCGCCCGCAAGAATCATCAACGGAAAAAGAACAGAAACAGTCCTAGCGAACATCGTTACTTTCTGGAGGCGTTTATGAGCATTTTAACCGTTGAACAAGTGAAGTCATTGATCGAGCGCCCAAAAAGCTGGTGTGTCTCGATTTATATGCCCACGATCGTCGCTGGGCCGGAAGTTCGACAAAATGAAATTCGGTTTAAGAACTTAGTTCGTCAAGCTGTTCAAGAGCTTCAAGAGACTGGGCTCAGTGAAGACGAGGCGAACGAGTTTTTGCGTCCGATGCTGGAAGCAATCAACAGTCAAGATGACTTTTGGGAGCAACAAGATCGCGGACTTGCAATCTTTGTCACAGATGGTTTTTTCCATTATTTCAAGGTGCCGCGTGAGTTGTTTGAATTAGTCGTCGTGACCGATCAGTTTCACCTGAAGCCGATTCTGCCGCTGCTGAATGGAGATGGTACGTTCTATATTTTGGAACTGAGCCAGAAGCGCGTCAAACTGTATGAGGGCGATCGCGATCATATTCGTGAAGTTCAGGTTCCGGACTTGCCTCAGAACATGGATGAATTACTTCAGTACGACGAAAGCCAAAAGGCAGGACAGTTTCGCATCGGGACAACCAGTGGCGCATCGAACTATAACAATTCGTCGGCTGGAACCGGAGTGTTTCATGGTCAAGGTTCACCAGATCGCGATGATGTCACCCGACGGTATCGGCAGTTCTTCTACGCGATCGATGCGGCGCTGCATGACTTCCTCAATCAAAAACGTGCGCCATTAGTTCTCGCCTGTGTTGAGTATCTAATGCCGATTTACCGGGAAGCCAATACTTTCCCGCATTTGATGGAAGAAGGCATTACCGGAAATGTCAAAGATGATCAACTTGGTGAACTACACGCGGAAGCTTGGAAAATTGTTGAACCCTTCTTTACCCAAGCGCAGGAGAAAGCCGTTAATGCTTATCACGAGTTATCAAACACTGACTTGAGTTCGACCAATCTCGAAGAAACGGTTCCTGCTGCCTACTATGGGCGCGTCGATCGCTTGTTTGTCGCGGTGGGTGTGCAAAAGTGGGGCAGATTCAATCCAAATACCAACGAAATCGAGGTTCACAAAGAAGCTCAACCTGAAGATGAAGATTTGCTTGATGCAGCAGCACTGCAAACCATCCTCAATGGTGGAACAGTGTATGCGGTTGCACCCGATGCAATGCCTGCACCTGCACCGATCGCGGCAGTGTTCCGCTACTAACTTCAGTCAAGATGTAGATTCATCTTTCTACATAGATACGAACATTAAGAACAGAAACTTTGGGAATTACAGCAATGAATTACGACCAGTTTATCAAAACCGTGAAAGAGACCGGGCACTTTAGCGATCGCGATAGTGCAATCAAAGCAACAAAAGCAACGCTCGAAACGATGTGCGAAAGACTGCTCGGTGATGAAGCTAGCAATCTTGCTGCACAACTCCCCGCAGAGTTAGCAGAATGCTTACGCGGACGGGAAGGACAGATGGGTGATAACTTCAAAATCGAGGAGTTCTATACTCGGATCTCGCAAAGAGCAGGGGTTGATGTGGAGGCTGCGGCAACTTCCGCAAGAACTGTCATGACTGTTCTCAGCCAAGCGGTCAGCCCTGGAGAGTTCGCAGATGTTCGGATTAACTTTGCGAAAGACTACGATGAACTGTTTGTTGAAGTTGCACAACGATAAGTAGACAAGCCTGGTTAAACATAAGATCACCGATCCACCTTCATCCTCACCCTCTCCCACAGGAGGGGGTGAGGATGAAGGTCTTCAGTTTAATTGCGTCTACCTACGGCTCTTGCAACATCGTGCCAAATCCACCGCCTCCAGGAGTTTCAATCACAAACACATCCCCTGGCTGCATCAACACTTCTGCCTTACTCTCTAGCAGTTCGACGGCACCATCTTGGCGCACGACAGAATTGCGCCCCGTTGCGCCGGGAGCACCTCCCGCCAGTCCAAACGGTGCCACCTTGCGATGCCCTGACAAGATCGCAGCAGTCATAGCTTCGCGGAACCGAATTCGGCGAATCGCTCCATTGCCGCCCCGATATTTGCCAGCTCCACCACTGTTAGACCGGATCGAAAACGTTTCAACAAACACCGGAAACCGCCACTCTAAGACTTCTGGATCGGTCAGCCGCGAGTTCGTCATGTGTGTCTGCACCGCATCGGTACCATCAAAGGTTGCCCCCGCACCAGAACCGCCACAGATAGTTTCGTAATACTGATGCTGCTCGTTGCCGAAGGTGAAGTTATTCATCGTGCCTTGAGAAGCTGCCATTACCCCCAGCGCCCCGTAAAGCGCATTCGCGATCGCCTGCGAAGTCTCTACATTACCTGCGACAACGGCTGCGGGCGGGCGAGGATTCAGCAGGCAACCCTCTGGAACAATGATGTCTAAAGGTTTGAGACAGCCTGCATTCAGGGGAATATCATCATCAACCAGCGTCCGAAATACATAGAGCACCACAGCTTTGCAGATCGCTAAGGGAGCATTAAGATTGGTCGATCGCTGGGAAGAAGTGCCTGTGAAATCAATGCAGGCAGAACGGGTCGTGGGGTCGATCGTAATCCTGACGCAAATCTTGCTGCCATCGTCCATTGCATAGGTGAAACTGCCTGGTTTTAGCGCATCGATTACTCGTCGCACCGATTCTTCTGCATTGGTTTGAATGTGCTGCATATAGGCTTGTACCGTCTCCAGTCCATAATGTTTGACCATGCGGCTTAGTTCCTGAGCGCCTCGTTCATTCGCGGCAATCTGGGCTTGGAGATCTGCTAAATTCTGCGCGGGATTGCGGGCGGGATAGTGACTAGCATTCAAACGCTCTAATAATGCGGCTTCTTGAAAGCGGCCTTGATTCACAATCTGAACATTGTCGAGCAAAATGCCTTCCTGGTCGATCGTTGTACTATGGGGTGGCATGGAACCTGGGGTAATGCCGCCGATATCGGCATGGTGTCCGCGTGATGCCACATAGAACATGGGCGTTGAACTACCAGCGATGAATACTGGCGTGATCACGGTGATGTCGGGTAAATGCGTGCCGCCGTTGTAAGGATTGTTGGACGCAAAGGCATCACCGGGCTTTAGCGTCTTGCCTCTCGCTCGAATGAGATTGCTGACACTTTCGCTCATTGAGCCGAGATGCACTGGAATGTGCGGAGCATTGGCAACGAGTTGTCCGTGCGGGTCGAAAATTGCGCAGGAAAAGTCGAGCCGTTCTTTGATGTTGACGGAGTAGCTCGTGTTTTGCAGAGTAATGCCCATTTCTTCCGCGATCGCTCGAACGAGATTGTTGAAAATTTCTAGCAGCGCCGGATCAGGAGTGGTGGCGGCAGGTGACGCTGCGGTTGATGTAGCCTTCACCGCTTCTGTTTTGCTTAAAATCAGATAGTTCTGTTGCGTCAGTTCGGCACACCATCCTGGCTCAATCACGTTAGTTCCCGTGGGTTCTAGGATCAAGGCGGCTCCGATGATGCGATCGCCGGGTCTGAGATCCTGACGGCGATAGATAGGAGTTTCATGCCAAGCGCCTTTAGTGTAAATTTGAACGGTTGCGACCGCGCTGAGGGGTTCTGTTCTGCCCAGGGGAAGGGTCGGTTCTGTCAGGGAGGGGGCTTGCGCGATCGCTTCAACCGAAACTGCTTCTACGATTAAGCCTTTATGCGGCATCGAAAACCCATAGCGTTGGTGGTAGATTTCCTCAAACTGAGTTCGCATTATCTCCGCTCGATCGAAATCTACAAGCAAAGTAGAGTCTGTGCCTGCGTATCGTAGGCGGACTTTGTGCAGGACCTGGATGCGATCGTCGGGAATGCCTTGAGCCGAGATTTCTGCTCGACTTTCTGCACTGAGTAAGGCGAGGGTTTGCGCTAATGTGGGAGTTTCCGCTGTGGTCAGCGGCGCTTCGATCGCCTTTTCTTTCAGCGTCCGCACCTCTGCTAACCCAATGCCATACGCCGACAATACTCCCGCAAACGGATGAATGAAGATCTTTGTCATTCCCAAGGCTTCAGCAATCAAGCAGGCGTGTTGCCCACCCGCGCCACCAAAACAACACAGCGTATATTGGGTGACATCATAGCCCCGCTGGACGGAAATCTTTTTGATTGCATTTGCCATCGTGTCGATCGCAATGTTGAGAAATCCCTCGGCAACTTGTTCATCGCTGCGGCTGTCTCCGGTTTTTGTCTGGATTTCGGCTTTGAGATCGGCGAATTTTTGCTCCACGATCGTGCGATCGAGGGGGAGATTGCTGCTTGCTCCAAATACCTGCGGAAAAAAGTCGGGCTGAATCTTCCCTAGACGCACATTGCAATCGGTCACAGTTAACGATCCACCTTTGCGGTAGCAAGCAGGGCCGGGGTGTGCGCCCGCAGATTCAGGTCCCACGCGATAGCGAGAACCATCAAATCGCAAGATCGATCCGCCCCCTGCTGCAACTGTGTGGATAGACATCATTGGTGCGCACAGTCGTACCCCTGCCACTTCGGTTTCAAAGGTGCGTTCATACTCGCCATTAAAGTGCGAGACATCTGTGGAAGTCCCTCCCATGTCAAAGCCGATAATTTTGTCAAATCCGGCAGCTAGGCTAGTTTTGACCGCTCCCACAATGCCACCCGCAGGCCCTGAGAGAATACTATCTTTGCCCCGAAAGCGTTGCGCTTCAGTTAGACCGCCATCGGATTTCATGAATTCTAGCTTCGTCCCGGATGGGTGCGGTTGTAATGCGGCTCTGACTTGATCGACATACCGCCGCAGAATCGGAGAGAGATAAGCATCGACAACAGTTGTCTCACCTCGACGAATTAGCTTCATCAAGGGACTCACTTCATGAGAGACCGAAACTTGCTCAAAGCCGACGCTGCGGGCAACCTCAGCGACTTGCTGTTCGTGTTGGGGGTAGCGGTAACCGTGCAGAAACGCGATCGCACAAGCTCTAAACCCATCGTTGTAAGCTTCCTGCAAGGCTGTGGTCAGTCGCATCACTTCTTGGGGCGCAATTGCAATGATCTCCTCGCCCTGAGCAGTGTAGCGCTCTTCCACTTCGATCACCCGTTTATACAGACGTTGCGATCGGACAATCTGACGGGCAAAAATCTTTGGACGGTTCTGATATCCAATAGAGAGCGCATCACCAAAGCCTTTGGTAATCAGGAGAAGGGTACGTTCTCCTTTGCGCTCTAGCAACGCATTGGTTGCTACCGTGGTTCCCATTTTCACCACTTCAACGGCTCCGGCTGGAATCGGTTGATCGCGTGCTAATCCCAAAATGTCTCGTATCCCTTGAATCACAGCGTCTTGATAATGTTCGGGTTGCTCTGACAGCAACTTGTAAATGACAATCCACTGTTGATTTGTGAGGGGAGTGATTTGGAAACGTTCAGGCTGTTGGGAGAGTCGATCGACGATTGACTGCTCCTCTGTAACTACGACTAAATCAGTGAACGTACCGCCTCTGTCTGCGAATACCTTTAACATAACTTCCCCGCCATCTGATAGAAATCATTTGCTTTGTTTCTCTATTGAGCAGCAGAATGCAATGGAATTCTACTGATGGCTATAAGCATTTCTTGAACGTTTATTGAGTTTCAAAAAGAGATTTGCCAAAGTGGGGCTTAGGGTGTAGATAAACCAAGGCTTCTAGGAGCTAGACTTGTGCCGATCTGAGATCGGATCAGTTAGAAGCAAATGCTTAGCAATGCACCGTCTTTAGAGGGTGTGATGGATGCGGTGTTCCTGGGACTGCATACGGGTGGATTGCTGCTTGTGGTTCGACTTCAGAAAACGGAGCGTCTTCTAGCACTACCGAAAGTCTAGATTGAGCAAGCACTTCTTGAATTACGTGGTTCTAGTAACACAGTCTGCATAGCCAGAAACAGTAGGCTTTTGAATGTTCTCCTTGATTGTGTCAAGATCAATGTAGGAATCAGCAACATTGATCAAGCTATCACTTGTCATTGAGCGTAAGCTGACGACAGCGACGCGAACACCTTTGTAAGCAATGGAATTGACAGCATAGGCTAAATCTCCATCACCGCTAACTAAAATGACAGTATCAACGTGAGCCGCCAAAGTTAACATATCTACCGCAATTTCGACATCCAAATTCGCTTTTTTGGAGCCATCTGGCAATTGAATCAGATCCTTTGTGATCACTCGGTAGCCATTACGACGCATCCAAAGCAAAAAGCCTTGTTGTTTTTCATTGGTACGATCGACCCCGGTGTAGAAAAAAGCTCGCAGCAGCCGAGAGTTCGTAGCTAGCTGACACAGTAGCTTTGAGTAGTCAATCTCAATCCCAAGCTGTAAAGCAGCATAAAATAAATTTGAACCGTCAACAAAGATCGCGACTCGACCGTGATCTAGACGAGCGTGATCTGATTCATAATTTTGTGGCATTTTAATCGATTTATTTTTGTTGCCATTTGTCAAATGCTCTGAGTAGCAAGGCTTTTTGAGAAGCGTTGCTGGAATTTCTTCGGGTGTATGTGTTGTTGGCATCAGGACCTCAGTTTTAGAGAGAACCCCTTCCCCACAATGGAGTTAGGAATAAAGCGTCACATCTTCGCCACAATGGTCTGCTAGATAGACTAAAGATTTAAAGCGAAGACTTACGATTTGATCGTAGAAAGGATTTAATTTACAAAGCGGTGGAATCCGAACAAGCGTGTAATCAAACAGTTTGATCTGCCGTTCAAACGGGCAACGAGCCGGAATCATTTTGCAGAGTGACCGTGCTGTTTGAGGATTAGAAATTTCGATCGACTCTAGCCGTTGTTGAATCGGGTAGAGGAGAGTGCTCAAGTGACGAATGATTAGGGAGTTCACGGTAGGTCAGGGAGTCAAGCCCTGGGAGAAACGATCGTCGGATGCAAAAGAATCTCGCTTCCACCTCCGATAGTTTCTAAGTTAGATCTGAAAAGTGCAGAACTTGTGTAGACGAAAAATTAAACTGGCAGCCATCACGCTTGACTCCAACCAAGGATGTTGGAAATTTGCTCTGGAAGTTTCATTGCCTTAAAAGGTTTTGTGATAATTCCTGCCACATCTAGTTCTGCAAACCGCCGCTGCTCTGCTGCTTGCACCTTTGCGGTCATGAAAATGACCGGAATCGCCTGAGTTATTGGATTCGCTTGAAGAGCACGAACAGTTTCGATTCCATCCATTTCAGGCATCATGACATCGAGCAAGATCACGTCTGGTTGCTCACTCACTGCTTTGGCAAGTCCCTCGTGACCTGAAGAGGCGCTCGATACCTCCCAGCCACCCACCGTCTTCAAAGTGAGTTGAGCCACTGCCCGAATGTCATATTCATCATCAATAATCAAAATGTGTTTAGTCGTCATCGAGACTGTCTCCTGCCTTCGATCGAATCATTCGGTTGAGCAGATGAATGACCTGCTGCTCAAATTCTTGTGCAGTAATGCGTCCTTTGGTCAGAAATAGCGTTTGCCCAAGTCTTAACCGTTCCCGTTCGTGGTCATTTAGATCGCGAGCCGTATAAATCACCAAGGGCACGTGGCAGAGACGATTATGCTGACGCAGCCAGTCTACAACGGTAAAACCATCGTCAGTCGGTAGTCCTAAGTCAAGGACGAGCAGATCAGGAATGACCTGCTGGCTTAGTTGGATCGCATTTCGTCCGGTTTGAGCGTGAAAGGTTTCGATTTGATGGCGAGACAATAAAGTTGTGAGAACTTGCGCTAAATCCAAATCATCTTCAATGATCAGAACTTTCAAAGGTTGGTTCTGATTGACTAAGGCTCGATCGAGGGCTTGCCGGAGCACTCTGGGATCGGGCGGTTTTACGACCCAATCGCTCACGCCATCATAGGGTGATTCTCTAGCATCGGGTAGCAGTCCACTCAGAATGACGACGGGAATCGCTTGCGTTTCAGATTGCTGTTTCAAAACTGTCAACGTTTCCCAGCCATTCATACCGGGCATCATCAGATTCAGCAAAATCACATTCGGCTGATGAGCCCGCGCCTGTTCTACAGCTTCCTGTCCCGAAGCCACTGTCAGCACCTGGTAGCCCTGCCGTTCCAGCATCACTTGCACCACTTTACGAATCGAAGCATCATCATCACAGACCAAAACCAGTGGAGTTTGTGTTTTGATGTCTAGTGCTGAATCGGCTAAGTCAAACATCAAACTTGAAGCTTGCGAACTTTCAGAGGTATTCAGAATCGGTAAGGTAAAACAGAAAGTGCTGCCCATTCCTAATGTACTTTCTGCCCAGATTTGTCCTTCATGCTGCTGGAGAATGCTGCGACAGATCGCTAATCCTAATCCAGTACCTCCTTTACGACGTGAATCTGAGGCATCAACTTGTTGAAAGCGCTCAAAGATGGATTCTAGTTTATCGGATGGAATACCGCGTCCTCGATCGATGACTTTAATAAGAAGCAAGTTGGAAGAACCTTGCTGATCTTCATTCTGGTTGTAGTCGGCTTCTAATGCCTCAGGGGTGATCAATTCTGCGCTTAACCAAATTGTGCTACCAGGCGGGGAGAATTTGATTGCATTGCTCAGTAAGTTTGTCAGAACTTGGATAATTCGATCGGGGTCAGCCCAAAGACGAACGGTTAACGGCGCAACCGAGAGCGTGATTTCGGCTTGTTCTGCAATCTCTTGAATGGCTTCTACCGATTGATTGATCAAATCGGCAGCATCGCAGACTTGTTTGGTCATGACAATTTTGCCCGATTCAATCCGCTCAATGTCCAAAATATCGTTAATCAGGCGCACTAATCGATCGGTGTTGTTTGCCGCAATTTGCAGCATTTGTTGCGCGTCTTCGGGCTGATTTTGCAAAACGCCTTCAGCTAAGAGATCCAAAGCAGCAGAAATTGAGGTGAGCGGAGTTCTGAGTTCATGACTCACAATTGAAATAAATTCATCCTTCATGCGCTCAATTTCACGCCGCTCACTGATATCCTTTACAAAGCAATAGTTACCGTTAAACTGCTGCTGCTGGTCATAAGCTTTCACCATCACAATTTGCTTATCGAGAACTCCGCCATCTTTGCGAATCGCTCTCGCTTCTGTTTCCGCCTTGCCATGCTCCAACATTTGCTGATAGGCAGCCTCTACACTAGCAATATCCTCCGGCTGAACTGTCTGTTGCCATTTCACTCCCAATAGTTCTTCAGGCTGATAGCCTAACATCGCAGCATAGGCAAGATTGACCTGAACATATTGTCCTTGTGTATCTAATCGAGCAATGGCTTCGATCGCACTTTCTAACGCCTTACTTAAATTCTGAAGCTGCTCTTCAGCCGCTTTCCGTTCGGTGATGTCGCTAGCAATTCCCAAAAATCCTGTAATCTGATCTTCTGCATTCTTGAGCGCTGTGATCGACAATAACACAGGAAAGCGCGAACCATTTTTGCGAATGTAAGTCCACTCATGCTCATCGATCGTTCCGCGACGTGCCTTGGCAATAAACACATCAAATCCTGGATCGATTCGCTCTCCTAATTCCTGTGACAGCACCTGCGATCGCTGCACAATCTCCTGCCAGTCATGAATCAATGCGGGCGTTGTTTGTCCAATGACCTCTGCTGCCGTGTAGCCGAGCCATTGCTCTGCTGTGGTGTTAAAGGTGAGAATCGTACCATCAACACTGGTCGAGATGATGCTATAGTTGGCGCTGTTTAAAATCGCTCGCTGGAATGTTAGAGTCTCGTGTAGCGCTCGCTCTACTTCTTTCCGCTGATTGATGTTTCGGAAGTAGACCGATAGTCCATCTTTGGCGGGATAGGCGTAAACTTCACTCCAATGGTTTAAGGGTGGATAAAATGCTTCAAAATGAACACTGACCTGCTCCACAACAGCACGCTGATACTCTCGATAGAAAGTTGAACCGATCGCTTCCGGAAACTCATCCCATAAGCCCTTGCCCAGCAATGCTTCTCGCTTTCGCTGCAACAACAACTCCGCTTGCCGATTGAGATAAGTAAACCGCCAATTGTGATCTAGCGCAAAAAAAGCATCAGTAATGCTCTCCAGGATATCTGTAATCTGGCTGCGGGCAGCTTGCTCTTGGGCAAGAAGCTGAATGCGAGTTTGCTCTGCTTGCTGCAATTCGGTTGTTGTTTGCGCCACCCTAACGAGATTACGTCGTAACTCTAGTTGAGAAATGACTTGACGACTTAAGGCTTGTAAGGCTTGAATCTGATCAGCATTGAGCTGTCGAGGGACGCGATCGATGACACAAAGCGTTCCCAAGGAATAGCCATCTGAAGTAATGAGCGGTGCGCCTGCATAAAATCGGATATGAGGCTCACCCGTTACGAGGGGATTCGTTGCAAATCGATCGTCCTGGAGTGCATCTGGAACAATCAATACATTGCGAGGCTGCAAGATGGCATGGGCACAAAATGCCTGATCACGAGGCGTTTCTGTAGCCTCTAACCCAAATCTAGATTTGAACCACTGGCGACAATCATCGATTAGACTAATTAAAGCAATTGGTGTACCACAGATAAAGGCTGCAAGCTGAGTCAAGTCATCAAATGCAGATTCAGGGACAGTATCTAGAATGTTGTACTGTTGGAGAGCATTTAGCCGATCAGATTCATTGGCTGGGAATGGCGCTTTCATTGTGGACTTTCCTCAGAGCGCCTCACATTCTCAGCCTCATCTAAGCTAGAGCGAGCAGCTTGATACAACAACTGAAGATCTGCACCATCTTGAGAATACTGAACAACCTCCATTTTTAGACTGACTTGCAACAAAGCTCCATTCACTTCGAACTTAAACTGCTGCCAGGATTGCTGAAAATCAAGAATACGTTGAATTCCATCCGTTTTGGTCATAGCAGGCATACCGACAACAAATTCTGTTCCTCCCCAACGACCGATAACATCTTCATTGCAGAACGATCGCCGCAGTAATTCCCCGAAGCGTGCTAACACTTCGTCTCCAACTGCATGACCATACTGCTGATTGATGTTCTTCAAGTCGGCTAGCTCTAGCAGTGCTAAACAAAATGACTGCTGACACTGGTCACACCACTGAAGTAACTGAGTGAATGCTGTGGTAGATTTGCGGCGATTTGCGATGCCCGTCAGAGCATCAATCTCTGCCAAGCTCTTGAGGAAATGAGTGCGCTCTAGTCGATTCAAGATCCGTGTTACTAGCTCTGGCCCAACGATCGGTTTACTCACATAGTCATCCGCACCGACAGCAAAGACTTGATGCATAGTTTCAGCATCCGTGTGAGCCGTGAGAAATAGAATCGGCAGATCACTCCAGCGCGAATCATTACGAACAACCTGACAGAGTTCGATCCCGCTAATATGTGGCATTTCAATGTCCAGAATCAGCAGATCAGGCGGATTCGCTTCTAGAACCTCTAGAAATAGAAGTGGATTGTCGAGTACCGAAACGTGAAGCCCCCAGGGAATGAGTAAACGCTGAAGTGCCACTAATACTTGCGCGTCATCATCTACAACCAGCACTCTCGCTTGCCTCAGACGGGCATTTTGTAGTGCTTGATTGACTGCTTCTAAGACTTGAGGTGCCGTGACAGGCTGTTGAAGCCACCGTCCACCTAAGCGGGCGATCTTGACTCGATCGATTAATTTATCCTCCTCGGTTAACACTACTGTAGGAACTGGCGGCGTACAAGCACTGAGTTCGGACAACAACATCAAGTTGTTTGCGCTAGCAGCAGCAGCAAAATCAAGGAGGACAACATTTGGATGCGTTCCAGAAATTTGCTCTCTAGCAGTAACAGGATTGGCAATAACCTGAACTCGTAAGCCCCAGCTAGAGCATGCTTCCTGTAACGGTGCGGTGAGTGTTGAATTTGAACTGACAATCAGTAACCAAGGACGTTGATCAATCGGCTCACTGACTGAAGTAACCGTTTGCTGCTCGTTCGTTAAATACTCAGCGTCCAATTGCTGCAACTCCTGACGTAGAGCAGCGACAAGTTTAGAGAGGTGCTGCATCTCGTGATGACTCAGCGATCGCCCCTTTTGGAAAAGCGGTTCAATTTCTTGGGCTAAACGAGAGCCTTGATCTGCACCAAACATCCCCAGCGATCCCGCCAACTTGTGGATCTCCTGTTCAGCTTGTTGCCACAATTCTGGGTTCAGTTTGTTTTGTAGCAACAGCGCCACTGCCCGCTCAACCGTTGCAATCCGATGAGCAACAGTCTCTTTAACCTCGTTCCAGATGCTGCTCATCCCAGCAGTCGTTTGTGTTGCGATCGTCGGTTCACTATTGTCTTCATCCTTTGCCTCTTTGTTCCTTTGCTCCTTGCCTTCTTTATGCTTTTCCTGTGCAGATCTCAGTCGATAGCCAATGCCGTAAACAGTTTCGATCGGATCACCTAAAATCCCTGCTGTTTTCAGTTTTTGCCGTAACCCTTTGATATGGGAGCGGATTGTATCCTCGCTTGGGGTTTCCTCAAAAGACCAAATGTGATCAATCAGCGCACCCGTACTAAAGATGCGATGCGGATTGCGGAGAAACAACTCTAACAGACCATATTCTTTTGGCGTTAACCGCACCATTTCACCATTACAGGTCACTTCGCAAGTGCTGGGATCAAGCTCTAGATTCCGCCACTTCAGCAACGGAGGCAATGCAGCGCCGCCTCGTCTGAGTAAAGCCCGGATACGCGCCAGTAACTCTTGCAAATTAAAGGGTTTATGCACATAGTCATCTGCTCCAGCATCTAATCCCGCCACTTTGTTAGTGCTAGCATTCTGAGCCGTTAACAAAAGAATTGGAGTCTGATTGCCTTGTGACCGGAGTTTTCGACATAAATTAATACCATCCAATTTCGGTAATACTACGTCTAGCAGAACTAAGTCATAGGTAAAGGATTCCAGCAGTGACCATCCCGCCTGTCCATCAGTTGCGACCTCTACGACATAGTTTTGATCGCTCAAAGCTTTGACAAGCGGTTCAGCAATTAGCGAATCGTCCTCTATCAATAGAATTTTCATACTCGCTAGCCGCAACAATAGAACATAAATCGTATAGATACAGCTCTCCTATGCCAAGGCTAACCCGAATCAAACCTGGTTATCTTATAGATTTGTTGAGCATTGTCGGAACCGTAGATTCAGTCGAGCAATGTCAGCTTGATAAAAAGATGTTAAGATTTTGGACTATTCTACAGAAGAATTCGCAACATGAGTCCATAACTTAAATGTTGCTACACGCCTTTGGACTGGTATTGTCAATTTAAGGGGATTTCGCTCTAATTAATGAACGCATTTGATATTGACGAAGAGATTAGTCTTTCAGCCGTTGAAGATCAGCTATTTTCGTAATAGGCAATTCTTTGGACGATCAGGGTTCTGGTGCTGACTCCTGAATCAGACACGCAACAGCTCTTGCCCTGTGACGCTCCAATGACATCGGTAGATAATCAACATTCTCGCCTTGTTGAACCATTGGCAATACTATGCAAACTATCTAATCATCCCTAACTGTGAAATTGCTGATATTAATCAAGAATCAAGGTCTGGCTACAGATAGAATTTTATGAATATCAGGCTTGCATTTCGCATTTGCTTGCATTTCGCATCTGGTCTTCATTTAAGCTTGATGAAGACGGAGCGATTAAATCCTGACCGCTTGACCCGTGACGACAATTCCACCCTCAGATGGGATGCTAACAACAAGTCGGCTAGGGCGACCCATTGCTTCTCCCTGGCGAATCAAGATCGTGGTTGGTGCTGCGACTAACTTCGCTGATCGTAGATATCCTCCCAAAGCTGCGGCAGCCGCACCTGTTGCTGGATCTTCGACAATTCCACCGACCGGAAAAGGATTACGAGCATGGAAGACATCAGGGCTTTCCCGCCAAATTAATTGCAGTGTCGTGAGATTCTCTTGCAGCATCAGCGCTTTGAGCGCCTCGAAATCATAATCAAGATTTGCTAAGCGGTCTGCCTCGACAACGGCCAGAATTAAGTGCCATGCTCCAGCGTAAGCTTTGGCAGGAAGAACCGAATAGTCAAGATCAGCCTGTGTCCATCTCAAAGCGGAAAGGGCCTCATGAACCAATGCAGAGGACGCAGGCTGATCTTCTGGCTCAACTGAGGTCAGCGATGCTTCATAGATTCCGTCTCGTTGATTAACCGTAACGGAGACAAGTCCAACAGAGGTCGAGAGTTGGTAAATACCTTCTCCGTTTTCTTCTCCAAGCACGACCCCTGTCGCGATCGTGGCATGTCCGCAGAATGAGACTTCGGCTTCGGGGCTAAAGTAGCGAACGGTTCGATTCGCGCCAACAGAAGGCGCAACGAAAGCAGTCTCTGAGAAGCCAACCTCAGCCGCAATGCGCTGCATCGTGTCCGGTTCTGGCAGAGCCTCTCCGATCCAAACTCCAGCAGGATTGCCTCCATTCGGATCAGTCGTAAAAGCTGATAGACGATGAAGTGTTCCTGAGGTCATGGTTTCTGTATTCTCCTGAGCTGATGTCGTTTGACAATCATAAGCGGTTATGAGTATGCAGTGCTGGTTGACCAAGCGCGCTCATAGGCAACCCAGAAGCGATTGGTCAAACGGCTAGAAAATTTGAGAACGGCTAGAAAATTTGGGATATGAGGTCGCTCTCCAATCAAAAGCCCCTTCCTCAGCAGCATAGTGTGCTGGATTTTCAAGTCAGTATCAATGTTTGGTGAAAACAAGCATCTGAGCAGCCCAGGATCCCGCACATTCGTTAAGCGCAAAGACGATCGGAAACTTCAGTTTACTAAAAGTGGGTAAGATCCATTTATAGATAAGTCTTGTTTGTAGAAAAACCATGCGTGTATCTATGGTTTGAAGGTAGATAATGTTCAATGTGCCAATACGATGAAAAGGCACTGAAGTGCTCTACCTCAAGCCTTTTCCTTTGATATATCTGAATGCCAGGAACGAGACTTGAACTCGTGACACGAGGATTTTCAGACCACATAGGAAAAACGCCTGTACCGCTGGGATACAGGCTAAAACCCTTATAAAATCAAGGCTTTCCAGTTGAGCGAATGTACTAAATTATCCTGAATTGTTCTGAAAGATCGGCAAAATCTAGGGGGAATTTAGGGGGATTTTTCACGGCGGTAAAGGACGGTCTGGGCGCTGCATTGCTCGATCGAATGCCTGTTGATGCACATCATCTGAAATCCAGTGATGATAAATCTCAGAATGCACCTTCAAGCTGTGTCTCATCTGTTGTGCTGCTAATTCGACGGGAATATCAAACTCGATCGTCCGAACCGCCCAAGCGTGACGAAGATTGTAGGGTTTCGAGATTCCGTAACGCTTGAAAGCCTGAGTTACTCGATTGCCTAAATCAGAATTTGATCTACCTGTGACTTTGGGAAGCAGCTTCACATCCCACAATCGCCACATTTCCCACCATTCCGGGTAGCAAGCCCAAATCCGCCTAGCGCCTGTCTTGCCACCTCCGTTAAGGTCATCAGTTAGGCTGAGAACTGGGCTTTCTCGTAGCTTTTCTAAGTCGATATGAAATAGCTCATGATTCCTCAATCCATAGGCAGCCATTAAGCCAAATGCGTACTGCCACTGCTCGTTAGGAACGCGATCGCGCCATTCGCTGATGTCTTTATCAGTTGGCAAATCACGCGGATTCAGGCGTTTCGGTGAATAATCCCCTCTTAATGCAGTCGCATCGAACTCGTAGCCTGCGAACTTTGCTAACTGCCCCAGAGCCATGCAGCGCCGTTGACGATTGCGGGTGTCTGGCTCAGTCTCAAGAATCGACTGACGCAGAATTTCAGGCGTTAGCAGTGCTTTTTGCGGTAGTTGTCCGAACGGTTGTTTGTAGTCAGTTCGCCATGTGGTTTCAGATTTTGGAGTGCGCGATCGACGGTTAAAGTAATCCTCCTCAAATAGCTCAACCCATTGCCTGATAGTACGTGTAGTCTTCATTTCTGCTGCAAGTCGCAGCTTTTCATCCCAATCGAGCCAGTTAAATTGATTCAAGTCAATTTGCGATCGAATCTTCCTTGCCTCTGCCTCTGCTCGTTTGAATCCTGATGGATTGGCGTAGACATTCAGCGTGATTTCCCGTTGTTTGCGCTTAGTTTCACCTGGTTTAGGTGGAAATATGCCGCGCAGGTGCAAGCGATCGCCATTCTGTTCAACGGATATGCCGATTTTCGCCGCCTTAAGGCGTGCATTTACTTCTTCTCTTGTTGTCATTGCTTTAATACTGTTTCCGCTTCTCTGGCGGGGTTTCTAGCTGTTTAGAACAGCGTTCAACATGAAATTGCAGTGTGGGACGCTTTGAGTTTGGTGGCGACACATCTCTGACGTGGTATCCCACCTTGAACATTCCCAATCGATATAACTCTCTCAGTTTTTTAGCAGTCAAATCAAGCGCGATCGCTGCCTCATTGGTGAAATACCAAGTCTTACCGCTCATAGCTACGATTCTTCTTGTAATTTGCGAAATTGGTTAATGCTCTCTCTGCCAGTTGCAGCAATTTTGTTGATCCGGGACGTTTGGCGATGCGATCGATCAATCTGTGGCATCGCAAGCGCACCTCATCTAGGTGTGAGATTGTCTCTGTATTAATTTCGGGAGCTTCGCTCATGCCGCTCGCCTCCGAAAATCCGGTGAATACGGAGTCTTCAAGTCTTGTTCTGTGTCAGTTTCAGAACTTTGCTTTTCTTCCGTTCTGTGTTCTGTTTCTGGTTCTGGGGAATCTGTTTCAACTGGCACGATCAGATTCAATCGTTGCCGCGCTGCTGCTAGTGCCCGATCACGATACTCCCAAGCCGTATCCTGCTCGGATTGTTTGACGTAATCGATTGCTACGGTGTACACGCGCTCTTGTGCCCCGCGCTTGCCTTGAGTCTTGATAACGACAGACTGTAAGCCAATCTTCTTCAGCAGCTTGCCGCAAACGTCAACGGGTGTATGTTGTTTGCGGCCTTTCGAGTCCGTGTATTCGGGTGCAATCGTCAGTCCGAAGTAATATCGAAACTGCTTCAAGTGTTTGACAGCAAACTGTTGAACCTGAATACAGCGAGAATCAGAATTTGAGAATTCAACGCCGCGATCAGCAAGTTGGAGAATTCCGCTCTGTCTGAGTAATTGCGCCCGGACGTATTGCGTAGGCAATCGGTGAGCCATTCCCAACTCATTCGAACAGACAGTTTCGACAGATTCGCGATCGAGTTCTTTTGCAGCCGCAATATTTTCGATTGCCGCTTGTAATTGCGCTCCGCGTCCCAATTTGCCGCGATGCTGAATCAAAATCCATAAGCAGTTATCAACATCGTCAAAATCAACATCGGGGAAGCGATCGCACTCAATTGTTTTCAGTGCCTTAATTTCGTCCTCTAAACTGCACTCTGAAGCCAGTTTCTTATGCGCTTCCTCTAAAGTTTCGTAGGTCGGAGAGTTTGCCCACTGTTGAGCATCTTCGATGTCGATTTCTTTTTGAACTTGGCTTAAAGCCGTTTGTTCTTCAGGATCTTTGCCCCAGTCCTCAATGGTGATTTGGTGCCCTGATTCTTGCAAAACCGAGATTAGGTATTCCCGCGCCACTGCTTTTTGTGCGCCTCGTAGAGCGCTCATCTCACAGTAGTAAGTTTGCGCTGCTATCAGTACCTCAATTTTCAGAGGGTCAGTTTCAGTTAGGGATTCGATGCCAAAGTGGGCGGAAAATGCCTGTTTGCTTTGGGTGAGCCACAACTAGGGGCGGTGAATGTTCCAGCACAGTCGAATCAAGGTTTTGTCCTGCCTGTTGCCTCGCCAGAGTCAAAGCTGTTTGATTGGAACTTACTAAACACCCATTACGACGATTTTCCGCATTTGCTCATCTTGGGCAAGACGGGCGGCGGAAAAACCTATCTAGCTGAGAAGTTGGGGCGGTTCTTGAATGGCTCCACACTGGTGATCACTCCCAAGAAGAAACCGAAAGACTTTGAAGGAATGCAGGTGATCGGACTGCCTTATGACTTCCCAACGATCGCGGCAAATCTTGAGGGATTGGAGCAACTCGTTAAGCAGCGAGAAGCCCAAATGAATGCAAGCGGGGATGATAATTTCCTCCTGATCAACGTGATTCTGGATGAAGTTCTGACCTTCGTTGCTGGCTGTAAGGATCTGGGTCTGGATGTCGTGAGAAATCTAAAGTTCATCATCCGAGCAGGCAGAACAAGCAAGGTACGGCTGATTCTATTAGCTCAAGGTCAAGAAGTTAAAGCGCTCGGCATTGAGGGCGAGGGCAGTCTACGGGATAACCTGACTTACGTTTACTTGAAAGGTTTTGCGGAGAAACACGCTCAGGAATGCGGAGTGGACATCTCCAAGCACGATCGCCCCTGCATTATTGACAGCAAGCTTGCAGACATCTCTAAGTTGATTGAGGTTGCTAGGGAACTTATCCCGATGGAGATTACAGAGCATAAACCCATTACGAGCGCTCAGGACTTGGAGCGACTTTATAACGCCCCTAGCGCTCAACATGAGGTGAACGAGAGCGCGATCGAGGTTTCCTCATCTCAGGCAGAGCTTAAGGCTGCATTCCCAAACTGGAAACAGAAATCTCTTGAGGTTGCATCGTTTGTACTGGACTGGATGCGGAAACGGCCGGGAGAGTGCAACTCAGCCGCACAGATCCGAAACGTTAAGCGGTTGAGAACTGACGCAAGCCTCGACAACGAGACGATAGAGCGACTGTTAAAGGCTCTTCAGAGCAAAGGATTTGTGATTGAGGAGTCCGGGAAATATTCGGCTGCAATCGCACAACCCGACACGGACGATTACGACTTCTAACCCTTAAGGACTTTTGCAAATGGAATTCTCAGAAGCGATCGCGGCAGCGAAAATCGAAAATCATATCCGCATAAAACAGCCGCGCTTATGGATCTTGTGCGCGTTCTATTTACCAGATAACCAAGCTGAGAAAATGAGCGCGATCGAGGTTGCTAAAGTGCGAGGACAATTCCTGATTGGATTTAATACCAAACCCGTCAAAGGTGAACATTTCCCCTACGAGGGGCACATCTGGAGGACTAAAGGAGAAATGCTTCAGTTTCCTACGAGATACCGGAGCAGAGGGCATAAAGATTCACCCTTTGTTATCTGTGAGTACATCGAAAGCTATGCGAGCGAGATGCAAATGTTTGCCCGGATGTTAGAGCTTTCAGGTAATACTTAATCTCTCAGTTTTAGTCCTTAGTCGTTTAGTCCGGGGTGGCAAAAGTGCGCTTAGTCCGCGTGATTAAAGGGACTAAAGCCGCGACTAAGGGCGCGACTAAAAAACGGACTAAGCTGACTAAAGAATTTTACCTTTCTACAATTGCATGATTAAGCTATTAACAATACTCAGAGTTAACGCATGGAATTAGCATCATTTCGTCTGCCCGAATTCAAGCATTTTGATCCGATCGGTTTGAAATTTAATGCCACATCCAAAAAGCTTGGAAGTGAGCAGGTTTATTTCTGGATTCCGCCGATCAACGAGAAAAGCGATCGCTTATTCAGATGGATTCCCAAGTCTTCTAGTTGGAAGGAATGCCCGATCGCTGGACTGAGTGAAAAGAAACGCGCTGCCCTGCTCGAATGCTGGAAAAATCAAAGCGATATCGGCTTGTGGATGACGCATCAAAAGAGACTAAATCAATTCAAATCGAGAGCCGCATGAATTTCAAGTGGGCGATCGTGTGCTAACTCCCACAGGAAAGATCGGAACAGTCATCGAACCTGAACACGCCTACATCACAAAAAGCTTGATGCAGTTTCAGACTCCAGAAGAAGCGATCGCGGCTGGTAAAGAACGAATTGATGAGTTGATTTCTGAGAATAGACTTCTTGCGTGAATGGCAAATTAGAAAGTTCAAACTATTAGAAACTCGTGCCAAAAAACGATTCACGCAAGAAGTCTAATGAATGGGAGCAATTTTTCCCGCGTCAGTAAGAGCAAAAATCCCGAGATCGTTATGATTAGCGGGATTTTTTTATGGGAACGATACACTCTTGGCGAAATATCCTGTTTCCGATCAACCCCAGACGCACCATCAACCGCTCAAGTGGTTTGTGGAGTTCTATTCTCAGAAGGAGGCTTATATGGTGAAGAGTATCCAATTAGGCTTGGAGTACCGCGTAGGGATTTATCTGGTATATCCTCCGCAAGAGTTGAGCCAGGTTATCGCATACGTACCTTCAGAGATACAAACTTACAAGAAGAGCTAGCAAGACTAGATAAAGATCCCCAAGCAGGTAGAGTTAACGCTAGGGTAGAACACACTGGAGCAATGAGGTTTGAATCCCTTCCTAGCGGATGGAATGACAATATAAGCTCTGCTCGCTGTGAACGTTACAGTTCTCCTCCAAATCCCATTACAGGTTTGTCATTTGATGCCAGGTTTCGTGCTATTAATGATTGGGCAATGAGAAACGGGTATGCGTCGGGTTTTCCTAACTTCCATCAGGCTAACCACGGACAAGGGCTCGTTTATGGTGGTGTGTCACTCAATCCTGGCACTGCAGTAGTACGCGCTGTGCCTGTGGCAGAGTTAGGTCATCCCTCAAATAATGAGGAGCGGTTCCGCGCAGTTAATGATTGGGCAATGAGAAACGGGTATGCGTCGGGTTTTCCCAACTTCCATCAGGCTAACAACGGACAAGGAGTTGTCTTTGGGGTAGTGCTGCTGAATTCTGGTACAGCAGTAGTACGGGATGTTACAGTGTCCGGATTGCGCTAGGAGCCCGCAATGGGCGGTTCATGAAGACGCGCGGACAGCACTGATGACTTAAGCGTAACCCTGAACTTTCATCCAGAGTTGGCGAATCGGTAACAATCCCTGTTGTTCCAACCACTCATTCGTCATTCCCGTTTGCGTTGCTAATGTCTTTGACAAACGCCAAAAGCTTTTCCGACTAATGCCTGTCAAAATCACATGGCGCTTACTGGTTCCCAACTTGAGCAGATTGGCAATGCGCGTTCTCGGTCTGCGCCCCTGTTTCCAGTAGCACATGCGAATCCGGCGCCTAAGCCAACCATCTAGCTCTTCGATCGGGGTGTAATGCTGAGAAATGCCGAAGTAGTTCATCCACCCTCGCAAATATCGGTTCAAGCGCTCGAATTGCTCTGTGATTGAGGCTCCCCAACGGCGAGCAGTTAAGCCGCGCAGTCGATGTTTACTTGTAGAGCTTGATCAGAGGTGAAGATGCGAATGCCTCAGAAGGTAAATCCGAAATAGTCTAGATCCTCAATCTTGACCACTTGACTCTTTTCCCGATTGACTTTGAGCTTCAGCGTTTGAGTCAAGTAGCAGCTAATCTTTGCCATCACTCGTCGCCCTGCGCGTCTGCTTCTGACCAGGATTACTAGGTCATCCACATACCTCACAAAACGGTGTCCTCTGGCTTCTAGCTCTTTGTCCAAGTCATCTAAAAGAATATTGGACAGCAAGGGTGAAAGCGGAGACTGACCGACTAAGCAACAATTCGATTCGGCTCCTAAGTCGTTCATCACAATACACGTGCCAATAGTGGGTTGATCCATTTCCACCTACTATTAGCACGTGTATCTTGCATGAAGGCTCTCGTTAAACTCCAGGTAGTAATTTGGGCGAGTCCTGGAATAAAGCTTTTGATATAGCTTCTCTCGTTCTTCCCTCTGCCTTTCAGGAGTCCACTGCTAATAAGGAGGATAGAGTGATATCAAAAAGTCGCGAAGCTGAGGTATTGTCATCACAAACTCAAAAGGGAGAGGGCTACCACTTGCAACGATCGTGCCTCCGTTCCTGCCCCCCCCCCGTTATCGCTTTGCTCAATAATTTGATTAACAGCCTCAAGATCGACCGAAATCGGCTCTAGTCTAATAGTGTTGCTAGAAGGCATAAGTTTCTGAGAGGTATGACTGCTTCTAGAATTTCCTTATTGCTTTAACCCACACACTCAGAGCAGTACCGACTTTCTTCGCGCCCGTCTGGATAACGCAGCGAGAAAAGGTTTTAGTCGTCCTCAATTTCGATATTTGCTAACACAAATTGAAAGTCTCGATTCTAAGTGACACGGGTGACACGGGCAAAAAGAGACGTGACACGCCCCCGTGTCAGCCCCGCCAGGGGGCATATCAGTCGATCTGTGTCGCCCGTGTCAAAGCATCAGATAAATTATGATGCCCTGCAACCCCTAGTTGAAACTATTAGAATTTGAAGCAAATTAACCTAAAACGAATAGTAACAAATAGCCTTACTATTTTCAGGAATTTCAAAGCACGTCATGTCTTCTCCTTCCGTGAAAATTGCCTCTGCATTATCTACTTTTGCAATACCACGATGATAGACCCCTCCACGCCCATCGGTTTTCATTGCCGACTTCAGTTCGATATTGGTTATCACACCATCGCTCCAGCGCAAAGTGATGATTCTGTACAAATAGGAAACTTTATCTCCTGAATATTCAACATGGCACCTGTCACGCAAAGAAGTTTGATTGTGTCTAAATGAGCAAAAGGTGTCTGCCGAGGTCTTCTGTTGGTTTGCAATCGCACTTCCGCTTGCTAGAGATAATACTGAAGCAATTGCAACAGACACAGCAGTACTCAACTGACGTTTCATTCGGTTTAACCAATAACTGATGCTTTAACCCTGTCATATAATTTACACCTAGAACTCAGATTATTCAGCTTCCATTTTCAGCGGCGAGGATCAGTCTGACATGGGGATCTATTAGAGAAGCTAGATCCGAGGAAATCTTTCAGCGGGTTACATCGAACAGCGATCGCGTCTGGTAAAGAACGAGTCGATGAGATCATCGCTGAAAATGGATGGCAAGCATTCTTTCCACGTTAATAAGAGCAAAAATCCCGCTAATCATAACGATCGCGGGATTTTTTTACGGAAGCGATCGCGCAGACAGCAAGCATTCTTACCGGATTGAGAACGTTTGAAAGTCAATAAATAAAACAGCAGTGCCCCTAATAACACTGCTGTTTGTCCTCTCTTATGAGCAGTTACCTAAGAGCGTTCCCAAGTTCGAGCCTTAATTTTCAAGTGGCTCTAGCTTTCATTCTTTAGGCAGAATCTTCTTGATTTGCGATCGTGATGCACTGAAGAGAGAAACGGATCACAACAAGGCAGAATGCACCCGATCGAGGGTGCTTTTTTATTGTTGCAATTTGCCGACCGAGATCGCTCTCGACTCCACACAATGTGGAGAAATCCAGATGGCAAGCATTCTCACCGGATTAAAGGGAAAGAGACTGCTGTTTTTTATCAGCGCTTTATCAACGTGATGTGTAATAAAAGTCTTGATGGAATGCATATATATGCTGAGGAGTATCGCTATTATCTTCAGCAGGCTCCTATCTCAAGAGTTATGTTGAAACCATTCATTCTCGGAAGCGCGATCGCTGTCTTATCATCTTTGTTTCTGCCTGCGACCGCTACTGATTGGCGAACGGTGGGAGTATCAAGTCGAACTCGCGAAACGGTTGCGATCGATATGGATTCAATCGATCGTGTGTCTCAGTACGATGCGGTATCTAATCGGTAAAGATTTGGTGCAAGCTTCGGTCAATTGCGATTCATCATTGGTTACACCGAATGTTGGGAAATCGTTTGTACCTGATATGACGGGCGCAACTCGCGAAATGATTAAAATTGCCTGCGGGAATCAACCAAGCCCGAATCCGACCCCAGTAATGCAAATTGTGTCCGATCTCTGCCTTAATGCGATGTTACGGCGAGATGAGGCTTTTTCCCGATATATGGCAACACCCCTTGACTTGCCGTTTTTGTTCAGCACTCGTCGTCAAACATTCTTGATTACACAGATGCTTGTAGAACAAAGTTGTGATTGATGCCGCGAAACTCGCGAAACTCGCGAAACTCCCCTTTCTTTTGCATCACGAAACTCACGAAACTCCGCCTTTTTTATGCAGGAGTTTGAAAAATATTTGTCATGATTAGTTTGAATGCAACCAGTGATGAAAAAAATGGAATTGCTGCAACAGTTGGATAAGCTGATGGATGTTTCACACCGCAATCGTGCTGCCAGTCGAGCCAAATCAGCACAAGGTTTTACAGCCGCGCTGCCAAAAACCGTTACAGATCCAGCGCTGGGCTTTGGGCTTTCGGTTGTAATGAGATCGCCTGAGGAATCAACGGAGTTAACAGCGGAATTTGTCCAAGCTTGCCGCGATCGTATTCGAGCAATTGAATCAGACTTTCCAGGTGAAGCGGTAAAAGCCTTGTCGTGTCAGCTTGTTTTGATGGAATCGATTACGCAGGAATTGAGCAATTTAGCTTTTGCCTCACTTGAAGATATCGATCGCGCAGAAACGTTGTTCTCATTGATGTTTCGAGCGCAGGAATCCTGTAGAAAGCTGATTCTAGCGATCGATACGATTAAAAATCCCAAGAAGCCAACACAGTTCATCAAGAGCTATGTCGATAAGCAACTGAACCAATTAGGGGGAATTCATGCCGCGATGGAGCAACGACCCGATCGAGCGCGAATTGCAGAAAGCCAAGCAGCGTCAATGGATGCAACAGAATCGCCCCTGGTTGAAATCGACGGGCGCGAAGTCTGAGCAAGGGAAACAGCGTGTCAGCAAGAATCGATTGCGACACGGAAAACGGGGCCAGCTTGTTATCGAAATGCAGAGGTTGATAAATGAGGTCGATCAATTCAGCCGAAAAATCCTTGAGCAGTCAGGCACTTCGCACGATGGTTTATGAATTGGGTCAAAAGATTGAGACGGGTGATCATCGCGATCCAAAAATGATCACAGCCGTTGCTGAAGCCGTTGGAATCATGGCGCTGCTCTGGTTCACTTCAGAACTACAAAAATGCGATCGTTAAGTGGGCGATCGCTTCTGCCATCTGCAACTCGACTCGAATCTCCTTAATTACTTCCCTGATTCCTTTAACTTGTCCACCATCACCGAGACCTGCTGAAATTTGAACATTGCGCCATTCAGACTTGAGCGATTCACACCTGCTGAAAAAGCGCCTTTTTAGCACGACACCGACCCGCTGCTCTCGCTTCAGCCAAGACCAGAAAAAGCTGATACGAACAAACGCTGTACACTGTGATCGATGTCAACTGCTTTGGGCATCCTGAAGATATTCACGTTTTCAGATAACCCTTCCTCTAGTTGACTGGCTAGGGGATTGTTATTGAGGGATGAAGGTGACCAATACATAAAAAAGAAGGCTTGCGCCGCCTTCTAGTCATCATGATGTATAACTATCCTTTTGTCTCATAGCATTAACGCTCGCGATCGTGCTCTTGCGTTTCTTACTATCGAAGTAGGTTTACCCCATTGATCAGTAAAATTGGGCAATCTGGGTAGAGTATTGCGATTGCGCGTGTTAGAGAACCCTCATCCTGTCCTTATCCCTGTTGCATGCCAAAGGACAGCGATCTCTGCCTATCGATTCGATCGATTCATGAAGTTCGCTCCTCCAGAAAGCGTCGCTGAACCACAGACAGCACAGCTTCTTTAAGAGTCGGAGAGTCCTGCAATTGAATCGAGCAGCGGGCTGTGTTTGCGCTTCCAAAGTTCGTGCAATACACTCACGTCTACACCCCCAGCACGGTTCATCGCATTCACTTGCTGCAGCGCTCGGTACAAACTCAAGCAGAGCGCTTGATCGTATTCTTCACTCGCATACTGTAGGGATAGATCAGCCGCAACCAACCCTAGTTTGAAGCTTCTCAACGTTTTAATTACCATGGCCAGTTTTGCAATTTCGTGATCCCCAGAAAGCGAGACGGCATTCACAATCTGATCCAACAGGGTGTCGGAAATCTTTGGGTTGTTTTGCTGTTTGAGCATGAGACAGTTTTAGTACTCACGGTTCCTGAGATCGAGGCTTCTCTATGCTTGAATCAAAGCTTGGGCTATCACAAGATATTTTGCATCAGTTTTTTAGTATTTCACAAATATGAGAGTCGATACAGTAATCCACAGCACATCTTCCATCATCAGGGGCGGAATTGCTGACCGAGTATGAGCATACTGGTGCAGTGGTTTTTGCCATTAAGTCTGAAGCACCCAGGCTGCAAACAAGGCTGTTGCCCTACCCTGCCCTTCGCCGAACGCTTGCCGCTTGCCGCTCGTATCAAGCTCAGCCCAGCCCGTGCAAGGATTGATGCCGAGCAAGGATTGCTCCTGAGAGCAGCAGAAAATGACTGAAATCCACGCTTTATCAACTTTGCACTGAGCTTATGGGCTTGCTCACGGCAATCAAGACCAAAGCTGGCAAGCTGAAGGAACAATTGGTTTTGATAATGAATGCCATCACAAACGCGATCGCAGAACCAGAACTTAAACAACTGGCAGTCCGATTCATTAGCGCGGAGCATCTTTGTCATGACTGGGGTAGACCTAAGAAGTGAGAGATTGCAGGTGAAGGATGAGATCTGCAATTCACTGTGGCATAAATAATTGTCTCTGTGTGTATAAAACACTGCAAACTGCTCAGAATTAGTCTAGTTGCAGAAAAATCACGCTAATTTAGCCAAGTGTGTGCCTTACACATCAACGAGCACCTCGCATTTCTCTCAGCGATTGCACGGAGAGGAAGGCGTGAGCAAGACGGCGCGCCACCTTCCTAGCGTGTCCTGTCACTCTGTTCAACTGCTTTTGCCTTTTCCTATGATGCCTGTGTTCGATGGGTTGTGACTCTTTTTCTGAAGTAGACTCGCTCCGTCGCTGGGTGCAATCTCGTTAGACAAGCCATGTAATCGTGCTGCATTTTGGACCCACTAGCCTGTTTCTTATCTCTAATGACAATACAAAAGAAAGCGAATGCTCTGCACCACGAAGTGCTCGCCTCGATGCTGCACTCTAAACTTCGAAGGGCTTCACTGAGCCAAAAGCAGCGCTCGGATGTCAATCAGTATCTAGCCCAGCTCCTCCCCATTCAAGTTCTTCAGTCAGGTCTTTTTCCTTGCTTCAAACTCGGACGTTTTTTGCGAGGAGACAATAAACATCCTCAGCACTGCGATTCCTGAGTCATGCCGCAGGAAATTCTAGCTCAAGCGCTCCTCAGGAAGGGAACGGTCTCATTCCGCCCGACCTGGAGCGCCTCAACCTTGAAAGGAATGTGAGGCATGGGGTTCGCAACCGACAGATCGTCCGATGAGGAGATCGATCTCAGTGCTATCGAGCAAATCAAGCTGGAATTGCAAGAGCAGTTTCAGCAACAGTCTTTTAGTGTGCCGGATCTTCAGCAGCGCTATCCCGGAGAATCGCGGCTGTTTTTGCTGGATGACAGCATTGCAATCAGAGCCGTTCATATCAACTTGGTTTACGCGCTGCTCGAATTCTATCAGCAGAACCAACTCAGAATCGTTGGTCGGAGTCCTGTCCGCTTTCGCATCGAGCCTTGACCGCATGGGGAAGACAAGCCGCGCTCGAATAACTAGGCATCTTAGAAATAGTTTCAGATGGGCATCAATCACATTGCATGGTCTATCAGGCATTTCTTCGTGTATTTGAATATGACTTATACACGAAATGGAGGTAAGTTTTTACGTCCAGCTGTAACAAGGGATTTGTAGATGCAGGGCTTGTAAGGTGTATGGGGAATTCCATAGACCTTGAGATGCTGCAATGCTTAAAGAAGTTGCATGATCGCCGATCACCGCTGCTCTAGGGTCATTTCCAAATATCGAGAGAGTTCATTCAAGGATTCGTGCCCCGTGATTGATGCGATCGTCTTAATCGGCACTCCCTTGCTATGCAGGAATTTAGAGTGCGATCGATAAGTTGAGCGGATGAACTCGATCGCGCAACTTCTGGACTAGATACATTTTTGCTTAGTCCAACATTTCCAAATCAGGCTTGCCCCTGAAATCGTTGCTACACAAGGGATTAACGGATTTATGGTCTCAAAAATTGTGTAATTTCTCGTTGAACTTTTGCCTTCAAGCTGAAGTCCATAAATGCAGATTTCAATCACAGCAACACTTTAAGAGGTCGACTAAATCTTCTGGACTAAAATTGGACTAAATTTCCGCGATCGCGATCGCATTCGTCCAAAAATGATCAGGCTCTCTCACCCGATAAGAACAAATACACTCATTAAACAGAGTTATCAATGCTCTCGATTTAAGTCTCGATTTAGACTAATAGAGACAAACGACGAGCAGAAAAAAATGTCGATCACTGAACACGAAACCACGATCGCTTACGACTATGCAGAAAAGATGGTGCGAATTTTCACAACACGATCAGGAGTCGTAAATCAAATCTTGAAGCGATCAGACAATCAAGCGATCGTTCAAGACAACGGTGGATCGTGGAGTATTAATCTTTCAATGGAACTTTGCCGCAATCCATCGCTGCTCGTCAAAATTACGGGGGATTCCGAGGTCGAGTGAGTTCAGGCAAATTGCTACACAATTTCTGCTAAAAAAATTACGAAGCCTTCACGTATATTTTTGCGGGCTAGGGCTACTATGCGGTGGATGAAGCAAGATTGCCCCCTATGAAAAGTTTGAGAGCATTAATCACAGTTTTGAGTTTTATCGGGGTTAGTTACGCGACTAGCGCTCCCTTTGTTTCAGCGCAGCAGAATAATCGCACTTTGAGAGAAGCTTGGTCTGATGCCAATGGTTTCACTTCCTTTGACTGGGTACGGGCTGAAGATGGAGGAGAAATTTATTCGAGTGCTGTGTACGTTGATATTAAACAAAACACCCTAAATATATACAACACATATAAGCTCGATCTCTTTGGTAAGTATGCCCGGTGCGGCGGATTGGGCTGTGACCTGGGAAAAGGACAGGTTGTCGGAACTTTGAATTTTGAACCACAAGGAAGTCAGTTCATTGTTCGGAATGCTTCGGGGCAAGTTAGTTTTCTAAAGGGTGCTAGATGCCGAATTTCGGAAAACTATCTGAAAGTTTTAGAGTGTACATCAACTCAAAATCCAGCTTCTAGAGCAGACATATTCAGTATCTTCAGATTCACACCAGGAACTTAAGAGAGGTATACATTGCTAAAGGCAACTATAGCGACGATCGTAGTATTAGAATTTGGTCGCATCGCCCCAGCCACGGCTATGTCTATCACTCATGATGTTGTCTGCTATCACTTCATGGGATCAAAGCTTGAGCGGCGGGAGATTTGCAAACTGGAAGATTTTGACACTAGCTCTGTTTTAAGTTGGTCGGACGGAGTTAAAACTCAGATTCGATGGGTTTCGCGCTTTTCTGACACTCCAACACTCGATGGAGTGCCTGCAAGAGAGTACCAACGTGATCCAAAAACGCTGAAAATCTTGGAAACACCAAGTAATGCTACCTCTGTTCAGTGCTTGCAAGCATTAGAGTCCAATAATTCTGTGTGTTGGACTCGCTAAATAAATCATTGAAATCGAATTGGGTGCAAATTCCGATCGCGGTGGGTGAGATCGACGGATCTGCAAATCGACACCGCCCTATCAGGAGTCGATCGCGCTATCTAAACCCAGTGCATTCAGAGCCGTAGAGAGCTTTTTCTTCACCGCTTGGCGCAATCTGAACGCACCATTTTCCGCCTGCCTGCCATAGTCGAAACTCGTCAGACACCCGAGCGATCGCATAGCTGAGGGGGACTATACCGATCGCAATGACGAGAATCATCTGGGGGATACGATCGCGCCTGATATGCCATTGAGAGCGCCACTGGAATTTATTCATCGCTATCTAAAAAGGGAATGTTTTAAGGATTCCCCTCTTTAAGGGACGCTTGCGCCTGCAATCGACTTTAAGGGTTATAGCTGAGCGATCACGCTCATTCTCAAACAAAAAATCCCACCAGACTGACGGGATGACAACAAAAAATTGAGTTGTTGAGTGTTCCCAAACGGGTGGGCGAGTGATCGTCTGAGCAATTAGGCTGCAACCACTGACTTGGAAAGAAATCTACGCAGTTTAGCGATGCCAGAACCGATCTAGTTGGAATAAGTTCGCAAGGATGGTTGCTGCACATTGGAGATGCTTATTATCATCGCGATGAAATGACGGAAATGCCTCGCTGTCCACTTGGGTTGTCGATTCTACAACGGCTTGGAGATGTGGATTCTTTTGTTCGTCGCCGCAATCAAGAACGCCTACGGCAAGTGAAGCAGGCGCAGGGAGAGACAATTCGTATCTTTTGTACTCATGATTCCATTGAATGGGAGCAATGCCGAGACTACAGCAATTCTCAAATTAATCCGCTCCCTTGCTGTAGTCTCGGTACACCTAACGATACTCAGTCAAGCATGTTCTTAGAGCCAGAGTGACACATTTGGCGAACTCAATTATCCAGGAGACTCAAGGGTTGGGTTGGCACCAAACTGGGTAGACCCACATCGATGTCTCCCTCTTGATGAGCGGGTGCAGCACTGGAAAGGCGATGAAAATCTGGATTGTGGGGGTCAATTTTCTGGGACAGCATTGCAATCCATTGAGCGTTGGTCTTTGTCCGGAAAGTGTGCAACTCGTAAGGTTCAATCAGAATTTGCTCTCCTTTTGTCGCCAAGAAGGTGGTGCGCTCTCCAGACTGTAATGACTCAATGCTGATCTCGATTTCACCTGAGATGATAAAGAAAAGCTCATAGGTGTACTGATGGTAGTGGTTGCCGCGCACTTTGTTTGCTAACGTTTCCACATAGTTCACCTCAGCCCAAGGCTGATCTAGCGCAGTCCAAAAACAGCCACGATGATCTACATTCATGGCTTGAGACAAGAACCTTTTCATTCAATCTTCCTCACATACCGGGGGCTAGGTCACGGAATCCAACAAAATATTAAGTAATGATAAAGTATTATCACCATTCGCAATGTGCTATAGAGCACTGTTTCTTCTCTCTGTAATTTTTGTTCTGCCTTAAAGCGGGTTTTGTTGAAGGATGGGAAAAATAGGGTTGCTGTCGCTTGTCCCTCAGTGTGTTCATGCCCCACGCCTCCCCACTTCCCGCAAAGATTGATTTACATAATTTGCAGCGCAGTGAGAACAGCTCGATCGAGCCTCCCTTGAAGCAAATCTTGGAAACAGGACCTGGTGTGATTTTCCAATTGCTTTCGCATTCTGATGGGTCAATTACCCTTCCCTTTATCAGTCCAAACTGCATCCTAGTGTTCGAGCGCCCATTTACTGAAATTCAAGCCAATGTCTCACAGTGGCTCGCTCAGATTGAAGCGGACGATCAGGCGACATTTCATAGGACGCTCACCCAAGCGACCCAAACACAACAGTCATGGCAATGGCAAGGACGATGGCGGTTGGCATCTGGACAGATTCAGCTCATTCAACTGATTGCCACCTCAGACTCACTAACCGCTTTAGGACAGCTTTGGAATGGTATTCTGTTTGTGCAACCGCCTGTCACCGGTCAGGATGAACCACAGTCTTTGCAGCTTGCTCAAGCTCGCTCAAGGGAACCCGTACCGTCCTGTCAGACCATAGAACAACCAGCGCAGTTGCTGCAAACAGTGATCGACGAAACGCAAGATTGGATTTTTGTCAAAGACCAGCAGTTTCGCTATCTCTTGGTGAACCAAAGCTATGCCACCGCCATCGGACAGACCGTCCAAGACATGCTCGGAAAAGATGATCTGGAATTAGGCTTTCCTGTGGATCTCGTCCTCGGTAATCCAGATCAAGGCATTCGCGGGTTTCGGACGGACGATCAGGCTGCGCTTGCAGGACAAAGAATTCATAATTCCTACGACCCAGCAACCGCAGCGGATGGCACCACCCGTATTTTTGATACACAGAAAATTCCTCTATCTGCCGAGGGTGAGGTTTTCGCAGTGCTGGGCTTTTGTCACGATGTCACTGAGCGCATCACGATCGAAGAGAAGTTGAGACAGCAAACCGCTCAGCTAGAACAAGCCCTCCGCAATCTCCAAAGCAGTCAAACACAACTGATCCAGAGTGAAAAAATGTCGAGCCTGGGACAGCTAGTAGCAGGCATTGCTCATGAAATTAATAACCCTGTCTCTTTCATTCACGGCAATCTCACTTATTTACATGATTATGTCACTGAGATTCTGACCCTCTTGAACCTCTATCAACTTCATCATCCATTCCCACACCCCGCTGTTCAACGCCAGTTGCAGGCGACCGATTTTGAATTTATTCATTCCGATCTCCCCAATCTCCTTAACTCAATGGAGATTGGAACCACTCGCATTCGCGAAATCGTCCTGTCGCTACGCAACTTCTCTCGGCTCGATGAAGCCGATTTCAAAGCGGTCGATTTGCATGAAGGACTCGAAAGTACACTCCTGATTCTGCAACATCGCTTGAAACCCTCGCCTCAGCGTCCTGAAATTCTCATCGTGCGAGACTATGCTGCACTGCCTCAAATCGAATGTCGTGCAGGTCAAATCAATCAGGTCTTTATGAATCTCTTGAGCAATGCGATCGATGCACTCGAAGCTACCGCCCAGCCGCGAATCACCATCCGAACTTCCGTGGTGGATGACTGGGTAGAGATTGCAATCGCGGATAACGGCATGGGCGTGCCGGAACCGATTCAGCAACGGATTTTTGATCCCTTCTTCACGACGAAACCTGTGGGCAAAGGCACAGGCATGGGCATGTCGATTAGCTACCAAATCATCGTCGAAAAGCACCATGGTAAACTCTACTGCCACTCAACTCCCGGTCAGGGTGCTGAATTTGTCGTTGAGCTGCCCATTCGCCAGTCAGGTGTGCGTCAATGAGGCGGGCAGAACGTCGGTTAGCGCATCAGAGAGTCATGGCTCGAACGGCAGTTGAATGATTTTGCATTGTGCATTCGCGTGAAAAGCGCTGTAGATTCAGGACTCGATCGATCTCATTCCCGCAAACTGAATCCACCAACGGAACCGCTCCCAATAAGGGCGGTTTTCTATGGACACTTTGATTGTGGTCGAGCTGCAAACCCAATTAACCCCCCTTCAAATCGAATTGCGGGATTGCGAGCTCAGAGTTTCCAGATTGAGTGCGATCGCTTTAGAGTTCGTCTAACGCTTGCTTTAGCATTTCTAATTCTGCATCAATAAGAGCGTATTTATCGGCGCTCGGCTCAATAGACCCACCAAGATTAAGGATCGTCTGCTCTAGCGTTGCCAGCGATCGCTTGAGGTTTGAAATCGTAGTCGCATACTCTTGCCGCAATGCGCTACTCATCGAGTCTTTATTCGTAGCTTCTAAATTTGCAATTTGCTGACGTAGAGAAATAGCCTGTTCTTCTAGTTCTCTCGTTTGCTGATTTGAGTTATAGCTTGACTGAGACTTAGGGCTGTTCATTTCGGCGCGAACAATGCGACTGATGCGATCAAATGTACCCATACTTAGAACCCCCTAGATTGATGAAGTATCTTTGTGCGCGATCGCAGTTGCAAGGCTGCGCCCAACTGAGTTTGTGCCTACTTTCCATAATCCGGTCGAGCTGAAGGAAGCACTTCACTCTACGGCTTTCTTCCTACACGTCCTGATACTTCACAAAATCTTTGCCTCAATAGAAGAATTCAGCACGCCCTCAACAGATGAATCGCGCCGCTCTCCCATAAGCTCCTAAGTCACTGGGGGAACACAAGATTAAATGTCCTTCTGGGGGACGTTATCAGGGTTCAGCGGTCGCACTCAATCTGGATCGATTAGGATTTAGTTGTGTCAGCCGATACTACTGGCAACGTGATGATGAAGCTTGTCCCCTTGCCCCCTGCACTTTCAACCTCAATTGTCCCTTGATGCATTTCAGTCAAGCTCTTCGCCAGGAATAAGCCTAAGCCCCATCCTTCCTGCTCTCCAGCAGTCTTAGTACGACGAAATTGTTGAAAAAGAATGGATCGCGCCTCTGGAGAAATGGGCTGACCTTCGTTATGAATCGTGATGTGGATTGCTGTTGCCGTGTGTTGCAGTGTGAGCGTGATTGGCGTATCAGAAGCGCCGTATTTCACAGCATTTGTCGCGATGTTTTCAATCACCCGTCGTAGGTCTTTGCGACTGCAACGGGTTTCAACTGCACCATCAGAAACCAGCACAAAGCGGTCTTCATACGCAAAGTTCAAATCCTCCACAACCTCCTGAAGGAGCTGCTCTAAATCGCAATTCTCGAACGTTAAACTCAAGCCCTGCCCTGCCCGTAACCGACTCGCATCAAGCAAATTTTGAATCATCCCATCCAGTCGGCCGATCGCACCGATCATTTTGGCTGTGACATCATAGTGGCGATCACCTCGTTCAAATCGGCGTAAAACCAAGTGTGTGCCCATTTTTATCACATTCAGGGGATTTTTCAGGTCATGGGTCAGGGTCACCATAAACAACTCTTGAATCTCGCTCAACGTTTGGGAGAACTGCGTTGCTGCATCATTGACAGCTTGCTCAATGGAACTGATGATAATGTCTCGTTCCCGTGGGGTTAACGGCGCTTCTTCCTCTAGCACCTGAAAAACCACCTGGCGGAGAAGGTGATACTCAAGGATCAGTTGAGTAATTGAGTAATCTGCATATCCCGCGCGTTCCCGTCCATGCTTCCTGCCAATTCGATCGCTTTCCACTTTATCAGCGTTGATACGGGTAGAGGTGCGTTCAATGGCGGTTGATAATTCAGTGACGAGGAAGTTTAAGTACTGCGGTAGCGAATTCTGCAAGATCAGCGAGGTGTGATGCAGGGAGGCGCTGATTTCAGCCCGTGCCCGCTCCTCCCATAGCTGCATGATTCGATCTGTATGTTGCTGAAGACGCTCAGATGCTGGCTTAACCATCAAATCTGCCCTTTATTTCTCTGCCTAAATTTCCAGGATACGTAGATATTATATTCAGCAGAGCAAAAACTCACTCTTCTAGTTGTTGAGTCCCTCAGAATAATGTGTGTGAGAACCGGAGTATAGCGTTCTAGTTAAATAAATCAGCTTCTCACACACCGAAACTTGCAGTATCAGTATCGGTATTCATAACTTTATAGGGGTATTTCTCCCCGTTAAAAGTTGTGAATACGGCATTGATCCGCAGTCCACGTTATTCAGCTGTAAGCAGGTTCTGGGGGAAATTTGGGGGAACGTTTTTCGCCAAACTCTAGAACCTATGCCAGGAACGAGACTTGAACTCGTGACACGAGGATTTTCAGTCCTCTGCTCTACCAACTGAGCTATCCCGGCGACTGCGCTTTTCAGCGCTTAATTAACTTAGCAAAAGAACCAAAACTTTGCAAGTGAATTTGCCAAGAAACTTAGAGCTGCAATTACAGTCAGGAAAACAAACGGTACGATCGCCCAAAATTCAGCCAAAATAAACTACAGACTCCAAGTCATGGTTGCAACCGTTACCCTGATAGAGTACAAAGCGACTTCCTTTGAAATCATCCTATGACTCGCCGACGTTCTACGCCCTGGATTTACCGAAACTCTCGCCTGCTGATCGGCGCGATCGCGGCACTCGGTATTCTCAACACGGGCTATATCACCTTTAACAAACTGGCTAGTGCCACCGTTGCCTGCCCCACAACTGGATGCGAACGGGTGCTAGAAAGTCCGTATGCCGTGCTATTTGGCTTACCGCTATCGCTGTACGGCTTGCTAGCCTATTTAGCGATGGCGGTGTTTGCGCTGGCTCCGCTACTGGTGAATCCAGAGGAAAAGAAATCGTTACGCACGAATTTAGAAAATCAGACTTGGCTGTTGCTGTTTGCGGGCGCAACGGCGATGCTGCTGTTTAGCGGCTACTTGATGTACATTATGTTCTCCAAATTTGTGTCGCAATTTGGGGTCAACGGGATTTGTTATTTTTGTCTGGCATCGGCGACTTTTGCCACGCTGATGTTTGTGCTGACGCTGATCGGGCGGGACTGGAACGATCGCGGACAATTAGTATTCTTGGGGTCGATCGTCGGGATTGTGACGCTGATCGGGTCGATCGCTTGGGGTGCCTCGGTTGGGCAAGTTTCTGCCGATGCGGTCACAATTTCAGACGCGCAGGGAAATCCTTATTTTGTGATCGAGAATACGTCGGGAGAGGCGGAGACGCAGTTGGCACAGCATTTGAAGCAGACCGGAGCCACGATGTACGGGGCGTACTGGTGTCCGCACTGCTGCGAACAAAAGCAATTCTTTGGTAAGGAAGCGTCTAAAGAATTCCCTTATGTAGAATGCGCTGAGGGCGGAAAAGATGCTCAAATCGAGACTTGTCAGCGGGTTTTAGGAGAGGCAGAAAAGCAGACGGGGCAAAAAGTAGGATTTCCGACTTGGCAGGTTAACGGACAATTTTACAGTGGGCGGCAAACGTTGCAGCAGTTAGCAGAGAGGTCTGGCTATAAGGGGCCGCAGAACTTTAAGAACGAGTTCAAAGCGTGCAGACAGCCCTAGGGGTGTCTAGAAAGCAATTCACAAATCCGTAGCTCACCCTTCTCGAATTCTGGCTTGTCCGCAAGGCTGGGATTCGAGATTTTTTTAGGCTGGGGGTAGAGCGATTCTGGCTGCCTTCTAATTCGTTGAACTGACATGAGGTCTATGTTCGCCCAAGCGCTACATTAGTCCAGTTCCTTGAACAATATGTTTTACAGTGGTTAATGTCTCTAGGCCGATTAAACCGCGTCGATGCCCTTTCTGATTCGACATACCCAAAAAGATGGCATCTCCGCGTTTCGGATTGCGATAAAACCGAGGCGACGCATTGATATACGTTGTCGCGCTATTCACTCCCAAAGCGAACTGGCGGCTTTCTTGGTAGGACTCAGTGACAAGGCAATCCGCATGACCGCTACTGTAATGATTGATGCAGTTGATTGCGCTTGGCAACCCATCCACAATCCGAAAGCTAATAATGCGATCGAGATACGCTTGATTCCATTCCGAATCCTCAACCAGCCGAAGGCTCGGGAATTCGTTGGCTAACGTCATGTCACCTCGAATTTCAAATCCTTTTTCACGCAAACTATCCCAAAGCATGACTAGAGATGCGGGATTCTGCTGTCGATGAATCAGCACTTTCTCGATCGCATTCACGGGATCAGGTTCGCTCAGGTGACTATCAATAATCATCGATCGCGCCATCTCCAAACTCCCCGACGGCGACCAATACAGATAACAATTTCCCATCGCCGATTTCAATACAGGCGCAGTCGCTTGCCGCACAACTTGCTGCACCAAACTCGGTCGCCCGTAGGGAATCACCAAATTCAAATATCGATCTTGAATAATCAAATCTCGAATCGGCGCGTCTTCTGCCGGAAGCAACTGCACGCTTTCAATTGGTAAACCTTCATCCTCTAGCGCTTGCTGTAATGTTTCCGCGATCGCCAGATTCGAGTGGCTTGCTTCGCTGCCTCCCTTGAGAATCAGACAGTTTGCCGTTTTGATACACAACCCAGCCGCGATCGCGCTGAGTTCGGGAAACGCTTCGTAAATCAGCGCAATCACACCCAGCGGCATTAACTGCGAATACGTCTGAGCGCGATCGGTCTGAAAATTCGCAGGCATCACACGCCCGATCGGGTCTGGCAGTTCGCTTAACCGATTGAGAATTTGCACGACGTTTTGCAGCCGTTCTGGGGTTAGTTTCAACCACTCCAGCAGCAACTCCGAAATCGCCATTTCTCGGCTAATTTCGAGATCGAGCGTATTCGCTTCTAGAATGTCATTTTGGCGACGACACAACGCCTGCGCCATCGCTTGAACTGCTCGACTCCGATTCACGCCGCTTGCAGATGACAATGTTACCGAAGCCGTATGAGCCGCACGTAGGGCTGAAATCGGGTCAAATGCCCCCAAATTATCCGTCGTCATTGGGCTACCGTCGATAGGCTAACCAAACCATGAGCGCAGGTAGCACCGCTAACACCAATGCCACGATCGCCCACAACATAATACTTGCTCCGGAGGGCGAATGCAGCGCAACAGGTAGCCAAATACTCAGCAGAACCAGCAAAATACCGAGCGCTAAAGGCAGATAGCTATCTCCTAATCCCGGTTGCACCACATTCCACTGGTGTCCTGTCCAGCGCCACGATCGCTTATACGGATAAGTGGTGGCAAGCTGTTCAATCACACAACCATTTTCTTCAACAACGAAAATCTGCTGACAGCGATTACAGCCAAACGCTTCGGTCAGCGCGATCGGGATCAAGCGACCGCGACGGCGGCACGGGCAGGGATAATCCGTACCGAGATCAATCTTGTGATGCTTCTGGGTATGCACAAGTCGGATGAGAGTTTTATTAAATCGAGGTTGATATCGTTGCAGCGGGATTGCGTTTCCACAGCACCCATCACGTTTAGAATTGAGCAAGCTCAGCTTCTGAAGTGATTCTGCTAGGAATTCTAACATTCTCCCTTTCGAGACTCAGCCCTCCTTAAGATTCAGTTGTGTTTGTCTGTAATATTTGGATACATCAGGATTTGCTATGGGAAAGAAACTGAAGCCTGATCGCGATGCCTCCGGCACACGCCAGCGTGACCGCGTTGTTTATTCTGAGTTCGGCAATTCAGAAGTGTTTGAACGCGCTGTGCCTGACTTGCCTCCCAATCAGCAAAATGTCCGCATTCAGGTGTCTCGCAAAGGGCGCGGCGGTAAAACGGTGACGATAATTTCAGGATTTCAACACAAACCAGAAATTTTGAGTGATTTAGCCAAGAAATTGAAGGCGCAGTGTGGAACGGGGGGAGCGGTCAAGGAAGAGGCGATCGAGATCCAGGGCGATCACGCGCAAAAATTGCTGCAATTGCTCACAGAATTGGGATATAAAGCCAAAATTAGCGGTGGGTAAACCGTCTGATGGATTGACGGATCTAACATCAGGTCTTTAAGCGGGGTCTCGAATACAGTAAGATACGTGAGCCAATTTGAACCCCAAACCTGCCATGCAAGCCCGTCGAATTTCCCGTGAACTGGCACTTCTCAGCATCAGCCAGCTTCCTTCTGATTTGGAAAAAGTGAGTCAACAAAGAATTCAAGATCTCGTTCTTGCTTCCATTCGGACACTCGCCGCTGAAGCCCGCGACACGCTTGAAACGGCTGCGGCAGAACTGCAACGCGGCGATGCCCAACTGCTCAAAAGTCAAACCCGCGCGGCGAATCTTGAGTCTGCCCGCACGATGGTACAAGAAGCGATCGCCCTGGCTCAAAGCGCGATTAATCGTATCGGCGGTGCGATCGAGCTTCCCGAATTCATTCAACTGGCAAACCAAGCCGAAGTCCGCACTTATGCGATGGAAATCATCACGCGGCTTCAAGTTGAGCGTACAGCCATCGATCAGCTGCTCAACGATATTTTGGTCGATTGGAAGGTTGAGCGCTTAGCGACGATCGATCGCGACATTCTCCGCATCGCTACAGTCGAAATGATGTTTCTGGGCATTCCCGATCGAGTGGCAATCAACGAAGCCGTAGAACTGGCAAAGCGCTACAGCAACGAAGACGGACACAAGTTTATTAACGGAATTCTCCGCCGCGTCACCGACTCACTCAATGTGAATCGCTAATTTCCATTAAAGTGAAGATAAGCGATCTGGAATTTTGGTATGACGTTTAATTGGTTCAATCGGTTTAACAAAAAAGACGAGCAAAATCAGCCCGAACCCACTCCGGCGGCTGAAACACCGAACCTTCCAGGAAGCGAAGCTATCGAGGAAACGTCTGCTGAACCTGCGGACGAGCAACCCTCCGAGGAAGACATCCGGATCGCCAATGCACGAGCGATCGTCGAAGCGTTTCGCCGCAAACAGCAAGAAGAAGCGCAGCAAGCCGAAGCCCCCGTTGCAGAAACCGACGCAATCAACGAAGAAACCGCAGAGCTTGAGGAGCCTGAAGTTACAGAATCGGCTGAGGAAGAATCGACCGAAACGGCTGAACCTGTGGGATCGGTTGAAGCAGTCTCAGACATTTCAACATCTCCAGAAGTCGTTGAACCTGGAGCATCGACCGAAGTTCCGGCAGCAGCTCCAGAAGCCGTTGAATCCGTGACCGACCAACCCGACGAAGCCGAAACTGCCCCCCAGCCGGCGCTACCGTTCTGGGCACAAGCCGAAGCCGATCGCCAAGCTCGACTCGAACGCCTCAGAGCCACCGCGATCGAAGAAGAACCCGAATCCGTCGAACCTGTTGCCGAAGCACTCGTCCCAGAGCTGCCAGTGTTTACGATCGACGAGGGCTTTATGTGGTCAGCGGATGTGCTTGCGGCGATGGGTCGTCGGGCAGAAGATGTCTCGATCGAAGAGATCACCTGGCTCAAACGCTTGCGTCAGGGACTCGATAAAACTCGTCGCAGCTTAGTCAATCAGCTAAAAGCGATCGTTGGTCAAGGGCCTCTAAATCAAGATGCCGTCTACGAAATTGAATCCTTGTTGCTACAAGCCGATGCAGGGGTTGAGGCAACTGACAAAATTATCGAAGCGCTGCAAACTAAGCTACGCCAAGAAACCTTACCGCCAGATCAAGCGATCGCATACTTGAAGCAAATCCTGCGAGACTTGCTGGATCAGCCCCTCCAAGGTTCCCATAGCGCCTTCTTCGCACCCGAAAAAGATGTCCTCAACATTTGGCTCATGACGGGTGTGAATGGTGCGGGGAAAACGACGACGATCGGCAAACTCGCCCACATCGCTACAAAGTCTGGCTACAAATGTCTCATCGGAGCGGCAGATACTTTTCGAGCGGCGGCAGTTGAGCAAGTCAAAGTTTGGGGACAGCGCAGCAACGTCGAGGTCATCGCCAATCCCGGACAAAATACTGATCCAGCAGCAGTGGTGTTCGATGCCATTACTGCAGCTCAATCTCGTGGCACAGAGCTGCTGTTAATTGACACCGCAGGGCGACTTCAGAACAAAAAGAACTTAATGGATGAACTCAGCAAAGTTCGCCGCATCATCGACAAAAAAGCCGCAAATGCTAAGGTCGAATCGCTGCTCGTTCTTGATGCCACTTTGGGACAAAATGGCTTGAAACAAGCAGAAGTCTTTGCACAAGCAGCACAACTCAGCGGAGTTGTGCTTACGAAGTTAGATGGAACCGCAAAAGGCGGAATTGCGCTGGCAGTGGTCGAGCAACTTGGACTGCCGATTCGCTTTATTGGAGCCGGAGAAGGCATCGAAGATTTACGTCCCTTTTCTAGCTACGAGTTTGTAGAAGCTTTGATTAGTGGATAGATGGGTGAGGGGGACTAAAGCAAATATACTTTAAGGACACGATCGTCATGCGACAGTTCCCCCAATCAAATATCATTCAGCCTAACTGCTTCCTGAGGCGATCGTCCTGCTATCTTCTTGCCACCCCGTTTATGTTTGACAATATCTCTACATTAGCCTGAACACCAGAACTAAGAGTGAGACTGCATTTCTGCATAAATAGACTGGGCAATTTCATGTGCAAGTTGAACTGAATTTGTTGTTGTAGTTTGATCGAGATGTATAGATAGCTTAGGAATCCAGTTGTTACTTCCCCAACGGGATGAAGAACCTTTGATTGTTAAAAGACGAGATAATTCAGCTTCGATCGCGCCTTGTAAGCGAAGACGTTCAGAGGGAGAAAGATCAACGTCTTCTAAAATGAGACGATCGATGTGAAGGTTGATATTCATAAGAATGTTGATGTGAAATCGATCATTTTCTCCGTTAAGCGATTGGATAGAGCTTGGAATAGTCCCATTGCCCGAGGACGCTCTTTCAAACGGGCTTCTTCTTGCTCTTGAAGGCGCGATCGGCGTTCATCAAAGCGATTAGCATTGAGTTGTCCGCTTTCGACCAATTCTTCGAGTAGAGCAAACAAGGTGCTTGTGAGAGCGGCGAAGTCGAGCTTGGTTTGCATACTCATGAGATGGAGAAAGCGAAGTCCTGCATTGAGGTCTTGACGTACTTGGGATTGGGGATCGATCTCATGTGTTTTGGAAGCAATTCTATCCATTTCTGACATAGCTTTGATCGGGATTCTTCGTTTCTATTGTGGAAGCAAGCTAAGATTACTGTGCTGCTTCGATGAGTGAGGTTCGTAACACTGTAATTGAGCGCTACCTTGAATAGGTATTTCAGCATTGGCTTTCATTATTAATCTGGTTTCTTCAAGCAGATGTTTCTACATAACTACACCTGCATTTCTCTCGTCATCTTTCAAATCAAGAAGCTACCTATCTAGTGTGTTCAATAGAACAGTTTTGATAAATTCTCCGGTTCTTCGATCTATACTTGCTGTCACTAAAGAGTGAATACCAATAGGAGTAGAATTTTCCTTATAACCTGTAATAACTGGAAAATTGAAGTATATACTTTTCTCATTTTTTAGATCAATATCCCAATACCCACCAAGATTTTTTCTGAATGTCTCGCCTACGTATCGAGCTAGCCCGTCTAATACCGTCGCTTCACCTGGCGCCTGAATTTCTTGAATAGTTCTGTATTTACTCAAAATCCACCCTTCTATTACATCAAGTGAGCTGATCGAATGATCTAACTTGCCTCTGAGTTCTGCTGGCAGAGATTGAAAAAACTCTTCCAATGCATCATCCATAAGAAATATCCACTGATCAAAATCATCCCTTGAAATAGCATTGTTACTCATAGAATCTCCTACATACTGTAATTGTCATCTTACCTAAATTGAACTTTGATTTTTGCCTTTTCTAAGGCTGTTAGTAATGGTTTACTTGCTGTTCCTTCAAAAACCCAAGTAATATCCCACCCTTGTCTAACCAAAATTTCATCCCTTGCTACCTCCCACAAGATGTCTTGAGTTGCATAAGTCTCTCCAGTCTTATACTCTATTCCCTTCCTCGCGCTTACATCAGCAATATCCAGCCTTCTATCGACACCTTCAACGGGTACAGTAGCTTCACGTTTTCCCCACCCTAATTGTTTGTGGAATGCGTCAACAGCCTTATTTGCCTGCAACGCTTGCTTCATATTAATGTCGTATTGCTTACTCCATCTTTCATAACTCCATCCTTTTCCTCCTGTACGTTGTTGATATTCCTTCCATCTAAGAGCTTTATGCTCTGGTGATCCTGGCTCTCCAGCCTTAGGATTAGCTTTAGCTTCTCCAGTTTCAATTTTAGTTGTATCAATTTCAGCTTGTAGTTCTACTTTTTCTGGCTGAACAGGGGCTCCTTTTAAATTAGCAAGCTCTTGCTCAATGGGCTTAAGTTGCTCAATTCTTTGTGCTTCGGTTAGTGTAGGGTTACTTTCGATCGCCTTTACTTTACCTTCAATCTCCGGAGTCATTACAGAAGCATATTTCTTTCTTATCTCATCACAAGGCGATGCACATACTTCGCACCTTCCTTCCTCATTGATTTTGATCTTTCGTTTACCATCTTCACTGGGAAGCCCTTCTTTTGAACCTTTTGCTTCTCCAGCTTTTCCCTCTTCTGGTGTGCTTTTTCCTCCTTTTCCTTCACTGGACGAGCCACCTTTCAGTTCCACCGGGGGTTCTTTAACTGAAAAGATCTTTCCTTTTACAAAGTTGTAGATGCCCTTCGCAACTTGGGCAAGGAAATGCAGAATGATCATAATCACGATGATGACGACTGCCATTGCCAAGGCAATAAAGCTATCTGCAATTCGGTTATAGGCTTCTTCTTTTTGAGCCTTTGTTGTAGCTCCAGTTTTGAGAAGTAACAATTTGTGCCCTATATTAACCTGTTCAGCCTGGACAAATGCACCTAACAAGCCATATCCAACAGCGGCAGCAATTGCTTTGACAAGTGGATGCGGAATGAATGAAGCAACGATTAGAGGCAAAGTTAGCGTTCTCATTAAGATGCTAACTACCGTATGATAGATAAGAATGGGGATATCTAGTATCTGCAAAAAACTTGTCCATAACTCTTTAAGAGAACCTGCACTTAAAGGCGCAGTTACTATTTTTTTAATATTCTTAAATAATTGGATAATGTCTTTGACATTTCCGACAACTGGAAGAACCATATCTAGCAGCAAGCTAGTCACAATAGACCACGGGTTGGATTTAAGCTCCTGCCATTTCTTGCCCATCATTTCCCAGATACCGTGACCTATTTCGCCCCAGCTTGCTGAGCCTTTTGCTTCAGGAGCACTATCTGTACTGGGTTGCCTCTGAATGGTTCCGGTTATGTTTGCTGTTGGTGTAGCTGCTTTACTGTCTCCAAAATACTTGCTTACTATCGAAGAAAAATGACTTTCTACGCCCTCAAATGCCTTTACGCTCTTCTTCGCAAGAATATCGACGTACTTGCGAGGATTTGTAAATAGATCCTTGAGGAATAGCACCAGTTTTCCAAACTGTCTAATTCCATCAATGACAACATTTATTCCAAAGGACATGACGCGACGAACAAATTGAAGAACTGTATCCAACGCGCTATCAATCCATGTTTTTATTCTATTAAACAGTTTTGTCCATCCATCACTAATGCTCTTCCATAGGTTATTGATTTTATTAATCAGGCTATATGCCATTTGCTGTAAAGCATTAGGCAGTTTTTTGAACAAATAGTTTTGAGTAAGTCCTGTAACCTTGTTTAGTAATGAAGTTGCATATCCACTGATTTTGCCCCATACACTATTAACCAATTGAAGCAAATTTCCAGTCAATGACTTGAATCCTTCCCAAACCTTGGTAACTATTCCCTTAAATGTTGCCCAAGCTGTAGCCAATGATTCTGTACTAAAGCTCATTACAGCATCTGCGATGTAGCTGAGCGGGCTTTTGATAAAACGAATAATGTTGGTGAAAGAGTTTTTTATGGTCTCAAAGCCTGATAATGCGAGTTTTTGAATAGAGCTCCACTTCTCACTTAGCCAATCTATTCCAGCAGAAACAAGACTTTTAATCTTATCAAAGAACCATTCAAAACCTTCCACTACAGTCTCTTTAGCAATGCTTGCTGCAGTTTTGATTCCTTCAATACTAGGATCAAACTGGTAATCTGTAAAAGGAATATCGAAGTTATACCAAGCTGCTTGGATGTTGGGTGTATTAGGCTTTAAAGTTTGTGCTTCAGGTGCTTCGGTTTGCTGTTGAGTATGGAGAGTATTTCCTCCTTGTTGAATGGTATGCGTTAACTCATGCGCCAGCAAGCGCTTCCCTTCCCCCGACTCTGGATTATATTTTCCCGATGCGAAATATACGTCGTTCTGGTGGGTAAATGCTTGAGCCTTTAACTCTCGGTTCATCTGTTCTGCATTGCTGTCAGTATGCACCCGCACACCGCTGAAATCTCTTCCAAATCGAGACTCCATGAAGGTACGAGTTTTCTCTGGTAAAGGTTGCCCTTTGCCTTGCTGCTCCTGCAACTGAGCTTCTAAGGAAAGTGTTACTGTGGGAACTGTACCTTCCTTGGCTTGAATCTCTCCTTCTGCTGGTTTGTCTTCCCGCTCCTGCTGTACTAGAGGCGTGATTGAGTTTGCTAGAGGCTGAGTTTGAACTACTTCTGTCTCATCCTCTAACGATCGCTCCGGCATTCGCATCACCTGATCAGCCATTCGATCGGCTTCCTGCTCATACAGATCATTTGGTTGCCCGATCGTCAATTTCCGTTGCAGCATCGGTACTCTGGAAGTATTCTGCACCCCCATCTCAGTGACCCTCTGCCCATAGCTTTGGCTGAAATGAGTCAATCCCTGCCCAGGAAATACTTTGGCTTGAATGGATTCTGTCTCGTCCTTCTCTTGCTCCTCAGTAACTTCTTGTTGTTGAAGAAAGGTTGCTGAGAGGGGAGCGATCGCTTTTGCTTGAATCGGTTCTTCTTCCTGCTTCTCTTCTTCCTCGGTGTTGTCCTGCCGTTGCACCATGTTATTTGCGATCGCTGCTCGTTGCAGCACAGGTGAGGACATAGAACCAATTGCCATTGTTCCAAAACTATGCCCTACTGATGGATTAATAGGCGGTGGAGTTGGGGAACTGGGCGATCGCAGCTGATCTTCTGAAGAGAGGAGCGATCGATCGAGTTCCTCCTGTTCCTGTTGGGGCAACAAACCAGAATGGGCAGGCTGCATCGCCGGAATCGGAGTCAATGTTGATTTTGCTTCTACCTGAGTGTGTGTAGTCATCTAACGCTCCTTTTAGATTGGCGATCGCGTAATATCTACAAAGCAAAATCGCCTTCCCAGACTCCCTAACTACCCGTCATTCCTTCAACTGGCTTTGGAGTTGCCTGTATTTCCCTAATAAATCACCATAAACATCTTCATCAACGTCAAATTTTGCATAGTTTTCTATCACGTAATTAATCATCTCTTTGACGCGATCAAGAGCCACCAAGAAACCATCTTGTTGTGATCTAAACACTACAATTTCGTACAAGCAATCAATTAGGTGATCGTCGCCTAAGGAATGCTCGCTTTTCAAGTAATTTATTACAGCTTGTAAATAAAACTGGAACGCTTGAGAACCCATCCACATCAGATCTTCCTGATAATATGCACTGTTTTCCTGGAACAATGCTTCAGCTTCTTGTAAGGTCTTGTTCAAGAAATGCTTACTTGCAGATATTTCATCCAAGGAGTTGTGAATATTGATCTCGTCTTCGCTAGGCAACCTCATCGAACAATCTCCTTTAGCTTGTTGGTAGAGTGGAACACTTTAATAGCATCTTTGCAATTTGCTCAGCCTGTATCTCATGCCCTCTTTCAGCAACCGCGCTTCCCCTAGCAATGCTTCCTGCTAGCACGTAGTCGCATTTCTCTTGCAGATATTTTCTTCGTCCAGCAAGGAGAGCCGTAAGGCATGCGATTTTGGCAAGGCGCTCTGCACGAGTATCGGTTGGTTTGCACGAAGAGCATTTCAAGGCTTTGTAGGATGCGTGAATGCCTTCACATTCGGCAATTTTCTTTTCAAGTGCTTTCTGAGCCGCTTCTTTTTCAAGTTTCTCAGCGGCTTCTTTTTCAAGTTTCCCAGCTGCTGCTTCTCCTAACTTTGCAGCTTTTCCTGTCTCTTCCGCAGCATGAACTGTTTTACTTGCCGCTTTCACTTCTTTTAAGCCTTTCGCGATGCCCTCTTCTCCTAATTTTATAGCGGCTTTTTCAGAGATTTTTATTGCACTTTTACCCGCTATTGCACCCAACTTAACACCGTCTCCCCAAGCGGGAACCATAGCAACTGCGGAAAGCCCAGCATTTGCCCAATCCCCTTCCAGAGCATAAATTCCAGCGTTGATCCCGTCAGGAATCGCTCCAAGCACTGGAATAAATCCAGCGATGTCTAGAGCACCATGCACAACATCCATTACGGAAGGATCGTTATCCCGCACACAACCCGAGGAGTCTCCACGAATCGGTTCATCAAAAACAAGAATATCGCCTTCCAGACAACAATGGGGATGATCAAAAACTCGATGAATCGTCAAATAGTACGTGCCAGAGGAAAGATTCCCAAAGGAGAATGATTTAGTTCCTCCAGTTTCTCCCTGACAAGTTGCTATTTCATCGTCAAACCCCCAATCCACAGACTTGGTTAATGTCACCCAAAATTTATGATTCTGACAGTTCGGAATTGTGGTATCAAGTTGATTGAGAAGCAGAACGACTCTTAAACCACCTTGTGACACTTTAATATTTCTGGAAGTTAATACTCTATGACATATCTTGACCGTACTATCAAGCGCAAGACTTCTCATCACTCGGTGTCCAGCATTTTTCTGAATCGAAAGTCGCGCTGGATGTTTTTTGGGGGTACCGCGCTGCTGTACTACATGGGTTAATTCATGGGCTAATAGTCTTCGCCCTTCAGCCGATCGCGGTTGATACTCCCCTGCCCCAAACACCACATCCTGACCCAGGGTAAAAGCACGAGCGTTAACAGCACGCGCTGCTTCAGATGCTTGATTGTCTGTGTGGATACGCACTTGAGAAAAATCAGCCCCAAAGCGGGATTCAAAGAAATTACGCTCCGATTGAGGCAAGGGCTGGCCTCTGCCATGTAAAGCTGTAATCCGGTTTTGGAGACTGGAGGATACAGTTGGTGTCTCACCAGAAGCAGTTTTAGTTTGTAGGGTTTCTTCCTCTTCCATTTGCTTTTCTTCTTCCGTTGCTTCAGTTTGCCTCTGAATCAGAGGAGTAATTGACTCTGCGAGTGGCTTAGTTTGTAAGGTTTCTTCCTCCTTCTCCTCTTCCTCTATAGGCTGCCGTTGCAGTTCATCTTTGCATTCGGGACAGAGGGGCTGAATTTTAGGTTCAGGCATCCGCATCACCTGATCTGCGACGCGATCGGCTTCTTGCTCATACGGATCATTCGGTTGACCGATCGTCAACTTAGGTTGAATGCGTGACACTGGAAAATTTTGTGTTGAGACTTGTCCAAAACTGTGACCGAGAGGCAAAGCACTAGCTTGTCCTGAGCAACCGCAGGGTTTTGTCTGAATCGTTTCCTGGTCGTTCTCGTCAGGATTTCGTTGTAGCAAGCGCGATCGCTGCAAGGTAACCGCAGGAGTTGGAAGCGTGGTACTTTTTTTGGCTTCAGCATGAACTCGACTACTTCCCATAGAACTATCCTCCTGATTTCCCTAAACCCATCCCTGAATTTCTGCCTCAGTTGGCGTTTTCTCGAATTTGGCAAATTCCATACGGGCAGCTCGTAAAAGATGCTTCATTCGCACCGATTCTTGCTCCTCTGCGGCGAGAAAGGCAGCATATACTGCAATATTACGAATATTTCCGCCAGATGCGTTCAGTCGCGCTAACTTCTGTACATCTAATGCTTCTGTGGGGGTCTTGGCGGGGAAAATATGTTGCCAAATTTCGGCGCGTTGTGCCACGTCTGGATAGGGAAACTGCACAATAAAGCGAATGCGACGGAGAAAGGCAGTATCTAAGGCATTTTTCAGGTTTGTTGTCAGAATGGCTAACCCTCGATAGGCTTCCATGCGCTGTAGTAGATAGCTCACTTCAATGTTGGCATAGCGATCGTGGCTATCCTTGACTTCGCTCCGCTTCCCAAACAAGGCATCTGCTTCATCAAACAGCAAAATTGCACCCCCTTGTTCCGCCGCATCAAATACTCGCCGCAGATTTTTCTCCGTTTCGCCAATGTATTTACTCACCACCGACGAGAGATCAATGCGGTACAAATCTAGCTGCAACTCATTTGCTAAAACTTCTGCCGCCATTGTTTTGCCTGTGCCGCTTAACCCGGAAAATAAGGCACTGATGCCTAACCCGCGTGCGCCTTTAGAAGCAAATCCCCACCGTTCATAGACCGTGTTACGATGGCGCACTTGAATGGCGATCTCGCGCAAGAGTTGTTTTTGTGGCTCTGGTAGAACTAAATCTTCCCAGGTGGCGGCGGGAGCAATCCACTGGGCTAATTCTGCTAAACGAGGACGAGATTGAGCACGGCAGGCATTCCAGAGAAGCGTTTGCAGTGATGGGTTGGGGGATGTGGGCATTCCTTCTGAAGCAGTTTGCGCGATCGCGGCTTGTGCCTGTGCTTCTGCTCCGATCGATCGAATCGTTGGAGCACTCAGGTCAAACTGCGCCACGAGCGCGGGAATCGTTCCGTTGAGATCTACAGAAGCTGACTTTAACGTCTGTTCCCAGAGGGATTGTTGTTCTTCAGAAGTCGGAGAATGAACATCGATCGTAATCAGTGTTCGGTTTTCTGCCTGGCGACGCTCTGCACTCGCAAGGATTAATCCACTGTTGAGTGTTTCCATGAATTGAGCGATCGCAGGTTCTCGGCTAGCATCTGACAGCGATCGACAATCCAGCAACAGTGCACTTTGACTGAATGCAGCTTCTCGCTCCCACAACCGGACTAATGCTTCTAGTTCTGCGGGTGCTAGAGGAAGATTTTGGGCGGATAGAACATATAAATCCAGTCCTAATGAGGCACAAGCACGAGATGCGATCGCACGTTGACTTCCGCTTTCCTCTCCAGATAGTTGCACGATAGGCAAGCGAGTTCCTGAAGAGGTTTGAACCCAACTTGCAGCGATCTGATCCGCTAACACCTGATGAGAAGGAACTAAATCCTTAGGAACTGGAATTCGATCGACGAGGCTCGTCAATCGCGCATCGAGATCCTGCCCACCTGTGAGATAGTGCAACACTCGCTCATCAATCTGTAGCGCGTTGCGGGTGAGACTCCCACTATTTGCAAGTTCGACCAAACGCCAGCGACGTAGCGGACGGTTTGGATACAATGCGCTCCAATGGGATGCAGGAAAAGCACTCAACGCTAAACCAAAGGTGGCATAGGCGTGCCGTGAGTCTTCTTGGATGGCTGCACACAAAGCAGCCACCGTAGAATCTAGTTCCACACCCGCACAGAGGAGCAGGATTTTGCGTTCAAACGGCGTGAGTCCGAAGACTTCGCAAAGCTGCTCGATCGCTGGGGGATCTTGCATTTCTGCTGCGATCGCGTTTAATGCTGCATCTACGTTAGGAACAGCGTTGTGCTGATCTTGCTCAGCCTGAGCAAGATCAGCCTGGCGCAGACGCTTTAGCAGAAGTTCTAGCCATTGGCGCACTTCTGTTAAAGCCATCATCAAGTAATGCTGGTTCAACTCCAGCCAGCGATCGCGCGCAGAAGAAGTCATGAGATGAGCACAGTGGGTTGATTGTATTGGTTGAACGTAGAACTATTGGGATCAAGATCGAGAGCAAGTAAGCTTTCAGCGCCATCGACCTGCAAGCGCACAAGATACCACCCTGGTCGAACGTTAGTAATTGGAATCGGAATCGAACTGGTTTCCTCAGTTCTGAGGGGAGCGGTGAAAGAGTAGGCTGCCAAATCGCTTCGAGATGGATCACCAGACAATTCATTCATCAGCAGAACCACACGCTGTTTGGGCGCGATCGCGGGAGTCACAGGAATCGTGAGTTGTCCCACTGTGGGGGTAATTTCACCAGTAATGCGGGGACGCAAGACAAACGCTACGATGTTGGACTCGACATAGCGATAGGGGCGCGGCGGCTCACTAATGGGAATGCGCTGCACCACTTGCAGTCCTTGTACTCCTGCCCTGACGGTTGGAGGAATGACAAAACTGATGCGCGTATCGCTCACTTCATTTGGATTGAGCGGCACTTCTACACGACCGATTTTGACTTGAGTATCGTCGCCTCGCAGTTGTTGACCTTCTAGAATTAATCGGTATCCCGGCAAAATCGGTTGATCTGTCAGAATAGGCTGTCCTTCTGCGGCTTGCGATCGTAGACGCTCGATCAGTGGCTGACGGAATGGGACGAGATAGATGTTGCGGGTTCGTACTGGTAATACAGGCTGCGGCGTATCTTCAGCTTCGATCAACACTACAGAAGCTTGGTATGCGATCGACAAGGCATAGGGCGTTTGGAAGAAGATCGACCACACTTTCGAGAGTTCTTCCAGATTGAGCAGCAGCGGTGAAAACTTGATTGATTCCACTTGTTCCGACAAACCGGAGGTTGCAAGAAAACCATTGTCGGTGATCGCTTCTCGGATCTTTTGACGATTGAGAAAAGGCTGTGCGTGCAAAATGTTGACGGTACTACCAAGCAGCCGCTGATCTTCCCAGTCCAGTTCATTGCCGTAGAAGCTAAAGAGGTAATGTAAATCCCAAGCGGATTGAGGGCGCTGCATCACGGTGCCATCAGATCGGCGGGTGGGTAAATCTGCCGTCCGAAATGCTACATTTGGAACGATTTGATAGAGATACAAGTTAAGGGTTGCCGTATCAGCAGCCCGATTCGTCATTGCTTGAGGGCGTAGTGTGGTTACTTCTGCACCGGGAACGCTCCAGGTTGCTTTTTCCTGGAGGAATTTTTTTAGCGCAGCCGTAATGTGAGCGATCGCTAAGGCATTACTCATCCGTGTCCCTCCTCTCGCTGCTTCAAGTAGTCTTCTAAGGAAAGCCGTGATCTCTGCTGAGTGGATGGCTCTTGCGATCGTGCAGCAGGGGCAGGCGTTGCGCCTCGAACTTCTACGCGCCCGATTGTCACCTGAATAGTTGGGGCAGGTTCAGTTGTGAGTGATGGGTGAGATAGCGATCGGCGCTCTGCTGAACTAGAGGGTAATGCTCCAGGAAAGTCAGACCCAATCACGGAGGATTCTGTCGGTTCGAGACGAGGTTTAACAGCAACGGGAGCCGCCGCAGCGGTCAGGCTAGAGCGGAAATAGAATCGTGGATTTGTCGATCGCGCAGCTTCAAAATCCCTCGAAGGAACGAGTTGTTGCTCTGTAGACGTTATCGGTAATGTTGACGTTCCTGATGTGGGTAATGTTGATGCGGGTAATGTTGGCGTTAGTGGATCTTCTTCGATCTCTATTGCCGAGGGCGAAGCCAGTTTTAGTGGTGCAACTTCCAAATCAGAACTCGATCGAATCAGGGAAGAAGCATCGGACAGAAAAGTGGGTGAAGTTCCTGAAATGTCTCTGGCTTCCAATCCTTCAAAATCTTTCAGATTGGCGGAATTTTGAGGACTGACCGAGTTATCGCTCCTCAATGAACCATCCCACAACAATTCATCTCTTGATTCAGCAACGCTACTTTGGCGCAATGAAGGAACCCTAGTCTGGGAAGAGTGCGATCGTACAAGCGGTAAGACAGGAGAACTAGAGAACACCGACGGATTCGATGGATCTGCTACAGTTCTAGCCAAAGACTGGGACTGTGTTGCTTGAAGATGAGTTGAGATGGATTGCTCTAATCGATCGCGAGAATCTGAGTTGTGAGTTGGCTCAAAGTCAAACGGCTGGTTTTCCATCGGAAGCGGCGCTATGGCATTAGTCCGCAGTTGAGTTCTCTCGGATTCAGGGAGTGACCGATTCAAGTCAATTTCTAGACCGGTTGAACTAGACTCGCTTAGATTACTAGGAAAACTAGATGTGCTAGATGTTGGTAACGGATTTTCTACAACTCGCACTTCAGAAGAATCAATCTCTGGGAGAGCGATCGCCTGATCCGAAGAACGTTGAATAACGGAATGAGCCAAGTGAGTTTGAGGCTGAATTGTTTCCGAAGACTGCACCTCCCCAGACGCAGAAATCGTTAGCGCCTTGCTCAAACTCGCTTGGTGAGGTGGCTCCAGAACTGTCTGAGCAACAGTAGGTACTTCCCCAGGAAAAGAGGAATTGTTCCCAGCTCTATCTGCGATCGGTGCAGAACTCAACCCTGAAGGAACCATCTGATTTGAAGTCGTAACTGAAGTAGCAACTAATGGAGGCACCCGCAGGGTAGAAGGCTTCATCAACCCTTTTGATGCTTCTTCCTGCTCCGATAGATTAGCTTTGGCTTGACGACGGAACAAAGCAGTAAAAGCACGATCTCGCCCCCAGATCAGCCCCTGTGCAAACATCGGAGCAATCAGAGGCTTCACCGTTGGGAGGAATCCCAGCGTGCGTTCAGCAAGTCGTGTGAAAAAGTCACTCATGATCCGATTAAATTGAGATAGAACTGCCGTCGAACTGCACTCATCGACAAAATATCCGCCTCGCTCCAACCATAGAACCTAGCAAGCAAATGCACTTCCTGTAGTAAGCGTTGAGCTTCAGCACTCAGCTCTGTCCAGAAAAAATCCACAATATCAAACAGAACTGACCAAGCGTGACCACAAGCCGGACAGGTCAGTGCAAGGTAAATCTCAGCTTGTGGATCACACTCAGTCATATACTCTGCTAGTGCCGCGATCGCACTCTGCGGCAACGGTTCATCTATCTCTGACTTATCACCGCGATCGACTGCTAGCACACAGCGCTGAACTAACGTTGCTGCTGCAATCGCAACATCCTTAGACTCAACAATGGCAGCAAGATCTTGGCTATTGGGCAAGCGAAAGCGTAAGTTCAACCCTTCTGTCGTCAAGGCATATTCGGGTTGAATGGGACGATCTAGATCAGCTACGCGAATATCCGGCACATTCAGATCAAACTCTAGCTGTTCCCGGCACTGAGGACAGGCGGCAACACTATTGAGTTTAGATCCAAACGTGAGTTCCCTTAAGGTCAACAAGTAAGCATCTCGTTGTCCAACGGTGAGCGCCACCAGATCGGGCACGGATAGCTCTGGAGAGCCACAAGCCAGCAGCGCCAAAGCTCGATCGATGGGGTGCTGACTTTGCCCTGCTTCCCAAACTTGCACAATTTCACGAGCAGATAAAGCGTGCATCACAGGTTTAAGTCATCTGGGCGGATTAGATCAAGTTTGGACACCATCTGCAATCCTCCTAAATTTTCAAATCCGCAGCACTAGCACAGCATGTGATGAACTTAGAACCGACCAATCCAATAGCGAATCCAGTAATTCCAACTTGACCAAAGGCCAGCTTCCTGTGTATTCCATTGGTGAAACGACCAGCCATGCGGCACGCTTCCGACAAACAGCGTCTCTCGATTCGTACCAAGTTCATCATCTTGATCTAACACCATAAACGTTCTAATCGCATCTAAAGGAAGGCTTGCCACTGCGGAGAGGGGGTTTGGGACAGCCGTTATTGCCTGATCGACCAATGCCCTTGCTTGGTCATACCGACTCACGTCTCTTGAAGCATCCTCATCAAAAACAATCATCTCAATCTGCAAAGGGCTGCTATCAGGTACCTCTTTGTCAAATACGATCCCACCTCCAAAGGTAAACTTGCGGGTTTCATTCGTGTTAATGCCGATAGGGCGAGTCACAAATCCGCCTGAAGTTTGACCACTATTAGTTCTAATTGCGCCAACGACATAAAGTTCATCTGCACCTGTGACGTCCTCGGTGTCGTAGCAAATCGCTTCATCGATCAAAACCATAATTCTAGACATAACGTTCTCCAGTGGTTGAATTTACTATTGATGTCAACTGTTTTAGTCAAACCGAATGATTCCGGCAATTTTGGTGCGTAGATTGTCCCGCACCCGAACTGTTTCACCTTCGTTGTTATTGTCCGAAGCATTAAGGTTAGGTGGGTTCAATCAATCGTTCTGGTTCCGTTGGCTCAGTCACGCTATAATCTCGTTCCCAGCCTTCGTTCTGGAGCTGAATGCTTTGAATCGCGATCGCGTTGGCGTTCGCATCCAACTGCGGCAGCGCCGTGAATTCTGACACCCAACAGCGGAAAACTTTATAAGCGATCGCGACTTGACCCGCTTCATTCATCAATTCGATGATGATGTCTTTACGAAAGTCTTTTAGCGAGACTTCTGTTCCTAGCCCAGAACCATAGTTCCATGCCATGTTCGCCCACTGTTCAAAATCTTTGTCGTGGGTCACACCTCGCTCTAACGTAATCGGATCATACTTCGTGCGGCCAGGAGATTTCCGCGCCATACTCGGATCGCCCCCTTCACGATGTTCAACCGATTCTGTTGTGCGTTTCAGAGCACCGACTTTACTGATGCCAGCAACATACCGACCATCCCACTTCACGCGGAACTTAAAGTTTTTATAGGGATCGTACCGAAGAGTATTCACAGGAAATTGAGGGGCAGGCATATGTTGAATTCTCCTTGCTTGCAATTGCCGTTGTACTGAGCCGTATTAGTTTTCCATCGCCTGCTTACGTGACGAGTTGACCAGCAAGTTGTTGGAATTTAATGATTACAAACTCTGCGGGTTTCAGCGGAGCAAAACCGACAATGATATTGACAATGCCCCGATTAATATCGCTTTGGGTTGTCGTCTCTTTGTCGCATTTGACAAAGTAAGCTTCACTCGGAGTCTTACCTTGAAACGCACCTTGACGGAACAAGTCGTTCATAAACACCCCGATATTGAGCCGAATCTGTGACCACAATGGTTCATCGTTTGGCTCAAAGACGACCCATTGGGTTCCTCGATAAAGGCTCTCTTCCAAAAACAACGCAAATCGACGCACGGGAACATACTTCCACTCTGAGGCAAGCTGATCGGCTCCTACCAGGGTTCTTGCGCCCCATACCACTTGTCCATAAACCGGGAACGATCGCAGACAGTTCATTCCCAATGGGTTTAAGATCCCGTTTTCGCCGTTCGTCATTTTGTAGGAAAGTTCGCGGACTCCGACCAGTGAAGCATCAATGCCCGCAGGTGCTTTCCAAACCCCACGGCTCACATCGGTCTGAGCATAGATGCCTGCAACTGCTCCAGAGGGAGCAAACTCCTCGGTCAAGTTTTCCTTGAGCGGATCTGCCATTCTCAGGCGCGGGAAATAGACGGCGACGTTTGTACCGAGTTTGTTGCCGATCTCGCCACGGAGCCTGTTGATCGCCTCTACTGCCTCAGGTATTGTGTTCACAGTTGAGGCAGGATCAACAATCAACATTGCCCGACGCTTTTTGCAGTATGCTGCTGCTTTTGCATAGCTCGGAAGCGGAACGTCCTTCGAGCGGGTCAGGGGTGGAATACAGAGAATATTAAACAAATCTGCCTTTTCGAGCGCATATAGCCCTTGTCGATTGTCTTCTAAATCATCGCTAGTGATTTCAGCATCAGTAATGTCCTCCCCATCACTGCCGCCACCTGCATTTGCTGTAGCTTCGCCCGGTCGTCCTGTAAGTGGTGTGTCATTCCGCAGATCAATCAGCTTTGCTTCTTCTCGGATTACCGTCCTATAGTATCTAGGAGAATCTTCAGCAGTCGAGAGGTTTCGGATCGTCTCTGTCGCCACCACATCATCTGAAGTAAGGGGTTTGTTGTAGGATACGGCTGGATTTTCAAGCTGCTGAATCACGAGATTGAATAATGTATTATCACCATCTTCATCCCTCGTGTTGTGATTGATCGTAGCTTTGAGATGGTTACCCCAAGCGCCTGGACTAGATGCTTGAAGGTCTAGACCAGAAATACTCAAAGTTGCATTCGTTGCACCTTTGTGGACGCGCACAATAATGGCATCCTGTCCGCCATGCTGGAAATACTGCTGCACTGCATAGCTGACTGTACTTTTTCCCCACAGCCCGCCAAACTCTCGATCGTAATCAGCATAACTTTGAATCCGAATCGGTTCGTTGACACGACCCCTCGCCGTGCGTCCAATAAATGCTGTAATGGATGTCGCGACCCCCACGATCGTGCGAACACCACTTGGAACTTCTTCAATGTAAACACCAGGATAGGTTGGGGTAACAGGCATAACTCTTTACCTTCTTAATTGAGCGTGAAACAATCCAATAAAAGAATCAACCAGGCTGCGATTAATGAGGCTATGCAGAAGGCTGTAGCGCATCTCGTCCGACTAAAATTTCTATTTTCGCTTCATTTTTGGGCGCGTTTTTGTCGTCTGCCGCAGGAGCAGGATAGTCATTTTTAAATTTAAGAACCTTCGGATCGCCCCCTAAGACCGACACCGAGCCTTTGCCCAAGTAAATATGGGGCTGATCTAATCCAATTGTTGGGGCATCAACCCCGTAACTTATCTTCTGCTCTGGCTTGCTGGGATCAGTGTATAAGCTAGAAGTAATCAATAAAAAGCTGATTTGATCTTTAGAACTGGGTTGAACATTGACCGTTCGTTCTTGACCTGGAGCAATGACGATTTCGTCGATTTTATCGTAAGTATTAACCGGTATATCTTTAGAGATGGAAACTTGAGGTCCTTTCTCAATTTGCGCCCCTATGCTTACTTTAATCGTAGTCATGGATCAAACCTTCCTTATTGTTATTCAGTGTGAGTGCAGCAGAATTTAGCAATTCAACCTAGAGAGATAATGAGCGGCTTAAGTCAGTCTTTAAGAGGAATTAAGCCTGCGCTATCAAAAGACCTACGAGCAGCATAAAATTCATCGCAGTTGAAGCAAACCCTAACAGCTGGCTAGTGAAGCGTAATTTGCCGTGATAGCTCGGTAGTCATCAGACGTAAGATACCCGCAGGTATTAATGGAAATACTTCGATCAGGCGAGTCCGAAACAACACAACTTCAGAAAATTGCCTTAGCTCTCCTTCAATGAAATCAAATTTGTCTAGAAACAAACAGAGTTGTAAAAAAAAGACATAAATGGTTTTTACATTCGTTGTTCGCTTGTCTCTGCCTTGTCTAGCTGAATAATGCTCCAGAATAAATAGGTAGTGTATGAAAAACGATGAAAGTTTAAGACAAAAGGTTAAGAATCGAGGCAAAACAAAATGAAGAAGTTATCTTTGAAGGTGCATCTAGAACTACAAGCCTAGAACTACAAGCTATGCCTCTAGTACAACATCTGGGGGCAATGCCTTGGACGGCAGATTGACTAATAATTGACCGACGTTAGAACTAACCCGCTTGTTACTAGAGCAAAGCTCCGAAATCAGCTTTACGATTTAGTCACGTCTGTAGAACTGATTTATTTTGACAACAGTATTTGCTTGAACAAAATAGCAGATCTGTGATTAAACTAACGCTCCGAAACAAAGTTTACGACTTGCTACGTCAACGAAATCAATTCTATTTTTGGTAACAGAGTCTGCCTGCCTTAGCTCCTGGTGAGAGATGGGTGTACCAAGAATCGATTGATTCGTGTTGCCTTCATTCTTGGTTAATTTGCATGGTCACTATTCAGCCCCCGACTCAATTTCCTAGCAATTTTCCCCGCTTGCTCAAGGGTGCGATCGTTGTGCTTGACCCCTCAGCCAATGCGATCTCTAGCACTCTATACTTCCAATACAATCCAGAAACGCTAACACGAACCCTCAAAGCCCAAGCGAGCGGGAAAGAAGGCGGCGATCGCAGCGAAACCCTGCGGCTCAAGGGTGCGCCGATCGAAACAATCAAACTAGACATTGAGTTTGATTCCACCGGCCCACTGTCCAAAACCGAAAAAGAGAACGCCCTCAGCTTGGGAATCTATCCCCAACTCTCTGCGTTGGAAACCCTGATTTACCCGAAGAGTGCTCAAGTTAGGGACACAATGCAACAAGCAGAACAAGGCATCGTGGAAATTGTGCCCTTGGAAGCGCCGATGACGTTACTGATCTGGGGCAAAAATCGGGTGCTACCGGTACGACTAACCGACTTCAGCATCACCGAAGAACTATACGATGTAAATCTCAATCCCATTCGCGCCAAGGTCTCACTCAGTGTGCGCGTGTTGAACTACGATGACTTACCCTGGAATCAACGGGGTTCTAAGCTATTTTTTGCACACCACCAGCGCAAAGAAGCTTTGGCAACTCAACGAGACTTTGGATACGATGCCAAGCAAACTGGAGTCGAAGTTCAACAAATTTTCCGATAGCTACCGCGCTCTGTTCCGGAGTCTACTTAACAAGCTAGAAATACCAGAGCAAGCACCGAAAAACTAGATTGGAGAAAACGATGTTTGAACCCACAAGCCGTTATTACAATCTCAAAACGACCCAATTTACCACTTTAGATGGGCGAACCCTTACTCACGTGCAGCGGCGCTTTTTGCCTGCTGGAAAAGCACTGCCCACCTTGGAAGAAGTCGTGATTCGGGAAGACGATCGACTCGATCAAATCACCGCCCGGACTTTAGGAGAGGCAGAACAATTCTGGCAGATTGCAGATGCTAATGATGCGATGCATCCGGCGGCACTCACGGCTCAACTTGGGCAACGGCTCCGTATCCCCATGCCGCAAGTATGAGGAGAACAGTATGTTGCCAACGGGGATTACGTTAACAGTACGTCTCGGCGAAAAGAAAACCGACCCTGCTCCCCGACTGATCGTGGATGCGATTCAATCGGTGGAAGTTACTCATCGAGATGAGGGGCGATCGGGCTTTCAGATCGTGCTGCAAGTGGGTCGTTTAGGCCCTGCGGATTTAAAGAACTATCAACTGCTCAAACATCCGCTCTTGACACCCGGTCATCGGGTCATCCTAATCGTTACCCTCAATGCCAAAGCCTATTTGCTCATAGATGGAATCATTACGCATCAACAGTTTTCACCGAGTATGGAGCCAGGTGCTTCTAGCTTCACAATCACCGGTGAAGATGTGAGCGTCATGATGGATCGAGCAGAAAAGCCCGCTCAACATCCAAAGCAAGATGAGCAGAGAATTGTTGAACAGTTGCTCAAGAACTACAGCGATTATGGTGTGCAGCCTCAAGTGGAAAAACCACCCTTGAGTGCGCCTTCTGAGCAAGACCGCATCCCCATGAAGCAAGGTACCGATCTAGGACAAATTCAGTTTCTTGCCCAGCGCAATGGCTTTGTCTTCTACATCACTCCAGGCCCTGGATTAGAAAAGAATACTGCCTACTGGGGGCCACCGAAAAAACCGAGAGAAAAAGCCCAAAAAGCCCTCACTGCGAATATGGGTTCGTACACCAATCTCGATTCGATTAGCTTCCAGCACAATGCGCTCTCGCCTACTAAGGTGGTTGGTCGATTGCAAGATCGCCAAAGCAACCGGATTGAAGACTTTACGATCGCAGACAGCGATCGACCCCACTTATCCGCCAATCCATCAATCCAAAACAAAACTTGTGTGAAGCAAACGTTTTTCGAGCAAACCGGACACACCCTCACTGAAGCCCGTAGCCGCGCCCAAGCGATGACAAACAAATCGGTGGATGCTGCTGTGACGGCGACAGGAGAAGTGGATACTGTGCGTTATGGAGCACTGCTGCAAATCCGGCAACTGGTAGGGCTACGGGGACTGGGCTATAGCTATGACGGTCACTATTACGTGAAACAAGTTACACACAAACTGCGAAAAGGAGAGTACAAACAGAGCTTTACGCTAACTCGTGAGGGGATTACCTCAACTGTTGATCGATTACCTGTGTGAGATCCAACATGCGAAAGTTTTTTGGGAAATATCGAGGCAAAGTTTCGGCTGTGGCAGATCCGCTGAATTTAGGACGCATCCGAGTTCAGGTACCGTCCGTTTTTGGAGCCGAGCGGAATTCTTGGGCACTTCCTTCCGTTCCTTATGCCGGTAAGGATATTGGGTTCTTCACAGTGCCGCCCGTGGGATCGAACATTTGGGTGGAGTTTGAGGAAGGTAATCCCGATTATCCAATTTGGAGCGGTTGTTTTTGGGGAAAAGATGAATTGCCGCAGTATGCCAAAGTCGAGCAACAGGACAAAGTGCAGGTATTTAGAACCCATGGCATGACCCTTACACTCAGTAATCTGGAGAACAAAAAAGGATTAACGATCGAGGTAGAGTCGCCCACGGTCGAACGGAAACTAAAGATGATTTTTAATGCAGAGGGCATCGAAATTAATAACAAGGACGAAACCACGATTAAAATCAAAGCTGATATCATTGAACTAAAAAATCGAGCCAATTCAACCGTCACCCTGACAGCAGACACCATTCAGCTCAAAGAAAGTAGCACTGAAACTAAATTGACAGCCACTACGATCGATTTGATCTGCAATCCAGCGACAGTCAAGCTATCATCCGCCTCGGGAATTGAGTTAAACAATAGTCCTGCTAGCACAAAACTAAATTCGACGGGCATTGAACTGAGCGTTGCAGCCCCCAGCGTAAAGCTTACGCCTGCTCAAATCGAACTTAGTAATGCTGCCGCTAACATCAAGCTTTCACCCGTCACCGTGAATGTTAATAATGGCGCATTAGAAGTCATTTAGTTCAGCTTACCGTTGCAACTCCTGCCACAATCTTTCTCTACCGCCTCTCTCTACCGTGCGATCGCGCTTCCTTCTTCCTAATTCTCCTCATTGCCCCTCAGAGGATATGTTATGCCCGGATTCCTACTCAATGTTTCTAGTGTTGTGATTTGTGCCCACGGTGGACAGGCAAAACCCACCATGCCAGTCCCGCGTGTGCAAGTCATGGGAATGCCCGTAACAGTACAGCCACCGCCCTATGTCATTGTTGGGTGCGCCAACCCGCCCCCACCTGCCAACGTTGGGCCTTGTATCACTGGAATGTGGATTGTAGCGGCTCTGCGGGTCAAAGCGATGGGAATGCCAGTTTTGTTGCAGGATAGCCAAGCAATCTGTGCCCCTACTGGAACACCGCTCACGGTTGTTCTGACGCAGACGCGTGTGAGAGGAATGTAATGATGGATATTGCTTACCCTTTTGAAATCGATCGTCGGGGACGAGTCGCAGAAACGCCCTACGAAGCTCACGTCCGCCAAATGATTGAGCAGGTGCTGTTTACCAATCCGGGAGAACGAGTCAATCGCCCTGACTTTGGTTGCGGCTTATTACAACTGGTGTTTGCGCCGAATAGCGACGAACTAGCTACCGCTACTCAATTTCTGATTCAAGGTGCACTCACGACTTGGTTAGAAGATGTGATTGTCGTGGAGGGAGTTCAAGTCGATAGTGACGACTCTCGCTTGGTGATCACGATTCAATACATTGTGCGCCGAACTCAGCAGCGCCAGGTTAGCCGATTTGTCCGGGAGGTCTGAGATGCTCAGCCAGTATCACTGCCAGAATCAGCTTCGCCGTCAGATCGCTCGCACTCAGCCTGGAGTGGATGGGCAGTATGTTAACGGCATTGACTATCTGGAGGTTGCTTCGGATCAAAATACGGTGATCGTTCATCTGCTGCACGAGCTACAGAGCAACGATCGCTTCACAGCAGACAACATTCAAATCACAACCGCTACAGGTCAGAGTGTTGCGATCGACAGTGCGAGTGCCACGGGTAAACGGTTCAGCCTGCGGCTGAAACCGGATGGCGATCGCGCATCTAGCTATTTCTTGCGCTTGGTGGCATCTCCACTACAACGCCTCCAATTAGGGCAATTGAACAGCATCGAGCCACCGACTGGATTCGATCCCCAACTCTCTGAAATTCAATTCTCGTTGCGATCACCGGGTAATAGCGACATTGATTGCAAACCTCAAGCTCCGCCATTAGATGCGATCGTACCGCCACCGGAGATTGACTATCTGGCAAAGGACTATGCTAGTTTTCGGCAACTGATGCTCGATCGATTAACCATCACTCTGCCGAAATGGAAAGAACGGAACCCGTCAGATATCGGTGTGATGCTGGTGGAGATACTCGCCTACGCTGCTGATCACCTTAGTTACCATCAAGATGCGGTGGCGACAGAAGCCTATCTCGGAACGGCTCGCAAACGGGTTTCGGTGCGTCGTCATGCTCGCCTGTTAGATTACTTTGTGCATGACGGATGCAATGCACGAGCTTGGGTCGCTTTAGAGGTGGAAAAACCGCAAGCAGATCCGCAACGATTCAATCCTAGAACCGATGGGATTCACCTTTTGGGAGCTTCCCCCCGCGATCGCCGTGCTGGAACTCGCTTCTTCAGCCAAATTAACGGATTGCCTCCCGTATTGCATCCGCACGACAATCAAGAGCAGATCCGCCAAGCCTTGAATTCTGATGCCCAAGTCTTTGAAACCTTAGAGAACATTACGCTATACCAAGCTTGCAATAACATTCACATTTACACTTGGGGAGAACCAGACTGCTACTTGCCTGTGGGCACTACTCAAGCAACGTTGAAAGATTCCGGCGGTAAGTTACAGCACTGTTTAACTCAGGGAAAGGTGCTTATCTTCGAGGAAATCCGCAATCCCAATACGGGCAAAGGACAAGGCATTGACTTGACTCACCGCCACGCCGTTCGGCTCAAGAACGTGCAACCTAAAACAGACCTGCTTCTAGCAGATGCCAATGATCCAACTCAATGCCAAAGCTTAGTTGAAGTGGAATGGTATGCAGAAGATGCACTTCCCTTTGATCTATGGATTTCTAAACGCATTGAAGGCAGAGTTTACTCCGACATCGGTGTAGTCCGGGGCAATGTCGTTTTAGTGGATCACGGTCGCACGTATCCAGATGCTGTGATCGACAAAGATCTGATTGAACCAGCAAAAGCGCAAGCAAATCAAAATCCAACCCTTTTGGATGCCAGTAAACTGAATCGGGTGATGCCGCTCGATCGCTACCGCCCTCGCCTCAAATATAGTCCTCTCACTCAACAAAGCTATGTCTTGAGTCAACAGGGTGGATGGGTGTTAGTTGACCCTGAAAAAGCGGCTAGAGCGGCGCTGAAGTGGCAAAACCGCGAGACTCGTTCTCGGCTTGCCCAGAAAGAATATAAGGCACAAGAAGCAACGCGAGAAGAACTGGATCAAAAACGGCGGTTTGTGCGTCCCAGTATTACCCTGAAAGAATACAATGCTCAGGAATTTAGCTGGAACTATCAGCGGGATTTGCTCAATAGTGAGCGATTTTCCCGCGATTTTGTCGTCGAGACCGAAGATGATGGACAAGCTTATCTGCGCTTTGGTGATGGCGTGTTAGGCAAGCAGCCCGAAGTTGGGACTTATTTTGAAGTAACGTATCGGGTAGGCAATGGGAGTGCGGGCAATGTGGGTGCCGAGGCGATCGCGCATATTGTCAGCGAGCAGCAGGGCATTCTCGCTGTTCGTAATCCTATACCGGCTCAAGGCGGGATTGATCCAGAACCGATCGAGCAGGTCAAATTGTATGCTCCTCAAGCGTTTCGGGTGCCGCAACGAGCAGTAACGACAAAAGATTATGAGGAAGTAGCTCAACGCTTTCCAGAAGTGCAAAGAGTCCGGGCGACTCAGCGCTGGACGGGCAGTTGGTACACGATTTTTCTAGCTGTCGATCGCGAGGGGGGCAAACCCTTAGACGAGTCGTTTACACAAAATCTGCGATCGTTTTTAGAACCCTTTCGCATGGCAGGGCAGGATCTCGCGATCGAGGAACCGCGCTTTGTGCCGCTGGACATTGCGATCGCGGTACAGGTTGATCCTGGGTATTTCCAGACGGCTGTGAAGCAAGCCCTCGTAGATGTTTTTAGTAACCGCGTGCTTCCCAATGGGCAGGTTGGATTTTTCTATCCAGATCAACTGACCTTTGGGCAATCGATCTTTTTGAGCCAGGTGATTCAAACGGCGGTACAGGTTGAGGGCGTTCGATCGGTGGAGGTGACTCGCTTCCAACGCTGGGGTAGACGTGCTCAAGCAGAACTCAAAACCGGAGAAATGACCTTTGGCGCTTTAGAAATTCCTCGCCTGAATAACGATCCTGGCAATCCTCATCAAGGACGCATTGAATTTAACCTGGAGGGCGGCTTATGAACGGCATTCCTGATCCCCCCAAAATCAATAATCGCCCTGGTTTATCCGCATTAAATTACCGAATTGGTACCTATCTTACCTTTCGGGAACGCTTGCTGGCTCACTTACCGGAATTGCTCCCCCGACTGAAAACCCGTGATCCAGAGGACAGTGCGATCGCGTTGCTGGATGCTTGGGCAGTTGTTTCAGATGTGCTGACGTTTTATCAAGAACGCCTTGCCAATGAAGGTTTTTTGGGAACCGCCACGGAACGACAATCCATGATCGAATTGGCGCGATTGGTGGGATACGAACTCAAGCCAGGGGTGGCTGCGAGTACCCAGATTGCGTTTACGATCGAAGACAATCCTGAAGCACCGGACACGGTTCTGATTCCCCAGGGAACACAATTGATGAGTGTTCCCGATGAGGGAGGTGCGCCTCAAACGTTTGAAACGAGTGAAAATTTGCTGGCGCATCCCCACTGGAATGCGCTGAAGCCACGTCTTACAAAACCGCAGGTTATTACGCGCAATACGAGCCAGCTCTATCTTGCAGGCATTAATACATCGCTGGCAGCAGGAGATTGGATTTTACTCACGGGAATAGAAGACCAGCAGCCCAAGCGGTTTTTGCTCACTCTTACTACAGTTCAGGAGAATCTGGAGGCTGACAACACTTTCGTTACCTGGGAACCGCCACTAGAGCTAGACGATAAAACAATCCTCCGCAACCCCAAGTTTTTTGCGTTTCGACAACGGGCTGGACTGTTCGGCAACAGTGCTCCTCGCTGGCAAAATGTTTCCGATGACATCAAGCGCACTGTGGGCAATGCCAAACTCAAAGGAGGGGTCTTTGCAGCTTCTATGACTGCTGAGTCACCTGTGTGGGAGGCGAACAGCAAGGGATTGCCTAACCAAGATATTTTTTGTCTTGCATCTAAATCTACGAATCAAACCAAATTGCTTTTTGCCGGAACAGCCGGAGGAGGAATCTTCCGCAGTAGTATTCCAGCGTCTGAAGCGGATTCCATGCAATGGACGGCAGTGAATACGGGATTGGCCAATCTGAATGTGCAAGCCTTGTTTGTGCACGATGAGCGAGATCTGTTTGCTGGAACTCCTGGAGGCGGAGTCTATCGATCGAAGGACAATGGCGACACCTGGAGTCCGATTCATATTGGCAATGTCCGTGTTGAAAAAGGCGCGGGAGATCAAATCAAAGCAGTGAATACGGGTTTACCGAATGTGGTTGTGCGCTCATTGCTCGCCTATGCAGCAGGGGAAACTTACTATATCTTTGCGGGAACAGACGATAGCATCTATCGCACGACCAACCAAGGGCAAGATTGGTCTTCAGAAAAGATTTCAACAGATATCCAAGATCCAAAAACTTATCAGCATCTACAGGGCTTGCCCAATCGAGTTGTGTATGATTTGCTGAGTATTTCAGAAACTTCAGGAATTACAACTGGCAAAGTTGAGACAGCTTCCGGTGACAAAACAATTACAGTTAAAGATGCGACTAATACTCCTGTAACAGGTCGCTCGATCGCTGTTGATGGGCAAACTTGGAAAATCACTGAAATTAACACGATTAAAATCAATCTTGAGCAAAGTTTTGACGCTAGCGTGATCAGTGGAGCATCGTTTACATCTTCTACAGATGCAGCTGGGACACTTAGCGAAATTAGCGGTACAGCGATAACGGTTGAGTTGCCGAAGGGAACTCTGAAGACTGGAGATACGCTCACTGTTGGGACACAAACGCAAAAAATTTCCAAAATAGAAAGCTATGTACTTACACTTGATCGGAATTTTCCGAAAGATTTAGAGAAAAAATCATTTGAGTCTACATTAAGTAAAATTTTTGCAGCAACGGATCAAGGAATCCATGTTTCCATTGATCATGGCGAAAGTTGGGAAGAACCTCTTTCAAACAAAATTACTTACTCGTTAACAACTTATCAAGTTGGAACAGATGCCTATTTATTAGCAGGAACAAATGAAGGGGTCTGGTATTACTCCATCAATTCATCGCCACCAACCTTAGAAAAGCAACTAAAAAATGTAGAAGGGACAACTGTTTTTTCGATCTATGCGGATGATACCGTTCAAAAAGTTTTTGCAGTGACCGAGCAGGGCATGTTTCAAGCGACCCTGCTTCCACCTGCTGATCAAAACTGGCAGTGGAAAAAAATTAATGAAGGGTTAACTACTACAGATTTGACTTCGATCGTCATCAGTCCAGATACCCAGAAAGTATTTACTAGCGCACGTTTTTCCGGCTTTGTTGAAGAAAGACAAGATCCTTCAGAACCAGCAGAATGGAAAAATTTTCACGTCCGGCAGAACCAGGTTGATTTAGATAGTCTTTATCCTAAAGTCTTGAAAGATAGCTGGATGGTTCTAATTAATCAGAAAGACGGCAATCAAGCTGATGCCGACAAAACACCCACTCACGCTGTAGTACAAGTTGCAGACGTTTCAACCGTTCAGCGTCAAGACTTTACATTAGACACAAAAGTTACTCGTATTTTGCCAGAACAAGATATTAGTAACTTTAGAGATTTTGGCTTGCGGACAAGCGTTGCATTAGTTCAAAGCGAATTGTTAACGATCGCAGAAGAAAGCCTAACGGTTTCTGTACAGAAGGAGAAAATTTTTCAAGATCCAATTTGGGATAATAAAATTTTCTTGAACCAGTACACTCATGGTTTGGCACCAGGAAAAATGCTCGTTGTGAGCGGTAAGCATATTCGCGCAAGGGCAAATACGGGAGGAATCTTTCGATCGCGCAATTGGGATTTTTCCACAGCAAATCCTGTCGATAAAGCTATTCAATCTCTTGTCATTTATCAGCCTGATAGTGCTATCTTTGCTAGCACTAAAGATCAAATTTTATACTTTGAGAATCAGGGAAAATCTTGGAAAGAATTGATTAAAAATCCAGAAAATAAAGAGATTCAGTGCCTTGCAGCCTATACACGAAAAGGAGGCGGGGAAGTCGCTGCAAATGACGGATTGAATATACGAATTAGTGGTAGTATTTCTGATTCCAACAAACCGCAAGTTGGAGATACGATCGTTATTGAGAAACAATCTAGAATCATTACCAATATTAAGGATGAAATCCCTCAGCAAATCTATCTCACTATCGATCGTCCGTTGTCCCAAAATTCATGGAGGTCTCGATCGTATGATCTCAACACATTGTTTGCGGGAACAGAGGACGGAGTTTTTCGCTTAAGTGTGAATGCTGATAAAAAACAAGCATGGCAGAGAATTGCTAGTATCAATTCCGTTCGCTCTTTAGCTGTTAACTCGGTAGATGGGCAACTTTACATCGGAACGGATCAAGGTGTATTTAAGCAAACGACCTCAACTCAGCCACAGTTTATTAGCGAATCGAAGCTAGAACTAAAGTCCGTCACGGCATTAGTAGTTTATACAAAATCTGACACTACCTATCTTGTTGCTGTAACTGCTAGTTCAGAAGTGTTTCGATCGAACAATGATGGTGGTTCTTGGGACTTAATTAATAATCAAGATCTGAATCAGGTTAGTAGCTTAGCTGTGAATTCTCGCAAGAATTATTTGTTTGCAGGAACCACACACAAAGGTGTGTTTCGTTCTAACGATCATGGTAATTCTTGGGAACCGCTTAATTTTGGATTGGTAAGTCCAGAAATTTATAGTCTTGCGATCGATACCGAGAAAAGATTCCTGTTAGCAAGTACCAATGCAGGGATTTTCCGCTCGTCCGATGATGGTAAAAATTGGACGGATGTTCACTGGGAACATGCGAATCAAGGTCTTGCTTACCATACTGTCCAAGCACTGGCTTCTGGTCGCATAGACAATCAACTGTATCTATTTGCTGGAACTCGATCGGGTGTTTTTCGCTCCAAAACTGAAGCAGAAAGTTGGGAACCTGTGAATCAAGGGCTACGAAATCTAGAAGTTCAAACCTTGCACGTTGAATCGATCTCAGGCTCTGACTCTAAGGTTTTTGCCGGAACAAAGGAAGGATTGTTTTATTCTAGCGATCGCGGCAAAAGCTGGGAACCTATTAACCTTGGTGTTGTCCGTCCCAATGTGCAAACCTTAATGAAGTATGAGCATCAGGATCAAAAAACTCTATTTGCAGGAACAACAAGCAATGGAATCTATAAATCGATCGATATCGGTCAAACCTGGATACCTGTTGGTTTAACGAAGCAGAACGTCCGAACCTTAGCCAGCCGTAATGGAACGATCGCCGCAGGCAGTTATGGCAATGGTATTTTTCTTTCTAATGATCAAGGCAGCAGTTGGAAAGAATTAACAGATACTCGAACCGGAGCAGTTACAATTTCTAGCACAGGCGCGATCGTCATCGGAGAAAAAAGTACCAACTTTTTAGCAGAACTCAGACCAGGCGATACGCTTGAAGCAGAAGGACAAACCCGAACAGTCATTAGCATCGATCCGAACAATCCTGCAATCCTGGTGGTCGATTCTCCTTTCAAACCTGCGCTCAAGCTAGGAACACAGTTCACGCTTCACACTGGTCTATCAAATCTATACATCACTGCTTTGGTATTAGTTCCGTCCGGATCATCCTTTGTCCTGTTTGCTGGAACTGCGGGGAGTGGAATCTTTCGATCAACCAATCAAGGGCAACGCTGGGAAGCCATTAATACCGGATTGAATCCCAATGATTTAGAAATTCGCTGTCTTCGCTGTGATCCAGAAACTCAGCATTTGTTTGTTGGCACTGCAATGAGTGGTGTGTTTCGATCAACTGATCGAGGCGCCTCCTGGAAACCACTAGGAACCAAGCTACCCAATGCAGATTTTCAAACCGAGCTGACCAATATTGATGTTCGCGCCATTTTGATTGAACAGCGCAATCTCTATGTTGGTGGAATTGGCATCTTATCATCACCGGATTCTCTCACCTCTGTAGAACTACAAGTCGATGACTTGCTCCAAGTCGTGAAAGCCCCAACTGTCCTATCAGAAACCGATTCTAACTTCCAAACCGCAAAGCAATGGATTGTTTCCGATCGCAACGGGTTTCAAGGCAAGCTCACGATCATAGATGCTAGAGATATCCAGTTAGAACCCGCGATAGAAGACGATCCGATCGTGAGTGAAACCTGTGTTTTGCAAGTTCCTCCTGACGACGAAGACCGCCCTATTCTGACGCTCGCACAGCCCTTGCAATATAGCTATGATCCAGCAACAGTAAGCGTTCATGCAAATGTAGTTGAAGCAACGCATGGTGAAACCGTTCGCGAAATCTTGGGCAGTGGAAATGGTGCCATTCCCAACCAACGCTTTGCCTTAAATAAGCCACCGCTAACCTATACTGCCGCCCCAACCCCCAGCGGTGGTCAGAGTACGCTCAAAGTCTTTGTCAATGACGTTGAATGGACGGAAGCTGCTTCTCTCTATCCGCTCAGCAGGCAAGATCAACGCTACATCGTGCAAATTCAGGAAGATGGAACAACTCTGCTCACGTTTGGCGATGGTCAACGGGGCGCACGGTTGCCCAGCGGACGGGAAAATATCTCGGTCATGTATCGCAGTGGAATTGGTCTGAGTGGACAAACAGGAGCCGGTCGCATCAGTCAAAAGAAAACGGGGCCATCGAGTATTCTGGGCGTGACCAATCCTCTTCCCGCCACCGGAGCTGCACCTAGAGAATCGTTAGACTCAGCCCGCACAAGCGTTCCTGCCATAACCCGCACCCTCGATCGCATTGTGTCGCTACAGGATTTTGAAGACTTTGCCCAAACCTTTGCTGGAATTGGAAAAGCTCAGGCAGTGTCATTGTGGAACGGCGAAGCAGAAATTGTACATCTGACCGTTGCGGCAGTGGCAGGAGAAACGGTCGCCACCGATTCAGACCTGTATCGCAGCTTAGTGAGCGCGATCGATGCCGTTCGTGATCCCATTCAACGAGTTCAAGTCAATTCGTTTCAACCGCTCTTTTTCAAATTGGACGCAAGGTTTCTTGTGCAAGCGGGTTATCAAGCAGATAAGGTCGAGGCTGCTATCCGCCAGCAGCTTTTAGCTCAGTTTGCGTTCGAGCGACGAGCCTTTGCTCAACCCGTGACCCAATCTGAAGTCATTGCTGCCATTCAGTCTGTTCCGGGGGTTCTGGCGGTCGATTTAGATGCCCTACATCGGCGCGATGCTAGCCGAACGCTTCAGTCGAGGTTATCTGCTAACCCGGCAGCTTGGGATGCCCAGAAAAACCAAATTCAGCCCGCTCAATTGTTACTGCTTCGTCTCCCGAATATTACGCTCACCCCAGTTGCAACGCTATGACTCTCCCTTCAGATCGTCTCTATAAACTATTACCCGCGATTTACCGCGAACGAGATCTCGATCGACAAAAGCTCCGAGACCTCAAACAGCAAGACCCGCAAGAACTCGATCTTGAACGGCAAGACCCGCAAGAACTCGATCTTGAACGGCAAGAACTCCGATCGCTGCTGAGGTTGATTGAGCAAGAACTGAATGTTCTAGAGGGCGATATTGCCGAACTCTACGAAAACTGGTTCATTGAAACTTGCGCGGATTGGGTGGTTCCGTATATCGGAGATTTGTTAGGCGTGAGCGGGGTCAGCACTCGTAATGCCATCACAAGCTTAAGATCGCGCACTTACGGGCAACAGGAACAACGAGCTTATGTCGCCAATACGCTAGCGTATCGGCGCAGAAAGGGAACTGCTTCGGTTTTAGAACAACTGGCGCGAGATGTGACGAGATGGCAGGCTAGGGCTGTCGAATTTTTTGAGCAACTGGCAATCAGTCAAAATGTGAACCATATCCGCTCTGGAAATGCGACCGTCGATCTGCGATCGTCCAGTGCTCTCCAACGGTTAGGAACCCCATTTGAACAACAGGTTGCTTACACCGCAGAAGTGCGCCAACAAGGTCGTTATAACATTGCTAATCTGGGTCTGTTTCTCTGGCGGCTGCAAAGTTACCCCATTACTAAAGGAAATGCTGGCGTTCTTCAAAAAGTCCATCCTTCACTCCGCGATCGCTGTTATACGTTTAATCCTTTAGGAGATGCCAAGGTTAATCTCTTTAACCAACCTCAAACGCAAACAGAGATCACACAGCTTGCTGAGGAAGTAAATGTTCCAGGCAAATTACGACCTGACCCAGACTATGCTGGATATCGTGCGGAGCCACCCGTTTTTCAAATTTTCATCAATCGTCAGCCCCAGCCAATTCCAGCCCAAGAGGTGCTGATCACTCATCTGGAGATCGACGAGAATACCCAATTAGAAACTCTACAACAAACGCCGTCTCTATTGACGCAACCTCCAGCAGCAACTAAAGTCGTTGCCGTCAATCCTAAATTGGGACAGATCGCTTTTCTCAACGACAAACTCCCTAGCCAAGTAGAAGTCAACTATGCCTATGGTTTTAGCGGTGATATGGGTGGCGGTTCCTACGGTCGCGGTGCATCGCTCACACCACTTTGGTCTTCAGAACAATTGTCTTCAGAGCTATGGATAAACTCATCTTCTAGGGAAGACGCAGACAGCAAATATCTATATCCGTTGTATTGGGAAGTGGAACAAGCGCGATCGGGCAATCAAAACCCTCTAGCTGAAGCTGTTCAAACCTGGAATGGAACAGTGAAAGCTTGGCAGAATTTGCATGATCTGACTCACATTCCCCTTGCCCAGATCACTATTTCTCCAGGTCGAGTGAGCCAGAGCCAAGCTAACATCCGCCCTCGGTTTCATCCGGGAATTGTTAAGGGATTGAGCGCGATCGCAACTATCGGAACCGATGAAGTGATTGTGAATACGGGATTAGCGGTCGATGCTCAGGGACGTGCGATCGAGTACGACCAAATAGATGTCCTGCACCTGAGCCAGTTGAGTGCTCAGCTTCGAGCAGAACGAACACTCTGGATAGTGCTTTCCTATTGGGCAACCTCGATCGAACCTCGTTATCAACTGAATCTCATTTCTCAAGCGCAAGTAGAGCAGTATTCGGAAGGCACTTATCTGCGATTAGTTGGACTTAGCGTCGATGCCCAAGGCAAGATTGAAACCTCGTTTACGCCGCAATCTGGCTCCTTCCAACCCGGAATTGTACAGGGCTTGACAGTGCTCACGCCTCCAGAGACTTTAGAAGCGATCGTGACCCCAGGAACCGCAGTAGACCAATTAGGTCGAACCATGCTTCTCGATCGCAACATCCCGATTGATCTGAGAGACTATCAAAATCAAACGATCGTGTTGGCGATTGTGTATTCTGAAATGCCCGCTGATGCAAACTGGCAAATCCACATTCTGCCTAAAACAGAGCTAGAGCACTATCCCCAAGCAATATATATTCGGTTGGCAGAGATTTCTGTACCTATTGTCAAGACTGATATTCTTGATCGCCCATCTAACCTGCCTCCTTTTACGCCTGGTGTGATTCAGCAGCAAGATTTACAGGTGCAAGCCGAGAAAGGAGCTTGGAGCTTAACCATTGCTGCGGGGAGGGCGATCGGTGCAACAGGAGAAGAAATTCAGCTAGACCGTCCCTATCGAATTGGCAATTTAGCACGCTATCGCAATCAAACCGTGACAGTTGCGATCGCGGCTCGATCTCAGCCCTGGGAACCTAAGTGGGAGATCAAATTTCTGAGCGCTGAAGCCGCCGCCGACCCTGTAAACCAGCACTATTTGAAGTTAGCTCGCTTGTCGATCGGACTCACAGGAAGACTCACAGCGTCGCCGATAGATGCCCGTGTTCAATTCAATCCAGGCATTATTCAGGGTCTGAGTGTCACTTCACTATCCAATGGCAAAGTGAGCGTTAGCGCAGGAAAAGCTGCTGATTGTTTAGGACGATTGATTACCTTAGAAGAGCCGTGTGAAGTGGATCTCGGCAAGTACCCTCATCGATCGCTAGTTCTCTTCGTTGCTCACGAACGAAATCAGGGATGGAAACCCCTTGATGTGAAGCCTGCTGAGATGAGCAAAAGCTGGCAACATCTTGGGACTGTTCCTGTAGAACCTCAGTTCCAAGATAAACGATCGAAGAAAATGGGCGTAATTCTTGTGAAAGACAATCAGACTTACACAGGAGATCTCACCCTTGTAATTCCCTCCACTGAGAAGCTGCAGACACAGTTAGTGATCGTTGCTGCTAATGGATGCCGTCCTCACCTCTGCGGCGATCTTTCAGTGCAGGCGAGTGTTCCAGTTGGTGCACAGAAATCCTTGTTTCAGCCCGGTGAGTTATTGCTGGATGGGTTTTTAATTGAAGGCAAACTCACGATTCAACCGGGTTATCTCAAACAGCTACGGCTTGCCCATTGCACCCTAGTTCCTCATTCCGAGTGGGGCTTAGAAGTCAAAACTGCATCAACGCAGCCCACTATCCAAGAAGAGTCAAATCGCGATCGCGATGAGGAGCAACCTTCCGATAGCTGGGGATTGCTTGCGATCATGCTTTATAGTCTCACAATGCTGAAGCAACTGATTCAACTCAGCTTCGATCGTCGTGATCTGTCTCCCCAACACCGCCTTCAGCAACTCACTCAGTTTCTCAAAATTGGGCTGTCCCAAGTCTACTGTGCATTACAAGAAAACCTCGCTCAGTGTCAGCGCTCAGAGCAAGACGGCTCCATCGATTCATGCTTGTCCTCATGGTTCTGTCCAGACACCGTTTCAACCAACCTGGGAATGCAGGATGAACTATCCATCGCAATCGACCATAGCATTTGCGGACGCATTCTCCTGGCAGACTCAGTTCCAGAATTAAGCATTCAGGACAGCATTATTGATGTTGGTATTGATGAAAATGGATTGCGCTCCATTGGAAAGACTGCGATCGTCGCGCCGGGAGCAACAGTAAAGATTCAAACCACAACCGTTTTCGGTGCTACGCGAGTTCGGAGCCTCAGCACCAGCGATAGCATTTTTGCTGAACTCGTGTCTGTCCTTGATCAACAATCGGGCTGTATGCGGTTTTGCTATGTTCCTCTTGGTTCAAAAACGCCCTCGCGCTATCGATGCCAACCGGATCTGGCACTCCAAGAACTAACAGAATTACCTGCTGCGATCACTGCGATCGCGATCAATCCAATTAACGAGCAGATGATTTTAGGAACCGCAGGACGCGGTATCTTCCAGTGGGACACTTCAAAGAAACAATGGGAACAGGACTCAAGCACTTCTCCTGCTCTGCTAGATTGTTCTGCACTACACACCTATGAAACAGATTCGCTGCGAGGAACAGGAAAGATTCAGAGTAGGGGCATTACTGTTCATGGAACTCACACAGACTTCACCGCTCAATTGAGAATCGGCACTCCGATTGTTGCCAAAGATCAGATCCGAACCGTGAAAGATTTTGCGCTTAAAATTCAAGAAAAGTTTGCTCCTGAGTTGCAGAATCAGCCGTTCTTCTTCGTCCCTCTACAGGAGACAGGACAGATTTCAAGCGATCGTACTAAGTTCCAAGTCAGTAATCGCATTTTGATTGATAACTTGAACTTGAGGATAGGGGATGTTGTGCTAGGAGCCGATCAACGCATCAGAACCATTACTGCTATTCATGAGAATGAACTTACTGTAAACGAGCCATTTGGCGAAACCGTACCAGCAAGTACAATCCTATTTTTCCCACACCGATTAACAGGACGCATTTTAAGCGATCGCACCACATTCCAGACCGCTCCAGGCACGCTTCTCGATAATTTCAATGTCGAAGAAGGCAGCATCCTTTTTTCATCCGATCAGCGCATTCGCACCATTGTTAGCATTAACGGCAATGATTTGACCGTCGATGAACCATTCGGCTCCGAGATACCAGAAGAAACTGCGCTGTTTACTGCACAACCTGGAACAGGAACAATTTCTAGCATCGGTGATACTATCATTGGCAGTGATCAAACTAACTTTAGCCGTGAAGTATCAGACAGGGGTATCTTTATCGCTCAAAAACAAGTCCGAATCGTCGCGGGCTATAGCAATACAGTAGTCAGCATCGACGAACCTTTTCAACCCGATTTGGAAACGGAAACCGTTTTCTGGATTCCAAGTCAAGGAAACGGCAATGTAGATTGCAATGGACTAACGATTACAGATAGTACGGTGGATCGCGACACTACCAAATTTACAACACAGCTAAAGAAACAAAGCCTGATTATTATTGGTAATGAAATGAGAAGCATTGAAGATATTGCTTCTGACCATACTCTAACGATCGACAAACCCTTTAGCCGTAATTTATCGAATACTCCCTTCTTCTTTGTTCCAACTAACCTCTCGCTCTTAGCTGGAGCAGGGAGTGGAGAAGTTTATCGATTGATGGACAGTAAAATAGATAGTAAAACAAGTTGGACTGTTTTGCAGAGCGACAGCCCAATCAGAACAAGAGTTACCGCCCTTGTGGCTGACGCACCACCCTTTAAGGAGGCAATGCTACTGGCTGGAACCGCCGGAGATGGCGTTTTTCAGTTCAGCGAGTCAACGGGTTGGAAGCCGATGAAAGGCTTGCCAAACCAGGATATTACTGTACTAGCGATCGATTCAGAAAGACGCATTTTAGTGGGAACGAGAAGTGGTTTGTTCCGCTCGACAGATCTACCAGAGCAATGGCGATCGCTGAATCGAGGATTAGAAAATCAGCTTGTTACTGCCCTAGCGATCGACCATAATGGACAACTTTTTGTTGGAACTGAAGCGGGTCAAGTTTTTCGCGCCGCTTATCCGGGCGATCGCTGGTCTGCCGTGAGCCAGAATCTATCTGGATCAACCATCACTTCGTTAGCAATTCAATCAGTGACAGGCAAGATTACGGTAGCTGGGTTGAGCATTCAAGGCACGGATCTGCAACACTTAGCTGAGGGAAGCACAATTACCATTCGAGGACAAACACGGATTGTGGGTAAGGTGAACCCGCAGACCTGGGAAAGCACGCTCGATCGTGAATTTTGTCCTGAAGTGTCAGGCGAAGTGCCGTTTACGAGTTCCTATCTGTTTGTAGGCACCATGAGCAGTGGAATTTGGCGATCGAGCGATCAGGGCAAGAATTGGACAGTGGTTACGTCGCCATTCCGCTTGAGCGATCGCAGCATCACTACGATCATTGTCGATGCAAAAACAGGCATGATCTGCGCGGGGACATCGATCGGCAGCGTTCTTTATTCCACCGACCACGGGAACAGTTGGGCTCCTCACAATCAAGGCTTACCCAGCATTGACAATACAATTCCAATTCTGAGCCGCATTCAGCCAATCTGGACTTCTCCTGATCATGGTCAACCCGGTTATGGGCAACTGAGCCAAACCTGTGCTCAAGCAATTCGCCGAGGCGCGGAGGATGGGTCTGAAATGGGTGCGTTCCATTTTCTGAAGCAACCCCAACGGGAAGAAAATTTACGGGCAAGTCTCAAAGAGTATTTGCGGTTTGGTTTGAAAACAAGCATTTTTTACATGACTTAGGGAGCGGGAGCTATGAAAGGGGATTTTACTCGGTCTACATTTCAACCACAGAAACACTATAGCAGTGTCCGAATGCAGCAAGGACGGTTGCAGTTAGATGCTGACTGGAATGAGCAAGTTGATATTCAAAGTCACTTGATGCAAACTCAAGTGCGGGACATCATTGGGTTAAGTGGGGCACCACGAGCGGTGGAAGACCCCACATCACCTAAAAATTTTAATATCGAACCAACAGCCGATGGCAAAGATCTGAAGATTGGGTGGGGGCGAATTTACGTTGATGGCATTCTTTGTGAATTAGAGGAATCCATCACCTACGCAACGCAAAAGCACTATCAGGACGCACTCAAAACAGATTTAAAGAATGGTTTAGAAGATAACAAAGACTATTTAGTCTATCTCGATGTTTGGCAACGTCACATCACTGCGATCGAAGATCCAGGCATTTGTGAAGTTGCATTGAATGGAGCAGACACGGCAACGCGAACTCAAACGATCGCCCAAGTCAAATTACACTTACTAAAAGGCACAGGTTCCATTGATGAGCAATGGAATGAGTTTTTTAAGTCAAAACAAGATCGCAAGCCAGCGATCCAAGTATCTACAAGCGGTACGCTAGAGAATAATTTATATCGAATTGAAATTCATGTTCCTGGACCCGTTGGAACTGCAACCTTTAAATGGTCACGCAACAATGGAACGATTGTGAGTAAAATCGGGAGCATTGAAGGCAATATTATTACGATTAGTCGGAAAAGTGCTGAGAGTTGGCAATCTTCTCAGCCAGATCAGTGGCTCGAAATTACCGATGAAGCACAAGAATTAAAAGGAAAGCCAGGAACATTAGTTCGCCTAGTACAAGTTTTTGATGATAAGCTGTTTTTTGGCAAAATTGCCCCTTCAGACAACTCCAATGTGCCACTACCAGAATTTATCTCCGAGAAGGCAGCTAAAGACCAGAAGCTCAAAGTTCGTCGTTGGGACTACACCTCTGATACGACTCAGCCTGGCATTCCTACCGATTCAGCAAAACCGATTCCGTTGGGCAACGAGGGTATTCAAGTTCAGTTTGGAGCAGAATTTGTTTACGAGACTGGAGATTACTGGCTAATTCCAACCCGTGCTGCCAAGGAGATTGAAGGGGTGAATGGCGGGGATAATGTGGCTGATTCTTCCGCGTTTAGACCTCGTGAAGGCATTCATCATCATTATTGTCGCCTAGCACAGGTGCATTATCAGGACGGAGCTTTTAGCAAAGTAAAGGACTTACGGCAAAAGTTTTCTCCTTTGTTTGCTTGTTTACAGACGACCGAAGGTTTGAACCTAGGAGCAGCAAAGCAACTTGCAAAACTGCATGTTCAAGGGGCTGAAAAAATCGAAAAGGGCAGGATTTCCCCAGGGAATAAACCCAACGAAGTAACAGTCACAAGCATCGATGACAAAGAAAGTTTGAAGAAAGAGGATTTGAATCCTGGCGACACGATTATTGCTAATGGCCAAACCACGCTGATCACAAAGATTTTACCAGACGATCAGTCTGGAACTTTGCAAATTGAGCCTCCGATCGATCTAGGTGCCGATCGGCAGTTCCGTTATCAAAAGCCGATCGCTCGTTTCTCGCGCTTAGAGAACAATGAAGACAAGACTGAAGTCATCATTACTGCCCAAGGTCGCGTTGGCATCGGAACAGAGACACCAACAGCAAAACTGTCTGTTCAAGGACAATCAGACCAATCTGCGATCGCTCGTTTTCTAGACAGCACAAACTCTACTCGCCTGATTGTGGCGGCTGATGGAAAAGTTGGCATCGGCACAGAGACCCCTACCGAAGCCTTACAAGTGAGAGGCACGATCGAGACAGATAACCTCAAGCTACCGCCACAAAGCACCTTTGAAGTAGGAACGCTGAAAGCAAGAGTTGTTCAACTCCAAGAGCAATTGGAATTGGTGAATGGAGGGGCCTTAAAAGGACAAAACGATCGTCTGTTCGCCTCGGCTCCCCTAGAAGTAACAGGGATAGTCAAAGCAACAGAATTTGAAGGCGATGCACTCCAGTTTACTCAAGGAAGCACCAAGCTAAGTAGCCGTGCCACAGGGGGACTTACGATCGACAATCATGTGTTTATCGAAAAAGCAGGGGAGGAAACGGCAACAGTATGGGTAGATGGTCAAGTCAATACAACAAACTTGAGTGTCACGAATACCAGTACAACTGGTGTCTTAGTGATCAATCGTTCATTTAGATTTAGTACAGGACAGTCCATTCATCAGATTTCTACAGATGGCAGGCTTCAAAATGCCAATGACCAAACGCTCTCTACTCAGCTAGCGATTAAAACTTACGTTGATGCCAGCTTTAACCGATTGAATACAACGCTCAATGAACGAGCACTTCTCAATGGCTCTAATCAAGTTGATTTTAGTGTCCAAAATTTGGCTGTTGATGGCATTCTGAAACTGCTGCATGGTGCCGACATCAATGAATTTTCTACAGATGGAAGGTTACGAAATACAACGAGGGCTGTACCAACGGAACAAGCTGTCAAAACCTATGTTGATACTCGGTTAGCAGAAAGCTTATCTCGTCTTGCTAATCCCTCGAACACTGATGAATCTGCTGAGACAGACCTTACCACTAAAACACTGACGATCGCCGGGAATTTAACCACCACCCCTGCAACTGAACTTCAGCCCGGAGAACTTGCCAGATTGTATGTGCAAGGCTCTACTGCTCAGCAAGGCAATGTGATTAATATTGGTTCCACCCTAGTTCGATCGAATGCTGCTCTGCATGTAGGTGATACGATTACGCTCGCAGGACAATCCCCGCGGCTCATTACTCGTGCTGAGGGTTCTATGTTTTCGTTCGTCCCTCACTTTGAAACAGCTCCAACAGCAGCCACCCTGCAATACAACCAGCCGATCGCACGGTTTGCAAACAGCAAGGGCGAAAACCAATTAATGATTACCGCAGACGGTCTAGTCGTCATTGGCAAACTCGATTCCGATCGTCCAGTTCAGTTCAGTACACCGTTGTTAGAAACAAAACTGTATGTGAATGGACATATCTTTGGCAACAATGTGAGAGGGGACATTGAGCAACTTTCTTCTCGAACGTTGAAAAAGAACATCACTCAACTATCTAGCCAAGAGGTGGATCAACTTCTAGAGGAATTGCATCCAGTTAAGTTTAATTATATAGCGGAGGCAGATAAAATTCGGGTAGGTTTCATTTCTGAAGATGCTCCCGATTTAGTAGCATCAATGGACAAGAAAGCCATTAACCCGCTAGATATCCTGGCAATTCTGACGAAAGCGATTCAAGATCAACGACAGACAACCTTAACATTGTCGTATCTCTGCGATCGCCAGCAATGGAAGATTTGTAGGTTACAAGAACAAGTTAAAATGCTAGAACAGAAAGCAGATAAAAAATCTTGGTTTGGCTAAGAAAACGGATTTTACTCATGCAAGAACAACTAGAACAACGGCTTAAAGAATTAAAAGCAGAATTTACGGCAGGTCAGAAAGCATTGTCTGAGTTAGAGAGTCAAAAGACACATCTTACAGAGACGTTACTGCGAATTAGTGGCGCGATTCAAGTATTAGAAGAGGAGTTAACAAAAACAATGACCACAAAAAACAATCAGGTATTAGAAATGAAATCCTTAGAACAATAGGAGAGCAATGGTGATGAATACCCCTTCAGTAGACACTAAATCTCAATCGGCTATGGTAAAGCTTAGTTCCGGGGGCGAGCTCCAGAAAGTTTCAGCCCAAACGACTCCGATTCAAATCTACAGTACCGCCCTTTGGGAAACGCTCACAGAGCGGGAAACGGCTGTGATTTATAAGCAAGCGCTGAGTAAAACCTGGATGCTCCTGAAGCAAGCGATCGCGCTGCTGTTTTTCCTACTGCTCTTTGCGATCGCGCTCATTTTCTCGATTTGGGGCATTGGTTTTGCACTAGGTGCAGCTTTAGGACAAGACCCCGACAAGATGCAACAGGACTTGATAACGCAATTACAATCATCGCTTCAGCGTCTAGTTGGGTGGGCGGATGACTATGTTAAGCGGTATCTGCCGGGGTGGCAGTCATCTAACACACAACGGTAGGTTCTGTCTGAAGCTAGGAGCCATTAGAGCCGATCAATTACACTTCGATTTCAACTCAAATTCCAATGTTTCTCTTCCTGGTGTGGACATTATGATCGTAACTTTCATTTTTTGGGTAATTATTGTGCCATTTCTGCTTGCTTTCATTGTTGGCTTCGTTACATCTAGAATGATTAAACTATTGAACTAGTAACCAATCAGTTGTAATTGCAGCGAGGACACTGACTTAAGCCTGATCAGCGATTGCCCGATTACGTTCCTGACGTTTGGTGCTGTACAAAGCAGCATCAGCCTGAGCAATCTTCGCCATTGCATCAATGACATCGCTACTTCACATAAGCAACCGAAGTTAGCAAGCTGCAATTTACAACTCTCTGCATAACAGAGTCCTAAGCTTGGTACTGCTGCAAAAAGTGGATCACGCCCGTTTGTAACAAAGCGATCGTGCCATCCGCAATGTATTGCACCGCCAGCGCCGCCAGCAACACCCCTAAAATCCGAGTCACCACATTGACCCCGGTTCGACCCAGGGCTTGAGCTAAATACTTTGCCAGGATCAACAATGCGTAAGCGATCACCAGCACGATCGCAGCATCTGTCAAAACGATTACTTCTCCCAGCACATGGCTATCCGCTTCCTTGATCAAAATCAGCATACTGGCGAGCGTACCAGGACCTGCAATTAATGGAATTGCCAACGGAAAGACACTCACATCCTCACGCAGTTGCGCTTCTTGCTCCTCTTCTTTGGTTTCCCGTTCTCGTTGGGCAAACACCATATCAATCCCAATCTTGAAGAGCAAAATTCCGGCTGTAACCTGAAACGCCTCCATGCTGATGTCAAGATAGCGTAAGACAAAGGCTCCGGTGAGGGCGAAGGTTGAGAGAATCCCGGCTGAGACTAAAATAGCGCGTCGAGCAATGCGAGATTGTTCCTCCGGCGATCGACCTTCAACTAGGGTAATAAACAGAGGAACTAATCCAATCGGATCGACGATCACAAAGAGTGTTAAAAAGGCTTTTGCGATGAAAGCAATGGGAAGATGTTGCGCCAAAGCCTGCCAGTCAGCAGGGAACGACACAAATTGAAAATCAAACATAACTGCTCTATCTAGGTCTATTTACACAGCTTGCAGAATTTGAGCCTACGCCGAATCGGCACAAGTAGCTACTTTTTGTCTGGCTTCTCCCCTTTTTCTTCTCGTTTCTCGTCTTGGCGCTGCTCTTTTCTTTCTTTTTTGTCCTCCTGCTCGGATTGAATGGGTTGCACCGCAGGGGGTAGCGGGTCAGGGGTTAGATCTGGAGACGGCGAAGTCGTCGGGCTGGCAGAAGGCGATGGGATCGTTGGCGGTTCTGGCGCGGGCGTTGGTTCTGGCGGTAGGGGATCAGGGGATTGCTCTGGTGTAACCAAGGGCGATGCTTCAGGAGCAGACGGTTGGCTGGCTGGAGTCGATGCTGGCTTGGGACGCGCTGGCGCAGACGGTGCAACGATATCCTCACGCTGCCTTGGACTGATCGATGGCTCATCCTGGGGTGACACAGTGGGTTGAGGAGACACTGGAGTGCTGGATGGTGTTGAGAATCGGGTTGCCCACAGGCTCAGAACTGCTAGCCCGATCGCAGCAATCCCACCCCAGAGCCAAGGCTGTTTGGATCGATCGTGGCGTTGGGGGAGCGGCGGTTCTGTGTGAACGTTCACGCGATCCGTTCGATCCGTTCGATCAGAATGAGGTGAGCCAACCGCGAGGGTAGCAACTTGGCTAATGGGTGCTCTTGGAGCCGGAACCGATGCGATCGGCAGGGCCGAGATCGCTTCCTGCTTTAGTTCTGGCAGCAAGGCTAACCAGTCTTCCACGGTGGCGGGTCGGTGGTGCGGTTCAAGTGCCATGCCCTGTAAAATTGCCTGATTCGTTCTCGGACTCAGATCGGGGCGAAGGTGTCGCGGTTCCGGGAGGGGTTGGCGATCGCGCAAAACTGATGCGATCGGCACCTGACCTGTGACGAGAGTATAAAGCGTTGCCGCCAGTCCATAGACATCGATTGCAGCGGTACGTTTGGCTTGGGGTAAATACTGCTCGATCGGCGCATAGCCCTCGGAAAACATACTCGTGTGCGCTTGCGTTAAGCCTGGAGAAAATTCCCGCGCTGTACCAAAATCAATCAAAATCACCTGATCGGTTCCCTGACGCAAAATCAGGTTTTGTGGCTTCACGTCCCGATGCAGTAATCCCAACTGATGCACGGCTGTTAACGCTGCTCCCACTTGCTGGATGAAGGCGATCGCGGTCGCTTCGGGCAAGGGCGAATGAGCGACGACCTGCGCCAGCGTCAGACCCGGAATATAATCCATCACCATGTAGGGCAAGCCTTCTTCGGCAAAAAAGTCGTTGACCCGCACAATGCCTGGATGAACGCACATCGCGAGCCGTTTTGCCTCATCTTGGAATTGACGCTGGAAGTTGGCAAAGTTCTGGTCTTGCCGCAGTGCATCATTCATTGTTTTAATCACCACGACTTGAGCGAGCCAATGGTGAGTCGCACGGTAGGTCACGCCAAACCCTCCCCGTCCGAGTTCTTGATCGAGGGTATATTTGCCGTTTGAGAGCGTTTTGCCCACAAATATCGTCATGACGATCGGTGTAATGGGTTAACAAACGCTTCTAGTGTAAGCTACCATCGTTCGATCTCTGAGTATCTATGGGTGAAAAGAGAATTAATTCGTTTGACAAATTGACTCCAAAGTTCCGAGCCGCGATCGAATTGTAATTTATCGGTTTCTAGAGATATTAAGTCACTGTTGATTCAACCGATCGCACAGACGACGATTTCTTGAAGGAATAGATTTTGTACTGCTCGATAGAAAAGTTAATACAGGGGCATCCTGGAAACATACACCCCATCTCAATTGCTTGAGCTGAGGTAACGCCCTTTACCTGTTTTGTCCCTGTTTCAATTTTATGCAGGATACCATTCACCGTCACCTAGAAAAGAATGCTCAACCAGAGGATGGCATCAACTTTCGGCGCTTGGTTGAAGCAGCCAATGATCTCAGTTGGGTTTGTCAGTTAGATTGGACATTAACCTACATTTCGCCTCAACTCCAGACATTGTTCGGGTATGCACCAGAAGAATGGGTGGGACGATCGTGGATGCCCCTGAGCCATCCTGAAGACTTTCTCCGAATCGAAGCAATTTTACAGAATGTAATCAAAACGGGTGAAAATCTCTCAGGTATTGAGTTTCGTCATGCGCTCAAAGCTGGAAGCTGGCATTGGGTGTCGTTGAATGTGGCATTAATTCAAGACAACAGTGGAAACGCGATCGGGCTGCAAGGAATTGTGCGAGACATCGACGATGCGAAGCACCGCGAGGCGGAACGCAAAGTCACAGAGATTCACCTGCAAGAGCAGGAGCAACTTCTTCGCAGTGTATACGAAGCGGTCGAACACAGCATCACGACGGTCGATGTGCGAGAAGATGGAGAGTTCTGTTTTGTCGGCTGGAATCCTGCAACCGAAAAAATTACCGGAATTTCCAGTGCAGCGATCGTCGGTCAAACGCCAGAATCGTTAATGGGTGAACTGCATGGCAAAATGGTGCGGCAGGATTATCATCGCTGCCTAGACGCGGGCACTTCAATTACCTACGAAGAGTTTTTACCAATCGGAGGACGTGATGTCTGGTGGTTAACCACTCTCAATCCGATTAAAGACGATCGCGGCAGAATTTGCCGGATTGTCGTGACCTCGTTTGACATCACCGATCGCAAAGCGGCTGAAACTGCGCTGCAACAGGCAGAAGTCCATTACCGCAGTATCTTTGAAGCGATCAACAATGGGATCAGCATCGTTAATTTAGAAACAGGCAGAGTCGTCGCCGTTAACCCTGCGTTCTGCCAGATGCATGGTTATACCGCCGAAGAATTTCTTCAGTTTGAATCGTCTAAGTACATTCATGCAGACTCTTTTCCAAAGTTCTTTCGGTTTGTTGAGACAATTCAGGCAGGAAAACAGTTTTTCTGCGAGGCGATCAATCTGCACAAAGACGGCACTTGCATTGATATTGAAGTCACTGCGGTTCCTTTTCTCTATAACAATCAGCCTTGCGCTCTATCAATCATTCGCGATATTCGCGATCGCAAAGCTGCAGAACAAGCACAGGCAAGACTCACCGCTATTCTAGAGGCGACCTCTGACTTTGTCGGCATTGCGGATATGCAAAGTAGAATTCTCTATCTCAATGCGGCGGGACACCACTTACTTGAAATTCCGCTTGAAGAAGACCTGATTGGTTTTCCAATTGATAGTGTGCATCCGCCAGCCGCCAGTAAAATGCTTGCTGCTCAAGCGTTTCCGATCGCGATTCAGCAAGGCATTTGGCAAGGCGAGTCGATCGTCTTGACCCGTAGTGGATGTGAAATTCCGGTCTCACAGGTCGTCATTGCTCACAAAAGAGCCGATGGCACTCCTGAATATTTCTCTACAATTATTCGCAACATCACAGCACAAAAACAAGCTGAAATCATTCTGCAACAGAAAGCACAGGAGCTAGAAGCGGCATTGCAGGAACTCCAGCGCACCCAACTGCAAATGATTCAGGCTGAGAAGATGTCGTCTTTGGGTCAGTTAGTCGCGGGTGTTGCTCACGAGATCAATAACCCAGTGAACTTTATTTATGGTAATGTCGCGCCTGCGGGTGAGTACATTCAGGATTTGCTCAAATTAATCGACCTTTACCAGACGCAGTATCCGAATCCATCTCCGGTCATTCAAGACAAGATCGAGGAAATCGATTTGGAATTTATTGAGGCGGATCTACCTCGCTTGTTCACGTCGATGAAGATGGGAGCCGATCGTATTCGTCAGATTGTTCATTCTTTACGAACCTTCTCACGGTTGGATGAGGCAGCTTGTAAAGAAGTGGACATTCATGAAGGCATTGATAGCACCTTAATCATTTTAGAAAACCGTTTCAAAGCAAAAGCTGAGCAACCTGCAATTGAAGTGGTTAAGCAATATGGCAACTTGCCGTTGGTGGAGTGCTACGCCGGACAACTGAATCAGGTGTTTATGAATGTTTTAGCGAATGCGCTAGATGCACTAGAGGAGCAAAATCAACACCGCTCTTTTGAGCAGATTAAAGCATCTCCCAACCGCATTGAGATTCGCACTCAGGTCTTGAATGGCGATCGCGTTCAGATTCGGATTGCAGACAATGGTGTCGGCATTCCAGAAGCGGTGAAGCAGCGTATTTTTGATCCGTTCTTTACGACAAAGCCTGTGGGCAAAGGCACAGGCATGGGAATGTCGATTAGCTATCAAATTATTACGGAAAACCACGGAGGGACGCTTCAGTGTTTTTCCACGCCTGGACAGGGTGCAGAATTTGTCATTGAAATTCCGCTACGGCAGCAAGTTTCCTAATGCGTAGAATGCCAGGTTTGCAGGGCGATGCGATGCACTTCTCGCCAGGGTAAATCTGCTTCTCGCGCAATGCGGGCACAGTCTTCATATTCGGGCTGTACGTTGACGATCGCGCCATTTTGAGAAGCAATTTTGACCTGAACTGAGCCATATTCCGTGCTGATTTGCTCGAATCTACGATCAAGGACTGTTCGCTGCTGTGTTGTGCGTCGAATTCCTAATGTGGTTGTTTCGCGGAATAAAATTGTTTCGCACTCTGCTGCCTTTTCTGGTGGACAAATCACTGTTAATAATGTTCCGAGACGTGATTTCTTCATCGCGATCGCTTGCGTAAACACATCGAGCGCTCCAGCTTCAAATAAGGGATCGAAGACATATCCGATCGCTTGGGGGTTGAGATCATCAATTTGAGTTTCGAGGACTGTAACCGTTTGCGGTGTGGTCATCTGATGCGCTGTAGATTGGTGATCTTCGGTGGTGCCGATCCAAACTCGCATCATATTCGGAATCGGGAGATCGATCGTTCCGGCTCCGAGTCCGATTTTTTGCAGCGTCATCTTTGGCGGAGCGCTAAAATCTGCAGCAAGAGTGGTGACGATCGCGGCTCCGGTGGGAGTGACTAATTCACGCTCGATGCCGTTGCTGTAGATCGGGACTTGCCGCAGTTCAAATAATTTCAGCACGGCGGGAACAGGAACGGGTAAGCGTCCGTGTGCCGCCCAGACGGTGCCGCCTCCGGTGGGTAAAGGTGAGCAAACAATGCGATCGACGTTCAGCCAGTCAAATCCGATACAAGTTCCAACGATATCCACAATGGCATCGATCGCGCCGACCTCGTGAAAATGTACTTCTTCGGGTGGAATGCCGTGGACGGCTCCTTCTGCGATCGCTAACTGCCGGAATACTGCCAAACTCCAAGCTTCTGACCGTGGAGACAGGTTTGCACCGTGGATCATGCGCTCGATTTCGGGTAGGCGGCGTAGCTTGTTATGGGAGTGATGATGCTCGTGCTGATATTCATGGTTATGAGAATGCTCGTGATTATGCGAATGATTGTGATTATGCGAATGATTGCGAGCGTGAGAATGGGCGTGGTCATGAGGATGATTGTGAGCGTGAGCGTGGGAATGCTCCTGAGCAGGATGATTGTGATCAGGTGAGAATTGAGCATCCGACTTTAATCGCACATGAACTTTAGTTGCGCGTTGTCCATTGCGGTGTACCGTTTCGGCTTCAAGCTGATATTCTTCCGAAATGCCTAGTCGATCGAGGCTTTCGGTTAGATACCCTAGAGGAACGCCCATATCGACTAATGCTCCAAGGCACATATCCCCAGCAATTCCCGTGGGGCAATCCAGGTACGCAATCTTGCTCATCACACATGAAAAGGGTTAAATACCTCTCCACAATACACCCGCTCAGCTATGGCAACCCTCTACAAAATTCATCCGGATACACCCCAATCGCGCAGCATCGATCACGTGGTTTCAGAACTGCGTAATGGAGCCGTGATGCTCTATCCAACGGATACGGTTTACGCGATCGGCTGCGATCTCAATTCTAAATCCGGAGTGCAGCGTGTCCGACAACTCAAGCAACTGGCAAACGAAAAACCGTTAACGTTTCTGTGTTCCTCGCTTTCTGATATTTCTCAGTATGCCGTGGTGAGCGATCGGGCGTATCGGATTATGCGGAGTCTGGTTCCGGGGAGTTATACCTTTCTCCTGCCTGCGACGAAATTAGTGCCTAAGCTGGTGATGAATCCCAAGCGGAAAACGACTGGAATTCGAGTTCCCGATCATCCCGTTTGTCAGGCGCTGCTAAAATCGCTCGGAAATCCAATTATCTCGACTTCTGCCCATGTTCCAGTGGAGGATGAAACGATTCCGCTTAAGGTACGCAATCCAGAGAATTTAGCGCTACCAGAACTATTCGACAGTATGGATCGGCTGGTTGATTTGATTGTCGATACCGGACAGGAACCGACACAGGCAGTATCGACGATTCTGGATCTCACCACCGATGAGCCTGAGATCGTGCGAAAAGGATTAGGTTGGGAGGCTGCGGCAGATTGGGTATTGGAGTAGGTTAGACAAGATGCTCAACCCATCGGTCAATTAGGATTGTTATAGCCCACCATTTAATCGAACATGGATACCTACTACAATCCCGACCACTTACCCAACTTTGGCAAAATCAGCGAAGGCAATCCCGAACTGGCTGAAAAGTTCTTTGCGTATTATGGTGCCGTGTTTGAAGAAGGCGCATTGTCGAAGCGCGAAAAAGCGCTGATTGCGATCGCGGTCGCTCACACGGTTCAATGTCCTTATTGCATTGATGCCTACACTAAAGAGTGCCTCCAGCAAGGCGCAGATCTAGAGCAAATGACCGAAGCGGTTCATGTTGCCACAGCCATTCGAGGTGGATCATCGCTGATTCACGGGCTGCAAATGCTGGATCAAGTTAACAAGTTAGCAATGTAGAGCATGACTTCACTTTTAAAGCGCCGATCGCCCCTCACCTCAACCGATTATCAGCAAAGCCTTTTAGACAATCTGCCGTTAAACAACGGAGATTTCTCCGATCGCTTAGCTGTTCACGGTTGGGATAGCCTTCAACCCGCTGAACTGGAGATTTTCCAAATTAATGTTGGCAAGTTGTGTAATATGACCTGTCGGCATTGTCATGTCGATGCGAGTCCCGATCGCAAAGAAATTATGACTCGCGAAACCGTGGATCTGTGTTTGCAGGCGTTGGATCAAACAAATGCTCACACGGTCGATCTCACAGGTGGCGCACCGGAGCTTAATCCGAATTTTCGTTACTTGGTCGATCAATGTGTGGCGCGTGGGAAAAAAGTAATCGATCGCTGTAATCTCACGGTTTTACTGCTTCCCACGATGGAAGATCTGCCCGAATGGTTAGCAGAACGGAAAGTCGAAGTCGTTTGCTCTTTGCCGCATTATCGCCAACGAAACACCGATGCTCAACGCGGTGATGGTACGTTTGAGAAATCGATCGAAGCTTTGAGGCGCTTAAATGCAGCAGGCTATGGCACGGGAGATCCCGATCGGCAGCTAACTCTAATGAGCAATCCAGTTGGCGCATTTCTTGCCAGTGGACAAGCCAAACTCGAACAAGAATGGAAAGCTGGACTGATGAAATATCAAGGCGTGAGCTTCGATCGCTTAATCACGCTGAACAACATGCCAATCTCGCGATTTTTGGAATGGCTCGAATCCACCGGAAACTTACAGGGCTACATGGAATTGTTAGTCAATTCGTTCAATCCTTCAACAATCAACGGATTAATGTGTCGCAACACACTATCGATCTCATGGGATGGATACTTATATGATTGCGACTTTAATCAGATGCTTGATTTGAAATGTGAAACACCACACCTGCGGGATCTCGATTTAGAGAAGCTGAGGAATCGGACGATCGTAACTGGGCGACATTGTTTCGGCTGCACCGCCGGGGCAGGAAGTTCATGCGGCGGCGCATTGACCTAGACCTTAACCGCCTAGTAAATACTGCAACTGAATCTGAGCGGTTGTCTCTGTTCCTGCGACAAACACAGCCGCTTCACTAAATCGCGGCGCACCTGTCCGAATCACCGGATTGCGCGAAAACCCAAATCCCTCGGTGGGAATGCCAACAAAATTGCGATCGAGCCTCCCATTTCCATTGCGATCGTGATACACCGCGATCGCATAATTGCCTAACGCTAAATTCTGAAACGTGACTGCGGTGCGCCCTTGCCCTACAGGAAGACACTGCGCCCGTACCGCTCGATCGCTCTTGTCGGGAAATCCCTGACTGCCTGCAAACAAGCTGACACAGACCTGTCCTTGCTGTCTTTGAATACCGTTGACCACGATCTTCAAATTACTGGTCGATTTTGCCTGCGCCATCATCGGAATCATTAAGCCTGCAAACAGGGTCAAGGCTGCAAGCTTCGGGTAGGGGTTTCGCACGGTTTTCTCCTTTGAAATAGCCTTTACATTCTGTAATAAAGTTGTGAGTATTGTGGCATTCCGATCGCAAATCTGAAAAGCTTCTGTAAATTTTGCGATCGCTGCCTTTCCCGATAGAAGCTAAAAATACGAAACTTTAGCCGCTCTATTGCTGTGAATCATCCTCGACCTGTTGCTTCTGAGCTAACCCAAACCGATTGGCATGGTAGTTTGCGCCTCGAATTTGAAAATCGCCGTGGGATTACTCAACTGATTCAAAATCAGGGAAAAGCGCCGCTCAAAGTCCAGCGCCCGTTCTATCCAGAAAATAGCGGAACTTGCCACAGTGTCATCATGCACACCGCAGGCGGAATCGTCGGGGGAGATCGCTTAACTTTCGATGTTAAACTTGCACCTCACAGCCAAGCACTAATCACCACTCCCGCCGCCGCCAAAATCTATCGCACCAATGGGCGCGAAGCTCAGCAAATCACCGAGATCGATTTAGCAGAAGGCGCTTGTCTAGAATGGTTGCCGCTCGAAACGATCGTGTTTAATCAAGCCTCATTCCGCCAAGCAATGCGCGTGAACTTAGCTCCGGGTGCAGAGTGGATTGGGTGGGAGATTACCCGCTTTGGACGGAGTGCCGGAGGGGAACGATTTCTCGAAGGAAATTGGCGATCGCACACCGAAGTTTGGCAAGCGGGAAAACCCATTTGGATCGATCGACAATGGCTTCCAGGCAGTGAAACCACTTTCAACAGTTCGCATGGATTAGCAGGCTGCCCGATCGTTGCTAGTTTCGCTTGGATTGGACAGACCGTAGAGTCCGAACTGGTGGAAAAAGCACGCGCCCTTTGGACAGGAAGTGAGGGCGAAATTGGGGTAACGCGCTTACCCTTGGGCTTACTGTGCCGCTATCGGGGTCACTCTAGCAGCAAAGTCCGACGCTGGCTAATTGCAGTTTGGGGATTGGTGCGATCGATGTCCGGTCGCCCGATTTGCATTCCGAGAGTTTGGCAGCTTTAGAACACTTTGTTCTCCGAGGAATTACCCAAACGGGTAAGAGGGAAACACGATCGCGCTGCATACGATTGAACCAAGATTCACTTCACTACCCCTCGTTCAGAGCTGAAGTGGTATCCCCCCATTCATTCGATGGAGCCGAACTAACCTATGTCTAAACGTTTAATTGCGCTTAGCTCGATCGCAACTCTCTCTGCACTCAATCTAGCAAGCACCCTGTCCGTCTCAGCGCAAACCCGTCAACTCGACATCAATCCAAATGCTGCAAGAATCAACCCGGAGACTGTCCGGATCAACAGGCGGGCACCCGTTCAATTTCAACCTTTTGAGGTGCGAGATCCCGAAACCGGAAAGCCAATCTCGCCGGACACGGTTCTGACGCTGCCAGATGGTAAACAAGTCAAAGCAGGCGAATACTATGCTGAGCTGAATCGTCTTGAGCAACAATTCAGCCAGATTGGTTATTCATTCCGACAACCAGAAGAGAGTGTCTTGTTGCAAGAGACGGTGATTGATCAAAGCGAACTGAAACGGCAGATTGATTCTGTTTCAGGTGATCACCGCAAGATCAGTCTAGAACGATCGCTGTTTAAAACCACGCTTGATCCGAGTCTAGTTCTCAGGCAACCCGAAGCCATTCCCAACTTAGAACTCCGACCCGGCGCACTACAATCGCAACTCAATCCTAAATTTGATCTTGATACTCTCCAGCAGCCCGATCTCGGCACTTTGCGGCAAAAGCAACTGCGATCGCCCGTGTTCAAGCCGATCAATCCCGATTTAATCCGAGTCATCCCGCCTGCACCCAAAGGCTACAACAAAGCCTGGAACTACAACCTCGGCAATCCCAGCACCTTCTCCGCTTACGTCAACGGAAAACTTCAGCTTAAAGGCTCGACGAATTTCTCGAATGCTTATGCGGAGGGCAATGCGGGTGGCTATATGTTTAACAACCAAGCCAACCTGATCCGGGCGACTGCTTCAATGAACTCGCAGAAGTCTGGCAACTCTACCATTGATGTCCGGCTGAATGTGCTGGGACAGAGCGTTTATAACTTCCAAGACAGTCGTAACACGCTGCTAATCAAGTCTGATAGCTTCTCGCGATCAGTCGATCGTCAGGTTGCGGATCTGCGGTTTAGCTTAGGCCCAATTCCGATGCGAGCCTCGTTTGGGGTGCGGGGAAGCGCAGGTATTCAGTATCTCGCGATCGCAAATCCAGCCATTGTCTCGGCGTATGCTCAAGTCAGCCCGTTTGTGGATGCAAGAGCTTATGGTCAGGGTGGCGCGGATATCTATGTGGCTGGGGCTGGAGTTGGTGCAAACTTAGTGCTGGTACGCGATGATCTAGATATGCGGGGTCGGGCTTATCTGGCACTTCAGAACAACAATCCTTACTTGATGATGCAGCTATCGGCATACAACTCGCTGGAAGCGCTGAGCGGTAATGCTTATGCTTATGCCTATATGTATGTTCCGAAGTTTGGTATCCCACCGTGGAAGAAGAAACAGTGGAACTGGAATATCTGGAGCTGGACGGGCTTCAAGACCGACGGTTATCTGTTTGATGAATCTTACAAAGTTGCGCTGTAACGGTTCGTTCGATTTAATTCTGTCTTTTACTGTCCCGAAAGACAGAATTACGCCACTCTACTGCTCTTGAGATCAGATTATGTCTTCTAAAAAAGTGTTGCCTCTACAAAAAGTGTTGCCTCTGCATCGTCGATCGCTGTTTGCATTATCTGGATTGTTACTTGCAATCGCTATTCCTGGAACACTAACCTATGGCAAACAGATTGGTGAATTTGGCACAATTCTGAGTTCGTCGATTGTTGCTCAACCTTCACCGCAGTATCAGTTCAAAGTGGGCGATCGTTTGACGTACAAGTTGGACTATCGCAATATCGGAAATTCTGATTTACGGGCTTTGTTTGGGGATCTAAAACCAGATAGTAATGCAGAGGCTCCAAGTACCTTTGTAAGTAACTTTGACAATCGGATACAAGCAGATTTAGTCATGACTGTTCTGGAGCAGAAGAACGATCGCGTCACAGTTGCTTATCGTTTGCAAAATCTCAATGTGCAGATTCTCTCGAATGGTCAATTGATTGCAGAACAGTCTCAACTGATTCAGAAAGATCTCGCTCAAGATATCTTTGCTGAGGTTGATGCTCAGGGCAAGATTCTATCGGTGCGGTTTGATCCGAACATGAGCAACATTGCTCAGAGTTTTGCACGATCGCTGCTGGCTTCGACTCAATTTGTCACAGCAAAATCTCCCACAGTTAGCACTTGGGAAACACAGGAAGACGATCCGAACGGACAGTACATTGCTCAATATCGCAGTAACTTTGACCAGTTCCAAAAGTCAAAACTACGCTATCTACAACCCGATAAAAAACCTAGAAGCACCAAACTCACACCCATTATTACTCCACAGGGACAATTAACCGCAAAATTTGACATAAAAGCAGGTCGCCTTTTAAACCTGAGTGGGAAAGAGACTCAAAGCTTTGAAGTCTCTAAGAAAAAGATTGGACAAAGCGAAACAACACTGAATCTAAGTTATTCTGCACAGACACAATTAAACGCGACGGATTTAGCAGCCTTACAAAAAGCTAGTGCAGCGCAGCAAACGCAAGCGATCGCGCTCTCTTACACCATTCCTGAAGAAGAAGCGGAAGCAAAAATTCAGCGCCAACAGTTAGGAGAAAGCACCTTAGAAAGCTTGTTATCTGAGTTAGACGCGCTGAGCAAATCACCCGACAAAGCTCAGAACACCACTGATCTGTATCTCAAGATCAAAGCTTTGATTTATCTCAAACCAGAAACCAGTGCAGCTTTTGCTCAACGCATTCTCAAGAGTGAAGCCACTCCAGCGATGCAATTAGTTGTAGGTGCGCTGAGTGCCGTTGGACATTCACAAGCACAAGCTGCTTTAGTTCAAATCATCAATTCTCAAACTCAAGATTGGAAAACACTCGCGGCGCTAATTCCCAGTCTTGCAACCGTAAAATCTCCAACTCCAGAAACGATCGCGCTCTTAAGCAATTTCGCCTTCAACTCTGACAACTCGCAAGTTGCCTCAACCGCGCAACTCGCCCTCGGTACAGCCGCACACAACTTACTTGAGTCTGCGCCGAATCGAGCGAACTCGATCGCCGATCGCTTTGTTGAGCGACTCCAAAAATCGCAATCTTCCGATGACATCAAGCAAAACTTACTGGTGTTAGGGAATATTGGCTCGGCTCGATCGCTCGATGCCATTACAAAGCTGACAAATTCACCGCAGGCAGAGATTCGAGCGATCGCTGTTTCATCTCTGCGCCTAATTCCTGAGACAACGATCGATCGACGCTTAAATCAAACCCTACAGAGCGACACAGAAGAAGCGGTACGCGCTGAAGCGGCAGTTGCATTAGGATTTCGCGAAATGTCGCCAGAGAATTACCAAAGCCAAAAACAAGCCATTCAATCGGATAAATCCGTTAAGGTCAGAATGGCGCTGCTTAGAAACCTGTGGCAAGTTCAAGCCCAATTTCCAGAAGTGCAGCAGATTGTGAAGCAACTTGCAGAGAAAGACGAATCCGAAGAAGTGCGAGAAGCAGCAAGTAGCCTGCTTTCCACGCTTGGGGCGCAATTGTAATACTCAATCAGTTGTAATACTCAATCAGTTGTAATACTCAATCAGTTTGTTAATGCTACAGATCCTTCGCCCCCTAAATCCCCCATTCTGGGGGACTTTGAGAATCTAATAATTCTTTGGTTTGAAGTCCCCCACTCGTGGGGGATTTAGGGGGCCACCAAGATCTGTGGTGCTCAAAGATCAAAAAGACCAATTTGGCATAAGCTGGACGCATCCAAGATTTCCAAAATTCTTCACAACATCTGCTCTGCTTTTGTCATACATTTAATTCCGAGCCGACCAGAGACAGAATCGATGCAACTCACGCCCCAAGAAAAAGATAAGCTTCTCATTTTTACTGCCGCTTTAGTCGCAGAACGCCGCAAAGCAAGAGGATTGAAACTAAATTACCCCGAAGCGATCGCCTACATCTCTGCGGCAATTCTCGAAGGAGCAAGAGACGGGCAAACCGTCGCCGAGTTAATGAACTACGGAACCACGCTCCTGACTCAAGACGACGTAATGGACGGAATTTCCGAAATGATTCACGAAGTCCAAGTCGAAGCTACCTTCCCGGATGGAACCAAGCTTGTCACCGTTCACAACCCGATTCGATAGGAGAATAGCGCCATGATTCCAGGTGAAATGTTCGTCGAAGACGGTGAAATCGAACTGAATGCAGGACGAGAAACCGTAACACTGACTGTGGCAAACCGAGGTGATCGCCCGATTCAGGTTGGCTCACACTTTCATTTCTTTGAAGTGAATGCGGCATTGGAATTTGATCGCGATCGCGCCCGTGGAATGCGGCTCGATATTCCCGCAGGTACCGCCGTTCGATTTGAACCTGGAGACGATCGAGAAGTTACGCTTGTTGCGCTGGCTGGATCGCGTCAAGTGTACGGATTCAACGCCAAAATCGAAGGCGCACTGGATGGGAAGTCGAAAAAAGGTAAGAAGAAATCTAAATAATCGATTACACCGAAAAGGCTGATCGATTATGGTGGGCATGACATTTAACTCGATCTCAAAGTTATGCACTTCAAAGACTTGCGTCGCCTTAATATGAATTATTTGAATACGCTGAGATCAGTTCTAAATTTATTAAGAAGTTCAAATGAAACTGACTCCGTTTACGATGTCGAGGACGCACTCTTGCGATCGCATCCGCAAACAATGGCAGCAGCAGTCAAGTATATGGTGAACGATCCAGGAATTGCGGCGTTGGTGCGCGACCGCTATTCCGTTCCTGCTCCGGATATCGAACAATTAATGACTTATCCCCCAGACTCGTTGGGATATGCGTTTGCTCAATACATCTCCGTTTCAGGCTTTGATCCGGGGTTCTATCGTAAGATCGAAGTCGTTGATGATGCAACTTACCTACTGTTACGATCGCGCCAAACGCATGATATCTGGCACGTCGTTACAGGCATGAGTGTGGACGTTGCTGGTGAAATTGGACTGAAAGCGTTTGAGATTGCTCAAACTCGTCGTCCGCTTGCAGGGGTACTCGTTGCAGGTGCATTTCTGAATACAATGCTGAACCAGCCTGAGCAATTAGGGGGATTGCTCGATCGCATTGCTGCGGGCTATCGCATGGGCGCAAAAGCCAAACCCCTTCTAGCGCAAAGATGGGAAGAACACTGGGAAAAACCACTAACAGAATGGCGATCGGAGCTTGGGATTGAACCGATGCCTGTGTACAGTCCCTGATAAAGCAGCAATTCCGTTCGTACTCTCTATCATACGGCAGAGGAAATAATCTACAAAAGCGACTAGCATAAGCGCTGACAGGGATTAACTGCCGTTTAGGAGAAAAAGTATGTCTGACTTAAGGAGCAATCGTTGGATGCGAAATGGCGCGATCGTTGGGATTGGCATTACCGCAACTTCCGCTGCCCTTTTATCTTCAATCTTTGCACCTAGTACCGCTCAGAATACTAACTTTCGCGACACGCAAAACTATTGGGCAAAGCCGTTTATCGAAGCCTTAGCAAGTCGCAATGTGATCAAAGGCTATCCAGACGGAACATTTCGCCCTGATCAACCCGTCGATCGCGATGAATTTGCTGCAATTTTAAGAACGGCATTCAACCAACCCCAAGAACGACAAATCGGAAGTGGGAGCGACTACCGCGATGTTCCCAAAGGTTATTGGGCGGCTCCTGCAATTAAAGAAGCTTACGAAGCTGGATTTATGCGTGGTTATCCGGGCGGCAATTTTCGTCCCAATCAGCCTGTGACGAAAGTGGAAGCATTAGTATCGCTCGCACAGAACCTAAACCTAAATTCAAAAGTACCTGCAACGAATCAAGCTGCGATCGCTCAAAACACAAATACTCAACCTGTCAACAATCAAGCCGCTTCGCAACGTCGAGCTAATCGCGGTTTAATGTTTCCATTTCCTATGGCAAGCATGATGCTACTTCAGCCATTCGTGACTCCGGCTGCGAATCGCGTCGCGGCTGCGCTTCCAGCACAATCACCCACACAATCAACTGCTGCCTCTGCGGCAAAAGCTAGCACTCCCCGAAAGCAGCCTTCCCTGTCGTTGAATCAATACTACACAGATGCGAATCGCATTCCGAAATATGCGGTTGGCCCTGTTGCAGAAGCAACTCGATCGAACATTGTAGTCAATCATCCGAATGCGCGACAGTTGAATCCGCTACGCCCTGCGACCCGTGGGGAAGTTGCCGCAATCGTTTATCAAGCAATGGTGAATAAAGGATACGCTCAACCCATATCGCAGAATGTTCCGGCATCTAAGTATGTGGTGCGGGCGGAAAAGGCTAATCAGCCTCGCTAAATGGTTGTCTTATAAAATTTGCTGCTGCGATCGTGCCAAGAGGCATTGTTTTGTAATGCTTTCTGGCACGATCGACCGTTGAATGAGAGTTAGTTTTTTGCCGCAAGGGTGAACCTTCTTGCACTGTTCTTTGTCCGGCTCACGGCACTTTTGCGGACACGATCGCTTTTGCGAGTCCCGCCTGCCATTTCATACTCACGACTATCATTGCCGTATTTGACCGCAACTCCTTGCAGCAGTTGATCGAGCAAGTCACCCATTTCACGCTCCATCTGATCAATCTCTTGTTTTGCGGTATCAAGGGCGGCGATCGTGGTGTTGTATTCGTTTAATTTTGCATTCAATTTCTCGATTTGCGCTTCGAGGGCTGGAACACTACGATCGGTACCAAGGGTCAGGTAGGGATCGATCGCTTTGAGCCGCAGGAGTCTGAGTTGTCCTTTTTCGAGAATACGGGACATGCGTTGTGCGCGTGACATGGTTGAGATGCTTCCTGTAATTGGTTTACACTGCTAATTTGTCTTTTAGCTGTAGGAAATTGGTTGAGTAAATCGCACAAAAACTTGTGTTGTTTCCAAGAAGATTTGCGATCGTTTCTCAGGAGTTTCCGCAGCGATATTGTCAGAGTGAGTAAGTTCACTGAAATAATTCCGCCGTTTATGGTGAATGCTTAAACGTTGATGGCAAACGTTTGAATGTTCACGGTATCTATTGCGGTTTTTACGAATAACGTCGCAATATTCACGACGACAAGTAGCACAGATACGGCAACAGCGTTAGGGGATAGGACGATCGCGCTCCTGCTTGCCTTATCTTGCACTTTTATCATCCAGAGTTTCTGGCGTTCTATGACCGAATACATTTCTGGCGTTCTAGGACCGAATACAATAGGGAAGCCGTTGAGTAGAGACTATTCATGTCCAGTTTAGAAGCGCTGCAACGCCGTTTAGAAATCTTTCGCGAAGCAGGGCGCAATCTCCAGCTTGATCCACTCGTCACGCCAGAGGATTTGGCACGACTGGGTGTGGAATATCAGACGGAGATGATCGATGAATTGGAGCAGGCGATCGAAGATTGTGTCACTCAAGCCAACAAGCTGATATTCACCGGGCATCGAGGGTGTGGTAAATCGACGTTGTTGGCGGAATTGGGCTTTCGCTTGGGGGAAACGAATCGGTACTTTGTAGTCATGTTCTCGATCGCAGATACAATCGAGCGATCGGCGGTCGATCATGTCAATGTGTTATTTTCGATGGCGTTGCAGTTGCTTGAAGAGGCGGAACGTCGCGCAATTAGGCTACAACCTGGCATTAAGAAAGAGTTTTATCGCTGGCTTGGCAAACATACGCAGACCGAATCGAAAGCCGTCGAGGCAGAAATTGAGGCAAACACAGAAGCGACGGTTAAAGGTGGAATTCCAGTGATTCTGGAGTTTTTAGCCAAAATTCGATCCAAGCTGAAAATCAATTCGGTGATTCGGCAGGAGATCTCGATCGAGTTTGCTCGACGCACTTCGGATTTGGTTGCTCAGATTAATCAACTGCAAGCTTATATTGAGAATGCTACAGGGCAGCAAGTTTTAGTGATTATTGATGATCTCGATAAGTTGGATTTGAGCGTGACAGAGACGATGTTTCGCAAAAACATCCAGTCTTTGCTTGATCCAAACTGTCGAATTCTCTACACAATCCCGATCGCAACGTTACGTGAGGTTGCCATCAAAACCAGCATCACAACTTATGTCAACAAGATTCACACGATGCGAGTGACAAAGTTTTTTAGTAAAGCGACGGTGAGGAAACCCGATCGAGTACCCGACGAAGCTTGTGTGCAGGTATTTGAAGAGATTTTGGCGCGACGATTGCCTTCAGACTTGATCGACCCGGAGGTGAAGCGGCAAATCATTTTGCTGAGTGGGGGCGTGTTGCGGGAGTTTATTCGGATTAGCGATCGCTGTTGTGATAGGGCAATGCTGAAGATTCGCGGACAGATTCGACGGCAGCAGTTTGACCAGCCGGATGTGATTGTGGATCAGCAGATTTTAGATGAAGTGGTGACGGAGTTGCAGATTGAAGCGGCGGAAGCGCTGGGGCAGGCGGATTTTGAGGCGTTGAAGTTGATTTATGAGCAGCTTAAACTGCAAGATATGGAGAGTCAACGGCTGTTAGATTTGTTGCATGGGCTGTATGTGTTGGAGTATCGCAATGCGTTGCTCTGGTATGACTTGAATCCGATCGTGCGCGATTTGCTAGTGCGGGAGGGGATTTTGGATGGTACAACCGCTTAAGTCTTTGACTCCGGAGAATGAGGCGACGTATGAGAGTCTGATCTCGCTGATCGAGAACAATCAGGAGCGCTTGGCGTTGATTCTGGTGGCGTGTGATGATCTGCGATTGCGGCAACGGGTGATCGATCGCTATGAGTTAGAGGCAAGACAGGCGAAAATTCGACCGTTTCGGGTGGTGCTGGGGACAGAGCCGAGTTTGCGATCGGGATTGGCGAGGTTGGAGCTTCGAGAAGGCTATGCGGCGGTTGTAACCGTGACGGGGGCAGAATGGCTGTTGCGGGTAACGACGCGGGAAGGAGAGGAGCAGAGCGATCTCGATAAGTTTTTTGGGTATTTGCAGTGGACGCGGGAGGGATTGCGGGAGTTTCGCTATCCGATCGTGCTGTGGGTGACGCATCGGATTTTGCGAGAGATGAGCAAAAGAGCGCCGGACTTCTGGAGTTGGCGGAAAGCGGTGTTGCGGTTTGCTTCGCAGGAAGAGGAATCGATCGCGCTGCGGCAAGAAGAACCGCGATCGCGATCACTCGAAAGTCAGCCGAATGCGGAGTTTCTGCCGCCATTAGAAGAATTGCTTTCAGAGATTCAACAATTAGAGGCAGCCTCACCAGAATCAGCGAATTTAGCAACGCTGTATGACCAGTTAGGACAGGTCTATGCAGAGCGAATTGCTAAGGGAGCAGCAGCAAATTTAGAGCAAGAAAGACAGCAAGCGATCGCTGCGTTTGAGACTTCAATTGATCGGCATCAGAAACTTAACAATCAATCCGAGCTTGTGGGTGTGCTGAGAAGATTTGGTGATTTTCTGGATGATCAATCTCAGTATGACGCAGCAATTTCAGCCTATCAACAGTCTTTAGAGATTGCCCGCGAAATTGGCGATCGTAGCGGTGAAGCTGCTTCTCTCAACAATTTGGGCATTACTCACAATTCATTAGGACAGTATCAACGAGCGATCAACTGTCATCAACAGTCTTTAGAGATCGCCAATTTCACGGACGATCGTGGCGGTGAAGCTGCTTCCTTCAACAATTTGGGCAATGCTTACAGCTCATTAGGGCAATATCAACGAGCGATTAACTTTCAGCAACAGTCTCTAGAGATTCAGCGTGAGATTGGTAATCGTAGCGGTGAGGCTAATTCTCTCAACAGTTTAGGCAATCATTACTGTGCATTAGGACAGTATCAACGAGCGATCGACTTTTATCAACAGTCCCTAGAAATTCAACGTGAAGTTGGTAACCGTAGCGGTGAAGCTTATTCTCTCAACAATTTAGGCATTGTTTATCATGCGTTAAGACAGTATCAACGAGCGATCGGCTTTCACCAACAGTCCTTAGAGATTCAGCGTGAAATTGGTAACCGTAGCGGTGAAGCTGCTTCTCTCAACAGTTTGGGCAGTGCTTACTATTCATTAGGACAGTATCAGCGAGCGCTCAGCTTTTATCAACAGTCCTTAGAGATTGAACGTGAGATTGGCAATCGTAGCGGTGAAGCTGCTTCTCTCGGAGGTTTAGGCATTGTTTATCATGCGTTAAGACAGTATCAACGAGCGATCGACTGTCATCAACAGTCCCTAGAGATTCAGCGTGAAATTGGTAACCGTAGCGGTGAAGCTTATTCTCTCAACAGTTTGGGCAATGCTTACCATGCGTTAGGACAGTATCAGCGAGCGCTCAGCTTTTATCAACAGTCCTTAGAGATTGAACGTGAGGTTGGCAGCCGTAGCGGTGAAGCTGCTTCTCTCGGTGGCTTGGGCAGTGCTTACGGTTCATTAGGACAGTATCAACGAGCGATCGACTTTTATCAACAGTCCCTGGAGATTCAGCGTGAGATTGGTAATCGTAGCGGTGAAGCTAACTCTCTCGGCCATTTGGGCAAGGCTTACCATGCATTAGGACAGTATCAACGAGCGATTGACTTTCATCAACAATCCCTAGAGATTCAGCGTGAGCTTGGTAATCGCAGGGGTGAAGCGGATTCTCTCTTCAATAAAGCCCTGGCGCTTGCTAAACTACGAACCTCGTCGCTTTGAAGCCCTCTCCGCTCTCCAGCAAGCCCGCGTCATCTATGCAGAATTAAAACTCGATTATCGGGTCGAGGAGTGCAATGAGGCCATTTATGACTTCAATCAAATCATTGCCACGGAGCAACGCCTATCCGCTCCCAGCTTTCCCGCTCAGACGATCGACCACACTCCCACACAAGACAAGCACGATCGTCGTCTGTCCACTCCAGCTAAATCCCGCCGCACCTCCAAGCGTCGAATGAAGCGGATTTTCTGGATCTGTGCTGGAATTGCGATCGTCCTTCTCATCACATGGCTCTGGAGATAAGCGCGATCGCAAGGCGATCGCGCTTCCAACCCAATCCGCACCTTGCAACAACTGAACCAGCCTCATTAACGTGAGTCTTCAACGAAAGCGCACATTATTGTTACCCTGCCAATTCATAGTTTTTTCCTATCTATCAAATCCCCTCTGTGGAAAACTTCTAGGTTTCTGTGGAAAACCTGTGGGAAAAATACCCTCAAGTTGCGAAAATCTTTGAAGCCGAGATCGGTTAATTGAGAGTTTTCCACAGGCTGCGATCGCAACTCCCCTGAAAGAATCGAGATTTGCTGCGTTTTCCACAATTTCCACAGGTCGTACAATAGTACTTATAACCACTGTTTCTTTCTAGCTTCGCGCTTAGGTTAAAGAGGGAGTGGATCGATCCGACGAAGGGTGTTACTATGCTCAAACATCGATTAAAACGCTAGATATAGCACCTCAAATTTTAGAGCTACACCTATATAGAGTACGCTTTACTTTTCCACAACCCCCCCCATCTGTTCCACACTCCGGCAACTCCTATGAAACTGGTCTGCGCTCAAACTCACCTCAATTCACACTTGTCGCTGGTTAGTCGGGCGGTTTCTTCGCGCCCCACCCATCCAATCCTGGCGAACGTTCTGCTGAGAGCCGATGCTGCAACTCAGCGCGTCATTCTTAGCGCCTTCGACCTCAGCTTAGGGATTCAAACCAGCTTTCCGGCGAACGTCGAAACGAGCGGCGTTCTGACACTCCCGGCAAAACTCCTGGGAGACATCATATCGCGACTTCCCGAAGGCGACATTACGATCGAAAGCGATATCGAATCCAATCACGTCACAACCATCACCTCTGCCTCTGGACGCTATCAGGTGCGCGGCATGGGCGCTGAAGAGTTTCCCGAACTTCCCAGAATTGAAGAAGGAGAGCAAACCCAGTTAGTTGCCGATCGTTTGGTGGATGGGTTACGAGGATCGCTGTTTGCAGCGAGTGCCGATGAAACGAAACAGGTACTCACCGGAGTTCACGTCAGTATGCAGTCTGATGGATTGGAGTTTGCTGCAACCGATGGGCATCGACTCGCGGTGGTCACAACAGTCGAAGAGGATGCTCCAGAAGCAGATTCTCAGTTCGATGTCACGGTTCCAGCCAAAGCGTTACAAGAATTGATGAAAATGCTCGATCGCCAGAACGGTAACGCGATCAATGTGCAGTTTGATCAAGGACAGGTCATCTTTGAGTGGACAGATCAGCGCCTCACGAGCCGATTGTTAGAAGGGCAATATCCCAACTATCGCCAGCTTGTACCGCGCCAGTTTACGCATCAGATGACGGTCGATCGTCGATCTTTCCTGAGTGCATTAGAGCGTATCTCGGTGCTTGCGGATCAGAAAAACAACATCGTCAAAGTTCAGCTTGACCCGACGAATCAGCAACTTACGCTGGCGGTTGATGCTCAAGATGTGGGAAGTGGACGAGAAGCAGTTCCCGCACAAATCTCTGGTGATGGCATGGAGATTGCGTTCAATGTGCGATACTTGCTCGATGGCTTGAAAGCAATCAACACGTCAGAAATCCAAATGCAGTTGAACACTTCAACCAGTCCTGTGGTTCTCTCGCCGCTCGGAAATCTGAAGATGACTTATTTGGTGATGCCTGTCCAAGTGCGATCGTAATCTCACCCATTTCCAGGATTGTCGATGGAAGCATAACTTTTCGGCGTTGCTGAATTGAAGCATGAATCTGGATTTACCCTCACCCTAACTCTCTCCCTGGGGAGAGGGAACAAGAGCGTTCTAGCTCCCTTCTCCCTGAGGAGAAGGGTTGGGGATGAGGGCGATTATCCTTGCATTCAGCAGCGCCCGAATCTGTGATGGAGTTCGATAACGGTTAAAGAGTGCGACCAAATGTAGACGATCGCTAGGCACTCGACAATGATTCAGCGTCGAGTTGCAGAGCGCGCCGAAGCATTTCACTCGAACTCACGTTCCATTTAGATAAGTCAGGGCGATAGGCGGATGTTGAGCTTGCTGCGGAGCAAATTAAGCTTAGAGGGGTGAAGATATTCCTGTAAGCTGGCAACTTCACTGAGCAAAGCTGTACTGCGGGTACATTCTTCTTCAAGAATCGTAAGGTAGCGATCGAAGTCTTTTTTCGGGATATCTTGCTTCAGCAGATAAGTTGCGATCGTCAAGTTTGAGACGGGATGCCGCAATCCCTGGCAGAGCTGCTGCAACAATAGCCGGTTTAAATCTACGAGTTCTTGCAGGGTCTGTAGCTGTTTCTCAAGGCTTTGTGTTTGTTGAGCTAGGCTCTTATATTGGCGCGATAAGCGATCGTATTTGGTGAGGCAACTTTGCACTGCGCCAATTAATTCCGCTTGAGTGAAAGGTTTAGTAAGGTAATCGTCTGCCCCTAACTCCATGCCAAGGCGGATATCGGCGCGATCGGCGCGACCTGTGAGAAAAATAAACGGAATCGTTGCCGTCTCGGTTTGCTGACGGAGTTCACTCAAAACGGCATAGCCATCAAGTCCAGGCATGATCACATCGCAAATTACTAGGCTGGGAAGCATTTCTTTTGCAAGCTGTAATCCTGTAAGACTGCTACTCGTCGCTAAAGTTTGGTAGCTTTGCAGCTCTAAAATTTCTTCAATATTTTCTAAAATTTCTGGATCGTCTTCGATTACCAAAACGCGATTCATCAACTACCCCGGTAAGTTGCAGTAAAGATAAGCTGCTTACTTCTACAGAGAGATTCGAGCGATATCAGTAGATATTTTGAGTTTTTCATTAAAGCAATTCGGTAAACACGGAGAAATCTTGCAGAGTTGCAGAGGTTTCTCCGTGTTTGAGCAAGACTTTATGCGAATTCCTAGAAGTTCTGCAACACATCAGTCCCCCTTCATAAAGACGCAATTAGGCGCTTCGCTGCACCGAAGGGGTTCGCGTCTTTACCCGGATCTGTAGCGAGCAGTTAGAGATCTAGCATTAGCTGGCTCGGAGTCCGGTAATTAGATTGCGTACCGAAGAATAGATGACTGTTCGCATTCTTACGCCTTGCTGATGGCTGAGATAACGCTCTAGGAGCGCGATCGCGCAAATCACTTCGACTCCGCTAAGCATCGCTCCAACTTCGTGCAAGAAGTACAGATTCAGAGCAATGGCGATCGTCACCAAGACATAAGCTGTTGCAACTTGAGCATGATTCCAGCCCGATTGCTGAAGACGCTGATACAAGTGAGTTCGGTGCGGCTTAAAAATGTTTTCGTGACGCAGCAAGCGGCGGATCAGCGTGTAAATAGCATCGGCGGTGAGCGGCAAGGTAATGGCTAACGATGACCAAGCACGAACGGGATCATCGGACTGATGTAACAGCGCGATCGCGACCATTGCACCCAGCGTTGTACTGCCCACATCGCCCATAAAAATCTTGGCAGGCGACCAGTTCCACCACAAAAAACCCAGCAGCGCCACAACAAGTAGGAGCAAAAGCGGCTGATTCAGCGCGATCGCTAAGTATGACAACTGCACGACAGAAACACTCGCTACCAGTCCATCGAGTCCATCCATGAAGTTGTAGAAATTGATCAGCGCAGTCATGCCGATCATTGTTAGAACGATCGCAATCGCGATTCCAATCATGCCAAATTGAGTCAGCCAGGGTTGCGGAAACGCGCTGAAAGCTGCGATCGCAATTCCTGCTGAACTGAGTTGAACCAGATACCGAATTCGAGCAGGAACATCACCGCGATCGTCAAAAAGACCAACAACCACGAGCGGAATCAAAGCTGCCCAAATTGAGAGAACATCACGACCGACCGTTTGCCAATTAAAAGACGCAATTGCTGCGCTGGTGATCGCAAATGCCACGACAAAGCCAAGTCCACCTCCACGGGGAGTCGGTTGGGTGTGAGAACTGCGATCGTTGGGAATGTCCAATAGAAAGCGACTGAAATACTGCTTGATTGAGGCAACCAGCAGAAAACTCAAGCCGCCACTCGCCAGCAAAAGACTGAGAGATATATTCATCAGGAGAACACTTATTTGCTCTAACTGGTCAGGGCACAACCTCCAAGGCGACTGTTACTTTGACAAGTCAATCAATCTTTTTGAACCATCTCGCGGTATGTTCCAGACCTTGAGCTAGGCTAAAGGGAGGTTGCCAATCGAGGGTTTGGCGAATTTTTGAACTGTCGATCGTCAGTGAACCAAGTAGGCGATCGACCGTTGCCGTTTTGCCGAAGATCTGGGCGAGCATGGTTAGTATTACGGGAGGAATTGCCACTAACCGGACAGGTTGATTGAGAAATATACTTAAATTCCGAATTAATTCAGCCGTTGAAACTTCCGCGTTATCACTGATGAGAAACGTTTGTCCCGTCGCATTTGGGTGCGTAGCGCAGGTGGCGATCGCATCAACGAGATTTCCGACATAGACTAAGCTGCGCTGATTATGGACGGCTCCCAAGGGCAGAGGAATGCCTTTCTCAACAAGCTTCATTAGGTTGAGAAAGTTGGCTCGAACTCCAGCACCGTAAACAAGCGGCGGACGGAGAATCACCACTTCTAAACCCGTTTCATCGGAGATCGACTTTAAGGCACATTCTGCTTCCCACTTGCTGATGCCATAGGAATCGTTGGGCTGCGGTTGGCTCTGTTCGGTGTAGGGTTCCGCTTGTCCGTCCCCGTTGACTTTGATCGAACTGAGATAGACAAATCGCTTTACACCTGCTGCTGCTGCCGCGATCGCTAGATTTTTTGTTGCTTCAGTGTTAACTAACCGAAACTCAGTCAGTGGATCAGTTGCAGTATCTTTCATCTGATGCACTCTTGCAGCCAGATGAATCACTACATCAATCTTGGGCAAAATTGGATGGTCGCTGAGTTGTGCGATCGAGGACACCAGAATTGGCTTTACTGATGCCGGTAAGATTGCATCAGGATTACGAATCACACCATAGAGGGTATGTTCTGAGGATTCTAAAAGCTGACAAAGGGCTGAGCCAACAAAGCCTGTCGCTCCAGTAATCAAGAAGTTCATGCTGGACGTACAACGAGTTGGAAGACTTTGACAAAGTATTTCGAGAGCACCTTTGTCATATTGGTTTGAATACCGTTCTCAAGGCATCCTCGAACAATCTCGCGGTTCAGAATCCAGTTGCTTGAGAGATTGGCGGTACTAGCTCCTCCGGTTCGCATCTTCACAAGCACTTGAGGCAGGTAATGATAAGACAGTTTGTGAATCGCTAAGAACCGAATCAGCAGTTCATAGTCTGCGGCGATTTTATAATCTGTTTTGAAATAGCCATAGTGATCGAATGCCCATCGCTTCACCACAAAAGTCGGGTGAGCAGGCATCCAACCATACGCAAACTTACCCGGATGAAAGCTTGCAGAACTATAGTAGCGCACGACTTTATCTGGATTGTCGTGCTTGACATACACTAAGTCTCCGAACACAGAGTCAACCTGATGCTGCTCAAACTGCTCGACGATCGTCGAAATCACTTGCGAATTCACATAGAAATCATCTGCATTCAAAATTGCAACCACATCGCCCGTTGCTAGCTTGATTCCTTTGTTCATGCCGTCATACATGCCGCGATCGGGTTCAGAAATAAACTTCGCAACGCGATCGCCATACGATTGCACAATCTCGACGGTGTTATCGCTAGATGCTCCGTCCACAATGATATGTTCGATGTTGGGATAATCTTGAGCCAGCACCGATTCGATCGTGTCTCGAATCGTCGCGCCTGCATTGTAGGTGACTGTAATAATAGAAACTCTCATGCGTTTAACACTGTAGAAGACAAGCTTTGGTCTTTGAGGATGCGAGGCTTAATCGCAGCGGCTGGATTTCCCGCATAGATTGTCCAGGGAGCAAGCGATCGCACCGCAACACTCCCCAAACTCAGCACTGCACCTTCTCCGATCTCGACACCGGGCGCGATCGTCGATCGTGCAGCTAACCAACTTCCTGATCCAACCGAAATCGGAGCGATCCGGAGATCGAAGGTTGGCTTAGTCCAATCATGATTTCCAGTACAGAAATAAACCGATTGCGACACACAGACATGATCGCCAAGAACTATGGGCGCAAGGTTATCGAACCAAGCATCCTCGCCAATCCAACAGTGATCTCCAATGGTTAAGCGCCACGGGAATTTTACTTGTACTCCCGGTTTGATGCGGACTCCTTGCCCGATCGATGCTCCAAACGATCGAAGTATCCCTACTTTCAGGCTGGAGAGCGGAAGCAGCCGAGATTTGACGATCGGATCGCCTAGAAAGAACCATAAAAGCTGCTTCCAGACCGATGCGCCTGGGGTATATTCTCCGGGTGTGTATTGATTGAGATGAATCAGGCTCACAGGATTTTAAGGCAATAACGTCAGAACAATGACTTCAGAGCAAGAGGAATTAGAGAGTGGCTTCAAACTTGACCGTTTCTTGCCACCAACCTTGTCGTGTATCCAAAATGTTTGTCCTGGGACTGTCATGACCAAACCAATCCCACAGCACGACTCCATTTGCACCACGATCGCGCACGGTTTCTAGCTGCGTTCGCCAAAAATCACCTTCGATGAATTGATTCCCGCGAAGACGGTTGCTGGTATGGTATCGACACCAAAGAAAAGGATAGACAGGCTTACCAAATTGCTGTGCTTCTTCAATATTTCCGCGTGCATAAGTCACCCATCCGGGAATGTCGTCATAAAAGGTATAGAGTGAGGGCACAATAAAATCCGCGGCTTCGGCAATTGGCTTAAGAAATTGGTTGACTGCTCTCCAGGAGGTAAGACCTGCGGGCTGATTTCGCACCGGTGTCCAATAGTCACGCACGGGCGGAACCGCATAAACGCCAAGTTTAAGCGCTGGTGCTGCTTCTCGCATCCACTGAATAATTTCGACGTACTTCTTGATATTGCCTTGAACTGTGTCTTTCCCAGCCTGGTTGATGTTCATTTTCCAGTGTTCGATGTCGATGACAAAGTGAGAAAAGTCTTTTGCAGCAGTGCGGGCGTTTTGCTGACAGGCATCGCGATCAGGGCGCGATCGATCCTTGTTTTTCCAAAATCCTCGATCATCGACTCGAATCGGAGTCATTCCAATCTTCGGCTTCTCAGCGTAAAGCAGCGCATCGAAAATCGTGAAAGAGTTAGCACTTCGATTGGGACGAGATTCGACTCTCTGACAAGCACTGGGCAGCAAGATGCTTCCCCCTAGCAGCGTAAGAAACTGCCTGCGATTCCAAATATGAGACATTCAAGGAACTCCTAAATTTGAAAAGTTTTTCTGAACCTATTGCTTTGTTGTTCGTTCTTTGCACCAATCGGACTTGGATTGAACACAAAGCTGCTGAAACAATAAGTCTGCGATCGCTTGGTTTCCGGACTCGGTGAGGTGAATGACATCGCTGAAATAGCTTGATTTTGTCTTTTCTGGTAGTGATGACCAAGCTTGATGTGCATCCACCACCGGAACCTGGAGTTGCTTCAGTAGGTTAAAAAATTCTGCTTTGTATAGGGGTGCTTGTGGAGTCGGGACAACATCGTTCAGGTTAGGGGTGTATAACACGATGATGGGAACGTTTTTCGTTTCGGGATCGTTCCTTAAAGCGCGGATTGCTTGGCTGAAACTTTGACGGTTACGGGCAAACCATTCCGCTTTATCTTGCGGAGTGCGTACCTGTTGTGCGTAAACGGGCGCGATCGTGGCTTGACTCGTCAATCTCCGGATCACACGCATCCAATATCGGGACATCCCTTCTGAGATCGCTGACAAAGGACGCTGATTCGGATAGCTGGAATCGACTCCAACCATTCCCCCTGTGCTTGTTCTCTGAATCAGGTCGCTGGTGCCGATTTGGAAGATAATTACATCACTCTGGAAGCTGCCAAATAGACGCAAGTAACCGATGCGGTTTTCGATGCCCCATGAACCAGCAGAAGCATTAATCACTTCTGTTGAATTGCCCAGTCGAGCGCGAAACCGCTCTGTAATGGTGCGAGATTGATCGGTCAGGGCACCCCCATTCAGGACTGAATCTCCGAGCATTAAAATCCGGCGCGTGTTCGGTGGCTTGGTTGGCGAGATTGTACCGTTGCGCTGAGAATACTGATTGACCTCCATCGAGTTGCCAAATCGAAATAGCTTTTGATTCGGCTGGAGGCGGTAGCCTGTTTGACTGTCTGCTTGGTACAGTGGCGGATTGCCCAGTCCGAGAAACAGACGCAGCGCAAATTCCAGGACACCAATGCTCAGCCCAAGCCCAAGCAGTCCCAGCAGCAGGGGTTTTGTTTTCATGGTTAGTTCAACAGGAACAATGCTAGCTGTGTCGCACCCAGGCGCGATTGCAGCAAAACTTTATTTGAACCACGATCGATAACGCAGACTTGCTCCCGTTCGTCCGGTGATTAACCACACCAGTGAGCGCCCCACATCTCGCAAAACTCGAATCTTTGATTCTTGGCGATGCTCACCAGAAACCTCAATCGGCGTAAAAGTAATGCCTTGGCTCCCGAACACAACTGTCGCGATCGCTTCTGCTCGCGGCATATGATAGTCAGAGGTGACAATGTAAACGTGCTGAATACCACGCCGTTTGAGATCCGGAACAACGGTTGTAAAGTTGGTGACGGTATCGGTGGCGCGGGTGTCAAAGTACAGGCGCGATCGGGGAATGCCCGCATTCTCAAAGATGCGAACGGCACTCGGAGAACCACTCGACACCCAGATTTTGAGCCAAGGATAGCGTTGGGCGAGTTGTGTCGTGTATTCCTCTCGATCTGGACTGCCTCCCAGAATGAGAATCATCTCTGGAGAGGGAGATTGCTGACGCGCAATGGTCAGTCGGGTCGGAATATATCCTGAGCCGAGCAGAACGGCAGCAGCGGCGATGCACTGAAGCAGTCGAGTACGAAATAACACGGTAAACTCTGAATCATTGGTAGAACCCTGGACCCAGTGTACTCGGTTTTTTCATTTTATGAATCTTTCTCCGCTTGAATTAAATGAATTGATAACAAAATTTCGGCTAAGACGCGCTGAAGAGTGTAGTACCAACCTGCCCAGCCATCGAGAATGCCACGCTTAACGATCAAGCAGTAAATCAAAACGGCAAAGGGTGCGAGAATTTTTGTTTTACGGATGCGATCGCCCAAGCTCAGTTTGCTAGGGGGTGTAGAGAGCAGTTTTTTGACCTCCAGTACCATGTAGCGATCCTGTGCCCAGAGCCAGCGCGAGAGTGGCTTGCGATCGTCGTGGTAAATGTATCCGCTTAGCATCTGCGGGTTTCCATTAACCTTGACTCGATGGGCGTGACCATCGTTTTGGTAAACGGCGCGATCGCGGCGATAGAGGATCGTTCTAGGGGGTAACAGCGTGCCTTGCAGGGGCTTGCCAAAAACGCAGTATTTGAAGCGGGCCTTGTAGTAATCTGTGGTTTTATCTAAAGCTAAGGCTTGAATCTCGGTGATCAGTTCATCGGTTAGCACATAATCAGCGTCGAGCGAGAGCACCCATTCAGAGTGGATTTTAGACAAGCCGTAATTGCATTGTGAGGCGAATGAGTCAAACGATCGGGTAAAAATCTCAACCTGTGGGTAAGCCTTGAGAATTTCTATGGTTTCATCAGTGCTCCCGCTATCAATCACGACAATTCGCTCTGCCCAAATCAAGCGCTCTAGCACTCGCCCAATATTGGCGACTTCGTTGTAGGTCAAAATTAACGGCGTTACTTTCATAAAATTCGCTTGTAAGACTGAGTTAGACGATTAGTAGCTGAGCCGGTGCAGTCCAAACTCTTGTCGAACCGATCGTGTGAGGGGGCGTGACGCGATCGTGCCTTGAAGCAGCAACAGTCGATATTTAATTGATCCCCGCCAGCTTCCGCTCAAACCCTTGAGAGCCGAGGCTGTATCAGCTTGTATATTTTCAGCATTATCAGTCACATACACTGCCCCTGGAAATGGCAGGGGTTGAAGCGGAAATCCTCTGCTTTTCATGATGTTGGGCAGGTCCTTATGATGGAGTAAGTACCGATCCTGAATGTCGTCCAACTTCATTGTTTGGAGATAAGCATAGATAAGGTCTGTCCTGATGATGTTACAGGTACCGCAAATCTGCTCAAACCTATTTTTCAAGGGTTGGATAAGCGTACTGCCATCGCGGTACTTATACCCACGATTGATAAACCAACCGTTACAGTCTTTATTCTGCTGAACAAAGGCTGTAAGCCGCTTGCTGATACAGTCATCAGAATCAACAGCCATGATGTGTGAACTAGAAAACTGCATCGCATACTGGGCACCCACCCAAAATTTGCGATGTTGGTCAGCACATTTACTTTCCATATGGGCTGGATCTGGCGTTGGAAAATCGACCTCAACAAAATTAATCTGAGGATGCTCATACTGGATCACAGGTCGCTCATGACAGACAACCACGACCTGAAAATCTGGTGATGTTTGATTGCAGACCGATCGTAATGTTCGTTCTAATTGTTTAGATACCCGGTGCCAAGACTTTGAAACCTTGGCGCTGCGGAGTGAAATAATGAAGATCAGCATAGCTTATCGAGGTAGCAGGAACGACAATGTATAAATCTCTGACTATCTATTAATCTCTAACTATTGTTGAACTCGTGGATCAGTTGTTATTCGCTGAGCAGAACCAATCGCCGCGATCGAGTAGAGCTTAAACTCTTGCTGCAATGCGTGTGTAAGAGGTTGAGCAGCTAGCCTTTTGTATAGCTTCATGGCGTAAAACTTAGTCAATTTCACAGGCTGGCTTCTGATTTGCTGAAGCACGAGTGTAGATTGATTTTCAAGATTTTCTGAATTATCGGTGATATAGACTGCGCCAGGAAAAGGGAGAGGAGACAGCGGCGTTGCTCTTGCTTGCATTGCTTTCGCGATCTCAGTGTGAAACAGTCGTTTTTCGGCAAATCGGGTTTCGAGTAGCTGCAAGTCTTCGATGTACTGATGGATCAAATCGGCTCTGACGATATTCGATGTACCGCAAATCTTAGAAAACCCTTGCTTTCGATGTTTTAGTCTGGGGTTTCCATCCTGATATTCGTAGCCTTGATCCAGAAACCAGCCATGACAGTGCTGATGTTGTTTGACAAATTCAGCCAGATTGCTGCTGACACAATCATCCGCATCGACAAACATCAAATGCGAAGCAGGTGCGATCGTGCTTGCATGATCAGCTCCAATTCTGAGCTTTCGTTCTTGATCAGCCATGCCGCTCGAAGGAGTGAGCCGACTCGGTGGGGTAAAATTAACCTCTAGAAACTCAACTTTGGAGTAATCGTGTTGTAGATTGGGTCGATCGTGGCAGACGACAATGACCTGAAAATCGGGAGAAGTTTGGTTACAGACCGACTGGAGCGTGCGCTCAAGCAGGTTAGAAGCTGTTTCCCACGACTTTGAGGCAACCCTACTTTTCAGTGGAATGACAAAAACAAGCATAGTGTCCTCAGTTAGCTCTTTTGTCTAATGCTGAATTGGTGAAGAATCGTTGTTTAACTTGCCATTTCACCAATGAATAATAGGAGCGAGACAACGCAAAGGTTCGCTGGAGGCGAGGAATTGAAGGGGTTAAATAGCTTTTATAATTCTGCAAGGCGGTTTCCTTGAGGTACCGATAAAAGGCAGGATAGCTGTTATGCAAGACTTCACCAAACAGATCCCAGGGCTTTGGAGAACCCACGAGATGACAAATACAATCTGAGTCATCTGTGATTCCGTATCCTCCTGGATAAAAGGGACGATTGTACTTGTGAGGCAACAGAAGAAACTCTCCGCCTACTGCTGCGTTCAGAACAGTCTGATCGGTATTGTGCAGAAGCTTTCCATACTCATCAATAATCTTGAAACAGCGAAGGCTCATCTGCTCCTGCTTCCATCTTTTTGCATCGAATAAGACCACGCCAGAATTAAAATAAGGGGCATCATCCGGTAGACCAATTTGTTTGAGTAGCCCGTATTCTTTGTTCCAAGTTTTTGAAACATAAGATTCAAACACTGCTCCAATAATTTTGTCTTCAAGGGGATAGGCAAATAGCTTAGATAAGTCAGTTCTAATGATGAGATCTGCATCTAAAAACAACAGCTTTTCCGCTTCGACGAGATTCGCAGCCAAGAGAATTACATAAGGCATTTTGTTGTAGTGTAATCCCTTGCCACTTCCTAAATCTAAGATTGCGACATCATAGGTTTGTAGATGATATCGATCGCGGTAAGGAGACAGAGTTTGATGAATTCGCTCGCTCGCCTGACTGGAGAAATCTTTGCTGAACAGGTGAATGTTGACGAAGGCATCCGGATCTAAAAACTGTAGAGCAGTGTAGAGCGTAACGTGTAGCCCAACTTCCATGTTTCGATCTGAAGCGATCGCGATATTTATCTGCATTGTCTTATCCCCTCGTGAATGATTGTCCCAAGGTTTTGTGTTTTAACTAATCCGATAAAGATTAAATTCATCTCGAATTGAGGCTGATAGAATCTGAGAAATGAAAGGCTTACACAGCCTCAGAACATAAAACCTCATCAGTTTGAAGGGATGATTGCCTATGAATTCTCGCCGAATCGTTTCTGCTTGGTTTAAGGTATTCTCCGAGTGGTCGGTAATGTAAACTGCACCAGGAAAAGGCAGAGACTTCAAAGGAATATTCTGCTCAGCTAGGCGATAAGGTAGCTGGGTATGCAGTAAAAAGCTTTGGGTAATGTCTGAAAATTGCACTTCTTTGATGTAATCCAGTAAGATTCCAGCTTTCACAATGTTGCAGCTTCCACAAAACTGCTCAAATCCTCGCTTGCGGTGTCGAATCAACCAGCTTCCTTCCTGATATTGATAGCCTTGGCTAAAATACCAGCCATTTGCCTGTGGATGTTGAGCGACAAATGCTGCAAGATTTTTATGAATGCAATCATCCGCATCCATAATCATCAGATGTGCATCTTTGAAGTTTTTCGCAGCGTGATGAATTCCAGTCCAAAGCTTGCGGTTTTTATCGATTCGTCTTTCTGCGATCGAACTTGCTTGATTTGGTGCCGGAAAATCAACCTCTACAAACTCAACTTGAGCATAGTCATCCTGAAGAATTGGACGATCGTGACAGAGAATAATGACATGATATTCCGTAGAGGTCTGATGACAGATTGAGCGAAGCGTACGCTCTAATAACTTCGATACTTTTTCCCAAGACTTTGAGGACTGGGCACTTCTCAATGGAATAATGAAGACTAGCATACGTCTTACTAGATCAAAAATAGGTGGGTGGAAGGTCTTTTTGCATTAACATCGAGAAACTCTAAGAAAGACGATCGTGCTCGAATACGATCTTGCTGTAAACCTCGCTCAAGCCCGCTGCAATCTGTTGCCAGGTATAGTGATCAAAAATAAATTGCTGTGCTCGTTTACCCATTTGCTTGGCTGCATTCGGGTCTAAGAGTAGCTCTTTCATTGCCTGAGAGATCGCGCCTGAATCAATCTCAACGACTTGCGCGGAAGCCGCGATCGCGGCTTCCGGGAAGTTACACCCAGTCGTGAATACACAAGGCAATCCTGATGCCATCGCTTCAAGCACCGACAGGCTCAGACCTTCTGAATAAGACGGAGCAACATACAGACCGGCTGCTGCAAGTGCAGCGGATTTCAGTGTTCCCGTGAGCATTCCTGTGAATGTGACGGCTTCAAGACATCCTGCTTGGGCAAAGTACGATCGAGCCGTCGGCAGAAATCCAATGTTATCCGGCCCAGCTACCACTAAATGAGTTTGAGAAAATTCAGCGTGAACTTGAGCAAAAGCAGGGGCTAAGAGATCCAGTCCTTTTTTCGGATCAACTCGTCCTAGAAATAGAATCAAGGTTTTGCCACGCAGGGCTGGAAAGTTTTGGTAAAACAGTTCCGGATCAGGCAAAGATTCAAAGTCGCGCTGGTGGATGCCATTGGCAAGGATTGTTAATGAAGTGGGTAAGGCTAACGATCGCACGGCATTGGCTTCAGATTGGGAAAGCACTTGAATCATACTGGCTTTGCATAAAATGGGTCGTTCAATCAGCGTGTAATAAGCCTTCTTTTTCCAGGCTTTGTAATTCAATGCCCAGGGATCTAACATTCCGTGAGGGCTGGCAATGTAGGGAATTTTGTAGAGCTGGCAGAGCCAGTGTGCGATCGCAACCGGATAGGTAAACAGCGAAATCGTATGCACCAGATCATAGTCTCTAAGATGCTGAAACAGCCAAGCGGTCAGCGGATAACTAAACTTATATTCGCTTACTCCCCATCTGGGAAAATATTGGATTCGATAAGAGCCTGCTTGCTGCCAGGTACAAAGTGGAACCTCTAAATTGGTCGAACCATTGGCATTGGTTGTAACAACATCAACGTGCAGATCGCGATCGCCGAGTGCCTGAGCCAGCTCAGACAGCAGCTTAGAGGTTCCACCGTAAACCAAACTAACCGCAGGAATGACGATTAAAACTTTCATAGCGCTCTCTGTTTTAGTGCATACTCAACGGCTTGATGTAAGCCCTGAGCAAAATAACGAGGAGAGAAGTTCTGGATGTGTTTTAGGGCAGCGTTTCCCATGGTTTCCGCAAGCTGCGGGTCTGAGCTTATTTTGCTCATCAATTGCTGCATCTGTTCTACATTGTCTGGATCAAATCCCCAGCCGTTCACGCCCTCAATGACTAGATCTTCAAAGCATCCGCAGCGATTGGAGACCAATACAGGTAGACCTGCCGCCATTGCTTCATTAATGACTAATCCCCACTGCTCCTGCTGGCTTGCATGAACAAAACAATTAGCATGAGCAAAGTACGGCAATAATTCATCCTGCTGAAGAAATCCGGGTAGATGAACGCGATCGCTCAGTCCCAAAGCCTGAATCTGTTGTTCGATCTGGGGTCGAAGCTCACCATCCCCACAAAGCACTAAATCCCAAGGCGATGAAGTTTGGGCAGCATAAGCTGCATAAGCTGTGATTAAATTGGGTAAGTTTTTCTTTTCGAGGAATCGATTGATCGACAAAAAGAAAGGAGCCTTGGTCGGATTTGGCAGCGATCGCAGTCGATCGGGATGAAACGCATCATTTCCCACCACGTTGTATCCGGTAAAAACGCTCTGGGTTGGCATTCCCAACTTGAGTAAATACCGCTTTTGGGGCTGTCCTCCCACTAATGCCGATTGATACTGATTCACCAACAACCGTTTTGCCTGCTCTTTCAGTCCGTGTCGCGCAGCATCATCTTCTTTAGAAGCAGATAACAGAATTGCAGGCTTGCGATGCCAACGGCTCCAACATAGTGCTGATAACATGCCCGTTTGAAAGTAGCCTGCGATCGCCACGACATCAGGATTGATTTGGGATAGGACGTTATGAACAGATTGAAATAATCGGCTGGGTGTTACCGCTTGCAACGGTTGATCCCGGATCACTGTGATAAACGGGCAATCAGACTGTTCAACGGCTGCTTTCCAAGCATAGTCCTGATCAGCGCGAGCAAGCTCGATCGCATGGAGTTGCCACCCTATCTGCTCGAATCGCTGATAAGCTGCATTCGATCGAGCAAAATGATAAGGCCCATAGTTTGTAAACAGGAGCGCAACACTCGTCATAGTTTAGAGAAGAGGTGGAAAGTTCTGCGACTGAGAAGCGGCTTGAGTCTCTCGCCGACTGAATCTTAGAAAGGCAATCATTAACCCCACCGAAGCGATCGGCAGGTAGTTTCGATACGGATCTCCGTGAAAGCTAAATAGACAAATGGATTGGAACAAAAAGACAACCGTAAAGCAGGTCATCATGGCATAGTCGCTTTTAACAAACTGAGAGGGAGATTGGCGAGCCTCTGCACACTGCTTCGCTGGAGATAAAGCAATCTGCATCACGCGGAATGCCAAGTAGAGAAACGGCAACACAAACGTAATAATTCCGAAAATGCCAAACTCGATCGCAACCTGCATAAAGGCATTATGGACGCTTCCGTAACTGTAGAGACCATGACCCCAAATCGGGCTTCTAAAGAACAAGCTTGAAACACCGCTATACATGGCTTCTCGTCCCTGAATAGACCTATCTCCACCGCCGCTACCCGTAATCAGCTTAAATAAGATGTCAATTCTCTGAAAGCCATTGGTAAGCGCACGCTCGACCGGGGACATTTCAGCTTTGCTCGAACTAGTCGCGGCTGAGAGCGGTGATAACATAAGCAAGCTGGCTAACCCAACCCCCGAATACAAAAGAAAGTTAGAAATCGCTCTCACAGCACTTTTGTTAGAAGACATTAACAGATTGACCGTATAGATCACAACAAATGCTGCACTCACCAGAACGGAAAGTGTAGCGCTACGTGTTCCTGCAAAAGAAGACACCAAAAAACCTGGAACCATCAGAACTAATAACAAGGGATTGCCAGCATACCGACCCGTTAGCCACATCACTAGGCAAGATAGAAACGCATAAGCGCCCGTATACGCAACTAAGATTGGATTACTGGATGTGCCTGCAACTAACCGTCCACCGTTGTCCGCCCATTGAGCACCTCCAGTCAGCACTTGAACCAGCAAAATCAGCGAGGTGAAAACCGCGATCGCACTAGAAGCGGGGCACAACAGTCGAAACTGTGCAAGCGTTAGGCTTCTCATCAAACACAAGGCAGTCCAGTACACACCAAAATAGATGAGGAGATTTTCTGGGAAAGTAGATTTATCCTTGATTGTCATATAGTCCACTAAGAACATTGCGACAAACGCCAGATAAAAGAGTTCGACGAAGCTAACGCGAAACAATCGCTGTCGGGGTGCGCGGGTTAGCACAATTAGCACAAACGGGATCGTCACCAAAGTGACCTGAAAGATGGCAGTCAAGAGCGTTGTACGAGCGCCGACTAGCCCACTCACCGAAAAGTAGAAAGTTAAGCCATGAACGTAACAAGCTAACAGAATTGCAATCAATTTTGCTTTGAATGAAAGCTCATTCATGGCTGCACCTCGACAAAAAATCAGACATCAAAGCACTGACAAATTGATCAGCACGATTTTCATCTACCACCTGGTTCATTTTTGATAACTTGCAGAAGATCGGCTGCGCGATCGCGGCTTGCAGGGCTTTCGCGATCGCGGCTGGATTTTCAGAATCAACGGTCTGTCCCAGTTGATTCTGTTGTGTCATTGCTCCCATCAATCCATAGTTCGTGGAGAGAACAGGTTTATGAGCAGCAGCAGCATGAACCAAAATCGAACTCATTCCTACATGCTTTTGATACAGCGCCAGCACGGTATCTGCAAGCTCGAAGAATTGTTGCACTTCTGCACCTTTGATATAGCGATCGCATAACACAATCTGAGCTTGAGTAATCTGCTTGAGCTGCTCAATTTCAGTCCGAATCTCTGGATCGCGCTCGTTCACTGACCCCGCAAGCACGAGACAAAGCTGGCTTTGCGTCTCGATCGGCAGTTGTTTTAGAGCCTGTAGCACCTGATAAACTCCTTTACGACCACTCAGTTCACCAAACAGCAAAAAGAGATGTCGATCCGGCAGAATCTGAAGTTTCCGGCGCAAGGCTTCCACTTCAGCAGGCTGGCAAGCAGGAACTTCAACCGGATCAGCCAGCGGCAAGATTGGCTTTTGAGTCAACTGCTGAATTTCTGGCACTGCAAAGCGATCGAGACAAAACAGCGTTTTGAACTGCGATCGCCGGAGAATCCGGGCAAGTACGGCTTTTTGCCGCCATTGTCTCCACTGCTCTTTTGCAGAAAGAGGATGTGCCGAGAACTGATGGTAATGAAAGCTAGGACGAAAGTAAATTCCCGACACGGGGCAGGGCGATCGTTCTCCAAAAGCTAAAGGCAACTGCAGGCTATCAAGATACATCAAAAGCGCCTGAGTCGGGTTGAGCCGTTTGGCATAACGACAAAATAGCTTCCACTCGATAAAAGACTTGGCGACGAGCGATCGAGCGCGAAGATAGGTTTGGTATTCTGCTTCAGTGATCGAACTAAATCGAATACGACTCAGCGTTGATTCTGTGCTAAATGCGATTAAGTCAGGATGGTTCTTGACCAACGCCGGAGAAACGACCAAGTGCAAACATCCGGGTCGCTGCTGCTGAGACCAGTCTTTTACCAAATGCTTAAAATAAACTGGGTGATGTCCTCTTGCTGAGAGATCAAACAGCAACAGGGTACGATCGCTACTCGATTGGGTTGAAACGGATAGATCACACTGAGACAGCATAGTTTGAGTCCTCAACGGCGATGATGTGCTGCAATACTACGTTCGTCTGGTTATCTCGCCTCAACTTGCGATCGCGCTCAATCTGCCAAAAAGCTCTAGATAAGCTTTGGAGGTTTGTTCCACTGAATATGCACTCAAATCTCGCTGCCAGCGAACCTTGACACTGCTACGGACAGTCTCAACGATCGCACGAGTGAACTCATTGATCAGCTCAGGACAAATAAGCTTCACGCCCGGAAAGGCTTTGCCATACTGCAAAGAGGGAATGTCAGACGCGACGATCGCGATGCCGCTAGAGAGTGCTTCAATAAATGCAAGCGAGTGCGCCTCGATTTTTGAGGGCATCAGGAACACATCTGCGCCAGATAGTAGGTCAGGAACATCTGAACGAGACCCCAGAATGAGGAGTTGATCTTCAATGTTAAATTGCTGTGCAAGTTGTCTCAGGTGTTGTTCGTAAGGCTGGTCTTCGGAACTCCCCACAAAGCACAGCTTTCCTGAAAAAGGCGCTTGCTGTTGTGCCTGAGCAAAGGCTTGTAACGAAAGATGCTGCTGTTTGGTCGAGCTAAACCGCCCCACCTGCAAAAACACAACCTCCTCTGGCTGCACGGCAAAGATGGTCTGCCTGACTCTGTCTCGCTGAGTCGCCGCTTGCTGGATTGCGCTTAAATTAATTCCGTTAGGAATCACGACAGGCTTCGCGATCGAATTAATGCGGTTGCAGTAGTTCTCTGCTCCTGTTGGCGAGACAGCGACGATCGCGTCAGGCGCGGGCACGAACCAGCGTTCAAGGGCGCGGAAATAAGGCGATGCGTAGTCGTCTTGAGAGGCATCGTGTAACACGCTCAGGGTCGAAGTGTGATGAAGCGCTGCCAACCTCACCGCAATTCGCGCATATAAACTGGGGATCACTGCATGAGCAACGACGACATCTGGCTTAAACTGCTTCAAATGCTGGACTAGGAATGTGATTCGCTCCCTTTTGCTGAGTTCTTGTTCAGGGAGAAACAGCGAAACCTGAGCTGCCTGCATTTGGGCAAGTTCGCTCAAAAACGAAGGCTGCGGCGGCATGAGTGCCATCACCGCAACTTGATGCCCCAAGGCTTGATGCGCGATCGCAAGACTCCGCACTAAGATTTCCGCCCCTGAAAATCTTGGAATATAGATAACATGGCAAATTCTCATAGAGTATTCTGGGTTGTTGCCTTTTGTACCCTTCAGAGACTCGATCGCTTCAACCGGAGACTTTGGTAAACAAAGCAGAATTTCTTCTACTCAGCCTGCGCCAGTTGTAACACCCATTCAATCAATCGCTGCTCGGCGGAAATTGGACGCGGTAGGACTTCTGGCATGGCTAAATCACGGCTCAACCATTCTGCAAGCTCTCGCCAATCTTCATAACAATAGACTCCAGCATATTCAAACGCACTTCGACAAGCATTACTGCTGGCAATCACCGGAATTCCCGCCATGATCATCTCTGGAATGCGAGTGAGTGCGCCGACTCCTGCTTTTTGATGAACTAAAACCGCTTTTGCCGACTGCAAGAATTGGTTCAGCGTTTTGGTTTCGACAGCACCATGAACCGTGAAGCCCGGAAGATCGCAGTAACGGCTGAGTTGTTCAGTGCCATATCCTACAATGTCAACCTCAAACTCGATCGTGGATTGAATTTGCTTTAACCATTCGATCTGTTCGATCATTCCAAGCAGCGTCGGCGTGTTGTTGGCGGTTCCTAGAATGAGAAATCGTTGTTTCTGGGTGGTTAATCTGGCTTGACGCACGGTTGCCAGGTCTTTGAGGATTGGGTCGGGTGGATAGTAAGGTAAATAAAACGCATTTACGCCTTTGGCTTTTAATAGCCATTCTTCTTCGCGAGCAATGCAAAAGACCGCATCGGCTTTGCCTAAAGATGCAATCTCGGTTTCTAGTGTTTCACAGCAGTCATTTCGGGGAATCAGCGCTTCGATATTGTGCGGCAATGCAATCACGCGATATCCGATCGCTTTGGCAACATAAGGCGCAACATAGTTTTTTGTCGTTTCCCAGAGCAGCAGCTTGCTGCCTTGATGATGGCTCAATTCGTCGTGGTAAACCTGACGTTGAAAGCCGCAAAATGCGAGTGACTGCAAAGAAGAACGAATCTGAAGCTGATTTTGAACAATGAATCGTAGTGTGTTGGGATTCAACACAGAACTGATCCCCGTCAGATAGCGATCGCGCTGAGTTCGCAAAATCTTTCGCTCTAGATGCGAAAGTTCAATGTCCGCTTTCTGTAAAAGCTCAATCACCTGCACTGTACGCCGGGAACCGCCATGCCCATTCACATCCAACGGATAAAAAGGATCAATCAGTACAGCATTGGTAGGTACAGGGGTGGTCTGTTTAGGCAATTTTAGCGGACGAGTAGGACTGAGATTCATAGGCGGCTTGATAATGGCTCAGATGCTGATCGAAAATTTTGGGCATCGACAGGTGATGACGCAGGCGGGAAACATTTGGGTCTGGTTCGGGTGAACAGCTGGGAATGAGATGGTTTAAGGCATCTACGATCGCGTCACTCGTATAAGGTTCAAATGTCGCAATTGCATGGGGCTGTAACCGGTTGTATTCCTCGACTTGGGGAATGTTTGAAGCAAGAATTGGACGCTCTACAGAAATCCAGGTCGAAAGTGATCCTGATGCCGAAGTTTGCCTAAAGGGGCAAACGGCAAGGTCGGTTGAGAGCAGATATTGTTCTAATTCTGCTTCGGACAAGTAGCCTGTCACTCGCAGACGATCGCGAACTCCTACTTGCTCTGCAAGTGCCAGCAACTCTTGATAATACGCTTCATGTCCCACGCTCACTCCCCCGGCAAAGATAACTTTGACCGTCTCTGGAAGCTTTGGCAAAGCTCGAATCAGGAGTGAATGTCCTTTGCCGCTATAGATAAATCCCAGCAGTGTAATCACCGTGAACGGCTCTAATCCTAATATCCTGCGCGCTTCTGCTCGATCGTTCTGGAGGTGCCGCGATTCAACAAAATGAGGAATAATGCTAAGTTTTGCTCGATCGATGCGATCGCTAAGCCGTTGCGCTTCTTCTTGAGTACAGACGATCGCAACTCGCGATCGAGCAATTACTTTCTGTAAGGCTAAAATATGCGGCGCGACACGATCGCGCAGGACTGCTTTTGCTAAATCAGAGAAGCGGACTGTACCAGGATGGGAGAAATATCGTTGGGTCAGCGTGGCGCTAGAGGGTGGGTAGAAAATGTCGTGCAGCGTCACAACCAAAGGACGAGAGCAGTGATTGAGAAACGCATCAAGATAGCTGAGCTGACTCCAGTGATCCCGCCAGATTGCACGATTGTATTGAAAGTGAACGACATCTGCCTGAGCAAGCGTTTGAGCTGCATGAATGAGACTGGTGCGATCGTGCTGTCGGTCTCCGGTTAAATTTACTTCCGCTTCGATCACTTGAAGCTGTGATCGACTCTGAGCTTCTGCGGCAAGTAAACGTCCATAACGACGAATGCCGTGCTGCAATGCGCCAATGTGTAAATAACCAATTTTCATGTTTGTAAGACCTTGGGCAGCGATCGCACTGTTCTACCAATTCCTTTCTTCATCCATTTCACCGTCTGTCGGGGAGAATTCAGCAGAAAATAAAGCATCACCACTTGAATTTGCAAATGCGGTGGAAGCTGTTTGCGGTAGGTTCTCAGTAATGCTTGTGCCCGCTTAGCCCCTTCGCCCGATCGCCAATCTAAGATTGTTTTTGTTCCCTCGATTTCGCGATAATTTCCCCAAGTTTCATCAATATGCTTTACATGAGCGACTTGTACGGCTCTCAAGATGAAGTCTAAATCCAGCGCAAAATGTTCATCGACTTTGTAGAGTCCGATCGCGTCGTGTAGAGCAGTGTGGTAAAAGTAAGCAGATGGATTGATCGGATGAGGGTTCACTTCTGCACCCAGCAGCAGATCCGTTAACCGTAATTTAGCAGGACGATTGTATTTTTTTAATTCACCTGCATCATTCCAAACGTTGCAATTTCCGACTACAAAACTCGGCTGAGGAAGGGACTGAAAGAGTTCTAGAACTCGGTTGAGAACATTAGGCTCGTAGTAGTCATCCACATTGAGAAATCCAATAATCTCGCCTTTTGCTAAAGTAACGCCCTTATTCATCGCATCGGACTGTCCCCGATCTTTCTCGGAGATCCAGCGAATCTGTGAATACTGTTGAGCATAGCGCTGGACTATTTCGATCGTGCGATCGCTAGAGCCACCGTCTACGATCAAATGTTCGACTTCTGAGCAGTTCTGCTGAATCACGGCTTGCAGACAGCTTTCGATGAAGCGATCGCCGTTGTAGACCGGAGTAATAATCGTAATCACAGTGATTAAATCGTAAAGATTAATGAGTTGAATATTGAGTGAGGCAAGCGGGCAATTCAAGAATGTTTAGAATCTGAATTTGATCGCACTGCTTCAAAGTGATAACGCATCTTTTTTTTTATTGGTCATGTTTTCTCAGGCTGTTTTTTGCCTGCACCAATTGTTGATAAAGCATTAAATATCGCTGAGCTTGAAGCCCGATCTCGTATTCCTGCACAGCGACCTCCCGACAGTTCTGACGCATGCGATCGCGCAACTCATCGTTTTCTAAAAGCTGAACCATTCCGCGACTCAAATCGGCTGCATCTTCCGGTTCTGCTAGATATCCCGTCACTCCAGGACGAACTAAATCAGGCACTCCACCCACACGAAAAGACACCATTGGAGTCCCACAAGCTAAGCTTTCTTGAAGTACCAGCGGCAAGTTATCAGCACGAGTCGGAAACACAAACAAGTCAGCGGCAGAGAATGCAGTCACTTTGGTTCGATCTTCACTTACATACCCTAAGTTCAAGGTTTTGATCCCAAAGGTATCTTGAGCAATTTGGCTTTCGCCCATGGTAAGTAGAAGAACCTCAGATTTCAGCGATTCAGGTAAATCCTGAATCGCTTTTAACAATAAATCTCCGCCTTTACGCGTATCTTCCAGGGTTTGAGACACAAACAACAAGACTTTGCGATCGCTCTCAATTCTCAACGCAGCACGAGCGCGACTGCGATCTTCGGGTTGATAGGTTTCCGTATCAATTCCATACGGAATGTAGTGGATCGGGAATTGGTTGAGTAGGCTTGTTTTTGCTACATCCACTAGCCACTGACTCGGAGCAACGATTGACAACTCTGTATGTTGATATACCCAGTTTTTCAGCTTCCATTCCCAGCGGGTACTATCCCGGCGCACGGAGGGATAGCTGTGTAAATCAGGACACTGACCACACCCGATTTTCCAGCGATCGCACCCGTAGCTATAGGCACAATGTCCAGTCATCGACCACATATCATGCAGCGTTAAAACCGCAGGCTTATGACGAACCAGGGCGGGAACTGCAAGATAATTAAAATAGCTAGTATGTAAGTTATGAAAATTCAGGACTTCAGCCGCTTGATAAAACGGGTGTTGCTGCACTTTAAAGGTTGAAAGCTGTGCAATATAGTTCAAACCAGCTTTTTCCGTAACTCGCTTGAGCTTTTGATCAAGCCAGGACTCGCGCGGAGCTTGAGCCACACGATCGCTCTGTGTTTTGACTCGACCCACCAGCAAGCGCGAATCAATTCCCTGCTGCAACAGTCCTTGATGCAAACGATACCCTGCGATCGCGGCTCCACCAAAAATATCAGATTGATTGATATGAAGAACGTGCATGATCGGTAGATGAATGTTGTTTTGCAATCAAGTCACAAATTTCGCGGACTGCGCCTTGCCCCCCTGATTTTTGGGTGATGTAGACCGCAACCGCTTGATTCTCTGGCATGGCATCGGCGACCGTGATTGGAACTCCCACAGTTTGCATAGCAGGAATATCCACCAGATCATCGCCCATGTAAGCAACGCGATCGAGCGGTATCGCTAATGTTTCACACAACTGTTTGATTGCAGCTAACTTGTCTGGAACACGAAGATAAATGTGCTTAATTCCTAAACGCTTGGCACGATGTAGGGTTGCTGAAGAAGAACCCGCCGAAAAAATCGCAACTTGAACACCGCAACCCATCGCTCGCTGAATGCCTAACCCATCTTTGACATTGAACTTTTTCAGTTCTTCGCCTGTTTCGGTGTAGTAGAGTCCTCCATCCGTGAGAACGCCATCGACATCTAGCGCAAGCAACTGCACCTGAGCGAGTCGCGCTTCAAATTCAGCCTGAGCAATGATTGTCATGATCCTGATACTGCTGCTCGAATTTGCAGAATTGGTTTTAACACAGATTCTAATTGCGAGAGTGGAATCATGTTTGGACCGTCGCTCGGTGCATTGTCCGGGTCTTCGTGAATTTCCATAAACAGCGCGTCAATCCCCACTGCGGCTGCGGCTCTCGCTAAAGTCGGAACAAAATGACGCTGCCCACCGGATTTATCGCCTTGTCCACCCGGCATTTGCACACTATGAGTCGCATCAAACACGATCGGATACCCGAATTCTCGCATCTGGGGCAGCGATCGGAAATCTACAACCAACGCATTGTATCCAAAGCTAGTGCCCCGCTCGGTTAACAAAATGTTTCGCGCGCCGCTGATTTCCAGCTTACGCACCACGTTTTTCATGTCCCAAGGTGCGAGGAACTGTCCTTTTTTCACGTTCACAACCCGTCCTGTTTCTGCGGCAGCAATTAATAAATCCGTTTGACGACAGAGAAATGCTGGAATTTGCAGCACATCTACAACCTCAGCCGCAACTGCCGCTTGACTGCTCTCGTGAATATCAGTCAGCACCGGAACACCAATCTTTTCTTTGACCTTTCGCAGAATTTCTAAGCCATCGTCGATCGCGTGTCCCCGGAACGAGTTGATCGAAGTTCGGTTCGCCTTATCAAACGAAGATTTGAAAATAAACGGAATGGATAAGCGATCGCACACTTGCTTAATTTCATCTGCCATCTTCAGCGTGAAATCTTCTGATTCAATCACGCAAGGACCGCCAATTAAAGTTAGTGGATGCCCTTCGCCAATGGTGAGGTTTGAACCGATCGTTGCTAGATTCATGATGGATTTAAGAAAGATGACTGAACTTTTTTATCGTTTAGGAAATTGGACAAAATAGAGTCCTCGATCGACAAAACTGAGTGCGCTTTTGGCAAGGAAGTGGCTGATTTTGTTTCACCTCAGTCCAAGCAATTTCCCGTTCAAGAAATCGCATTCCCCCAACATAGATTGTATTGCACAACGACTTGCTGAATGCTGGACTGTTTTATAGAGTTTAATTGCTGATTGACCACTGCCGCTCCTCGAACTGCTTGAAAAATCTCTGGAGCAATCACCGAGAGACAATTAATCGGTAGGCGAAACCGGGCTTGCTGCTCGTTCCGCAAATTTGCTTAAACAGTCAGCGATGAATTCATCACCAAATCCTTTGCCGCCGTCAAATCCTCAGCTGTATTCACTTCGAGCGTCATTCGCTCAGACAGACAGACTCGAATCCGAAAGCCATGTTCTAACACCCGCAGTTGTTCAAGTGCTTCACATTGCTCAAAGGGAGTCGGTTCGAGGCGAGCATAATCCGCGAGAAAATCTCGTCGAAACGCATACAGTCCCAGATGATGGTGTACCGGAACCTCGCCTCGATTGCGAAAATAAGGAATCGGCGATCGCGAAAAATATAAAGCGTATTGATGGCGATCGCACAAGACTTTCACCACATTCGGATCGTGATATCCCGCTTCGTAATCGAGCGGAGTCGCCAAAGTGGTCATTTCTGGCGTTTCGCCCTGTAGATAAGGCTGCACAAGCTTTAATAGCATTTCAGCGGTGACAAAGGGCTGATCGCCTTGCACATTCACTACGACATCCATCTCAGGATAGCGGCTTGCCACTTCCGCAACTCGGTCAGTTCCGGTTTCGTGTTGATTCGATGTCATTTCAACTGTCCCTCCAAAGCCCCGAACACAATCGGCAACTGCTTCGTTATCGGTTGCAACCACCACTTTTGAGAAAGCCGGGCACTGAATCGCTGCTTCATAGACCCATTGCACCATGGGTCGATCGCCAATTTTGAGCAATACTTTTCCAGGAAGGCGTTGGGAACTGTATCGAGCCGGAATCACTGCAAGAATTTGCATCATCGAGAGCCTTGATAAAGAAACAATGGAAAATACTCAGACCAAACCGTAAAATTTTCCTTAGTTTAGTCTGAGTACCCTGAGCCACTTCAAGCAGTTCTTGAGCGAACCACTCTCGCAAGCTTTTTGACTGCTTTCGCCGACTGCTCGATAGTGCGATCAACCCAGGTAGGCGACAACGCATAAGGACTGGTATCAAACAGCGGACGATTGACCTCACCGACAAGATTAAAAAATAATCTTGGCTGATCGGTGACATTACGAACAGTCACACCATGCAGCGAGCGAATACTGTTGATTCCAATCACACAGTGATTCGTTTGATAAGGAATTGTCTGCACCAGTTTGAGATAGCGATCGTCTACAAAGCCACCTCGATAAACTTGTTCTCGGTCTTTTAGCCGATAAATTTCTAAGTCGCCGCCGGTTGTGAAATCTGCCTCAGGACGAAGATAGAATAGCCCGAAAAACAGCTTGTTTGGAGCATCCACATGCCCGCGTCGTACCGAGCAAGGAGCGCCAACAACAGGGGTGTTAATACAAATCTGAGCATCGAGTAGCACATCGGCATTCGAGAAATCATCAAGACCGCGAATGCCTGCCCTTAACTGATCGATACGACCAAAATCAGCCTCAAAATTCGGATAACAAGCTCTAATCTGATTCTGGAATAACTGAACAAATTGATTCAAAAACGCTTGAGAAACATGATACTCGATAAATTCACGCCAAAGCGGACTTAAACCCTTGTTAGATAAAGCGAGTCTTGCTGGATAGCTGAAACGTTCGTTACTCGCAGTGGGCATTCCTTGCGTCACAGTTTCTAAAGGCGGAAACTCAGTGATTAACTGAGCACAAACTTCTGGAGCGATCGCAGTTTGAGTACTGAAATAAGGAAAAGGATCAGTAACGATATCTTGCTCCACACTGGAAGATAATAAGGATTGCATCATGATTTTGAAATTTTTGAGTATTCACAGCTAATCTCGAAGCAGTTGAAACTGAGTACCTTATTGCGCCGATCGGTTTTCCGAATCAGACTTATTGCGCCTTTGCTGTTCCCAATTTTTCGATTACAATCTTGCCCAGACGAATGCTTGGTAACTCGCAATATCGATACAACAAAGCCGATAGCGGAACAATAAAGAGCCAAGCGGATAATGCGACTAAGAACTTCGGGACCGGGTCTGCAAACAAACTAGGACGCAGTCTAATCATCAACATCACAAGCTGCTCCATTAACGGCTGATGAAGCAGATAAATACTATAGCTCAAGAGACCAATCCGACTGAGATAAGTTGTACAGAACTGTGGTACTTGCAGCTTAAATTGCTCTCCATTCAGCAGTTTGGCAATCCAGGTGGTAGAGAGAATCGCAAAAAACATAAAAGACAACGGATAGAGCGGCTTAAAGCAGTAGGTTCCGACCGCAAGCGCAAACCAGAGCCAGAGGGATGATCGCGCAAACGGTAAGGGCTGCTTGAGCAAATACGCCTCTGCCAGCCACGCCCCGATCGACCAGCTATACCAGTAGGTAAAGGGTGAAAATTCAATCCAAGTGGGAATCCTCGTTTGCGCTGTAAAACTGAGAAAGAGAGCGGGCGCCACAAGTCGCAAAAAGACTTCAAGCACTGCTAATCCCGCAAGTGATTTACGCCAACCAAATTTGGATGCCAGAAACAACAGCGCTGGATAGATAACATAGAGTTGAGCCTCGATCGCAATGCTCCAAAACGAGTTATTCACCCGATAGATCGAGTGGATATCAATGTTGTTAATCAGCGCCAGATGCACACCCAACTGCGTCCAGGCTGAAAACGGGCCTGATGCGAGTTCTCGACGCGGAATGATGAACGCAAAGAGAATCAGCGCGAACAGATAAGGTGGGTAAATGCGAAAAAACCGCCGCAGAAAGAAGGTCGTAAAGTTAGGTTGACGACCACGGGCAAAACTCAAATGAATACAAAAGCCACTGACAGCGAAGAAAACGGCAACGCCTGCCCAACCGAGGGTGCCGGGGGTAACTAGCAGCAACCATCGCGGTGTGGGTAGCGTCCGAAACCAGTCTCCCCAGGGAAGCTGCGCATAGTTATCGGCAAGAGCATCCAAAGCATGGAAAATAGAAACACCAATAATTGCAAATCCACGGATGGGATCGAGAAAATCAATGTAGGTATTGCGGCGATCGCTGGTCTGTTCTAATTGCATAGGGACAGGAAAGGGATAGGGAAACGGAATCTAACTATGACTTAGCCCTGTGGCACGATCGCGGCTAGCGCAAAACCAACTTCTTCATCTCCTCGGTGCTGCGGTTCTCCTGCGCTAACAATCGCTTGCAGAGATCTAGAAACTGATAGTCAGCCGCATACCATTCCAGTAAGTTCTGGCGTTCTGTTTCGCTAAACTTCATACCAAATTAATTTGATATCAGAATGGTGCCTCTGGGCGATCGATGCGTTTTTTCATCACATTGGAGCAGCACCAGAGTTTCAGGCAACTGTAGGATCTGCTTGAGTTGGCAAAACCTGAGTTAAACGATTCTTGAAACCCAATAAATAGAACATACAATCTGTTATCGCTGAAAGAGAATGAAGCAGAACGATCGATCGCTAGAGTCCGCTGCGAAACAGGTCATGCAGGCGCAACAGCCCCATACAGTGTTGCGCTTCATCTACTACAGGTAAAACAGAGATTTGAGAAGGACGATTCTCCATGAGCTTCAGCGCGTCATAGGCAAGCACTTCTGGCTGAATCGAAACCGGATTTTGGGTCATGATATGAGCCGCCGTCAGGGTTTCTAAGTCGACTGGCTTGGTTCTCTGAATGCAGCGCCGTAAATCTCCATCTGTAATCAAGCCTAGCAGCTTGCCTTGCTGATCGACGATATTCACGGCTCCAAGTCCACCCCGACTGATACCTTCAATCACTTCTAGCCAAGAGGCTTGGGAAGTTAGCGTCGGACTATCTGGGTGCATCAAATCGCGCACGGTCAGGGTTAATCGCTTTCCAAGCCGACCGGCAGGATGATTAAACGCGAACTCTTCGGGGGTTGTACCTTTGAGTTGCATCACGCTAATTGCTAGTGCGTCTCCAAGCGCGAGTGCGACTGTTGTACTGGTGGTTGGTGCTAGGTTGTGCGGACAAGCTTCGCGATTGACCGAGGCATCTAGCGCGATCGTGGCTTGCTGGGCCAAGGTTGAACTGAGATTGCCTAAAATCGCAATCACGGGTACGTTGCGATGCTTCAGGTGAGGCATCATCTGAAGCAGTTCATCGGTTTCGCCGCTATTGCTCAGCACAATCCCCACATCTGCAGCATTGACAATTCCAAGATCACCATGCAGCGCATCGCACGGATGTAAAAATACAGCTACCGTTCCGATGCTGTTGAGGGTTGCAGCAATTTTTTGAGCAACAATTCCAGACTTTCCAACCCCTGACAGCACCACTTTGCCGCGACAGTTTAGTAACAGCGTCACTGCGAGATTCACCGCTTGGGGATTAAGTCGCTGAGCCGTCTTTGCGATCGCATCTGCTTCGAGTTGCAGCAGCGATTGAACGTGCGACCAATGTAGCTCAGTTTGAGTCAATGGCACGTTTAAGAGCCTCCCACCAAAAAATAAGGACAACAGGATAGATTTGAGATAGATTGGAGCCGTTTCTTTGTTAGTCTGATTGATACATAAACTCTGTTAAATGCCTACATCCACTTCCAGAGCTAGATGCAAGACGGTGGTGAACTGAGATCAAAAGCGACCATCGAAGCTCAACCTGGTGAAAATACGGCAGTTTGCTACCCTTCTATTCCAAGTTGAATTGCACTTTCAGGAAAAATTCGTAGATGTTGTGCGGAAATTCGCTTAGATAAATCCTAAGTAAACAAGGGTGAAATCCGTCCGGAGACGGCTGTAGAAGGACGTAGAAATTAGACTGCCTCTAATTCATTAAGGATTCTATTTCTTCGGCAAAGACGGCAATCGGATCGGGTGGAATTTCCTGGCGCACCTTTTCTGCTGCTGCTTTTCCCAGTTCATACCAAGATTCTCGCTGCTGCCAAGCCCGCTCCAACGCTTCATCAAGTAGTTCTGGTGTGGGAGCTTTGGCAACGAAGCCATTAATATTGTCCTCGACCAGTTCTGTGTTACCCGCCACATCAGTCACAATACACATTCGTCCACACAGCATTGCTTCGACCACCACAAGGGGTAATCCTTCATACCGAGAGGGCAGGATCAATCCATGATGCGTTGCCCAAAGAGCTTCGATATCCGAGGTGAAGGATGCGAATTCGATTTGGTCGAGTTCCCACAGAGTTTGCAGGCGTTTGAGCGTTTCCGTGTGGCTACCGCTGCCAAACAGCGTGACGGTGAGCGGACGATTTTTCCATTTGGGCGATCGCAAGACTTCAAATAACAGATCTTGCCCTTTACTAGGAGGATGCAGTCTTCCCACGCAAGCCAGCTTGAATCCAGCTTCGGTAGGCTGCCAAGGGGGCGTAGCCGTGTAAGCGACGTTGAACGGATTTCTGACAATTCGGGCTTGGGGTAGAGGCGTTGCGATTTGTTTAAGCGTGATATCGCGAGTGTTTTGCGAGACGAAATAGGCTCGTTTTGCTTGAGTGTAGGCGATCGCCAATCGAGCATTGAGCGCATCCGCATACCAATAATTCTCTGTTGCAATATGCGAAATCGTGACATAAGGAATGCTTCTGCTGCTGCAAGCTTCCATCCAGGAAAGCCCGTCATTGTTGCTAGATTGAGAAATGACAGCGAGATCAGGACGCACTCGATCGAGCCAGCGATAAAAGCTTTTGCCGCGCTGTGCCATAAAGCTGAGCTTTTCCATCCAATTGCGATCGTAGCCGCGATAGGTGGTTGAGCAGACTGCTTCTATGGCTTGCATCTGAGCGGGCTTCGTTGCCCAGCCCTTGACATTGACTGCGACCTGATGCCCAGATTTTGCTAGGTAAATCGCAGTCTGCGCCCAGAGTTCTTCGCTGCCGCCCCAAGGGGCGGTATTGTTCACGGCAATAAAGGCAATTTTCACTGATCTAACACTCCTCGAATCATTGCTGTCACTCGTTCTTGAGCTTGTCCAGTGTAGTCCGCAAACTCTTGGATAAATCGGCGCTGTCCTGCGGCAAGCAATTGGGTGTCGCTCAACTGTTCTAGGGTTTGCAGCGCTGTTTGTAACATTTGCGGTGAATATCCGGGCAGTGCTGCACCATATTGCACCAATGGGAGCACAGGTTCAGAAGCAGCGAAGTGTGCGTGAATCACGATTTTGCCGAAAAACATGGCTTCTAGCCCGATCGTTGAATCTTCCGAGATCACAACGGTTGCTTCTGGAAGCAACGATCGTACCGATTCCGTTGAGATTGCAACGCGATCTGCAAGGCAATGTTCATCAAGGTAGGATTGATACAAATCAATCTGATCGAGTGGATGCGGTTTAATCACTAGCCGAGCCTGCGGCAATCTCGCTAATGCCGTTAGCAGTGCTTCTAAAATTTGGATGCCTTCTTGGGGATGGCGTGAAGGACTGTAGCATTTTTCGGGACAGTGTGGACGAGTTGCCCATAACCAGTAGCAGCCAGCGAGATCGATCTGATGCGGTAAGCTGAATGAATCATATTCTGGATTGCCATTCACTTGAATTTGTTCAGGTTGCCAGCTCGATTGAGTCTGGTAGCGCTGGAGCCTCGACTTTCCCCAAACGCTAATGATATCTGCATAAGCTTCATCTAAGCAGTAATGCTCGCAATCTAGCCCGTGCTGGAGCATGATGCTTTTGATTCCCTGTTTACGCGCAGCCAACACGTAGCTTTGAACTGGAAAGTGATTGTCCGCAAACACTAGAATTGCAGCAGGGCGAAGCAGCGAAAGTTCTCGATCGATCTGCTCAGTGCGAAGAAAAAGCTGAGCAAGTTGAGCGCGAAGAACAACTATATCTTCAGGTAATAATGCAATTGCAAACGCCTGCAATCCCTCCAGAATACCGCGATGCAGCTCATTGACTTGAGCCAACCTTGGAGAATCTCCGCACAAAGGCAAACGGATGGTTTGGAGTTCTGGGATTTGATCGAATGCGTTCTCAGGCGCAACTACCGGAAGAGTCCGTGCCAAGGTGCGAACTATCGTTTGCAGCGTAGGATGAGCGTGAGGAACATATAAAATTCGTTTTGACGACAGCGATCGCGCATCTTGCCAGGTTTGCAGAGCGGTGAGCGATCGCTTCAGCCAGAACTTGAATTGATTTGGATTAGGCGTAGGTAAGTTCGGAATAGGGCGACGATCGAGCAGGGCTTGCTCAAACTCGAATCGCTTGGGGTGCGTCTGCTTCCGAATGGCTCTCGCTACTTTATCCCACAGAAAACATCGGGATAGTTCTGCATAATCAATGCCGTTGTAGTGTGTGCGGGCTTGCGTATGCTTTGACCAATCGCAAATCGCATCCCAAGCAAAGCGATCGAGATCGGCAATCACGCGATTTTGATCAATTCGCGAACATTCAACGGGCATAACTTTAAGCTCGGATGGTTTTCCACTGCGTTAAGCGAAATAGTCCTGATTTCAATCGCTGAACTTGACGATCGAGCGTGGTTCTTACCTTGAACACTGTTGCTCCCCAACTCCGCCAAACCCAATTGATCGGGCGGCGAACTAGACTTGGCAGTTGAGCGAGAACTTTGATTCTGCGATTGATCCAGCCGTTTGCATACGCAGTCTCAAGCTGAGCTTGGGTTAGAGCATTGTCATCCACTGCGGCTAGAAAAACCGTTTCCCAGACCTCAGCGATCGGGTTGTGATGAAATCTCCAAGGTTGGCTGGTTAAATCCGTAAAGTGAACAATTTTAGACTCACGATCAGCATAATCTAAGTGATTCCATTCGCTCGGTAATGCGCTAACGCTTAGATTAAAATGCTGCCGGAACTGTTCCCCCAAATACATCAAATTCGGCAAAGAAAAGGCATTGCGATCGAGTAGCTCGACAAGCTCACTGAGATTCCACTGAATCTTTTCGCAATCCATCAGCATGACACTAGCAAGATAAAACGTTTCCTCAGTGTGTAAAAACACCCCCATTGAATCTGCAATATAATGCTGATAACATTTGGCTTGTTTGACCGGAACGGCTGCAAGGCTACTGTCGCCTAAGCCATAGTTCCAGAGTTCAGTCATGTCTTGCAGCGCAATCTGATCTGAGTCACAGTAAATGGCGCGACCTTGATAATTGCACCATTCTGGAATTGCCCAACGTGCTAGGGAAAACGCCGTCGCGCCTTGAATCCGATCGCTCACACCTGCTGGCAAGCGTTTCACTTCACCTGTGGTTAAATTCTTGGCAGAGCCGCTCGTTCCATCGATCGCGTAAATTTCGATTGGGTGCTGAGTTTGTTTGAGCAGGGTATAGCGAAAAACGCTTTCTTCGATAGTGTTTTTGGGGCTAGAGCCAATAAAAATCCGAATCGGGTCTATCATCAGCGGTTACTCCTACAGCAGTTTTTGAACATCCAGTGAAAAGTTTTTCCAACTCAAGTGCTTGACCGTTTCATGAACATCGGTGGTCAGGGTGAACGCTTGATCAATGCGATCGCAGATCTCCTCGATCGGCGCATCGATATCAAAAATAAATCCATTTTCGCCATGTCGAATGATATCGGGGCTAAATCCGGTATTGCTGGCAACGGGAAATACATTGCACATCATGGCTTCAATCAGCGGAATTGGGCCACCTTCTAATTTAGAAGCAGAAACAAACACATCCATCTGAGCATAGTATTTCGGATAATCCGCATACTTTGCTTTGATGTAAGTAAAGTTCTTCAAGCTGCACAACGCTTCAAACCGTTCATACTGCTCCCAATTTTTCCCTAGCAAAATAAACGATCGATGCGGCATTGCTCGAACAATGTTGAAGATGCGATCGGGATCTTTGCGGGGATAGTAGGCGGTGCAGAAACCAACGGCGCCCTGCGATCGTGCATGAGGTTGAAACAGTTCAGGATCAGCCGCCCCTAAGATTACTGTAGTTCGCTCAGGCGCTAGTCCCTGAGAATGCAGCAGTTTCTCGTAGCCTGAACAAGTACAAATCACCTTAGAAGCTTGATTGAGTGCTGCGATCAGTTCTTGGTCAGGAATGTCTAAAGGCTTGGGGTGCGTGTACCAAATTAGAGCCGCTGAATTCGCAATCTGAGGCGTACTTTTGAGCGCAGCAGGATAAAGCGAATAGTGCGAGAAAAAGTAGGCTTTTGCAGGCGGCAGAAAATGAGTCGAGTAATAATGGCGGCAGGTTCCAGAAAAATAAGCTTCGATTTCATGGCAGATTGCATCTAAAATCCAGCCTTTATTACCTGCATCTGTGACAAATACCAGATCGTAGGTCTTAAGCTGGATCTCCCAACTGAGCTGATGCACAACGGTCTTTATAAGATGTTGCAGCTTTGCGAGCAGCCGTTGAATCAGCTTTGTTCCTTTCTGGAATGTTTGTCCAAAGTGAAAAGCAGCACTATTGCTCATGAAACGATCGGGGATACAGAAGTCTGAATGAATTGAGCAGAGATCAAAGGTTCAGTATGATTTGATCTCACTTGTGGAACCTGTTGCCGCAAGTGACCCCGGTACTTAAGAAATTCAGTTGCGTGTGAAAACTGCGCTCCATTATTCAACCCAGCAAACACAATCAGCAGCACTGCTAAACCCAGAACGAGCGATCGCCATTTCGTTAACGTCGTCATTGCAACCACAATCAAGAGAAAGGGGATCATGTGAATTGCATAAAGAAAGGTTTCTTCGCCATACACCAGATGCAAAGCAAGCTGTCCCAACAGTACCAACCCAACGACAATGCGTAATTTCTGATTCTGTCTCACTGTCCAGCAAGCCCACGCCCCGAATCCCAGCAGTGCGATCCACAAGAGCAATGCAATCATGCCGGTGATACCCCCCGATCCAGGAAGCGAGTGCTGCACACTCAGCATCGGCCATTCCGGTTGATTGCGATTGCTGGGAATGACTTGCAGGGCGGGAACAACCATCGGGTGAAGAAATAGCCCCAATACAATCCGCAACGGGCCTCCGGCGGTCTTGGGCAGGATATAGTTTGTTTCTCCTGCAATGTCAGTAATGAAAGTTGTCCCCGGAAAAATTCGATACTGCACCACCCACAACCCCAAGACGATCGCGAGTGCGGCTCCAGTCAGCGAGATCGTCCGCTTCCAGGTGTGATTCACGATTGTTGCTGCTATTCCCGCGATCCAATTGGTCGTGGTGATACTGAGCGAGAATGCACTCACTATCACATAGCTCCATAGCGGTAATCTTCTTGTCTGGGACAGCACGACCAAAAACAACGGCACAAGCAGACTCAACGAGCCAAATAGATAAGTTTCGGGGATCGTTGTCCAAAAAAGCAGCGCCGCGCTCGACAAGGATAAAACGCTAAACACCGTCGCATCGAACCGCCGACAGCCCATTAACCGCAGTGTCGCATATAGCAAGCTGACCCAGATCGCAGTCGTCGCTGCATTGAGCAACATGACTGCGGTTTCAGGCGGCACTTGCGCGATCGCCCGTATCCCCTTCACTAGGGGAAACACTAACAATGCGAATAAAGGATGCACCCGTGCCCGCGTATTCGGTGCAGATCGTATGCTCATGTTTGAGAACACACGCTCAATATCAGAGCCAAACCAAACATCTTCGGTGAAATCTTTCAGCAAAACTGGATCGATCATCTGACTAGTCGCATAAGTGATCACACTTGTCACAACCAGCAACAAACTCACAATCACTACATCAGCACGATACGAACTCAGCGCAACGGCAACAGGTGGAATGACTTTAGCTTTCATCAGGAGTCTCAACGGGCGGCTAACACTTTACGAGCAAATTTTTTGAAGCGATCGACATAGTAGCCTGTGTAATCTAACTTTGGAGAAATATCGGCACCGCTTTCGATCAAGCTGGGTCGATCGAGGTCTTCACAAAGTCGCATAAAGTCTTGTTCGGGTGCTGCTAAGCTCAGAAACGGAGTCAAGCTGACTAAGTTGACTCCTCGCTCTCGCAGCACCGGACGCATTTCTGCTAAGCCTTCATAGTATTCTCGATAGCGGCTGTCGGCAGAAGCATCGCGCCAGCGGGTGTGTTGTTTGTGAGCGTGATTGTTACCAAGCAGCGCACAGTTGTCACAGCCGATCAGAAAGACATTTTTTGCGCCCATATTTGCCGCTAAGTTAACCCCAGATTGAGCGATCGAAGTCCAAAGATATAGCTTATCGTCGGTCGGTCGGCGTACCCAATCTAACATGCGTCCTGTGTCTGATGGCTTGTTCGGCGGCTGAGTGTTCGGTCGCCCTGCCGTCTCAAAAAAGTAAAACTGCTCCTCTGCATAGCGGAGTTGTTCAGGGGTAGCCACGCCCTTTGTTTTTTCGTACTTCGTGATCCAGGTGATTTCTGGATGAGCAGGTTCGCTGGGAAGAAACTCTGGAATGCTCAACTCCGGGTGAATGGTGATGCTGTAGCGAACTGGAACCGTTTTCCAGGCTTGGTTGAGTCCGATCGTGATTTTGTTGTCTAGCAGCGAGAGGGGAAAGACTCGCAGACTTGCGCCAGTACCAACCACATAGATATCACTGTTTGGATAGCGATCGTAAAGTTCTGAAACACACTTCATAGTTTGGTTGTTAGATAGCTGAGAAACAATGCAACGGGTTGCCAAACGCGATCGCGTCAATCATCAGGAAGAACGCCAATCGCCTCAGAAATGACATTTTCTCTGAGGCAAGTTGTTCTTGCGAGAGTACAGTGCGTTTATCCAGAATCAACAGTTAACATTGCCATCTGTGATTGTCCAAAGCTCGCGATCGCGTGGGTAAGACCGATGCACAACTCGCCCGATCACTCGCTCCCACGATCGCTTTGGGTGCGGCAAAGAGGCAACCTGAATCATTGGGCAACCCACAAACCACGCACCCAATCGATCAGTGTGAAGACTATCCCCAATCACAACAACTTGATGCGGTTTGAGTTGCATTCGGTTCAAAGCTTGACGAAATGCTTTTGGAAAAGGCTTGCGGGCTGGGTGAATCGCTGGAACTCCCAAGCGCTTTGTCCAGTAGTCGATCCGTCCCTGGCGCTTCCCGTTTGTTAGGATCAAAAGCTTGAATGATGCTCGCTTCGCGGTGTCAATCCAAGCTTCTGCTTCTGGAGAAGCATAGCGATCATCCTCGGACACGATCGTATTATCTAAATCCAATATCACACCGCGAATTCCGTGGGCATACAACAGTCTTAAGCTGATGTCTGCCAACAAATCTACTCGTGAAATCGGTAAAAAATGCTTAGAAAAGCGAACAAGATGAAGCAGCTTCCACCCGATCACCTCAAGCCAAAATCCAATCTTTGTCATGCTTAAACGACGACCGATCGCGCCTTACTGAAGAATTTCATAGTGCTTGAGCAGCAAAATCGCAAAAACAGTAGCGACCCAGGAAAGCACAGTGAGCAAAATGGGCAGATCCGTCAGCAGCACTTCATCGGGTCGCTCCGTTTTGTCGCACTCTGGATCATCCCCAATGATTTCGCTCAGTAACTGATACCGAAATACGCCATACAGCACAAACGGTAATGTGATCACCATCCAAGGAGTCGAGGCACCTGACAGTTTTGGCCCCGCGCTCCAAAGTGCGTAAGTCAGCACCGTTCCTGTGACGACGGTACTTTCCATCCGGGTCAACAGGGACATCGAATATTTGCGTAACACCGATCGCGTTTTTCCGCCCTTGCGCTGTAGCAGTCTCAATTCTGCCTTACGTTTCTCAATGCCTAGAAACAATGCCAACATTGCGGTACACAGCACGAACCAAATCGAGAGCCGAATCTCAGTCGCGCTTGCTCCCGCGTAAGCTCGCAGCACAAACCCCATTGCAATCGCGATGATGTCTAAAATCACCATGCGCTTGAGCCGAAGATTATACGCCGTCTGAAGAGCAGCATAGCTGATCATCGTAAAACCTAACGCTATTGAGTGCAGAAACGCAAAAACCAAAGCACTAGTCAAGAGCGTAACTGCCATCCCAACCGCGACGGGAATCTTGACGGCTCCAGACGCGATCGGGCGTTTACATTTAATGGGATGAGCGCGATCGTCTTTGACATCTGCAATGTCGTTAATTAAGTAAAAACTGCTAGAAACACAGCAAAAGAGCGCAAACGCAAATACACTCTCAAGAACTGTCTCTAGGCGGATTGAAAAGGCAAACAGAGGAGCCGCAAAGACAACTAAATTCTTTGTCCACTGGTGGGGGCGCAGAGCAATCACATAGGGAAAAAGACTAGCCTTGCGCTGCGTTTTTTCGGCTCTCGGATCGAGTAGAGGGGTTGTCATTGTGTGCCGGAAAAGAAAAGAGCCACAGTTCACGATGATCTAATCAATCTGAGATGTCGCCATGTCAGTTCGACAGAAAGAATTCGCTGCGATACTGAATCTAGGCTGCTGCCTAAATTGTCAGAATAGAGGACTTCGAGCCGACGCTCTCAAAGTTCCCACTAGTAAAGGATTTAGAGGGGCAGAAGTTGCCCAAAACGCAACGAAAGATTCTGTCGAACTAGCATTCTTACCAGTCTTACAGTTCTGAGTGCCGTAACCCGGAGAATTTTCGCGCCAGGTTGAAAGATTCAAATCCTGGCGCGATATCGCTCTATGCTACTTTCAGCGTATTTCCATTCACTCCAACTACGTTGGGATCAAGCAAAGCGTTGTACCACAGGGTGCCAATCTTGTCATAGCCCGCCATTGAGGGATGTAACCCATTATCATCGCTGCGCGGTGCGAGATCAGAAAGCGTCAGCGATCGCATATCGACGAAGTAAACCTTCTTACCCGCTGCACGAGCATTGCTGATCAGTCCGGGGATGCCATTATTGTAGTCTGTGATCATTTGCATCTGTTGTTGACTTCGTTCAGGAGTCGCGAATCGATCGATATCAGGATAAGCAGGTGGGATCGAACCAACCAGCAGCTTCGTATTCGGTGAGAATGCAGTAATCTTATTAATCAGAGTATTGAGCCTGCTGAGCATTTGCGCTCCCGAAGTATCTGTAAAGAGATTGTTCGTTCCAATCATCAGCGTAATGATGTCTGGCTTCTCTCGCTTGAGATAGTTCTCCACATTGGCAATGATTTTTTCGATTCTCCAACCTGACATGCCTTGATCGTTCTTATCTCCCCCGTTTGTCCATTGATATGCTGGATTTGTAGAAGTTCCATCGGTTTCGCTACCCACGAAATCAACCCTAAGACCTGCTTCGCTGAACTTATTCCACAAGACACGACGATAGCCGCCTGGAATTGCAGTGCGATTGCGATCGTCGGTTCTTGAGGTGACTCCCAGGGTAATCGAATCCCCTAGCGTCAGAAGCCGAGTCACTCCGGACTGAACGGCAGGTGGTGGGGGAGTTGAAGTCGAAAAACTCCAATTCAATACATCCTGAGTGCTAGTCGCTCCACCAGTTGCCCCAGTAAATCCTACAAAGGCTTGTGATCCAACGATATTTGAAAGCTGTATTCTGGCGCTGAATAAAGGATTGGTTGGCTTTGTAGAGGTGTTAGAAACGTACACCCGTAAGTTATCGGTGACTCCGTTGTAGTCAATCCAAGCATTGACGATCGTTCCACTGCCGTTTAAGTCGAAGGGCGATTGCGCTTGAGAAAAATAGGTGACTCTATTTTGATCTGCCCAGTCGTAGGTCTTTGTGGCATTGCCATTCGTTACGACTGCAACATAGTTATTGCTTAATTCACCTGTCCCTTGCCAAGTATCAAATTTAATCGCCAAGCTATCATTAATGCCGCCATACCCTAAGCTGCCGCCTGCAATTCCAACTGCGTTTGCACCTGCACTACTATTTTGCAGTAGGAAGGTCATTCCGTCGCCGCCATTGGTTCCCCGAACGCCTGAAAATCGTAGTCTAAAGTTTGTGCTAAATGAAGTATCACCGTAGATATCGATCGGGGTTGTTGTAAATGCGGTTCCCGCTTGAAGCTGTTGGTCGGAGGTTAATCGCAGTACGTTCCCTGATTGAAAGGTACTCCCGTTTGTTTTGATTCCGGTGAGCGTAGAGAAATCGCTATAGTTAAACGAACCCGAAGTTCCAGGAGTCGGGTTGGGTACAGTGGGGAGCGAGGTATCTAGCTGCCACCGATTAATGCGATGTGCGTTGGTTGCCCCTCCAGTGCCTGCACTGAAGCCTGTATAAGCTTGAGTACCGAGCAGACTAAGCAGATCGACTGTGTAGGTAAATAGCGGATTGGTGGGCTTACTAGTCGCTGTGTCGCCTGCAATAAAAACAGCAAGCTTATCAGTCTGCCCATCGTAATCAATCCAAACATTTACAGCTTTGCCACCATTGAGATCGACGGGCGCTTCGGTTCCCACCACTCCGCCAACCGAAGCCCCATTCAGAACAACTCCAACATAGTTACGGCTCGTTTCGCCTGTGTTTGCCCAAGTATCAAATTTAATCGCTAAGCTTTTGTCGATCGTTCCGTAACCGAGTTGTCCACCCACCCCTCCGAGTGCGGCAATGCCTTGGCTGCTATTTTGCAGCATAAAGGTCATTCCGTCTGCACCGTTTGTGCCTCGACTACCCGTAATCTGAAGTTGGAAATTTGTAGAGAACGATGCGTTTCCACTCAATGATAAAGGCGTATTCCAAAAAGCGCTACCGCGTTGCAGCGAGGCATCGGGGGTTAATTGTAAAGCGCCACCATTTAAAGACGCATTGCCATTCAGGGCGAGTCCGGTCGCGCCTGAGAAGGTATTATAGTTGATTAACATGAAAGGCGTTTAGAAACAGAATAATGTTTGATACAAACGAACATTGGGTTTAAGGGTGCTAAGACGAACGCACACCTTTAGTTTGATGCGAGGATGAACCACCCTGATGCTGTTTTCTTCAAATCTGAGCAATCTGTTCTAAGAATGAAAGCTGAACCACTGCTTTTACTCAAGCGACCAAGACCACGAATGACACATTACATCAATCTCAGTGCTTTCCCTAAGGTACTAACCCCCGCAGTTTCCGCGTAAACTGACGCACTAAGTTTGTCTGTTCTTCATAAAGGCGGTAGTTAAATAAAGGCTGCTTTACTTCTCCGATTAAGTTAACAAAACAGCGAGGAGAGTTCGTAATTGATCGAGCCGTTACACCGTGTAAAGAATGAATTGAGTTGAGAAAAAGAACTAAGACATTGCGATCGTATTTCACCGTCTTCACGAGTTCAACATAGCGATCGTCGATAAATTGTCCCTGAAAACCGTAGGGTTTGCCGGACTTGAAGCGATAAATTTCGAGATCCCCGCCCGTTGAACGATCGTCTGGATGTCGCAAGTAGTAAAGTCCAGCAAATAAAACTTGAGGCCGATCAATGTGGGCTTGCTTGATCGGCTTGGGGACTTCAGTGACCGGCGCATTAATGCAAATTTGGGCATCCATCAACACATCAGCACTCGAAAAGTCATCGATTTTTCGCACACCTGCTTCAAGTGCGCGAATCTCACCGATTACCTGCTCAAACTCTGGATGATACTGGCGGATGTGATCTTCAAACAAAATGCCGAACTGTTTGAGAAAGCGATCGGAGGTATGAAGCTGAATAAAAGACTTCCAAAGGTCGCTAATCTGCGGATTAGCAAACACATCGCGGGCTGGATAGCTATACCGCTCGTTGCTAACAAACTGAGGACTTTGCGTAATGGTGTTGATAGTAGGAAATTCAGCGATCAATTGAGTACAAAGGTCTTCGTCTAACGCATCGCGAATCACTACATGCGGAAAAGGTTCAGTAAATACTTCATGCTTTTCTACGGCATCAAATAACGATCTCATCACATCCTCCGAACAACCATCAAGTTTCTCTCTGTCGATGCACCTTCATTCCGCTTCGGTCTGAACGGCAGTCCAGCATCGAGGCTGATAAAATGAACATTCGCTCATGCTGCCTGTTCCTTCTACTGCAAAGCTAAATTCCTTGATCGAATCAAGCAAAATGTAGTTGCCCTGATAGAGATGTAGATCTAATAAGTAAGAGCCAGGTTTTAGCCCAAGGTAAGGAAATTCAACTCGAATCTCATTCGCTCCAGCAGTGACACGAATCGGAGTTTTGTCATGTAGAGTACTCAGCACTAAAACTTTATCTCCTTCTCCTGCTCGCTCTCGAATGGAGACAACCATATTTGTTTCAGCAATCGAATGCCGTGCTTCGGATTGAATACAAAGATCTAGCTTTTCTCCGCTGATCGGCGTTGTAATTTTAGTGGCATTGCGATCGCGGAAAAAGACTCCGGTAATATCTAATCCAGAACTTTCGTGCGTGGCTCGCTGCGGGCGTTGAAGTTCTCCGGTTGCAGGCGGTGCACCCTCTAGAAATAGTTCATTTTCATACCGTCGCGTCACGACTGCCGCATCCCCCGACAGAATTAGCTGTCCTTTCGATAAATACAGGGCTGTATCGCACTTCGACAGAATCGTGTTGGAACTATGCGACACCAAAATAAACGCAACTCCGCGATCGCGCAGTTCTGCCAGTCGGCGGTAGCACTTGGCTCGAAATCTCAAATCGCCAACCGCTAAGACTTCATCGAGCAGCAGAATGTCCGGTTCAGTATGAATGGCACAGGCAAAGCCTAATCGCGCTGCCATTCCCGAACTATAACTTTGTACCGGAGAATCGATTGCATCATTGATTTCAGCAAACTCTAGGACTTGATCAAATACGCGATCGATCTGCGGTTTGCTCAGGCCTAAAATCGACAGATTGGCGTAGATATTTTCTCGTCCTGTAAGGATCGGATTAAACCCGGCTCCAAGCGCAATCAAAGGAGCAACGCGACCGCGAACCTCGACCTGTCCTTGATCGGGTCGGATCAAGCCTGAGATAATCCGCAGCAGCGTAGACTTGCCGCTGCCATTTTTGCCGACCAGTCCGAGTGCTTCTCCGCGTCGCAGTTCAAAGCTAATATCGTGTAATGCCCAGAATTCATGAGACCGCAACGAGGTACGGGAGCGTCTGCGACCGGCTAATTCTGAGCTAATGTCATGAATGCCATAAAAGAGCGATCGCTTCAAATCTCGACAGAACTTTTTAGAGACTCCATTTACCGAGAGAATCACCTCTTGCGAAGTCGACGGGATCGATTCAGGAACGATTGAATGGGTGACAGCCATAATTCTCAAGAACTAATTCTCTCAACAACAAACGGAAGCGCTAGCCGATAAAAAATCCAAGCAAACAGTAAGCCAAACAGCGCGATCGCGCTTGCAATCCAGAATCCGGTAGGATTCGACACAATCCCCGTGGTTGCTAACTCTCGAACTGTGACCAAGAGCGGAGTCACCGGATTGAGCGCCACAATCTGTGCAAAAGCGCCAGTCTGAGGAATGGGATACACGACTGGTGTGACAAACAGCCACAGTCCTGTCATCAGCGTGAGTGCCATCGAAACATCCTGGTACAGAGCGCTGATCGGAGCTAGTAGCAAGCCTAAAAATGTGCCAAAGGCGATGAGATGAATCAGCGCGACAGGAGCCAGAATTGCACTCCAGGTTACGGGAATGCGAAACCATAAGAACAATGCAACAATGAAAATTAGCTTAATGCCAAAGTTAAATCCAACTTCACCAAGCTTTGCGAGAATCAATGCCTCACGCGGAAAATTCACGCGACAAAGCATAGATTTCGCGCCTGCAACTGCTTGTACAGGTGCGTTTAATGCTTCAACAAAGGTCTGCCATAACGTCATGCTGAACATAATATAAGCGGGGTAAGGCAAATCCGTTTTGCCGATATTAATGACACCGCTTCCTCTTGCAAGGCTAAAGCCAGCCGCCATGATCAGGGCGGGCAAGAATGCCCAGAATAGACCGAGGAAAGATTGACGGTACTTGGCGCTAATATCACGCCGTATCAGTTGCCATGCAAGAGATCGTGACCCTAAGAGATCGAACCACATGGCTCTAAATAGTCGGAGGGGATTAAGCATCTGGCTATCAGGGCGATAGACCACCACCTGCTGATCTGCATGGCTGGGGTGCAAGGGTCTGACGGATCTCGATCGTTGCCGTTTTTTTTGCATGACTTCTCAATTAATCTGCGCGACTCAACATGCTGGGTCTTGTGAATGATGAAGCATAGAGAATGCGTTTCGCTTCCGCTGTTAAGTTGGCTCTAACGAGCGGAAGCGATCGCAAAGATCGCAAAAAGCTTCAGCCCAGCGTTATCCAATACAGCTAAAGTCTTTTACACCTTGATAGGTTGTCCTACGAGAACTTTTACGCGTAAATTCGCTGACGGAAGGGTTTCCTTGGGGCTGAATTACGCCTATCGCTTGCTGCCATAGCTCTGGGGGCGCGATCGACACTTCATATTGATTGTTCTCTAAGCGCCGTACATGATACCACTCCCGCGTTTGGCACTCGTCGCACCAAAAAGCTTCTAGCCATTCACCTTGCAGCATGACTGTTGTTCGGGTCGCAACTGCGAGGAGTGCATGTCGGCGAGTGAGTCCTCGCTGCTGTAACTGTTCTGCACGATCGGCATAGATTGGATGCTTCTGACTAACGCTGTGCAGATAACATCTATGCTTCGGGCAGTAAAGACTGCGCCGCTTAGAGCGTTTCCGATTTCGATCACACCGCTTCTGCAATTCGACCTCCTGTCTGAATGAAGGTTACGGGGGAGAGACTGAGATCAAATGACCATCGAAGCCCGCTCCATCAAGCCAAGGTTAAGTTTTAAGTCCGAACTATATAGAACTACGACCGTAATTACCGATATCAGGAAGAAACGATAATTACGTATGCAGCTTAATTTTCATGCTAGTTTTGTAAAATTTTGATGTGGAAGCTGATATCCGCTAGATTGAGTGCGGCTTCAAGGTGCGATCGTCCTATCGTTTGCCAATATTGGAGAATCCGTCCTACGGATTTTTTCTGGCGCTGAGTCAGCATTATCCTGGTTTTTACGACTGAGAACAGAGAAGCGCTTGAAGGCGAGTTACCGATGAACAAATGGCGCGAAGCCTAGCTGGAGTGGTACTTTGAGCAGCAGTGAGCCGGGAACGATCGAGAGAATCACTTTCTTCTGAAAAGAGAGATTGAGGAATAATACGGAGATTATGGAAATGTACCTACGTAAATTCTGGGTCGTTAGGGAAATTTGAAGCAGACGTTTATGCGGATGACAATCGGGTCAGTCCTAAACAGGATGGAATACTGAACGTTCGTCAAACTCGACTAAAGATACGAATAGCAGAGGGTATGGTTTTGCAAGTAGACAGAAAGAGTTCAATCCTATTGGTCGATGATGATCTAAACTTTGTCACGCTGATGACTGGATATTTAGCACACCACGGATATGACGTGACGACCGCCGGAACGGGGAAACAAGCGATCGAGCGGTTAAGCGATGTGAAGCCGGATCTGATTCTCTCAGATGTTGGAATGCCGGAAATGGATGGCTATGAGTTTGCAGAGACTCTCCGTACATCGCCAGAAAGTAATTGGATTCCAATTATTTTTCTTTCTGCACGGGATCAAACTCACGATCGCGTGCGTGGATTAAGTGCGGGGGCAATGGCTTACATGACCAAGCCGCTTGATCTTGCAGAGTTGAACGCGCAAATTGAATCAGCGCTACGATCGTCTCAGTTGATTCAGCAAAGTCGAGCCAAGCGAGCAGAGTCTAGAATTGCAGTGCCTGATGGCGTGAGATTGACGAATACAGAATTAACTGTGGCGCGATTGGTGGCGCAGGGATTGTCGAATTTAGAGATTGCTCAGCGACTGAATGCGAGTAAGCGGACGATCGAAAGTCACATTAGTCATATGTTAAAAAAGACGCTGTTGAGCAATCGAACCGAACTATCGCGCTGGATTATCGAAAATAATATGGAATGAGGCGTAGGAGCTTACGAATTGCTCTAATCATGGGAATATTCTAAAGCTGTGCGATCGCGTTTTGTAAAACTTGCTCATGTTCTAATCGGGCGGCAACAAATTCTGGAGCAAAGTAGCAAGTTGTTAGTGCTGTGCCAAAACCAATAAAGCTAGGAACATCAAATAGAAGTTTTAGAGATAGACAAGCTGAGCTAAATGCGAACACCCGAATTTCAAAGGTTTGGAAAGCTTTTAGAAAAAAGACTTCAAACGGCAAAAAGAACAGGTTTGGTTCAGTAAGCACCACAATCTCGCGATATAAATCCGATAAGCTTTCTTTCAACCGGTAAATCTTATTCAGATCATCTCTGGGATGCGGCTTAATGATCAAAACGCTATTTGGGAGAACTTCATATGAGGTTAGAAATTCTCGATAAGCAAGAATCTCATGCTCTTGAGGCAAGCGATCGCCTTCTGAAAAATTAGAGGTGAGCAGAACTGTAACAGGTGAGTTTTCGATCGCCGCTTGTACTTTCGCTACCTGAGCCGCATCGACAAAAGAGGTAAACCGCTCGAACCAGGTGAGTAAGTTGGAGGGTGCTAATTGAACAATCGGCATTGGCGGCGTTTCACCAAAGATTTTTGGCAGCACAAAATAGCCGACATCAAATGGCATCAAATACAGCTTGGTTTTCAGCTTTAAGCGTTCGCGAATTCGATGATAGAGCGATCGTAGTTTCCACCGCGTCCAAGCGATCACCTGATTCGGAGTGGGCGGGGGTGTGAAAGGACGACGCACTACAGCAGAGTGCTCAGAAAAATACAATCCAATGCCATCGCCGTAGCAAATTCGACTTGCAGAAGGATAGGCATTGCTTAATAGTTGATTTGTGAACTGCCAATTGCGACAGAGATACAGTTCGTCTGCATCATCTAAGCCAATCCATTGATGAACTTTGTTGTAAATGCGGTGGGGTGGCGTGGAATCTAACTGATATCCGATCGCGTTTAGTTGTTCCGGGGTGAGATAAACAATCTTTTCCCAATCACACACAGATTCCGCCATGCGCTGAATGAATTCAGCGAACTGATAATGCTGCTGCTCTGGCGCATAAAGCTCGTAGATGACAAGATAGTTTTGAACATTTGCTGTGCCCGATCGATCCCGGTAGAACAGTGCGGATAGTGCCGCGATGAGTTGAATGCTTCCCTGACAAGTAACAATGCGCTTCATGCTGGATTCGGTAGAGTGTGGAACAACTTATCTTTACAAATTGGCGATCGCTGCATTCTCTCTTCCTCAACTGCACAATCAAACGCTATCGTAAAAGAATGCAGAGACGACTTCAACGCTTCTTCAGGAGCACTACTCAATTTCTATCGATTTTTCGCTATTGCGGACGGGCGATCGAGCTAGTTTGGACAACGAATCGACGCTTAACGATCGTTCTGGCACTGTTTACGCTCATCGGAGGGCTTGTGCCTGCGGTGGTTGCGTATGCAGGTAAGCTGATTGTCGATGCGGTGGTATTAGCATCAAGAACGGGACTGGAGAACGATCGCTGGACAGCATTAGGCTATCTGGGCTTTGAAGCGGTGATGGTCGCGATTCAATCAGGCAGTAAGCAAGGCTTAGTTTTGGTGCAATCGCTGCTGAGAGTGCTGCTCGGTCAGAAAGTAAATGAGTTGATTCTGGAAAAGGCGTTAACGCTGAATTTGACGCACTTTGAGGATTCAGAGTTCTACGACAAAATGACGCGGGCAAGACGAGAAGCCTCAAGCCGTCCCCTCAGCTTGGTTGGTCGCACGTTTGGCATTGTGCAAGACTCGCTGACTTTGATTACGTATGGCGGTTTGTTAATCGGATTTTCGGTTTGGGCAGTGGTGATGCTGATGGTTGCCGCCGTTCCTGCCTTTATTGCAGAGACGCGATTTGCTGGGGAAGCCTTTCGGTTGTTTCGCTGGCGCACGCCTGAAACCCGCGAACAAAATTATCTTGAATGGCTGATTGCAAACGAATCACCCGCAATGGAAATTCGGCTGTATCAGTTGGGCGAATTGTTGCTCGATCGCTATCGAACTATCTTCGGGCGATTGTATGCCGAAGACCGAGATTTGACAGTCCGCCGGGGCATCTGGAGCTATTTGCTGGGATTAGTTAGCTCTGCTGCATTTTACGGGGCGTATGTGTGGATTGTGTGGGAAACGATCGCAGGCAACATCTCACTCGGTGAACTCACGATGTACCTGATCGTCTTTCGTCAAGGACAGGGCGCGTTTGCATCAATTCTGACTTCAATTGGGGGAATGTACGAAGACTCGCTTTATCTATCGAATCTCTACGAATTTCTAGGTCAGGACATTCCCCGATCGCAAGGCAGTGCAACGCAGGGAACCTTACCCGGTGACGGTTTGCGCTTTGAAGATGTCACCTTCTACTATCCCGAAGCTGATAAGCCTGCCCTCGATCGCGTTTCATTTCATCTCAAGCCCGGAGAAAAATTAGCGATCGTTGGTGAAAACGGTTCGGGTAAAACAACGCTGATCAAACTGCTCACAAGACTCTATACGCCAACTTCGGGACGCATTCTGCTCGATGGATTAGATCTGCAAGCCTGGAAGCTCGAAGCATTGCAGCGCCGAATCGGTGTAATTTTCCAGAACTTTATGCGCTATCAATTTAGCGTCGGCGAGAATGTGGGTGTGGGCGATGTGTTGAACTTAGACGATCGCGATCGCTGGAAGATTGCATCCGACAAAGGCAACGCCCTTTCCTTTATCAAAGAACTGCCAGAAGCATTTGATACCCGTTTAGGGCGATGGTTCAAAACGGGACGAGAGCTATCGGGAGGACAATGGCAGCGAATTGCACTATCGCGTGCCTTTATGCGAACTAGCGCCGATATTTTGGTGTTAGATGAACCGACTTCTGCAATGGATGCAGAGTCAGAGGTACAAATCTTCGATCGTTTTCGCGAAATGACCCCGAATCAGATGGCAATTTTGATTTCACATCGATTCTCAACCGTCCGAATGGCGGATCGGATTCTTGTGATGTCAGCAGGTGCAGTTGTGGAACAAGGGAGCCACGAACAATTGGTGAGGTTAGGGGGACGATACGCGCATTTGTTCGCGATTCAAGCGGCAGGCTATCAGTGATACTAGAAAAAGCGATGTTCTGATTGGTGGAAGAACACACGGTTTCTGTGAGTCCTACCTTGATTTTTAACAAAGGACGGCAAAGACTGAATGGAAATGTGGGCTACCACGTGATCGAAGCCAATATCTGCGAATTGTTGCACAATCTCTCACTGAACAATCCTGGTGTTAGTTAATTTTTTTAGACTAATTTATTAATGAACGTTTCGGAGTGAGCGCTTAAAGCAATACAAACGGGTCTCGTTCGTCTATTACATCCTAACCTTGAAGAATTGTTATGGCGAGGGGTGTATTTTTGGAAACCTGGGCTACTAGTTGAGAGTTACTTTAACCGATTAGGATAGCTGCTGCAATGCTCAATGACTTAGACAGCACCCTAGAAGAACTGCTCAAACGAGAATTACCTCCTAGCTTGGTGGGTTCGGAAGCACGGACACCCGTGACGATTAGTTTTGCTACACCCGATCAAGAGTTCACAAAGAAAATCAGTCTACCTGCGATCGATCTTTTTCTTTACGATGTGCGAGAAAATTTGGAGTTGCGAAACACTGAATGGACGGTGCAGCGCCAGGGCAATGGGAGCGCGGCTCGGCGGCGTCCTCCCGTGCGGATCGATTGCTCTTATTTAGTAACAGTTTGGGCAAAAGACCCAGCAGATTTTCAGACCGAACACCGCTTATTGGGGGAAGTAATGAAAGCCCTGCTACGTCACCCTACCATTCCCAAAGCAGTGCTTCAGGGAAGTTTGAGCGATCAAGACCCCGTTCCTAGAGCGCTGACACTGCGCCCACCCCAATTACAAAGCTTAGGAGAATTCTGGCAGGCAATGGGCGGCAGACCCAAACCAGCCATGAACTATACCGTGACGCTCGCGCTTCCGGTTGAAGATGAAGCTGAACAATCTGTGCCTTTAGTCATGAGTACGCAAATTTGAATTTCAAGATTGCAACATCAAAGCTGAAGAAATCCTATTGGTTATGGCTAAAGCGAATTCGCTACTTCAGAATTGACCCTAGACCAAAAGAACAAAGGCTACATTGTCCCGAAAGCGAGGTTCTAAAGTGGCAGCATGGATGAAGTTGCAACCAACCCAACATCAAGTTGCGATCGCGGGCATCGTCAGTGATGCTGAAACAGGCGAGCTGATTTCAGGTGCTGAGGTCAAACTTGGGCAAGTGTCAACTGCTTTCAACCATTGGCTTGCGCTCAAAGCCTTGCCATTTGAGCATGTGCTCAACCGAGACGGGCGGATTCAACTGAATCCAACTTTGACGTTAGTGCAGGAACAGGATGCTTTGCTTCTAGTGACCTACACCGCATTGGACGGTCACTACTATTTCATCGATCTGCCCGATGGAATCTACAGTTTGCAAGTCGCTTTGCCGCATCTGGGGACTCGCTATGGCACGCGTCAAGTCGAGAATCTCAACGTGACGAGCGAAGCTGCGATCGCCAATCTCAGCTTGCCACCCACGGGAATTAAAGGACGAATCCTAGATTCGGAGCAAAAACCGGTGGCGATGGCGAAAGTGCAAATTGAGGGCAATGCTGTAGCGGTGTTTAGCGATCGCAATGGCGATTATGGATTGACTGGACTAGAAGTGTGGCGGCGCGATCGCGCTTCTCAGTCCGCTAGACCATTGGTAACGGTTTCGGCTCAAGGGTATCAGAGCGCCACGTCAGGCGTTTGGTTGAGCGTGGGCGAAATGAAATCGTTGGATCTGACTTTGACGCGCAAGTAATCGACTAAAGACTAGGGAGTGACTATGGTTTCAGCCTACCAATCTCCGGGTGTGTATGTTAAGGAAGTGCCGTCTGGATCAGCGCCGATCGCAGGAGTCGGAACCAGTACGGCGGGATTTATTGGGGTATTTGGCGCTGCCAGTGCGCCCGCTCCAGCGGCTCCCACAGTAACGACTCGATCGATTGGATCACGAGAACAACCGACTGCCGTTGGAACGGGAACAGGCCGGAAAAAAAGCTTTGATTTGCCGCAGTCTGAAGGCGCAGAAGTAGTGACAACTGCGGGAACGTTTGGATTTTTTGTAGGTACTACTGAACGCCAAGATGTGCAACTGACCCTGCAAGATGGGAAGGCAACCCTTACATTTACTGGAGATGCTCCGGATAACAAGGCTGAAATTACGGGCTTTTTCCAACTCAAAGAAACTGCAACTCCTGCCCCTGCTGCAACGGTAGCGACACCTGTATCTTCAACGCTTGCAACGGCGAATCAAGTTAAGCTCTGTACAAACTTTTCAGAGTTCAAAAAATTCTTTGGTGATTTCTCGAACAATGCAGGGCAGAATTTGCTGGCTCATGGGGTGTTTGGATTTTTCCGAAATGGCGGCACCAGTTGTTATGTGGTGTGGATGAATCAAGAGGGCGAGATTGACCAAGCCCTAGAACAGTTTGAAGCGATCGATGACATTGCGATCGTGGCAGCGCCAGGAATCACCAGTAGAACAGTGCTGACGAGTATTGCGGCGCACTGTGAGAGCTTGGGCGATCGAGTTGCAATTTTTGATGCACCATTAGAAGTCGAAACCAATGGCAGCCTTGATCTCGGCTTACTCAAACCGGACAATCAACAGAAAGTAATCCCGGATAACTCGGACTATGCCGCGTTGTATTTTCCTTGGATTCAAGTGTTTGACCCCGCGAGTCGTCAGACGATTTACGCGCCGCCCAGTGGTCATATAGCGGGTGTGTACGCGCGGGTAGATGCCGAACGGGGTGTGTTTAAAGCGCCCGCCAATGAAACCGTGTTAGGTGCAGTGGGGTTGAAGTATGACATCAGCCGCAGTAAGCAGGACAAGCTCAATCCACAGGGCATCAACTGCATTCGGAGTCTGAATGGTAATATCCGCATTTGGGGTGCCCGGACGCTCGGCGGCGACGGAAATACAGAATTTAAGTACATTAACATTCGTCGGCTGTTTAACTACCTGCGGGAATCGATCGATGAAGGCACGCAATGGGCAGTCTTTGAACCGAATGCACCCGATCTCTGGGCTAAGATTCGTCGCAATATCAATGCGTTTTTGTTGATTGCTTGGCAAGAAGGGGCGCTGTTTGGCAATACGCCGGAACAGGCGTTTTATGTCAAATGCGATGAGGAAACGAATCCACCAGAAATTCGCGATGCAGGTCAAGTGGTGACAGAGATTGGCGTTGCCGTGGTCAAGCCTGCGGAATTTGTGATCTTCAAGCTGAGTCAATCGAGCGGGGAGCAAGGATCGTGACGAGCTATCTGATCCCCGGCATCTACCGCGAAGATCTATTTCCCAAACCAATTCCAGAGTTTTTGACGGGTGTCCCCGCATTCATTGGATTTGCGAGCCAAGGAACAATCAATCAGCCAGAGCGCCTAACCTTGTGGACTCAATTTAGTGCACGGTTTGGTGAACCCGTGTCGGAGGGATATCTCTCAGATGCGGTGCAGGGCTTTTTTAGCAATGGCGGACACATTGCTTATGTCATTCGCTTGAACGACACTCTAGAGATCGAAGCTGCATTAGAACAGGCATTGGAAGCATTAGCCACTATCAATGCCCTCGATCTGATTTGTGTTCCCGATCTGGTTCGCTTCGATGTTGAGACGGTTCTCCGAATGCAGACTCAGCTTCTAGAGCATTGTCAGGCATTGAACGATCGCTTTGCAATTCTAGATGCCTTGCCGACTCAAGTTCTGGTTCAGCAGGCGCGGCTTTCTAGCTCCGAATGCGCTGCCTTTGGCGCGTTGTATTTCCCGTGGGTGCAGGTGGGCAGTCGAATGATTCCCCCTTGTGGTCACATTGCGGGCATCTATGCCCAGCGCGATCGCGATCTAGGAGTTGGTCAAACGCCTGCCAATATTCGGCTTGAAGAAGTCGTCGATCTGAGTGTAGCGGTATCGGATGCCGACCAAGCGCGACTGAATCCATTGGGGATTAATTGCTTGCGATCGCTGCCTGGACGGGGCATTCGGATCTGGGGTGGGCGGACGCTGAGTACGGATGCGAATTGGCGCTATATCAATATGCGCCGATTGTTTGTGACGTTAGCGCGATGGTGCGATCGCACGTTTGCAGATGTGGCGTTTGAGCCGAATGAATTCCGGCTTTGGGTCAGGATTGAGCGCGAGTTAACTGCCTTTTGTGAGGCGTTATTTCGTCAAGGGGCGCTTCAGGGCAGTACACCCGCAGAAGCGTTTTACGTCAAGTGTGACGCGGAAACGAATCCTCCTGAAGTGCGAGACGCAGGCACAGTGATTACCGAAATCGGACTAGCTCCGGCGAGTCCGGCGGAGTTTATTGTGGTTCGTTTGATTCACGGCAATGCAGGTGTTGCATTCGCATTTTAGTTTTCTATTCTATTGAGGTCTTTGTATGCCCAGTATTAAACCGCCCCATAAACCTGATCCTTATCAGAGTTATAACTTTTACGTGGAGTGGAACGGCATTCTACACGCTGGATTTCGCCAATGTACCGGACTCACGACATCGCAAAATATGGGTGAGTATCGCGAAGGCACCGATCCACCCACAACGCGCAAACTCCCCGGACTAAACACCTACGGCAACATTACGCTGCAGCGTGGCATTACGAACAATGCTGAGCTATGGAGGTGGCGTGAAAATGTGATGAAAGGGAACGTCGATCGTCGCGAAGTGTCGATCGTCTTGCTCGACCAAACCGGAACCGAAAAGATTCGCTGGAATCTGAGCAACTGTTTGCCTGTCACTTGGACAGCTCCGGACATGGATGCAACAACGGATGGGGCTGCGATCGAAACCCTGGAACTCGCCCACGAAGGCATCAGTGTTGATAAATGGACTTAACTTTTAACGAAACCCATGACTTCTACCGAATTTCCCTTCACCCTTCCCCTTGGCTATGTCGATGCCGAGGGCAATACCCATCGCGACGGCATCATGCGGCTCTCTACTGCCTACGATGAAATCGCTCCTCTACGCGATCCGCGCGTCCAGGCAAACCCAGGCTATCTAGTTCTGATTCTGCTTTCGCGGGTGATCACTCGACTCGGCAGCCTCGAACAACTCAACCCCAAACTGATCGAAGGGCTCTACTCCGCCGATCTCATCTATCTCCAGGACTTCTACCAACGGATTAACCAAAACGGTCACAGCCGTCTACACGTCACCTGTCCTCATTGTTCTGGAGAATTCGAGGTAGAACCGGTTCCCGTGGGGGAGTCACCTGCTACCCCTCAGACCGACTACGCGAGGAGGTAGCTTACCTGTCCTACCATTTTCACTGGTCTTATGAACAGATCATGGGAATGGAGCATCGAGAACGCCAACAATGGGTGGCAGAACTTTCCCGTATCAATCAAACCTTGAATGATTCATCCTCCCGACTTGCATAAAACACCATGCCAATTCTGCCAATAAACGCTGTTTTTTCTGCGGGCGCAACCCTTCGGGGCAGTCGTCGTGAGCCTTACATGAACTATAACTTTCTAGTCGAAATTGAAGGGCTACTCACTGGAGGGTTCACGGAAGTTTCTGGACTAGAAAGCCAACTCCAAACCGAGGAATACCAAGAAGGTGGCGTGAATGAGTATACGCATCACTTTCCGACTCGAATTCAATATTCCAACTTGGTATTGAGTCGAGGCTTGAGTGATTCTAATGCGCTATGGAATTGGTATGACGATGCAGCGCATGGTCAAGTTCGCCGCAAAAATGGCACGATTATGCTGCTCGATCGACAGTTGCTGCCGGTGATGTGGTGGAACTTTAAGGATGCTTATCCGATTCGTTGGACAGGGCCGCAGTTAAGTGCGATCGATGGGTCTAGCTATGCGATCGAGCGATTGGAGTTGGTGCATCACGGAATCACGAAGCCTGCTGCCTCGAAAGCGCTCTCGGTGGCACGGACGATCGCGGGAGCCGCAGGCTTTACGGGAACGCAGCAAATTCTAGACAAACTACCGTTCTAGGAGGTGCAGCATGACGGAACAGGCTTGGCAATCGGCAGTAGATTCTAGTTTAGTGAGGCGATTGATGCGTCCCTTGGTGCAACCGGGTGCGATCGGTTCCCAGTTGGGCGATTCGATTCTGGCTAGAACTGAGCGAATGACGAATCATTTACCGTTGTTAGTTCAGTTTGCAGAGCGACAAGCTGGCGTATTTCAGCCGGAGCAAATTCCGATTGTCTATGCTCAACCGTCTAGTTCTGTTCAGGTTGTGCATTCGCATATAGAAACTGCTAGTGAACCCCTGACGATCGTTCAAGCAGCTCTGATTTCAAATTCGACCTTGAATGACTACACCTCTAATGCAATGAATCTAAGCATTGAAGATTCGAAGCAGGAACACTTGAATAACTACACCTCCAATGCAACAAATCTAAGCATTAGAGAATCGAGGCAAGAACCCTTGAATAACTACACCTCTAATGCAACGAATCTGAGCGTTGGGGAATTGAGGCGAGAACCAGAGTTCTTGCTGCGAACAGAATCTGCGGATGCCATCGCATCTCCCAGTCCACCGCGATCGCCTAGCCTGAGTTCGCAGACTCCACCGATCGTCTATGCACAAAACATTTCCAAACCATTCCAGAGCGATCGCCCCAATCCAATACCCACAGTTCATCCACAAATTTTAGGAACCCCCACACTTCAAAGCCCCCCAGAATTGCGAGATTTAGGGCAAAAACCCCTACCTCAAGTCACACCCACCCGCCCAAAAACATCTGATCCTCCCGCTTCTACCTCCCCGCCTATCATTACAGTCCGCACCGGAACCGAAGCCGCTCCCCCGGCCGCAACTTGGCAAACCCGCACTCACCTCAACGAAACCGCAACTACGCTCCCGATCGTCTTCGCCCAACCCAACCTAGCCACTCCTTCCCCTCAATCCTCTTCCAGAACTCCTCCAGAGCTTGCTCAATTCAGCGAATTCCCTTCCTCCCCCTCCTTGACCGACACCTTTTCCTCTCCCCCTCCCCCACCTCCCATTAACCTCGACACCCTCACCACCCAAGTCGAACGCAAAATTCTTCGTCGCCTCGTTGTAGAAAGTGAACGCAGAGGACAAACCCGATGGCGCTAGAAAAACTCACTATCTTAATCGAGGGCAAACCCAAGCCGATCAAAGCTCTGTTTAATCCCCAGCAAATTCAAGTGACTCGCAGCGGCTGGAGCCAATGGAATGGCAAGTTCTTCGGGCGCGATCAACCAACCAGCATCTCGCTGATGCTCTTTTTTGATACAACTTTGCTGCGATCGAACTCCTTTCTCAGCAACTTAGCCGCAGATAATTTGCCCTCGATCGTCTCGAACAAACTCATTTCAACACTGCGCCCAGAAGATGTCCGCATCTATACTCAGCCGATTTATGACCTAACGCGCAAAGCGGGCAAAGAAAAGCCCCCATTTTGCAAATTGCGCTGGGGCTATGGGAATGTCTTGCTAGAGCGCTGCTTTCTCAAATCTGTCACCAAAACGCTGACGCATTTCCTGGAAGATGGCACTCCGGTACGCGCCACGATGAATTGCAACTTCGAGGAAGTGCTGGATCAATCATTCCTGCTCAAAGTCCGCAATCCGATCGATGATCCAATTCGAGTGGTGAAGCGGGGAGAAACCTTGAGTAGCATTGCCGCAGAAGAATTTGGCGATCCGGCGCTTTGGCGGATTATTGCAACGGCAAATCAACTGGATAATCCCCGGCAGATTGTTCCGGGACAACGCTTGACTGTTCCGCCTCGACCGACCGATTTGTAAGTGATTAGCGGGGAAGATTTGCGATGTTTAGCACGGTACTGACAAGTCAAATTCCTAACTATGCGATTTCGATCAACAATGCTCCAATGCTTAAGTTGGCAGAAGATGTCGAAAGCATTACGGTCACGGAAGATTTGGAAGCGCCGAGTATGATTGCGATGACCTTAAATACTTACGATGAGATCAACGATAAATTGAATTGGGTAGATGATTCACGGTTAAGTCCAGGCAATGAGATCGCGATCTCATTGGGCTACGGTAACACTCTGGAAACAGTCATAGTAGGAGAAATTACGGGACTGGAGCCAGAGTTTTCGCAAGAACAGGGATCGACTGTTACTGTGCGGGGGCACGATCGCCGTCATCGGTTACTGCGGGGAACGCATACGAATACGTTTATCAAGTTGAAAGATAGCCAAATTGCTCAACAGATTGCGAGCCAGAATGGATTACTGGCAAAGGTCACGGATACTAAGGTGAGCTTGGATTATGTGTTGCAGAATAATGTGAGCGATTTGGCATTTTTGCAGACGCGATCGCAGCGAATCGGCTATGAAGTTTGGATCGAAGATAAAACCCTGCATTTCCAGCCGCCGCAATATCGAACACTGGCACTCACAACCCTAAACTTCGAGCAAGACGTGCTGGAATTTTCGCCCCGCTTGAGCCTTTTGAGTCAGGTGACACAGGTTGAGGTGCGCGGATGGAATTGGAAAGAGAAACAGGCGATTGCCAGCCGATCGGGTGACAACACCATTGCCTCAATGGGAGGTTCGCAAATCGGTGTCAGAGCTAGCCAAAGGGCGTTTGGTGCTGCCAATCGGCAGATTGGGGATCAGCCTGTGCAAAGTAAAGCTGAAGCCGATGCGATGGCACAGGGACAACTTGAAGAGAGGGCGCTGCATTACATTACCGGAGAAGGCACCTGCATCGGCAATCCTAAAATCCGAGCGGGCAGCGTGATTGAGGTTAAAGGGGTGGGAAAACGGTTTAGTGGTCGCTATTACGTGGTCGCAGTGACGCACACCATTTCTGGTGAAGCAGGATATCGCACGGAATTTACCGTTAGGAGAACAGCAGCATGATGGGCATGGACGTTTTGCTTGGCAATGGAAACCCACAGAACGATCGCATCTATGGCGTGACGATCGCGGTGGTGACGAACAGCAAAGACCCCGACAACCTGGGGCGCGTTAAGGTCAAGTTTCCCTGGCTCTCAGATACCGATGAAAGTGATTGGGCAAGGGTTTTATCTCCAATGGCAGGTAAGCAACGGGGATTGTATCTGCTGCCCGAAGTTGGGGATGAAGTCTTAGTTGCATTTGAGCAGGGCGATCCTCAGTTTCCCTATGTTCTGGGCGCTTTGTGGAATGGTCAAGATAAACCGCCTGGCACGAATGAGGATGGCAAAAACAATCAACGCCTCTTCAAATCGCGCAGCGGACATACGATTCTGTTTGATGATACTCAAGGAGAAGAAAAGATTGTCATTCAAGATAAAACAAACAACAACGAAATTTCTATCGATTCTAAGAACAATGTGATTGTGATTAAAAGCGAAAAAGATGTCGCGATCGAAGCGAAAGGAAATATCAGCTTAAGCACCAATAGCGGCAATGTCGCAATTGAGTGCAGCAAATTTTCAGTGAATGCTCAACAAGGGATTGAAATCAAAGCAAACGCGACTTGTGATATCGCAGCTAACACCAGCATTGGCATCAAATGTTTGGCGGGCGTAAAGATCAACGATGGTGCGTTGGAGGTGACTTAATGCCAGCTTATTTGGTTCAACAAGGGGCAACCGTGATCTGCGCCCACGGTGGGCAAGCTCAACCAACGGTGCCGAATCCGCGGGTGAAATTGGGCGGACAACCAACCGTATTACAGACGAGTCCTTATACGATCGCAGGTTGCTCAAATCCACCACCCAATGCCAATGTTGGCCCCTGCACAACTGCCAACTGGACAAGTGGATCAATGCGAATCAAATCGATGGGACAGCCCGTAATCTTGCAAGATAGTCCCTCCGTCTGTGTGCCGACCGGAACGCCCTTAACGGTTGCCGTTGCTCAACTGCGAGTAAAAGGAATTTAGTCATGCCAGGTGATTTTTTAGGAGTTGGATGGACAACGCCAGTCCGTTTGAATGCGGAGGGACAGGTTGACCTCGCGCAGGAAGAAGCTGCGGTGCGCCAATCGATTTGGATGATTCTGAGTACGGCTCCGGGTGAGCGATTGATGCGTCCTGATTTTGGCTGTGGCATTCACGAATTCGTGTTTGCGTCGATGAGTGGTGAAACGATCGGCGAGGTGATGAGCGCGGTCAGCAATGCGCTGATTACTTGGGAACCTCGAATCGATTTAGAAGCAGTCGATGTGTTTCCAGATCCACAACAGTCGAGTCAATTACTGATTCAAATTCATTACCGAGTTCGTACCACCAACAATCGCTTTAATTTAGTTTATCCGTTCTATTTAGAGTAGCCCCCATGTCACTGTTGCCCCCGAAAATCGATTCCCGTTCCTATGACGAAATCGTTGCCCAGGTCGCAATGTTAGCGGAGTATTTCACGCACGATTTACAGAGTGAAATTGAACCCACGATCGCTAACCTACTGAATCGCACCCTGGACGAAGATATTGAGGGGATTGCTTCACAGGGAACTGTTTTGGAGTTAGCGATCGCGCAACAAATTAGTCAGCTTGCTCAACAGGAAAACCGCGATCACATCAAAGTTAGAGGCGGTTGGTATCCACCCGGCACCAGTCAAGTTCGCCCCACCCTTTCTGCACTGGTCGGACATATTCTGAATCAAGATGTGTTAGATGGAACGGAACTGATCGCCGCTCGCGGCACCTCGATCGATACAGCCTTAGCAGAACGAATCAGTCAAATTGAGGGATTAACTTGGGTGAAAGTGCGATCGTCACCGGGCGTGATCGACATCGAACCGACGATCGAGTCGCTATTTGGACAAGTGCTCAATCAAGATATTGCTAATCCTGCCAATCGGAATCAACCGATCGCGCTAAGGGGCACTCGGATCGATTTGCCCTTGGCGGAGCGAATTGTTCAACAAAACCTGAGCCGCATCAATGTAAAAGTTATGCCGGATGCAGGCTGGGCAATGATTCGCCTGTTTAGCCGGATGGCGGTATTGGTGCGCGATCGCTTGAATCAAGTGCCTGAGAAAAACTTTCTCGCGTTTCTCGATTTGATTGGGGCGCAAGTTCTGCCACCTCAAGCAGCTCGTGTCCCATTAACGTTCTATTTAGCAGAGGGAACTACGACCGATGTTTTGGTGCCTGCTCAGACTCCTGTAGCAGCACCCGCAGAACCAGAGGAAGTGGTGTTTGAGACCGAGCATAGTTTGTTAGCCACGATCGCGCAGCTAAAAGCGGTGTTTGTGCATGAGCCTAAGCCCAATCGATATAGCGATCGTACTGCTTCTGCTCTCGGAGAAATCGATGCAGCGTTTCCGGCGTTTGTGGGGGAACAAACGATCGAACGCAGTTTATATGTTGCCTGCGATCAGCTATTGACGCTTCCGGGGACTAAAACTGCAACGCTGATCGTCGATTCTCCGACCGCAGAGGAACTCAAAAATCTAGCCATCACTTGGTCTTATTGGAATGGAACTGATTGGCAGGTCACTCCCGAAACCTCTCAATTCATTAATGGCAAATGGCAAGTTACGTTAACGAATCTGCCTGCCCTCAAGCCGCATTCGCTGGAAGGCACGATTGCCAGAGGCAACAGCGAAGCTCCCGCAGGTTGGTTACAAGGTCAACTTAATACACCCTTATCGAGTCAATCCCCCCGCCTGCACATCGAACAGATTCAGGTGCAGGTGACAATGACGCGCAGTGATATTCAGCCCGATCGTTGTTTTTTCAACACTGCACCGATTGACTTAAGCAAAGATTTCTATCCGTTTGGTGAGCAGCCCCGCTTCAATGACACCTTTTATATTGCGAGTCAAGATGCCTTTGCGAAAGCAGGCACAGATATCACGGTAACGATTGATCTGACTGAAGGTAAGACTGTTAAAAACGATAATATCGAGCTGTCTTGGGAAAGTTGGAACGGACAAGCTTGGGAACGTATCATCACAGCTAGAAATAACATTCCTGCTGCTTTCGGTACTGATAATCCAAACGAATTTACTTTAGCGATACCTCGAACGATCGCCCAAACAACTATCAACGGCGAACAAAATTATTGGGTTCGCGCTCGCGTTATCAAGGGAGATTACGGTGTTGCTGCTTTCTCTGGAAGAATTCCGAATAGCAATCCTCCAGCTTATGAGCTGATTGATGCAACCTTTAAGCCACCATCTCTCGCATCCTTAAAACTGCGCTATCGATATAATGCTGCACCGATCGCTGCTTCTGCGGTTCGGGTTTACGATCGCCTGACTCTCACTGATCCTTTTGCTATCGATCGCACCACAAAATTGATTCAAGAACGCAAATCAGGTGAGAAAACCTTAAAGCTAGAAAGTGTTGAGGGTTGGATTGTTGGCGATCAGATTCGCATCACCAATAGCAATTCTGAAGCAAAGAAAATTACTCAGATTGATCCTACAACTAAGATCGTAACCCTCGACTCTCCGCTGACTCATGCTCACGTATTACACACCTCTGTAATCCGGGATTTCCAACCTTTTCTGCCTGTTGAGGATACCCAACCCACCTTGTATTTAGGCTTCGATCGACCTTTGCCAAATCGCACGATCGCACTTTACTTCCAAGTTGATCCCCCAACGCCCGGAGAAATTACGAACAATCCACGTCCAGAGACTCCGGTACAACTCGTTTGGGAGTATACAACGCCCACAGGTTGGGCGCGTTTAGACGTGCAAGACGAGACAGAACTGTTTAGCGATCGCGGCTTAATTCGGTTGATTGCACCGGATAATTTTGCCGTGCGGCGGGAGTTTGGGCAAGCTTTGTACTGGCTGCGATGTCGTTGGGAAACGGGGAGTTTCCGAGTGCCGCCGCGTTTGCGCCGTCTGCTCACCAATACAATGTGGGCAAGCCAAACCAAAACGCTAACCGATGAAATTCTTGGCTCCAGTACGAGCAATCCGCATCAAAGTTTTCGCTCGATCCAGACTCCAGTTTTAGAGGGACAAACGCTCGAAGTCATTGAAGAATCTGAGACAGTGCCATGGCAGGAAGTCTCCGATTTCTATGGCTCTAGCGCCTCCGATCGACACTACACCCTAGATCGGCTCACAGGCACGATTCGGTTTGGCGATGGGCAGCGGGGCAGAATTCCGCCTGCGGGGAGTAATAATCTGCGATTGCACTATCGCACAGGCGGAGGAACGCAAGGAAATCAAGCCGTAGAAACCATCACGCAACTCAAGACAACGATTCCTTCGGTCGATCGCGTCACTAACTTAGAACCGGCGGGGGGCGGTGCAGCCTCGGAAGCGATCGAGCGAGTCAAAGCGCGGGGTGCCAAATTTTTGCGCCACCGCGATCGCGCGGTGACTGCTGAAGACTTAGAAGATTTAGCATTGGTTGCTTCTCCTGCAGTGGCACGGGCAAAAGCAATCACACCCCGCTTTGATCCGATTACGCTGCAATGGTTTCCCTCCTATCCGATTCGCTTAGATCAAGCTGGGGAGATCCAAGTCAGCGTTGCTGTCGATGCCAGCCGAGCCGCTAATTTGGATTTAGAAGTTAAGCTCTACGGTTCAGCCCAATCGAATGCTTATGCTCAGCAAATTCTCCGATCAAATCGAGACAGACTCACGTTTACTGTCACACCAGAACTCTTCGAGCTAGGCAATGCTTGGAAAATCACTGTTGTGAATCACAACGACAACAATATGCAAGGGACACTAACCATTACAACGCCCAACGGTTCGCAAAACCACGGGTTGGAAGCGCCTGCAAGTAGTGCAAATCGCGAGATTACAGATGCAGGCAAAGTCGAGTTAATGATTGTGCCTCAAAGTACGGCAGCACAGCCCACTCCAAGCTTGATGTTGATCAATCAGGTTGAACAATACTTACGCGATCGCGCCTCTCCCACGCTCGATCTCCAAGTCACAGAGCCTGACTGGGTAGAAGTCACGGTTCGTGCAGTAGTCGTTCCGGTTTCTCTAGATGTTGCGGATGCTGCTAGAACGGCTGCAAATGCTGTATTGACTCGGTTCCTTCATCCTCTCACTGGAGGTTCTAGCGGGCAAGGCTGGTCTTTCGGTCGCCGTCCGTTTCCTTCTGACTTGTATGCTGTTCTCGAATCCATTCCGGAGATTGACCACGTTACCAGTTTAAGTATTGTCAGCATTCCCTCTCTCGGAGATGACCCAACCATTACGCCTTTACCTGCCGATCGGCTAGATCGCTTTCTCATCTATTCCGGCAATCACCAAATCATTCTTCCTTAATCTAAACTCCAAACTCTAAACTCCAGACTCTAAAATTCTATGCCTCTACCGCTCCCCAACCTCGACGATCACACCTACGCTGACCTTGTCGCAGAGATGCGATCGCTCATCCCCAGCGAATTCCCAGAATGGACGGATCACAACCCCAGCGATACCGGAATCATTCTGATGGAATTGCTCGCTTGGCTCACCGAAATGGTGCTCTATCGCGTCAATCAAATTCCCAATAAAAATTACGCAACCTTCTTAAAACTCTTAAATGGCGCAGATTCCATTCCGCCAACCGAATTAGAAACCGCAATTCGAGAAACCATCTTATCGCTACGGGAACGCCACCGAGCCGCTAGCGCAGACGATTTTGAACACTTAATTTTAGAAGATTGGCACACCACACCCACGGCGCAGGCATTGGGCAAACAGGGGATTGTGCGACGAGTGAAATGTTTACCAGAGCGCAATTTAGCGATTTCTCATGACGCTGCACCCGGAAATATCACGATCGTGGTAATTCCCGATGCCCCCGAAACGGAGTTACAACCTCAGCCGACCCTAGCACTACGAGCCGCACTCTGGAAATGGCTCGACCCGCGCCGCCTACTCACCACTCGCCACCACATCATTGCGCCCAATTACGTTCCCGTACAAATCACGGCTCAACTACGCCTAGAACGTGGTATTCAGGCAGACACACTGCGTCCACGAGCGATCGCAGCGCTGCAAGCGTTCTTTCATCCGTTGCGTTGGGAGTTTGGTCGAAGCGTTTATCTTTCAGAAGCCTATCAACTCTTTGATCAAATTCCGGGAGTCGATTATGTCCCTAACGTAACGCTTCAAAACGATCGCGCGCTGACCGAGGTTCCGCTCCAGCAGCATCAGCTTGTGGCGATCGCACTCACTCCCAATAGCTTGACAATCCAAGAGGCATAGATGATCGAGCGCACCAGTAGCTATGAGCAATACTTACCTGCGATCGTCCAAACCGATCCGTTTATTCAACGCTTTCTGCTAGCGTTTGAGCGGGTCTTGAGTGGACTGTTTCCGCCCGACCCGGAAGATCCGATCGCTCAACAACCTGGATTAGAAGAATGGATCGATCGCATTCATACCTATTTCGATCCCCAGCAAGCCCCAGAAGCCTTTCTCCCTTGGCTTGCAAATTGGGTCGCCCTAACGTTGCGAGAAGATTGGGAGGAAGAGGTCAAACGGCGCTTTATTAGCCAGATTGTGCCGCTCTATCGCCAACGGGGAACGAAAGCAGGCTTAGAAAAATTGCTCAAACTCTATACGAATGAAGAAGTCGAAATCGAAGAATTTGAGCACATAACACACTATTTTCAGGTCAAGATGACCCTGAGCGCGAACGATCGCGGGTTACTCCGCCGCAAACAGCAAATTGCTCGCAGCATCATCGACCAAGAGAAGCCTGCCCACACGTTTTATGCCTTACAAATTGTCATTCCTACTATGCAATTGAGAAATGACCCCCGCGTTGGCTTAATCGTGGGCGAAAACACAATTTTAGGCACCAGCCAGCTAGGGCAGTAACGCCAGGAGAACTTTATGGCAGCAGATTACAGGCAATACGATCCGATCGAAAAACGAGTCCGCTATTTTGATGGGCAATTTTTAAAAGACCAAGATTTTGTCGATGAGCAAAAGTACCATCTCGATCGCCAACGTCGCTCCCTCCGGTTTCTGCATAGTCCTGGAATTGTCGAAGGTTTAACGATCGATCCAGGCAGTCAGCAATCGCGAGATGATGTCGATCGCGCCATTGTCCGACCTGGAACTGCGATCGACCCCAAAGGGCAACAAATTGTCCTTGGCAGCCTCAAAGATTTGCCGCTCAAAGAGTTTCGCAATCAAGCGATCGACGTGTTCATTGCCTATCGAGAAGTGGCATCCGATTTGGCTCAAGAAGGCGGAGAATCAAATCGGCGCTGGCACGAAGATCCCGCGATTACGGTACAGAAAACAGATGAATCGCCGCCGGAAAACGCCATTCGACTGGCAAGGTTAACCCTCAATGGCGACGGCAACGTCACCCACGACGGCGATCAAACCGTGCGGCAATATGCAGGCATCAAGCTTCCCACTGCCGATGGCGCGACTTTGAACTTGCGATCGCGCGGCATGGCAGGCAGAAGTTGGGCAACCCTGAGCGGCAGCTTAAACGTCACCGATCAAGTCGGTATCGGCACAACCAGCCCCAATGCCAAGCTAGAAGTCAAATTAGCGAGTGCTTCCACAGAATCTAGCCTCAAACTTGAGCACATTGGTTCCAATCTAGTGGTACGCCCTCTCAGTGCGGGTGGCAATAGTTCTGTGGTTGAGAATACGGGAGGTGGAGCATTGCTCATTAATCCTAGCGGCGCAAATGTTGGCATTGGCAGTAATGAAGCCACGAATCGATTGCACGTGAGCGGCACGACTGGAATTCGGCAAAACTATTTGTACCTGAGCGGCAATGCGGGTGGTAGTAGTTTGTCCTACAATGCCCATCGCAATGCAAATAACAGTAATTGGGTGTTCCCCGATCGCGCTCGCACAGCCGTGACTTTAGAAATGGACGATACAGGAGAAAAACCCCGCTTTGAAGTGTATGCCACCGCCAGCACGAATACCGCAAATTGGACTCAAAGATTGGCGTTAGATTGCAGTACGGGGAATTTCGCGATCGCGCACAATGGCGGAACAGTCGGAATTGGAACCGGGGCATCGACTGCGAGGTTGACAGTTGCTGCAACGACTGAACATTTACGTCTAATCCGCAGCCGTACCGAAACCACGGGCGGAAAACACTTATTTCTGGAGCTATTCCAAGAAGATCCGAGTGTGACGGTTCCAGAAGTCTTTCCCTCGCTTCGATTCCACCATGGAGGACGCTTTTGGCATCGGATTGAAGCCCAAAGTAATGGAATTCATTTCAAACACGGCGATCTCAACTCAGATGCCTACGTAAGAATCTTTGCTGAAAACATGATTGTAACGGGCATGATCGTCATGTGGTCAGGAGCCGCAAATGCAGTTCCAGCAGGATGGTTACTGTGCAATGGTCAAGCCTACAATAATGGTCAGAGCAGAACCCCAGATTTGCAAGATCGGTTCATTGTCGGAGCAGGTCGAAATTATGCATTGGGCAATACGGGCGGAGAAGATACCGTGACTTTGAATATCAATCAGATTCCAAGCCACAATCACTCATTAGATTTTGATAGTGGAGGGGGAGGATTCGGAAGTGTGACCAGTCACAGCATGGCAAAGTCTGATCAACAGGTGAATGTCCTTGCAAACTATCAAGTCCAGACAAATTATGCTGGAGGCAACCAAGCCCACGAAAATAGACCCCCGTATTATGCGCTCTGCTTCATCATCAAGATCTAAGGGATGTGCATCATGAGAGAAAAAATGGAACAACGCTTACAACAGCTCAGAAATGAATATGAAACTGGACAAAAAATGCTGGTGGACTTAGAAGCAAAACAGGTGAATCTCCGAGAAACACTCTTGCGAATTGATGGAGCGATTCAAGTTCTAGAAGAAGTTTTAGAAACAGACTCTACACTTGAATCTGATAACTACTCGCAGGTTGAAACGCCTGTGATCGTCCCCTAATCTCTTACGCCCAACTTCAGAGGAAGCGGCGTGAAATCTACTCTGTTTGACTTGATATATTGAACTAGCTTATCAATGATCGATCGTTTATTTAGGAGCGTGTTATGCGGCAATCTATGCGTCAAACAAAACCTGAAATTGTGTCATCGCAGCCCGTTTCTATCCGGTCAATTCAACCCACTTCCCAGTCCATTTTTTCACCCGATAAACCGTCATTCCGTGGTTTATCAGGTGAATTGATGTCGCTTCAAACCAAACTAGCGGTTGGCGAGGCTGGCGATCGCTTTGAACAAGAAGCGGAACAAACAGCTACTCGTGTAGTTGAGCAAATTCATGCCCCTGCACAGCCCAAAGCCAAACGAACTGAATCGCTACAGCCATTGAAGCAACCCGCTTTTAATGAAGGCAAGAATGCGACACCAGCCCTGGAAGCTTCAATTCAGCAAGCAGTAGGCAGTGGACAGCCATTACCCAACCATTTGCAGCACTCAATGCAAGATGCTTTTGGGCAGAACTTTCAGCAGGTTCGGATTCACACAGATGCGAACGCAAATCAACTGAATCACTCCTTGCAATCTCGCGCCTTCACCACCCAGCAGGATATCTTCTTTCGGCAGGGAAGCTACGATCCTACAAGCCGCAAAGGGCAGGAATTGATTGCCCATGAACTAGCGCATGTTGTCCAGCAAAGCGCTAATCCAGCTGCCCCAGCGATTCAACGGGCAGGAGATAAGATTGCGTTTGAGGCAAAGCCAAGTACTGATAACAATGATGCTGAATTAATTAAGAAAATCGAAGTGGCGATCGCGGAACATCAGAAATCAAAAAGACGTGCGAAAGATAAGATTGAGTCTAGCAAAGATGCCAATATCGTGAAGCTAACTAGAGAAGAGGAACAGAAACTTAAGCAAGTTCAATCGGGGGAGAATGCCAAAAGCGAAAGTAAAGAGATTAGAGATAACTACAAAGAGAAAAAAGTAGAGACTCTGAAGTCATACCATGACAGCTATCTTACGACAGGGTGGAATTTAGATAAACTTCAAACGGAGATCGAGAAGGCAACAAATGGAGAAGTTAGCTTTGGAGAGAACGTTAATGATGAGATTGTCGTCACTAGCAAAAAAACTAAGAAGCCGCTGTACAGCATTCTTTTTGCAGGTAAGAGATTTGGATCTCCCATTACCCAAGAAGGGATGGAACCATTGCGTAATCCCGCCTATAAAAAGAAAGGAACCTCAAAAGAATATGTTCAAGATCAACGGGGGCTATATATTACCCGCTATGTCTATAGAGGTTGTAGCTATCAGCAAATGAACCAGCTTTTCACACAGGGTAAAATGTCTCCTCGAAATCCAACAATGATAATTGGCAATCAAGCTAAAAAATATGATTTTGTGAGCAGAGGAGAACAGGAGAATATCACTCAAGAAGAGCGAGAGTTCCTACAGCAGCGGGATGGAAGTGGTGATGATCAGCGAATGCTTTCAGTGACTCATGCAAAGCCTAAGCGATTAGTTCACAGCAATCACGGAGAATTGTTTACGAGTGAGGCTGTTATTAAAATCGATCTTGCTAAAATCGATCAGGATAAAATTTACAATCAACATCTTGAGGAGTCTCATCACTTCAAAACATCTTTGCGAAATAAAGAATACAACAATACAGCGAAAAGGGAACTAGAGCTGTATAAATATAGTGCAGAAAAAAATAGAGAAACATTACTGGTAGAAGTCCCTAGAAATGCTGTCGTGGAAGTGCAAATTTTCCGAAAAAATAAGTTAGAGAATGTAAGTTTAAGTGGAGCAGAAAGGTATTTCAACCCAGAGATTGAGAGACAAGAAAAGCAAAAGCTAGCAGAGAAACGTGAGGCAGAAGAGCGCAGTCTACATGAAGCAAAAGAGAAGCAGAAGGAGGAGCAGAGAAATAGCCACTATGAGGAGATCAAAAAGGGGCTAGAAAGTATTGCAGCAAATCCCCCAAAGAGGCTTAAAAAAGAAAAAGAATGGTTTGAGAAAGTGATTAACTCTAAATTCTTGGCAGACTATGAGCAAGAAACAGGAAAGACATTGAATCCTAAGCTACTGATGCTTTCAACTCTAGGAGAATTGATTAGTCACGCTCGAAAAAAGAGCAAGGAGGAACAAGACTGAAGCAATAATCCCTAAGCTTATCTACTGTTCTATTTGCAGCGATCGGTAAATGGCTCTGCCAAACTTTGCCCCTCTGCATCTGGTCAAACAGACTGGTAAGCCATAGCCTCTAATGTGAAATCATCTGCTCCAGCACCTTCATGAATCAGTCCGAGTTAGCCTTACTTCTGCCTCTCTTGCAGCGATTGGATCGACTGCTGGAACAAGCAGCAAGCGATGAGAAGCAGCAAAGTCCCCTAATTCTGACTGCAGACATTTCACCTGATTCGCGGCTTGCCTCAGTGCAGCAGAAGTTCAGCTTGTCTCAGTTCGACCTAGACGTGATCGCGATCGCGCTTGCGCCCGAACTCGATCGCCGCTATGAGTCTCTGTATGCTTATCTCCAAGATGATGTTCGCGCTAAACGTCCCAGCGTTGATCTCGCCTTAAATCTCCTATGTTCGGATGCGATCGAGCGATTGGAAAAGCGCGATCGCTTTGCTTCGACCGCCCCCTCGATTCGAGAAGGGTTGCTTTCTTTAGAATCTGAGCAAATTAGACCGACCCTGCTTGCCCAAGAGTTACATCTCAACCCTCAATTGATTCGATTCTTGCTGCATCAGCCTGGACTTGATCGCGGTGGTGAACTCGTGCAATCAATCGTCAGTTTAGAAGAACTCCCCAATGAGTTGAGCCAGCAGTTAAAGGCATTGGTCGATCAAGATTGGCAGATGCCCGTATACTTTCAGGGCAGCGATCGCGCCCTCAAACGAAAAGCAGCGCAAGCCTTGGCGAAAGCTTTGAATTGTCCTTTACTGATTGCAGCCCAAGCGACTGATATTGCTTACTGGGTTCGAGAAGCCTGGTTTCAAAACGCATTGCTTTATGTTGAGATTGATTCTGAAACCGTTCCAGCACTCCGCAAAACTCGGATGCTTCTGTCGGGTGAACAACCGTTTCGCTCGGCTGAACCTCTTGGAATCGTGACGCTGATGTTTCCGATGCCAAATTTTACTCAACGTCAGCAAGCTTGGAAAAAGTATTTAGAAGAAGTGAATCTTGCGATCGCTGCAAGTGATCTTGATGCCTTGGCAGATCGGTTTCGGCTGACAGACACTCAGATTGTTGATGCGATCGCAACCGCTCGTCATGTTGCGGAATGGAAGTCAGAGCCGATCAACTTATTTGCTGCGGCTCGCGCTCAATCGGGACAAGACATGACTGGACTGGCCCGCAAAATCAACCCAGTGTATGGATGGGATGACATTATCCTGTCCACCGATTCAAAAGCACAGCTAGAAGAACTCTGCAATCAGGCAAAGTATCGACCGAAAGTTTATCAAGACTGGGGTTTTGGAAAACGATTATCGCGGGGCAAAGGCTTAAATGTGCTGTTTTCGGGATTACCGGGAACAGGCAAAACAATGGCGGCAGAAGTGATTGCTCAGGAGTTACAGCTTGATCTGTATCAGATTGATCTGTCGCAGATTGTAAGTAAGTATATTGGCGAAACCGAGAAGAATCTCGATCGCATCTTTACCGCCGCCGCCAACTCCAATGCAATTTTGTTGTTTGACGAAGCCGATGCCCTGTTTGGCAAACGATCGGAGGTGCAGGATTCCCACGATCGCTACGCCAACATTGAAATTGGCTATCTGTTGCAAAAGATGGAAGAGTATGAAGGCATTGCTATCCTCACGACGAATTTACGCAGCAGTCTGGATGATGCTTTTGTGCGGCGATTGCGATTTATGATCGATTTTCCCCTGCCGAATGAACGCGATCGCTTGTGCATCTGGGAGCGAATTTTTCCAGCCGCAACCCCGCGTAGTCCTGATGTCGATCTATCTGCGATGGCGCGGCGATTTGAAATTAGCGGTGCCAATATTCGCAATATTGCTCTAGCTGCCGCATTTCTAGCGGCGAGTGAGGGCGGTGTGATTACGATGACGCATCTAATTCGAGCGACTCAGCGCGAGTACCAAAAGATGGGGAAGTTATTGATGGATGACTGGCACTAAGATCATCAAGTCTGAGACCTTGCAACCACCGCCTATTCAGGGAACCAATGGTCAACCCTTAAAATGGATACGTATTCACCCTGCTTTGATTTATTCTCAAGGCAGGGTTTTTGGTGTTTTGGCAAAGCGATATGAAGCACTTTATTGGCATTGATATTGGGACAACCAGTACAAAAGCGATCGTCGTTTCATCGACAGGTGAAGTTAAAAGTATTGCTAGTCAGGAATATCCCTTACTTTCTGCCCAGCCCCGATTTGCAGAGCAAGATCCAAACGTAATTTTTGAGGCTGTTTTGCGATCCGTGCAAGCAGCCGTACAGCAAGCACAGTTATCAAGTCGAGATGTTGCTGCGGTTGGATGTGGTTCTGCAATGCACAGCTTGATTGTCATGGGTGCAGATCATTCTGCTTTGAGCCAGAGTATTACTTGGGCAGATAGTCGGAGTGTGAGGCAAGCAGAAGCCTTGAAGCAACAAGAAAACTGGATTTATCAAAACACCGGAACCCCTCTGCATCCGATGTCACCGCTCACAAAATTGCTATGGATGCGGGAGTGCGATTTAGAGCGATTTAACAAGGCTGCAAAGTTCATCTCGATTAAAGAGTATGTTCTGTATCAGTGGTTCGATCGATATGTAGTAGATTACTCGATCGCCTCTGCAACTGGATTGTTTAATCTCAGAACTTTGGCCTGGGACAAGCATGTACTTGAACTTGCACAAATTCGACCGAATCAATTAAGTGAGCTAGTTCCAACGACCCACATTCTGCAAGGCATGAAACCACAATATGCAGAACGGATGGGACTTGATCCGAATGTTCCGGTTGTGATTGGTGCGAGTGATGGAGCGTTAGCCAATATTGGAGTTGGGGCAATTACATCAAATCAGTTAGCAATCACGATCGGCACCAGTAGCGCAGTCCGAAAAGTAGTGTCTGAGCCTTTAACCGATTCACAAGCCAGAACATTCTGCTATGCCATTACTGAGAAACAATGGTTGATTGGCGGTGCTTCTAACAATGGGGGTATTGTCTTAAGGTGGTTTCGAGATAACTTTGGACAACAAGATTCGTATGATTCCCTGATTCAACTGGCTAAGACTGTTTCGGCGGGTGCAGAGGGATTGTTGTTTTTACCGTTTCTTTCTGGTGAACGTGCGCCCTATTGGAATGCAGAGGCGCGAGGAGTGTTCTTTGGTATGTCTTTACAGCATCAGCGATCGCACTTTGTTCGCGCTGTCTTAGAGGGTGTTTTGTTTGCTGCTTATAGCATTAACACTGTGCTGAGTGAACTGACTGGAACGAGTCAAACGATTCTGGCATCCGGGGGATTTGCACGATCGTACCTTTGGCGGCAAATGATGGCTGATGTGTTTGGGATCGAAGTGCTTGTGCCCGAAGTCTATGAAGCGAGTGGATTTGGAGCAGTTGTTTTAGCGATGTATGCGATTAATCAGATTGATCAGCTAGAGGAAGGACGATCAATGATTCGGATTCGCGATCGACATTCTCCAAACTTACAGCTATCCGAACAATATCACAAGCAATTTGAACGCTATGAAAGGCTCTATCAACAGTTAGAGCCAGAGTTTTCGAGACAATGAACTAAGCAATCTAAATGCTCTGCTGTATGAGTTGCCATGACCGTCATCCGAATTCGGCTCGTTGGAACAGTCGGCGGTCGAATCGCTGGTGCAAAGATGCTCTGATTTTGTAATGCTTGTGCGGTTTTTAGAGCCGTTTGAACATCGGGTAATTGCCAACAGAGAATCGGGGATTCCGAAGGCAACAGATCGAAGTTCGTTAGCTTTGATTTGAGATAAGCGACATTTTGCCAAAGCCGCGATCGCCGTTCTGGCTCCTGTTGAACGATCTGAATGGCACACAAAGCCGCAGCACTATCAGCGGGTGATAATCCTGTTGTGTAAATCCAACTTGGCGCACGATTTCTAAGGAAATCAATCAGTAATGCAGAACCAGCTACATAACCACCTAAGCTACCTAATGCTTTGCTCAAAGTTCCCATCTGCACCAGTGCCTGTCCGGTACAACCAAAATGCTCGACACATCCTGCACCTGTTGCGCCCATCACTCCGGTCGCGTGAGCTTCATCGACTAATACCATTGAGTCAAACTGTTCTGCTAAGTCCAGAATTTCAGGCAACGGACAGAGATCGCCATCCATGCTGAATACGGTATCTGTGAGAATCAGGCATTTTTGAAAGTGCGATCGCTGTTGTTCGAGCTTGGTGCGTAAGTCCTGCATTTCACAGTGCCGATACTCCAAAATCGTTGCACCGCTCACAATTGCACCATTTCGTAAGCTCGAATGATTGTATTGATCAGACAGAATTAAGTCACGTTTGCCGACTAAGGCTGCGATCGTTCCTAAATTTGCTAAGTAGCCAGAGCTAAACACGATCGCATCTTCAGTTTGTTTCAGTTGTGCGATCGCGGATTCTAGCTTTCGGTGTAAAGGTCGATGTCCCGTGAGCAATCTTGAGCCGGTGCTTCCTGTTCCGTATTGTTCAACAGCTTGAATTGCAGCATCAATTAAACGCTGATCGATTGCGAGTCCAAGATAGTCATTACTTGCAAAGTTGAGATAAGCGCGGTGATCAATCTGAATGACTGCACCGGGACGATCAATCGTTTTAGTCGATCGATGCCAACCTGCGCGGTCGATCGACCTTAACGATTGTTCAATCCAAGCATACGGATCATTCTTCATTCGGTTGCTCTCGAATTTCTGCATTTTTACCGCGCACCGGGGGCAGTTTATCGACTAAACCCATTTCAAAGGCAACATCAGGAAGTTCGCCTGCAATGTATCGACCCGGTTGATAAACTTTTCCGGGTGTAAAGCAAGTTTGACGCAATTGAACTGTTTCAGCAGGGAGAAACATTGTTCTCGACATCCGGCGTTCGATTCCCATGATTTAAACCTCAATTTGATTCTGCTGCATATAACTTAGCAACCAGTTCGCCATTGTTGCACGTCGAGTTTTTCGCGGCACGAGTTGATCGACGGTATATCCCGAAAATCCAAGCTTTTCTTTCAATAGCTGCTTATTTTCTGGTGGAATCGATCGCGTTAATTTCACAACCGCTGGACGACTTTCAATAAAGTTCGGCGGTTCAGGATAGGTTTCTAACCATTCTGGAGAAGCAGTTCCGTCATCGTAACCGAGATAGTGACAAACCAAGCGATTTGCGGTTGTATCGTCGATCGTGTCGTTCAAAATCGCCCAAATCGTATCGGAGTTTAACGGAGGTAAATCAAGCATTGTTCTTGCTTCGAGAATTTATTCACGATCGACCATTATCGAACGATTTGCACAAATTTCCGAATCGCTTCTAAATCTTCGAGGCTAAATTCTGCATCGTTATGTTCTGCGCCTCGAATAAAGATTAATTGCTTTCGAGTCGGAGTTGCCTCGTATAAAGCCTGACTCATCGACGGTGGCACTAAGCTATCTGCATCGCCATGAAAATACAGCACAGGTACTTTTAGAGATCGTACTTTGTCGATCGAGTTAAATCGCTGTGTCAAGATTAGCTCCAACGGAAACAAGCGAAAATGCTTCTGTCTCAGCGCCATATCCTTCATTGAGGTAAACGAGCTTTGAACAATTAGCGCTCTCGCATCAGGATGTTTTGTCGCAAGATCGATCGCAACTGCACCGCCGATCGAATATCCGTAAATCGTGATTTGATTCGGTGGAATCTTGCGATCGTTTGTCAAATAGTTCCAGGCTGCTTCAGCATCTGCGTAAACTTGCGATTCTGAGGGAAATCCGCCTTCACTTTTTGCATATCCTCGATAGCTAATTACCAGCACCGAAAAACCCAAATCATGAAGTCGATCCATTTGATCGATGCCGCCCAACGTCCCACCATTGCCATGAAAATAAAGCACCGTTCCTAAGCTTGGATCTTTGCCCGGAAGCCACCAGCCATGAATCCGTTCGGTTTGACCTAACCAATTTTTCGCCGGAATCCAAACTTCTTGAGCCGATAGACCGAGCGTTGCAGGCGTTTTGTAGACCGTGCGCGTTGGGATGAAGATAAATCGAGTCTGAATAAAAAATAGGACAAGACAGACGATCGCATAAATCCGCAGTGCGACAATCAAAATCTTGTAAAGTTCATCCAAGTTAAATTTCATCGATTGTATTCAACTCATACCAAATTGATTTGTGGATGCAACAGATTCTCGCCCCCTAAATCCCCCATTCTGGGGGACTTTGAGTATGATCTGTCGCGTTCTATGTTTAATTCGGTATCAATCACTGGGATCTGATTCGCTATTTTAGCAATCTACGCGAAAAGCAAACGCCCTTTCGGTTCGGGAATCGATCGTCCTAGCTCCTGAGCAGTTGCAATCCATTGCTGAATGACGACTTCAACATTTTGCACAGCTTCTTGATACGTTTCTCCGTCTGCGGCGCATCCAGGCAGTTCGGGCACTTCGACAATGAATGCCTGGTCGATCTCACTCCAGTAAATAATCAGTTCATACTTAATCTTCATCTTCTTCGCCTGCAAGTTGATACTTCAAAATAACGTTACGAACTTGTTTAACCTGATATGGCTTTGCTTTTCCTTGTTTGGGCTGAAGATTCAAGATGTCTTCAATTCCCTCCTTGAAGAAGATGTGATGGCTTCCTTGAATGCGTTGCTCAAATCCCAGGTTTGTCAGAAGGTTGCACAGCGATTCAAATGGAATATTAGCATCGGAGGTTCCGAGAAGAATTTTGACCAGCAGCTTATCTTGGCGATTCACTTAGTCTGCTTTTCACCTCTACAGCTTTGATTTGACGAACGTTGCTAAACGATCGATCCCCTTCTCAATCGTTGCCATATCTGTTGCGTAAGACAGTCGAATATGATCATCCGCATCAAAGGCAATTCCAGGAATCACCGCTACTTTCTGCTCAGTTAATAAGCCATCACAAAACTCTAGTGAACTCATGCCAAACTTGCTGATATCAATCATCAGATAGAATGCACCATCGGGTTTGATATAGCTTAATCCTGGAATTGCAGCGACTAAATCGACGATCGCTTGTCTGCGTTCTGCAAATGCCTGCCGCATTAGTTCAACTGATTCATTTGATCGCGGATCTTCATAGGCTGCGATCGCGCCATATTGAGCAAAGGTACACACATTCGAGGTGCTGTGTCCCTGAATCTTGCTGGCAGCTTTAATTAAATCAACATTACCCGCAAGATAACCAACCCGCCATCCGGTCATCGAATAAGCCTTGGCAAATCCATGACTGATGAGGGTGCGATCGAATGCTTCCGGACTCACTGCGGCAATACTTAAATGTTCTGCACCGTCATACAGCAGGCGTTCGTAAATTTCATCGGAAACAACATAGATATCTTTCTCAACGATCACTTGAGCGATCGCTCGAATTTCATCCGGTGTGTAAACCATTCCGGTTGGATTCGAGGGCGAATTGAGAATAAACAGCTTTGTTTTATCCGTGATTGCTTCTCGTAATTGATTCGGAGTGATTTTGAATTGAGTTTCTGCGGTGGTTTTAACCACGATCGGCGTTCCGCCCGCAAGCTTGATCATTTCGGGATAGCTCACCCAGTACGGAGCCGGAATGATCACTTCATCCCCCGGATCAATCATTGCCATCATTAAGTTGTAGAGCGAATGCTTTCCGCCATTCGTCACAATGATGTTTTCAGGCTTGTAGGTTAATTGATTTTCGCGCTGGAGTTTGCGGACGATCGCTTCTCGCAACAACGGTTCACCTGCTGCGGGGCCGTAGCGCGTTTTTCCTTGTTTGAGCGCATCAGTGGCGGCTTGCTTGATGTGTTCTGGCGTGTCGAAGTCGGGTTCACCTGCGCTGAAGCTACAAATATCAATGCCCTCGCGCTTCATGGCTTTTGCTTTTGCATCGATCGCGAGGGTGAGCGAAGGCGTTACCTGACTTACTCGTGCTGCCAGTTTCATATCAACGGTTTTGAATCAAGGTGGCTGGTGAAGGGAAGCGTCTTAACCGGACGCAACTAAAGGATTCTAACGCGATCCTCGATCGTTGTGCCGCAAACTTTAACCTCAGTTTAATGAGCGTTAATCACAGATTGCTTCTAATGTTACGTGAGTTCGATACAAGTCTTGGCTGCGTTCGGATCTGCGGGTAGCCCCCTAAATCCCCCAATCGTGGGGGACTTTGAAGGTTAGAAAGCTTCTTAAATTTAGAGAATTGCCATTCTTTCTCTGAGTCCCCCACCCGTGGGGGATTTAGGGGGCAGAGCGCTCAAATCGAAGCGAAAAAACTCATCGAACTGACATTAATGTTGTGCAGCTCGCGAGGACTTTTAAGCGCGATCGCAAATCAAAATAATTCGCCCTCTTAGCGCGACGCTTGAGAAACTGATTCTAGATTGGTTTTAGCTCTGAACGCAGGAGAGAGACTTGTCAAACTCAAGCCTCTCTCCTGCGTTCAGAATCAGTTGAGTTTATGCGATCGTAATTTCCGGCGATAAATAAACGTCCTGGATCGCATGAAACAGCTTCACGCCTTCCTCAAAGGGTCGCTGGAATGTCTTGCGCCCTGAAATCAGCCCCGTTCCACCAGCCCTTTTATTAATCACGGCTGTCCGAATCGCTTCAGCAAAATCATTTTTACCCGAAGCACCGCCCGAATTAATCAATCCGGCACGTCCGGCATAACAATTGAGAACCTGATAGCGGGTGAGATCGATCGGATGATCCGTGGTCAGTTCGTTGTACACTTTCGGATCGGTTTTGCCATAGCTTTGTCCGGTGGCTTTGGCGACAGCAGCATAGCCGTTATTGATTTCCGGTAGTTTTTGCTTGATGATGTCGGCTTCGATCGTTACGCCGATATGATTTGCCTGTCCGGTCAAATCTGCCGCGAGATGATAGTCTTTGTCTTGCTTAAAGGCATTGTTTCGCAGATAGCACCAAAGAATCGTTGCCATGCCGTATTCATGTGCGAGAGCGAATGCTTGACTGACTTCCTGAATTTGGCGGGTTGAATTGTCTGATCCAAAGTAGATCGTTGCACCAACCGCAACAGCTCCGAGGTTCCAAGCTTGCTCCACCGAGGCAAACATCACCTGATCGTATTGATTGGGAGAGGTGAGGAGCTCATTATGATTTAGCTTGACGATAAACGGAATTTTGTGAGCGTATTTGCGCGAAACGCTGCCTAATACGCCTAATGTAGTCGCAACGCCATTACAACCCGCTTCGATCGCTAATTTAATAATATTTTCGCTATCAAAATAGATCGGATTCGGAGCAAACGAAGCGCCTGCGGAATGTTCGATGCCTTGATCCACAGGCAAAATCGAAATATATCCAGTATTGCCTAACCGCCCGAATGAATAAAGCTGCTGCAAACTCCGCAAAACTTGGGGAGAACGATCGCTTTGTACAAAGATGCGATCGAGAAAATCCGCTCCGGGTAAATGCAGTAAGTCTTTAGAAACTTTCGCTTTGTGAGTGAGTAAGTCTTCGCCTTCATCCCCTAGCCAAGATGTGACTGACTGAGGCGCAGAGAGTGTAGCGGTCATCGCAGTTTCCTCAATACTGTTCTCATTCACTCTAACGTTTAGGTTCAAAATGGCTTATGTCTGTAAGGGTATTTTTATGCGAATTCAGAAAGCCTGGGTGACGATCGCGGCGGTGGAGTTTGATCGATCGGTGCAGTTTTATCGCCATTTGTTCCAGCAAGAACCGTCACTGTTTACGCCTGCGAAGTATGCCGAGTTTGAGGCATTTGGGATTCGACTGGGAATTTATCGCCCAACTACGGAAGAATCTCCAGAGAAAGCGCCGATCACGTTATTTCCAGCGGTGAGTCTGTGTGTGCAGATTGAGAACTTGGAAAGTACGATCGCTCATCTCGATCAAGTGGACGCGTTTGTGGGTGAGATTCGATCGGTTTCTCATGGGCGTGAGGCGTATGCTTACGATCCGGACGGCAATCGCATCATTTTGTATGAGCCATGTTGAAAAACTATCGGCGTTTGCTCGATCGAGCGGTGTAGTTTCAGTTGTTGGATGTCTGTTTATTGCTTCGGGATGCCCGTTTATTGTTTTGGGACATCTATTTTTAATTTCAGGACATCTATTTTTAATTTCAGGATATCTATTTTTAATTTTTGGATGTCCGTTTGTTGTTCTGGAAGATTGAAATTCAGGTTTTGAACGTTCATTTTGAATTTTTTTAACGTCAGTTTGATGAAATTTTCGCTTCGTTATTGGTGGCTTGTGCCCCTTAAATCCCCCACTCGTGGGGGACTTTGAAAGTGAGAGAATCTCTTTTCTCTAAGTCCCCCACTTGTGGGGGATTTAGGGGGCGATCCGAATTCAGCACCGTAGCGATCTCGTTTCACGCGCAGCAAAGCTGTTCGCTTCCTATCAAATTCGCGCTGTACGATATGCAGCTATCAATTTGAAAGGTAGATTTCCGTGACTGCTGCAATTGTGCGAATAAACCGACTCGAACAACATAGAAACTTTAAAGTCTAACCATAATAAATCAATAGAAATACGAATCTCATTAAGAAGGAAGCAGGATTAATTTAGAAAGAACTTAAATCATTCAGGTAGTATCTCTCATGGCATTGAAAACTCGCGGTTCTGCTGCGATCGATAAAGCACAGCGACGATTGGCTTTACTCAAATCGATCGACGAAAATCTAGATCTCGGTTACGGATTAACCAATGTCAACTACAGCGAACTGATCGAACAGACTCGTGACTCGCTGGAAGCTTACAATACGCTGTTATCAAAAGTCGATGAAGCGCGGGCAAATTTGGAACAAACCGAGAAAGCTCTGTCCCAAATGTCCGAACGGATGTTGAGCGGAGTTGCCACCAAATACGGCAAATCCAGCATCGAATACGGCAAAGCGGGTGGCTCAAATCGCAAACGATCGAAAGCTGCTTCGCAATCTGCACCCGAAGCTTTACCGACATTAACCGTTGAAAAGAATGGCTCGAATTCTAACAACGGGAAGTCGCTTTCTCTGAATTAATCACAGCACAATTCTTAGTGATTTAAGGGCATGGGATTATCCTGTGCCCCTTTTATTTGTTTTTGAGAAGGATAAAGTACGATCGAGCATTTTCAGGAGCGATTTGCTGATGGATTGAAACTGCGATCGTGACTTGTCGATCAACGACGAATCAACAAAACCAAAAACTCCCTTTGAATATCAAAACCTTCTCATCTCAAAGTCCCCCACTCATGGGGGATTTAGGGGGCTAACGCGAATACATCAACGCAGCAAACCATTTCTATCAAATTCATATTGAAACAACGTGAATTTTGATCAGTCTTTCGGCTTCGTTTGAGGTGGGTTCTGCCCCTAAATCCCCCATTCTGGGGGACTTTGAAAGTGAAACTAACTCTTAATTTCGGTGATAATATTTTGTAGAACTCGACTTAAATTGGACATGACTTCTTGATTCCGAAATCGAATCACTCGATACCCAAGCTGATTTAGCTTCTCTGTTCGGGCAGCATCATACTCCACTTGTCGATCGTGAATTTCACCATCCAGTTCAATCACCAACCGATGCTGCGGACAATAGAAATCGACAATAAAAGATTTGACTGGATGCTGACAACGAAACTTCAATCCATTGAGTTGGCGTTTGTTGAGTGCTTGCCACAATATCTTTTCAGCAGGCGTAAGATTCTGCCGAAGCTGACGAGCCGCAGCGATAATATTTGGATTTGTTCCACGAATACGCCGAGAATCCATCAATTCAATCACTCATAAATTCCCCTAAGAGTGCCCCAGTAATCCGAATTGTTCTCCTTTCTCAAATCTCAAAGTCCCCCATTCATGGGGGATTTAGGGGGCTGAAGCCTCTTGAAACGAAGCAAAGAGAATCCATCGAACCCACATCCCATTAGATTCATTCCACAAAGAAACCCCCAATCACCCTTAATTCTCCAATCCTCCCCGCATTGCCAATAGCGCCGCACCATAAGCCGCTTCAGTTTGATCCGCCTGCATCACCAAAACCCCAAGCTGTCTTTGCCGCATTGCTGTCCAAGCCATATTCTTTGCTCCTCCGCCTGCGGTCAAAACTCGCTTCAATGGTGTCGCCCCTAATGATTCGAGCAGGCGATATCCTTGCGCTTCAATTCTTGCAATACTTTCCAGCAAACCATGCAGAAATTCCACCGGATCATCAGGTCGCGGTTCTAATCGCGGTGCAAGCGTCGGATCATTAATCGGAAAACGATCGCCCACTTGCAACAACGGATAATAATCAAGCGGACTTTCTTGAGCGGGAATACGATCGCTCAATTCCCTCAGTTCATCCGATGTAAAAAAGTGCTGCAACACGGCTCCACCCGTATTAGAAGCTCCGCCGACTAACCACCGCTCGCCAAATCGATGACTATAAATACCAAAGTCAGATCGATCGACCCGAACATCACTCAATAACTTCAGCACCAATGTTGAGCCAAGTGAAGTAACTGCATCTCCACTATCATTGGCTTGACTTGCAATAAAGGCCGCAATGCTATCCGTCGTTCCCGCGCAGATTTGACAAGCGGATGGAATGTTGAATCTTTGGGCGATCGCTGCTTGAATCGGTGCGATCGCGCTTCCAGGTTCAACGACGATCGGCAATAGTTCTCGGAGTGGCAACCAATTGGGATACTCTAATCGTTCCACATCGTAACCGAGCTTCAAAGCATTGTGATAGTCACTAATTCCAAGTTGTCCGTGAAGTTGAAACGCCAACCAATCCGCTTGATGTAGAAAGTATTGTGCATTAGAAAAACTTTCATTATTTGCTTGCCACCAAAGCAGTTTTGCAAGGCTAGAAGTTGCGCTCATTACCGTATGTTGAGCAGGCGCAATTGCTTTAATCTGCTCTAACACACTTGCACCACGAGCATCGTTGTACAGTAATGGCGCAGCGATCGCAACACCCGCACGATCGCACAATAACACCGTTGAAGATGTGCCATTGATCGCAATCCGACTTAAACGCGATCGCACCTCGATCGGTAATGCGTCGAGCAATTGCCACAACATTTGATTCCAATCTGAAGAAGCGGTCACGCTGGTTTGTGCTGTGATCGCACCTGTGGAATTGATCGCGATCGCTCTTGCTCCAGAAGTTCCAAAATCAATCCCTAAAGATAAATTCATTCAGCATTCAGCAATAGTTCGGATAACATCAGTCAGAAATTATACAGTCCTTGAAAAGGCTTGATTGCCATAGCAATCCTAAATGAATTATAAATGCGGCTTTGTCGCTCCGTTTCAGTATGCTTCTGCCCCCTAAATCCCGCATTCTGGGGGACTTTGAAACTCAACGCCTCTTGCTCAAAGTCCCCCACTCGTGGGGGATTTAGGGGGCACGATCAACTACGCATCTCACAAATGACTTAGGATTGCTATAGGATGAGAGCTTTCGTTCGCTCTAAGTTTAAGTCGAAAATATACCTAGAGAAGATGCTAGGCGAACATCGAGTGATTTATACTTACGATTCGCACACATCCGCTGAAGTATGAGATGAGATATAAAACTTTAGCTTTTTACTGAACGTCAAATTTCCAAGAAACAAAAGCGCTTAGCTTGTAAATCCTGTAAATATAGTATTTATTTCTCATCAGGGCTTATTCCTTATCGTTTCTACTCTAAAGAGTAGATTACTTATCAAAGTTTGCTGAAGAATTGATTGATTAATTTGTTGCTTTGTATTTGTTGCTTCGTATAGTGTTCCAACTCCCATCCTTCCCGCTATGACTTCTTCCCCCCCCCAGAGAAAACTCAGATGCTTCGCGCTCAGGTGAACCGATGAACTCAGTACAATCCCCTCAGAGCGATGCCCTCTTTCCTGTGGTTGGGATTGCTGCTTCAGCCGGTGGACTAGAAGCGTTTACAGAACTCATTAGCCATCTTCCGTCCAACACAGGTATGGCATTTGTGCTGATTCAGCACTTGTCTCCTAACTATGAAAGCTTGCTGGCTGAAATTATCGGTAGAGTGACTCAAATGCCGGTACAGGAGGTGCAAGACCAGATGATCGTTGAGCCAAATAAAATCTATGTGATTCCGCCAAACACAGAAATAACGATCGCTAATAACACCCTACATTTAGCACCACGGCAGCGGAGCAAGAGCAAATTCCTACCTGCAAATGTGTTTTTCAACTCATTAGCCGCCGATCGCGGAACCAAAGCGGTTGCGGTTGTGCTATCAGGCACAGATGGAGACGGGGCACAAGGATTAACCGAGATCAAAGTTGCAGGGGGTATAACGTTCGCTCAGTGTGAGGCCACCGCAAAATTTGACGGGATGCCAAACACCGCCGTTGCTACCGGAAACGTCGATTTTGTGATGCCGCCCCAAGCGATCGCCGAACAACTTGCAACCTTTAGCCGTAAACCCGCTTTATTTAACTCAAAGCCACTGCAATTCGTTAAGCAAGTCACCCAACCCGGCGATGCCTTAACCCAGATTTTTGCGCTGCTGCGAACCAGGACTGGCGTTGACTTTACCGCTTATAAACCCACCACGCTGAATCGCCGCATTCAGCGACGGATGTTGCTCTATAGGCTCGAAACCCTAGAAGACTACGCTCAATACCTCGAAGAACATCCGGCTGAAGTGCGGGCATTGTATGAAGAAATTCTGATTCATGTCACCAGCTTCTTTCGCGATCCGGAAGTCTTTGAGCAACTGAAAACGCAGGTTTTTCCCACGATTAGCCAAAACAAAACCGCAGACACTCCGATCCGAATTTGGGTCGCAGGCTGTGCTACCGGAGAAGAAGTCTACTCGATCGCGATCTGTCTGTTGGAGTTTCTTAGCTATTGCGCTACCCCTCCGCCGATTCAGATTTTTGCAACCGATATCAGCGAATCCGCCCTCAACAAAGCCAGACTAGGCATCTACTTAGACTGCCAAATGTACGGGGTTTCAGAAAAGCGCCGCGATCGCTTTTTTGTCCCCCTACCCAATGGAGGCTATCAAATTAGCAGCGCGATTCGAGAACTGTGTGTATTTGCTCGACATAACATCGGCGGCGACCCGCCCTTCTCGAATCTCGATTTGATTAGCTGTCGCAACGTGCTGATTTATCTATCCGATCCGCTCCAAGAGCGGATTATGGCGTTGTTTCACTATAGTCTCAACCTAACGGGCTGTTTGCTTCTCGGCACTTCAGAAAGCATCAAGGCTGCTTCAGACTTGTTCAGTGCGATCAATGAATCCGCTAAAATCTACACCCGAAAGTTAAGCGCAAACCGTTCTCTGTTTGCATTTACCACACCTTCTTTCTCGCTTACGAACGTCCATAGCCAGCAGCGCGTAGCTGAAGCCATCGCCAAGTCATCTGATCTAACGCGAGAAGTCGATCAACTGATTGCCAATCGATATGCGCCTGTTACTGTAGTGGTCGATGACCAAATGCAGATTTTGTCAGTGCGCGGCGACACCGACCCTTACTTGAAGCTGGCTCCCAGTAGCACTGAGTTAAATTTGCTGCTGATGGCGCGAGAAGGATTGTCGATCGCCCTTCGCACCGCAATTTATCGCGCTCAAGCTCAAAACGCCTTGATTCGACAAGAACAAGTTGAGATTGAATCCGATGAGCGAACAACGCTGCTCAATCTAGAAGTGATTCCGTTCCAGCCTGCGAACGCGAATACGCTTTATTTTCTGGTGATTTTTGAAGCGGTTTCGCCGCCGATCGCGCCCTCGACTGCAATCCCGGTTGAACGACGAGAGCCAGAAGATTTAGAGCGCGAAATCGTCCAACTGCGGCAAGCCCTCGTCGCTGCGACTCAGCGAGAACTCTCTGCCCAAGCTCATCTGCAAGCCGTGATTCAAGAACAGAACTATCTCAACCAAAGTCTGAGAGTCGCAAACGAGGAGATTTTATCGAGCAACGAAGAACTGCAAAGCACGAACGAAGAACTGCAAACGGCGAAAGAAGAGATTCAAGCCGCGAATGAAGAACTGGCGACAACGAATGAAGAACTCCGCAACCGCAATCTAAAACAAAACCGAGACAATAGCGATCTCAACAACTTTATCGACAGCATTAATGTCCCCATTCTGATGCTGACCAACGATTTGAGAATTCACCGCTTTACTCCCGCCGCACAGCGCTTGTTTAATTTCATTCCTGGCGATGTCGGACGACCGTTTCACGACCTCCGCACCGATTTTGATGCGGAGAACTTACAAGCAATGGCTTTAGAGGTGTTAGACACCCTCAACACAAAGGTGCAAGAGATTCAAACTCAATCCGGTTACTGGTATGCGCTCCGCATTCGTCCGTATCGCACGACCCAAAACCAGATTGACGGTGTGACAATGGTTTTCCTAGATATCGATGCGCTCAAACGCCATAGTGAAGTGCTAGAAGCGGCGCGTAATTATGCAGAATCAATCATTGAAACCGTGCAAATCCCGCTTGTGGTACTCGATACCGAGCTGCGAATTAGCAAAGTCAATCGATCGTTCTATGAAACGTTTCAGGTTTCTCCTTCAGAAACTGTCCCTGCTTCTTTCTCCGAGTTCACTAACGGACAGTGGGATTTTGCCGAACTGCGATCGATGCTCGAAGCAGTGCTGACTCAAGATCGTCCGATTCACAATTTTGAGGTGAGTCGTACTTTTGAGCGAATCGGGCAAAAAATCATGCTGCTGAATGCGTGTAAGCTGCAACGAGACGGAGGTGCAGACATGATTTTGCTGTCGATCGAAGATGTGACCGAGCGCGAACAGCTTGAGCGTGAACGCTTCGCCCGCCAGCAGGCAGAAGCCGACAACCGCATGAAAGATGACTTTCTTTCCAATCTCTCGCACGAACTGCGGAACCCGCTCAACACGATGCTCGGTTGGGCAACAATGCTTCGCAATCACACGCATAGCGAAACTGTGATCGATCGTGCTTCAGCAGCAATCGATCGCAGCGCCAGAATGCAATCTCAACTGATTGAAGATTTACTCGATATCTCACGCATCACGAGCGGTAAAATCAATCTCAGCCGCCGTTGGATTGATGTGAGGTTAGGGGTTGAAGCAGCGATCGAGTCGGTTCAACTTTCAGCTGCAGCCAAAAACATTCAAATTGTCTCAGACTTAGAACCTGCGATCGTGCTTGGCGATGTCGATCGTTTACAGCAAGTGATATGGAACTTGCTCTCGAATGCGATCAAATTCACAAGGGCAGGGGGACAGGTTAAAGTGACGCTGACCTCGACTGAAACCGAGGCGCAAATTCAAGTCAGCGACACCGGACGCGGAATTCGAGCAGACTTACTGCCGTACATTTTCGATCGATTCCGTCAAGGCGATTCCAGCACGACCAAAGCAGAAGCAGGGCTGGGATTGGGATTATCGATCGTCCGGCATTTGGTCGAACTTCATGGAGGCACCGTGCAGGCGGAAAGTCCGGGTGAGGGACAAGGCGCAATCTTCACGGTTCGGCTTCCATTGCAAAATGTGTCCTCGGAAATAGCACCCTCTAGGCTCACGCCGTCTTGGTCAACTTCTACGAACAATACAGTTGAGCCTGTTTTAGATGGATTGTGCATCTTAACCGTTGACGATGAACGAGATACCGGCGATCTCTGCAAACTGGCGCTAGAGATGTATGGGGCTAAAGTGCAAAACGTTTATTCTGCTAGAGAAGCCTTATCTGCTTTGCGGGCTAATGCTGATCGCTATGATGTGATGATTTGCGACATTGGAATGCCCGAATACGATGGGCATTGGCTGATTCGAGAGATTCGATCGCTAGATGCAGGTAGGCAAATTCCTGTGGTTGCCCTCACCGCTTATGCCAGTGAGAATGAGCGACAACGAGCGATCGAGGCGGGATTTCAGATGCACATTCCCAAACCCGTTGAGCCGATTCAATTAGCGGTGGCGATCGCAACTTTAGCTAGACCGAATTAGAAACTTATTAGGCTTAGTTCAAACGGTAAGTTCAAAGGATGAATGGAACTATAACAAACCTTCCAAGTATGGATTAAGTTGACGTAAGTGCGATGAAATTTTCTGCGTCATTGGTGTTCGATCGTGCCTCCTAATACCCAATCAGTTTGTTAATGCTACAGATCCTTCGCCCCCTAAATCTCCCAGAATGGGGGACTTTGAGAATTTAATCCTTCTTTGACTTGAAGTCCCCCATTCGTGGGGGATTTAGGGGGCTTACAAGATCTGTAGCGATTAAAGATCAATTTGGTATACATCCCCCACAAGTGAAGAATTAGCGTAATTTTCCACATCTTAGAGAGTTCTCCAACCTGCAAAGTCCCCAGAATGGGGAATTTAGGGGGCTTTCCACCGCTCCAAACGCAGCCACAAACTTCTGTCGAACTTACGTTAAATTTGTTCAACAAATCTACTCAAATCAAATTGTTTCTCTTTAAAATAACGTTCAAAAATTAACGAAGTTCTGAGGAGAAACGGTATTAATGTATACCTTTGATATTGTTGGAGTCTCTCCAGTTTTGTCTTTCTTCAATCAACAACAAACTATTACTCAAAAAAATCTATCTACAGGAGTTGAATATCTCTCAACTTTTGAATGTACACTTGATGCTTTAATTCACTCAGTCGAAACCGTCAGCCCGCAGCACAACTGGCATCTAGACCAAGTTGTCGGAACCGTTGTGAACTTTTGGATGCAAAATTCTGATTTGATTCACCACTGGAAAGATCGACTCCAAGATGCAGGCAAAGAAAGCCTTCTTGTCAGCCGTGTTGCCGACATTGACTCACTCAAAACTGAGCTTGAATTGTTACTTTAACTCGATAAACTTAATTATCTCTGAACTCTTTCTTGGGCAGGACGTAGGAACAGAGCGAATACCGTTTTACTGAAAAACAGTTTAGAGGTGTTGCTATGGAAACTCAGGACAAAGTAATGTCAATGTCCCATTTAAGAGAACTCGGAATCACGCGAGAAATGGTCTTCCCGATCGGGCTTGGCGGAATGCCGATGTCAATCCGCGATCGTCCACCGGAAGACCAATCGATCGCCACCATTCATAAAGCTTTAGAACTCGGTGTTACTTTAATCGATACCGCCGATGCTTACTGTCGCGATGAATCCGACAAGCATCACAATGAAAAACTGATTTACAAAGCTCTGCAACAATACACAGGCGATAAAAGCCAAGTCATGATTGCCACCAAAGGCGGATTGATGCGCCCGAACGGCTCTTGGACACAGAACGGCAACCCGGATCATTTGCGTAAAACCATTCGCGAAAGTTTTGAAGCATTGGGCGGAGACAAGCCGATCGACATTTGGCAATATCACTCCCCTGATCCCAACTACTCGATCAAAGATGCACTCACTCCCGCCAAAGAAGCCCAAAATGCGGGAATCGTTCGTTATGTCGGCGTATCAAACTTCAGCATTGATCAGCTCAAACAAGCTCGCGATGTAGTCGAAATTGTTTCAGTGCAAAACCAATACAATCCCTGGCATCGCAACCCTGAATATGATGGCGTACTCGAATACTGCGAAGCCGAAGGCATCACTTTCTTACCCTGGAGTCCGCTCGGTGGCATGAGTCGCGTCAAGCAATTACAGCAGTTCACCGGAATGACCGATCTCGCGGCTGAAAAAGGCTTATCAATTTACAGCCTGCTTCTGGCGTGGATGCTCTCGAAATCGCCTTGCATTGTTCCGATCCCCGGAGCCAGCCGCCCAGAAACGATCGCAGACTCGATCAAAGCCGCACAAGTCCGACTCGAACCACCAGAAATCGCGATCGTCGAAGATGCGATTGCAAACGTTTAATCTCAGTTTCTTTACAAAACTCAACAATCCCTGTTAAGCTTTGTAAAGAAATCAAGGAAAAAACAAAATGAGAAGCGGTTCAATTGTTGACGACCAAGGCAAGTTAAATAATTTTGCGATCGAACCCCAGATGTATGTCACTGACCAGCCTCAGTTCGGTTTCAACACCAACGCAGAACGCTTGAACGGTCGGCTTGCAATGATCGGCTTCGTTTCGCTCCTGCTTTTAGAAGCCTTTACCGGACATGGCATCATCGGATTCTTAACCAGCCTATAAAATTCGCAATATTTTATAAAAAAGGGTGACGCTACTAGAATGCGTCACCCTTTTCTGTTTTATAAGTTCTGTTTTACAAAAAGAACCAAACTGCAACCCCGATCGTAATTCCAACTGCGACCGCCCCAAACGTCTTCTTTAACCGCTCTAAAATTGGCTGAACTTGGTAACTCACCACCAATCGATCCTGCGCCAATACTTCCGGCGGCTTTTCCCACATTTGCCCGTCATACCAGCCCGACTCTTCATAAAACACGGCTGGATTGAGCAATCGTCGCTGCACATACGCCCATCCCAAATAAAGCCGCAGCAAAGCTAGACCCGGAATCACCAGCGCTCCTGCCGATGCAAATAGGAGAAATTGCGGCAAATGTTTCGCAGGTGGAAAACTGACGGCAGCAACGGGAGCAGAAATGAGCCAGGTGATCGCCCAAAGAACCGCAATCGGCTTCAGGTAGCCAATGCGATCAAGCGTTGCCCACCGAAAAAACCAAGATTCCTTCAGGTCTTGATATTCGTTGATTGGTCGCTGTTCTTCAGGAACGGGACAACTAACTGAGTTCATGATCAAGCCGAGGAAAGGAAAACATATCGTTTAGTATAAAAGACTTAGCTAGAGGATGAAAGGAGACGTAAAACAATGCCACCCCAAAGTTTTGAGAGCGGCAGCGTTTGTTCTGATTCCGCTTCGCGAAGGGACTCTTTCAAATCGGCTAAAATCTGCTCTTTTGAGTTGCTCTCTAGATCAAAATCATCCTCTAGAAGTGCGATGCGATTTCTTGCACAGTACAATCTATCACCGAAGTTCACGTCATTTCAGCAAGCTCGAAATTTAATAGAATCGCAGTCAAAAAAATCGGGAGGTCAAGCTGTGACCTCCCGATCGATTCAATTTACAACTCTAGAACTCAACAAAAGGCACTCGTGCCGCGTGACCCCAAAACGACTCTAAGCCGTAATATTCGCGCTCTTGCGGCATCATGACGTGCACAATCACATCGCCGTAATCTTCCACAATCCAACTGCCCTCCGCAAAGCCCTCGGAGCGAATCGGTCTCCGGTTCATCGTTTCCTCGACTTTCTCTTCAATCGATCGAGCAATCGCCCGTACTTGCACTTTTGAATAGCCCGTCACCATGACAAAATAATCTGCCAGAACCGTCACATCGCCCACTTTCAGCAACACAATCTCACTCCCTTTCCGCTCATCGGCAGCCTCTGCCGCCAAACGTGCCAGTGTAGCGCTGCGATCGTCGAGATTTGCAATCGGTGTGGAAAGGGTTTGTTGGTTAGAAAGTTCTGTCATTCAGGTTTGAATTCCTTTTACGAAGTGGTTTAGTAAACTGTGATTCAGCGCGATCGTGCCCCAGTTTTATACTGCTGCAAGAACGCATTGCGCGTCTGAACGGTACGCGGATGGATCAAATGACCCGCTTGAATCAGGTGCTTGAGCGAGGCATCCGCCGATCGCCAAGTTGCCTGAATCAAATCTCGCCGACTCAAATCACGCAATTCTTCTAGCTCTGGGGTGTCCCCGCGTCCCGGCTCCAGCCCGTCTGCCAGATACACCACACAACTGAGTAAGCTCATGTTCGGACTGCCCAACGTGTGATGACGAATGGCATCCAATACTGATTGATCCTGCACTCCAAACTCATCCCGCGCTACGATCGCCCCCACATCGGCATGGAGAAGATGTGGATTCGACTCGTCGATCGGATCGAGCGTTAAGCCTTCGGCGATCGCCATATTTAACAATCGCTTGGGCTTAAAGAACTTAGCGAGATCGTGCATCAATGCCGCTTGAGCCGCTTTTTCGACATTGAGACCATGCAACTCGGCAAGCTCGATCGCAAACTGCTCCACCCGCAGAATATGTCGAATTCGAGTTTCAGGCACGTTTCCTTTTAGCCAGGATAAGACTCTAGCGCGAGTTCGATCCGGTGGAGGCAGTAAACCTGAGAGCGCGATCGATTGATTCACCTGCGGCGAAGTCCCTTCAGTCTGTAGTGCTTTGGGCAATTCACGCATATATGTGGCTAACTCCAGTCAGCGACACACAGCAAGTAATCCTCGACATTTAGCGCTTGCATCCTCTCAGTTCTGTCCTCATTTTAACGTAACTCTCTATTCTCGACTGCTCCGGTCGTAAGTTCGGTTTTTGCGGCAGACACTTGGAATTTCAGGTGATAGCATACGGGATAAAAGCAGTCAATTAAGTCTTGTACAGAACTTAAGCAAAGGTAAAAGGGCGATGTTTTTTCACTGGTCATATCTCCTGCTGATTCCCGGCATGATTCTGGTATTTTGGGCACAGCAGCGCGTTCAAAACACCTATCGCAAATACTCAGGGATTCCCTCGCGTGGGGGAATGACTGGAGCGCAGGTAGCAAAGATGATTCTCGATCGTATGGGCATCTACAACGTCACGGTTGAACCCGTTGCGGGCGAACTAACTGATCATTATGATCCAAGCGCGAAAGCAGTCCGACTCTCTGAAGTGGTTTACAATTCGACTTCGCTGGCTGCCGCAGCCGTTGCCGCCCATGAATGTGGTCACGTTCTGCAAGATGTGAAGGGTTATAAACCCATGAATATGCGGGCGGCGCTGGTTCCAGCGGTGAACTTGGGTGCGAATTTTGGCCCGATCTTAATCATGGCGGGTCTGTTTATCGGCGCACTGGGCAAGGTATTTATCCCGCTTGGAATTGCGCTGTTTGCCGCAGTGATTATTTTCCACATTGTGACTTTGCCGGTTGAGTTTGATGCGTCGAGTCGGGCATTGCGGCTGATCGATGAGTTGGGCATTTTGCAGGGTGAGGAAAATCAGGGAGCGCGGAAAGTATTGAATGCAGCAGCGTTTACCTACGTAGCAACCGCGCTGTATGCGGTGCTTCAATTGGTGCAATACATTCTGATTGCAATGGGTCAGCGTGATTAGTCGATTAATTTGAGTCAAATTTAGCAAACCGATCGAGTCGGATCGATCGGTTTTTTCATGCAGATTTGATGGGATACTGTTGCGAATTCCAGAACTTCGCGATCGTATGGTCGTAGATTCCACCATGTTCAAATCCAACCCCAATGAAGCGAAAAACGATCCAGCCGCAAGCATACCTTGGCGAATTTTGGCGATCGCAGGCATCATTGGGTTTGGATTTAGCGGAATGCGGCATTTTATGATGCAGTCTGAAGCTTGGGATCTCGGAATTTTTGATCAGGCAGTTTATCTGATTAGCCAGGGTCAAACCCCGTTTTCGACGCTGTTAAGATTTCATATTTTGGGCGATCATGCTGCCGTAATTTTTTACCCGATCGCCCTGCTCTACAAGATTTACCCCAGTGTGTACTGGTTATTGTTGATTCAAACGATCGCGCTTGTGATTGGCGGTTGGATGGTGCGAGAACTGGCACTTCAGGCAAAGATCACACCGAAATGGGCAACGCTGCTGATGGGGGTGTATTTGCTGTATCCCTTAACGTTTAATGCGAATATTGCCGATTTTCATCCTGAAACGATCGCCGTTCCCGCATTCTTAGGTGCAGTGTGGTTTGCCCGCGCTCAGCGATTGTGGCAATTCTGTATTTGTGTGGCGATTATTCTGAGTTGCCGGGATGCACTCGGATTGAGTGTGGCAGCGATGGGAATTTGGCTCTGGTTGTGTGAAGATCGGCGGGTTTATGGTGCGATCGCGCTTCTTGCCGGGATTAGTTGGTTTGTGATTGCAACGCAGGTGATCATACCGAGCGCTGAGGGCGGCGTTTCTATCGATCGGTTTCTATTCCGTTATGCCCATTTGGGAAGGTCTTACAGCGAAATCGCCAAAAATCTCATCTTCAATCCGCTGCTTTTTCTGAAGACCCTGTTCACCTTTCGGAACTTTGAGTACATCGTTTTGAGTTTTGCGCCGATCGTCTGGGCAAGTCATCCACGCAATTGGCTTCCTTTAGTTGCAGCCGTTCCCACACTGGCGATGAATATGCTGTCTCAGGAAGACGGACAGCGCACCCTCACCGATCAATATGCGCTGCCATTGTTGCCGTTTTTGATGCTAATTGCGATCGCAACCGTTGCCAATCCGCCGAAATGGTTGCCGAGCCGCCGAGCGATTTTAGCCTGGTCGATCGTGGGATTATTCATTCTCGGCAAGTATGGCTACTTCACGTTTTACATTCGGCGGATGGACACTTGGGCAGCGAGCCGAGCCGCGATCGCCCTGATTCGTGAAGACGATCGGGTACTGGCAGATGCGCGTTTGGTTCCCCACCTAAGTCATCGAAAAGTCATCGAGCAATTGGGACGACAGCAATCAGAGCCATATGATGCGGTGTTAATCAACGCCAAACGAGTCTGGGCAGTGCGGCGATCGATGTCTGAAGCAGAAATTCAGCAGCTTCAGCAAACCTATGGATTGAAGCAGGTCTTTGCTCAAGACGGAATTGTATTGCTGCACCGTTAAGGACTCGGTGAGGGAGACACTTCAGGCGTAGGCATGGGCGATACACTCGGTTGAGGTGAGGGAGACACTTCAGGAGTCGGAGTCACTTCAGGAGTCGGAGTCACTTCAGGTGAAGGCGTAGAACTCGTGCTCGGTGAAGGCTGCGGCATCGATCGACGTGGCATCCGCCGAGGAGAACGGGGAACATCGGCAACGACAGCTTGAATATCCACCGACTGTGTAACCTGTTGCCCGTTGCGATTTCGAGCCGTGAGCGTAATCGTTTTTAAGTTACCCGGCATAATCGGATAGGTGATTGAGCCTCGCGGCTTGACCGCTCCCGAAAACGGCAAAAGCTCCACCTCTAAGCCATTTTCGTCTGCAACTTGCCAAGAAACCTCCACATTCGCAACATCTCCACTTGCAACAGGAAAGGTGTGTGTCAGTTGGCTTGTGGCATCTTGTCCGTTGAGGGTAAACGAAAGAATTTGAGGTCGTCGATCGGTTTCCGACGATCGCTCAATAAATAAAGGAGATTGCTCAGACGACTGAGAGGAACCGGTTGATTTTACGGTGACGGTTTCAGTGGTTTGCTGAACGATCGGAACGCGGGTGTCCGATTTCGAGAACAATTTCAGGCGATATTTAAACGTGCCGGACTGCGACGAGACAAAGGGAATCCCCTGACATTCAATTTTCGTATAGTTTGCGGGCTGCTGAAGCGAGGAAAACCAGGGCAGGTCAGGAAGCGGGAGTTCCCAAAGAACAGGTGCAGACTGAGCGGGTATCTCTGGGCGGACACGACGGCAGCCATTGTCCTGATCGGACTTCGCTTGCAGTTCTTGAGGAATTGAGGTGGAAAAATTGTAGGCTTTGCTTTGAATTTCTGCGCCTTCATCTAACTGAACCAGCACCAGTCGGTTCAGAGTTTCAGGATTTCGCACTGCCCAATTTAGGCGCACCGCATTGCTTGCGCCTTCAAGATAGGTTCGCTTGGTCGGACTAAACGTGAGCACATCAGCCGTTGTGATCGGTTGACGGTTGAATCGATAAACCAAACCCAACAGACTGAGAATGGTACTGGCTCCAAGCAGCAGCAAAGCGGCTAAAACCCATTTCGGTTGCGGAAACCAGAGGAGTTTTGCTTGCGGCGGATAAGGCGGAGTCGCTGAGACGAGATCGGTGGGAATCAGATACAAGCTGACCAATGAGCGTATTGGCTTGCCCCAGAACGGGCGCTGCCACTGCTGCCGGGGTGTGGCGTTGAGGACGATCGCCATTTCCTGATTTGGTGGAACTGTGACCGTACTGTTCTCGATCGTGAACTGGAAGCGCTTTTCTGAATCTCTGGCATCAAGGCGTAGCGTCTGTTCAACGTTGCCGCGATTACGAATGGTTAGCGTAAAGCTGGCATCTTCTTGGGGCACCGATCGCACTTTGGGGCTGAGTTCAGCTTCGAGATGCGCTTCGGCTAACACTTGAATATGAAGCGCATCGAGCGTCAACAGTTCTGAAGCGTTCATCGAGATCAGTTGCAAGGTCGGCGAATAGTTTCCGGCAGGCGTAGATTTGGGCGGGTGAACCGTAAAGCGAATTTCGCCACAGTGCCGCGCTTCGAGCCGTAAGCCATCGACGGATTCAGCCGCATCGACGGATTGGGAATTGCGATTGAGATACTCGATCGTGAATGCCTCTGGTGGCAGTCCCGCACAGTTGAGATAGATCAAATCAGAGAATGCAGAACGATTCTCGATGTTGATCGTGAAGGTAACGGAGCGGCCAGGGCGTAATAGACAGGGCATTTCAGCCGTCGTTCCTGGATCGATCCTCACGTTTAGCGTTTCTTGCTGGGGCTGAATGGACGGGACTTCAAACTGAAGCGGATGGCGAATTGTTTTGTTGATGTGTTGCTCAGATTTGTAGGCGATCGTGTAGTGATAAATGCCCGGAGCCGCATGAGCGGGAATATCAAAGTTGAGCGTGATGGTTTTGATTTCTCCCGGTGCGATGGCCGTTGGCGATGTCGGTGAGAAGGAATGCCATTCCAGCAGGGAAAAGAAGCTAGGTTCGGTGACTTCTAGCCAATAGTGAATTGCTACGTATTTTGCATTTGGCGCTGTGTTAGCGATCGTGAAACTTTGACAGAACCGAATGCCTCGATCTGTCTCAATTCTTTGCATGTCAGAGCGCGTTTCAATTTGCATCAAGTGTTCTCTTCGACTCCAACCCGTTCCATATTGTGACGCAACTTATTCGCTTCTGAAAGCACTTCAAACAAAAAACATAAACCGTAGACCTATAGCGATCCCGTTTGAGTCGTGAACGCTAAAAGGAGTAGGAAGTAGGGAGTAGGGACGGCACTTTCATTTAATGCAGCAGCGCTCTGTGGAAGACTTTGAGAACCTTTGGCGGGATATTCGGCATGAAGTTAGGACAGGACGACGGAGTTTAGAGTTGGGCCCTGAAAAAGCTAGATCGCGATCGTGCTGGATTAGCTCAAACGAGAACTTGAAGCGATCGCTTAGCTCCACGAAGTGACCGCCTAGAGTCGAACCAGAGTCGAACCAGGGTCGAACGTTCTCTATTTCTATTTATTCAAAGTAATTATTTCTGTTGAAGATGAACGAGGAGAATGCAAATAACAAGAAAGATTTGATTTTAGATAGAGCAAATTCATTCTATCTCTGCGTCAAGAGGGAGGCAGATGAAGATTTTGGTGTGACTTCTCGTACTCGGTGAGGATTTCCTGATGTATGGCATTCGGTAATCTAACAATCGCGGGCACTCTCAAAGCTTCCGCAAAATGATTAACTAAAGACAGTCAATCCTTAAGAGCTTGTTGTTACAATACTTTATAATTCTTGCCTCCGGTGTCGATCGATGAATGCAACCTCTCCTTCCTCTATTGCTGCTGAAGCGCCTCAACCTACGGACACTCTTCCCTTTATTCGCACCGAGAACGGCATGATCACATCGGAGTTAGCATTGGTTCCGAATCAAGCCGATATGACAACGCTGCGCTATGACCCTGATTTGATTGCAGCCTATTATCGGACGCGATCGCTTAAAGTGTGGCAGCGCACGCTGGGAATTTTTCTACCGTTTCTCTTCTTTGCAGCGCGGCTGTGGTGGGATCGCATTACCGGAAGAACGATTGAAAGTCAGCCCAAACAGGCGATACATCTGCGCGAGATGTTGACGAATTTAGGCCCTGCATTTATCAAAATTGGGCAAGCACTATCTACGCGACCGGATTTAGTGCCGCCGACTTATCTGGAAGAATTAACCAAACTTCAAGACCAGCTTCCTCCATTTCCCAACGAAGTTGCATTCCAATTTATTCGCGAAGAGTTAGGCAAAACCCCGGATCAGATCTACGAAGAATTGAGTCCGATGCCGATCGCCGCTGCCTCTTTAGGTCAGGTCTACAAAGGCAAGCTGAAAACAGGCGAAACCGTTGCGGTCAAGGTTCAGCGTCCGGGACTGGCGCGAAGCATTGCTCTGGATATGTTCATTCTGCGGCGTTTGGCAGGGTGGGCGATGAAAAACATCAAGCAAATCCGGAGTAACTTGGTTGCGATCGCTGATGAATTAGCGACTCGCATCTTTGAAGAAATGGACTACACCCATGAGGGACATAACGCCGAGCGATTCCAAGAACTCTACGGACACCTGCCAGAGATCTACGTTCCTAAGATCTACTGGGAATATACGGGACGGCGAGTTCTGACAATGGAATGGATTACCGGAAACAAGCTGACGCAACTCGAAGCGATCCGCGCTCAGGGCATTGATGCAACTCACCTGATTGATGTTGGGGTGCAATGTTCGCTCCGACAGCTTCTAGAGCATGGATTCTTTCACGCCGATCCACATCCTGGCAACTTACTGGCAATGCCCGATGGACGCTTAGCCTATCTCGATTTCGGCATGATGAGCCAGGTTGAACCTTATCAGCGATATGGGCTAATCGAAGCGATCGTCCACCTGGTAAACCGGGATTTTGAGGGCTTAGCTCAAGATTATGTCAATCTGGGATTTCTATCGCCCACGATGGATCTGACTCCGATCATTCCAGCATTCGCGGAAGTATTCAACGAAGCATTAGGTGCTTCTGTTGCCGAAATCAACATCAAAAGCATCACCGATAAATTATCGGCGCTGATGTACGAGTATCCTTTTCAAGTGCCTGCATTCTTCGCGTTAATTATTCGATCGCTGGTCACGCTTGAAGGAATTGCGATTAATGTTGATCCCAATTTCAAAGTTCTGAGCAAAGCTTATCCTTATGTATCAAAACGGCTCTTAACTGATCCGGCTCCAGAACTGCGGGCATCGCTGCGCGATCTCTTGTTCAAAGATGGAAGTTTTCGCTGGAATCGGTTAGAGAACTTGCTGAAGAATGCGCGAGACAATTCAGACTACAACTTAGATCAGGCGCTCGATCAGGCGGCCGACTATTTGTTTAGCGATCGGGGTGAATTTATTCGCGCAAACTTAGTCGATGAAATTGCGAAAGCATTAGATTCACTGAGCCAAACTGCTTGGAAAACCCTGTCTTATGGTTTTCGCGAACGAGTGGGTTTAGCAGTCGAACGATCGCCTTTACCGCCTGAAAACCAAGCCACTTTAGACCATCTCAAGCGGGTGTGGAATATCCTGAGAGAAACACGCGGCTTCAATCAGACGAAAATGCTTGCATTAATCCCGCGTTTATTAGCGAAACCTGAAACTCAGAAGATGGGGCAGCAAATCATCAGCGATCTGTCTCAGCGACTCGCAGCGCGATTGATTCGAGAAGTGTTACTCAAAGAAGAGGTAAGTCGTCCAGTGCAGCCCACCTCAGCTTTAACCGTAGTTCGATAACCTGAAAAAGCAATTAGCGTTCGGATTTCTGCCCATCCCGGCGACCCAGTTCATAAACACCGCAGCCCATACAGGCAAGCACTCCAACGCTAATTGCCCAACTTCTTCCCAAACCAATCTCCACCCCAAAATTGCACAGCGCCCCGATGCCCAAAAACGGGAAAATACTCAGAATCGAAGCATAAAACGCATTCTGAGCTTCTCGCGCCGATCGAGTGCGCTCAAACTCTTCGATCGATGAATAGAGCGATCGCTCCGCATAGTTAAACCAGCGATTCAGTTGCTCCATCACCCAATCGCTCACAGGCGAGAATCCCAAATAGAGCGCCAACGCCCAGAGACAAGCCCCCGCAATCGCGCTTGGATCAACCGTGATGCTAAAGACAAGTAAATCGATCGACATCTTTGCAAAAGGACAAACGTTGTCCTCAAAGATAACGAATGCCTCGCGTAAAAATCAATCACTCACTCATCGGTGAATAAATCAGCCTGCAACTCAAATTCAGGTAAAACTGTTTCTCCAGATAATGGTGTCGGCAGGGATTTGACCTCTTTATCCTGACCTTGTCGATAAATTTCGACCTGCTGATCCTGTGGATTAAACAGCCACCCCAGCCGAACACCGCTATCGAGATATTCCTGCATCTTTTCTTGCAAATCGCTCAGACTATCGGTTCGAGAGCGCAGTTCAATTACAAAATCAGGCGCGATCGGGGGAAATTTTTGGCGTTGTTCCGGGGTGAGTGCCAGCCAGCGCGATCGTTCAACCCATGCTGCATCGGGCGAGCGATCACCCCCACCAGGGAGCCTAAACAATGTTGAGGAACTGAATACTTCTCCAAGATTTGTTTGGCGATTCCAGATTCCTAAATCGATGATATAGTTAGCCTCTCTCTTGCCACTATCTCCGCCAACCGGGGGCATAACGATTAACACTCCTTTCGTGTTCCGTTCAATGTTCAACTTAGGATTACGAATGCAGAGTTGATAAAACTGCTCATCACTGAGATGAACATGATCCAGATTCAACTTGAGGGGAAGCGACAGTTCCATCTTTTAACTCCCACTGCTGGCTTGAATACGCTCCTTCATTATTGCTTAGGGGGACAGACGATCGATGACCCATTGCCCATCATGAAGCTGATAGCGTAATCGATCGTGCAAGCGACTCGATCGACCTTGCCAAAACTCAATTTCACGCGGAATCACTCGAAATCCTCCCCAGTGCGGCGGGCGCGGCACTTCTTGATTCTCGTATTCAAGCTTCAATGCCGCTAACTTTTGCTCTAACACCTCACGGTTCGGAATCACCTCGCTTTGCTCGGATGCCCAAGCTCCCAAGCGGCTATTGTGTGGACGACTAGAAAAATATCCATCCGATTCTTCTGGTGAAACCTTCTCGACCGCGCCCACAATTCGCACTTGGCGCTCTAACTCTGTCCACAGAAACACCAGTGCGGCTTGAGGATTGGTTTCTAGCTCTTTGCCCTTGGTGCTGTTGTAGTTCGTGAAAAAGGTAAAGCCCCGATCGTCCACCGCTTTAAGCAAGACAATTCGGGCATCGGGCATGCCGTCTTGCGATGCGGTCGCTACGGTCATCGCGTTGGGTTCGGGTAGTTCTGCCTTCACCGCTTGATCAAACCAGCGGCGAAACTGCTCGAAAGGATTTGAATCAACATCTGTTTCGTTGAGCGTTTCTCTGGTGTAGTCTTTTCTGAGGTCTGCGATCGAGGAAGTAGCCATCGTTTTTATCTATCTTTGTCCTAATTGCATTCTTTGTCCTAATTGCATTGTATTAAAGACACAGAGTAGATTACTGAAGACTTGCACGATCGGAGGACGACAACGAATGACGCTGTTACTTGCTGGCGATATTGGGGGAACGAAAACGATTCTACGTCTGGTGGAAGCGGAAGCAGATCACATAGAAACCGCCCGAAACAACCGATTTGAGAAACGCTATTCCAGCCGTGAATTCCCAGATCTCGTACCAATGGTGCAGACGTTTCTCAAGCAAGCGCAAGAAGAAACCGGACAGACGTTTCAGCCGCAAAAAGCCTGTTTTGGCATCGCAGGGCCTGTGGTAGACAACACAAGCAAGGTTACTAATGTTGGCTGGACACTGGAAGCCGATCGTTTATCGGAACAGCTATCCATCCCACAGATTTCGCTAATCAATGATTTTGCGGCGGTTGGTTATGGGCTTTTAGCGCTAGATGAATCGGATTTGCAAACGCTACAAGTTGGCAAGCGCGAACCGAGTGCGCCGATCGCGCTGATTGGTGCGGGCACAGGATTAGGGCAGGGATATCTGATTCACAACGGCAAAGAGTATCAAGTCTTTGGTTCAGAAGGTGGGCATACAGATTTCTCTGCACGCACCGAACTAGAGTTTCAACTATCGCACTATCTATTAGAGAAGCTTAATATCGAGCGAGTGTCCGCCGAGCGTATCGTTTCTGGACAGGGCATTGTGTCAATTTATCAGTTTCTGCGCGATCGCCACTTCGCAGCCGAATCTCCTGAAATTGCAAAGCTGATGCAGGTCTGGGAATCGGAAATCGGCAAGAGTGAGAAAACGGTTGATCCGGCAGCCGCAATCTCGCAAGCGGCACTGGAGAAGCGCGATCGGCTTTCAGAAAAAACGATGCAGATCTTCATTGAAGCCTACGGTGCAGAAGCAGGAAATCTGTCGCTGAAACTGCTTTCGTATGGCGGATTGTACATTGCAGGTGGAATTGCAGCAAAGATTTTGCCGTTGATGGAAGAAGGCAGCTTTTTACGATCGTTTGCGCTAAAGGGCAGAATGCGATCGTTGATGGAACGGATTCCTGTTCAGGTTGTGTTGAATCCACAAGTTGGACTGATTGGAGCCGCGCTCTGTGCATCTCGCTTGTGATCATCTTGTGTGATCATCTTGATTGTGCAGAGGCTAATTTTGTGTAGAAACACGATAGAGCAAGCCTAGTCGATTTGTGAACGCATCGCGTTTCAGCCCTCACCCTAACCCTCTCCTTAGGGAGAGGGAACAAGAGATCTCTGGCTCCTTGATACTAAGCATCAAATTGTTCTTCAATTGAGCCAGTTCAACACCCGATCGCTACATCACGGGTTCAATCACAAACAAATTCGCCGCAACCGATCGCGCGCTCAGTAAAAACATTAGTCAACTTCCCTGTGTACGTATAGCTAAAGATGTGGTAGTTCACCATCTCATGAACTATAGGAATTATTTCGCGGCAGCGTTTAATGTTTGGGACTTCGCTAGCCATCGACTCAGTAATACGGATGCTGAATATTCACTCGGTCGCGATCTATCGAACAAACAGTACAATGGGCAGACTGAATAAAAATGCTTCTATTTCAGACCTGTTCTAGATCCTAGACGGAGTGGCATAAATTACCTGTGTCAAAAATTTTCACAGATTGACTTATAAAGTAAAGAGGAATTCCCGATGCAATCTTTTCTCTCGATCGACGATCTCGAATGTATTTCACAAGAAACGCTCCGCTTAATGGAAGTTCGTCAAGACATTCAACAGCGATTAGAACAATACTGTGTTCGCCTAGAAGAACTCAAGCAGGGCTTTGACCAAAAAGGCATCCTCGAAAGTGATACTCAAGCGCAAGCAACTTACGAACAACTATCTACTGCTATCCGGCACTATCGCACGCAGATACAGCATGACTTACCGGAGCTATCTCGCCGCTTAATCGAAGCGCGTCAGTCTTTAGCGGACAATGGGGAAAGCACGGCTGACATTGACCTGATCAAACAAATCATCGAAGAGCGACGAGAAGAACAGGCGCAGCGCGAATACGAAGCGCAGATGAGTAAGCACCAAGCCGAAAGATTAACGCAGGAGCGGCATGAAACCGCAGAACAGCTGCTCGATCGCATTCGCGAACAGACGAATTATTATGATGCGTCGTACTTAGCCATGGATGTCTATCACTACCGCGAAGATTTAAAAGGAGTCAATCGCTTAGATGAAGTCGTAGAGTTTTTGTATAACCGAGTTCAAGCACTCAGCGAGAAGCCGATTACGATTCAAGGGACTGCGATCCAGAGGCTCAAGATCATGGATGCTCATGCCCGTAAGCTTTGGTCGCAATCGCAATCTGAACCAAGACCAATTAGCGAAAAACGATCGAAGCCTGCACCGTCTGACAGTGAATCCGACAGTGAAGCTGAGGAAAAAGAATCCTACACCCATCTACGGGGAAAAGTAGTCGTGTTTGGCGGACACACAACGACGCGAACCTATGTAAAGGAGAAATTGCCCAAGGTTTATTTTGTCTGGTCTACTGTGGAAGATGGATTGCTGATTGTGGATCAAGCGGTGCAGCAGATTCAGACAGCCGATGTGGTCTTATTGCTCACCGATGATACAAGCCATGCGGTCACGCGCAAAGCCATGACCGAACTGCGACGATTGAAAAAGCAACCGATCGAACTCCATCATGAAGGTGTGAATACGATCGTGGAGAAAATCGCCTGGAAACTCATGTTTAAGTCTTGTTAGAGGATGCTTGTAATACTTAGCTGGAATACTTAGCAAATTCTTGTATCTGTCCTAGCCCAACTCGTCAGAGAATCGCTAATTTGGTATTGGTGTGATAGTCTAGTCGCCTGTTGACAGCCTTGCGTATGCTGCAATCTGGCATTCACAGATCGAGGATAGAGGCGCATGGCTGAGCCGTTAATTGAACTTAGAGAAGTCAGCAAAACGTTTGGGGAAAACAAAGTCCTCGATCGAGTGAATCTGACGATCTATCCAGGAGAAGCACTGGCGGTGATCGGCCCATCGGGGACGGGGAAATCAACAGTGTTGCGAATTATTGCAGGACTGCTGGCTCCCGATCAGGGAGAAATTCACGTCGGCGGCAAACGGCGCAAAGGATTAATCGAGGATGCTCCCGACCCCTTACTCATCAGCATGGTGTTTCAGCAAGCGGCGCTATTTGATTCACTCACCGTTGAAGAAAATGTCGGGTTTCTGCTGTATCAGCATTCCCGGCTGTCTCGTCGCCAGATTCGGCAACTGGTGGAGGAGCGCTTAGAGATGGTGGGACTGTCGGGAATCGGGCAGCGCTATCCAGCAGAGTTATCCGGCGGCATGAGAAAACGGGTGAGCTTTGCGCGAGCGATCATGGTGAACCCTGAGAATCCTGAAGATACGCCTGCTGTGCTACTTTATGATGAACCAACAGCGGGCCTTGATCCGATCGCTTCGACGGTGATTGAGGATCTGGTGCGAGTGCTGCAAGATCCGCAGCGGGGCTGTCAAAGTTATGTGATGGTGACACACCAAGAGAGTACAATCCGACGGACTGCCGATCGCGTATTATTTCTCCATCAGGGGCAGGTGCAGTGGGAAGGCAAGGTACATGAACTCGATACGACAGACGAGCCGTTAATTCGGCAGTTTTTGAGTGGCAGTGTGGATGGGCCGATTCAGGTATTAAGGTAGGAGTTATGCGATCGCGAACGGTTCGAGAAGGTTCAGTCGGGTTGATGATTTTGGCAGGCGTGGGTCTGTTTGGCGGCTTGGTGCTATGGATTAAGGGGCTGAATCCTGCGAATCAAAGTTTTACGGTCTATGCGGATTTTGCCGCGATTAATGGGGTGCAAACGGGGTCTGCGGTGCGCTACCGGGGCGTGAACGTGGGCAGAATTGAAACTATCGTTCCAGGGCCGAATGGGGTCGAGGTAAGGCTAGAGATTACACGGTCGGATCTCGCGATTCCGAAAGATTCAGACCTGAGCGTGAATCAAACAGGCTTACTCGGTGAAACGGTGCTAGATATTACGCCACGTCGAGCGATTCCTGAGACAGCGGTTTCGGCGGGGCCTCGCGATCGTAACTGCGATCGCGAACTAATTCTCTGCCAAAATTCCCGCATCAGAGGCGTCATTGGGATTAGCACCGATGAGTTGATTCGGGCGACGATTCGCTTTGCAGATACCTATAGCAATCCTCAATTTACTGGCAATATCAATACCCTGACGAAAAATAGCAGCGAGGCAGCCTCTGAGATTGCCCGGCTCAGCCGCGAAGTCACCGGATTGGTGAGAACGGCACGAACTGAAGTGAGAACTTTTTCATCTACGGCACGATCGATCGCAAATACGGCAGATCAAGCCACATTGACGATCGCGCAAATCAATGAGCTCATTACAGCGAATCGATCGACCTTGGTTTCGACGTTGGATAATTTGAGTGCGACAAGCACTGAACTCCGCGGCAGTGTAGCGCGGTTCAGTCCGTTGCTAAATCAAGTTGAGGGGAGTAATTTGCTCCGCAACTTAGAAACACTGTCAGCAAATGCAGCTCAAACTTCCGCAAATCTCCGGGATGTTTCAGCCACGCTGAACAATCCGACAACGGTGACTATGCTGCAACAGACTTTAGATTCTGCTAGAGCAACCTTTGAGAATACGCAAAAGATCACTTCAGATTTAGATGAGCTAACGGGCGATCCAAAGCTGCGCGATAATTTGAGGCGATTAATTAACGGATTAAGCGGCTTGGTGTCTTCGACGCAACAGCTCCAGCAACAAGCCGAGATTGCTCAGATTCTAGCTGCACCAACCGCACAGCCTGTACCCCCTCAATCCGCAGCAAAACCGATCGACACGGGTTCATCAACACCCTAGAACGCTGATCAAACTGTCTTGAAAGTTGACGATGAATTAGGGGACTTGTTCAAGACGATCAATCATTGTCGTCTTTATCAGACGATTGATTCTTGTCGTCGTCATCGTCTTTACCAGGCGATTGATTCTTGTCGTCGTCATCTTGGACTTGATTCTTGTCGTCATCATCTTGGGCTTGATTCTGGTTTTGTTGCTGCTGATTGGCTGGTTGGTTCACGGCTTCCTGTGGCGCTTGCGATTCTGGTTTTTTCTCAGCTTCAGGTTGTCCGCAGCTTGTCAGTAAAACGCTCCCAGTCAGCAGTGAAGCACTGATCAGTAGCGCTCCCAAAGTTTTCGTTCCTAAGCTTGTCATAATCACCATCTATTATTTAATCTTCTTTCAAGATCTAGCGAACAGAAGTCCTAATAACGTTCTAAATTTTCTATAGGTATGATTCGTCAACCTCAATGGATACTTCTGTTTGATCGCTAGAACCAGCGCTTCGGATACCCTTTTCCTGTAGCGAAATGGCTGAACGCCGCAGTACAACCAACCATGATCAGCGATCCGGCTAATACGGGAGTGAAGAGAAAGTCCCAAGATGCACTATTCATCACGCCGACTAAGGCAACCGCGCCGCCCGGAGGATGGATCGTTTTGGTTAATTGCATCAGCTTGATAGCTGTAGCAACCGATAGCGCCATCACCCAAGGAGCCGTCCCAAAGTAGTGAACCGAGAGAATGCAGACGATCGCGCCAATACAGTTTCCTAAAATCACGTTGCGGGGTTGAGCAAGCGGACTGTCGGGGAGGGTGGAGAGAATGACGGCAGTTGCACCAAAGGGAGCCGCAATCAGCGGATGGTGGGTGTGTACTGAAAGATAAGCCAGCGTTGCAATGCTGAGGAAACTTCCGAGCCAACAGAGCAGAATTTGGCTGTAAGAGAACTGAGGTTGGTTGGTAGTTCCAAAGTGCTGTAAGAAATATCGCAGCGATCGTACCGTCGATCGAGATCGAGTCAAGGTTTCAGCGTGGCTTTCGGAAAAGAGCTTTCTCATAACAGCACTCAATAGTTGAACTAAAGTTGAACTATTGTCAGGATACCGTAACAATTATGCTCGAAACGGAGAAAATGTGCCTTTCACTACAGTTTTTTCTTATCAAGCTTATATGAGTTCGTCTACAGATTTGAGCAGGATTTCGATTAGTCCGCGCGAGAATTTGATCTCACTGCCGAGGCTACACCCCCTAAAGTCTGAGTATTGCAGTGAATACGGGAGTGTTGGCAATGAAATTACAAACTGTGGATGCAGTTGATCCGAATCGAATTGCAGGCTTGGGATTTGTGCGAGTGCTGGCTATGGCAGTGGCGACAGTGGAAGACGATCGCATTAATTCTGTTTCTGTTCTGCAATGCTCATTGTCTCCCACCAGCGATTCAGCGGGAAGTAAACCACAGGTGCCCACAAGCTGCTGAGAATGGCAGAACTCAGCGCAATAAATTGGTGATACGTCCAGATGTCGGAGAGAGATCGACCCCCGGAAACGCTAAATTGTAGCGCCGTGATCGTCTCCGAAACCACTGCCATCAAGAAAACAATCAGCGCCACTGAAATAAAATCTTCTTGGACATAGCGCTGCTTTTGCAGCTTTGCGGTCAGCGCCCCCACCACAATCAATCCAAGCGCATGAGTAGGATGGGATGAAGACATTCCATCTTGTAGTAACCCTAAAATTAATCCTGCCATCGCCCCTTGCCAGACGACGCGCTTAACACTCCATGCCACAACCCAAATTAAAAGCCAGTTCGGGCTAATTCCCGCTAATTCCATTCCAGGCAATCGTAGCGGGAGCAACAGCAGACATAACCAGACCGATCCCACCGTGATCGCGCCGTTGAGGAGTGGGCGAGCGATCGGATAGGTATCCGTGAATTTTGCGATCGCACGAAGAGTCATGGCGTAGGGCTGGGTAAGGCGGTTGGAGCAGGCGAAGCGGAAGATCCATCAGGTGCAATCGTTGCCTCTGGCAAGGGCGATGCTGCGGGTTGTGGAGCAGCAGGCTGAGGATCTGCAAGGGCGGGTGTATGTGGATAAATGATTGCCCACTCTAAATAGTTGATTGAAGCGGTTAGCTCGATCGTCGCTTCAGGAGCAGGGCTTTTGGTGAGATCAACCGATTCCACTCGTCCAACTGGAATTCCTGCTGGAAACAACTGGCTAAACGAAGAAGTAGTGACCACATCATCTTTGCGAACATCGGGGACTTTTTCAAAAAATTCCACCACTGCCCGATTTCCCGTTTTACCGCGCAGGTATCCCATAAACCGACTACGGCTAATTACCACACCCACATGACTGGATGGATCGCTCAGCAGGAGAACGCGGCTTGTACTCGCGGTCGTCTGCGTCACTCGCCCGACGAGTCCTCCTGGGCTCAGAACAACAGCCCCTTTTTTGACCCCATCATTTGTGCCACGTCCAAGCGTCACTTGTTGCCACCAGTGGCCTGCGCTGCGCCCGATCACAGGTGCCGGAATCCCTTTCACTTGCTTCGATCGAGCCAGTCCCAGTAATTCTTCTAATTTCTGATTTTTGCTCTCTAGCTCAATCAGCCGCTGGCGCAGTTCGTTATTCTGAGCGGTGACTAATTGTTCGGGTAAAACAGGCTTGGACTGAAATGGACGGGTAAGCCATTGATAGGTTTCCATCACAAAACCAGCTTGAGTCTGCCGAACTAAGAGTGCCGTTCCTAGTCCCAGGGTAGCAAGAGTAAATGGGACTCCAAAGCGATCCCACCAGCGGCGCAATTCGTACATTCAGCATTCTCAAGAGATAGACTGCATAGCAAACTGAGTCTTACCAATGCAAGACCTTACATAATTTCCACGCTTTGATGCGCCTGATCAGGACAATCTAGCGGGGCGGACGAGTGCTGAAAACGCGCTCTAATTGCTTAAAGTTTTCTAACACGCGACCTGTCCCCAACACAACACAACTGAGCGGATCGGCGGCAACGTGAACCACAATTCCGGTTTCGTGGCTGATCAGGGTATCCAGTCCTTTGAGCAATGCGCCACCCCCTGCCAGCATAATTCCTCGATCGATAATGTCTGCTGCAAGTTCCGGTGGTGTGCGCTCTAGAGTGCGCTTGACAGCATCGACAATCACAGAAAGTGGCTCTGACATGCTCTCGCGAATCTCAGGCCCTTTAATCGTCACGGTTCGCGGCAGTCCAGACAGCAAGTGCAAGCCTCGTACTTCCATGACTTCTTCGTCGGCGGCACTCGGATAAGCAGAACCGATTTGGATTTTGATTTCTTCAGCCGTGCGTTCTCCAATCACCAGGTTGTGAACCTTTTTCATGTACTGAACGATCGCATCGCTCAATTCATCCCCTGCGACTCGTACCGACTCGCTCAAAACTGTTCCTTGCAAACTCAGAACCGCGACTTCAGTTGTGCCTCCACCGATATCGATGATCATGTTTCCGGTCGGTTCTGCTACGGGTAAACCGGCACCGATCGCGGCAGCAACAGGTTCATCGATCAAATACACTTCACGCGCTCCGGCTTGTGAAGCTGCTTCCATCACCGCACGACGCTCGACTCCAGTGACTCCACTAGGAATGCCGATCACGATGCGAGGGGAAACGAGCGCTTTGCCTTCGTGGACGCGCTGAATGAAGTGTTTCAGCATCAACTCAGCCGTATCAAAATCGGCAATTACACCGTCACGCAGGGGACGCAGGGCGACTACGTTTCCGGGTGTGCGACCCAGCATTCGTTTGGCATCTTCACCTACGGCTAGTGGAACTTTGTCGGTTTGATCGATCGCGACAACGGACGGTTCAGATAAAACAATGCCTTTGCCAGATACGTAGACTAGGGTGTTAGCGGTACCGAGATCGATACCCATGTCCCGCGAGAGGGAGAAGCGACTGAAAAGACCCACTAGATTCCTGCCTCTTAAAGTGTAATGAGTATGCTGAAGATTGCAATGCTACGCAATGATGTCAGTCGATAGTGGATCTTATTATAGTTTCCACCCTGAGTCTAGGGGCATTTCCGAAGAATTACCTAGCCGTGAGATGAAATTCACCAAAAGGATCGAGTCTTCGTTTAGGCAGCAAAATCGATTAACATAGAGGCGATCGCTAAATAGGGTACAGATGAACTATGAGCTTAAATGTCGTGACGCTGGTTGGACGGGTTGGTGGGGAACCTGATGTCAAATATTTTGAGTCGGGCAGCGTTAAATGTCGCTTGACGCTGGCGGTGAATCGACAAACAAAAAATAGTGACCAGCCCGATTGGTTTAATTTGGAGCTTTGGGGCAAGCAAGCGGATGTGGCAGCAAATTATGTTCGCAAAGGCAGCTTGATTGGAGTTAAGGGATCGCTGAAGCTGGATACCTGGACAGACAAAAACACGGGAGCCGCCCGATCGAGTCCTGTGGTTTTGGTCGATCGTTTGCAGCTTCTCGGCTCAAAGCGCGACAACGAAGGTGGAGATACTTCCGCTTACGAAGAAGATTTCTAGAATCTCTGGGCGGGGAGTCTTCCCCGCTAAATTCCTGGAGATCGTCCCGGTAATCGGTCTCGCAGTTCTCCTCTACGTTTGTCCATGCGCTCCGCAAATTTCTGCCGCTGCTCTATACTCAGCACATTTCGGATCTCTAACATACTGTTGAACTGAGCATCTGCGACCTTGGCTCTCAGATCTTTGACTTGACGATATTTTTCTTGGATCTGAGCATCGGTTGCAGTTCCCGCCATCAGAGCGCGAAGTTCTTGCTGTGCTTGGCGAGCAGCGTTTCGATCGTTACTTAACTCATCCCGATAGCGCGATCGGATCTGCTGAATCTTGGTCATTTGATCGGCTGAAAGATTCAGTTCACGCATCAATCCTCCGTCGCCTCTACCGGGACGATCGCGCATTGAACGATCGGGAACTTGGGCGATCGTTTCGGTGAAACGATCTTGTCGGAAATCTACCGCCCGTAATACTGCTGCACTTCCAACTAATACTAAAACTGATGAAGTTGCAATCAGGGCAACACGACGCAACATAGTACTGAACTCCTAATTAGTAGAATCGACCAGCGCAAGGTAATCAGAATTGGTATCGCTAGTTCCGTCTAAAACCGTTGACCAGCTACTTTCCATAAAGGCTTCGAGGGTTGCAGCATCGGGTGACGGCGATCGAACAGGTTGAGCAATCATCACACCAATAAAACTTGCTGCAATTCCCGCAGTAAATAAGATAAGCGGACGAGAAACGCGGCGCTTTGGCAAAGATTGAATAATTCGATCTTCTAAATCCGGTGCTGCGGCAGGCGGTGAAGATCGATGCTGCCGAAGAAACTGAGCGAGATCCTCGTCATCTTGGGAAAATGGCTTCATAGTTGAACTCCTTGACGATCGAGAAATTGGCGCATTGCCCCGCGTGCATGAAATAACCTTGATTTCACTGTACCAACCGGAATTTCTAAAATATCAGCGACTTCTTTTTGCGGCATTCCTTCCAAGTCATGCAGCACTAAAATCGTGCGATGGTCGAAGCTCAATTCCTTCAAGCCGCGCATGACAATATCTTCGTAGTGCATCTGCATCAGATCGGGGGCATCTTGCTGGGTGGGGGCGTGTTGGGTCAGGACTTCGAGGCGCGATCGGCTTTTTGCTGCCGCTTGGCGGTAATCGGATGCCACATTCCAGACAATTCGATACAGCCAAGTGGAGAACTGGGAATTTTGGCGAAACTTGGGTAAGCCTTTCCAAACCCGCAAGAATACTTCTTGAACCAAATCATCGATCGCGTGAGGGTCGCACAGTTGGTAGAGCAATGCCCGGACGCGATTTTGATAGCGTCTGTAGAGGCGGCGAAAGCTTTGAGTATTTCCCGCAATGCTGTCTTTGATCAGTTCGCGATCGCCCTGATCGGCAAAATTTGAGGGAGAATCATCTGCTTGCACCGGGAATATAGAACCTATCCAAGAAATTTCTGCCGTAGTCACTGACCGAGTGCCATCCATTCAAGATACTGTTTAGACTGCAACGGGTTTAGAAAGGTTCAGTTAACCATTGCTGACTCAAATTGAAATGAGTAATCTTGTACAAGAAATAGTTTTGGCAGGATTTTGGTCGCGGCGTATTGATGAGACCCATCGCTTAGTTTATGCAGTGTTTATGCAGTAGATGACGAGCCTTTAACCGTAATTTCTTGCCGATACCACTACGCCGATTGAGAAGTTCTAATAACTCTGCTGCTCGGATTGATTCAGATAGCATAGGATCGATGAGAAGAAATCACTCCTTTTGCTTATGTCTGCGTCGTCTCAAGTCGTTTTAATTACGGGTGCATCGGCGGGAATCGGAGCCGCACTCGCGCAAACGTTAGCCGATCGCTTGCCCAACGTCCGATTGATTCTGGCGGCTCGGAGCATCGATAAATTAGAAAAAATCGCCGATCGGATTCGTCAGTCTGGAGTTGAAGTTCTCGTTGTCGCAACGGATATGGGACAACCGGATCAGGTCAAGGCGTTGGCGCAGACGGCGATCGACAAGTTTGGGCGCGTAGATGTACTGGTGAATAATGCGGGTTACGGACAGATGGGGCCTGTTGAGTTGATTCCGATCGAATCCGTTCAGCGACAATTTCAGGTGAATGTGATTGGGGCGATCGGATTGATTCAAGCCTTAATTCCGGTGATGCGCGATCACGGCGGCGGCAAAATTATTAATGTCAGTTCGCTCGGAGGTCGGATTGCGTTTCCGTTTGGTGGATTGTACAGCGCTTCTAAGTTTGCGCTGGAATCGCTCAGCGATAGTCTGCGGCGGGAATTAGAGCCGTTTAATATTCGAGTCAGCGTGATTGAACCGGGGCCTGTCAGTACAGAATTTTTTGATGTGGTCGATCGTGAAGTTCATAACACGATGCCCGATGGGAAGAATACACCCTATCGAGCCGCGTTTGAGCAACTGAAAAACTTGGATAAAATTACAAAACGTCAGGCTTGGACTTCGGAGCGTGTCGCGACTGTGATCATCAAGGCGATCGTGGCGAAGCATCCCCGCTCTCGTTACATTGCAGCGACCGCAGGCGGCTTGACTGTATTTATGATGACAAAGGCACTTCCCACATGGATCGTCGATCGCTTTTGGCAAAGATTCTACGGCATCGATCGCGTTGCCAAGGAATGGAAAACTCGTCACCGTCAGCCCTCCCTGTAATGGATCTCCTCGAATATCAAGCCAAAGATTTGTTCCGCGAAGTCGGCATTCCGGTGCTGCCTTCGCAATGTATCGAGCGTCCGACCGATCTCAAAGCGCTGAAAATCCCGTATCCGATCGCGCTCAAATCTCAAGTCTATGTAGGTGAGCGTGGACGGGTTGGGGGTGTGCGGTTTGTGTCGAATACGATCGACGCGATCGCAGCGGCGCATTCAATTTTTAATCTGCCAATTATGGGGGAATATCCTAAAGTCTTGTTGGCAGAAGCAAAGTATGAGGCGCAGCAGGAGCTTTATCTCGCCGTTGTTCTCAATCAATCAATTCGACGACCTGTGATTCTGGGATCGACAAAAGGGGGAATCGATGTGCAAACGGCGATCGACGAAATGCAGCACGTTATCATTGATCAAGAATTCTCCTCGTTTTATGCGCGACGCTTAGCGCTGAAAATGGGACTACAAGGGAACCTCATTAACGCTTTCAGTGAGATTGTTGAGCGACTGTATCGCCTGTTCATCGACAAAGACTTAGATTTAGTTGAAATTAATCCACTCGGCGTAAGTGCGACAGGTGAGCTAATGGCACTCGACGGGAAAATCACCGTCAATGATGCCGCTTTGGGTCGTCATCCTGCGTTAGCTGCTCTCGATCCCCGTCCTCGCAAGTTTGGCATCGATCGCTTACCAGAGTCGCTAACGACGATCGATCCAGAGGGACAGATTGCGATTTTGTGCAACGGAGCCGCTTTAACGATGACAACGATGGATATGATCGCTCAAGCAGGCGGAAAATTACTGCACTATGTCAATATCGGCAGTGACACGCACCACAACTGGCAACCCGAAACGCTGTGCGATCGACTAGAGCAAGGTTTATCGTTGCTATCAAGAAATAAGCAAGTTAAAGCGATATTAATCAACATGGTGAGCGGAACGGTCAAGAGCGACCAAGTTGCAACCGCGATCGTTCGCTTTCTGCGTCCGCCTGCACCGACAAGAGCCATTAGCAACAAAGAAGATCTTAGAATCAGTCGGGGCGCTCCATCACCAAAGTTGGTTGTGCGGCTATTGGGCACGAACCTAACCGAAGCAAAAGAGCAACTCTCGGTCACTCCAGCCATTCTGATCGATGATTTGGATAGTGCGATCGCGCGGTTAATTGCTCTTGCGAAAAAACGAGAGAGTTAAGCGCTCTTATCTATTTTTAATCAAGGTATAATCAGGTAATTCTACTGATTTTTCTAGACAAAATTAAGTTGCATTTGTTGATTTTGGCAAATCTAAGGATTTCCAATCTCGCTGCGCCTTCTATAATTTGAGAAATAGCCAAAATTTGCCTGTTCTAGCACTCGGCAAAAAGATAGATTCAAATTCAATTTGCTCACTGTTCGGTAAGTCTTGCAAAAGACGAATACGTACCCGCTCGTTTCAACAATTTGGGCAGGTTGCATTCGTCGAAACTGACCGTTTATATTCCTAGCAAAAGGCTCACTTTGAACAGTAACCGACATCATTCCTCGGAATGATTTATTTATCCCTTGCTTACCTACCTTCTTATGAATTTTACGCCAGCTAGCAAAGTCATTGTGCAGGGCATCCTAGAGCCATTGGGAAAACTCTATGCGCCACTCATGCAGCAGTATGGCACACAAATTGTCGCGGGTGTGAGTCCGGGTCACGGTGGGCAGACGCTTGCAGGAATTCCAGTGTTCGATATGCTCGAACAAGCCTTACCAAAGGTTGGTGGGGCAGATACAACAGTAATTTTCTCGCCACCTTATGCCGCGTTGGATGCAGCCCTCGAAGCAATTTCGGTTGGCATCCGTCAGATTGTCCTCGTCAGTCACGGAATTCCCCCACTTGATATGGTACATCTGATTCGCAAAGCTGAGGCAACTGAAACCTTGATTGTGGGCCCAAACAGTCCGGGTGTGATTGTACCGGGACAAGTGCTGCTAGGGATTCATCCGCCAGAGTTTTACCGACCGGGTGCGATCGGGCTTGTAAGCCGCAATGGAACGCTCACGTATGAAGTGGCTTGGACGCTGACACAGGCGGGGTATGGACAATCGATCGCAGTGAGCTTAGGAGGTGATCAGATCGCGGGTTCCACGTTTCCGCAGTGGCTTCAGATCTTGGACGAAGATGATCAGACTGATGTGATTGTGCTGGTTGGGGAAATTGGCGGGGACTTTGAAGAAACCGCAGCCCGATATATTGCAGAAGCGATCGACAAACCTGTGATTGCCTATGTGGCAGGTCGCAGCGCTCCCCGAAATCGCCGCATGGGACACGCGGGCGCCATTATTGATTTACAGGCTGCGAATGTTGGGCCTGATTTGGGAACCGCAGAAAGCAAGGTTGCAGCCTTTAAACGTGCAGGAATCCCAGTGGCTGAACGCCCTTCTGAGATTCCTGAGATCGTGAAACGAATTTTGAAAACGCCTGTGCGAGAAGCAATCTAGCGAGATTATGCTTCGGTTGCTTTTGCCAGTTCCGCGGGTTTTACAAATCCCGCATAAGCCGCGAGTACAGCCGTTAGAGCGTTAAACCAAACATTGTTACCGTAGATTGGCATCAGACCAAAGGTGGTATTAGTTGCAGGAATCAAGCCGAACAGTACGATCGCGGTGTAAGCGATTGCAAAACCTTGGTTATAGACAAGTGAACCGCTGAAGCTAGTTGCTGCGGCAAGTCCCAACAAACCAACAACGATATGCACTGCATTATGCACATAGTTGGTCGGGAACAATCCAAACAAGTGACCGTAACCATCCGAAGAAGACAGGCGAGGAATATAGACATCACCCGTTACAGGGGCACTTCCAGGTAGTGCCATGAATTGAGGAAGAAATCCAGCGATTCCGATCGTTAGAAAAGTAATGCCAAGAATGAGGGCAACTGCCTTTTCTAGGTCTGCTAGGCTTTTGAAGGAGATTTTAAATTTGTCTTGCATGATAGTGTTGTGGGTTCGATGAGTAGTCGTAAGCAAAAATGTTGCTTATAGTTTTCATTGAACTATGTTCTACATGAAAGAAATCTGCCGAAAGACTATTACTTTCACAAAACCTGCTGAATACGAAAAAAGTGCTTTCATCTGTCTCAAGCAGCATTCTGAATTTTTTCATTTCCGACATAATAGAGCGCAAATTGAAGGTTTGCTGGGCTATGAATGACGGGATTGAGTTACTACGATCGCATCGAGATCGCCTATTTGAATTAATCGATCGATTTTCTGAAGCGACTGTATTAGTGGTCGGAGATTTGACGCTAGATGAATTTCTCAATGGGGAAGTCGAACGAGTATCACGGGAAGCTCCGGTGCTGATTCTGCGCCACGAAGAAACGCAGCAAATTCCGGGCGGCGGCGCGAATGCAATCTACAATTTTGCCCAATTGGGAGCGACAGTTAAAGCAGTGGGACTCCTCGGAAAAGACATTCAAGGGCAAGCACTAGCACAACTGTTAGAAGCAGCAGGAGTCGATATAGAAGGGGTCGTTTGGGAGGTCGATCGACCCACTGTAACCAAAACTCGAATTACAGGACACTCGCGCCAGTCTGTAACACAGCAGATTGTGAGAATTGATCGTAAATCGAATGCGTTACCCGCGCTTGAACTTCAGCAGCAGTTAGCCGCTTATATTCGCGATCAGATTGATCACGTTGATGCGATCGTCTGCTCTGATTACGGCGATGGGACGCTAACGCAACCGGTGATCGAAGCAGCATTAGAGCATTCAAGAACGATCGTTGATTCGCAAAAGCAGATTCCGCGTTATCAGGATGCAATGATTTTTACGCCTAACTTACCCGAAGCAGAGTTAGCCGTTGGATATGCGATCGGTGATGCTGCATCGCTGTCTAGAGCAGGGCGAGATTTACTACGATTAACGCACGCGCAATACATTCTGATCACCCGTGGTGAACAAGGGATGACATTGTTCGATCGTTCCGGCAACGAGCAGCATATTCCCGCTTTCAATCGTACAAAGGTTTTTGATGTGACTGGAGCCGGAGATACGGTGGTCGCTGCGTTAACACTTGGATTAATTGCAGGCGCAACGGTCTGGGAAGCAGTGGTGTTAGGCAATTTAGCAGCAAGTATTGTGGTGAGACGATTCGGAACGACAACGACAACGACAACGGAGATGAAAACGGCATTAGAAACGCTGATTGAGCGATCGGAGCTTGAAGTCGTAGCATTCAACAATTACTAAATCTCGCGTAATAAGGGAATATCGAAGCATCGTTTGGTGCAGTTGTGACTTGTTCGATCTTTTAACATCAATTCGCCTTATTAGGGTTAGAGGATTGTTGAAGGTTAGAGTTCTCATTCTCATTGGGGTCAAAAATTTCATCGTCAATCGCGCCTCGCACCGAAAAAGCTTGTTGCGGAATGGCGATCGAGATTCCTGCCGCATCCAGCGCTCGCTTTAATCGCTTCCGAAATTCGCGCCCCACATACCATTGCTGCAACGGTTGAGTTTTAATCCAAATTCGGATTGTGACTCCTTCATTGCTGATATTTTCAACTCCTAAGACTTGGGGTGTTTCTAATATTTTGGTTTGCCAGTTTGGGTCGTGGCTAATGTCCTGTCCAACTTTTTCGATTAAGTGAATCGCCTGATCCACATCGGCATCAAACGCGATCGCAATCGATAAATCAACCCGCGACCAATCCTTAGAAAGATTCTCGACGATCGAAATCGCACTGTTTGGAATCGTAATTAATCGCCCTTCTGAATTGCGAATCTGCGTAATCCTTAAGCTAATTGATTCAACAAATCCCGTCATCGTTCCAACTTGGATCACATCTCCGACTGCGTACTGATCTTCCAACAGAATCAGAAATCCATTAATCACATCCTTAATTAAGTTCTGCGACGCTAAAGAGATGCCAAGTCCAATAATTCCCGCACCTGCTAACAATGGCAAAACTTGGATCCCAAGAATCGATAAGATTGTGATCAAACTAATGCTGACCCAAATCAGTGTAGATAACCCTTTGACAACGCGGGAGAAAGTCGAGACACGCAGCGCCACTCGTTGAGAAACATCCGGAGTAGATTGCTGGGGAATATCAAGCGCAATAAAGAGACGATCGATTAATAGTTCACTGAATCGAATCGCTAGATAGGTTAGAACAATAATTCCTAATACCTTCAACGGAGTCGAAAGCACAAGCGGCTGAAGCGATCGCGTTTGCGGAAACAGCCCTAAAATCGTATATCCACCCGTTGCCCAAATGATGAGCTGCACAAGCTGAAGCGATCGACGGCGCACATCTTTCATGGTGCGTTGCTGACGATTTGCTAACTGTTGTTTCACCATCAACTGAGTGCGAGAACTCGCCATTTCAGGCGTATTGGGCGGCAATTCAGAGAGAGATAATGCTTCGCTGTGCTGGTGTCTTTGATGCCTTCGGAGGTAAGCTTGCAAGCGAGAAACCAGCCAACTTAAAGCAACCATACCCAACAAAATCGCGCTCGCCTTCCCTGCCTGTTGTGCAATAAATTCAGGCTGCCGTTCGCGCTGTGCCTGAATCAGACCGTCCCGAATGATTTGCGTCAAACTTTCTGCATAAGTCGTTAGTTCTTGTCCTTGCAGTTGAGCATCCAGCGTCGTCACAGTCATGAGATACTGCCGATTCACCGTAATTATAGGCAGATTACTGCTGGTGTCGATCGTCGCGGTAACCTGTGGTGCAGCCGCGCTGGTTTGATTTGCGAGGCGCTGTAGCGTTGCTTCGATGCCTTGCACTCGGACTTGAAGCGCGCTGCTTTGGTTCGGCTGACTTGCTCCACTGTTGGCTGGAACCGCAATCTGAAACAGTTCTCGTCCATCTAGACGGACTGGAGCCGTTCTGACCTCGGTATTGCTAAATTGCGGGAGTTCCAGTTTTGGACTCGGTAGAACAGGATTCTGCGCTAGAGCCGAAGAACTCAACATCAGTAAGATGCTTAAGACAACCGTGAAGATAAACCTGCGCGATCGCAATTCACACCTCCTTTTGATTTATCAGTCGAGGATTCTAGCGAAGCGGCTGTAGCGATCGTCTCTCCATTGCGGAAGAAGTGCAAAAACAAACGCCTCCTGAAGATCTTCAGGAGGCGTAAGATTTCAACCGATAGACCTAAACGGCGATGGGTTGACGTTGTTCTGTCCAGCGTCCGAGGGGTTTACCGACGATCGCGAGCTGCTTCATCAATTGATCAAACTGATCCGGGGTGAGCGATTGCGGCCCATCCGATAAGGCTTTCTTCGGATTCGGGTGAACTTCGATCATCAGCGAATCAGTTCCTGCTGCAACCGATGCCATCGCCATTGCAGGAACGTACTCAGCGCGTCCGGTTCCGTGACTTGGATCAATCATGATGGGCAGGTGGGTCAACGTTCTGAGAACGGGGATCGCTGCGAGGTCTAAAGTATTTCGGGCGTATTCGCGATCGAATGTCCGAATTCCGCGTTCGCACAGAATTACATTCGGGTTTCCGGCAGCAAGGATGTATTCTGCTGCCATCAGCCAGTCTTCGATCGTCGCTGCCATTCCCCGCTTGAGCAGAATCGGCTTGTCTTGAGCGCCAACTTTCTTCAACAGCGAGAAGTTTTGCATATTGCGTGCGCCGATCTGAATCACGTCAGCTACTTCTGCCAACGGTTCTAGATCTGCGGCATCCATTAATTCTGTAATAATCCCCAGTCCGGTCGCTTCACGTGCTGCTGCCAGCAAACCGAGTGCGCTTTCTCCGTGTCCTTGGAATGCATAGGGAGAAGTCCGGGGCTTGAATGCGCCACCTCTAAGGAACTGTGCGCCTGCTGCTTTGACTCGACGAGCCGTTTCGATAATCATCTCTTCGTTTTCGACCGAGCAAGGGCCTGCGACCGTGACGATTGGGTGATTCTCACCGATGTAAACGACACCATTCGGGGTTGAAATCGGAACTTCGCTGGCTTCACCGTGACGATACTCGCGGCTTGCCCGCTTGAAGGGTTGCTCAACTCGTAAAACCTGCTCGATCCAATCGCTGGATTCTTGAATCTGGAGTGGCTCCATCTCAGCCGTGTCACCGACCAAGCCAATCACGACTTTATGCTTTCCAACAATCTTTTCGGGAGAGAGTCCCCAAGTCGAGAACTCTTCGGTGAGGCGGGCGATTTCGGCTTCCGGGGAGCCGACTTTCATAACCACAATCATGTTAAACGTTCCTGCTGAATGTGTTGATTCTTGTGCCGATCGAGCAGTGAACTGCCCGGATCAGTCTGCTGTCAATTAATCGTACCGTACTCGATCGAATCCCTAATTCTGGCTGCGTTTTTGGCGCTGCTGCTCGCGGGCTTCTTTCCAGGCTCCGGTCAGTCGTCCAAAGTTGGTCGAGAATTCGCTGGCTCCAACAATTCCACCGACGCGATCTTCGTCCCACGAGGCTGAGAGAATGCCGTAGGACAATCCAACCACCCCTAACCCAAAAAAGAGCATACTCACAAGCACAACCGCAGTATTCGGCAATTTGTAAATGCCTTGGGTCACGATGAAATAGCTGACCACAAATGTAGCGATGCCCAACGTCGTCGGAACGCCGCAAAAGAACGCCATCCGCCGCGCCATCCGCCGACTGACCACTTCAGGGACAGCGAGATCTTCGCGGCTGGGAGCGGGGGCCTGAGCCTTTTTCGGAGAAGATTTGGGGCGCTTCTCGATTAGGGCTGGCTTTGCTTCTTTTGCGGGAGTTTTCGCGGGTTCGGGCGCGGGTTTTGCGGATGACTTCGCTTTCTTGCGTCCTGGCTCGAATGGAAGTCGCTCTGAGTTGGGATCAGGGGCGTTATCGGGCATGGATTTAACCCCGGATACCAAGACGGGTAATCAGAGCGCGATAGCGATCGGCATCGCCTTTCTGGATGTAGGCAAGAAGGCGCTTGCGCTGACCAATCATTTTCAGCAGTCCGGTGCGGGAAGCGTGGTCTTTTTTGTTGCTTCTGAGGTGCAGGCTGAGCTTGTTGATGCGCTCGGTGAGCATTGCCACTTGCACGTCTGCCGATCCGGTGTCGGTTTCGTGAACTTGATATTGGCTAATAATTTCTTGTTTGCGTTCTTGTACCAGTGCCATTGAGAGTTTGTCCTGAATTGCGATGAATACGGCAGCTTTTAATATTATCACAGCAATTCGGGGGAGAGATAAGGGAAATTTTGGGGAGTGGGGCGTAGAGGAGAAAAATTAATCCCTCTACGCCTTACCTTAATGACTTAACAAAACTTTTGCGCTGAGGCTGGGGAGGTCGATCGCAGATCTCCCCTCATTCACTTCGATTTCGCTGCCGTTGTTCCAGTCTTGCCAATAGCAATCGGTTGGAAGATTGTCGATCGCGTAGTTCTCATAATTTTGGTCAGAGAAATTTGCGACCACAATCACCCTTTCGCCGTCATCGTTCCAGCGCACATACGCCAAAACTTTATCGTCTAGATGCTCGAAGAAAAATTCGATATTGTCGGTGCGGAGCGAGGATTTTTCGTGACGGAGGGCGATCGTTCGTTTGTAGAACTCAAACAAATCGCGATTGTGGTCGAGCAACGACCAATCTAATTGGTTCGGCTCCAGAGTTGTTTGCGTTTTGTGGGTGGCTTGTCCGAATTCATCACCCATCCAGATCATGGGAATACCCGGAGCAGTAAGCTGAAGAATCACGCCGAATTTGACGCGATCGAAAGCAGGCTGATCAAAAATGCCAACATCGCCCAGTTCAACAATCATGTGTTCGCGATCGTGTGTTGCTAGATAGTTAATCACTGAGGTTGCGCCAGCGTACCCTTGTTGACGAGCATCGATCGCTTTCTTGAGTTCCTCTAAATCGACGGATTGACCAATAAGCGCGTCTTTCAGGAAGTAGCGGAAGCTTTCATGCCAGCAAGCATCAAACACACCTTTGGGGCTGCAAACCTCACTGGTATCAGGAATATGCTCTGCAATCTGATAAAAAGGCTTATCTTTAATTTCAATTTGCTGAAATAACCAGCCAAAGAATTCATAGTTTGCGATTTGGCGCACGGCATCATAGCGAATACCATCAATGTGATACTCGCGAATCCAGAATTGCACTACATCGCGAACAAAATTCCAGGTCGGTCGAATGTTGCGATCGCTGTCGTAATTTTCGTAGCTCAGCTCAGGCCCCCAATAGTTTGCATCATCTTCGGGATAATGCCGATCGTGGTAGTACCAATAGTCACGATCGATCTTTAACAACGGGCTTTCTTCATTTGTGTGATTGAAAATGCAATCAATCAAAACGCGAATTCCGCGCCCGTGACATTCATCGATCAAGCGTTTAAAGTCTTCGGGTTTGCCGTAGCTGCTTTCAAGTGCGAAAAAGTGAAGCGGCATATAGCCCCAGCGATAGTCGCCATCGTATTCGGTAACGGGCATGAGGGCGATCGCATTAATGCCCAATTCGCTTAAATGATCGAGCTTGTCTAAGACCTGCTTAAACTTAGTGGGATCAGAGATATCAGTGCCTTTTCCGCAGAAATCTGCAATGTGCATTTCGTAGAGAATCACATCGCGATTTTCGGGAAGCGGTTGACGATCGTGTTGCCAGATATATGTATCTGAAATGCGTTGTCCGTCTTTTACTCGTACAACTCCATTTTCTGTTTTACGATCCATCTCCGTCATGTATGGATCATTTGTCTCAACCCATTGTCCTTGCAAGGCGGGACTGTTTGATTTTACGCGCAGTTTGTATTGATATTGCCCATCTTCGAGATTGACTTTTACCCGAAAAAACCCATCTTCGCCCTTCTGCATTGGGATATCTTCTTGAGTGAAAGAACCAACGAGATGAACCGCTTCGTTGCGTGGGGCGAACACATTAAATTCGATCGGGCTACTCATAAAAATAAATGGTAAAACTGTTTTGTCTGAAAAGTATTACTGTTCTGAAACTGTTCGTGCATCTGACCGCTGAAGGACTTCTGCCGACTTGCTAACTATCCCCAGATAGATCTTCTATCAACAGGCAGAGATCAAATAGTTCGCATCCATAGTAATATAGAAAGCCATTTGATCCTTGAATTTGTCCTTACGCTCCACGCCCGATCGTATCTAGACCTTAGTGGCTAAACTAATGAACGGCGAAGAAACTAATCGAGATCTGACGCTTCAGACTTCTACCGAAACCCCTCCAGAACGAAAACCTCCTCGTTGGCGACGATATTTGGTTCCTGCTTTAATTGGAGCTGCGATCGTCGGCGGATTGGGTTGGATTCTGTTTAATCGACTGATTTTGCCGATCATGATTGCCAGTCAGATGAAACCGCAACCGACTCCGGTACCGCTTGCAAATCCGAAGGCAGCGACGATCGAAGATAGCTCTGACTATGCCGCCAGCCTCGATTCCCGCCAGTCGGTAACATTGCAGCCAAGGGTCTCTGGGCAAGTTGCAGCGATTTTTGTGCGCCCCGGACAGCAAGTGGAAGCAGGGCAACCCTTAATTCAGATTGATTCCGCCGAACAACGCGCTCAGCTTGCGAGTCGGCAGTCTGCAACACAAACCGCTCAAGCTGAGGTGGAATCGGCACGGGCAGATGTAGCAGCCGCGAATGAAAACTTGCGATCGCTTGATGCTCGACGCGCTACCGCCGAATCAAATGTGCAATTAGCGCAACAAGAATACAACCGCTTTGTGCAACTGCAAAAAGAAGGCGCGACCAGTCAGCAAGTCGTGGATCAGCGATTAAATGCGCTGCAAACCGCTCAAGCTGCCCTCAGGGAAGCCAGTGCGGATCTCGCTGCTCAACGTGCCGCCATTCAGCGGGCAGAAACGACCGTTGCTCGAAATCAGCGAGCCGTCGAACAGGCGCAAGCGAATACGGCTGAAGGCGCTGCCCAGTTACAAAATTTCACGATTACAGCACCGTTTGCAGGCACGATCGGGGACATTCCTGTGAAAGTGGGTGACACGGTGAGCAATACAACTCAACTACTCAACGTCACGCAAAACCAACAGCTAGAAATTCAGATTCAAGTTCCTCTAGAGCGAGCTTCCGCACTTAAGACGGGATTACCTGTCAAGCTGCTAAACGAGAAAGACCAACCGATCCAAACCGGACAAATTTCCTTTGTTGCACCGAACGTTGATCCGACGACGCAATCTGTACTGACGAAAGCGCGATTTGCCAATGTTGGAAATCTACGAACTTCGCAATTTGTCAGAGCGAGAGTGGTTTGGGGGACTCGTCCGGGTGTGTTAGTTCCAACCACAGCAATTTCACGCTTAGGTGGAAGGGATTTTCTGTTTGTCGCGGCTCCGTTTAATGCTTCAGGGTGTGAAGCACCTGCTGCTCCTAGAGGCGGTGGAAAAATTGAGGTTACGCCTGATCAGTTAGTTGCGGCTCAAAAGCCAATTCAGTTAGGCAGGATTATCGGTAACGAACAAGAAGTGCTAGAAGGAGTCACAGCCAACGATCGCATCGTAACTTCGGGAATTTTACAACTGCAAAACTGTGCGCCGATCGCAGATGCCGCACAGATTCAGCGTCCACCTTCACCTTAACCACTGGCGCTAATTTATGATTTTCTCAGTTTCCACGTTTTTCATTAAACGCCCTGTGTTTGCAACAGTGTGTTCAATCATGATCACGCTGCTGGGACTGGCTTGTATTCCGACCTTACCTGTAGCGCAGTACCCAGAAATTGCTCCGCCTCAAGTCAGTGTGACTTCGGCCTATGTGGGCGCAAATGCTGAAGTCGTCGAATCAACGGTCACGAACATTCTAGAGCGGCAACTGAACGGGATTAATGGTGTGAAATACATCAAATCCACTAGCGCCAACAATGGCGTGAGTCAGATTAATCTAACGTTTGACTTGGGACGCGATCAGGATTTAGCTGCGGTGGATGTGCAGAACCGAGTGTCTACGGTGCAGTCGCGTTTACCTGCCCCTGTGGTGCAAACCGGGGTTCAAGTTGCTAAAACAAACAATAACTTTCTGTTAGCGATCGGGCTGTATTCCGAGCGAGACGAGGCGAAAAATCAGGATCTCTATGACGATCTTTACCTCAGTAACTATGCAGATTTGTATCTAGCTGATGCAGTTCGCCGAATTAAAGGTGTCGGTGAAGTTCAGATCTTTGGTGAGCGAACTTATGCACTGCGTCTCTGGCTTGATCCAGAGCGGTTAGCTAGTCGAACACTCACGCCTCAAGATGTGATTGCTGCACTGCAACAGCAAAACATCCAGGTAGGAGCCGGACAAATTGGACAGGCTCCCGCAGCTCCCGGACAGCAGTATCAGTATTCGATCACTGCACAAGGACGACTCAAAGACACTGAGGAATTCAACAATCTAGTTATTAAAACTGCGGGGACTGGAACTTTAGTGCGGCTGAGAGATGTCGGTCGTGCAGAGCTTGGAGCTGAGAACTATGGTTCTTTGCTGAGATTTACAACCGAAGATCGGGTGACCCACCGAGGCGTAGGATTGGGCGTGAACCAACAGTTTGGCAGTAACGCGCTCGATGTTGCCAAAGCGGTCAAAGAGGAAATGCAGAACCTTTCGGCAAGCTTTCCGCCGGGACTGAAATATGAGATTGCATTTGACACCACAACCTTTATTGAAGCCGGTGCAAGAGAAGTTATTCGATCGCTGTTTGAAGCCATCATCCTAGTGGTGTTGATTCTATTTCTGTTTCTACAAGATTGGCGAGCTTCGTTTATTACCTCGATCGTGATTCCGATCGCGTTTCTCGGTACGTTCATCTTTGTGAAACTGCTGGGATTCTCGATTAACACGCTCACATTGTTTGGATTAACACTGGCAACGGGATTAGTTGTAGATGATGCGATCGTAATCATTGAGGACATTACCCGACGGATTCAGGAAGAAGGACAGCGACCTTTAGAAGCTGCGATCGCATCGATGAACACATTGTTTGGTGTGGTGATTGCAACTTCGTTAGTATTGATCACTGTGTTTGTGCCTGTAGCTTTCTTTCCGGGAACAACCGGACAGCTTTATCGACAGTTCGCATTAACGATCGCGTTTTCAGTTATAGTTTCAACTTTCAATGCGGTGACCTTTACGCCAATGCTGTCGGCATTGTTGCTCAGACCCGGACAAACCAAAAGCAACAATTGGTTTTTCCGGCGAGTGAATTGGATCATTGATAAAACTCGTGAAAGTTATGGACGAAACCTCGATCGGGCGGTACGTCGAAAAGGATTGATTCTGGCACTGTTCGCAGGAGCATTGACGCTGACGTACTTTGTCTATAACTTTGTGCCTCAAGCGTTCATTCCAGATGAAGACCAAGGTGTGTTTATCACCATTGTTCAAGCCCCTGAAGGAGTTTCACTCAACTACACCGAGAAAGTTCTAGAACAAGCTGAGGAAATTCTGAAAGCACAGCCAGAAGTTGCTAACATCTTCGCGGTGGGTGGATTTAGCTTTAGTGGAGCAACACCGAACAATGGCTTGATTTTTACCACCCTCAAACCTTGGGAAGAAAGAACCGGAGCAAATCAATCACTAGAAGCTATCATTGGTGGCTTTTTCCCTCGACCAACCGGACTGTTTCCAAAAATGGCAGCTATTCAAGAGGCGGTAGTTCTGCCGTTTAACTTACCTGCGGTTCCGGGTATCGGTAACTTTGGTGGCTTTGAGTTTCACTTACAAGATCGCACGGGTTTAGGCTTTCCGGCTCTCGGTGAGACGCTAGGTAACTTTATGCAGCGTGCCTCTACTTATCCTTCGCCACAAAGTCCGAAAGTGTCTGGCTTGCGCCCGAACTTCAATGGCAATACACCGCAGATTGCCATTGAAGTCGATCGCGATCGGGCGAATCAACTCAATGTCTCGATTCAAGATATCTTCAGTACACTGCAAATCTTTCTCGGTTCTGCTTACATTAATGACTTTAACCAGTTCAACCGAGCCTATCGCGTGTATGTACAAGCTGACCAACAGTTTCGATCGAATCCTGAAGACATCAAGCGATTGTATGTTCGCAGTGCGGGTGCAAATGGTGAACCCGGACGCATGATTCCGCTAGGGAACTTAGTTAGAGTGAGCCAAAAGAATGGCCCTTCGATCATTACGCACTACAATCTGTTCCGCTCAGTGGAAATCAACGGCACATCCGCGCCGGGGTCAAGCTCAGGACAAGCAATTCAGGCAATGGAAGCGGTTGCAAAAGAAGCCTTACCCAAAGGGTTCGGGTTCGAGTGGTCAGGACTATCCCTCGAAGAAATTGAGTCAGGCGGTGCAGCACTCTTTATCTTTGGATTAGCGATCGTCTTTGTGTTCTTGACGCTTGCGGCACAGTACGAGAACTATGTTGATCCCTTTATCATTCTGCTGACTGTACCCTTGGCAATTTTAGGTGCATTACTGGCAGTGTTACTGCGGGGAAGCTCGAATGACGTTTACACTCAAATCGGCTTTGTCATGCTGATTGGGATGGCAAGTAAAAACTCGATTCTGATTGTGGAGTTTGCCAACGAAGAACGTGATCGCGGTAAAGGGATTGCGAGCGCGGTGATTGCCGCAGGGCAGGAACGACTGCGGCCGATTCTGATGACCGCGATCGCAACGGCGATCGGGGCTGTGCCGCTTGTGATTGCGACGGGCCCTGGTGCAACAGCCCGACAATCCCTCGGAACTGCGATCGTCGGGGGGATGGCGGTGGCAACCTTCCTCAGCTTGTTTATTGTTCCAGTGCTGTACATTGTGATCAAGTCGTTTGAGGATCGGATTAAACGACCCTTGAGAACTGTGACGGTAAATGGCAAGACAGATCAGACCGTGGATGGTCATCTAAATGGTCATCCGCACGATGCAACGAGCCGGGAAACTGCGGGGCAATTGAGCGATCGAGATAAGCACCCTTGAGAACAGCATTATCGAGAAGCAACTCGCAAAAATCTGGGCATTGCATAATAGAGGAAGAAATTGGAATCAGCTTTAATGCAATGCCCAGAATGCCAATCGACTCATATCCGTAAGAACGGAAAGGGAAGAGGTAGGCAAAGTTACATCCGTGTCAGGTGTAAGCGTCAATCCATTGATGGCTAATTTCGCTGCTGCTACAGCAAATAATCGACAATTGCCAGATGATCTCAACGATCGCATTTTCGCTCGATCAACTCTCCGTTCTAGCGATCGCACTGCTCAACTTCAACTCGTTCGCCGAGTGAAGCCATCGGTTAAACGTAAATGAGTGAAGCATGATCGCATCTCATCATTACGGCATTTTGGCAACTTAAAAGTTTCGCAGCTTCACGGGCGGAACTGACTTCTCATTTTTCTGCAGCGGAACCCCTCTTCTCGCCGCTTCCACAAATCGGCTGACGCGAATTGGATCGATCGAATTCTCTCGCTTTCCCTGCCGCTTCAACGAACTTGACACAATTACACCATCTGCGACCTGCATCATTTGCGGCACATTTTCCCAATCTGCGCCGCTCCCCACAAATACAGGAGTTCCTTCAGCCGCATCCCGCGCTAATTCCAAGTCCTCTAGGTTAGGTGGATCGCCCGTTGCCCAGCCAGACAGAATCACTGCATCGGCTAATCCACGCTCGATCGTATCTTGTACGGCTGTGGTCAAATTCACCGATCCTAACGGACGAGCGTGTTTCACCAAAACATCTGCAAAAATTTTCACATCGCTGCCCAACTCGCGACGGTAGCGCATCAATTCATGAGCGCGTCCTTCGATCAAGCCCTGATCCGTTGCCATAATGCCTGTCCAGACGTTGACGCGGATAAACTGCGCCTGCACACAAGAGGCAATTGCCAACGCACTCTGAGCATCATTCCGCAGCACATTGATCCCGATCGGCAACGTGATCATTTGCTGCAGGCGCTGAATAATCACAGTCATGGCGCTGACCACTGCCGGATCGACGTGATCTTTGGGAAACGGGGCATCAAAGAAATTTTCCACAATAATCCCGTCTACGCCGCCAGCGGCGAGGGCAGTCGCCTCTTGTTCGGCGCGATCGAGAACGGTCTTCAAACTACCGCCCCAGCGCGGAGAAGTCGGCAGGGGCAGGAGATGAACCACCCCAATGATGGGGTTTTGGGTTTTGAATATTTGTTTTAAGTCCACAGCGCCTACGGAATCGGCTTTCTAAGCAACGTCAATATAGGAAATGATAACGCGATTCTGTAGGCGAAATGAAGGAAACTGGAAGGAGGAATTTGAAAAAACACTTATGTTGCTGCATTTATCGACTTGGCAAGAAGTAGAGACGTATTTGACGCGATCGACGGGCATCATTGTTCCGATCGGTTCGACTGAGCAACATGGGCCGACGGGATTGATCGGAACGGATGCGATTTGTGCGGAAGCGATCGCCAAAGGAGCCGGGGAGTCGATCGATGCCTTAGTTGCGCCAACGATCAATGTGGGAATGGCGCTGCATCACATGGCGTTCCCCGGCAGCATGAGTTTACGACCGAGTACGATGATTCTGGTGATTCAGGATTACGTTTCCGGTTTGGCGAAAGCGGGATTTCGCAAATTTTTCTTTATTAACGGACACGGGGGAAATGTTGCAACGTTAAAAGCGGCATTTTCAGAAACGTATGATTATCTAGCGGATTCAGGAATTTCGCACAGTGTTCAGTGTGTGGTGAGTAATTGGTATATGTGCGGCTCGGTGTATAAGCTGGCAAAAGAGTTATACGGGGATCAAGAGGGATCTCATGCAACGCCGAGTGAAGTTGCACTAACTCAGTATGTTTATCCCGAAGCGATTAAATCTGCGCCGTTGAGTGAACCTGTAGCGAAGGGGCATCGAATTTATGGCGCGATCGATTTTCGCAATCACTACCCTGATGGACGCATGGGGTCGAATCCTGCACTTGCCACTCCCGAACACGGTAAACAATTCTATGAGTTGGCAGTCAAAGAAATTAGCAGCTCATATTTAGAGTTTTTAGCAACGAACTAACTTTCGGGTAGCCAGTCTTCATCTAACACAGAGTCGAGAGAATAAAGACAGTCGATCGGAAACGTCTGCTCAACCCAGGCATTGATAGCCGCAATTTCATGCAGGGTCATTTCGTCAAAATGCTGTTAACGCGATTGAGCAAATCTTCCATGGGCATTGGCGGCAGTACAACGGTCGCGATCGCTTCGAGCAGCGGCGTATTTTCGGGCTGATGATTGATGACCACGATCGCAACGGTTTCCCGGAATCGCTTTAAGGATGAAAGCCGCTCGATCGTGGATTGATCCAAGTCCAAAGCATGAAGCAAGAGTAAATCGATGCTTTGGGTATCGAGCTTTTGTAGGACATCTTGCCACGATCGCGCAATCATGCCGCGAAATCCAGCCGTTTGAAAGTATTGCATCACGGCTTGTAGCCAATCTGAGCGCTTAGCTTCGGGAGAGCGCAACTTAGCAGAGTCGATCGCCAACACGAACGGTCGCCAAGCAAAGCCTGCTGCCACTTGAATCACTTGCAGCAGTGCGGAGGATTCTGCGCTTTCGTCAACGGGTGCTAAGCAAGGAAACACAGTTAATCCAGGCACTTGATTCGCGGCTTGTGCCGTCACCGGATCGAGCGTGACCAAGGGTAGCGAAGCTAGAAAACTACAGTCTCCTAATAGTTTCAGGTAGCCAATCGGGTCAGAGACCGCCGCATCGAGTAGCACGATATTCGGCTTCCAGACCTGTGCGAGCAGTTCGGCTTGCTCTAGGTCGTCTGCTTCGACTACGCGGTAATTCTGGCTGTGCAGCAAAGCATTCAGATCAATCCCCGATCGATTTCCCAACCGATGCAGTTCCCCGTAGCGGGTTGGACTCAGCCGCAAAATCACGATGCTTTGGGGCAGTGGCTCCACGATCGACGGCACCGATACCTCATCGGGCGTGAGTTGGTTGAGGACTTGCTGAAGCGCTTTCTGCACGATCGGCAATGCTACAAATCCATCGGCTTGATTGCGGTAGGCTTGATCGCGATCGCCACGAGTTCCCGTCACAATCACCGGAATCTCTCGCGTTTCAGGCTCAGCTTTCAGCAGCGTCAGCACGTCCCAACCGGAGAGCGTCGGCAACAGCGGATTGATAAACATTGCACAAGGCTGTAAACGACGGGCTTTTTCGATCGCTTCGGTTCCCGATCGCGCAATCACCACGCGGTATCCTAGCTCGGCAAGCTGTTCTGAAAGCAGTTCGATCGACTTCACTACGGCTTCGACGACTAGAACGAGGCGATTGCTGCTCGATTTCGGGCGAGAAACAGCAATGCGATCGGTGGGATGCGGATGAGTGGGCGGCAGCAGAAGCGTAAATTCGCTGCCCTGATTCTCCTTAGACACAAACGAGACATCGCCACCGTGCAGTCGTGCTAAACGCTGCGTCAGCACTAATCCCAATCCAGCTCCTTCAAATCGACGAGTCATCGGATTCTCAAGCTGCTGAAACTTCTGGAAAATTAAATGCTGCTTTTCAGAAGGAATCCCAATTCCGGTATCCCAGACGGTAAAAGCAATCCAGCCTTCCCAACGACTTACTTTTAAGCCAATTTTGCCAGAAATATCGGTGAACTTTAACGCATTCGACAACAAGTGCACCAGCATTTGACGCAGGCGCAGTTCATCTGCAACTAAGGCTTCCAGTCCTGGCTCAATTTCTAGGGTGCATGCTGGCAAAGCTCCGATCGCGTCGAGAACTGTTCTAGTTTCTGGTTTCTCTTCTTCTAAACAGACTTGCTGCGCTTGCTCGATTACTCGATCGCACAGAGACTTCAGGCGGACAGAATAAAAGGTCAGTTCGAGTTGTCCAGTTTCAATCCGCGTCAAGTCGAGAATATCGTTGACGATCGCCATCAGATGCCGCCCGCTGCGGTGAATCAGTTGGGCATAGCGAATCTGGCGTTGGTTCAGCGTTCCAGAAAGCTGGTCTTTGAGCAAACTCGATAAGCCGAGAACGGCGGTGAGTGGGGTTCTGAGTTCGTGACTGATACAGGCAAGAAATTCGTCTTTCAGACGATTGAGTTGAATCAGGTCGGCGTTTTTGGCTGCGAGTTCTCGCGAAAGCTGCTGTTGTTCCGTGATGTCTTGCGCCAGCACCAGCCAAACGCTCTCTTGCATCGGTGCTTGGGAACGATCGGAGTGCGCTGTCCCTTGCTCAAAGGCTGCCAGTCGAAACGCTGAATCAGAATCTACCGCTGGAATATGCTGGTGTGAGAACAGTTCCCCAAGCGGAATTTTGGCAAACTGTAACACGCGCTCTTGTCCATTTTTTAGCGGGCAAACGCAAATACAGGTATTTGGTGCAGAGCCTTTTTGGCAAAGGTTAGCCGTCACAGAGGCAACCACGGGTGCGCTACGGGTTGAAGATTGAACAGCAGGCGCGGCAAGCTCTAGGATCGTGGCTGCATCTCGCTGCACCCAGTTTGGATCGAGGATATCTCCCAGTTGCTCTGCCCACACTTTGTTTTGAGCAATCACCTCTCCAGTTTGAGTTTGCAGCATCAAGGGCAACGGTAGGTGATCCAGAAATTGCATTAACGTTGCGTTTGAGTCAGGTTCAGCGACTGCATCAAAGCGTATAGAGCAGTCAACGAGTTCATAGCCAAGTTTGGCAGTCTGAGTTTGAATTTGCTGCTGAAGCTGATTCATTGCAGGTGAGAGCTTCAGGCGCGATCGTTCCAGTTCTGCACAGGTTTCGGTTTTGGCGCGATGCCAGAGGGATTCAGAGGAAACCTTCGGCTTAATCGGCTCGGACTGCAAAAACTCTGACCAGGTGCGTAACACCACGCTATCGACTAATCCGAGAAACTGATGCGCGGCGTTCACCGCTGCCCAATACCGAATCGGACTCGAAAATTCAAGTCCAAGTAAATCCGTCGTGTCTGCGATCGTCGGTAGCGGCTCGATCAAGGGTTCAAGGTCGCACTCTTCCGCCTGTCCGACCTGAGAGAGCAACGCATACGCATGAATTACGCCGATCGGAGACTGCCGCTCATCCACGAACACCAAGCGGTCAGCGTGATACCGCCCCAGCAGTTCGATTACTTCAGCCGAAGTTGCCGACTGCAAACAAACGGGGGCAGGCTCGATGAAATCATGAATCGAGGCTGGATAGATCACCATCGCTTTATCCTGACCGATTCGGCAGAAGATTGCAAATCAGCGTTGTCCTTGATTTTAATCGCTGATCAAGGTCTGATTACGGTTTATCGAGCTGCAAAAGCACTAACTGAAATGGAATTTATATGAGGTTGAGTGCTCACACTCAACTGAAGCGAATTTAAATTTATTTAAGCCTAAATCATGACACAGTGGGAAACCTATATATGAGAGAAAAAGCTTTATGTAATTATAATTAACGGAGCGCCAAACGCTTCAATCTAAATTAGACCTTTGATAAAAGTCTGTGCCCTAACTCTGGCACTTTCTCTTCAACATTTTTGTAGGAAGAATCTTAGAATACGATTTAGCTCCCTTCATTCCATTCAGGTTTTTCGTTTTGACAGTTCCTGTTTCTTCGATCGTGCGTCCGCAGCTTTCGATCGGTGTGTACCTCGATTCCCCTGATCTGACTCGGCTAGTCGAGCAGTCACTTTTAGGCGAGATGCTACAAGACCGCTATGCTTTGTCGATTGCGCAGTCCGAAGCCGATTTTTTCCAACTGATTGAGCACCAAAAACAGCAGCTAGATTGTCTGATTTTAGAGGACGGGCAGAACTTAATGTCTGTCCTAGAGTGGCTCCATACAGCGGCGACCTTGCTTCCGATTGTGATTGTTCAACCTGAACCACGGCAGATTGACCACAAACTCGCCTTTCTCTACCACACCGCTAAGATCTGGGTGTCACTCGCAGACCTCGATCGCCTCGATATCTCGATTGCTCAAGCGATCGAAGCGTTTTTAGCGTTGTCCCCGATGTGTCAGCTTCCTGATCCGATTACGACCCCGGATTTTACTCGCGATCTGCTCGCGCAGAACTTTCTAATGATGCAACAGCGCCGACTGACCGACAAACTCAAAGAGCGATTAGGCTACTTAGGAATCTACTACAAACGCAGTCCAAAAGTCTTTCTCAAAAACTTACCTCCCAATGAGCAGGCGGAATTTCTAGAGCAGCTTCGGATCGAGTATCGCGTCATTATCTTGAGTTATTTCCAGGACGATCACGATCTCAATCAACGGATCGACAATTTTGTCAATGCGGCGTTTTTTGCAGATGTGCCTGTGTCGCACATCGTTGAGATCCATATGGAGCTGATGGACGAATTTGCAAAACAGCTAAAATTAGAAGGAAGAAGCGAAGAAATTCTCCTCGATTATCGACTCACCTTGATTGATACGATCGCCCATCTTTGCGAGATGTACCGTCGCTCAATTCCGCGTGAATCTTAACTTAGAATTCGGATTCTTCAGCCCATCGTGAGCGCTACGCTAGTGTTCATCGTGATCGATTAAAATATGAGTCCTTTGAAAAAAACCTACGTCTTGAAGCTGTATGTTGCCGGCAATACACCAAACTCGGTTCGTGCACTAAAGATGCTGAATAATATTCTTGAAAAGGAGTTTCAAGGTGTTTATGCGCTGAAAGTCATTGATGTGTTAAAGAATCCGCAGTTAGCCGAAGAAGACAAAATTCTTGCAACACCCACATTGGCGAAAATTCTACCCCCACCTGTGCGTAAAATTATTGGAGATTTGTCCGATCGAGAAAAAGTTTTAATTGGACTGGATTTGCTTTATGAAGAATTACGCGAAGAAGAAATTGATGCAGAATAAAACAGCCTGACAACACTGAATCAAACTTTTTAGTTGCAATTTTTGTGGTAAATAGATGGATCAGTCCCGCTTTAATTTTTTCATAACTAATAAGGAGCTTGCTCCGTTTGTGTGACATTCTAACCCTATGACTTCGAGCAACCCGATCGAACAGCGTAACCCTCCGCAGCTTACCGGTGTCCAGAAAATCCGCACGATGATTGAAGGCTTTGACGATATTAGTCATGGCGGTTTACCGATTGGTCGGACAACTTTAGTAAGCGGCACTTCTGGCACTGGAAAAACGCTGATTGCAGTTCAATTTATTTACAACGGTATTACTCAGTTTGATGAAGCAGGCGTATTCGTCACGTTTGAAGAATCGCCCGCAGATATTATCAAAAATGCCTTTAGCTTCGGCTGGGATCTTCAAAAATTTATTGATGAAGGAAAGCTGTTTATTCTCGATGCTTCTCCCGATCCAGAGGGTCAAGATGTTGTTGGAAATTTTGATTTATCTGCTTTGATCGAACGCATTCAATATGCGATTCGTAAATACAAAGCGAGGCGGGTGTCGATCGATTCAGTGACGGCTGTGTTTCAACAGTATGATGCAGCATCGGTGGTGCGGCGCGAGATTTTTCGCCTAGTGGCGCGGCTCAAACAAGTGGGCGCAACGACGATTATGACCACAGAGCGCATCGAGGAGTATGGTCAGGTGGCGCGGTTTGGAGTAGAGGAGTTCGTTTCGGATAACGTTGCGATCGTGCGAAATGTGCTGGAAGGCGAACGGCGTAGAAGAACGATCGAGATTCTGAAGCTGCGCGGCACGACGCATATGAAAGGAGAGTATCCGTTCACGATTACGAATCAGGGAATTAATATCTTTCCGTTGGGCGCGATGCGTTTGACTCAGCGATCGTCGAATGTGCGCGTCTCTTCAGGTGTAAAAACGCTCGACGAAATGTGCGGCGGCGGCTTTTTCAAAGATTCGATCATTCTGGCAACGGGTGCAACCGGAACCGGAAAAACGCTGCTGGTGAGCAAGTTTTTACAAGAAGCTTGTACCAGGGGCGATCGAGCGATTCTGTTTGCTTACGAAGAATCTCGCGCTCAATTATCGAGAAACGCTTACTCTTGGGGCATTGACTTTGAAGATCTAGAGCAAAAGGGCTTATTGAAAATTATTTGCGCGTATCCGGAGTCGGCAGGACTTGAGGATCACTTGCAGATTATTAAATCTGAAATTGCAGAATTCAAGCCGTCTCGAATTGCGATCGATTCGCTTTCGGCGCTGGCAAGAGGGGTGAGTAATAATGCGTTTCGTCAGTTTGTGATTGGGGTGACTGGATTCGCAAAGCAAGAAGAGATTACAGGTTTCTTCACGAACACCACCGATCAATTTATGGGGTCACATTCGATCACGGATTCGCATATCTCGACGATTACCGACACGATTATCATGCTGCAATATGTAGAAATTCGGGGAGAAATGTCGAGAGCGCTGAATGTGTTTAAGATGCGCGGATCTTGGCACGATAAAGGAATCCGGGAATATACAATCAGCGATCAAGGGCCTGAGATTAAGGATTCGTTCCGCAATTTTGAGCGCATTATTAGTGGGTCGCCGACTCGGGTTGCGATCGACGAGAAGAGCGATCTGTCTCGGATTACAAAAGGGTTGCGAAGCGAGGATAAGAGTTAACGATCGTTGCACCCAAGGCATGAAACAAAAAAGCGAGGAGATTGTCTCCTCGCTTTTTTGTTTCAATCAAATCCTTACTTTCCGCCTGCCATTTGTGCGGCGACTTCTGCAGCGAAGTCGGTTTCTTCCTTCTCGATACCTTCACCCAAAACAAAGCGAACAAAGCGACGAATCCGGATATTTTCGCCGAGTTGCGCGATGTTCTGTTTCACCAATTCTTCAACGGTGATATTCGGATCTTTGATGTAAGGAGTGGGCAACAAGCACATTTCATTCAGGCGCTTATCGATCCGACCTTGAACGATCTTTTCCTTAATGTTGTCGGGCTTGCCAGCGATATCATCTTTGCCCATCTCGATCGATTTTTCCCGCTCGACAATTTCTGCCGGGATATCTTCAACGCGGACATACTCTACATTCGCGCTGGCGGCAATCTGCTTAGCAATATTCCGAACTAGCTCTTTGAACGCATCGTTGCGCGCCACAAAGTCCGTTTGGCAGTTCACTTCTACTAAAACACCGATCCGTCCGCCGATGTGAATATAGCTGTCAACCAGACCTTCAGCCGTGATTTTGCCTTCTTTCTTGCCCGCCGACGCGATGCCTTTCTTACGAAGCCAATCGATCGACTTTTCCATGTCGCCGCCGTTTTCGGTCAGCGCTTTCTTACAATCCATCATCCCTGCGCCCGTCTTTTCGCGCAGTTCTTTCACCGCTTTTGCTGAAATGTCTGCCATTTGCCTCAGTTCCCAATGTCTTTAGAGAGGATGGAGGAGAAATATTCTCCTCCACATTGTCCTATGATTCTGCGCTTTCTTCGTCGTCCGAAACTTCAGTTTCGTCGTACTCGTACTCTTCTTCTGCGCCTTCGTAGTCGTACTCTTCTTCGGCTTCGAGTTGACCGTGACGACCTTCGTAGATTGCATCCGCTAAGCGTCCGACGATCAGCTTGATCGATCGAATCGCGTCATCGTTTGCCGGAATCGGGACATCAACGGTATCGGGGTCACAGTTGGTGTCGAGGAGCGCCACGATCGGAATGTTCAACTTCAGGCATTCTTGAACTGCGTTGTACTCCCGACGCTGATCGACCATGATGATCACATCAGGCAGTTTCCGCATATTCTTGATACCGCCCAGATATTTCTGGAGTCGCTCCAATTCCCGACGCAGCACCGATGCTTCTTTCTTCGGCAGCAGATCGAGTCCGCCTGTTTCTTCTCGGCGCTCTAGATCTTTGAGGCGCTCAACGCGGGTTTTGATCGTTGCCCAGTTGGTGAGCATTCCACCTAGCCAGCGCTGGTTGACGTAATATGCGCCGCAGCGACTTGCTTCTTGAGCAATAATGCCCGCAGCTTGACGCTTTGTGCCGATGAATAAGAATTTTTTCCCTTGTTCTGATGCAGTCCGCACGTAGTTGTATGCGGTGTCCATCAATTGAGCGGTTTGCACCAGGTCAATGATGTGTACACCGTTACGAGCGGTGTAGATGTAGGGACTCATTTTGGGGTTCCATCTGCGGGTCTGATGCCCAAAGTGGACTCCCGACTCAAGTAGTTGAGCCAACGAAACAACTGGCATGAATTGATCTCCTAGTTCGGGTTTATCGTCCATTCAGAAAGCAGCGATTCGTTAGAATGCACCACCCGAAATCCTGAATGTGAGAGTTTTAACAGCTTATCTAGGGTAACACATGAACGGGTTTGATAACCTGGAGGCAGTTTGGGTTTCTAAGGATGGTTGAATGCTTCAGGTTCCGACACAGATAGATGTGCTGATTACGGTTTTGGGAGGAGTGTTAAGCGCGATCGCGGCGTTTCGGGTTCCACGCCGGGAACTCGATCGCGTTCCGCTATCTGGGCTGACATTGCTGTGGATTGTGTATGTGCTGGCTGGCTGGGGGCTGGCTGCTTCGCGGGTGGCGGGTGGCATTTGGGTCTGTGCGGCGCTGGCGGCGCTGGCGGTAGCGGTTGGGTCATCGCTTCAGTTGGGTAGAAGCGGGCTAGTGGTGCTGAGTTTGGCGGGTGTGAGTGCGATTGCAGGAGTGCTGCTGCGGGATCAAAACGCAGAGTTGGCGCGGTGGAGTGCGGCGGGGCTGGTGGCGACAGGCATTTGGCTGTGGGCGGTTGGGGGAGCGAAGTATCGGATGGAGCGAGCAGGATTTCGCCGATCGTCTGTGATGCGGACGTTAACGATCATTGGCTGGGAGGGCTTGTGGGTGGGATGGTTGATCAACAAATTTATCGTGCCGCAGGTGGGAACCTGGTTAACGTAGGTCGATCGTGCCCCCGTAGGATTCGCCGAATCGTCCCTGCACTGTAGGTGAATATGTAGGTGCATATCGGGGCGATCGTCGTTAGATTGCTATCCAAATCGATAGCCAAATCCGCGAACGGTTGTAATGTATAGCGGTGTACTTGGATCAAGTTCTAGCTTCTCGCGCAACCAGCGAATATGCACATCTACGGTTTTAGAATCACCTAGATAGCTTATTCCCCAAACTTGTTCTAACAGTTGTTCTCGCGAGAGCACGCGGCGCGGGTTGTTCATGAACAGTTCTAGCAGGGAGAATTCTTTGGGGGATAGATTGATCTCCTGTCCCCGCACGAAAACGCGATACTCTTGCAGATACAGTGTGATATCTTCGTATTGCAAAATCGCCTGTGTTTCGGGTTGGTCTTGCGATCGACGGCGCAGCAATGCTCGACAGCGTGCAATCAGTTCTCTCAGTCCAAACGGCTTGGTGAGATAGTCATCTGCACCGACTTCTAGACCGACAACAATATCAGTTTCACTGGCGCGGGCACTTAGTATCAAAATTGGAACTGTGTTTCCTCGCTGACGCAGAATTCGACATAAATCAAGTCCACTTAAGCGAGGCAGCATGAGATCGAGGATGATGAGATCGATCGCCGGATCTTCGGGCTTTAGGGATTCAATAATATCCAGTGCGTGCTGTCCATCTCTGGCTGTCAAGACTCGATATCCTTCTTGAGTCAGGGCTGAAGTGAGCGATTCGAGAATGACAGTTTCATCGTCAATCACTAAGATAGAGGCTTGATAAAAACTAGGCGTAATGGATAGTCCAGGCGACCGCATAAGTGAGCCAATAACAGCGATCGAGCAAACTGCTCAGAGTTGTCAATCGGTGGAAATTTGAAGAACACTCACAATAAAAAGTAATCTGGAATTGTTGGCGAACAAACCCTCCAATACAATAAACAAACTCGCGATGCTCAAGGTTAATCTGAATTTAAAACTAGATTAAGCTTTAATTGTTTGGAATCATCGGATTTAATGGTTTGATTGTGCTAGAAACACACAATTTGTAATAATCTGTGCTTCACTTGGGAGATTGTTGCTCAGGGCTGAGATAGTTGTGATAGCGGACTTCAAGCTGGTTGATCGATAAATTCTGTGTCCAGTATTCGGTCAGTGCATGACCAAACGCCCAAGCAACCCGATCCGGAGTGGCTGTGTTATCTACAATCAAGTTCCACAGTGATTTAAGGTCAAGTGGAGTTTTAGGTTGTAGCAGTGTGTAGAGATCGTAAGCCATCTGTAGTTTGCCAATGACGATCGGCAATTGTTCGATCGGAATGCGTTCGGCTAAGAGAAATGCAAGCGTAGGTGAACCTGTTGTGATTTCTGAGATGAATCGCAGAATGGGACTTTTTAGAAAGGTAGTTAGACCTTGAGTAGTGGTCATCTGGAAGGTGTAGCGATCGATAATCTTTGCTGCTGCGGCGCTTCGAGCATCGATGTTTCGCATGAATCGAGCAAGACGGGCTTGTTTAGCGGGATCGATCGTGTTGAGAATCGACATCGATAGGGCATCTACTCCCCAAGGTTCACGATGGTTTCCAAGGGTCACAAGCGGCAGCACAAATGAGCAAACGTGACTTAGTACTTCCTGACGGTAAGCAACCGCTTCACGAATAGAGACTTCTTTGGGTCGGTCGCCGAATTGCCAGTTGTAGGGTGGATTCCATTCGCGAATTGGACGTAAGCGATCGACTTGAGTGACGACTGCAATAGTGGGTAATGAGAGCGATCGTAGTTCATTCAGAAAGTCTAAGTCCATCTGTAAGGCTGGATCGAGTGCGGGCGTGATTAGCAACACTAAATCCGTGTTTCTGGCATAGTCTAATACTCGATCGCGGAGTTCAGGACGCTCGACTTGTTCGTATCCGGGTGTGTCCCAGAGTGTCAGTGTATCTCCGGTTTCTGTTTGCCACTGATAGTCCTGAATCTGATCGGTTGAAGGAAGCGCATCAACTTGGGCTTGAGCTTCAACAAACAAAGTATTGATCACACTGCTTTTTCCGGCTCCGGTGCGACCCACTAACAATAAGCTGACAGGTTTTTGTTCGACGACATCCGTTGGATTTGCTTGAGCAATGATGCCTCGTAGGGTTTGAAACTTGGGTGTAGCAGGTTGCTCGATCGTTGTTAAAGCCGGGGGAGTTGTGCCACTGTAAAGCGCGATCGCTTGTCGAGCTAAGTTGCGTAATGCGGCTTCTCGCAATAGCTGACTGAGATTTCCGAGTAGTTCTTGTGTCGCTTGATTGCCGCTACGCTGTGTGACGGTTTTAGTGACTGCTACGGCTGGATTTAGTAACCATTGTGCCCAACCCCAAGCCTTCCAAAGTTTTCGGGCGGAGGGTTCAAGTTTTTGATAGATCTCGTAAGCTTGTACTGCTTGTCCTACCGTGACTTGATTTAGCACAGGGGATAGTTGGCGCATCCATTGATCTAAGTCATCGACTGTTCCGCGCAACAATGTGTAAGCTTGCGGAACATAGATGTTTAATAAGGGTTTCTGAGCTTCTGGATAGTAGACTGATGCGATCGCTCGAATCATGCCCAAACAGCGCTGCCAAAAGGTATTCCAGTCTTCCCAGAGCGGCGAATCAGATTGTGCTTCCGTCAAAATCTTTTGGACTTCGGCTTCAACTTTTCGAGTAACTTCAGTTGCGGGTGAATCCGTTAACTCGGTTGCTTCCTCAGATAGTTCGGCAACAATGGCTTCGACTTGCTGTAAGGCGGGCTGTGTCCATTTCACCAACAACCATCGCCAAGCGAAGAAGATTAATCCGACGATCGCCCAAATCCAGCTAATGCCCCAAGCTTGAATTTGCAAGCCTGCGGCAACGAGCAGAAATCCGACCACAAGCGCGATCGGAAGGGCTAACACAATCCACTGCCAAATCCGCAATCGCACCATAGGAGGACACCAACGTTTGTCTCCTTCAGTGTACAAATTTGGGCGAGTTTTAGAGACTTAGTGAACGCTCGTTAATCTTCTTCTCGATAGCCAAATTCAGCCAATCGTACCCGCGATTGTCGCCATTTCGGCAGCACTTTCACAAATAACTCTAGATGCACTTTGCCTTCAATCAGTTTTTGCATCTGTTCGCGAGCCGCAGTACCGATCGTTTTAATCATGCTGCCTCCTTTTCCTAAAAGAATTGCTTTTTGTGAAGGACGCTCGACGTTAATTGCGGCAAAAACTCGTGTCAGCTTCGGCTCCTCGACAACTCTTTCGATCGCGATCGCGACTGAATGCGGCACTTCTTCACGGGTCAAAAGTAGAATTTGCTCTCGGATGAGTTCGCCCATGATGAAGCGCTCTGGCTGATCGGTGACTAAATCGGGCGGATAGTAGTATGGCCCCGGTTCTAGCTTTTCGATGATAGCGGTTTGCAGTGCTTCCATGTGATCGCCTTGAAGCGCTGAGAATTTCGCGATCGTCCAGCCTCTATTTTCTGCTAATTCCCGATACTGTTTATCTAAAGCATCATCAGACTGCTGATCTGATTTGTTTAAACCCAAAATCACAGGTGTTTCCGTTTGCTCCAACAGTTCGGCAACATAGCGATCGCCGCCCCCTAGCTCGACTGAGCAATCCACCACAAATAAGACCACATCAACCGCATCGATCGCGCCCTTAGCATTTCTGACTAACACCTGTCCGAGTTGATGATGCGGTTTATGAATTCCGGGGGTGTCTACGAAAATAATCTGAGCCTCAGGAGTGGTGAGAATGCCGCGTAACCGATTGCGCGTAGTTTGTGCCACGGGGGAGGTGATTGCAATCTTTTGACCCACCAGGAAATTCATAATCGTGGACTTGCCAACATTGGGACGACCAATGATGCCGACAAAGCCCGATCGATAATCTTCGGGTGCGGTGGGAATCGTGAAAATGTCTGTTTCTTCTGACATTCCTAAATCTATTCTGTAATCTTGGATACTGTTGGTTTCGATCGTACTAAACTCACAGCTTATTCAGTGTATGAGATTATGGCTGAAGTCAAACGAATCGGAATTTTAACGAGTATCGGCTACTGGAGCTTGATGCGATGCAGACAGTACACTGGTGAAGACTGCGCGTGAACTCGGAATTTATTTGGGAGACTGATGACGGTTATCTTGACGAACGACGATGGCATTGATGCGCCGGGAATTCGGGCATTGTTAAGTGCGGTAAATGGAGCCGGAGTGTTGGTTGCGCCGAGCGGTCACTATTCCGGCTGTGGTCATCAAGTGACAACGACTCAACCGATTCGAGTGGAAAAACGCAGCGATCGAGAATATGCGATCGCTGGCACTCCTGCGGATTGTAGTCGCATTGCTCTAAACTATCTTTTTCCTGATACAAAACTGGTTTTATCCGGTATTAACGCAGGTGGGAATATGGGTGTTGATGTTTATATCTCTGGAACGGTTGCAGCCATTCGAGAAGCGGCATTTCATCGCGTTCCAGGGATTGCCATTTCGCAATATAAGAAAGGTAAGATTCCGGTGGATTGGAATCGATCGGCTAATCTCGCCGCGAAAGTTTTGCAGGAATTGAGCGATCGTTCCTATGAGCCGGGATTCTACTGGAATGTAAATCTTCCCTATGTTGAGCCGGATGCGCCTGATCCGAAAATTGTCTTCTGCGAACCTTGCACACAACCGCTTCCGAGTGATTTTCGCATTGAGGGCGATGATTTTTACTACTGTGGTAACTATGGGGCACGAAAGCGCGATCGAGGTTCTGATGTGGATGTTTGCTTATCGGGTCAGATTGCGATTACACAGTTAAAGGTTTGAACTGATCGATCGCACTTGCTAAATGTTTCTCTAGCGTGGTTTGCGGTAATGCCCCTTGTAAATGGCTCCACGGCAACACGCGATCGAGTTCCCAGAGATCGAACACATAATGATTCAAATCTGGTAACTGTCCTTTCAGTTCCTTAAATGCTCGTCGATAGCTGCCGAGTGAATCTCCATAGTTACGGACGAGTTCTAAAAACTTAGAAAGTCGGCGATCACCTCGCGATAAGATTGCTTGAATCACAGACCAGTTGTAGCTTTCAGGACGAAAATCAATGCCTTGCGATCGGAGTTGTTTTTGCAGGAATTGTAGGCGTTTTTCGGACTGCGGATTCACACCAAACCATTGAAACGGAGTGTGTGATTTCGGCACAAAGGTACTGCATCCAAGGGTCAGCCGCAAACCTGGAGCCGCTTTTTTCAGCGATCGCATCATTGCAACGGTTTGTTCTAAATCTTCTTGCTCTTCGCCGGGAAGTCCCACCATGCCGTAAAGCTTCAGCGCACTTAACCCGCCTGCTTTAGCGTTGATTGCAGCTTGGGTAATTTCATCGGTTGCCAGCTTTTTATTGATAATCTGCCGGATGCGATCGCTGCCACTTTCAACAGCGATCGTGATGGACTTTGCATCGTGTTTCACCAATGTTTGTGTAAGCTTTTCGGTCACAGTATTGGTTCGTACCGAAGATAAGCTTAATCGCACTTGATCAAACTGGGGCTGATTGAGATAGTCCAGTAAGTTCTCAAACTCTGGATGTTGTGTCACCGATGCACCCAGTAAGCCTAATCGATCGGTGTACTTCAAGCCCTGTTCGATCGCTGGAATCAATGAAGCTTCGACATCTGCAATCCGAAACGGTAAGGTGAGATAACTTGCTAAACAGAAACGGCACATCTCCGGACAACTCCGTACCACTTCGACCATAAAGATATTTTCCCAAGCCGCTTGCTCGGTCACAACAGTCGAAGCAGAAAGCGTATTGCCGCGATAGGTTTGCTTCTGAACTTGAGCGGGAACAGTCGAATCAGTCGGAACAATTGCCGCGATCGCACCCTCTGCACTTTCGTAAGTCACTTCATACAAGCTTGGAACATAGATTCCCGGTACTTGCGCTAGATGCCTTAGTTGTGTGGCGCGATCGGCGTGACGAACTGCTTGATACGCATTGATAAACGCATCCAGCAGAATTTCTCCATCTCCAAGTAAGAACACATCAAAGAAATCTGCAAAGGGTTCAGGATTCGCGGTGAGTACCGGGCCGCCACCGAAGACGATCGGATGCTCATCCGTGCGATCGCGGCTCCAAATCGGAATATCTAACGATTCCAACAGTCCCAAAATATTGACATAATCCAATTCCCAGGACATCGAAAAGCCCAATAGCTCTGGTTCAGACGGCAAAGATTCATGCACATCCGTAAACAATCGCGCCACATCGAGATCCGATCGTGCTGCCAGCGTTGCCCAAACGACTTGATAGCCCAGTGCAGTAATTCCGACACTGTATTCGTTTGGAAAAGCAAAGATAAGCGGAACTGCGTCTGCGATCGGTGTTGCAGGCGTGAACAATAGGCGTTCGGACGAGAAAGGAGAAGTCACTGGAAAACGATCAAACTCAAATAAGTTGCGCTCCTTCAGCCTAGCACTCGAATGTTGATGTCGTGGGCGGAACTTTAGCGCGATCGCTGATATTCCTGCCAAGCCTGTACCAAATTTCCCTGCATCAATCCAGCAACAGCATTCAACGTAGGCAGTTCTTTGAGTTTCGGATCAAGCGCGATCGCAGAATTAATTGCCTTTTGTGCTGCATGAGGACGAAAATCATACAAATTGACAAAAGCAAGATAAGCGTAAGCGATCGGATTTCTGGCATCGAGTTGAGTCACACGCTCAAAAGCGTCGATCGCGGGTTGTACCCGCCGTTTCAAAACATTCGCTAAAGCTAATCCATAAGCGAACTCTAGATTATTCGGTTCCTGTTGTAGTCGGTATTCTAGAATCTGTCTCGCTTGTGTAACGTAATCTTGATTCGGATCGTATTGATTCAGTTGTCCAACTTTTGCAAAGATACGATCGAGCGCCTTAATTCCCTGTGGCATGGTCGCAGCGAGGGCGCGGAGTTGAGTCATGGCATCCACTTCGGGCGATTCGATCGTAGCGGTTGGAGCGATGGTTAAGCGCACATCAGGACTGTCGATCGCGTAAGTCGCTTGGGTCTCGCGATTGAGATAGGCAACCGTCAATGTATAAACGCCTTCAGCATTCGGGGGCGGTAAGGCCGCAATGCTCTCGGTGACTTGGAAAGCAGCGTTATCAGAGTTTGCGGGAGAATGGAGCGTACCGAGCCCGATCGCGTGATCGTGAAACCATCGCTCTCTAGGCTTTTTAGTGGTATCGTCTGCAATTCGCGTCCAAGTCAGCAACACAGAGCCAGAGCGTAACTGCTTCCAAGAACCTGACCAACGGTAGGTAATCGGCATCGGCTTTCCGGGGGCGGCTTGGTTGGGAATGCGAATTTGTTCGAGTTTGATTTGCTCGGCGGGTTGAGGAGAGGGTGCGACGCGCACGGGTGCGATCGAGCGACGATACAATTCGAGTTTGCTGTTGTCGGGCAGTTCCCAGGACTTGTGCAGCAGGAAATCTGGACTATTGGTAATCGCTCGGCTGACCGCAGCGTAAGCTTCTGGACGACGAATTGATCCGGCATCGCCTGTTTTTGTCACATACCAGGAGAGCGATCGCGCATCCGGTTCAACCTGCTTTCGATCGGCTCCGACCTGCCGCCCATACACTTGATAATTTCTTAAGATGCCAGCGTAATTCAGATTGTGCTGATTCAATTCTGGGAGCGACGGCAAAACCCCGATCGTACTTTGCAAATATGGTTCTGCACTAATCACTTCATTCACGACATCCGCTTGATGCCAATTACTCGAAAGCACTGCATGACGAGCGTGAGCCGTTTGCAGAAATCGAGGACTGTATTGCATCGGTAATAGATTCGCGATCATAAAAATGGTTGACAGCACGATCGCGCCCCAGCGAAAAATGCGTAAGCGATCGGGAAATAACAGCAATCCTTGTGCGAGTAAAATCGCCAACACAGGTAGCAAGGGTGCGATATAGCGATCGTCTTTGTTCACATTTGCAGAACAAAGAATGTACGCGCCAATCAAAAAGATCAATAACCAGCGAACCGACTGCAACCAAGCGTGATGAATCTCGCGGCGGTATCCCCGTCTGCCCAGACCACCATAATCCGCGATTTTCAGCCATCGCCCGTCGATCCATTCCCACTGTTCTTGAATCACCGATCGCTTCCAGTACAGCAACAATCCCACCAAGCCCACGACGAATAGCGGTACAGAAACTAAAGCGGGTAGAGCCTTGAAGTAATAAATCCAAGCCTCCAGACTGGTCAACGGTGGATCGCCTTCTGCGATCGCGCTATCGACAGTTGCGCGTTTTCCTGCCGTAAGAATAATCAGCCAATTCGTTCGATACCAGGGCAAACAGACTAGAGCCGCAATGATGAGACCTGAGACTAATTGCAGCAATCGCTGCCATGCTTTTTTTCTGATTGCGAGAATGCTAAGCCAAACGATCGGTGTAAACAGAAAAAAGAGTGCAGGTTGTTTTGTCAGAAACGCAAGTCCTAATGAAATTCCAAATGCAACCGCATAGAACCACGATCGTAAGGATTGAATCTTTGGAAATGAAAAAGATTGTACGATCGCAAACGATTGCGTAATGGGTACAGAAGCAGCTTGATCACTGCTCGCCGACAAATGATGAGATTTAGGTGTGATTGTTTCTGTTGCCCAGAGTGTGAGACAAAAAAACGTCAGCGTAACGATCGCGACCAGTGGAAAATCGATCAAATAATCTAACCGAACTACATATAATCCAGGCAATATTAGACACAATGCCAACGACCAGACCGCAACTTGAACACTGAATAATCGAACCGCTAATCCATAAACTGATGCAAGTAGAATTGCACTGTATAGCAAATTAACGAGCGTCGATCGATCTTGTCCAGAACCGAATGAATGAATAAATGGTGCAGTAGTTAAATACACAAGTGGTGGCATTTTAGAAGAAAGCAACCAAACGCTTGTCCACCAAGCCTGAGAAAACCAATCCGGCTGCTGAAAAGCCCGCCAAAAGTTCATTGCGCCCGTTAGATATTCGGCTTGATCCCAGGCAGGAATCGATCGATCAACGGCAAACCAAATGCGATCGATCGCGGCCCCAATCGCCCAAGCGATTGCCACGACCCAGAAGCCTTTTACCCACTTTTGCTCTTGCTGCTTTGCAATCACTCCCGTCAATCCCAGTTCACTAAAGTCACGGAAATTTGTAGTTCATTTGTAGTTCATTAGTCACGGAAATTTGTAGTTCATTTTGATATGCGGAATCCCCGCTTCTTCAAACTCCTCACCTTCCGTAACAAATCCTAATTGCTGATAGAACGCAACGACCGAGGTTTGAGCATGAATGCGTAAATCAGAGATGTTTTTATCAGCCAAAAATTCTAGAGCAGTTTCTACAGTTTTTCTACCAATTCCCTGATTTCTGAAGGTCGCTAAAACTGCAAGCCGCTCCAATTTTGCAGTCTTTGCATCTAGAAATCGAATCCGCGCCGTCGCGATCGCTCTTTCTCCCCAATACGCTAGAAAATGCGTCGCGGCTTGATCCCGCCCATCAAATTCCAGCGCTGCATCGACTCCTTGTTCCTCCTGAAAAACCCGTGTCCGAATCGCGACGATATCGCTGTAATCGCGCTCAAACAATGCGACTTTAATGACGAGAGAATTGGCTTGCATGAATAATGTTTGAGCGACAACCTGAGCAATGCAGACTTAAAAGATACTAATTGATCTGGGGCAAATTTCGTCAAGATGACTGACTCCAAAGGCGGGAATTCGAATGCGGAGAATGCCTGAGATAAGCTGTAGTTGTTAGCAAGTTTGAATTCTCCACAGATGGAGTGATTGCAATGCAAGTCGGTTTAAAGTGTGCGCTGAGTGATGCTCATCTAGACGCTGCTCAATCAAGTAGCCAACGACAACTTTCGATCGCAATTGAAGCGCTCCCCAGTTCCTCCGGTCGCACAGTGCCGCTTAATCTCTGTCTAGTACTCGATCAAAGCGGTTCGATGGAAGGACGATCGCTCTCAACCGTCAAGCAAGCCGCAGAACGATTAATCGATCGCTTGTCACCAGGAGATCGGCTGTCGATCGTCACGTTCAACCACAAAGCCAAAGTTCTCCTGCCAAATCAAATCGTCGATGATCCAAACCGTCTTAAAGCAGCATTAAATCGCCTCGAAGCCGCAGGCGGAACAGCGATCGACGAGGGCATTCGATTGGGCATCGAAGAAACTGCTAAAGGTAAAAGAGAAGCCATTTCGCAACTGTTTGTCCTCACCGATGGCGAAAACGAGCATGGCGATAACGATCGCTGCCTCAAGCTGGCTCAAGTTGCCACCAATCAGGGTTTATCGATCAATTCCCTTGGATTTGGCGACTCTTGGAATCAAGATGTTTTAGAAAAGATTGCCGATGCGGGTGGTGGAGCGCTCTCGTACATTCAGGAACCTGAACAAGCGGTAACAGAATTCGGACGACTGTTTGATCGCATTCAATCAATCGGACTTACCAATGCGTTTCTGCACCTCACGCTGGCTCCTGGAACTCGGCTTGCAGAACTTAAACCGATCGCTCAAGTTGCTCCCGAAACGATCGAACTTTTGGTACAGCAAGAAGGAAATTTGGCGATCGTCCGATTAGGCGACTTGATGACCAATGCGCCCCGTGTAATTCTGGCAAATCTTTATGTCAATCAGTTACCCGAAGGGAAAAACACGATCGCCGCAGTTCAGATTAGATACGATGATCCCGCAGCAAGACAGACCGGATTCGCGTCCGAAACCTTCCCCGTCGAAATCGCTTCGCAAGCACAATATCAACCCAAACTTGATCCAGAAGTTCAGCAGAATATCTTGACACTTGCGAAATACCGCCAAACCCAAATCGCCGAAACGAAATTACAGCAGGGCGATCGTCAAGGTGCTGTCACAATGCTGCAAACGGCGGCAAAAACCGCGCTTCAACTGGGCGATCGCAATGCCGCAACCGTTTTGCAAAATAACGCAACTCAGTTAAATGCAGGCGGAGAACTATCGGAAGCCGATCGCAAAAAAACGCGATTAGTCTCGAAAACTATCTTGCGGGTGGCAGATTCTGAGTAGGCGTGGCAAATTCAACCGTCGGTAAAGCGCAGATTTTCTTAGCCATTGCGGGATCAGAATAGCTAGCCGTTTTCCAAGTTGCGGGAGAACCAACACCATCCGTGTAGGTGACTGTGTTGGTTCTGCAATTCACATCTGCATATTGAAACTGAAACACACCACTACAAGCCGAACCGCCGTCTTTCGTCATCGTTTGCAACACAATCAGTTGACGAATATTTTTATCGGAGCGATCGGGCTTTTCGCTTCGCGCGACGATAAATTCTGGATCAGCATAAAAAACACAGCCATCGCGGCTCTGACGCATCAGCAAATTGTATTTTTTAGTCACAAATTCATACGTCTCCACATCGGGTAGCGCTGCGATAGCTACACCCTGACCCAACACTGCAAGCGCCAGCGCTACCGTCGCCACCGTTTTCATACCCATCTCCCTTAAAACTAATTTGAACAATTCTGACAGATCACAATTTCTAAATTGAGAGCGAATCGCGGCAAAAACAATATCGATCTCCCGTTACCCTCTACAATGGTTTAACGTAGATCCCCGAAAAATCCCGTGAATAGTGTTCGTACCGTTTCTGATACCAAGCGATCGTTTTACAATCTGCACACCCGTCCGGTGAATTCGATTTTCCGGCGAGTGGTGGAAGAACTGATGGTCGAAATGCACCTGCTTGCCGTCAACACGGACTTCCGCTACGACCCCTTCTATGCGCTGGGTGTGGTGACGACGTTCGATCGCTTTATGCAGGGATATCGCCCTGAAGCCGACAAAGAATCGATTTTCAGCTCGCTCTGTCGCGCCCTCGAATCCGATCCGCAACAGTATCGCAACGATGCCCAGCACCTACTTTCTGCCGCATCGCAAAATCCTTGGGAGAACCTTGTAATTCCCGACAAGGCGGGTGAGTTTCGCGAGGTGCTAGCCGCGATCGCATCAAATCCGAAGTTCAAATACAGCCGTTTATTTGCGGTTGGTTTGTACACGGTTCTCGAAACGGCTAGCCCCGATTCGGTCAAGGATACTGCCAAACTAACTGAAGCCTTAAAACAAGTCGGTCAAGCCTTGAACGTGTCGCAAGACAAGATGCAAAAAGATTTGGAACTGTACCGCAGCAATCTGGAGAAAATGACGCAGATTCAAGCGGTGATTGCAGATGCGCTGGCTGCCGATCGCAAGAAACGCGAGGAACGCGCCCAAGCAAAAACTGTCGAACCCTCGAAAGACGAGGCAACTACTGAGTCTTAAACTGAATCTTAATTGCTGTATTCCTGGATTGTGTCGGGAAATCCAAACGATGGTAGAGACAAGTCGGTGACTTGTCTCTATTTATTTTGGCAGGAATCGTGATCGCTCCAAATGATCGAACGGTAGCGATCGCAACAAATCTATAGGATCAAATTCGCCTACAAGTAGAACCGACCCGAATTTGATACATCCCATGACTATCCCAGAAATCACACAAAAACTCCTAGCCGCAAAAAAGGAAAAGGGGTTGAGCTTCGCCGATCTAGAAGCCATGCTCGGACGCGACGAAGTTTGGATTGCGTCCCTGTTTTACCGCCAAGCGACGGCTTCTGAAGATGAAGCCTCAAAGCTATTACACGCTTTGGGATTGAGTCAGGATCTTGCTTCAGAACTCACTCAATCGTCTGTGAAAGGTTTAGGCCCTGTTGTTCCGACTGACCCGTTGATTTATCGCTTTTACGAGATCATGCAGGTCTACGGAATGCCGATCAAAGAAGTCATTCATGAAAAATTCGGGGATGGCATCATGAGCGCGATCGATTTCACCCTCGACATCGAGAAAATCGAAGATCCGAAGGGCGATCGCGTCCTTTTGACCATGAATGGTAAATTCCTGCCCTATAAGAAGTGGTAGATTTCTGGAGCGTTCAGCGGAAACTCATCTACACTGGTCACAGTCAATGATCCCGTTGTATTCGTTGAGATGCCGATGCACGCTCCTCATTCTCTCAATTGTGCCTGTCCTGTCCACGATCCCCAAACCAAGCAACGTCAGCTTTTATCTGCGCTGATTGTGGTAGGCAGCTTTGCCGGAGTTGAAGGCGCGATCGGCGTATCGAGTCACAGTCTCGCGCTGGTGGCGGAGGCAGGACATTTAGTGTCTGATTGTTTTGCGCTGGTGTTGGCATTATTAGCGACGCGGATGGCTCAGGCTCCGATGCAGTGGGGCTGGATCGGCGAGAATACCGTTACCATCAAACCGAGTCGCTCGCCGGAAACTTGGGCAGCTTTGCTAAACGGAGTTGGACTGATCGTAGTGTCGCTGTGGATTATGTGGGAAGCGATCGCCCGGTTTCAAACAACATCACCTGAGATCTCTAGCTTACCGATGCTAATTACTGCGATCGTTGGTTTAGCGGTGAATGGTATTAATATTGCAATCTTGCATCAAGGCAGCGATCACGATTTGAACTTACGTGCGGCATTTTTGCACGTTGTCGCGGACGCGTTAGGAGCGATTGGGGTGATTGTTGCAGCGCTCTCCGTTGCTGTTTTTCATTGGATGTGGGCAGATGGCGCGATTAGCTTAGCGATCGCCGGATTAATCTTAGTGTCAACGATTCCCCTAATTCGTCAGAGTATTCAAGAACTACGACGCTCGCTATGATTGTCTTACCGGAGTGGCGAGGCACGATCGCATGAACATCGCAAAGACGAAGAAACTGACTTTTCAGGAATATTTGGACTTCTGTGAAACAAGTCAAGAGCGCTACGAATTAGTCCGGGGAGAATTACAGCTAATGACTCCGCCTGTTTGGTTACATTATCGAATTGCTAAATTTCTAGAACGCGCATTCGACGATGAGATTACTCGGCGACAGCTCCCCTGGGAAGCACATCGCGATCCTGGACAGCAAACAGAAGAAAACACCTCTCGCCTTCCAGATGTCGCGATCGTGCCAATCGAAGCAGTTGAAGAATCTATTGATCGACCTGCTATCTTAACGACTGCTGCCATTGTAATCGTGGAGGTTGTGAGCGATAGCACTGCGCTGCAAGACTACCGCGAGAAGGTGACAGAATACCAAAACAAAGGAATTCGAGAATATTGGATTGTTGATCCTGATCCGTTTGGAGCAGCAAAGTATATTGGTTCTCCGAAACGTCCGACCGTTAGCGTGTACTCGTTGGTGGATGGAGTCTATCAAGTCAAGCGATTTCAGGGGAGCAATTGCGTCATTTCTCTCACATTTCCACACTTGCAACTTACCGCAGAACAAATTCTCAACGCTGGGCGATGAGTGCTTTTATCGCTGTGTTCAGAAAGCACCCATCGCAACTGCAATTAAACAGGAGGCACGATCGGTAAATTTGGATCTTGCTCAATGCTATGCAAGTTAGTCGTGTTTACTCGTCCAGCAGTCAAAAAGCGGAACGTCTCCTGATACAGGCTCTGCCAGAATCGATTACTCATATTTTGGCTGACTTCAGTTGGATCAACCATCGGATGCGGCACGAGATCTTCTTTGGGATACAGGAAAAATCGATGTCCTTCGCCTTCTCCACCGATGCGCTGGTAAAAGTCTTGATTCGTTTCGATATCGGCTGCATCTTCGTTCTCAGTCAAGACTAAGAACGTGGGAATGTTTGAGAGCGATCGCACCGATTTGTCACTCAAAACCATGCTGCTCCCAAAGCGATCGGCAGCCGTCAGACATCCAACCGGAAATCTCAAATTCGCATCCCAACCCGATTCGCTAATGTCCAACGGGCCTGCTAAGTTCACATAGCGCCGCCGTTCTTCCCCGTAGATCTTCAGCAAGGGCGCATAAGCAACCACTCTCCGGACGCGATCGGGACGCGATGCCGCTAATCCCAAGGCAGCCGCACCGCCAACCGACAAGCCCACCGTGAAAATATCTCCCGGCATTGCCGCAAGTTCGTTTAATCTTGCTTGCGCTTCGGTGAGATAGCGTAAATGCGAAGAAATGAAATAGCGATCGAAATCTGGATCATCGGGCAATTCTAGCGCTTTGATAATATCGAGCAGTTGCGGCTCAATCATGACTAATCGCGCCATCAATCCCATCTGTTGCATAAATCCGGGACGGGTAGCTCCTGGATTATTCGTGAAGTTTTTGATATACGCTTGCAGCACCGGATCTTTTTGCACCTTTTCTTTAATCGGTTCTGCATATTCGGGCTTGAGATCGACCTGACACCAGTTTTTGGCTGGATTGATGAGCGGATGTCCTGCGATCGAGGGTTGATAAACGTTGAACCCATTGCGAAAGAGATAATCTGCCAATCGCCACATTTGATGCGGTTTGGCGCTGAATCCGTGAAAAATCATTACCGTGCCGCGAATCGATCGACCCGGTTCGTGAAATAAGTAATACGGCAGTGCACCGTCTCTACCATCAGGATTCTGATTGAGAGATTGAATATAGGCATCGATCGCAGATTTCGTTTGATTGATTTGCTCAAGCGTGGGAATCGTGTCAGCGGCAATGTTCATGATTTTGGCTTAAAAAGATTTCAGAACGACGATCCGGGCTGTTTCAGGAACTCGATTTCTTCTGGCGTAGAAGAACGACCCAGAATTTGATTGCGGTGAGGAAACCGCCCAAACTGCTCGATTACCGCTCGATGGCGCAAAGCGTAATCGTAAATTTCTTCTAACTCAGGATTGCCTTTAAATTGCTCAAATAAACGGACTGATTCGTTTTGATCGTCGAGATTTTCACTGTGTTCGAGCGGCAAATAGAAGAAGAATCGCTGGACTGGGGCAACTTGCTGATCAAACTGCTGATCGATCGCATCTTTCGCAATTTCTAATGCTTTAGTATCTGTCGCAAACGATCGAGGTGTGTCCCGAAACAGATTGCGCGGAAATTGATCTAACACAATGATCAACGCTAAACAGCTTTCGGGAGAACTGCTCCAGTCGTCAAGCTGATTCGATGCGGCTTGCTCGTAAAGGGGGAGAAAGCGCGATCGTACCTCTGCATCAAAAATTGGATTTTTGGTAAACCATTCCTTCCGCATTTCTAGCTTGTCCCCGAACCAGAACGATAAAACTTCAACAGCAGTCATCTTTTTCTCCAATCAATCTCTATAAAATTTCGGAACTTTAAAAAGCAAAATTCCCCAAAGCCTCCAAAAACGCCGCGATAGTGTCACGATCGTCTGCCAGAGACTCCGGGGAGTCGATAAGTTGAATGCCTTATGACATCGCTTGAATAATGAAATCGAAATAGGGAGCCGCTTCTGTTGCATCAGCTTCACTCAGGAGACCCAGAGAAGCTTCTTTGAGACAACGAATTGCCTCTGCCATTCCCGGAACTGGAACACCGAGCGCGTTGTACATTTCCCGCGCACCGATCACGCCAATTTTCTCGATCGGGTCAGTGCTACCGCAGAGGATGCCATAAGTCACTAGGCGTAAATACCAGCCGTAATCGCGTAAACACAGCGCCCGTTCCCGGTTTCCGTAAGCGTTACCGCCCGGAGAAATGAAATCGGGGCGTTTTTTCCACAATTGCTTGCTGGCTTGTTCTACGATTTTCTTTTCGCTCTCAGACAAAACACTCGCGATCCGAGTGCGCTGTTCTCCGGTTTGAAAAAACTCTCTTATCCCGTTGAGTTCGCCTCTCGTTGGGTAACGAAGCTCGTCGTCGGCTTGTAGGATAACTTGGCTAACTACGCTCATGTTGTTATTGCAGTATCTCAGAAGTCACTTTGTAGTTTACCGAGTTTCGGGCACGATGCGAAAGGGGATTCTCTCATTTGCCTTGACAAATTGTTACATTTCGTCGTGTGAGGGTGCGATCGCGAATGCCTCAAATCAACTCAAGAAAATGAGTAACGAATAAACATAGAGTTTATTCATTTAATCTAACTCAATGACGATTACGACGAATGAGCTTCCTGAAGCTCTGCAAGCAATACTGTTAGAACTTCAACTAGAACTTCAACGAACCAATACACCCCTCACTGTAATTCATGAGGGCAAACCTATTGCGATCATCACTCCAGCGCAATCTCATAAGCCCCGTCCTGCTGCTGGATGTATGAAAGGTCGTGGTGAAATTTTAGGTGATATCGTTTCTCCCATTGAGCAGCCTTGGGAAGTGCTGCAATAAAAATCCTGCTGGATACGCATATTTGACTCTGGTATCTGTTTGATGACCCACAACTTTCCCAGAACTTGAAGAATATAATCTCAGACTCCGACACTGAATTATGGTTAAGTCCTATCACCATCTGGGAAGTCATGCTCCTTGCGGAGAGCTGCTTGACCGGATATGTTCTGCGGTGAGTAGTCGATCGATTTTGTCTAAAACGGTGGCATGAAAATAGCGCTCTCCACAGTCTGGACAAACTTCAGCATCAACATTTTCAACAATGTAGAGGCTGTCGTTTAGCCAATGTTGTCGTCTCACTTTTCTGAAGATAGGTTGTCCGCTACAAGATTCACAAATCATTTTTTTGCGCTACCTAAGCTAACAAGATCCTTTAAGTCGCAGCTTTAATTCATTTGTGTCGCGGTGATCAGAGATTTAGCCATCTGCCCACCGCAACATCGATCTATTCGATCGCTTCCTCGTCTCCATACAGCACAGGCAAACTTACATGAGTCACCCGCTCAGTTTTGCTCAGTTTGACGACTCGACTACCACGATCGTCTCTCGCGCTCAGATCGATCTCGTCTACATCAATCCGCGCTAAGTGATTCTCATTCGTTAACAGGAACACCAGCGATTGAGGTAATACGGCAACGATTCCTGCCACTACATCGGTTTTGTTGTTGAAGTGGAAGGATTGGGTTCCGAGTTCTCCCGCGCTTGCTCGACGTAAGGCTCTCACCTCCATGTGTTTCGCGTAACCTTGATCAGAAATCATCAGAAACGTATCGTCTTCGTTAGCGATCGCCCAACCGACAATCTGTTCTTTCTTAGAAACGCGCATTCCGGTTTGACCTTGAGAGGTGCGAGTTGCGATCGGAATCTGCAAATCGTTCACCTCAAATCTTAAGACTCGTCCGCTTGAAGTTGCGAGTAAGACTTGTTCTCCGACTTGCACCGGACTCACACACAAAAGCTGATCGCCCTCTTTGAGCTTCAATGCGGTGAGTCCCCGCCCGGTTAAATCTGTAAATTCAGAGAGTGGTAATCGTTTGATGCGTCCTTGTTCGGTGAGCAGCAGGACAAATTGATCCTCGATCGCGTCTGGCAGGATGAACGTGCCTGCGATCGAATCCGGTTCTGCTTGTGCGGCAGGTGGCAGGAGAGTTACAAGCGGTGTGCCTTTCGATTTGCCGTTATTCGCTTGTGGGATGTCGCGGACTTTCACCGCAAAAGCTTTTCCACTGCGCGTAAACACAACTAGCGTTTTACCTGTGGTGGTGAAATCGGTTTGCGTTGCGAAATCGTCTCCGTCTTCAAGTTCTTTCGTGGCGGTGTCATCGTTGCGATTCTTGCTGACGCGATCGTACACTTTCGGAGTCATTCGCCGCACATATCCGCGCCGTGTCACTTCCACGACTGCGGACTGTTCTTCTTCCTCAAACTCAAATGATAAATTTGTTGTTGATTTTGCCGCAGGAACATCATCTTTTTCGCTGACTTCGGCTGCAATTTCTGTAGCCGCAACGATTTTAGTTCGTCGATCGTCGCTGTATTTTTTCTTTAGCGATCGTAAGTCTTTCTTCAGCGCTTTCAGTAATTCACGGCGATCGCTGAGGAGCTTATTCAACTCCTGCATTTTCACAACAAGTTCGTCATGCTCGGTTTGCAGGCTTTGACGCTCCATTCCGGTGAGACGACGCAGCGGCATCGAAAGAATTGCATCGGCTTGTCGATCGCTCAAATCTAGCCGCTCTTGCAGCTGAAGTTTAGCAGTGCCGCCATCTGGAGCATTCCGCAGAATTTGAATCACGTCATCAAGGTTCGACAACGCTTTTAATCGACCTTCAACAATGTGAAGTTGGCTTTCGGCTTGCTCGTATTCGTTGCGATATTGCCGAGTTAGGGTGGTTTCGCGGAACAATAAGAATGAATTCAGTAATTCTCGCAGCGTCATTTGGCGCGGTTGAGCATTGTCTAACGCCAGCAAAATTACGCCGAAATTGGTTTGCAGTGGAGTTTGCCGGTAGAGCAGGTTAAGAATTTTTTGAGGATTCGCATCGCGGCGCAGTTCGATCACCACGCGAATCCCCTCGCGATCACTCTCATCCCGCAAGTCCCCAATGCCTTCGATCTTGCCTGTGTTCACAAGTTCCGCAATCTTTTCGATCAGCCCTGCCTTATTCACTTGGAAAGGCAACTCTGTAATCACGATCGCGCTTCTACGATGCTTGCCGCGTCCAGTGCTAACTTCTTCAAGATTAGCAATTCCGCGAACGGGAATACTTCCGCGTCCGGTTAAGTAAGCTTCTCGAATTCCATTTGTGTCAATAATTTCGCCGCCTGTAGGGAAGTCAGGCCCCGGAATTAGTGCGAGTAATTCATCATCTGATAAGGTAGGTCGATCGATCAACGCCACCAACCCATCAATAACTTCACCTAAATTATGGGGTGGAATATTCGTCGCCATCCCCACCGCAATCCCTGAACTGCCATTTAGCAACAGAATCGGTAACTGCGCGGGTAATACGGTTGGTTCTTGTTGTGAATTATCAAAGTTACCAACAAAATCAACCGTTGCCTCGCCAATTTCATTTAATAAAGCTTCATTCCCGATCGCAGAGAGTCGCGTCTCGGTGTATCGCATCGCCGCAGCCGGATCATTATCAACTGATCCAAAGTTTCCGTGACCCCCAACTAACGGATAGCGACTAGAAAAATCCTGCACCATTCGCACCAGCGCATCGTAAACCGCCTGATCGCCGTGCGGGTGATATTTACCTAAGACATCCCCGACGACACGGGCGCATTTACGGTAAGGTCGATCGGGAGTTAAGCCTAATTCGTGCATCGCGTATAAAATACGACGATGAACAGGCTTTAAACCATCGCGGACATCCGGCAGCGCACGTCCTACGATCACGCTCATGGCATATTCTAGATAGGACTGCTGCATCTCCGTATGTAGAGCAGTTGGGATCACCTGTCCGGTTGGGAGAATGTTTAACTGTTGTGATTGAGGTTGCGTCCGCGCCATGAGCCTATTTATCCTGCTGAACTTTTACAATAGTCGGAGTTTTGGGGGTTCCGAAGGGTCGATCGCTCTTGCCTGAAAATACTAATACAGTTGAGCTACCTTACAATCGTTCTATTTTGCCGTATCCAGTGCATTTCGTAAGAGGAATTTATAATGCAAACCGTTCTGATTGTGGAGGATGATCTGATTAACGCGAGGGTCTTCTCCAAAATTCTGACAAAACGCGGAGGTCTGGCAGTCAAGCATACTGAGAATGTAGACGAAGTGATTCAGATTGCACAGTCCGGAGAGGCAGACATTATCTTGATGGATGTGTCTCTCTCTCGCAGTATGTACCAAGGTAAGGCGATGAATGGAATTCAGTTGACTCAACTGCTGAAAGCCGATGCCAAAACTGTAACCTTGCCGATTATTTTGGTGACAGCACACGCGATGGAGGGCGATCGAGAGAACTTTCTGAAGCAAAGCGGTGCAGATGGATATATCTCGAAGCCTGTCGTTGATCATCAAGCCTTTGTGGATCAGATCATGGCGTTGCTGCCGAAATCGTAACGGCATGGCGTTTCGCATCGATACATTGGTACTATTCTAGCGCGATTTGCCCCGGTCGAGTGATTCAGGGGCTAGGTTGTAGCCCTTGAGAAAGCGCCGGATCTGATAAGCGAGATCAAGCTGTACTTGTTCGTTTGGGATGAGATTGAAGGTTGAATGTGTGGGTCGTTTAAGATTCTGTTAGATATTGTTTGTAGCCCAATTCATCAAGTTTCGCTTGTTTTCCGCGTACCATTTCTGCAAGGCTTTGACGGTAACCTTGCACTTTGGCAAATAACTCGGCATCGTGGCTTGCGAGAATTTGCACCGCGAGGAGTCCTGCATTTTTGGCATTGCCGATCGCAACCGTCGCCACCGGAATTCCAGCCGGCATCTGCACGATCGAGTACAGCGAATCCACACCTTGCAGCGTTTTTGTTTGTACCGGAACGCCGATCACAGGTAAAGCTGTCATCGATGCCACCATTCCTGGCAAATGCGCTGCGCCTCCTGCCCCGGCAATAATAACTTTCAAACCTTTTGTGTGTGCCTGTTTTGCGTACTCCATCATCCGTTCTGGGGTGCGATGGGCTGAGACAATTTCGACCTCGCAAGGGACACCGAATTCTTCGCAAACCGCGATCGCAGCTTGCATCGTCGGCAGATCCGAGTCGCTGCCCATAATAATTCCAATCAACGGCTGAGTCATATGCGAAGATCCAAAACGAATGCAATCAAGTGTGACAAATGCGCTTTTTGATTATCAATGCTCAAGTACCCGGTTTCCAAGGATTGCAGCAAATTTTGATCGATGAGGTGGTTTTAGAGATTGCGCCTCGGATTGAAATAACGGCTCCGATCGTTGATGTTGTCGGGGATTGGATTTCTCTGGGCGGTATTGATTTACAGATTAATGGTGCATTGGGACTAGCATTTCCAGATCTCAATTCGGAAAACTGCGACCAGTTAGAGAAAATTTGTCAGTTTCTCTGGAATCAAGGTGTGGATGGATTTTTGCCGACGATCGTTACGACTTCAATCGACAATATCCAACGATCGCTCTCGGTTCTTTCCGACTCTAACCTACCTCAAATCCTGGGTGTCCATCTCGAAGGGCCTTTTCTCAATCGACAGAAGCGCGGCGCACATCCCGAAGAATTTCTTCTGCCGCTTGATGTGGAAACTGTAAAGCGGGTGTTAGGTGATTATGCGGAAATTGTTAAAGTGATCACGCTGGCTCCCGAACTTGATCCAACTGGTGAAGCGATCGCATATCTCAAATCTTTGGGAATTACGGTGAGTTTGGGACATTCGCAAGCCACTGCGGAGCAAGCGCAGCAAGCCTTTGATCAGGGCGCTTCGATGGTGACACATGCTTTTAACGCGATGCCGAGTTTGCACCACCGGGAACCCGGACTGCTCGGAGCCGCGATCATTAATCCGAGTGTGTACTGCGGTTTGATTGCAGATGGACAGCATGTTTCACCGAGCATGATCGAGATTTTGCTGCGCTCTAGTCAGTACGATCGTGGAATTTTTTTGGTCAGCGATGCGCTTTCGCCGCTTGGATTACCCGATGGGCGCTACCCTTGGGATTCGCGTGAGATTGAGGTGATTCACGGAACAGCAAGATTACTTGATGGCACACTTGCGGGAACGACGCGATCACTCTTGTCTGGGGTGCAAAATTTAGTGAACTGGAATATCTGTGATCTTGGAACCGCGATCGCGCTTGCAACAACCGCTCCACGCGCTGCGATCAATCTACCTCATTCTTTCCTGAAGCAACCTGCTAATTTTTTGAGATGGCGAAAAAATGGAACGATCGCACCGCAGCGACTCACGTTTGATAAAAAGCTTGCATAAAAAACGGGGCACGGTTCAGGTGCCCCCAAGATACTCAGATTGACTTGTCAAAGCAAAAGTTCCCTCACAGCCTCGAACAAACCCGTAGAATCACGAGCCACTGTTGAGGTATTTGGGGTTTTGCCTCTCCGTAGAATACCTGAGTGATTTGTGCCATAGGTGCCCCTACATCAAAATTTCATCAGAACCTCATGTTTCTACAGAAATTATTAGCAATTCAAAAATTCTCTTGATTGCTAATTGAGAAAAATTGCTGCGGACTGGCTCGTTTAACTTTTTCGTAGGCCGGGGACGATCGAGTAATACGATAGGTAAAAGGGAATCAACAAAAAGAAACACAGATTTATGAACGGAGTCGATGATAAAACCGAAGTGCGTGAGTATTTCAACGCAACGGGCTTCGATCGCTGGCGCAGAATTTATGGCGATGGTGAGGTAAATAAAGTCCAGCTTGATATCCGCACTGGACATCAACAGACGGTTGATACGCTGCTTGGCTGGCTCAGAAGTGATGGAAATTTAGCAAGTTTAACCATTTGTGATGCGGGTTGCGGGGTCGGAAGTTTGAGCATTCCGCTAGCGCAAGAAGGCGCGAAGCTGTTTTCTAGCGACATTTCCGAAAAGATGGTGGGTGAAGCAAAGGAGCGAGCGAGCGAACTTGGGCTTCAAGACAATCCGGCTTTCGCTGTACAAGACTTAGAAACACTGAGCGGCAAGTATCACACGGTTGTTTGTTTGGATGTGTTGATTCACTATCCGACGGAACAAGCGACAGAGATGATCAAGCATTTGGCAAGTTTGGCGGACGATCGTTTGGTTTTGAGTTTTGCACCAAAAACCTTTTTGCTAACGATTCTGAAGCGGATCGGAGAGTTTTTTCCGGGCCCTAGTAAAACCACTCGCGCTTATCAGCATCGTGAAGCCGATATTGTGAAAGTGCTGGAAAGCTGTGGCTTTAAGGTTAAGCGCACAGCAATGACCAGTACGAAATTCTATTTTTCGCGAATGTTAGAGGCGGTGCGTTAAATATACGTAAGTTAGATCCAGCCCTGTATCGTTTAGCGCCTACAGGATAGGGAAAATTCCTTATCCTGTTTCTCTAGATCTTGTCTTTTGGTGGGGGTGTCACTTTCGTTTTAATCAAGCCCTGTTCAAGTTGTTTCAACAGTTCAAAATCTTGATCAGGTAAAGTTCGATCGCCGTTCTTCTCTAGAAAGTTAAACGCCGCCCGAAACTCTTTAGCATCGGCTGCGATCGGTGCCTCCAAATGACAGGGAATCACGCGCTCAAAGTCCCAACTAGCAACCTTTTCCGCCCAATCAATCACGATCTGCGGTTCCCGATTCAGGATCAATCTCTGCAAAATTGGCGCAACGATCAATCGATGTTTTCGCAATGCTTCAAACGATCGCTGCCACCCTGCTTTCCAGTGGAACGGATACCAACCGAAAAAGGCTTTTTTCGAGCGATCGGGCGCTTTGGCGACTTCACGTACCGACGGAACTAAATCGGCAACCTCTAAACCACTGGGTTGAAAGTAAAACGTAAATAATGCAACGCGCTGCCAGCCTTTACGGCGATTGGCTTCGGTATCTTCAATGCCCTCCGCTCCCGTCTCACGCGAATGAAACAACAACGGGTAAGGATCAATTTGCAGGATTTCTGGCGCAACTTCTGGAACCGATACAACAGAATCCGTCACCATCAGTGTTTTAGAGCGTCGATCGAACAAGGCAATCTCTTCAAACGGGCCTAATCCCAATCGAATTGGGCCTAATTTCGCATACTCAAACTGATCGCCAAAGGGAACCGATCGACCATCGAGTAAATGCGTCCGATCGCGAGGAAATCCCAACCAAGACAACGGTAGATTAACTGGATAGCTCCATTGGTCGGGTGCAACATAAATTTGAGCATTAGGGAACTTCCGAGCGAATGGTGGAATAAATACTTTATGCTCTAAACCCGAAGCAGTTGGGAGAATAATATATTTAACATCACCGTGAACGGAAACAACATCATCCAGCAATCGCAAGCATTCAACAGTTGGGGCAACAGGCGCATATACTAAAAGCCCACCTGCATCAAGCTTTACAACCGTCATCCGAATCGGTGTAACAACGTAGAAAATTCCCTGAAGCTGTTCAAATATCCAAACAGCATTTTCGACGACTTCGCGCCTGATCGTCCGACGCTGGCTATAGGGATAAATTGGCACTGTAAACCAATAAAACCACGATCGTTCACGCGGACTGATTTGACTGTTTTGCACCGATCGCATCATTGCCTAAACTCTTGTTCACTTGATTTAGTCTCTCACGCATCCTGAAACGATAGCGCATTCAGAAATAAACGCGGTCAAGCTACCAATACCGAACCACAGAGTAAGCGTCTAAAAGCTTTTCCTTCTGTTCCGAAAATCTGAAGCACTTCGAGGTCTCTATCGGTGTCTCCTCATTCCGCATAGAGTGGAAGATACGGTGTGGGTCGATCGCGCTCCTCTTGCTCATCCCGAATTATCACCCAAATTTTGGCATTTGAACGTGTGATAAGTTGTGCGAGTGATTCATTCTACTTGGGAATTGATTGTCAGCTATGTCCTCTACTAGGTTGAACCAGATAGTGAAATGGGTCATTGTTACTTTGAGCATTGCGATCGCTTACAGCGTTTCCGCTACCCTTTGTCTAGTTTTTGCCCCCTTACCAGGTAAAGTGACCGCTATCTGGTTGCCCTCCGGATTAACTCTGGCATTTTTTACCTGGTGTGGATGGTTGGCATTTCCAGGGATTGCTCTAGGGTCACTGATTGGGGTAGTACCGGATTTTCTCAAAGTAGAGCCGCCCCTTTCAATTCCTGTTTTCGTTTTCCTAAATCTTGTATGCGTTGTTGCTAATTGCCTTCAGCCAGCTGCTGGCGTTGCCCTCATTAAACGGTTAACCGGTACGTCGCCTGCATTTAATCAAGTCCAGTCTGTGAACGGTTTTATCGTAGCAGCAGTAGTTTCGCCGATGTTATCCGCCACGATCGGGATTACTTCTACGTGCTCAGTACAGCTTACGCCGTGGATAGACTATGGTGTCGCTTGGTTGACCTGGTGGCTGGCGAGTATGCTGGCTCATCTGCTGTTCACCCCTCCTCTACTCCTGTGGCGATCAAACGGGAGATTTTGTTCACGCGCTCAGTTCTGCGGGATGGTTCTCGCTTTAGGACTGAGCCTGGTGATCGGTTGGGTCGTGTTTATTCAGAACTATCCCATTGAATATACGTTCTTGCCTATCTTAATTTGGTCAGTTTTTCGGTGCGGTGGATTTTTCACCAGTGTACTGGTTTGCATCATCTCGGTGATCGCGATCGTGATGACCTCTCAGGGATTGGGATCATTCATAACCAACTCTACAACAGGTTCCCTGTTGTTGTTGCAGTCGTTTATTGCCGTGTGTTCTATTACGACATTAGTATTGGGGGCGGTGATCCAGGAGCGTAGAGCAGCGGAGCTGGCTCTAGAACGAACGCTGGACTCTTTAGAGCAGCAAATCGAAGAGCGGACGGCTGAGTTGCAGGAGAGCAAGGCAACTCTCGATGGTTTTTTTGCAGCAGCTCCAGTCGGTTTAGGGATTGTGGATCACCAGTTGCGATACGTGCGGATTAACCAACTCCTGTCAAAGATGAATGGTTTGTCGATCGAGCGACATCTAGGTCAAACCATCTGGCAGGTGCTTCCGAATTTGGCTCCCAACCTGGAACCCGTTTATCAAAAGGTGCTCATGACTGGGCAACCCGTTTTAAATCAGGAGGAAAGTGGTAAAAGTCCTGTACAGCCAGAAGTGAAGCGTACCTGGTTAACCTCCTATTTCCCCATTACATCGACTCATCATGCACCTTCCAAGGTGGGGGTCATTGTGATGGATATTAGCGATCGCAAAAAAATGGAATTACAACTTCAACTGCAAGCTCGCAGAGATAGTCTTACTGCGATTCCGAATCGACTTCATTTTCAGGAATCGGCTGAAGCAGAATGGCGACGCTGTAGCCGTATCCAGAAACCCCTTTCCCTAATTTTGCTGGATATCGATGAATTCAAGCGCTACAACGATGCTTACGGGCACTTAGCTGGGGATGCCTGCCTGATTCAATTTGCCAACCTACTCCTGACGGTCGTGAATCGCGCTGGGGATGTGGTTGCACGCTATGGCGGTGAAGAATTTGTTGTCATCTTACCGGATACAGATGCGGAAGGAGCGGTTCGTATTGCCCAACTGATTCGTCAGCGACTCCATCAAAAGCGAATTCCCCATCCCGGTTCTTCCGTTGCGGCTTATGTAACTGCTAGCTTGGGCGTTGCGATCTGTCTTCCCAATCCTAGTTTGCAGGTAAACGATTTAATTCAAGCCGCTGATGAAGGTTTGTACGAGTCAAAGCGACAGGGGCGCGATCGCATTACGCTCAAAGTCATTGGCATATAGTTACGATCGCTCGTCTTGGGTATCAGCCTGAAAGTAGCGCGATCGCGCTTTGGCGAAGAATATTGGGAGCGATCGTAATCCGAACTAACGTTGCCCATCACTTGCCGCTAACAGCCTTAGACTCTAACAGAAAACCTCCGGTCGGGTACATGGACATTGTTAAACCATGCTACTCACGACTCGCAGTGTTTGTCCGAGGCCATTGAAAACTAAATCGCTCATCATAGTAAGTGCGCTTCAAATAAGCTAAGTCAGCTTCCCAATCCCGAATTGCCTTATCAAAAGCACCTGCGTTACGGCGTCTCGCATTGCGTGTAAATGCTGCAATAGAGTCAGCTAGCTTTTTCAGTCTCTTAGCCGTACCTAGTTGACCCCACTCACTTAAGTAGGCGACGTTATCTATGGATGGCAAAGAATGCAAGAAGATATCATCAAGAATCTGCCTACGTTGATTTTCTGGTAGCCCATTTACACCAACTTTATACCCATAGAGTTTCAGAAGTCCTTCCTCATATTTGAAAACATCTTCAGATAAATTTTTTGATCCAACCTTTACTGTTGCAGTGGTAGTTGGCCAAACAAATGTTTTTGTGTCCTTTAACTCTGTTAATCTTGCTGAAATACGGGCGAGCAAAGTTCGAGCTTTTTTTCGAGTTCGGAACTGTAACTCATGATGTACTTCCCTCAAAACATCCGGATTATTCCATTCCGAATTCACAATTCTCTCAAGCTTGTCAACATGACATTTGATATATGGACGCTTTCGGCTGAATTTATCAGTATATTGAGTTTTATTTCTAAATGTTGATGACTGTGGAGTAACACGAACAGAGGTGTTTTCTTCTTGTATTGAAGCCGCAGGCGAGCTAGCTCTATCCTGTTCAGGTTTAACCCCAGATGGTCTATCAATCAGAAGATCCCGTTGTGGCATTGGTGGGTAATTTGCCGGCTTCTGAGACGGCTTAACCTCAAATGGTCTATCAATCAGAAGATCCCGTTGTGGCATTGGTGGGTAATTTGCCGGCTTCTGAGACGTATCTATTTCTATGGAAGGAGGTGGCTGTGGGTTAGCTTGTTCATCAGGTGATTCTACCTTTGCTGAAAAGGAGGAAGACTCACCTACAGATTTTTCCAACTCAGCTTCAGACGACTTTCGGGTCAGAAGCGTATACTTTGGCTTCTGATCGCGGGATCGTTTCAATCTCCGAAGGAGGGTTTTGAACCACTCCAGTAGTTTTCCTAAGTAGCCTCTCATGGGAGTTAAACGAATTGTTAATCGACAAGTTTGCTTCTGTTTCTTAAGTTTTGGCGCAAATTGATTCAGTGTTCAACTACTCTAATTGAGTTATATACCAAGCTAAATCTAGGTATCAGGAAATCTTATTAATTTTACAACTTAACCTTCACGTGTGCAGCGGACAGCAGCAAAGCTGATTGCACCTCACCAAATAATGCCCTAACGATGCCCTCGGAGAGAACTCGTAATAGCTTGGTCATCGCAAACTCACCGATCATCTCTCGCTACGCCCCACAGAAAGATTAGCGGTCTAACTGCACTGAATTTTTCCGCATAGCGTCCCAAATTGGCTGACTAGAATGAATTACTTCGGGTTATCACGCTGGTGCAGAGCAATATGGAGAAAGATTTTTTATAGTACGCTCTTACGGCTGCATATACAGAAACTTTCCATATATTCTTCGCTTTATACAGAAGGTTGATTTAACCCCATCGCTCTCAACAATCCCTCTAATTCGGAACTCGATACCGAGTAGCAATAAACGAGAAAAATCGGTAGTAGTTGCTGAACTGCCCACTCGGAGCAATGCCGCGCCAGTGATATCTCACGTCTTTATGGTCGATCGTTAACATCATCGTGCTAGTCTGCGCCTCGACCTTCACCTCTAATCGTCCGGGTATCCCCTGCGCCGTTGTAAAGTTCGTCGGCTGCGATTTTTGAGTCGATCGCTTTAACTGCGCCCAACTGCGAATTTCAAACCCCGCATTCTTCGGATCGCTAAACACAATGCCGTCTTGATTTTCCGGTGGAATCGAATCAATCCAGCCCTCCGGATACAAAAACTCAAAACCAAATCGAGGATTCCGGTAGGTCTGCCAGCGGTCAGGAAGACTGTCCTGCTGAGAACTTGATCGCTCCCACGGCAAGCCATTGCAGCTTGTCAGCCCAATCACTCCCACCAAAATCCAACTCAAACCCTGCTTCATAATGTAAATGAATGTAACAATATTGCCGTCATGCTGGCATACCGTCTTGACAGCCCCAGATATGCCAGATATCGTAATTGCATACCCGGGTAAAACGACTGAAAGTTCTATGCAAGACAAGCAGAAAGTTACGTTGTATCTCCCGCCCGAATTGCACCGCAAGCTAAAAATCCAAGCGGCGATGAGTTCAGAGGCGATGTCAGTCCTCGCAGAGAGGGCGCTCGACTTTTACCTCACATACCCGGAGGTTGTCGAGCAGCAAGAAGAAGCTCATGGTCAAACCCATCGGATTTACGACTGTCCCAGTTGTACCACTCCGGTAGTCCTGCGAAACGGCGAGTTGACTGCTTTAGGGCACTCCTCGAACGCTGTTACTCAGGATGAGCTATCGACCGTTTCGATCGGGTCTTCCAGCGAAGAGAAGGTTGTCGTTCCCTGCTAGTTTCCATCGCAGAGTTCGCAGTCTGATCGGTTCGCTTCACACATCTGCACCGTTGTTAGTGGGTCGCGGTTATGCAAGAAGAGCTAAATATCCTGTTACAGGCTCAATATCCTTTAATTTATCTTGTAACTTCGGAAGAAGAGCGGGCAGAGCAAGCGATCTCGATTCTTGCTCAGACGAAACCTTCCAAGCGGTTGTATTTGTGGACAGTGACTCACGGAATTGTGGAGTATGGTCAGCCTCGCAGCGTGACCCAGCACAACACAGTTTCTCCAGAAGCTGCGATCGAGTGGGTGATGCGACAGCGCGAACCCGGCATCTTTGTTTTCAAGGATTTGCACCCGTTTATTGATTCCCCTGCGGTGACTCGGTGGTTGCGTGACGCGATCGCCAGCTTCAAAGGAACGCAAAAAGCGATCGTGCTGATGTCTCCGATGCAAAACATCCCGATCGAGCTGGAGAAAGAAGTCGTTGTGATGGACTTCCCACTCCCCAACATGGCTGAGTTGAATCAAGTTCTCACCGCTCAGCTTGATCAAGTTCGGACTCGCCGGATTACGACCGAGACCCGCGAAAAGCTTCTAAAAGCGGCGTTAGGTCTGACCCGCGACGAGGCAGAAAAAGTTTATCGTAAAGCTCAGGTAACTGCCGGACGCTTAACCGAAGAAGAAGTTGACATTGTTCTTTCTGAGAAAAAGCAACTGATTCGACGCAATGGCATTTTAGAGTACATCGAAGAAGATGAAACGATCGATTCGGTGGGTGGACTCGATGAACTGAAGCACTGGTTAAGACAGCGATCCGATGCCTTTACCGAAAGAGCAAGAGAGTATGGACTGCCCCAACCTAAAGGAATGCTAATTCTGGGTGTTCCCGGTTGCGGAAAGTCACTGATTGCCAAGACGACTTCACGGCTGTGGGGCTTGCCTCTCCTGCGATTAGATATGGGTCGAGTTTACGACGGCTCAATGGTGGGTCGATCGGAGGCGAACCTCCGCAACGCGCTCAAAACTGCGGAATCGATTTCACCCGCGATCCTTTTCATCGATGAAATGGATAAGGCATTTGCTGGAACCACTGGCTCAGCCGATTCTGATGGCGGGACTTCCAGTCGGATCTTTGGTTCCTTCCTCACCTGGATGCAAGAGAAAACCTCTCCAGTGTTTGTGATGGCGACTGCGAACCGAGTCGAGCGCCTTCCGGGAGAATTCCTTAGAAAAGGTCGATTTGACGAAATCTTCTTCGTTGACCTCCCGACCGCTGAAGAGCGTAAAGAGATTTTCCGAATTCACCTCGCGAAACGCCGCCGAGAGATCGAACGCTTTGATCTCGACCAACTCGCAAACGTCTGCGACGGCTTTTCGGGAGCGGAAATTGAGCAAGCCTTAGTGGCAGCCATGTACGAGGCATTCGCTCAAGATCGAGAGTTTACCCAGTTGGACATCATCGCGGCATCGAGAGCGACTCTGCCGCTGTCCAAGACAATGACTGAGCAGGTTACAGCCCTTCGGGATTGGGCTAGGCAGCGTGCGCGACCTGCGGCAGCCTCAGTTGCTGAATATCAGCGACTTGAGTTCTAAAAGGCTTTTGTCCTGCTTCCCACAGGACAAAGGGCTGGGCAACCGTCCAGCAGTATGAACACCTGTTTTGCAACTTGAGTACGCAAGTACTTGGAGTTACAAAACATCTAAAACCTAAACGTTGTCGTTGTTATCAACTTTCCACGGAGGAAACCTAAAATGTCTCACTTTAGCACTCTTCGCACCAAAATCACCGACGCTGAAATCCTCAAGTCCTCGCTTCGCGATCTGGGCATCTCGGTTAAGACCGAAGCTGATGTTCGTGGCTACAACGGTCAGCGCGTTCGTTCTGACATTGTTGCAGTTCTCGACGGCGAATATGATTTGGGCTGGTCGCGTAACGCTGATGGTTCGTTTGACCTGATCGCTGACCTCTGGGGTGTTGCGAAGAAGCACAACCAAACTGAGCTGATCAACTCGATCAACCAGAAGTACGCTGTGAACAAGACCTTGGCTGAAGTCAAGCGCCCTGGTTTGAACAATGCAAACGTGAAATTGGTTGTTCAAAAATAGTTTCTCTGCGCGTTCCCAAGCTGGCGGGTTAACTTCTTACAGTTAACCCGTTTTTTTGTTTGAGCGATTAGGCTACTTACTTGCAATTGATTAGGGCTTCAATATCTGCTGCTACGATCGTTTCCAGGTTGCGCGTAATTTTCTCAATGTCCCAATTCCACCAAGCAACTTCAAGCAACGATTGGATTACGTCATCGTCAAAGCGCTGACGAATAGGCTTGGCTGGATTGCCCCCCACGATCGTGTAGGGTGACACATTACCGACCACGACAGATTTTGCAGCAATAATGGCTCCGTCTCCCACCTTCACTCCTGGCATAATCACCGCTTCATAACCAATCCACACATCATTACCGATGACGGTATCGCCTTTGTAGGGGAGTTCTTCAGGTTGAGGAGTTACTTTTTCCCAACCGTTGTTAAAGATGTCAAACGGATAAGTCGAGAACCCGCTCAATTTGTGATTTGCACCATTCATGATGAACTTAATTCCTGTTGCCAAAGCACAGAATTTTCCAATGATTAAGCGATCGCCAATGAATGGGAAATGATATAGAACGTTGCGCTCAAAATTTTCTGAATCCTCTGGATCATCGTAGTAAGTATAATCACCAATAATGATATTGGGATTTGACACCGTATTTTGAATGAAGCAGATTTGCGGAAATCCCTTCATTGGATGCTTATCTTTTGGGTCTGCTCCATACATGATTAGCCGCTCCTAGCCTTATATTGCAGATGACATCTGGACAGGAGAAACTCAGCTCTATTTACTAGGGCACAGGTTTTACTCAGGAAGCTTCAAGAGTTCCGACGGTTCCATCTTTTCATATTTCTCAAACGGTTGATGAATCCAGGGATTATGCTCCAAATAATCCACATAATAATCGGGCTTGATCACAGAACAGGCTTTGTACCAGAGAACGGCAGTACGAACCTCCTCGATATAGAAGCCGTAGTGCCGATCGAGCCAAGGAATCGCCTTTTGCAACGTCACGCCCGAATCCACTAGATCATCGACCAACAAAACATGACTGCCCAAATTCAGCGTCGTCATCGTCAGATCTTTTGAGAAGACGAGTGTACTCCTCGACTGACTGCCGCTGCGATATGAGGAAGTCGATAAAATCGCCAGCGGCATATCGAAGATGCGGGCAAGCACATCGCCGACGCGCAATCCCCCCTTTGCCAAGCAGACGATTTGATTAAACTGCCAGTCCGATCGGTAAATTTGAGCTGCAAGCTTTTCGATTAACAGATGATAATCTGGCCAACTGACATGAAGATCGGACTGAGTGGAATCGGGCATAGTGAAGTCAAAAATAGATAAGTTTTTCTGCAACCTGCGGATTACACAGGTGAAGACGATGAAAATAATACAACTGTTACCCCGGATTCTGCGACTTTGTTATGAATAATTCTGCTAACGAGCCGATTTCTGAAAAACTCGACCTCAAAACAAAAATTGCTTATGGAGCCGGAGATTTAGGCCCTGCAATCACGGCAAATATTTTGATCTTCTATCTCTCGCCGTTTCTGACGGACGTGGCGGGGTTAAATCCCGGACTGGCTGGACAGACACAATTGGTCGGGAAGGTCTGGGATGCAGTCAACGATCCAATGGTTGGGGTGATGAGCGATAAGACTCGATCGCGCCTTGGTCGCCGCTACCCCTGGATTTTGGCGGGTGCAATTCCGTTCGGTTTTTTCTTTTTCCTGCAATGGATTGTGCCCAAGTTTAGCAACAATCCAGACGGGCAGCAGTGGGGGTTGTTTTGGTATTACACCTTTATTTCGATCGCGTTTGGGTGGCTCTATACGGTGGTGAATTTGCCTTACACAGCACTCACGCCGGAGATGACGCAGGATTACGATGAGCGCACCAGTTTAAACAGTTACCGATTTGCGTTCTCGATCGGCGGCAGTATTCTCTCAGTCGTGCTGGTCGGCATCATTGGATCAATGTTTCCCGAAGTGCGGCAGCGCTATCTGGTGATTGGTGCCGTCTGTGCCGTTTTGGGATCGTTGCCGTTGTTTTGGTGTGTTTGGGGGACGTTCGATCGGATGAAAGCGATCGGGCTACAGCGTCCTGAATCAGAGCAACCTGTCTCGATACCGATCGCGCAACAAATCAAAATTGCCTTCAGCAACCGTCCATTTCTATTTGTCGTTGGGATTTATCTGTGTTCTTGGCTGAGTTTTCAGCTTACAGCAGCGATTATTCCTTACTTTGTCGGAAGCTGGATGAGACTAAATAGCCCGTGGGCAGTTCCAAGCGTGGTATTAGCCGTGCAACTGACTGCAATGCTCGTCCTTCCGCTGTGGAATGCGGCGAGTCAGCGAATTGGCAAACGGGGCGTTTATGCTGCGGGCATGGTGCTGTGGATTATTGCACAAGGCGGATTGTTCTTTTTACAGCCGGGACAGTTGACCTTGATGTACGTGTTGGCAGTGATGTCAGGATTTGGGGTATCGGTCGCGTATTTAATTCCCTGGTCAATGTTGCCGGATGTGATCGAACTCGATGAGCTGCAAACTGGACAGCGCCGCGAAGGAATTTTCTATAGCTTTGTGACATTTCTGCAAAAGGTTTCTTTGGGGATTGCGGTGGCGATCGTGCTGCAAAGTTTAGGGTGGGCAGGATACGTCAAGCCAACTGAAGCAGTTCAACTGCCTGTTCAGCCAGATGAGGTGTTGTTAGCGATTCGACTGTCGATCGGCCCTGTTCCCACGATCGCGCTGCTCATTGGCATGGTGTTGGTGTATTTCTATCCGATCACGCGAGAAGTTCACGCAGAGATTCGTCTGAAACTTCATGAGCGCAAGCACAACCCGTCTTAAGTTGCGAAAAGTGTAACCGATCGCACGATTCATCCAATGCGATGGCAAAGTAGGTACATTCTTAAGTACGGCAATTGTGATGATGAGTCCAGTTCAGAAATCCATTCAGAAGTCACCTTGGCAACGGTTGAGTGCCATCCCAATGGCAATCGGTATTGTTAGCTTATCGATGATCAGTCCGGTTCAGGCTCAGGAGAAATTAGTGCGAACCTTAACTGTCACAGGTCGCGGGTTCGAAGATATCCAAACGACACTGGCGCAAGTGCGATTGGGCGTCGAAGTCCAAGGCAAAACCGCTAATGAAGTGCAGCAAGAAGTGGCTCGCAAATCGAATGCAGTCGTCACCTTCTTGCGATCGCGCCAAGTCGATAAGCTCGAAACCACGGGAATCAATTTGAGTCCTCGATATGATTACACCAACAACCGTCAAACCCTAGTCGGCTACACGGGATCGAATAATGTTTCGTTTCGAGTTCCGACCGAGCGATCAGGCGAGATCATCGATGAAGCGGTGAAGAGAGGCGCAAGTCGGATCGATGGGGTCAGCTTTGTCGCGTCAGATGAAGCGATCACCGCCGCCCAAAAACAAGCGCTCCGTAAAGCCACTCAAGAGGCACAAGCTCAAGCAGATGCAGTATTCAGTGCCTTGAATCTAACCCGTAAAGACATTGTGAATGTTCAGGTGAATGGAGCCTCTGCACCGCCGCCTATTTTCCGGGATGCTGCGGTGATGGAGTTACGAAATACAAAGGTTCAAGCCGCTCCGAGTCCGGTCGTTGGGGGAGAACAACGAGTCGAAGGATCGGTCACATTACAAATCAGTTACTAGCTTCTGCGGAGAGATGAAATATTTTTATCTGCATGGATTTGCTTCAAGTCCAAGATCGACCAAAGCTCGTCAACTTTGCGATCGTTTCCGATCGATTCATCTCTCCCTAGAAGTTCCTGATCTAAATCAAAACGATTTTCCACATCTCACCCTGACTCGCCAAATTCAGCAGGTTAAAAGCCTGTTGCACGACGAACCTGTAACGTTAATTGGTTCTAGCTTTGGGGGATTAACTGCCGCTTGGATTGCCGAGCAGTGTGATCAAATCGATCGCGTCGTTTTGCTTGCACCTGCATTTAATTATTTAAATCATTGGCTTCCCGCATTCGACCCATCTGACCTAGAGCGATGGCGATCCGGGGTGCCAATTTTGATCTATCACTATGGCCTAGGTGGATCAGCGTCTTTGAATTACGATATTGTTTCAGACCTCAAAAACTACGACGAAGCCCAGATCAAGAAACCCATTCCAACCTTGGTCTTACATGGAGTCCACGACGAAGTGATTCCGATCGCTCAAAGCCGCTTGTATGTAAAAGATCGATCGTGGGTAAATTTGATCGAATTGGATAGCAATCACAGCCTAGTGAATCAAGAAGCGCAGATTTGGCAAGCGATTCAGGAATTTTGCAGCTTATAAAATCTTAGTGATGCAATCGCGTTTGACTAATGGTAAGTTATAGAACAAATACACTATTAACCTTTACATCTCCTAACTGGAGGGTAAATCTGCTCGAAAGTAGGGTTTACAGAGTTCAGATTTTTGAGGATTATCTATCTTGCAAGAGACAAGTTTATCTCTGAACTTTCGCTATGTTTGAAAGATAGCGAAAATTAAAGTTGAATTCTGCTACTGTCCGAATGCTGGAATTTTGCTCCAGCGAGACAAACTAGGTTATTGTTTCCAAGGTATTTAGTATGGAACCTGAAGTGAAAGAAATGGAAGCCTCCACCGTCGAAACTCCGACGATCAAAATGGACGAAGCTGGAACGCTTGCGCCTGTCTCTAGCAATTCAAGCAGCGAACAGTGGCGCGAAATCGCCGACAAGACTTATTCGGTTTTGGCATCGCTGCCGGAATATCTCGGTCGATTTTTCTCAGAGTACCGCAAACCTTTGGTGACGGTCGGACTGATTTTTGGCTCGATCGTTTCGGTCAAGCTTACCCTCGCCCTTTTAGGTGCGATCAACGACGTTCCCCTATTACAGCCGACCTTTGAACTGGTTGGATTGGGTTACAGCATCTGGTTTGTGTATCGATATTTGCTGAAAGCCTCCAACCGTGAGGAATTAGGGCAGGAGTTCAACAAGCTCAAAGAACAAGTGGTTGGTCGTGTGACGCAATAGAGCGCAGTCGCAACGGTCGTGAAATCGGGGGGCTGTAAATCAGCCCCCTGTTTTTGTTGAATTGGCTGTCACACAATGGCTTGACCTCGAAGCCTGATTCCTTCATAGTTTTTTGATATCAGCACTGCTCGATCCAAACAAGATTTGTTAGGGTCAGGCACTTTAAGATCAAAATAACGATCATATTTTTGATGCAACCTTTAGCGGCTATGCACTTTTGTAAACAGCTAATCAGACCATTACTCGTGATCAGCGCTTTCGGTTTAATTGCGCTGCCCGCATCGGCGCAGTTGAGCAATGCTCAAGTCGATCGGATCGTTGAAGCCCTACGCCAAGCCTCAAAACCCGAAAAGCCCAACACTGGACTATTCAGTGATTGGCAAGTCAAGCCCGACAATATCCCACGCTGGTCAAAAGCCTGTACCGGACGATCGCTGTCTCCATCTGAATTTGAAGCAAATTCAGGCATTGCTCGATCGATTGTGACGTGCATCGTGCGCGACGTGCTGAAAGAAGAAGCAAAAGCGATCGGCAATAATGAAACGGCTGCGGTTCAACGAGTCGCAGCTTGGTGGATGACGGGCGACGCGAATAAGTTCAATGCACGAGAAATCGCGCCTTATGTGCAAAAAGCACTGAGGGCCTACCAGCCCACCGTTGCGGAAAAGCCTGAGAAACCGAGCCGAAACGAAACATTCTACGATCGCTACATGACCGCGGGCTATGCCGCTGCTCAGCGCAAGGATCAAAAAGCGGCTCGGCTCTACTTCCAACGGGCACTCGATGAGCGTCCACAGGATCAATTTGCCCTGCAAGCCCTCCGCAATCTAGGGACTGCAAATCGCGGCTCTAGCCGCACCACTCCGATGACTGAGAAACCGACGAACCGTTAGGAAAGTTATGAATGCTTTGAAGTTTGTAAATCGCTCTGCTGCATTTTTGAGTAGCGCTACTTTACTGTTGGGCGCGACGATTCTCCCAATGCGATCGACTCTTGCTCAGACGGCTCAGTGGACAAAGATCACAGAAAATTCGGTCAAAGACCAGTTTTTTGTCGATACCAGTTCGATTCAGCGAAATGGCTCGATCGTCTGGTACTGGGAATATCGCCAGTTTCCAGACGCGAATAATGCGCTACTCGACGTGAAGGTTGATCAGCCTGTACATGGTGCAGTCATGCGCTGGTCGGCGGATTGTGCTGCTCAATCGCAGCGTCTTAGAAAAGTGAACGCTTACACAACGAATCGGAAGCTGATTCAAAAATTCGACTATGGCGATACGGGAATGTTGCTGCAACCGAAAGCGGGGAGCAGTACGCATAAAGTGATGGAATTTGTGTGCCGATCGCCTGAAAAAAAGTAGAACGCTATCAACACCGCCACCGGAGAATCTGCTCTTTTACGGGATTTACAAACGATCTCATCTCGGCTTGCGATCGCGTAAATTCCGCCTTTAATTGGTAATACCACCGCGCCTGAGTATCTGCGTCTTTAATTAGCATTAATCCAGGATTGTGTTTTAGCCCGATTTGCTGTTTCACCACCATTTCACGATCCTGATTCAGAAATGTCCGAGTCGCTGGAACCAAAAACGGCTTGAGTAGATTAAACCAAGGAATGGTTGAATAAAACAGCGTTGTGACCTCAGTTTCATTGTCATTCAAGGGGGTCATCGTTGTTAAATTACAAACGCGATGCTGCTTGGTAATCACTTGCTCAAACCGCACACCCGGAAGCTGAAACGAAATCTCGACCTCTGGACCACCACCAACTAAATCGTAGAGCAGCGTCGATCGCTCCAGTTTGTGCCGCCGCATTGTGAACCCTAACGGCGATGGATCAAAGGTTTTCACTTCTTCCGCTAAGGTTGGATCAGAACGCCACCACCACGATCGATGGACAAATGGCACATGAGCCGGGTCCATTAATCCAACGACCGCATGATCGAGATACGCGGGGAAATTCATCACGACCACAGCTTGATAGGTACTGTCGAACCCTGGAACCTGCGGCGGTTCATCTTCGGGAAGGCTCTGATCCTCAGCTCCCATAAAAATCCAGACATTCCCCTGAAGCTCTCGCACCGGATACGATCGCACCCGAAATCGAGAAAAATCAAGCGTTTGATCCTCAGTTAAGGCTGGAATTGCTGAACATTTTCCAGTTTGATTAAATCGCCAGCCGTGATAGGCACATTCCACTTCAGCGCCGTCAAATCGTCCACAGCTTAAGGGAACTGCGCGATGCGGACAAATATCTCGCAGCGCGAAAACGTCACCCGATCGCGTTCGTCCGAATAAAATCGGTTCGTTTAGAAGAGTTTTTGCGATCGTTTGTCCCGGCTTCAGCGCTCCGCCCGGAAGCGCGTAATACCAGAGATTCCGAAGAAAGAGCGGTTTATCCATGCTTATCGTGCTGCCCGTACCAATAGCCAACTCACCGCGCTCAGTCCTACCACCGTGGGCAACCAAGCCGCCAGAACTGGGGTGAAAATCTCCAATCGCCCGAACGCATCACACACAAACGAAAGCAGGTAATACGTAAAGATAATCAAAATGCTAATCGCAAAACTGGTGCCTTTGCCGCCGCGTCGAGGACGAGTTCCCAGCGTTGCCCCTGCCAACCCAAAGACCAAGCAGACAAACGGAAACGCGATTTTTTGCTGAATTCTCATCGTGAGCTGGTTGACGCTCTTTTGGTTGCCGCTCTGCTCCACCAGCTTGATATAGTCCTGCACCTCAGCGATATTCATCTCGGCGGAATCGGTTTTACGAGTGGCAAGGTCGAGCGGGGTGCGGGGGAGTTGGATCTGCTGCCGCTCGAATTTGAGAATATTTCGGTATGAGCCATTCGGATCGACGAGATAAATCGTGCCGTCGGAGAAGTCCCAGGTTTGCTGCTCGAAGTTCCATTGGGCAGAATTAGCGGTGATAATCTGGTTGAGTCCTTCTTGGGAAAAATCCAGCACCGTTAAGGTTTTCATCTGCACTCCGTCGAATCGCTGGGCGTAAAAAATTCGCTCAAGCTGCTGCTGCGACGCTCCATCCTGCTTCACCTCGCGATACTGCTGGAACACAATATTCTTTTCGTCAAACCTCGGCTTGTCTTGCTTTAAGGCTTGCTCTAGGGTGACTCCTGCTTGATATTTCGCGGCGGGAACGATCGCTTCATTAAATGCAAAGGTCAGCAGCGAAACCAGAAAACTCAGCACTACCACAGGCACGATCAAGCGATAAATGCTAATCCCCGCACTCCGGAGCGCAATCAGTTCGCTATCTGTAGACAGACGGCTATAAACCATTAAGGCGGAAAGCAGCGTTGCCATCGGAAACGACAGCGCAATAAATTCTGGTGTTCTTAACAGGAGAACACGGGCAGCGATCGCGATCGGCAGTCCCAGTTCGGTCATCTGCCGGATGAGATCGAAAATCGCCCCAACCGACACCAAAATCGACGAAAACGCCGCTACGCCAAATATAAACGGACTTGCTAATTGACGAGCAATATAGCGATCAAGCACAGAAATTGGCGATCGCAGTCGGAAGGAAGCGGAAGACATAAGGCTTTAACGCTGGAAGTTATCTCCAAGGTAATACTGACGGACTAAGGGATTGTTGTAAAGTTCCTCAGCGCTGCCAGAGGCGAGAATCTGACCGTCTCGCATAATGTAGGCGCGATCGATAATTGCTAGAGTTTCGCGAACATTGTGATCGGTAATCAGAATACCCATTTGGCGATCGCGCAGTTGAGCAATGATCTCTTGAATTTCGGCAACGGCGATCGGATCAACCCCGGCAAACGGTTCATCGAGAAAGAGAAATTTCGGGCCTTCGACTCCGGTTGCCAGCGCTCTTGCCAGTTCGGTGCGGCGGCGTTCTCCTCCAGAAACCTGAATGCCTAGCGACGAGGCAACTTTTTCGAGCCGAAATTCTTTCAGCAGGTTGTTGAGGCGATCGCGCCATTGCCAGCGCGGAACTTTGGTTTGCTCCAGCACCAGCAGAATGTTGTCTCGCACGGTTAAATACCGAAAGATGCTGGGTTCCTGCGCCAGATAGCCAATCCCTAAATGAGCGCGTTTGTTAATCGGTAGATCGGTCACATCTTGATCGTTTAGCCAAACTTTACCGCTATCAGGCTTTTCTAACCCAGTTGCGATATAGAATGTCGTCGTTTTCCCGGCTCCATTTGGCCCCAACAGCCCAACCACTTCGCCCTGAGCGACTGACAAACTAACCCGATTGACGATCAAGCGATCGCCAAACGATTTGTGAATGTTTTCTAGAACGATTCTCAAAACCCGCTCCTGGGACTATCAACAGAGAAAGACAACTGGTTAGCGATTCTTCGATTGAAACTGAGGTCTCGGACTGAACGGGGCGGGAGTTGCGGGTGTAGGCTGGGCAGGTGTCGCGGGAGCTTCGATCAGATAAATGGCTTCGACTTGCTTGTTCGGCTGGGGCAGCGCAACGAATCGCCCTTCATCGACTAAATAGGTAATGACTTCCCCGCGCAGGCTGTTGCCCTGTTGCAGCACGTAGACATCGCCCGACAGCACGATGCGCCGCTCGTTGCTGTAGTAAATCGCTTGGGCAGAAGTCGCTTGAATTTGACGTGCGGGGTAATTAATTTGCACATTGCCCCTTGCTACCACGACTCCAGTTTTGGCGTTGGCTTCGGTGGTGTTGGCTCGGAGGGTGAGCGGGGTTGAAGTAGCGGCGGGAGCTTGAGCAGAACTGCTGCCGCTGGCAATCACTGAGGCAGCAAGGATCGGGAGGAAGAAGAGCGATCGGAGACGAAGCATGGCTGAGAACTGCATAAAGGATCGGGATGACCTCGAATATATCACTGTAAGAAAGTTAATCAAATTTGATCAACTGCATCTTTGAATATTCCGTCAATCTAGTGTGCTGTATCTAAATAGTGTGCTGTATCTAACGACGAGTGGCGAGCCTAACATGTTTCAGATCAAGTCCATCTAACGCTTTTGGATCATTGGCGGACGTAGGAAAATGCGATCGTCACCGTCCTGCGGTGGATCGGCAGTGAGAACGATTTGAGCAACACGATCGGCTCCAGCCGCTTGAATTTTGCTCAGCAATTCAGAACCCTCATCGATCAATTGCTCCACGTCTATTCCACCATATTCCGGTTGGTACTCTCGCAGACGGTTTAAGCCTTCTCCCATCAGAATCACAGCCCCTCGCCAATTGTGATTTCCGAGGTGATACAGCCCCACTGCGATTTGTAGAATGCCCTGATAAAACTTCTTCTCGAACATCGGAGCTTCAATCCAAATCGCTTCTAGCGTGTCGTGACAAGCGTAAAATTCACCCTGATTAAACTGATCGATGCCTTGCCAAAATTCTTCTGAAACTTCGGTGTCCATCTCCCTCCTAAACCTTATCCTGTAATTGCGACTGCAACGATCGCTCCTTTCCCACAATAATCCCCGGACGCGCCGAACTTGGCATTCGATCGCCCCACAACACCCATCGGCTATCGTTTGGTAAAGTGTTCAAGCTTTGTGGATTTTGCGTTAACCAAATCACTGTTGCATCTAGCAACGGGGAGAATTGTGTGTCTTCGTTGGGCTGAATTTCTGCCAAAGTTTCTAACACGGCTGAACGTCCCCGAATCAGTCCGGTTCCTGCTGTCCAAAGTCGGATCGGTAGAGTTTGACGATCGCCATAAAAGTACAGCGATGCCGCTGCGGTCACGGCTTCTTCAAACGCTTCCGCCTTCCAGTTGGCTGCACTGTCGATCGCAACCACAATCTCCCGCCCACTGGTGAAGGTTTCCAACTCGCGCACCCGTAATTCTCCGTATCGGGCACTACTGCGCCAGTGAATCATCCGCATCGGATCGCCCCAGCGATAGGGTCTGAGCGATCGCGTCATGCCCTCGGTGGCTGGAATCGGGCGCTGCGCTTGAAGCTGCAAACTGTTTTGCTGTCCGAGTTGATCAATTAAAGGACAGCGTTGTAGTGGAAGAACGGTGGGGTAAATCAGCGCGATCGCGTCGATTTGAAAAGATTTGCGCGACCAAAACAACCCCAAAGGAGCAGCCGTGCGTAATCGAACCTCATGCCATCGATAAATGCCGCGTCGCGTTGCAGGATGCTGGTACACCCAGTAGTAGGAATTGTTGGGGTTAATCAACTCCACTACCCGCTGGACGGGCGATCCCAGCACCGAAGGAATTAAATCCTCCGCTTGAATGAGTGATTTACGCTGGCGGGTTGAGTTCTGGATCAATAGCTCGATCGTCACGGGTTCTCCGACGCTTACAGGCTGAATCGGGCGGCGGGTGAGCGTGAGTCCTTGCAGGGTTCGCCGGGAGAGAACGGCTGCGATCGCCATCAGCGCAAATACAACGCCACTCATGACATACAGCCAACCCGCCATCGAGTTGGTCGCGGCGAGAAAGAAAAATAACCCCATCCCTCCCAGAAGCCAGCCACTATAAGCAGGATTTGTCCACCGAGATTCGAGCCAATCGGTCAGCCGAGTAACGCTACGCATGATCTGTGAAGGATTTATAAAGAAGTCTAAGTTGAGGATGCACAGACTGAGCCATTGGCGAACCTTTTACGAACCTTTTGCTGCAAGTGCTTCAGTAATTTCTAGCAGACTCGATCGCACCTTCCGTGATTTTACGTTCACAAACTTTCTGCAAATTTAGTTTCTCTGTGTTTATACGATCCAGAATTTCCGCTACAGTCGTAAAAATTAAAGTATTTCTCACGTTTCTCACATTGCACTTCTCACCTTGCCCCCGATTTGCCCATTGCTTCCGATGATGGTCTTCATGTCAGCCTGAGTTTATGACACAAAATCCTAGTAATGAGCCAATCCGAGCGCGATCGTTCGATCCGGTGATCGCCAAATCCAATGTTCCACCACCACCAATGATGCCGGCACGAGCTAATCGGGAGCAGTTGGCTACACCCACGATTCGCCAGATGGTACGAGACGCTTTTGCAAAACAGGCATCTGATATTCATCTTCGGGTTGGAGAACCGCCGCGCTATCGAGTGGGTGGACAGATGGTACTTCAGTCTCAGCCTGCGATTTCTTCAGAACTGTTTGCTCAGTTTCTCTCGGAAATTCTCACTCCAGAACAGCGCGATCGATTTCGGCAAGAAAAAGAACTTGATACCGCAATTCACTATCCGGGATTGCTGCGCTGTCGAGTGAACTGCTTTGAGAGTTTGACGGGGGGCGCGATCGTGCTGCGGCTAATTTCGCTAAAAGTGCCGACGATCGATTATTTAGGATTGCCTTCGGTGCTGAAATATCTCGTCAGTCATCAGCAAGGCTTAATTCTGGTGACAGGACCCACCGGATCAGGAAAATCGACTTCGATCGCAGCCATGATTCGCCATCTGAACGAAACCGAGCAGCGCCATGTTGTGACCATCGAAGAGCCGATCGAATATGTTCACACCTCTGAAAAATGTTTGATTAGTCAACGAGAAGTTGGTTTACATACGCACGAATTTCATCAGGCTTTAAGAGCAGTATTACGTGAAGATCCGGACGTGATTTTGATTGGAGAAATGCGCGATCGCGTGACGATCGATACGGCATTAAAGGCGGCACAAACCGGACACTTAGTATTAGGAACGCTGCATACGCGGGGTGCAATTCCAACGCTCAATCGCTTACTCAATTTCTACAATCCTGATGAGCAGGCTGCAATGAAAATTCAGATTGTAGACTCTTTACTTGCCATCATTTCTCAGCAGCTATTACCCACAACAGACGGGCAAAGAACAGCGGCACACGAGATTCTAATTAACACGCCTGCCATGCAAGATTACTTGATCAAAGGCAACGAGATTGATGCATTCCGATTGATGGAAACGGATACGAATGAAGGAATGCAGGTGATGAATCAAGCGCTGTGTGAGTTAATTCTACTGGGTAAGATTACGCCAGAAGATGCGGTGAAAGCCTCACCAGATCTGGGCGATTTGCGTCGTCGAGTCCGAAATGAGGGATATGATCCAGGACGTTCTGCGAACCGTGAATTTGATCTTTTGGCGCGGGAATATCGCCCGGTTTAGGTTGATCGCTAAAATCATCAAAGATTATTGAACGCTTATTCCTGTTTGCTCGACTTAGGATGAAATGGGTGTATTACGATCGAACGCTACTATGTCTTGCTATCAATTGTCTTGCTATCAACCCGCTCAATTCATTCAGCTTCATGATTTTCTATCGTTCGAGGATCGCACTAATCTGTTAAATTACGTCCTTGCTCGCGAGGATCAATTTGCTGCGACTACAACCTCAACAGGTGCGATCAACTATCGCCAATCCAGCATTCTTTACTACTTCAAAGAATACGAGAACTGGATGATTGAGAAGGTTAAGCTGATTATCCCGTCTTTAATAGAAGCCTGGAACATTCAAGCTTTTTCGATTTCTCAAATCGAAATTCAACTCACAGCCCATAACGATGGAAACTATTACAAAGTTCACAACGATAATGGAAGTGAAGAAGCTGCAAATCGAATTATCTCCTATGTCTACTACTTCCATCGAGAACCTAAGAGTTTCTTCGGAGGTGCATTAAGAATATACGATCTAAATTTAGAAAATAGCTCCTATATTCAAGCTGATTCTTATCAAGACATCGAACCGATTAACAACAGTATCGTGTTCTTTCCCAGTCATTTTCTCCATGAAGTGCTACCTGTGACTTGTCGATCGCGCCACTTTGCCGATAGTCGCTTCACTCTGAATGGTTGGATTCGTCGCGAAACGTCACACAACGTCACACTATGACTAAAATTAAAAGCGTTGCTAATGCTTGAGACACTTATGAGTCCGAACGTTGAAATCTACACCTGGAGCACCTGCCCCTTCTGTATCCGCGCCAAAGCTCTGCTCGATCGTAAAGGCGTTCAATACACCGAATACTGTCTAGACGGAGACGAACCCGGACGCGCAAAAATGGCAGAACGCGCTAACGGTCGCCGCTCTGTCCCCCAAATTTTCATCAACGACCAGCACATCGGCGGCTGCGACGATATTCACGCTCTAGAGCGATCGGGCAAGCTTGATCCGCTGCTGGCAGCATAGTTGATCCGAAGATGGGTAGGGAGTGGAGAGTAGGAAGAAAGAACTGTGACTTCACTTTTCCCGCTTGCAAAGCGTAACGCCATCTACTCCCCCACTCCCCACTCCCCACTCTCCACCACACATCTTAACTACCGTGAAAATTGCATTCATCATCGACCCCATCGATCGCCTCGACCCCACCCACGACACCAGCGTGGCGTTTATGGAAGCAGCACAACAGCTAGGGCATGAAGTCTGGATCACACAGGCAAATCGGCTCAGCGTCGTCGAAGGGAAAGCTTGGGCAACGCTCGAACGAGTCAAACTGGTTCCCGTCACCTTGGGTGATAATCGCTGGATCGCCGTCGATCGCTGGTTTGAAATCGAGCCGCCCAGCTTTGCGCCGCTCGAAACGATGGATGCCGTGTTTATGCGAACCGATCCTCCAGTCAACACTGCCTATCTCTACGCGACCTACATCCTCGACTACATCGACCCGACCAAAACTAAAGTCATTAACTCCTCCTCCGGCATCCGGGCAGCAAACGAAAAAATGTATGCGCTGCAATTTACCGAAGCGATTCCCGAAACGATCGTGACGCAAGAAAAGCGCGTGATTCTACAATTTCTCGAACAACAAGGAACCGCTGTCCTCAAACCTCTAGGCGGCAAAGCGGGTGAGGGTATTCTCTTTCTGCAATCGGGCGATCGCAATCTCAATTCCATGATCGAAATTAGCACCCAGCAAGGGACACTCCCGATCATGGTGCAAACCTACCTCCCACAAGCTAAAGACGGCGACAAGCGGATTATTCTGCTGAATGGAGAACCGATCGGAGCCGTCAACCGCATTCCCACAGGCAACGAATTTCGCGGCAATATGGCAGTCGGCGGACGGAGCGCTCAAACTGACATCACCGATCGAGAACGCGAAATCTGTGCCCAACTCGCTCCAACTCTACAGAAAGACGGTCTATTTTTCGTCGGTATCGACGTAATTGGTGGCTACCTCACTGAAGTCAATGTCACCAGTCCGACCGGAATTCGTGAGGTCGATCGACTCAACAATACTCAGTTAGCGGTGCAGGTGATTCAATCGATCGAGCTTGTGAAGCAGAAATAAGGTGTTTCCTGAGTTAACGGCTCCAAAGAAGGTAGCCAGCGACAAGCCCCCTTGCGCTAACTACCCCTGACAAGGGTGACCTACCAACCCTTGCTGCACCCAAGCTAACCTAACGGATCAGCTGCATCGGTCAAGGCGAGGTAAAGAAATTACAACCAGACGATGAAGATATGACCGAATCGGAAAACTTCACTCTCAGCCGACGATCGAACTCACTCCCTGTTGGTATCGTGCTTGTTAGTCAAAGCGTTCTGTCTGTCAGACTAATGTGAACTGCAATGAGTAAACCTTTCACGCGACCACTCGGATTTTGCAGAAAAGTCTCAACTAAGCTGCGACGGAGCGCCAAAATTTGGCTTCCCGCCTCTGTTATTGCAGGCTGCGTGATTGGACTCCGATTCACAGGCGCGCTCCAATCCTGGGAACTCGGCAGTCTCGACATCTTCTTTCGGTTGCGTCCGCTTGAAGCCGTAGACGATCGCATCGTCATTGTCGGCATTCGCGAAGAAGAGTTGCAGCGCTACAAATGGCCGCTGGGCGATCGCACGCTGGCAAGACTGCTGGAAACCATTCAGTCTGCAAAGCCCCGTGCGGTCGGGCTAGATATCTATCGTGATGTCCGAGTTGATGATGGACACGCCGAACTGTTGACTACCTTTAGAGCGATGCCGAACCTGATTGGAATTCAGCAGATGCCCGATTCATCAGGACGAGGGGTTGCACCTCCGCCCGTACTGGAGGAGCTAAAACAGGTCGGTTTTAACAATGTGATCTATGATGCCGATCGCAAAATTCGGCGGTCGCTGCTGTACTGGTTTGATGCCGACAAGCGCAAGCATCGCAGCTTTGCAATGCAGTTGGCGCTGCTGTATCTCAAACAAAAGGGCATTCAAGAAGAAGGCGCAAAGCTCGATCGTAGACAGTTGCAGCTTGGACAGGCAGTATTTCAACGCTTTCAGTCTAGCGATGGCGTTTATGCGAATGCCGATGCAGGCGGGTATCAGATTTTGGCAAACTTCCGGGGTGGGGCGGGACGCTTTCGCACCGTTTGGATGCAGGACATTCTAGAAGGTAAGGTTCCGGCTGAGAAACTGCGCGATCGCATTGTGTTAATTGGTTCATTTGCCCCCAGCCTGAAGGATTTTTCCGCGACCTCGTATTCTGGCAGCATCAATCGTCCCCCGGAAGACGTGGCAGGAGTGGAGATTCAGGCGAATATTATTAGCCAGATTTTGAGTGAAACACTGGATGGGCGAACGCAGCTTAAATCCTGGAGTGAGCCGATCGATGCGATTTGGATCTGGGTCTGGTCGATCGTGGGTATCAGCGTGAGTTGGCATCTGCGGCTTCCTCAGCGAAATTTGATCGCTGTGTTTGTGATCGGTAGCGGCTTGGTTGCAATTTGCTACGGCTTATTTCTGGCGGGCTGGATTGTGCCATTAATCCCGGCAGGCATCGTACTGTCCGCTTCAACTGCTGCGGTGATTGCTGCGATCGCGCATTCTGAAGAAGAATTGAAGCGATCGAAGGAATTTTTACATTCGATTATTCAGTCGATTCCTGATCCGGTCTTTGTGAAAGATCAGCAGCATCGCTGGATTGTGCTGAACGAGGCTTACTCGAAACTGCTCGGAAAGCCGATCTCCGAGATGATTGAAAAGTCAGATTATGAAGTCTTTCCCGAACATGAAGCGGAAGTCTTTTGGCAGCAAGATGATCTAGTTTTCAAACATGGGAATGAAATAGAACACGAAGAAGAATTCACCAATGCGCACGGTATCACCTATAAAATTGCTACAAAACGATCGCTGCATAAAGATGCAGCGGGCAATTTTTTCTTAGTGGGCGTGATTCGAGATATCACACAGCGAAAAACGATCGAAGCTCAACTCAGACAAACCGCAGAAGAATTGTCTCAGTCGAACGCGCAACTCCGCTTAAGTCAAGAGCGATTAAACTATATTGCAAATCACGACGTATTAACCGGATTACCCAATCGTGCATTGCTTTACGATCGCATTAGTCAAGCTTTGGGGATTGCAAGATCAAGCGATCAAATTCTGGCATTGATGTTCATTGATTTAGATGGATTTAAACAGATTAATGATCGATTAGGTCATCCGATCGGCGATCTATTGTTGCAAGCAGTTGCGAAACGATTGACCGGATGTTTAAGAACGAGTGACACGGTTGCGCGATTGGGCGGAGATGAGTTTGTGGTGCTACTGCCCACGATTCCAGGGGTACAGGATGTCGCACAAGTTGGACGCAAAATTCTCAATACCTTATCGCAAGCCTTTGCGATTTCGGGAGAAACATTATCCGTTACGGCAAGCATTGGGATTGCCTTGTTTCCCAATCACAGCGATCGCTTAGAAGCCCTGATTGAACTGGCAGACAAGGCCATGTATGAGGCAAAAAAAACCGGAAAAGGTCGATTTGCATTTGCCAATCCGCTTCCGGTTGAAAATTCAAATGTGAGTGATCGTGATTAGCTAACGGTTCGCGTTAACAGCACCGGACAGTTTGCATACACTCGCACATAATCGGATAGCGATGTTCCCAACAGGCGATCGAGATCTGGCAGTCCTTTGGCAACCGAAGGTCTGCGATCGGGTGATCCGAGCATCAATAAATCTGCTTTTGTTTCATCAGCGACACGGCAAATCGCTTGACCTGCCTTACCGACTGCTGTAACTGCGCGATAGCTCACTCCGTACTGTTTCGCTTGAGCGATCGCTTCTGCAAAAACCGAATCTTTCTCGGCTTCGGCTCCGGTTTTTTCACTGGCTTTGGGATTAGAGTCGATGTGGATGAGCGTCAACTGTCCGCCTTTGATATCCCGCAGTAGAGAGAGTGCTAAAGAGAGACATTGCTTTGAGGCTTCGGACTTGTCGATCGCCACTGCAATCCGATTGATTGCCCGCACGTAGATGTCATCTTTGACCAGCAGCATCGGACGTGACGAAAGCTGAAACACATACTGACTGACAGAATTTTCTAGGATCGAAACCAGTCGCTTGAGTCCTCGCGATCCCATGATGATCAAGTCTGCATTCACTTCGTCGGCAGCTTTTAGCACTTCCGTTTTGGGATCGCCCTGCCGCAGCATTGCCGAAACGTGATTCGGCTCTAGTTTAAGCGACTGTACCGCCTGTGCCAGCACTTTTCCGCCTTCTTCCCACTTTTCAGTCATCGCGTCTGCGCTAGTTTGCGGGGGAACGACGTGCAGCACTGTTACCATGGCTCGCTGGATCGACGGAATCGCCATCAGCGCTTTCAGCATATCCTCGGAACGTCCTGTACCCGAATCCGCTAATAAAATTTTTTCTATCATCGCTTCGCCTCGTTTCTGCGTAGACTTTAAAACAGAGTGGTGTTTAGAGATCGAGAGTGATTTTTCTCGGTCTGCGCCTGTTTCAAGTCTAGGCGGTGGCGCTACTCTGTGTTCATTATGGTTTGTAAAGTACGATCGTGCCTCAATCTCCCCAGCTACCCCCTTCGGATCTCGTTCCTGCGCCGATCTCGCCTAATTGGTTTGATTATCCGATCACGGTCTACGCTCACCATACGGATTTTGCCGGGATTGTTTGGCACGGTAGCTATATTGCTTGGCTGGAAGAAGCCCGGATCGAGTTTCTCAAGTCGCGTGGCATTGATTTCGCGCAGTTGGTAGAAATGGGCTGCAATTTGCCTGTGATTGATCTCTCGATTCGCTATCATCAGTCGCTTCGCATGGGGATGAAGGCGATCGTGAGAACGCAATTGATGCCGATCGAGGGTGTCAAGCTTCCGGTTGGGTATGAGATTCGCTCGCTCGATCACACGGTGCTGTACGTCAGTGGTCGGGTGGTGCTGGTTGCGGTGGATATGGAAAAAGGCAAGATTTTAAGACGACTACCGCCAACGGTTCAAAGTGCTTTAGCGATCGTGCGTTAATTTAGCATTCCTCTACTACGCTTTTACGAGGGAAGTGATGTGTCGCAGGACTTCTGGAAACTGCTATTACTCTTCATTCTGCACGACTTGCGACTTTGAATTTCTTTTATCCAAAATTTTCATTATGGGCAGGTGAATCGTGATTTATAACAGTTCTTCATTCTTATAGTCAGAATCTGCGCGATGTTGGGGAAGTCTAGGGGGATACACCGGAAGTGCGTCTTTGATTTAAGAAGTTCTCATGAAGCAAGAATTCTACAGCCCTGACGATCGTTACGCTGCGTTTCCGGCATCTGTGAATCCACCGGATGCCTTGGCTGAGTTTTGGGATGGACTCGATGAGGAGAATTTTGAAGACCCGCAGAGCAACAGAAACGAGACATTAACGATCGAGCGCGATGCTCAGGCGACGATCGAGCCACCGCCCGGACTGCCGGATGCGAAGCCCCGCTACATTCAAGGTGTTGTCATCGGGACACAAGCTCATCTTGTGACCAACTTACTAAAACAGGAATCGATCACCCTAAGACAGTCGCAGAGAGTCTGGACGATCGGGCGGAATCGATCAGCAGCGCTACCTCTGCAAGATCGCAAACTATCGCGTCGTCATGCGGTAATTCTGTATCGCGAGGGTCGGTTTTATCTGATCGATCTCAACAGTATGAATGGGTCTTACGTCAATGGTGTTCGGGTTCAACAGCGCCAGCCACTTCACGATGGAGATTGCATCTATGTGGGGAGCACTCGATTTTTCTTTTTTGTGAGTGTTCAAGAACGGGTCGTTCAGGCGCTACATCCTGAAGTGCTGGAGCGGTTAAACAATGCAGAAGTGCGGAATGGTGCATTTATTGACTTTTCGGAACTCCAAGAAGAGATTTCGTTCAATCTGAATAAAACGGATTAGAATTGCCGCGTCCAATCTTGCCAGCGTTCGACAATCACTTTCGTTTGGGTGAAAAATTCGATCGCCTGCCAGCCCTGACCGTGGAGATCTCCGAAGAAGCTTTCTTTCCAGCCGCTAAACGGAAAGAAAGCCATCGGCGCGGCAACGCCAATATTGATGCCGATGTTTCCGGCTTCGGCTTCATAGCGGAATTTGCGGGCGGCGGCTCCGCTTGAGGTAAATAGCGATGCCATGTTGCCGTACTGACTGCGATTAATCAGGGCGATCGCGTCGTCGATCGAGTCTAAGTGAATCAGACTCAGCACCGGGCCAAAAATCTCAGTCTGAGCAATTTTCCCGGTCGGATCGATGTTTTGCAGAATGGTTGGGCGCACAAAGTAGCCGTTTTCGTAGCCGGAAATTCGCGGCGATCGACCATCGACTAGAATATTTGCGCCTTCGGTTTCAGCTTGATTGATGATTGTTTCGATGCGGGTTTTGCTTTGATCGGTGATGACAGGGCCCATTTGCACTCCCGTATCGAGCCCGAATCCGACTTGTCGAGTGGTAGCAGCCTGGGCGATCGCATCCGTAAAAGTGGTTTTGGCACTGCCGACGGTGATGGCGATCGAGGCGGCTAAACAGCGCTGACCCGCACAGCCAAAAGCGCTATCCGCCATAATTTTCGTAGTCATAGTAATGTCTGCATCGGGCAGAACAATCACCGGATTTTTGGCACCCCCTTGACACTGCGATCGTTTCCCGTTTGCGGCGGCGCGGCTGTAAACATACTTCGCGACTGGGCTGGAACCCACAAAGCTAATGGCTCGAATGTTTGGATGATCGAGCAAGGCATCAACGACTTCTTTCGCACCATTGACTAAATTGATCACACCCTTGGGTAAGCCTGTTTGCTCGATCAGATTGAAAATCTTTTGCATCGTCAGCGGAACCCGTTCAGAAGGCTTGATGATGCAGGTATTGCCACAGGCGATCGCATACGGCATAAACCAGAAGGGAATCATGCCTGGAAAGTTAAACGGCGTAATGATTGCCGTGACTCCCAAAGGTTGCCGGATCATGTGTTCATCAATGCCACGGGCAATGTCTTCGGAGTTGTAGCCCTGCATCAGAATGGGAATGCCGCAAGCGACTTCAACGTTTTCGATCGCTCGTCGCATTTCGCCTTTGGATTCTGCGATCGTTTTACCGCATTCGAGGGTGATGGTTTGGGCGATGTCTTCAAAGTGTGCTTCGAGCAGTGCTTTGAGTTTGAAAAGGTACTGAACTCGCTCGGTCGCGGGGGTGCGTCTCCAGGCAGGAAAGGCAGTTTGAGCGGCGGTGGCAGCGCGATCGACTTCGCTTGCGGGAGAGAGAGGAACTTTGCTGAGGACTTCGATCGTGGCGGGATTGATCACTTCTAGATAGGTTTCGGCAGTCGGTGTAGACCATTCACCATTGATGTAGTTTTGAACGATCGGAGAAGATTGCGTCATGGTTTTTCCTCACTCTCAGCTTCGATCATAATGGGCGATCGCAATAAGCCAAAAATTGTGGATTGTTCGATGCAGTAATTCGGCGTTTCGGCGAATTCACGGTAGATTAAGAGCTTGCCCTCTCACGATGTGTTTATGCACCGAATCGCTGCGACTCCTGGAGGTTGGACTCCTGATCTCGAAGGCGTTGTCTTTATCGAGCAAGCTCCTGCCCCGATCGTGGTGATCACGGCAGCAGATACCGATATTCAAACGCTCTCCAGCGCGATTACTCAATTGCCCTCCGGATTTCCCGAAGTGCGGGGTGTGAATTTGCTTCAGCTTCAGCAGCAATTGACGATCGATACCTATGCAGAAGAGGTGTTAGAAGCAGCAAAGGTGATTGTGCTGCGGATTATTGGGGGGCGGTCGTATTGGTCGTATGGGTTGGAAGTCGTGCGCGAAACGGCAGAAAATTCGGGGGCGACTTTGATTGTGCTGCCAGGGGACGATCGACCGGATTTAGATTTGATGAGCCATTCAACGGTTCCGTTTGCTCAGGTTGAGCGAGTTTGGCGCTATTTCAACGAAGGTGGAGCCGAGAACTATCGCAATGCGCTTCAGTTTTTAGCGAAGACTTATTTGGGCGTTGAGGCTGAGTTCGCTGATCCACAGGTTGTGCCACGTGTGGGATTGTATCGAACAGGTGAGCAGTGTAGCTATCGATCGGGTAAACGTTGCAGCGATCGCAAAGTTGGAATTTTATTTTATCGCGCTCATTATCTTTCGAGTAATACTGCGGTGATCGATGACCTGTGTGCAGCGTTATGCGATCGTGATTTATGTCCCGTTCCCGTTTTTGTTTCTTCGCTGCGTGATCCGGATGTTCAAAGTGAATTGCTGACTTATTTTCAACCGAAGGATCGATCGAGTATTGATATTCTGCTGAATACCACAAGCTTCTCGCTGGGTTCTGCGATTCCGTTTGGAATGACTGCTGCTGCGGATGCACCTGAACTCTGGCAAACGTTAGATATTCCGGTGCTGCAAGTGATTTTAAGCGGTGGCACAGTGGAACAATGGCAGGCACAACTGCGGGGACTTTCGCCGCGAGATACTGCAATTAATGTGGCATTGCCGGAAGTGGATGGACGGATTATTAGTCGAGCAATTTCGTTTAAGGCGGTGCAAGCAAGACATCCGGAGTTGCAAACGGAAGTTGTAACTTATCAGGCGGTACACGATCGCGTCGAATTCGTTGCGGATTTAACTCGAAATTGGGTCGAACTGCGGCGGAGTGAGAAGCGCGATCGTAAAGTTGCGCTGATTTTAGCGAATTACCCAACTCGCGATGGTCGCCTAGCCAATGGTGTTGGTTTGGATACACCTGCAAGCTGTATTGAAATTCTCAAAGCGCTACAACGCGAAGGATATACGGTTGATAATATTCCTGAGAATGGAGATGAATTAGTTCTGCAATTAACGAGAGGTGTGACCAATGATCCAGAGGCGAGAGAATTACGCAATGTGAATCAGTCGCTATCGTTATCGGAATATCAAACCTATTTTTCAACATTACCGCCATCGGTTCAAGAATCGATCGTCGATCGCTGGAGTTCAGCCGCAGAATCGTTTGCGATTCCTGGAATTCAGTTTGGTAATGTGTTCGTTGGAATTCAGCCTGCACGCGGATATGATCTTGATCCGTCTTTGAACTATCACGCTCCAGATTTAGAACCTACGCATCAATATTTAGCGTTTTACTACTGGGTGAGAGAAACCTTTGGCGCACAAGCGATCGTTCACGTTGGCAAACACGGAAATCTCGAATGGCTTCCGGGAAAAAGCGTGGCGCTTTCTGAGAATTGTTTTCCTGAGATTGCGATCGGCGCTTTACCGCATTTCTATCCGTTTATCGTCAATGATCCGGGTGAAGGCTCCCAAGCTAAACGTCGCGCCCAAGCGGTCATTCTCGATCACCTTACGCCACCGATGACTCGTGCAGAGCTTTATGGTGGCTTGCAGAAATTAGAGGCGCTGATCGATGAATATTACGAAGCGCAAAATCTTGATCCATCCCGGTTAAATGTGGTTCGCGATCGCATTATTGATCTGGTTGAACAAGATAATCTTAAATCTGAACTTCCTAGCGATGCGGATTCGATTCTCGATTTGATTACGGATACCGATCGCTATCTCTGCGAATTAAAAGAAGCACAGATTCGAGATGGATTACATATTTTCGGAAAATGTCCAGAAGGGCGGCAATTGAGAGATTTGATTGTGGCGATCGCACGTCATCCGCAGCCCGATCGAGTTGGGTTAACCCGCGCCATTGCTGAAGATTGGGGACTTGATTTTGATCCGTTAACGGCTGATCCGGCAGAGCGTTTAGACGAGTCGCTTGAAGTGATTCGCTGCGATGAGGAGTCCGGGAAGCCCCCTAAATCCCCCATTCTGGGGGACTTTGAGATCGAGGAGGTTTTCCAACTGCAAGGGAATTCACGCACTTCAAAGTCCCCCACTCGTGGGGGATTTAGGGGGCAGAACTCACCCAACCGAAGCGCAAAATTCCGAACCGTCGGAGACGCGATCGCCGCGATCGAAACCGAAGCCGCAAACTTAATCGATCGCCTACTCCAGCAAGACATCCCCCAAGACCGCGCCTACACCGCCGAACTCAACTGGATTCGATCCTTTTTGCTTCCAGCTTTGCAAAACACTCATCAAGAAATCGACTTCCTGCTGCATGGCTTAAATGGCGGTTACGTCCCCGCCGCACCATCAGGTGCACCCACACGCGGACGACCCGAAGTTCTACCTACCGGACGGAATTTCTACTCGGTTGATATCCGATCGATTCCCACCGAAAGCGCATGGCAAGTCGGACGTAAAGCCGCAGAAGCGATCGTCGAACGCTACACCCAGGAAAACGGCGAATATCCCCGCACGATCGGGCTTTCAATCTGGGGGACTTCGACGATGCGAACAGGCGGAGACGATTTAGCAGAAGCCTTAGCATTACTCGGAGTTCAACCTGTTTGGGATGGCATTTCTCGCCGCGTGGTTGATTTTGAAATTCTGCCGTTATCGGTGCTGAGTCGTCCGCGTGTCGATGTCACTTTGAGGATTTCAGGATTTTTCCGCGATGCGTTTCCGAATTTGATTGATTTATTTGATCAAGCAGTAAGTGCGATCGCTCAACTCGATGAACCCCCCGATCAAAATCCCTTAGCGGCTCAGGTCAAGCAAGAATCAGAAGTTTGGCAAGCATCCGGATTGAGTGCTGAACTTGCCGATCGTCGATCGCGCCATCGCATTTTCGGCTCAAAACCGGGTGCGTATGGGGCTGGACTCCAAGGATTGATTGAATCTCAGAATTGGGAAACCGATGGAGATCTCGCTCGCGCTTACATTAACTGGAGTAGTTACGCTTACAGTAGTTCCGGTGTTGCTCAATCTGCTCCTGAAGCATTCCAGAATCGATTAAACCAAATGCAAATCGTTCTGCAAAATCAGGATAACCAGGAACATGATCTACTCGATTCCGACGATTACTATCAATTTCAAGGTGGATTAACCGCAGCCGTTCGCTCGACTCAAGGCAAAAATCCCACGACTTACTTTGGTGATCATTCCCTGCCTGAAAATCCGAAGATCCGATCGCTCAAACAACAAATTGCGCGAGTGTATCGATCGCGGGTGATTAACCCTAAATGGATTGCAGGCGCGATGCGACACGGTTATAAAGGCGCATTTGAACTGGCGGCGACGATCGACTTCCTCTTCGCTTACGATGCCACGGCTCAATGCGTTGAAGACTATATGTATCAAGGGGTTGCCGAAGCGTATCTATTCGATTCGACTGTACAGAATTTTATTCAATCTAAAAATCCTTGGGCACTGCGAGATATGGCAGAACGATTGCTCGAAGCCAATCAGCGCGGATTTTGGCAACAAGCCAACGAGAAAACCCTAGAGCAACTAAGAGAGATCGTGCTTGAAGCAGAAGGCGTGATCGAAGGACAAATTTCCTAAAATCCCAGCAGCGATACTTTGATCCAACGGCGCGATCGTCCGGTTGAGGTTGCTTCTGAAACTTGCAGCGCAATCTTTAACTCGCTGAGGGGTTTAGCAGTCTGAGCGATCGGCGTATTGAAACAGAGGGCGATCGCAATCACTAACACTAATGTCCAAGACAACGGAAATTTAAACAAGGGCAAAGGGCGATCCATTATTTCAGTGCGAACAGCTTGATCATTATGGCTGAAATTTAGAAGTTTGATTCACCAACCTCAGTCTGCTTGATCTTGTAGAATCGTACAGCACCAAATTCTCTTAGGCGATATGCCCAATCGCTATCTCCTGTTCTACAAACCGTACAACGTCCTGAGCCAGTTTACAGACGACTCGCCCCCTTCAGAACCGCGACTCACCCTCAAAGACTTTATTCCGGTTCCCGATGTTTATCCAGTCGGGCGGCTCGATCAAGATAGCGAAGGCTTGATGCTGCTGACAAACAATGGACAACTCCAACATCGGCTCAGCGACCCAAAATTCCACCACACCAAAACCTACTGGGTACAAGTTGAAAACATTCCCACGGAGCGCGCGATCGCTCAACTGCGTCAAGGCGTGACGATCCAGAACTATCGCACTCGTCCGGCGACCGTCGATCGTCTCGATGAACCCGATCTACCCCCCCGCGATCCACCCATTCGATTTCGCAAAAACATTCCAACCGCTTGGCTCGAAATCACGCTAACCGAAGGAAAAAATCGTCAAGTTCGGCGCATGACCGCAGCCGTGGGATTTCCCACTCTCAGATTGATTCGAGTTGCGATCGCCCAGCTCTGCCTCAGCGATTTATCTCCGGGACAATGGCGCGACTTAACCCCTGAAGAACTGGAGTTACTTCGTACCCACTAACTTGCTCAAATTTTTCTTCTAAAAGGTGTAGACAATTCGATATTACACTTGTAGTATAGAAAGACAGATTTTTACTCAGGACTATGACTCGTTCCATCTCGTCGCGCCATATCAAACCATCCGACTCACCCCAACAAGGGTGTGCGGTATTGGCGCGGCTATGGATGATAACAGCATGGATCAGAGTGAGTGTGCAGGCGATTCACTTCGTTAGCTTCGCTACACCAGCAGGTGTTCGTCCATTCGACCTTCACGGCAGCGAAGAACAAAAATTTAATCTATTCAACACAAAAAGCGGGTGGTGTTTCCGTCTAACACCAATCTGAGGCAGCACATCAGGATACAGAGTTCTGATAACCCCCGCTCAAACCACTGAGACGGGGGTTAATTTTTCGCCAATTTCAATGGAGCAAACGGATGTTAAAGCTCATCTACACCGAATCTGGACTGCACTTAGAGCGTGTCACGATTTCCTTAGAAGCGCTGGTTTCCCAGCGAATCGTTCTGGCGCTGCGAACCGGACAAACGCTACATATCGAGCCAAGCCGAGCTGCATTTTTACTGTCGATCGCGGCTCCTGGGTTTGCAGAGTTAGAAAAGCTGGTGCGGTTAGAGCAGGTGCCAGTGTCGATCGTGCCTGTCGATGATCAGTTTGTCGAAATTAGCGTCGAAGGAAGCTGGATTGCAACGACAGTGGAAGCACACGCTGGAATGTTTGTTACGGCGTTGAGCGATCGTACCGAGTTCTTTGTCTACAAACTGTGGCAGGCCACTCAACTGCAAGCGTCTCCGCTAGTGTAATCGGCGTGCAGGATTTGGACATTCTCGAATCCTGCACGCCTACCGAATATGAAATCCTTGCAGAAAGTCGATCGCCTCAGTCTGCGTTGGCGGTACAAAGGTCGCGGGCTGAGCCAGAAATGCGAACTCTGCCTCCGCTTCAGAATATTTAATTCGCCGTTTACCAAACTGTGGATTGTCGTACAGCAAGATAGAGCGATGGGCTGAGTTGAATAACGTCGATCGCGTCGGAGCGCGAAAAAATCGGATTTTCTGAATCGCGACCGGAATTGCCCGTAAAAGTTTTGCGGTGTCCACTTTCTGAATCGACTGGCTCAGCGTGGTTACAAGCGTCTGAAACATCTGTAGGCTTTCTGGACTGTGGCTCACGGCTTGCATGGGAATCGATCGCACCAGCGTTGTTAATGCTTGCTGCGTCAAGTTCGCATCGGCAAACGGCAAAATAGCGATAAACGCAGTCCAAAACAGGTCTTGGTCTCGATCGAGCTGAAATCTTAGCACCGTTCTTTGTTTGTGGGTTTGGATCTGCGGCGGCACGATCGCGTTGCCTCGTCGAGCGAATTGCTGATAAGCCACGGCTAACGCACAATGAGCATCCGGGCTGAGGCGGTCGTCGATCACCACCTCAACGATCGGCGGCGTTTCGTGAAAATACTCGCTCGGATCTTGGCTAATAAAGCGGTAGATTTGGCTTTGATCTCCGTTTTGACTCAAATCGATCCAGTGACAAGTGGCTCCAGTGGTTTTAATGCCATACGGAACAACGGCGTGAAGTTTTGCGCCTGTGAGATTTGAGCCGCTTAAATCTGCACCTGTCCAGTCAGCGAAGGCAAGGTTCGATCGGGATAGATCGACGTGAACTAAGGTGGCATCCAGCAGTGTGGCATGACTGAGATTGGCTCCCGTCAAATTCGCGCCGCTCAATTTTGCCCCACTCAAATCTGCCCAGCGCAAATCCGCCCCGCTCAAGTCTGCCCAGCGTAAATTTGCCCCTTGCAGGTTCGCACCTTGCAAATTTGCCCGATTGAGGGTCGCCTGTCGCAGTTCTGCCTGACGCAAATCGGTTCCAGACAAATCTGCACTGCTCAGGTCACAGCTGCTGAGATTTGCCGAGTGTAAATTGGCAGAAATCAGCTTGGCGTACCGCACATCCGATCGATTCAGGTTGGCTCGATTGAGATTCGCGCCGCGAAGTTTGGCATCCCGCAGATCCGCGCAGCTCAAATCAGCTCCTTGTAAATTTGCAGCGCTAAAATCGGTGCGGGTCAGTTCTGCTTTGCTGAGGTCGGCTTGCTCAAGGTCGGTATGCCGGAAGTCTGCCAGGATAAGATTTGCACCATGAAATTTAGCCTTCTGGCAAATCGAGTAGCTAAAATCTGCGCTTGTGAGTTTTGCCGCTTTGAAGTTAGCGTTCCGCAGGGTCGATCGACTTAAATTCACGCCTGGAAGATGTACCCCACTCAGATTTAGCTCCGAAAATTCCCGGATATTATCAGCGTATTTTTCCAGCAGTTCCTCAACCTTCATGAGCTTGTTTTGATCCTTATCCTAGAAATTCGGGTGGCTTTAGCGTTAACGTACCCAGATGTAGGTCAGAGTAAAGCGTTAAGGAAGAGATGATGCAGATTGGAATTGTGGGACTGGGATTGATTGGTGGATCGCTGGGACTGGATTTGCGATCGCAGGGACATACGGTGCTGGGTGTGAGTCGAAGACCGAGAACCTGTGAGATTGCGGTGGCGCGGGGCGCAGTCGATACGGCGGAAACGGATGTGTCGCTGCTATCTGATACTGATGTGATTTTTATTTGTACGCCGATCGCTCAGATTGTTCCGACCGTGCAGCAATTAATTCCACATCTCACACCCAGCACCGTTTTAACCGATGTGGGCTCGGTGAAGGCTGCGATCGTGAACGAGATCGCACCGTTATGGAGCAATTTTGTCGGCGGGCATCCGATGGCAGGCACAGCAGATAGCGGAATTGAAGCGGCAGTGCATGGATTGCTTGTCGGAAATCCCTACGTCCTAACCCCGACTAAAACGACACCCGAAGCCGCGATCGCACGAGTTGAATTGTTGTTGCGTCCGCTACAGGTGAAATTGTTTCATTGCGAACCTGAAGATCACGATCGCGCCGTCGCTGCGATTTCTCATTTGCCTGTGATGGTGAGTGCAAGTTTAATTGCGACCTGTTTAGATGAGTCAGATTCAAGGGTGTTAAAGCTGGCTGAAGCATTAGCAAGTTCTGGATTTCGAGATACTAGCCGTGTTGGGGGCGGTAATCCTGAATTGGGGCTAATGATGGCGCAGTACAACAAGCCAGAGGTGCTGCGATCGCTGTTGTCCTACCGTAAGCATCTCGATAACATCATTGATCTGATTGAACAGGAGCGCTGGACAGAGCTTAAAGCAGTCTTCAGCCGAACTCAGGCAGGGCGATCGGATTTTTTGTAATGCTCAATCTACAAGATTACAAATGCTGCCATTCGGTACGCAGGGGCTTATTTTTGGTAGGTTAAGGGTGACGTTGTATGGGCAGGATCATGACGGCGGTAAGCACTCAACCCAATTGGCAAGCGATCGCACGCGACTTTGAAGCCATTGTTGGAAAGTCTGGAGTCGTGCGGAAACGCGAAGAATTGTTGGTTTATGAGTGCGACGGCTTGACTAGCTATCGAGAACGTCCGGCGATCGTCGTTCTGCCGCGCACGACTGAAGAAGTGGCGGCGGTGGTGAAAGTGTGCGATCGCGCTTCGGTGCCGTTTGTGGCGCGGGGGTCGGGCACGGGATTATCGGGGGGTGCTTTACCGATCGAGAACTGCGTTTTGATTGTCACGTCGCTGATGCGGAAGATTCTCAAGGTCGATTTGGAAAATCAGCGCGTCGTCGTTCAGCCTGGCGTGATTAATAGCTGGGTGACGCAGACGGTAAGCGGCGCGGGATTCTACTATGCGCCTGATCCATCGAGTCAGATCATTTGCTCGATCGGCGGGAACGTCGCTGAAAATTCGGGCGGGGTGCATTGCCTCAAATACGGTGTAACGACGAATCACGTATTGGGCGTGAAAATTGTCACACCCGATGGATCGATCGTCGATCTGGGCGGTGAAATTCCTGAAATGCCGGGATATGACTTAACGGGTGTGTTTGTCGGTTCAGAAGGAACGCTCGGAATTGCTACCGAAGTCACGCTCAAAATTCTCAAAACGCCAGAATCGATTCGCGTTCTGTTGGCAGACTTTACCAGTGTAGAAGCCGCAGGTGCAACCGTTTCCGACATTATCAGTGCAGGCATCATTCCCGGTGGGATGGAAATGATGGACAACATGAGCATTAATGCGGTCGAGGATGTGGTTGCGACCGGCTGTTATCCGCGTGATGCGACTGCAATTTTGCTAGTCGAAGTCGATGGATTAGAGGTCGAAGCCGAAGTCAACTGTCAGCGAGTCGCAGAAATCTGCAAGCAAAATGGGGCGCGTAACGTTACAGTTGCCACCGCAGCCGATGAACGTCTCACCATCTGGAAAGGTCGTAAGGCAGCATTCGCCGCAATGGGCAAAATGAGTCCGGATTACTATGTGCAAGATGGAGTCATTCCCAGAACGAAGTTGGAATATGTGCTGAGTGAGATTGAAGCATTAGGCACAAAGCATGGCTACAAAGTGGCGAATGTTTTCCACGCAGGAGACGGCAACTTACATCCGTTAATTCTGTACGATAATGCAATTCCCGGTGCATTAGAGCAAGTCGAAGAGTTAGGCGGCGAAATTCTCAAGCTCTGTGTCAAAGTTGGGGGCAGTATTTCTGGCGAACACGGTATCGGAGCCGATAAACGCTGCTATATGCCGGAAATGTTTACGCCTGCGGATTTGGAAACGATGCAATGGGTAAGACAAGCCTTTGACCCGAAAGGCATCGCCAATCCGACGAAGTTATTTCCGACTCCCCGGACTTGCGGAGAAGCAGCGAAAGCGTATGGACAAAAGACCTTTGAAAACGTCGATCGCTTTTAGGTTTTACAATTGAATACATGATGTATTGCGGATTGTGTCATGCAGGTCGCTTCTTCGATCGAGTCGGTTCCGGGACAGTATTGGAACTGGCGGAATGAGCCAGTTTACTATGTGCGAATGGGGGAGCGGAAAAATCGCCCCCCGTTGTTGTTGATTCACGGGTTTGGAGCTTCTACCGATCACTGGCGCAAGAATGTGATCGGTTTAAGTTCCGAGTTTGAGGTTTGGGCGATCGATCTATTGGGGTTTGGGCGATCGTCAAAACCAGATTGGCGCTATAGCGGTGAGCTGTGGCGCGATCAAATTCACGAATTTATGAATGAGGTGATCGGTGCGCCTGCGGTGCTTGCCGGAAATTCACTCGGTGGATACGTCGCGCTCACGGTTGCCTCTCAACGTCCCGAATCCGCAGCCGGGTTAATTCTGATTAACAGTGCTGGCCCGTTTACGGATATTCAAGGCACCACCAAACCTGATCCGATTCGTCAGGTGATGGGCAGCTTTGTGATGACGCTGTTTCATCAAGATTGGGCGAGCTGGCTGCTGTTTCAATATGTGCGGCAGAAGTCGGTGATTCGGAACACGCTGCAAAAGGTGTATCTGGATCAGAGCGCAGTTACCGATCGCTTAATCGAAGAGATTCAGCGCCCTGCCTTTGATACCGGAGCGGAAAAGGTGTTTGCTTCAGTGTTCCGCACTCCCCAAGGTGAAAAGGTTGATGTATTGCTGCATCAATTAACTCGACCGCTCTTAATGCTCTGGGGCGAAGGCGATCCGTGGATTAATGCCCGAGAGCGGGGTGCAAAGTTCCGCAGCTATCATCCGCAACTAACGGAATACTATCTGGATGCAGGGCATTGTCCGCATGATGAAATTCCCGATCACGTCAACCAATTGATTCAAGATTGGGTGGTTGATCAGGTCATTCAAGCTTGAGAACTGTCAGCCGATTGGATTGCTTGGATTTGCTCGATCGAGAGCTTTGTAATCCGAGCAATCACCTCGATCTCCATGCCTTCTTGTAGCATTGCGATCGCGACCTCTCTTTGCGCTTGTTCTCTTCCTTGCTCTCTTCCTTCTTCTCTTCCTTCTTCCATCAGTGCTTGGTAAGTGACAGATTCTTTCATAATGTCCTGCCGTAGAAGTCGTTGAACGATACTTTTATCTAATAGTAATCCAGCTAGGATAAATGCGGAGGCAGCGACATTTTGCTGCGTTTCTTTGTTTGGTATGCGCTCGATCACTTGGGCGACTTGCTGAAGCGCTTGAGTACGATCGCTCGTTTGACTCAGCGTTGCAAACGGTAAAAGTCCAGGAGACTGCAAGAAAAGATCTGTCGGTTGCTCCCAAAGCCGAATTACACCAAAATTATGCCGAGTTTCCTCTAGGACAAAGCTTGACTGTTGCACCAGTTCTGAAGTCGTGGGCTGAAGATAAATCACAAATTGACGCACCGTTTTACTCGGAAATCGGCGGTAGAGCCGAACGCGATAATCGAGCATTCTGAAGGGAATCGTTGCGCTGGGTTCGGTTTGAAATTCGAGATGCAGCACGGTTGCTTCAGATTGCAGCAAAATTAAGCTATCGGCGCGAATCGGTTCGAGCGATAGCTCCGATGAACTGAGTTCGGTTAGCTCGATCGCTTCTCCCAAAAGCCACGAGGCAAAATCGCTGGAAAAGGTTTCAGCTAGAAACTTGCAGATATTGTCGTACATACTTTACCTGAGTGAACCAGTTGTCGAAGAGGATTCGCGGCTTGCTAGATTAGCGATAAGGGCTATCTCAATCAATCCCAGCAAGCGGCTTCCAATTTGTAGCTTTGGCTACGAGTGAATCGAGACTTTCTGTAGTTGGTCTTAAAGAACTCCACGGTTAAGAAATGCCTTCTTAAGATAGAAGTAAGCACTCTCTTGTCTTGACTACGCTACAGAGAGTGTGAATGTGAAAACCCTGAATCTCAGGGGAGGAAACTCGAATGGTCGATGCTTATCCGCAGCTTACCGATCGCGATACTCTGCTCGATCGAGACTGCACGACGCTCTCGCGTCATGTGCTAGAACAACTCCACAGTTTTTCAGCCGAGGCACAAGATCTCAGCGCCATCATGACGCGCATTGCGCTTGCCGGAAAGCTGATTGCACGTCGCCTCAGTCGAGCTGGACTGATGGAAGGGGTTCTAGGCTTTACGGGCGATACCAATGTGCAAGGCGAATCCGTTAAACGGATGGATGTTTATGCCAACGAGGTATTTATCTCTGTATTCAAGCAAAGCGGTTTAGTCTGCCGTCTCGCTTCTGAAGAAATGGAGCAGCCTTACTACATTCCAGAAAACTGCCCGATCGGGCGCTACACCTTGCTGTATGACCCGATCGATGGTTCCTCGAATGTCGATATCAACATCAACGTGGGATCAATCTTTGCGATTCGGCAGCAAGAAGGCGAGGACACCGACGGGCAAGCGCAGGACTTGTTGCAGAGTGGACGCAATCAGCTTGCTGCAGGCTACATTCTGTACGGGCCGAGTACGATGCTCGTGTATTCGATCGGCAATGGGGTTCACTCATTCGTGCTTGATCCCAGCTTAGGCGAGTTCATTCTGGCAGACGAAAACATTCGCATTCCTGAGCACGGGCCGATCTACAGCGTGAACGAAGGGAACTTCTGGCAGTGGGAAGAGTCGTATCGCGATTTTATTCGCTATGTGCATCGGCATGAAGGTTATACCGCCCGCTACGGTGGCGCATTGATCGGGGACTTTCATCGCATTCTCTATCAAGGCGGTGTATTCCTTTATCCCGGCACTGGAAAGCAACCGGACGGTAAGCTGCGACTGCTGTACGAAGCCTCACCCTTAGCCTTTTTGGTTGAGCAGGCAGGTGGACGGGCTAGCACTGGAACTCAGGACATTCTTGATTTTGTGCCCGATCGACTTCATGCCAGAGTGCCGTTGATTATTGGCAGTAAAAATGATGTTGCGCTGGTTGAATCATTTGTAAAAGAGCGCATTCGAGAAAAAGCCGTTTTGTAAAGCGTAGTTCACCACACACCTTAAATAGGAGCAGATTCCCAATGACAAACCATCTCTTAGAAATCAAAGATTACGGTCAAAGCATTTGGATGGACAACTTGACCCGCGATCTGATTCAGTCGGGCGAACTCAAGCGCATGATCGACGATCGAGGCTTGCGCGGCATTACTTCCAATCCTGCAATCTTTGAAAAAGCAATTAACGGCAACAAGATTTACGATGCGGACATTGAGGCAGGCATCAGCGCTGGTAAGCCACTGCTTGATATCTATGAGTCGCTGATTTTCGAGGATATTCGCAATGCGTGTGACATCTTCGCTGGGATCTACGAAGAGTCGGGTGGATTGGATGGCTATGTCAGTATCGAAGTTCCGCCCAACATCGCAAACGACACTGAGAAAACAATCAGCGAAGCTCGGCGCTACTACACAGAAATTGGTCGTCCGAACGTGATGATCAAGATTCCGGGAACTTCAGCAGGTTTACCCGCCGTTGAACAAGTGATCTCAGAAGGCATCAACGTTAACGTTACTTTGCTGTTCTCAGTTCAAAGCTATATCAACACTGCATGGGCTTACATTCGTGGACTAGAGAAACGAGTCGAAAAAGGTGAAGACATCAGCAAGCTCGCGTCAGTTGCCAGCTTCTTCCTCAGCCGCATCGATAGCAAGATCGATGAAATGATCGATGCGAAACTAGCTAAGGGCGCAGATATGTTGCAAGAAGAAGCCAAACTGGCTGCAGTTAAAGGCAAGGTGGCGATCGCAAACGCCAAAGTCGCCTACCAAGAATACAAGAAGATCGTGGCTGATCCCCGTTGGTTAGCCCTGAAAGAAAAAGGCGCAAACGTACAGCGACTGCTCTGGGCAAGCACCAGCACCAAGAACCCCGATTACAGCGACGTGATGTATGTCGATGAACTGATTGGAGCCGAGACGGTGAATACCTTGCCGCCGAACACGATCGAAGCTTGTGCCGATCATTGCGATGTAGCTCCCCGAATTGATACCAGAGTCGAAGAAGCCTACAACTTGATTGAAAGCTTGAAAGATCCGGACATTGATATCAACTTGGATCAAGTCATGAGCGACCTGCTCGAAGACGGCATTGATAAATTCGTCCAGCCGTTCAACTCGCTGATGAGTTCAATGCAAGAAAAGGTCGATCGGCTCGCTAAAGTCTAGAAACTCTGTCCTCACCCCCGCCCTCTCCCACAGGGAGAGGGAGCAAGAGTCCGGCTCCCCTTCTCCTCGTGGGAGAAGGGGTTGGGGGATGAGGGCACACCACCACACAGGCTACTCTCCACCCCTTCACTATGGTCACTCTCCTACAAAACCCGCTCCGTGTTGGACTCCAACAGCAGCGGATGCCCGAACCGAATATCATTGTGTTTTTTGGTGCGTCCGGTGACTTAACCAAACGCAAGCTCGTTCCCGCGCTGTATCACCTCAAACGAGAGCGCAGACTACCGCCTGAATTAACGATCGTCGGGGTTGCCCGTCGCGAATGGAGTGACGATTATTTTCGGGAGCAAATGCGCGAAGGAGTCGAAGAATTCTCTGATGGAGTCGGCTCTGAGGCGCTGTGGCAAGATTTCGCCCAAGGATTGTTCTACTGTCCTGGAGACATTGACAATGCCGAAAGCTATCAAAAGCTGAAACAGCGGCTAGAAGAAATTGATAATATACGCGGCACCAGAGGCAATCGCGTTTTCTATCTGTCTGTTGCGCCCAAGTTCTTTCCCGAAGCGATTCGGCAGTTGGGCGATGCAGGAATGCTGAAAGATGCCCAAAAGACGCGGCTTGTGATCGAGAAACCCTTTGGTCGCGATCTCAGCTCGGCTCAGAACCTCAACCGCGTGGTCAACAAAGTCTGTCAGGAAAATCAGGTTTATCGGATTGACCACTACTTAGGAAAAGAAACGGTTCAAAACTTATTGGTGTTCCGATTTGGCAACGCCATCTTTGAACCCCTATGGAATCGCCAATTCATTGATCACGTTCAAATTACGGTGGCTGAAACCGTCGGTGTCGAAGATCGGGCGGGGTACTACGAATCTTCTGGAGCATTGCGCGACATGGTACAAAACCATTTGATGCAACTGTTCTGTCTCACCGCAATGGAACCCCCGAACTCACTCGATGCCGATAGTATTCGGACTGAGAAGGTGAAGGTGATTCAGGCAACTCGACTGGCAGATACTAATCGCCTAGAAAATTCGGCCATTCGCGGGCAATACTCTGAAGGCTGGATGAAAGGCAAGGAGGTTCCCGGCTATCGGCAAGAACCCGGAGTCGATCGGAACTCCACCACACCAACTTATGTGGCAATGAAGTTTTTAGTGGATAACTGGCGCTGGCAGGGTGTGCCCTTCTATCTGCGAACCGGAAAGCGATTGCCGAAGAAAGTGAGCGAGATTGCCATTCAATTCCGCGATGTGCCGTTTTTGATCTTCCAGTCGGCGGCAAAACAAGCGAACGCCAATGTTCTCGTCATGCGAATTCAACCGAACGAAGGCATCGGAATGCGGTTTGAAGTCAAAATGCCGGGAGCAGATTTGAGAACCCGATCGGTCGAGATGGATTTCAGCTACGGCAGTTCGTTCGGTGTGACTGGGGGAGAAGCCTACGATCGCCTCTTACTCGACTGCATGATGGGCGACCAAACGCTGTTTACTCGCTCTGACGAAGTAGAAGCCGCTTGGCGCGTAGTGACTCCCGCGCTCACCGCTTGGGAAGCTCCCACTGATCCCAGCTTGATCCCGCAGTACGAAGCAGGAACCTGGGAACCCGCCGAAGCCGAGCAACTGATTAACCGCGATGGTCGCCGTTGGCGCAGACTCTAGCCATTTTGGCTTTTAGATCAGCGATGTGATGCAAACGCTAAAAGCCAAAATTTAACCCCTAAAATCTAAACCCCTACTCTCTTATGGCTACTAAAACCGCCCCGCTCGTTTCCCTCCAAGCCCCAAAAGATGTCTCACTGAACGACATCGAGCAGGAACTCAATCAGATCTGGCAGTCCTACAGCGCGACAGGCGACGGCTCATCCATGGTTGCGACTCGTGCGACATCGTTTACCCTGGTGGTTTATGAGCCAGAAGAAACCCAGCAATTGCTTGCGATGATGGGCTTTTATACCGGGCCTGTCGATGGTATTGATGGCCCTCGCACCGAAGCCGCACTTCATGCGGCTCAAGCGGCTTACGGCTTACCGATCGATGGCAAGTCCAGCCCCGGACTGCTGACGAAACTGCGTGAAGACCTGGCTAAACGTAAGGGTGAATCGATCGGAGATAGCAACGCACCCCGCTATGTGTCTGATGCTGCTGGAAGTGGAATTGCTGATGTAGTTGCCAGCCAGAACCCTTGCCGCATTATTTCGCTGTTTCCGATTGCAGGCGAAGATGAAGGCGTCTCAGCTCAGGTCTCGGCGTACTGTCCGATTAATAAATTAAATCACGGAACGCTGGTGTGCTGCGAATACATCATGCTCCGGGGAACGGAATCTGCGCTTGAGCGAGTGGACGATCTCACTTCGTCGCTGTTGATTAGTGAATTGCCTAGAATTATCTGGTGGAAGGGTACGCCCAATCTTGACCAAACGTTGTTTCAACGGTTGGCAAAGTTCTCAAGCCAGGTGATTTTCGATTCGAGCCGATTTACTGCGGATACCGAGGGCGACCTGCTGAAGCTGTCCGCGCTGATTGACGATGGTGTTTCTGTGATCGATTTGAACTGGCGACGGTTAGCCGCCTGGCAAGAACTTGCGGCAGAGGCGTTCGATGCGCCTGGACGACGCGAGGCAATTTGGGAAGTCGATCGTGTGGTGATCGACTACGAGAAGGGCAATCCGGCACAAGCGCTGATGTATCTCGGCTGGTTAGCAGGTCGGCTCGGCTGGGAACCGGATTCTCGTGAACACGAAGGAGATATCTACGATTTACAACGGGTATATTTTACGGCTTCAAACGGTCGCAAGATTGAGGCGGAATTAGCCGGAATTCCGACGGCTGCGATCGGAGAAATCAAGGGCGACATGGTGAGCCTGAAGCTGTCTTCGACGAATCCGAATGTGGATTGCTGTACGGTCTTGTGTTCTGGCACAACGGGCTGTATGCGAATGGAAGCGAGCGGCGGCGCACAGTCTTGTCGAATCAATCAGGTGACACCGCTGAATGATCAAAAGGCAGAAACGCTCTTGAGTGAGCAGCTTCACCGAGTCGGTCAGGATGTGCTGTACGAAGAAAGCATGGCAGTAACAGCAAAAATCATTAAGCTGTAGGTTGGTGTCAGTGCGATCGGTTTCGCTGCGTTTTGAGTTATCGTGTCCCCCAAATCCCCCACTCAGGGGGATTTGGGGGCAACTCGAACTTATGATCGAAGCGAACAACTGACATCAATATAGTGTTTTGCTCTAAAGTATGGCGTTTGTAATTGCAGGGGAACGGAGCGGAGCCGGGAAAACCACAGTCACGTTAGCGCTGTTAGCGGCTCTGAAACGGCGAAATTTGCAGGTACGATCGTTTAAGGTCGGGCCTGATTATATTGATCCGCTGTTTCATCGCCATGTCACCGGTCAGGCTTGTTACAACCTTGATCCGAGGCTGACTTCGGAAGCGTATGTGCAGCAGTGTTTTTCCCAAAAGGCGGGAAATTGCGCGATCGTTGAAGGCGTAATGGGACTATTCGACGGTGCAGCCGGACAAAAAGATTTTGCCAGTACCGCTCACATTGCTCGACTGCTCGATTTACCGATTTTACTGGTGGTCGATTGTAGCCGTTTGTCGTATTCAGTTGCCGCGATCGTGCATGGATATCGCTCACTCGATCCCCGCTTGAAATTCGCAGGGGTCGTACTGAATCGAGTCGGCAGCGATCGACATTTAGAATTGCTCAAATCTGCTCTAGAACCGTTAGAAATTCCGATTTTAGGAGTATTAAGGCGACAGAATGCGATAGAAATTCCTGATCGCCATCTCGGTTTAGTCCCGACCGACGAGCTACCCGGATTAAATGAACTCATCGATCGCTTAGCTCACCTCGGCGAAACCTGTTTCGATTGGGCAGCATTAATGCCCCTAACTTCCGTTCAAAGTCCCCCACAAGTGGAGAATTTAGGGGGCAGCGATCAACCCAAACGTAGCCAAACGTATCGAATCGCGATCGCCCGTGATGCCGCTTTTAATTTCTATTACGAAGACAATCTAGAACTCCTCAAACAATCCGGTGCAAGCTTGATTGAATGGAGTCCTCTAAACGACGATTTCCCCGAAGACATCGACGGTTTGTATTTCGGTGGCGGCTTTCCTGAAATGTTTGCCGTAACGCTAAGTGAAAATCAAGCGACACGCAAAGCCATCCAAACTGCAATTCAATCGGAAATGCCTACGTATGCAGAATGTGGTGGATTAATGTATCTGAGTGAAAATATTGTGGATTTCTCCGGCGATACTTTTCCAATGGTTGGAGCAATTCCCACAACAACAGTCATGCGATCGCGGCTGACACTCGGTTATCGTCGTGCCATGACGCTGGAAGACACACCGATCGTCGCTCAAAATACGATCGTTCACGGACACGAATTCCATCGCTCCACCCCCACCTCTCCACCCCCCCACCCCCTGTTCCAATTCACCGAAACCGAGCAATTCGACGGCTGGCGATCGCCCAACTTACACGCCTCCTACCTGCATTTACACTGGGGCGCAACTCCAGAAATTCCCAAACGCTTTGTGCAACACTGCGCTAAATTCAACCGCGATCGCTATCCTAAAAAAGAATAGGGATTAAAACATTAAACATGGCTGGATCGATCGAACAAATTACACAACAGCTTGCCGCCCTCGATCAAAAGATCGAGGCAATGGGCGACACCTTCACCGAAACCTATCGCGGCTATCTCAAGCAGCTTGGACAAACTGTCAAGCAGCAAATCATCCTGTCGTGCTATCGGATTTGCACTGAAAACTATCCCACCCGCTTCTTATCGCTTTCCCTCAATCAGCGGCAGCAGCTCCAGGAAAACCTGCAAGCCCTAGCGCGTCAAACCATAACCGACCTCAACGATCTGCTCATCCCGATCGCCCAAATCACCCTTGAACCCGAATCCGAAGATCTCCCTGATGAACTCGAAGCCCTCTTGTCCGAAACAGACTACGACTTGCCCAGCGAATCTTCGCTCACGCCACTCGAAGCCCTTACCATCTGGCAAGAACAGCTAGAGCGATCGATTAATAAAACCCTAAAAACTGCCTCCAGCGCCGCCAATCGCCTACTCCAAGACGCTGAAATCCTACCCAAGCGCCTCCCACAAGCCGTCCTGGATGCCGCAGCAAAAGCAGAAGGCAGCGCCTCCAACGCAGCCAACCTGCTTAACGTTCTCGTCAACGCCAGTGAAAAAACCGAGGACGCGGAAACTTCGCAGCCCGTCATTACCGCCCTAATGCACGTTGTCGCCGTCAATCTGCGGGTTTCAGAACTCGAATTTAATGACCCAGCCGTTTCATCCTGGCGCAACAAACTGCGCGATCTCAAGCAGCAACTCCAAGGAATGGCGCGGGACTACCAGAAGAAACGCCGCGAGCAGTCGATCGCTCAAGCCCAGCTCGCCTGGAAATCTACCTGGGTAAAGGACGAAGGCTGATCCTTAGATCTATGCCAAATTTACCTACCCCGCCTATTCTAGAAACAGAGAAAACAAGGGAGAACGGAAGGTGGCGAACCAGACAATCAAATTAGCTGCGATCGGTGATGTTCACGATCGATGGGAAGCTGAAGATGAAGCAGCGCTTAAATCTCTCGGCGTTGATCTGGCATTGTTCGTAGGCGACTTTGGTAATGAATCAGTCAATATTGTCAAGCTGATCGCCGAAATGCAGATTCCCAAAGCCGCCATTATGGGAAATCACGATGCTTGGTACACAGCAACCGATTGGGGAATTAGTAAATGCCCTTACGATCGCAAAAAAGAGGATCGGGTGCAGCAACAATTAGATCTACTGGGTGAAGCGCACGTTGGGTATGGCAAGCTTGATTTTCCGCAGTTGAATCTCAGCGTGGTCGGGAGCCGCCCGTTTAGCTGGGGTGGCCCTGGCTGGAAAAATGAGAGATTCTATCGGGAACGCTACGGAGTTGAGAGCTTTGATCAGTCGGTCGATCGTATCCTCGATGCAGTTGATCAAACTGAAACCGACACGATCCTTTTCATCGGTCACAACGGCGCGAAAGGCTTGGGAGATCGCCCCGAAGATCCCTGCGGTCGAGATTGGCAGCCGATCGGCGGTGATCATGGTGATCCTGATTTCGCAGAAGCGATCGTTCAAACCCGCGATCGCGGAAAATCGGTGCCGCTAGCTGTATTTGGACATATGCACCATTCGCTGAGACACACCAAAACCGAGCTACGCCGCCCGATTCACGTGGATGCTGCTGGAACGGTTCATCTTAACGCTGCAAGAGTGCCGAGAATCATTGAGCAAAATGGCGATCGCCTGCGAAACTTCTCGATCGTCACCTTACAAGACAGCAGCGTCATAGAAGCATCGCTGGTTTGGTTGAACCAGAATTTTGAAGTTGTCCAAGAAGAGATTTTATATCGATCAAAAGATGCCGCCAAAGCGATCGCGTAATTGAAGAGCGTGATTTAATTCACGCCCGATCTACTCCAAATCCCAAACACCTCTAAGATTTTGCAGCGCAATTAACCGCCGACATTTTGCACTGCTGCATTCCGCATGGCGTTCTGTGCGTCCCAAATCGCTTGATAGCGCATTAAAACGGCTCGACTATATGACGCAATACTGGGATAGCGGTGTCCGTTATAAAACTGTGTAGTCGTTGAAGTGTATTTCTCTGGTCTGCCGCTGTACCACCATGCCGCGACTCGCTGAATTGCAACCGCAACATTTCCGTTACTTGCTGCAAATGATCTCTGCCAATATTGGTTTAATTTGTAATCGACGATCGCGATTTGCAAATCGGGACGCGCTAAAAACTCTTTTCTTGAAACTACATATCCAAGGGCTTCTTTTGACCATCTCGGCAAGTTTTCCGGCATGATTTGTGCATAGCCCAATGCACCAGAATGTGGATTAACCGCCCTAAAATTCGCGCCACTTTCCTGACCAATAATGGCTTGCCGAATCAGGATAACTTCAGGGGCGATATCACTTTGGGTCTGAAAAATTGCAGCAGTTTCCGGAATCGCAAATGTTCTTCCTGGAGCTACAGTAGCAGCGCAAATCGGAATCCCAATCGTAAGGACGATCGCGCTTGTAATTTTAGACAAATGAAACCGGGCGAAAATCCCTTTCGCTTGCAAATTAAAAGTCATTCAAGTAATGATGAAACGAACTTCGAAGAGTGTACCTTCGTTCATTGCATTTACTTAATGCGATATAAATATCTAATCGACTTAGCTTAATAAATCTGGACTCTGCTAATACATTGCTGTTTATTTCAAGGAGCGAAATTATAATAATTTATCGATAAAACTGTTACTTAATAGGCTTCAGCAAATGCACTTAAAAAAACTGAATAAAAAAACTGGGTAGCGGTGAAACTACCCAGTTTTTTTATTCAAGCTTCTAGCTTAGACTGCTGCTGCGGTTTTGGTCACAGCGTTCAGTTCGCCTTTCTTGTACTTCACAGCGAAGATCTCCATCGAGTCTTGCTTGATCGAGCTTGCTTGACCTGCTGCACCAAACTGGTTATAGCGATCGGCACAAACCTTCTGCATGTACTTGATCGATGGCTTCAAGAAGTGGCGCGGATCAAATTCTTTCGAGTTCTGCATCAGCGCTTCACGCACGGCTGCGGTGATCGCCAAACGGTTATCGGTGTCGATGTTGATCTTACGCACACCTGACTTAATGCCCTTTTGAATTTCTTCAACCGGAACACCGTAGGTTTCAGGAATCGTACCGCCGTATTGGTTGATGATTGCGATCAGGTCTTCAGGAACCGAAGAAGAACCGTGCATCACCAAGTGGGTGTTCGGCAAGCGGCGGTGGATTTCTTCGATGCGGCTGATTGCGAGGATTTCTCCGGTCGGTTTGCGGGTGAACTTGTATGCACCGTGGCTGGTTCCGATCGCAACTGCCAACGCATCCACTTGAGTCCGCTCAACGAAATCAACCGCTTCATCGGGATCGGTGAGCAGCATCGAGTGATCCAATTCACCTTCAAATCCGTGACCGTCTTCTGCTTCGCCTTTTCCGGTTTCGAGCGATCCAAGACAGCCCAATTCACCTTCGACCGAAGCTCCGATCGCGTGAGCCACTTTCACCACTTCTGCGGTGACTGCGACGTTGTACTCGTAGCTGGCGGGAGTTTTCGCATCCGCTTCGAGTGAACCGTCCATCATGACGCTGGTGAAGCCGTTCTTCATTGCTGAATAGCAGGTTGCAGGCTCGTTACCGTGGTCTTGGTGCATCGCGATCGGAATATGAGGATAGGTTTCCGCCGCTGCCAAGATCAAGTGGCGAAGGAAATTTTCGCCTGCGTAGTTTCGAGCGCCACGGGAAGCTTGCAGAATGACTGGGCTATTGGTTTCGTGGGCAGCCAGCATGATCGACTGGATTTGCTCCATGTTGTTGACGTTAAATGCAGGGATGCCGTAACCGTTTTCAGCCGCGTGATCCAGCAATAGCCGCATCGGGACAAGCGCCATATCAAGTTCTCCTGGTTATCTCAGCAAGTTCTATGTTCACAAACTTAATTGTTACGATAATCTTAAGGCAATTTTCGCCCGGATTGCTGTCAAATTTGGAATTTTGTTAGGTAAAAATAGCTATTAATTATCCTGATTGAATCTATGGAGACTCATAAGATAAAAAGCGGAGGCTGAAAATCCCTCTAAAGCTCTCGAAATTCGTACAGCACAGTCCCCGTTTCTGCGTCGTTGCCGATCTCGACATATCCGCTCTTCAGCATCTCTATCAGCAGCGCTTCAACTTGCTTAAAACTCAGCCCCGTTGCCATTACCCCCTGAGTCACAGAAAGCTTTCCACCTCTTGCTTCTGCTGCTTTGAGAAGCGCGATCGTGGCTTGTTGTTGAGAAATCGGCGGCGTTGAATCAATCAGTTTCGGGGATTTGACCCCTGTGAATTTTGAGGGTCGGAGCGTGATTTGCCCAATGGTTAGAGTCATTGGGTTTTGCTCTAAAAGCGGCTTGTACTTTTCGCTCAATCGCTCGTTATGCACCTGAACCATCTTTGGAATCAAAATCAGATCCAACAATTGCCCAAAGCCAAATAGTCCAAACGTTCCCAACCAGAGCAAGCCCGTTTTTTTCTCGCCATTGTACAAACGATGTAGCCCAGATAAGCCGAATAGACCGCCCAGCCAGAGAACGTAAGCTACACCTACCTTGTTCATAACGCATCGATCGACCGATTTGGATACCGCTATCATAACGAATCACTAAGCTTGAATCAGCGCCACTAACTCCGCTTCCGAGAGAATTGTGATTCCTAATGCCTGAGCTTTTTCGAGCTTTGAGCCTGCTTCTTCACCCGCCACGACATAATTTGTTTTCTTGCTCACAGAATCGCTTACTTTACCGCCTGCTGCTTGAATCAAAGCCTTTGCCTCATCGCGTTTCAGCGTCGGTAAGGTTCCAGTGATTACGAAGGCTTTGCCTGTAATGGCTGTGTCTTTGACAACTGGAGTTATTTCGCCTGCAAGTTGAACTCCCGCTTGACGGAGGCGATCGATTAATTTCTGATTTCCATGATTCTGAAACCACTGAAACACCGATTGAGCAATTTCAGATCCAAATCCAGGTACGGCTTCAATCTGTTCCGGTGTGGCTTGCGCGAGTAGCTCAACTTTCGGAAAAGTTCCGGTGAGTGTTTGAGCGTTGACGCTACCGATATGCCGAATGCCCAAGCCGTAGAGAACCCGCGACCAAGGTTGAGATTTTGAGTGCTGAATCGCTGCGACAATTTTCTCAGCCGACTTTTTGCCCATGCGCTCCAGGGTGAGCAGTTTTTCGATCGTCAAACCATATAAATCTGCAACTGAATGAACAACATTACTATCAACCAATTGTGCAACCAGTTTCTCACCGACACCGTTAATATCTAAAGCATCACGACTGACCCAATGCGTGATCGCTCCGCGTAAAATTGCTGGACAGGAAGCGTTAATACATCGAGTTACCGCTTCATCTTCAGGTTTAACCACAGGTTCGCCACACTCTGGGCAATGCGAGGGCATTTGATACGGTTGCGCTTTAGGGGGTCGTAACTCTGTAAGAACGCGCAGCACTTCAGGAATGATTTCACCTGCTTTGCGAATGATAACAGTATCACCAATTCGGCAATCGAGTTCGGCAATTCGATCGCGATTATGCAAAGTCGCCCGTGATACAGTCGTTCCAGCTAACTGTACCGGACGAAGTTCTGCAACAGGTGTAATCGCTCCGGTGCGTCCCACATTGACGCTGATGTTTTCTAAAATCGTTGGAGCTTCTTCAGCAGGGTACTTGAGCGCGATCGCCCAACGCGGAAATTTTTGCGTAAATCCTAATCTTTCTTGTAGCGAGAGGGAGTTAATCTTAATCACAACGCCATCGGTCATATAGCGCAGTTTGGTGCGATCGATTGCCCAGCGATCGCAGTATTCCTGCACTTCTTGTAAGTTGGCACAGAGCGATCGCTCTGGATTCACGCGAAACCCCATTTTTTTCAGGGTTTCTAATGCTTCTGCCTGCGTTTTCAACTCACCGGGAAAATGCAGCGTATAGGCAAAAAAATCGAGTTGACGCTGAGCCACAATCCGAGAATCTAGCTGGCGTAACGTTCCTGCCGTTGCATTCCGGGGATTCGCAAACAGGGATTCTCCGGCTTTTTCACGATCGCGGTTAATTTGCTCAAAGGTATCAAGCGAGAGAAACGCTTCACCCCGGACTTCTACAATCTCAGGCGGATTTTCTAGATTGAGGCGGAGGGGAATCGATCGGATGGCTTTCACATTTTGGGTAATTTCCTCGCCTGTAACGCCATCACCGCGAGTTGCGCCCCGCACTAGAACACCCTTTTCGTAAGTGAGCGCGATCGCATTTCCATCGATTTTCAGTTCACAAATATAATCAAACTCGCTGACTTCTGGCGCAACTTTGCGCCATCGCTGTTCCCAGTTGGCTAAGTCTGCATTTCCGAAAGCGTTCTCTAAACTATAGAGTGAGATATTGTGCTTGACCGAAGTAAATTGACTGGCAGGACGTTCACCCACGCGCTGAGTCGGACTGTCCGGTGAAATTAATTCTGGGTACTGTGTCTCAAGGGCTTGAAGTTCGCGATAAAGCTGATCGTAAACCGCATCGTCGATCGTCGGCGCGTCTAGCACGTAATACTCGTAACTTGCTTTCTGTAACAGACGTTTGAGTTCTTGTACGCGTTGTTGAAGCTCCGGGGTGAGATGTGCGACTGAATCCATTACTCTATATCCTTGTCCCTTAAACAGAGCTTAGTGTACTGCCGAAAATCACTCCTCTACCAAAAAAGTGATTTCGCTGGTGATTTTAGTACGCTAGAACTATTTAAGCAAGAACAAATCGATCGTCGGAACACGATTTAGGATTGTGATAGCCGATTGAACTCCGACGATCGTCTCGATTAAATGCCTGCTTGTTGCCGATCCAAGTTAAACAATACCTCCAGCGTTTCCATCGCCTGCCGCCGCGCTTCAATATCCTGCTGCGCTCTCAATTGCACCATCGGATCATGCAGAATCTTATTCACAATTCCTTTGGTCAGCGCTTCAATCACCTCGCGATGTCGATCGCCAAACTCCGTCCCCAGTCTCGATAGCGCTTTCTCCAGTTCCTGCGCCCGAATTGCTTCTACTTTGTCGCGCAGACAGCTAATCGTCGATACGGTTTCAAGCGATCGCCACCAAGCTTCAAAGGTTTCGACCTCTTCCTCTAGCAACGCTTCCGCTTCCATCGCCATCTGCCGCCGACTTTCCTGGTTTTGGGCAACTACCGCCTTGAGGTCATCCACGTTAAAGGCTCGAACCGTCGGTAATTCGTTCACATCGGCTGCAACGTTCCGGGGCACAGCGATATCAATCACCATCAAAGGCTGATTCGGATCGAGAACGGCTTCAAGATTGGCACGATCAAGAATCGGCTCCGTCGAAGACGTACTCGTAAATACAATGTCCGACTGTGCGATCGCGTCCATCATGTCGTGAATCGGCAATAGTCTTAGATGAGCATCCGGGAACAGATTCGCTAATTCTCGCGCTCGATCCATCGATCGATTCAAAATTACAATGTTGGTTGCACCTTTTGACAACAAGTGCTGCACGAGCAACCGCGACATCTTCCCGGCACCAATGATCGTCACGCGCTGATCCGCAAGCTGATCGACCTTCATCTGCGCCAGTTCTACCGCCGCCGAACTGATCGACACGGCACCCGTTCCGATGCTCGTCTCCGTCCGCACCCGTTTTCCAGCGCTAATGCCTTGTTTAAACAATTGATTGAGAATGCGTCCGATACCGCGATGCTGTTGTCCAAGCTTATGACATTGTTTCACCTGGGCGAGAATCTGACCTTCTCCCAACACCAAACTATCTAACCCTGCCGACACTCGCATCAAGTGCATTACCGCATCCTGATGCAGCAAGGTAAATAAATAGGGACGCAGACGCGCACTCGGTAACTTACTGTGTTCTGATAAAAACTGATTAACTTCGCGAATTCCTTGTTCAGTGTCAGAAGTCACCAGATAGAGTTCCAGCCGATTGCAGGTACTCAAGACTGCGACTTCTTCAATATGCGGGTAGCTACAGAGTTGTGCGATCGCTTTATCACACACAGGTTCCGGAATGCTCAACTTCTCACGAACTTCGACCGGTGCAGTTTTGTGAGTCAGCCCAACAACAGCAATGTTCATATTAAAAGACGCTCTAATAAGTCGATCAGGGTGAAGGAGAAGAGATGGGGAGTGGGAAAGTGGGGAGTGGGGAGTCAGACGCTTCTACTATTATCGCTCGACTCTCCACTCCCTACCCCGACTCCCCACACTCAATTAGTGCAATTGAACGATCTTCGGTTGATCAAACATATGGATCGTGTCTACAAATCGAGCCGTCTTCGATTGGCTAGAAATGACCAGCGTTTGAGTTCTTGCGCCACCTTTGAAGAAGCGCACTCCGTTCATAATGTTACCCGGAGTGATGCCCGTTCCCGCGAACAGCACCGTTTCACCGGATGCCAGTTCTTCGGCAGAATACACTTTATCCGGGTCATTGATGCCCATTTCTTTGAGTCGAGCAATGTTCGCTTCTTTGCTTTCTCCGATTAGTCCGGTTTTGACCACTTCCGGGTCGTAGATCAGTTGCCCTTGGAAGTGTGCGCCCAAACAACGGAGTGCTGCCGCCGAAATTACGCCTTCAGGAGCCGCACCAATACCCATTAGCGCGTGAATGTTGGTTCCAGCAAAACCGCAGTTAATCGCTGCACCGACATCGCCATCGCTGATCAGTTGCACTCGTGCGCCGGCTTCCCGGATTTCTTTGATCAAGTCGTTGTGGCGTTCGCGCTTCATCACGACGACCACAAGTTCATCGATCGCTCGATCGAGACATTCGGATAAAATCTTCAGGTTTTCGGTTGCCGACTTGGTGATGTCTACTTTTCCTTTTGCAGCCGGAGGAGCAGCCAGCTTCTTCATGTAGAAGTCAGGAGCCGCAAACAAACCTCCTTTTTCCGAAATTGCCAATACTGCCATCGATCCGGGCTGACCGTAGGCACAGAGGTTAGTTCCCTCGCAGGGGTCAACGGCGATATCGATTTCGATCAATTCATCGACGTTACAGTAATTTGCAGCATCTGGCTGAGAGCAAATTCCGACTTCTTCGCCGATGTAGAGCATCGGTGCGTCGTCGCGTTCTCCTTCTCCGATTACGATCCGACCGCGCATATAAATTTTATTCATACGTTCGCGCATCGCTTCGACTGCCACGCGATCGGCTTCATTCTTGTCGCCTTTTCCCATCAGACGAGCCGAGGCGATCGCCGCCTGTTCTACGACTTCAATGATTTCTAAACCAAGCGTGTTTTCCACGTAATAAGTCCTCCAACTGCTGATTTGTCGCCGTTTTGATGGGCAATCTCAGTTATCAATCCTACCAAAAGGCGGTTCTTCAAAGTGGATTGACTCTTTATTAAGTTTTGCCAAGCTGAATTTAAGCGAGAAATCATCGGCAAAAAGCTATCAAGTTAAAATTGGGATGGAAATGAGTTTCTCAGAATTGCGATCGTATCGTAATGTTTGCAAAAGACCGCTTTCACGGCATTGTAAAAACCGCACTGCAAAAGGAGGGTTGGACAATCACCAGGAACCGTACACGCTTCCGATCCCAGGCCTTACTAGTCTCTTCTTTGACCTCGGCGTAGAAAAGCTAATTATTGCTGAACAAGATCGGCGAAAAATTGCAGTTGTGGTCAGCAAAGCTAAACCATATGCAACGTGCTTCTAATTGAATTACACTAAGCATTCACCATTGCGCTAGCTCATGTCTGCTTTTGCAACCCTGATCGGTCAGTCTCACGCCGTTGAACTGTTAGAACGAGCGATCACGGTCGATCGTCTCGCGCCCGCTTATCTCTTCACTGGAACGGCGGGCATCGGAAAGCGTCTTGCGGCTGAATGCTTTCTCGAATCGCTATTGTCGTCTTCACGCGCTCGGATTCTCAGTCGCAATCATCCCGATTTACTTTGGGTTGGGCCGACTTACTTGCATCAAGGAAAACGACTGAGCGCGATCGAGGCCGAAGCGGCTGGAGTCAAGCGCAAAACGCCGCCGATGATTCGATTAGAGCAAATTCGGGAAGTGAGTCAGTTTCTCAGTCGTCCGCCGCTAGAAGCTCGACGATCGGCGATCGTGATCGAACAAGCAGAAACGATGCCGGAAGCCGCCGCAAATGCGTTACTAAAAACGCTCGAAGAACCGGGAAGAGCAACGATTATTTTATTAGCAACCAGTGTAGATTCGGTTTTGCCGACGATCGTGTCTCGCTGTCAGCGCATTCCGTTTGCACGACTCGATACTGATTCAATGGCGCAAGTCCTGAAACAAGTGGGACACGCAGAGATTTTATCGAAACCGCAATTGTTAGCCTTAGCACAAGGCAGTCCGGGAGCGGCGATCGCTCATCAACAGACGCTCGAATCGATTCCACCAGAACTGATTCAATCGGTCGTCAATCCTCCGAAGTCGTTGAGGCAAGCTTTAACCGTGGCAAGAACGATCGCAAAAACGATCGATGGTGAAACGCAGCTTTGGCTAATTGATTATTTGCAGCAGGTGTATTGGGCACAGAGCCGTAGTTCTCGATCGATTCAATTGCTTGAGAAAGCAAAAGAACAATTGCTGGCTTATGTACAACCGCAGCTAGTTTGGGAAGTAATGTGGATGGAGCTTTGCACTTAGATTGCGGGTTCAGTATTCAGAATTGCATCTAAAAGCAGATCTGCTCCAAATCGAACGGGATCGGTACAAGGTAAGTTTGTTTCTGTCTGAGTTTGTGCGATCGCTCGTTCTGCTGCTTCTTGATCCAGATGAGCGGTATTGAGCGCGATCGCCGCAACTTTACACGCTGTAAACGCTCCACCCCCTGCTGCCAGCGACTCGTAAACCTGAACCGCAGTTTTCAGGGGTGGAATCGGGACGTGAGGAAAGTTGCGGATGTGTGTTTGTCCGGCTCTGTGTACCAGAATTAAATGCGTAGGCTGGGAACCTCGAATCAAGGGTAAAGTTGCAGTCGAAGCGGGATTAAAGATTGAACCTTGTCCTTCAATGTGGAGCAGATCAAAGTTCGCAGAGCGCATGACTAACTGTTCAACGGCTCCAGAAGCAAAGTCTACTCGAATCGCATCTAAAGGAATGCCATCACCGGAAATCATCATGCCGGCTTGACCTGTACCGAGAAACTTCGATCGTATCCCCCGTTTTTGAGCCACGCGATCCAGTTCTAAACTGGTAGACATCTTACCGATGCTCATATCAGTTCCCACAGTTAATACTCTTAAGCAGGGGAGCGATCGCGCTGCACCACTTCCAACTTTTAGTCCGATCGGCTCTTGGCGAATATCCCAGCTCCATTGTCCAGACTGTAAGCGATCTTTCAGTCTGGGCGTGAGTTTTGTATGAAGTCCATTCACGATCGACAGTCCCGCATCAACCGCTTGCTCAATCTCTGTTAACCAAGCATCCGGTAACACTCCGCCCGATGGTGCAATTCCAATTAACAGCACAGTTGGCTGATACTTAAGTGCTTCAACTATCGAACTGACAATCGGGGCATCACACGCGATCGAGGTTAATGCTCGAAAAGATTGTCCTGCACAGTCTTGATCAATGATTGCAACTACTGCATCAGAACGATAGCGAGTAAAAGTGAGTCCTGTTTTTCCCTGTGTGCCCTGAATGCCCTTGTGTAAAAGCACTGCAACCCGATCGTTCGATCTCAGCATCATCTCTCTCCTCTGAGGACAACTCCTAACCCTGAACGATCACTTGGAATGACGCGCCCGTTTTGAAAGCTTGCACCGACAAATGGATCATCAATCAAATTCAAATGACTATCGAGATCGAGATAATCTGCTAAAGGAGATAACTGTGCGATCGCGCTATTCAACAATGAACTATCTGAATAACAGCCAAACATCACTTTGAGATTGTGTGCTTTAGCGACATAAATCATTCGGAGCGCTTCGCTCAAACCGCCTGATTTCATCAGCTTAATATTGATACCGTGAACCCGATCGCTCAACGCTGGAATCGATCGACTATCAAAACAACTCTCATCAACAAAAATCGGCAATGGTGAAAGATTGAATAGTTTAGGTAATTCAGCTTCTTGTCCTTTCGCTAAAGGTTGCTCGATGTAAGTGACATTGCGATCGTTTAACCAATGCGCCATCTTCAGCGCTGTTTCAACTGTCCAGCCCCCATTTGCATCGACACTAATCTGATTAATGTTTGGAGCCGCTTCTCGCACCGCTTCAAACATAGCTTGGTCTGCTGCAATTCCTTCAGGACTGCCGAGCTTGACTTTCAGCGCTTGAATATCCTGCCAGGGAGATTCGATCGTTCCTTGACCAAGCCAGTCTTTAACTCGTTGTTTTGCGCCTTCAGGCGTGTTAATTCCGATCGTTACCGAAGTTGGCACAATCCGGTCGCGCTCCAAGCCCCACAGTTTCCACAGGGGTAGATTGGCGGATTTTCCTAACCAATCGTGTAAAGCAAGATCGATCGCAGCACGAGCCGCAGAAGGCAGTTTTGATTGAGTCAAAAGCTGATCAATTCGCTGACGTTCGAGCGGATGAATCGCTTTGAAGAGAGGCGCGATCGCTTGCAAAGAGCGGGCAATGATTTCGGTTGTTTGCGGTTGTTCGCCGATCGAAAACGGGGATGCTTCGCCCCAACCTTCGATTCCATCCTGCTCAATTTTGATCCAGACATTAGTGGTTTGAGCCGTTGTGCCGCGACTAATTTTAAGCGCGAACCGTTTATGAACTGTGAAGGTCTGAATCTGAACTTGCATAGCCCTGAGTAAGCAGCACTGTTCAGCTTACTGGTAAAACCGATTCTATGGACAGTGTTTCACCGAATTTATGTTTTTGCGAGCGACGGCAAGAATCCTACAATTCCCGGAAATACAATGATCAACACCAACACCAACAATTGCAGCAAAATAAACGGAACCACGCCTTTATAAATGTTGGTAGTGGTTACACCTTTGGGCGCAACACTCCGAAGATAAAACAGTGCAAATCCAAACGGTGGGGTGAGAAAGGAAGTTTGCAGATTTGCGCCCAACACTACCCCATACCAAACGAGATCCAGATTTAACTCCCGCGCCACCGGAACAAATAGCGGTACAACGATAAAACAAATCTCAAAGAAATCAATAAAAAATCCTAGCAGAAACACCACAAACATGCTGACCGCTAGAAATCCTACTTCTTCGCCCGGTAAGTTTGTCAGCGCATCAAACACAAAGCGATCGCCATCCAATCCCCGAAATACCAAACTAAACGCAGTTGAACCAAACAAAATAAACACGACCATGCTGGTATTTCGCAGCGTCACATCGCACACGCCTCTGAGCGATTCCCAACTCAATTGGCGGTTTAACGCTGCCAGCACGATCGCGCCTAAACTTCCGACTGCCCCCGCTTCGGTCGGGGTGGCATACCCGAAGAAAATACTGCCTAAAACAAGCAGGATTAAAACCAGAGGAGGCACGATCGCGCTAAACACCCGCTGCAGAAACCCTTTTCCGCCAAAGTCTTTCCGCACTGCTTCGGGCAAGGCAGGCGCAACATCGGGACGAATCCAAGCCACAATCAAGACGTGCAGCGCAAACGCTCCCGCCATCATCAATCCAGGAATCACCGATCCGACGAACAAATCCCCGACCGACACCCCCAACTGATCGCCCAACACCACCAGCACCACACTCGGCGGAATAATTTGTCCCAGCGTTCCCGATGCTGCAATTACCCCGGTTGCTAATTCTTTGTTGTAGCCATACCGCAGCATAATCGGCAGCGATATCAGTCCCATTGCCACAACTGTTGCCGCGACGACTCCGGTGGTTGCCGCCAACAATGCGCCGACTAACACCACCGCTAAGGCTAAACCGCCCCGTAACTTTCCCAGCAAAATTCCAACGGTTTCGAGCAATCGTTCTGCAATGCCCGATCGCTCTAACATCGATCCCATAAAGATAAAATAGGGAATCGCCAACAGCGTATAGTTTGACATCGTGCCAAAGATCCGTTGAGGCATTGCCGTGAGAAACACCGGATCAAATACGCCTAATACAATCCCGATAATGGCAAAGACGATCGCAACTCCCCCCAGCGCGAACGCCACCGGATAGCCAAACGATAGCAGCACCAGCGCCCCAACAAACATCAGCGGCCCCAACCACTCCGAATCGAAAACAATCTCGTATTGATTCCAGAAGTCCATTACTCGCGCTCCTGTAGATGTCCGCGATAAATCGCCCAGTTCTTGATTAGTTCCGAAATGCCCTGCACGATTAACAGCGTAAAGCTGACAATAATCATCGTTTTAATGGGATAGCGTGCTAAGCCACCCGGATCAGGAGAACCTTCGCGCGTGATCCACGATTCCACGATCGTCCCCCAGGAAAAATAAATCACCAGCCCACAAAACGGAATCAAAAAGAACAGCGTCCCTAAAAAATCAGCCAGTGCTTTCGTTTTGCGGCTCCAACGGCTGTAGAACACATCCACCCGAACGTGCTCATCGTGCTTTAGCGTGTAGGCGGCTCCGAGCAGAAAGACCAAATCAAACACATACCACTGACCCTCAATTAAAGAGTTCGAGGTGAGATTTTGCCCGATCGCTTTGCCCACATACCGTCCAATGACGTTCCACACGCCGAGTGCAACCATCAGCAAAACGAGCCAAAGCGTCAAGCGTCCGATCACTTCGTTGAATCGGTCGATCGCGCTGGAGAGTCTGAGTAAACGGTGAAGGGTGGGGGGTTCTGATACCATGAAGCTTGCCTCGATCGCGGTTTTTTCATTTGACCATACTCCGCTGTCTGATTGATGATTTAGCAATTTTGAGAAATATCTTGCAAAGATCGCTGCTTTGTTGTTATTATTGTTTTCGCAAGAGAGCGCAATCCTCAGTAGCTCAGCGGTAGAGCGATCGACTGTTAATCGATTGGTCACAGGTTCGAATCCTGTCTGGGGAGTTTAAATGAAGAATCAGTTTTTGCAGTTTTGGTCACTTGATCCGATCTGCACATTTTTGAATCACGGATCGTTCGGTGCCTGCCCGATCGCGGTTCTAGAAGTGCAGCAAGAATTGCGCGCAAGGCTAGAACGGCAGCCGCTCCGATTTTTAGGTCGCGAATTTGAAGGGCTATTGGATCAAGCGCGAGAAGCACTAGCGGCGTTTGTTGGGGCAGAGGTTGAGGAATTGGTGTTTGTGCCGAATGCGACAACGGGCGTGAATGCGGTGTTGCGATCGCTCACCTTCTCTCCAAGCGATGAACTTCTCACCACGAGTCAGGAATACAACGCCTGTCGAAATGCGCTCGATTTTGTGGCGGCGAGATCAGGGGCATCGGTTGTTGTGGCAGAGATTCCCTATCCGATCGAGTCTCCGGAGCAAGTGACTGGAGCAGTGCTTTCTAAAGTGAGCGATCGAACGCGACTCGCTTTAATTGATCACGTGGTGAGCCAAACGGGGATGGTTTTTCCGATCGCACAGATAGTTCGGGCTTTGTCCGATCGTGGAATCGATACGCTCATCGATGGTGCTCATGCTCCTGGCATGGTGGATTTGAATCTAACCGAACTGGGCGCAACGTATTACGCTTCGACTTGTCATAAGTGGATGTGTGCGCCGAAAGGAGCAGCTTTTCTGTACGTGAAAAAGGAGAGACAAGCTGAGATTCGACCGCTCACGATCAGTCATGGCGCGAATTCTCCAAGGCGCGATCGTTCTCGGTTTCAGCTTGAGTTTGATTGGATGGGAACCGATGATCCAACGGCTTATTTATCAGTTAAGAGCGCGATCGAGTTTATGGGTTCGCTGCTTCCGGGCGGCTGGGCAGAACTGAGAGCGAGAAATCGATCGACCACGATCGCGGCTCGAACTCGACTTTGTGAACTGCTGGATGTCGCGCCACCTTGTCCTGAAGAAATGGTCGGCTCACTGGCAACGATTCCGCTTCCCGATGGCTCTTATGTTGAACTCCAGGATGCGCTATTCGAGAAATTTGAGATCGAAGTGCCGATCGTGCCGTTTCCCCAAGCCCCGCATCGGTTAGTTCGCATTTCTGCTCAGCTTTACAACACCCCTGAGCAATACGAGTATCTAGGAAAATCTTTGGTGTCCCTATTACACGCTAGATTCTCTCATTAAAATTACTGATCTTTGGGAGTGAAGCGCTCAAGCAGAATCCGCAATCCTTACCAGGAAAATTAGGGGGCAAGTTTGTCATTCTAGAACCAGTAGACGACTCAGGGGGCGAAGTTTTAACTTCCTCAGTGTCGCCCTTCACTTGGTACTTTCATCATGGCTGCTCATGTTAAAACTTCGATTCCCGCTTTGGCAATATCTTAATCAGCCAATTTTTCACATCGCCTGCCCGTTAATTCTAAATCCGCGGCGCTATTCGTATTATTACCGCGTTGCATTGCTAGAACGCTGTTTGATGCAAGGCTGCGAGTCTCAAGAACATCGAGATTAGATTTAGATTGATAAGAAACAATTTTTCGACGATCGCGCTACTCGGATACTTTTAACGCCTTACCGAGATTAAAATGCGCGATCGTCTTTTGGTTTTTAAACTGCATCAAAAGAGATGCCTTCGTAGATTTCGGATAATGTAATTTCAGCGTTGATCGTGCCAAACTTCAAAGTGTTTTCGATCAATTCATAGCTGCGATAAATCCAAAAGTCTTGATCGGTTTTTGTGTATTGCTGCACATCTGCAAAATACTGGCTTACCACAATATATTCTTGAAGTTCGGGAATCGATCGGTAATATCTAAATTTATCAGTCATGTCATAGTCCTGTGTTGATTTCGACAGAACTTCGATAATCACTTTAGGATTGACCACGGTATCAACTCGATTTTGGTAGAGAACAGGTTCACCCTCAATCACCATTACATCTGGATAAACGAACTTACGATACTGCGGAAGCCACAATCGAACATCACTAGAGAAGAAACGACATCCTTGACGGCGCAACAGAGGCTTTAAGGCGCACAAATTTGTGATAACTTCGTTGTGATTCAGCGATCCACCCGTCACTGGGATGATTTCTCCATCATGATATTCACTTTTAAATTCGGCTGTCTCTTCTAGAGCTAGGTACTCTTCAGGTGTGTAGCGTGTAACTTCAGTAGATTGCATGATAATTTCCTGCAATGTTCTGCTTATACGATAGCAAGAGAGATACGATCGCACTCTGGAGCAATCGCACCTCGCCAATCCTAAAATCGATCGCTTCCTACGCGCTGAAGTATTTCGCAGTCGGGTGATAGACCGCAAATGCCGTCGTCGATTGCTCTGGATAAAGCTGCTCACTTTCATCCATCGACATTCCGATTCGCTCTGTGTCTAATAGCTCTAACTGTTTAAACTGATCAGACACATTCGGGCAAGCCGGGTAGCCGAAGCTATAGCGCGACCCTTGATAACGCTGCGCTAACATATCGCGAATGTTATCGGGTTCGGAATCACCGTAGCCCAACTCGCGACGAATTCGAGCGTGTGCCCACTCTGCCAGCGCTTCCGCCATCTGTACCGCCATACCGTGGAAGTAGAGATATTCGGTGTAGTTGTTTGCTTTGAAAAGCTCCTGTGCTACTTCGGTGGCAATATGTCCCATTGTGACGGCTTGCATCGGCAGAACATCGAACTGATTTTCGGCGATCGGGCGGAAGAAGTCAGCAATGCACAAACGGCGGAGTGACTTCTGGCGCGGAAAAGTCCAGGTGACGAGCGGAGTGGCAGTTTCAGGCGTTAAGCCTTTCTCAATCACAGCCGGATCGTAAACGTGAACGGAATTGCCTTCGGCAACGCAAGGGAAATAGCCGTAAATCAATTGAGGATGCAAAAGATGTTCGGTGCAGATGCGCTGCTTCCAACGATCGAGGACCGGATAAACTTTCTCAGCCAGAAACGCATCGTATTCTTCACGCGATTGGTCTTTTGGCTTGCGGAATTGCCACTGCCCCACCACTAGCGCTTGCAGATCCAAATGCCAGAAGAGTTCATCGATCGGAAGATTTTCAGGATTGAGAACCTTCGTTCCCCAGAAGGGCGGCGTTGGGCGCGGAACGTCGATCGCGACCGATTCCGATCGCACTAAATCGATCGCTTCCGGTTCGTCCGATTTCTGCTTTGGTTCACCGTTCAATTCGCTTTCGGCTTGTTCGATCGCTTTACGACCTTTCTGATTAAACTGAGCGTAATCGCCTTGAAAGCCTTCGGTCTCACTCCAGAACCCTTCTTTCTTCGCAGGCATCAATCGATCCATAAAGGTCAAATCTGCGAACGCATCTCGACCGTAGATCACTTGACCTTTGTAAACATTCTGGCAGTCCTCATAGACAAATTTTGGAGTCAGTGCCGCACCCCCCAAAATCACCGGAACATTGATCCCTTTTTCGTTGAAAACTTCCAGATTCTCCTTCATGAATGCGGTAGATTTCACCAGCAAACCACTCATCGCAATACAATCGGGTTGATGCTGAACGTAAGCATCAATAATTGCGTCAACAGGTTGTTTAATACCTAAGTTAATCACTTTGTAACCGTTGTTAGTCAAGATAATGTCAACGAGATTCTTACCGATATCGTGAACATCACCTTTAACCGTTGCAATCAAGAACTTACCTTTACCACTGTCATTGCTCTCGGTTTTTTCCATGAATGGTTCGAGAAATGCTACAGCAGACTTCATCGTTTCCGCAGACTGCAACACAAACGGTAATTGCATTTGACCAGAACCGAACAACTCACCGACGACTTTCATGCCATCAAGCAAGAAAGTATTAATGATGTGCAAAGGTGCATAGGTTTCTAATGCAATCTTCAACGCATCTTCTAATCCAATGCGTTCGCCATCAATAATGTGCTGCTTCAGGCGTTCTTCGATCGGTAAATCCGCCAGGGTATTATTTGATCGCGCATCTTTCGCGCTCACGCCTTCAAACAGTTCGGTCAGCTTCGTCAGCGGATCGTAAACGCAGATATCTCCTTCAAAGCGGCGACGATCGTAGATCAAATCTCGACAAACTTCTTGATGTTCGGGGTCAATTTTCGCGATCGGCAAAATTTTTGCTGCCGAGACGATCGCGCCGTCCATTCCTGCGATCGTGGCTTCGTGCAGAAACATAGAATTCAGTGTAATCCGAGCGGCTGGACTCAACCCGAATGAGATATTCGAGACACCCACCATGAAATGCACACCCGGCAAATTCTCGCGGATCATCCGAATCGACTCGATCGTCGCTTTGGCATTCTCACGGTCTTCTTCGATCCCCGTTGAAATCGGCAACGCTAAGGTATCGAAAAAGATTTCATGCGGCGGAATGCCGAACTCTAGCGCATCCCGATAAGCCCGTTGAGCAATCTGGAATTTCTTCTCCGCCGTTCTCGCCATGCCTTCTTCGTCGATCGTTCCAATCACGACACCTGCGCCATATTCCTTGGCAAGCTCTAACACTTTGAAGAATCGCTCATCACCGTCTTCGTAGTTGGTCGAGTTGAGAATGCACTTACCGCCCGCGACTTTCAGCCCTGCCTCCATCTTTTGCCATTCGGTCGAGTCAAGCATCAGGGGGATCGTGACATTTGTAACTAAGCGCGACACCAATTCTTTCATGTCACGTTCGCCATCGCGTCCGACATAATCGACGTTGACATCGAGAACGTGAGCACCTTCTTTGACTTGGGATTTTGCGATCGCAATTAATCCATCCCAATCATCCACATTCAACAATTCGCGGACTTTCTTTGAGCCGCTAGCGTTCAATCTTTCACCGACGATCAAGAAAGAATTATCTTGCTCATAGGGTTGTGCTGTGTAAATTGATGCTGCTGAAGGTGTGTATCCGAGCGTTGGTCTGGGTGTTTTAGATTCAAAGACCTGACCATTCATCCAAGCGCGTTCACTGACTCGAACTTTACGTTCCTTCGGTGTCATCGTCGCGGCTGCTTCTGCCAATGCTTTGATGTGGTCTGGACGAGTGCCACAACAACCACCGATCACTTGAACGCCCCAATCTTCAATGAATTTATGCAGCGCCATTTGAAGTTCAATAGGCGTTAATTTGTAATGAGCATGACCGCCGATATTTTCGGGTAAGCCTGCGTTGGGGATACAGGAGACAACAAATGGCGCATTTTCAGTTAGATATTTAATGTGTTCTGCCATGCGATCGGGCCCGGTCGCACAGTTCAAACCGAGAATATCGATCGGATACGGCTCTAAAATCGCTAACACACCGCTAATATCGGTTCCGACGAGCATCGTGCCCTGAACTTCCATCGTGACCGAAACCATCAAAGGACGACGCTCTCCTTTTTTGGCAAACACCGCTTCTACTGCGTTTAATGCTGCTTTAATTTGCAGTACATCCTGACAAGTTTCGATGATAAATAAATCCACGCCACCGTCAAACAAACCTTCTGCCTGAATCGTAAAGGCTTCTTTGAGTTCGTCGTAAGTAATGTGTCCCAACGTCGGCAGCTTTGTTCCAGGGCCCATTGAACCCGCAACAAATCTAGGTTTCTCCGGAGTTGAAAACTCTGCTGCACAGTGTTTCGCCAGTTCTGCGGCTTTTTTGCTCAAATCATACGCTTGATCCTGTAATCCATATTCTGCTAACACAAACGGGCTGGTACCGAACGTATCGGTTTCAATTACGTCTGCGCCTGCTGCTAGAAAATCACAGTGAACTTTGGCGATCGCTTCTGGTTTTGTTTGCACTAAATACTCATTACAGCCCTCGTACTCTGCCCCTCCAAAGTCTTCAGCCGTTAAATTCTGTGACTGGATATTTGTTCCCATTGCGCCATCAAATACAATGACAGGGCGCTCAGGACTATGAAGGCGGGTTAGGAAGGCACTATTCATAACAGAAACTTCAGCAACTAAACAACAGATTGAGTAAAAACCCTGAGTTCTTTTTAAGTTGAATCTGGTGACGAAGAAAAGCCGCCACCGTGACACTTCACAATAGCTACATATTTTAACTTTGACACATTTATTTCGTTTTTGGAGGGAGCGAATTGATTCGCCCCACTAAGACTCAACCCAACATTAAAAGGCGCTCTTCATTTGAAGAACGCCTGTTTAACTTTAATTCCAAAATTTCTGCTCAGCTTAAGCCGACGTTGCTGCGATCGTAGCCTTCGAGGTTCGTTGTTTTGTTGTGAACCACTTGCGCAGATTCTGAAGGCATTCCAATTTCATTTGCTTGACGAGTCAACATGGACTGTTCGCGGTTCCGCGCCATTTGACGGTGACGCACCATTAATGCCCGTGCTTGATCTTGAATCGACATACTCTGTTCTCCTTTTTGTCTATATGACTAATATAACAGATAAATTCTGTATCTAAAACTACAAAATATTACTTTGTTATAAGTTCCTGACAATAGATTAGCGTTCCGAAACACGGTAAGCTCACAGGAAGGCGCAGGAGGAACAAATATGGAGTCAGGCAAGCGGATTGAGGTTGGATCGCTGAATTGGTTTTACCGTGAGGCAGAACCGACGAATGATAGCGCTCGCACTCCGGTCATTTTGCTGCATGGCTTAGTTTCTCAGGGTTACAGCTGGCGCAATGTTTTACCCGTTCTAGCAGAACAAGGATTTAGAGCGATCGCACCCGATTGGATCGGCTGTGGGTATTCGAGTATGCCGGATCGCCGCGACTTTGCTTATACGCCCGATGCGTTTATTTCGGCACTCGAAGCGTTGATTGCTCAGTTTGGATTTGAAAAGGTGTCGATCGTCGCTCAAGGCTTTCTCGGTTCAGTCGGAATTCAATACGCGCTCAGACACCCGGAGCAGGTTGAGCGACTGGCGATTTTTAACTGTCCGATCGCTGAAGGTGCAAAACTGCCTTGGAAACTACAACAAATGAGCATTCCATTGGTGGGCGACATGATGACGCAAGATCCACTTCTGGTTGATCGCACCCTAGAGGGCGCTGGTGGTTATCGGATCGAAGATTCTGATCTCGATGTGTATCGTCGTCCGTGGCTGAAAACTTCGGATGTGGGTCGATCGCTGCTGGCGATTCTTCAAAACTTACAGCTTAAGCAAGCGACCGCAGAAATTGAGGCAGGCTTGGCGACTTGGAAAAATCCACTCCTGATCGGCTGGGGAATGCGTGATCCTTGGTTGTCGATCGCTCCGGCACGATCGCTCAAAGCCGAACTCGCTGAGCTTGATGAAGTGGGACATTACCCGCAAGAAGACTGGCACGAAAAAGTGTGCGAAGCCCTAATTCCATTTCTGAAAAGACAAGCAGTTTAGCCCAATGTGAAACAACCCAGTGCTAGACTCGTCCAACAATCGGCAGCACTATATTGATTGATCAAGCTATGCAGTACCGTGGGTGGCTCCTTGCTGGAATGTTGAGTTTTGGAATGATGCCGCTGGCTCAGTCGGCTGAGGTGGGCTGTCCGGCTCCGGCTCTATCTCGTATGGCGCGGCATACCGTTAAATCTGGAGAAAGCTTAGAGTCGATCGCGTCTCGCTACAATCTAATCCCGGCAACCCTTATGGGATTGAATCCAAATGTGCGATCGGGAAAAGCCACGGTGGGACAACAACTGATGATTCCCCCCTACAACGGAATTCGCGTAGAAGTGCCCTCTGGACAGAGCCTAAAGGATTTGGCAGCGCGGTATCGAGTGCGCCCCGATGTGCTGTATGAGGTAAATGGCTGTCAGCGATCGCCAAAAGTGGTATTTGTTCCGGGTGTGAACTGGTCGCCGAATGAAGCAACCGCACCAACCTTGGTGGGAGTTTCCAGCGTGTTATCGGGTTCACCTTTGTCGGGATCAGCCCCGATCGCGCTTGGTTTCGGTTGGTACTTGCCGAATAGAGCGACGAAACCTGTGTTTCACAGTGGGATTGATTTACTGGCAAGTCTGGGAACTCCGGCTCAAGCGATCGGCGAGGGTACCGTTGCGTTTGCGGGTAATCAAGGCGCATATGGAAACCTGGTTGTGATCAATCACCAGCAGGGCTATCAAACGCGCTATGCTCAATTGGCAAGAATTAACGTCAAAGTGGGGCAAAAGATCAAGCGCGGTACGACGATCGGAACCGTTGGACAGACTGGAACCCCAACGACCTCGCAACCTCATTTGCATTTTGAAGTGCGATCGAACTCTAAATTAGGGTGGGTGGCAGAAGATCCGATCGCTTTTATTCGGAAATGATTGCAGGAACGCTATTTTATGTCAGGTAAAGTCTTCCTTGTCGGATCAGGTCCTGGCGACATCGGCAATTTAACCATGCGAGCTTATCAACTGCTTACTCAAGCAGAAGTCCTCGTTTACGATGCGCTAATCGATTCGCAATTTCTAGAACTTGCTCCAGAAACTTGTCTCAAGCTCAATGTGGGCAAACGGGGCGGACAGCCGAGCATGAAACAAGACGAGATCGATCGACTCCTCGTTGAACAATGTCAGCAAGGTAAGCAAGTCGTCCGGCTCAAAAGCGGTGATCCGTTCATTTTCGGGCGAACCACCTCAGAAATTCAGGCACTCAAATCTGCAAATTGTGCTTACGAAGTCGTTCCGGGAATTTCTTCAGCATTAGCGGCTCCATTGTTTGCCAACATTCCGCTTACCGATCCTGTCCTAAGTCGCGGATTTACGGTGATCACTGCCCACGAGCCAGAACGGCTCAACTGGCAGAATCTTGCCCAACTCGATACACTTGTCATTCTGATGGGAGGAAAACATTTGCCTCTGATTGTCGAACAGCTACGCCATCAGGGAAAATCAGAACAGACCCCGATCGCGATTATTCGCTGGGCGGGTCATCCACAGCAGGAGATCTGGAGCAGTACACTCTCGGAGATTCTAGCAGAGGTCAATCCGCAACGATTGTCGCCTTGTGTGATTGTGATTGGGGAAGTTGTTAGGCTACGATCGTTCTTATGAATTTGCCTTTATTTGGAAAAACCATTGTCGTCACTCGTGCAGCAGGGCAGTCGAGTCAGTTTTCGTACTCGCTGCAAAATTATGGTGCAAAGGTGATCGAGATGCCGACGATCGAAATTGTGCCGCCGTCAAGTTGGGATCAATTAGATCACGCGATCGCAAGCCTGAGTGAGTTTGACTGGCTAATTTTGACTTCTACCAATGCCGTGGATTACTTTTTCGAGCGGTTAGCGTCTCAGCTCAAAGATTTGCGCGGTCTAGCAGCGATTAAGATTGCGGTTGTGGGAGAAAAAACGGCGCAGCGCTTAAGACAACGGGGATTGCAGCCTGATTTTATTCCGCCTGAGTATATTGCGGATGCAATGGTAGTGAATTTCCCAGAGTCGGTCGATGGGAAAAAAATTCTCTTTCCCAGAGTCGAAACAGGTGGACGCGATGTGCTGGTGAGAGCCTTTAGCGATCGTGGTGCGATCATCACTGAAGTTGCCGCCTATCAATCGACTTGCCCAAGAATTCCCGATGCCAAATCAATCGCTGTGATTCAAGAGCAAGCAGCCAACCTGGTCACGTTCGCCAGTTCCAAAACGGTGAAACATTTCTGTGAACTGTTGCAGCAAACGATCGGGGATCACTGGGTTGAATCGCTCAAGACTGTTAAGTTTGCGTCGATCGGCCCTCAAACTTCAAAAACCTGTCGCGCTCTGCTTGGACGCGTGGAAATCGAAGCAGAAGAATTCACTTTAGATGGATTGATTAAAGCGATCGTTGCTCAATCGAGCCTGCTTTGATTCAGTTGGCCCCAAATAGGTCACGGTAAGATGAGGAGTTAAGGTAAGCTAAATTTAGTAAAATCGTACTATTTCATGTCTGTTTCTCCGACTCAACCTGATCCAACTCAAGGGGTGCCCGATCGCTTAATCAAGCATTCGGTTCGCTATGCAGATCATCGCGCCGTTAAGCGTGAGCATCTCACGCCGATGATGCGGCACTATGCGGATCTCAAAGATCAATATCCTCATGCGATTTTGGTGTATCGAGTGGGGGATTTTTATGAAACGTTCTTCCAAGATGCGCTGATTGTTTCCCGTGAATTAGAGATTGTTCTGACTTCAAAAGATGGCGGCAAAGAAGTCGGGCGGGTTCCATTGTCCGGTATTCCGCATCACGCGCTCGATCGCTATTCGGCTCAGTTAGTGGAAAAAGGATACGCGATCGCGGTTTGTGATCAAGTAGAAGATCCGTCTGAAGCCCAAGGATTAGTTCGTCGTGAAATCACTCGCGTGATTACTCCGGGAACCATTCTCGAAGAAGGAATGTTGAACGCGAAGCGCAATAATTTTTTGGCAGCAATTGTGATTGCTGGAAATCATTGGGGATTATCATACGCAGACATTTCAACAGGGGAATTTTTAACCACGCAATCAACCGGATTTGATCAGCTCAGCAGTGAATTGATGCGGTTACAGCCTGCGGAAGTGCTAATTCCGACGAATGCACCCGATTTAGGCGGACTGCTGCGACCCGGAGAACGATCGCCTCACATTCCTGCATCTCTACCCACGCAATTTTGCTACACACTGCGATCGCAGACTCCGTTTTCTCAAGCCGAAGCCCGACAGCGATTGTTAGAGCGCTTCAAGGTGCGATCTCTTGAAGGCATGGGCTGTGAGCATTTACCGTTAGCGGTTCGGGCGGCGGGTGGATTGCTGGAATACATCGAATCAACTTCAGAACGCAATGTTCTCGACACCACAAAATCAAAAATCCCAGAAGCGACCCAAGTTCCCCTCCAGCACATTTGCACCTACACAATTACCGAATATCTCACGCTTGATCCGCAAACTCGACGTAACCTAGAAATCACTCAAACCGTTCGAGATGGCACGTTTCATGGATCATTGCTGTGGGCAGTCGATTGCACTGAAACCCCGATGGGCAGTCGCGCCCTCCGACGCTGGCTATTACAGCCCCTGCTTGATATTGCTGAGATTGAAACGCGCCAAGACACGATCGAGGAACTGGTAAAAGATGGGGTTCTGCGCGAAGATCTCAAGCAAATGCTGCACCAAATCTACGATCTAGAGCGTTTAGCAGGTCGAGCCGGATCGGGAACTGCAACCCCCCGCGATTTAGTGCATATCGGAGAATCGCTGAATAAACTGCCAGAATTGGCGCGTTTGGTAGCGCGTGCAAACTCTCCGCATCTCCGCGCTTTGCAAACCGTTCCGCCTGTTCTAGAACAGTTGGGACAAACGCTGCTCACGCATTTTGTCGAACGTCCCCCGATCTCCGTCAAAGAGGGCGGACTGATTCGATCAAACAGGGTGGCTCAACTCGACGAAATGCGATCGCAAGCCGCAGAAGACGAAAAGTGGCTGGCAGAACTAGAGAAAAACGAACGCGATCGTACCGGCATTCAAACGCTCAAAGTCGGCTACAACAAAGCCTTTGGCTACTACATCAGTATCTCTCGCGCCAAAGCCGGACACCCCCCGGAAGGCTACGAGCGCAAGCAAACCTTAACCAACGAAGAACGCTTTACCACCGACGAACTGAAGCTGCGCGAAAACCGCATCATGAATGCGCGGCGAGAAATCAGCGAACTGGAATACGAGATTTTTGTCGGACTGCGATCGCAAGTCGGAGAACACGCAGAACTGATTCGCAAAGTCGCTCACGCAGTCGCGGCAGTCGATGCCCTTACGGGACTCGCTGAACTAGCTGTATTCAAAAACTACTGTCGTCCCAAACTCTTACCGGGGCGGGAGATCTCGATCGTCGAAGGTCGCCATCCCGTCGTTGAACAGTCGATTCCTGCGGGTTTCTTTGTCCCCAACTCGGCAGAACTCGGAACCCCTGCACCCGATCTAATCGTCCTGACAGGCCCCAATGCCAGCGGTAAAAGCTGTTACCTGCGGCAAATTGGCTTAATTCAACTGTTAGCTCAGACCGGAAGCTTCGTCCCGGCAGAATCCACCCGTTTAGGAATTTGCGATCGCATCTTTACCCGCGTCGGTGCAGTTGATGATCTCGCGACCGGACAATCCACGTTTATGGTGGAAATGAACGAAACCGCAAACATTCTCAATCACGCAACGGATCGCTCGCTCGTTCTGCTCGACGAAATCGGACGCGGGACAGCCACCTTTGATGGATTGTCGATCGCCTGGGCAGTCGCCGAACATCTCGCCGCCGAAATCCGCGCCCGCACCATTTTTGCCACGCACTACCACGAACTCAACGAACTCGCCTCGATCCTGCCCAACGTGGCAAACTATCAAGTTACGGTACGTGAAATGCCAGAGCAGATCATCTTTCTGCACAAAGTCCAGCCCGGAGGAGCCGATCGCTCTTATGGCATCGAAGCCGGACGGCTCGCAGGCTTACCCAGTTCGGTGATTGATCGAGCGCGGCAAGTCATGGCACAAATTGAAAAACACAGCAAAATCGCGATCGGTCTGCGAAAAAGCAAAGCGAAACCGAATGAACCCGTGAAAGATCCCACCCAACAACTCGATATCTTTAGCGAACTTTGATAAACGCGCCGAAACGATCGCGTTAAGCATCTTCAGCTAATCGGCTGCTGGTAGGCAAAGTCTGGCTCAGGTGCAAAAAAGGTTGGGACTGCACAATCAGTTTTTCTGCATCCCTCTGAGGTACTGGCTCCGAAAACAGAAACCCTTGAGCATACTCACACTTCAGCGCTTTTAGCTGTGTCAGTTGCTTCATGGTTTCTACCCCTTCCGCAACCACATCCATGCCCAAATTCCAAGCGAGGGTAATAATGGTGCGAACCAGTTCGAGCTTCTCTCCATCCACATCGACCCGACTGATAAAAGACTGATCGATTTTCAGCACATCCATTGGGAAGCGGTAGAGATATCCCAGTGAAGAATATCCGGTGCCAAAGTCATCCACCGATAGCTGAATGCCCATTGCTTTGAGTTGCAGCAGCATATCCATAGCAAATTTGGTGTTTTCCATGATCGCGCTTTCGGTAATTTCGAGCTTTAAGCAGCGAGCATCGACTCCTGTTTCAGCCAAAATTTTCCGCACTTGGTCGATCAAATAGGGCTGTGAAAACTGTCGGCTCGAAAGGTTAACGCTAACGCTCAGCGGTGGCTCTGATGCAAATTGGTCTTGCCATTGCTTCAGTTGCCGGCAAGCTTCGCGCAGTACCCACTGTCCCAGCGGAATCACCAGTCCAGTTTCTTCGGCGATCGGCACAAATTTTGCCGGAGAAATCGTGCCTTGCTCCGGGTGCTGCCACCGCACTAGCGCCTCAAACCCCGTAATCCGCCCATTGGCAAGCTCGATAATCGGCTGATAATACAACTCAAATTCCTGCCGCTCGACCGCTTTGCGTAAGTCATTCTCAAGCTGCATCAGCGCGACGACATGCGTGTGCATATCAGTGTCAAACACTTCATGACACGCTTTCCCCTGTGCTTTGGCGCGATACATGGCAATATCTGCACCCCTGAGCAAATCTTCTGGACGATCGAACTCAGTTGAAGAGAGCGTAATCCCAATACTCGCAGAAGTAAACACCTCATGCCCACTCAGATTAAACGGCGCTGAAAGGGCTTGTTGAACTCGTTCTGCAATCTTTTCCGCATCGCTATCTTGCTGAATGTTCTCTAGCAAAATCGTGAATTCGTCGCCGCCGAGCCTTGCGACCATATCTTCCTGTTTGAGGCAGCCTTCGAGCCGGCGAGCGATCGCAACTAGCAACTGATCCCCCAGCATATGTCCGAGACTGTCGTTGATCACCTTGAAGCGATCGAGATCCAAAAACAGCAGCGCAAACTGATAAGACTCATCTTCATGAGCACGCTCAACCGTTTGGGTTAAACGCTCCATAAACAGCAACCGATTCGGCAAGCCGGTCAGCGAGTCGTGAAACGCATTGCGGCGCAGTTGTTCTTCGACAATTTTGCGTTCGGTGACTTCGCGCATGACCGAAACAAAGTGGGTCACCTGTCCTTGCTCATTGCGAATCGGCACCATGTTGACATCGACCCAAAAATGAGTGCCGTTCTTGCGGTAGAGAACGACTTCAGCCCGTACAGGTTGATAGCTTCTTAAGGCTGTACGGATGCGATTCACTTCTGCCATTGAGGTTTTTTCGCCCAGCAGCACCAGCGCTGATTTCCCGATCGCTTCGCCAGAGGAATAGCCTGTGGTGCGTGAGAAGGCATCATTGACATAGATAATTCTTAAGCTGAGTGGGTCAGCGACCGCTTCTTCAGTCTGCGAAATCATCACGATTTCATTTGCGTTCACCACCACCGACTCCAACAGGCGCAGGTATTCTTCAAGCCATTTGCGCTCAGTGATGTCTTTGACGGTAATCAGGGTTGCGGTCGCTGATCCGGCTGCATCTTCGAGTTGGGTGACGTTTACTTCTGCCCAGAACTTGCGACCATCTTTGCGGCGTAACTGTCCTTCTTTCCAGCCATAGAACGGTTGTGGTTCGGCAGCGTCCTGAAAATCGCGCCATCCTTCAATTTCATGAAAAAAGTCATGGGCAGGTTTACCCACCATTTCTGCGGCGGAACATCCCACCAGTTTGGCAAGACGTGAGTTGACGTAGAGTACCTGATCTTGCAAATCGGTGATCACAACTCCGTCGCTGAGATTTTCCACGACGGTTTGCAGCAACCACTCAGATTCTTGAATCAGCGCGGATGCAGGGCTGGGATCGGTTGCTGCGGGCTGGTTAGAGCACTCCGGATCGATCGACTTTGCCATGCCTGCTACCTTGAAGAGATAATGCAATTCAGAAGGAAACACACCTTATTAAATTTGTTGTGTGAATGAGTTCGATTTTTCACGTCAACTGATAAAGCGTGATCGCAATATTCTGCACCAGAATACAGGAAATGCGACGGTACTGTATTTATCTTGCCCACAATCGTATCGGGATAAACGGTTACGTCAGGGACAGACACCAGGCGGATAGCTGTGCAGCGAGTTCAGGGACAAATTTCTGCGGTAGGCTGTGGTCAGCATTGGGCAGAATTACCAACTGGGCGTTGGGGATTTGATTGGCGTAGGTTTGACTATGCCAGAGCGGGATTGTTTCGTCTTGGTCGCCTGTAATCACCAGAGTCGGAACAGTTAAGCGATCGATCTCTTTTTCCACCGTGTCGATCGCGTCTTCAGGACGCATCCGATCGACGAGAAACGATCGGGCGGCGGGTTGAGTATTCAGTTCGCGGCGTATCCAGGCGATCTGAGCGATCGTTTTTTCTTGGGCGATCAGGGGTGCGATCGGTTTAATTAAGTCTAGCGCCCAGTCGATCACCGGAGTCTGCCATAAGATCGGGCGGAGGTGATCGTAGCGTCCCACAAAACTGTCGTCGCGAATTCCGGCGGGAGCCGCGAGAATCAATCCTTTGAGCGAGTCCGGGTACTTCAGTGCATAAGCCGCAGAGACCCATCCGCCAAAGGAATGCCCCATCAAGTAAAACGAGTTTAAATGCAGGGCTTCGACGACTTGCCGCAAAAAGGCGACTTCTTTAGCAATGTCGTAGCGAATTGTCGGGCGTGCCGATTCTCCAAATCCCAATAAGTCTAAACTGATGCAGCGAAAATTGGATTTTAGGCGATCGCTGAGTGGCACCCAGCAGGACGCATTCCCCATAAATCCATGTAGCATTAGCAATGGAATTCCTGATCCGACTTCAATATACGCAGCAGGAACAGTGGTTAAGTCATCGAAATCAAGCTGAACTTGGAGAATCTTTTTTTGTAGCAAGCGATCGTCAATCTGATACTTCACCCTTTAATTTAGCGTGAGTTCAATCAAAAACGTTCGCTTCATTTGGGTATTTAAGTAGTCCCCAAATGTTCCATACGTTGATAACTTAGTGAATCGTTGAATGCGATCGATTGATACGATCAAGAGGCTGTGTTTCGAAAGTGAAATGGCGCTAAAACGGTTTGTGATCGAGATGGGAATGGGTGTGGATCAGCATGGACAAGATCCGACCGTTGCGGCAGCAAGAGCCGTGAGAAATGCGATCGCGCACAATGCCTTACCCGGAATTTGGGAAGTTGCTAAATTGGAGCATCCGAGCGAGATGGTGATCGAAGTGCAAGTGGCGGTTCCTCATCCTGAGCAGGTGCGAGAAGACGAGGTGTTACAAGTTCTACCGTTTGGGCGTAAAACGCTCAAGCTCGAATCGGGAGGCATGATTGTGCAGGGACGAGCGATCGCAGAGTTCAACGATAAAAACGACGATATGTATGTTGCGGTTGCAGCGGTGACGGTGTTTGTTGAACAGCCAGAATGATCCATTTGAATCAAGGCTGGATTTATACAGATCGAGTCAGTCAGTCAGGAATAACGTTGCTGGAGTATTACACTCAGCGCTATACGCATTCGACTCAGCAGGAATGGCGCGATCGCATTCAATCTGGAGCGATTTCGATCAATGATGTTCCGGTTACTGATCCAGAGACATTGCTTGGCTCAGGACAACAACTTGCTTATCAGCGATCGCCCTGGGCTGAACCGGATGTTCCATTTAATGTGATTACACTCTACGAGGACAATGATTTATTGATCATTGATAAGCCTTCTGGATTGCCTGTATTACCGGGAGGACGCTTTCTTGAGAATACGGTGTGGGGATGGCTAAGACGGCAGTATGTGATTCCTCCAGTTCCCATTCATCGGTTAGGGCGAGGGACATCGGGAGTGATGGTACTTGCGAAAACGGAGAAGGCTCGATCGCAACTCTCGAAGGATTTGCGCGATCGCACACTGCAAAAACGCTATCGTGCTCTAGCAACAGGTATTCCAGACCTCGATCGCTTCACAGTAACGGCTCAGATTGGCAAGGTGGCTTATCCTCAGTTGGGCTATTTGTACGCAGCAACAAAAACCGGAAAAGAAGCCATGAGTCATTGTGTTGTGCTGAGGCGCGATCGTTGTTCAAATACAACTTTGCTAGAGGTGACGATTCCAACAGGTAGACCACATCAAATCAGAATTCATTTAGCAGCAGCAGGACACCCACTTTGGGGCGATCCGCTTTATGGGACGGGTGGAATTCCGATCAATCAGACTTCGATTCCGAGTGATTGTGGGTATTTGTTGCACAGCTATGAGCTGTGTTTGACTCACCCGACGGAAGGACATTCGATCAGGGTACGATCGCATCTTCCAGCATTGTTATGCCTACCTGATGAAGTGCAAGGACACGAAGATTCGATAGATTAAAAGCATCAATTTGTACTTGCTGATTGTACTTGCTGAGGTCGCAATGTTTAGATCTATGTTTAGACCTATGTTCCTGATTGTTCCTGGTGTTGTGTTGATGGCAAGTTTTCCGGCGTTTGCTCAGTCGCTTCCGAGCTTACCGATTGTTGATCGTCAATGCCTCACCCGCGATTTAACCCCGACGAATGCTCAGGACTTCTTTAAGCAGGGACAAGCACAATTCGAGCGTGAGATCCATGAGATCCAATTGTTGGAGCGTCGATCGCAAGTGCAGCAAGAGGACTTATTAAAGATTGATCCCGCAACTCGCGATTTCGACAAATTGACCGTACGATGGCGATCATTAACAAGAAATTTAAAGCGTTAAGCACGACTGTCCGAACGGATTACACTTAGACAATGAAATTTTTTACCCGTTTTCTTGCCACAGTTCTCGCGGTTCTCCTTCTTTCAGGGCTTATGACAGTCGCACAAGCAGCAGACATCACTCCGGGCGATAACCTTGTCGTCGAAAGCATTCCGCCGATTCCCGCAGCATTAGCGCAAACGGTCGATCGCTACACGCAATTTCGATCGGCGGGCTTATTAAGCTGGCATCCCCAGCGTCGAGAGGTTTTGATTACAACTCGGTTCGGCGATGTAGCTCAAGTGCATCGCGTCGCGTTTCCGCTCGGCAGCAGACAGCAGATGACCTTCTTCAGTGAACCTGTGTTTCGGGCATCGTATCAACCGACAAAAGGCGATTACTTTGTCTTTAGTAAAGACATTGGTGGCAATGAATTTAGTCAACTGTATCGCTATGATTTGGCGACAGGTGATGTAACGCTGCTGAGCGATGGAAAATCGCGCAACAGTGGCGGGGTGTGGTCGAATAAAGGCGATCGCATGATTTACAATTCGACTCGTCGCACCGGAAAAGATAACGATTTTTACAGCATTGATCCGACGAATCCAAAGAGCGATCGTTTACTGGCTCAGGTGGAAGGAGGCGGTTGGGGTGGCATGAGCTGGTCGCCAGACGATCGACAGCTATTGGTGATGGAGTTCGTTTCTGTAAACGAGAGTTATCTTTGGATATTTGACACGAATTCCGGTGAGAAGAAACTGATTACGCCAAAAGATGGAAAAGAGAAAGTCTCTTATCAAGGCGGCGTGTTTAGTAAAGATGGAAAAGGTTTATACGTTGTTACCGATCGCGACTCGGAATTTCAACGACTTGCCTATATTGATCTTGCCACTTTCAAGCACACTTATTTGACCAGTCAAATTCCTTGGGATGTTGAAGAATTTGATCTCTCAGAAGATGGGAAATCCCTGGCGTATGTCTCAAATGAAGATGGAATTAGTGTTCTGCATTTGATTGATACGGCAACGAATCAGGAGAAGCCTTTACCAAAATTACCGATCGGACAAGTTAGCGGCATTAGCTGGCATCGGAACAGTCAGGATTTAGGATTTACGCTCGTTTCAGCTCGATCGACGGCGGATGCGTATTCGCTCAATGTGGTGACAAATCAGATCGATCGCTGGACAGAAAGCGAAACAGGCGGATTAAATACCACTAACTTTTCTGAACCTGAATTAGTGCGGTGGAAGAGTTTTGACGATCGGACAATTTCGGCATTTCTCTATCGTCCTCCTGCAAAATTTCAGGGTAAGCGCCCTGTGATTATCAATATCCACGGTGGGCCTGAAGCACAATTTAGACCGAGCTTTTTAGGACGCAATAACTATTACCTAAATGAGTTAGGTGTTGCAATTCTGTTTCCAAATGTGCGCGGCTCTACGGGCTACGGTAAAACATTTTTGCAGCTTGATAACGGTGCTTTGCGAGAAGATTCGGTTAAAGATATTGGTGCATTACTCGATTGGATTGCGACTCAACCAAATTTGGACAAAGACCGAATTTTGGTCACAGGTGGAAGCTATGGCGGCTATATGTCGCTGGCAGTTTCAACAAATTACAGCGATCGCATTCGCGCTTCGATCGACATTGTGGGAATCTCAAACTTCGTTAGCTTCTTAGAGCGCACTGAGAGTTACCGTCGAGATTTGCGCCGCGTTGAATACGGAGATGAACGCGATCCAAAAATGCGCGAGTTTCTGTTAAAAATTTCGCCGCTTAACAATGCCCAAAAAATCAAAAAGCCCTTGTTTGTCATTCACGGTAAAAACGATCCGCGTGTTCCCTTGAACGAGGCAGAACAGATCGTTAAAACCGTGAGAGATAATGGTGTTCCTGTGTGGTATCTGATGGCAAAAGATGAAGGACACGGATTCTCCAAGAAGAAAAACATTGACTTTCAGTTCTATTCCACCATCATGTTTATCAAAGAGACACTTTTGAAATGAGCATTGTCACCTTAAAACCCAATCTCCTGCATCAGCCAAAATCCTGCAAACGCCTCGACATCGGGACTTTCCTGAATTGCTAGAAAATGAACTTGATTCGATCGCTCCTTTGCCGCTTCAAATTGCTGCGCTTCTGGAACCGCTCTTTGGTCCAAGGTGGTCAAAAACCAGCGATCGTTCACCCCAGTTTCCAACAACAACCGATTCGGCAACGCTAGATCATATTTAACCGCAGCAATCTCTAATCCCGACATCCAAGCCGCCATTGCGGTCGCGCGTTTCGTGAAAATAATCAGCCCCGGCACAGGCGTATCCGGTTCAAGCTGCGTCAAACTCAAGGGAAATGCTTCCCCAAAATCGATCGACCATTCGCCCATATCCGCAAACGCCTCTAGCGGCAAGGTTGCAAACGTCCATTTCTGACCCTGTAATGCGTCGGGCAGGACTTGCGGCGGTAGCACCGGAAACACGACCGAAGGATTAATCGACGGCTGATACCCCGGATCCTTTGGATAGACGTTTTGAGCGCGATCCTGCATCCAAGTCGTTAGCGCAAAAGTACGGCGACTTAGCACAGCAGGCACATCCAATCCCTTGCAGGCGGTCGTAATCATATTCGACATCGCCTGCCGAAAAAAGCGAATTTTGTCCGGGGGATTCGGCGCGTTCGCAATTGCCGCCTCGATCGCATCTTTTAACCAGCCGGAATTCACTTCTGTACTCGGACAGTATTTGGAAAACTGAAACAGCTTCTCCGGTTCAACATCCACAGCGGTTGGGCTTTCGCAAATTAGCACTTCCCAAACCTTCTTATTTTGCTCGTCCAAAATTGGACGTGAGTAGTAGTCAAGTTCCCAAATCGTTGCCATAAAATTTAATCGTGCGATCGCATGAGCTATTTAACTCCTAACACCTTTTCGTCACCCGATCGACACGGTTCTCAGTTGATGACACCCTCTTAATCCCAAAGTAGGGTTCGATCGATAATCGTCGCTCGGTATCCACACGCTCAACTGCCGCTCCGTCGAGATGAAATAGAGATATGCCGCATTCGGATCGTATTTCAAGCCCACTTTGAGATTCGAGAAATCATCCTCGCAAATCTCAAACCCAAACCGCACGACCACCTGAGCCACCAGGCATTCGGGTGTATCCTGCGTTTCACCCAACGCATCCCGCTCTTGCCAAAACGTATCTAGAAACGATTCCAAAATCGGCAGCATCTTCTCCGGCGCACCATTCCGACTGGCATAAACGATCGCTGGATTTCCTTCGACTACGATGTGACAGGGAGTAGGCATAAACATCAGAGGCTCAAGATCACCTCTAGCATAAGCCTCACCGATGCCATCTGTTTGCACTCTTCTAAATTCAACGACCGATTTCGGGAAATATACGGCTCTAAAGCCTAATCCCCCTTCACAGAATGTTGGGTATACCTATTACAACCCACTGCGCCCTATGTCCTTACCCGTTCGTTTCTTCTCAATCGAGTCTTGATTCATCTCGCTGTAAAACTCTAGAGTCACGTCAGCAGTATCGCGCACAACACTTAGTGATTAGAATCAAACTTCACCTGCAACGGTAATCTCACGGTAAAGGTTGCTCCTCGCCCTTCTCCGTTGCTGTCTACTGCAACTGTTCCTCCATGAAGCTCGACAATTTGACGCACGATCGCGAGTCCCAAGCCGAGTCCACCAAACTTGCGGGTGGTCGAACTATCTTCCTGGCGGAAATAGTCAAACACATACGGCAGAAAGTTAGGATCAATGCCTTTGCCGTTATCGCTGACCTGAATGCGAGCGTAATCACCCACCTGAGCTAACTGCACCCAAATCTGCCCGCCTCCTGGTGTGAACTTTACCGCATTTGAGAGCAAGTTCCAGACTACCTGCTGAAGCCGCACCGCATCGCCGATCGCACCCTGTGGATTAGAGTCAAGGATTGAGTGAAGCTGGATTGACTTTGCCTCCGCCGCTAACCGCACCGTCTCGATCGCCGCGCCGATGATCGCCTTGAGGTTGATGCTGCTTTTGTTTAGGGTGAGCTTGCCGCGCATGATACGAGAAATGTCGAGCAAGTCTTCGACCAGTTGCGACTGTAATCGAGCATTGCGCTCGATCGTTGCCAGCGCTGCGTTAGATTTTTCCGCATCTAAACGCCCGTTTTGCAGCAGCTTAATCCAGCCCAGAATTGGATTCAGGGGAGTGCGGAGTTCGTGAGATAAGACCGCCAGAAATTCATCTTTGATTCGGTTTGCCGCTTGCGCTTCTTCACGAGACGCTTCTGCGATCGATCTCGCTTGTTGTTCGGCTTCGTAGAGGCGAGCATTCTCAACCGCGATCGACGCGAGCTGCGCCAGTTGCACCAAAATTGCTTCGTCGGCTTCGGTAAACTCTCCGTCGAGTTTGTCCGAAAGTTGAATCAAGCCAATATTTTGCCCGTTGTGCCCAACCAAGGGAGCCGCCAGCCACCCCCGCATCGGCGGATGATGCTCTGCCTCTTTACCAAATCCTTTCCAATGGGGATGGGCTTCGAGTTCAGCCTCAGTCATTCGCATGGGTTGGTTATGACACACACAGCTATAGATGCCAGCGCCATCAGATGGGGCGTGATAGTCCCGCCACTGCGCGTATTTTTCCGAAAGGTAAACGGCAGTAATTGCCTGTGCCCAGTTTTGATCGCTCGTCAAACTCGTTACTGATTGATGCGCCCCGACGATCGCTGCCGCTTGATCCGTAATGGTTTGCAGCACTTGTTCAACCGAAAACGCAGAATTAATCGCGATCGAGGCTGCGGTCAACCCTTGCAATTGGTTCGTGTATTGTCGTTCAAGGGCTAAAAGCTGTTCTCGCTTTAGTTCCGCTTGCTTGCGATCGGTGATATCGCTCGAAACCCCAATAATGCCGATAATCTCGCCTCGCTCATCCCGGTAAGGCGCTTTCACTGAGAGAAAGACTCTTCGCCCCCCAACCACTTCGACAATTTCTTCAAACTGCTGTGGCTCTCCAGTCCGCATCACAACGCGATCGTTGTCCATGATTTTCTCAGCTTCGTCGATCGGCTCAACAAATTCCAGCGCAGTTTTACCCACAATTTTTTCTGCGGGTTTGCCGATGAGAGCGAGAACTGCCGGATTGACCACCAGCATTCGTCCGGCTCGGTCTTTAACATAAACTAGCGTCGGAGTCGATTCGTTAATCGTGTTTAAAATTGCGTTACTTTGGTGCAGCGCGGCTGTCGTTTGTTTCAGGTCGTGAATGTCGATCGCGGTTCCGTACCATTGGATGATTTGCCCAGCCTGATCGCGCAGGGGCATGGCGCGACTGAGATGCCAGCGATATTCACCGTCATAGCGTCGCAGTCGGTGTTCACATTCGTAAAACTGCCCGGTTTGCAGGGCTTCTGTCCAGCGATCGACTGTGGTTTGCAAATCGTCTGGGTGAACGACCGGGCTCCAATTCCATCCCATCGTCAGAGTTTGATCGATGCCGACATACTCCTCCCAGCGCGGGCTAAAGTAATCAAACGAGCCGTCGATCGTCGTTGTCCAGAAGATTTGGGGCAAGAGTTCAGTCATGAGACGAAATCGCGCTTCACTCTCGCGTAAACTTGCTTCTGCTTGTTGGCGTTCGGTTTCTCGCTGCTTAAGAGCGGTAATTTCTTGAGCTACACCGAGAATCTGTCTGGGCGCACCTGCATCAGTTCGGCTGAAGATGGTCTCTTTCGACAACAGCCAGCACCATTCGCCATCCGATCGGCGCATTCGGTATTCAAATTCCAGCACTTCGGAATCGATCGCCGTTTGAAACCGACCCAAGTGATCTATTAATCGCACTGAATCCTCCGGATGAATCAGTAGCGCAAGTACGCGATCGCCCAATTGCTCGAACTGTTCGGGTGTGTAACCTAGAATCTCACCAACTTGGCGATTGATATAAACGTTGCGCTGCTCAATCAGGTCATACACATACAGCATGCCGGGAACTGTAGCGGCGATCTGCTGAATTAGGTGCTGAAACTGCGGTTGCTGCTCGGTTAGGGGTTGAGGTGAAGTGATGGGAGTAAGGGTCGCAATGACAGTATCGGTTGTCGTCGCTTGGAATAAGGGGGTAAGGGCGAGATGCAGCCAGAGGCGTTTGCCATCAGGTCGATTTAACCCTAGCCGGATCTCACGGTGATACTTGCAGTTGATCGCGGTGTCGAGCGGCAAGGGTGATCCATCTAGATGCGTAATCTGCCAAGCTTGATCAAACAATCGGCGACCAAGTAACGCTTCCACTGAGTAACCGAGTAGCTGAGCCGCGATCGCATCGCATCCCTGAATTCTGCCTCTTGCCAGTTGCAGCACTCCGCTCGCTGTATAAGATGTCGGATTGGGTAACAGATTACATGGCTGAGGATCAAAGGACAGATTCCGCATGAGGTTATGGGTCATACAGGCAAACTCAAAGTCATCATGGGCGGTGTTCCAACTCATGCACTCTGCACTTTGCAGGGGCGATTCTCTCCTTTACGTGTGATGAGTCGATCCCAATTGGGTAATTCTTACCCGATCTACACGCTAATGAGAGCCTCGTCCCAGTCGAGCCGTTTCCATCTATCAAAGAACATAGGTCTACAAGTTCGCATCTACCAGTTGGAAGACGCGATCGAATTTTTAGAATTTCAAGGAAAAATCTAATTTGGCTTCTAAGCGCAGACGATCGTCACGAGTTGCAGAATTCTAGTCAAGTTGGAAGCGCCTTTGGATTAGTACCAGTGCCCTCGCAAAGCCGCGATAAATCGCGGCTTTACCGAGATCTCGCAGGCGCAACCAGAAGTTCTTGGAGAATTGATCGTAGCTCTTCACGCCGCTGATAACTATCTAACCGATGCAGCACCTGACCCCCTTCAAACAGCAATACTGTTGGCAGTGTGGTAATTCGATAGCGACTTGCCAGCTTCAAATTTTCATCTGCGTTGATTCCGACCAATTTGAGTCGATCGCCATACTGCTTCAAGAGTAAATTCAGCGATGGCTCGATCAAGCGACAGATCCCACACCAAGGTGCCCAGAAATGCACAAGAACCGGGGTCGTTGATTCAAGAACTTCTTGGTTAAACGCCCCTTCGCTAATTCCTGCTTGCATAGTTCTCCAAAAATTATTATTTGCTTTTACTAAGGCTTGGGATCATGCTACCAGCCTACGTTCCCAGATGCACGAATTACGATTGGGTGAAGCCACCAAAATAATAGAGTGAATGCCCCCACTCCGACATAAGCAACCCGCAAAAACTCTTTGAGTTCAAGCGTCTGCTTACCTTGGACGATCGCGGCAAACGGCACGATCGAGGTTCTCGCTTTCACCGCTGCAAACGCTTCACCATATCGCGCCGTCAACCGCCGATCGCCGTTCCACACTCCGAACAAGTGATGCAGAATTAACCCGATCGAAGTGACAACCATAAAACTGCTGCCCACCCACAAGGTATGGGCAACGCACCAGATAATCTGTCCGACCATTTGCGGGTGTCGCGTAATCCGAATAATGCCCGTTTCATATAGATGCACTTGCGGTTTTTGAATCGCCGCGATTTCTAACAGATTAAACGTCGCAGGATAGAGGAACAAAAACGAAATTGCTGACAAAATCCAAACGATCGTAGAAACGCCTGGAACGCCCTGAACATTCCAAAGCTGTAAGCCGTCATAGCGATGATTGAAAAAGTAGATCAGCATGGGTACCGCAATACTCAGACTCACCAGCGCAAAAATCACCCGATACAGTCGTGCCCCGATCCGTTTTTCTGCCACCATTCGCAGTGATGCCAGCCCACTATGCGCGATCGCGAACCCGACGAGCCATCCAAACATAATGAAATGGCTGGAAGTCAACCAGTCAAAAGCCATACCTAACCGAACTTTGAAGAATAAATCTAGCTTACAAGCTCGCGGAGCGCATCGCTTCAAGATTCAAGCTGTAAAGTGCGCTTTCCGCTTGATGCCACGTTGCGATCGCGAGTCCCGTTTCTCCATGCGCCGCGATCGCGCAAATGCCTTGCGGAATTTCTGATTGTCCAATTTGCTGCCCGTTGTAATCCATTGCAATGAGTTGCTCCTCGTCGCAAACAACCACTCCCCAAGGAAAAGCCGCAACAAATTGAGGACGAATTGCGATCGTAAGCCGAATTAACCGATACGGTTTGAGATGCACTAACAGCAGCGATCGTTCATGTTCAACTTCGGTTGCAGCAAGGCTGCGGCAGCGTCCAAAAGCCCAAAAGCTTTGCACTCTCCTGGTCTCTCAACGTTGCAACTACCATCCAGCGCCCTTGTGGCTCGATCGCGATTCGCGATGGGTGATGCAGTCGAGTTATCAATTGCGGCGCTTGCTCAGAAAGCCGGTAAACAGATCGCTCTGTCACCGCAAAACAGCCTTGCGATCGCACAGTTAATTCCCGAATTGGCTCTGCAAGGGTAGCAATGGGTAAAGCTTTTCCACTTCGGCGATCGACGAATCCCATCGGATACGAACGAGCTTGCAGCGTTTCGACGTGACTGAGAAAAATTAAGGCGGATCGACGAACATAGCGATCGTACTGGGGAAGGGTAGCCGTCTCTACGACTCCAATCTGCCCAGATTGAGCGGGCAACCGTTCGTTCCGCAAAATCTCAGGCAGATAGAATAGCGGAGCGATCGGAGTTGTTCGATTTTGAGCACCTACTTGAAATGTTTGTGCAGCCGCAGACTGCAGCGCAGCCCGCATTTGAGCCGCAGACTGAAATCTTCGCGCCTTTAACTTCTCAAGCGCTGTAGAAATCGCAGTTTGCAGCGATGTTGGAATATGCGCTGGAATACGCACAGGTTGATTGAGATGCGCCGCTATGATTTCTGTGTGCAGACCCGAAAAGCCCAAACTGCCCCCGACCCACCAATCCTAGAATGCGATACTTGAATGGCTTGAACTTAGCGTCTGATAGCGTAGACACCTCTCAATCGATCCCACGCTAGACCAATAAACGAGGCAGAATAGATTCGTGGTCAAGCTGTTTTTCCACCAAACTCTCAGCCTGCTCTAGCCGCTTTTTCAGCCCAACCACAAACAGATTACTTGCAGCTCCCAAAGATTCACAGCGCGTTTGCACACAGTGTAGCTCTCGCTCTGCAAGCTGACTAAAGATTGCCGCAAACACTCCTGCTTCTAGATGACAAGATGGCAGCACAGGATCGATCGCAACTCGCGCAAACGGCGAATTTGTTGTCTCCACAACGAGAAATCCGCGATCGTGATAGGTCTGATCTAAGCTCAGTTTGCCTAAACCGTAAGTCATCCAGCATTGCTTCAAAGCTTGCAAAAAGTCTGCCATTGGCATTTCAACTAGCGGCGCTCTATAATAATCGCTCATTTCATCCCGGAAGCGATTAAAGAAATTTCTCCCCCACCAGCGACCGCAGTTAAATAAAACCAATCGCGAAGCTTGACCTGTTTCTTTGTTCAGCCCAGAGTAAATCCCCTGAATGAATGCTTCAGGCAGCGAGAGCAATCGATCTCCCCGTCGACTTTCAAGCAACCCCATTTCTAGATCGCCGCGCACATAGATATCGCTGGCGTAGTAGTTCGCGGGCAGACGATCGCGAATCAATAAATCGCTAACAGAAATCATGATTAGAAAATCCCTGCGACGGTGAGCATTTCTTCGGGCTGCGCTGGCATGATCGCTTCGGCTTGATTGAGAAACGGTTGTAGAAGCGCCATCTGCTGTGGAGCCAGTGACAGACGCAGTTGCTGTTTCATCAATTCAAAGAAAGCAGCATCTGCACCTTGTGCTTGATGCAGTTCGATCGAGTCTTTGAGCCAATCTAGCAGCCGAGACTGCACAAAGTTCGGGTCATTTAGCAGCATCGCCATTCCACAGTGGCGTAAGATTAACATTCCGTTTTTAATTGCTCGCTCTAACACGGCGAGTTCTGCATCAGGCAGATCGAATTGGAGCTGATCGGCAGCTTGTTGAATTAAGTCAAGCTCTCGATCGCGCAAGGCTCGATAAGCATGGATGCGGTCTGTGATTGAGCCAACATAGTGCCCGATTAATTGAAGTTCTTCGGGTTTGAGGTAGCGGTGTTCGGCTTCATCAAAAATTTCGTGAATGGGAGATTGCATAAGCGTTCCTGTCACATTAAAACAAATCAGAAAAATCAGTCAAGGTAAAGTCATCTGTCGGTTCTGAAGAAGATTCGAGAGGTTCAACTAGGGAAAGTCGGGCTGCGGTTCCTTCCCAATGAATTGCAGCGAAAAATTGACCGACTGGTAAGTTGAATGAAAGTTCTGTCAATGGCTCGATCGCGGCGGCTTGTTCCAACTGTTGAACCACCTGCGGCGTTGGAGCAATAGGTTGATCTTCCCAATTGCAGGTTGTGAAAAACGTTTGAACCGAAGAATATAGCCAATTCTGAGTACCTTGGAGGTCGTTCTGTTCCAGCATGAGAGTCATCGGAGTTCTCCTGCTCTGAGCCGTTTTTCGATGTCTCTTGCAGTCGCGCCTTCATTCAGCCAAAAGGATGCTGCATCAATCCGTTCTTGTCCGCCAAGGAGGAACTTACAGTAGGTTTCGCCCATCGAATAGCACTGAATTTCGATGCAGCTAAGCTGTTTTTTCACCAATTCCGTAAAAAAGCCAGCAAACAATCCAGCATATAAAAAGCAAACCGGTTTACCCACATCCCCCAGCGTCCGCGCCACGGCTGAGTCAAACACACTGATGAACATGAATCCTTGTTTGCGATCGCCCAAATCCACTTCCCAGCGTCCCCAACCCTGGGCGGTAAACGACCACCACCAAGTTTCAAGCAAGAACATTAGATTGGTTTGACGCATCGGGCGATCGTATTCTTTTTCAAACCATTTCTCGAAAAAGAACGCATCTTTTTGACCCCACTCGCAGCCGATCGTGTACATCGTTGCCGCTGAAGCATCACCCACTTCTTCTTCGAGTCCTTCAACCAAACCAATGATGAAATCTTCAGATGTGAGAATGTTTTGACTGTTGTTCCAATCAACGATCGTGCCTGTATCCGAATTGAATTGATAAAAGTCTTTGAATCCGTAGTGGTTATGTTTTTTCGGATTCTTGAGCTTTGCTGAGGTTTGATGAGAAAGTGCAATGGGCATAAGTTTTCTAGGGGGGTCAAGCAATAAGTAGCCAATCAGTGAAGCGACAACAGATGCGCTGATGGGTTTCAGTGTGCCCAGATTCGGAGTTTTGAAACTTTCCTGCTTCAAGTCTTCTACTCATGGGGAAGTTAGGAGCATCTCTCTGTCTAGAACGAAGCGAAAAGCTGGCTGCTAAACTGTTCCAAGCATCCGGCGATTCAATTCTAGAATCGGTAAAATCAAATTCGCTTCATTGACCGTTAAAACCTGTTTAATCACATCCTGCATTACTGTGTAAGTGACACCACAGCTTTTCTGAGCATTAAACGCCCGCATCATCGTCTGAAACCAAAAGAGAAACCGTTCCCGCATCGACTCTGGGTCGTCAATCAGCATCGTAGCGGCAGAGTAGCGCAGAACTCGCACTGTATCGCGCTTCCATTTATTTGTTAAATCCTCGTTGCCCTGACGAAACAACATCGGATCGATCGCTCTCATTTTCGCTTGTACCTGCTGTATGATTACCGCTTCAAAGGCTTGCAGCTTCTGATAGGTTTGGACGCGCAACTCATACGATCGAGCATACTCAATTAGAAAACGGAGTTCCTCATCGGTGGCGTAGCGTCCTTCGGTTTCTTGCGTTAACCGCTGGATCTGACTCAACATAAGCGTTATCGATTTAGAGTTGTTTGAAGCGTTCCCTGTTTCTTTGTGAATCTAAACGCTAGACGAATTCGAGAAGTAATTTGACGGATTGAAAGGGGTCGTGTCTTCGATTTTTTTCAGCATCGATCAGGTAATTAATTTTCCCGCTTCCACCAGAACTTGCCCGGTCAAAGGATGTAGGAGATCCTGTTCAGCTCTGCGACCAATTAGCGCTTCGATGTCTTTGATCGAGTTGACATACATTCCTGGAGGTAGCTCCACGACGACTCCACTCCCGATAACTCTCGCTTGACACGCCAATCGTGAATTCGGCTTACAAGAGGTGATCACTTCCAAAGTGCGCTGCTCACGTCGAGCGATTGGAGTCAAAGAAGCCATTCCATCCCTGACGTAGATATGACAAGTCGCGCACCTTCCATGCCCGCCACATTCTTTTAAAACATCTAAATCTTTGTTGAGAAGCACCGAGAGGAGATTCCCCATTGTTTCGATCGCGCTGTCTTGGGCGATCGGTTCAAGGCGTAACGTTTTCACCATATTTAGGGCAATAGTGTTTAGGGCAATAAAAGAGCTTTTTGGGTATCCGTGAGGGCGTGTTGTTCGACGAGGACGGCATAATCGCTCACCGCTTGAGAACAGCGACGAATAAACTGAGCCACCCAAGCGCGAAACCAGTCGTGCAGCACCACTTGAGTTTGAGCGCACTGAAACTCAAGCACTTCATATTCAGTTGGGATAGTTTCGACAACTCGTAGAATGCCTTCAGCCAGCAATTGCGATCACCCTTGAAAAATCTCAGGATGACTGCTGTAAAAAACTGGCTCAGACTGTCTAATAAATAGGGCGATTCCCGTGATTCCTGGTACATTCAGAAAGTCCTGAATAACTTCCTGGTTCATAGGCTGATTTGCTCATCGTTTTGTACAATACTTGCCACATCAATCGCTGGAGGAAATTTGACTCAGCGCGATCGCGCAACTAAAGCTTGCCTATTTTTTCCATTTTTGATTGTTCTTCATAATTGTTCACACTCTCTAGCTGGCTTCCCAGTTTAGAGTGAACGCATTGATCTCCCGGTGTAATTCAAGCTCCTCACACTTTAGGCTTAGCCGTATGTCTGACCTTCCTTTCACTCTCGATCAGTTACGTATTTTGAAGGCGATCGCGTCTGAGGGCAGCTTTAAGCGGGCTGCTGATAGCTTATACGTTTCTCAACCAGCGGTAAGTCTACAGGTTCAGAATTTAGAACGCCAGCTTGACGTGCCCTTATTTGATCGTGGTGGACGACGAGCGCAATTGACCGAAGCAGGACATTTGCTTCTAAATTATGGGGAGAAAATCCTAACGCTTTGTCAGGAGACTTGCCGCGCGATCGAAGATTTGCAGAATCTCCAGGGCGGGACGCTGATTATTGGCGCAAGTCAAACGACGGGAACCTATTTGTTGCCGCGCATGATTGGGTTGTTTCGACAGCAGTATCCGGATGTAGCGGTTCAGTTGCACGTCCACTCCACACGACGAACCTCTTGGAGCGTGGCGAATGGTCAGATCGATCTGGCGATTATTGGCGGTGAGATTTCTCCTGAACTTCAAGACTCGCTTGAAATTATTCCCTATGCCGAAGACGAACTCGCGCTGATTTTGCCTCCGTCTCACCCTTTATCCCGCCTAGAAACGATCCAGAAAGACGATTTGTATCGTTTGCAGTTTATTGCCCTCGACTCTCAATCGACGATTCGCAAGGTGATCGACCAAGTTTTAGGACGCTGTGGCATTGAAACCCGCCGCCTCAAAATTGAGATGGAGCTGAATTCGATCGAAGCGATTAAAAACGCGGTTCAGTCGGGTTTAGGCGCGTCGTTTGTGTCGGTGTCTGCGATTGAGAAAGAGTTGCAAATGGGAATGCTGCATCGCGCCAGAATTGAAGATGTAGTCGTGAAGCGCAATCTCTCGGTGATTATTAACCCGACTCGATATCGATCGAAAGCTGCGGATGCGTTCTGCCGAGAAATTTTGCCAAAATTCACAAATCTGCCGCTGAAGTTCGAGCGCCCGACTCCTGCCTATCCAGAACCCCAAAGCCTGAAAGCGATGCTGCAAGCCGCGAGTAATCGAGCGATTTCTGAACTGGAATAAGGAAGTGCTCAGGCGATCGACGCTTGAGCATTCCGAACCTATCGGCGCGAAGATAGCGACATGACAATCCGCAGCACGTACCAAAATAGCAATGCCACCGATGCAAATAGCTCTAGGGAGGCTGCGACATATTGGTGCGTCGCGTAATGGTGCATGACTTTTGAGGTGTCATACAGGATCGCAACCGAGGCAAAGAGCACCATTGCAACCGAGAAGATCAGCCCCAGCGTAAAGCCGAAGATCACGCTGCACAGAATCAGACCCAGCGCGATAAATCCACCGATCGTCAAAACACCGCCCAAAAACGAGAAATCTCTTTTCGTCGTCAGGGCAACCGCCGTCAGACCTGCAAATAAGAGCAAGGTCAAAATTGCGGCAGTCGGAATCACGCTGGGATCAGAAAAGGTCGCGGCGATGTAAAGAATCGGCGCAAAAATCAGGGCTTCTGCAATGACGTAGATTGCCAAACCTGTGTATTGCGTTTGTACAGAATCCGCTTTTGCAGCGAGCGATCGAGACAGCCAGCCCAACAGCGCAAACGCTCCCAAAATCGCCAGCCAGGTAAATCGACTCGATGCGATAAACCCAGTAATGGCGGCAGCAATTCCAGACTGAAACAGCAGCACTTCAAGAACAATGAACGCGCCCACGGCTCCAGCTAAGTGTAGATAGGTCTTCTGGATAAACTGGGCACGCTCTGTCGGTCGAGATTGAGCGACAGTCAGCATAAGCCTTTTTCCTCATGTTGAAACAACTTACCTGTCAGCTTAACGAACGCATACAAAATCGCGTTGAGTATAAGTGCCATTTCTATCAAATTGAGGACGATGGATCAATCAATCTACATACGATTGAAAGTATTAAGGATCGTTATTTTTTTATGCGATCGTCATCTAAATGTCACTGCATTTTCACATTTAAAAACTAGGTTAGAACAGCCACAATCTAACAAACATAAAGCTGTCCTGAAACTGTTAGAGCAAATTTTCTCGAACTCTCAAAAGTGGCACGTGGCAAGACTTCCGAGCGTTTAGCATCGCTAAAGAATCTAACTGGTAGAAATCACAACTCCTATTGTTAAAAATGGTACGGTTATCCCCCACGCGATCGTCTATTCATTCCCTCACAGACCCGTCATGATAAAAGAAGAATTTAACCGACCTTCAGTTCTATTTTGGATCGCTCTATGCCTCGCGTTTTGTTCTCTCAAGCGATATATTTTCTGAGATTTTCCCAGAAAGTCCTGCGAGGCTCTTTACTTTTGTTCGAGTTCGTCCTATTATTAAATTAAAGTCGAATTGACTTCGACATAGGAACCCAGCTCTTACTTTTGTCGTCAGGTTTACAGCGTAGACCTTTACCCTATTTCCCTTCAGTTCAGGTTGTTCTCTTCCACATTCTGTGTTTAAGTGATTGCCTTCGTGATGCCTCAGTTCTGAGCGCACCTGCTTCTTAGTCTTTACCCTCGATCCATCAGAGTTTCGCCGCCCCAATCGTTTTCATTTCATGGAGTTGACTGCACATGGCTACTGCCAACACCAAATCTAAATCCGCTCCCAAGTCCACCTACAGCGCCGATATGGTGCGTACTTACCTGCATGAGATTGGTCGTGTGCCGATGCTGACCCACGAGCAAGAGATTCTCTACGGCAAGCAAGTGCAGCAGATGATGACGCTGCAAGAGAAGAAAGAGAAGCTTGCTAAGAAGCTTGGTCACGAGCCGACGCAGCAAGAGTTTTCTGAGCACGTTCATCTGAGCGATGCTGAGTTGACTGGCATCTTTACGCGGGGTCGTCGTGCTAAGCAGAAGATGATCGAAGCGAATCTGCGCCTAGTGGTGTCGATCGCCAAGAAGTATCAGAAGCGCAATCTTGAGTTTCTGGATCTGATTCAAGAAGGATCGCTGGGCTTAGAGCGCGGGGTTGAGAAGTTTGACCCGACTCGCGGCTATAAGTTCTCAACTTATGCGTACTGGTGGATTCGTCAGGCGATTACGAGAGCGATCGCTCAGCAAGCCCGCACGATTCGTTTACCGATTCACATCACCGAGAAGCTCAACAAGATCAAGCGTGTTCAGCGTGAGTTAGCGCAGAAGCTTGGACGGGCTGCGACTGCAGCTGAGATTGCCACCGAGTTAGAGCTTGAGCCCGATCAGATTCGTGAGTTTCTGATGATGTCACGTCAGCCGGTTTCGCTCGATCTGCGCGTCGGGGACAACCAAGATACCGAGCTTCAGGAGTTGTTAGAGGATAACGGCCCTTCGCCGGATATGCACTTGACTCAGGAGCTTTTACGCCAGGATCTTGAGACGTTGATGACTGACTTGACTCCGCAACAGCGCGAAGTTCTAAGCCTGCGCTACGGTTTGCAGGATGGTTACGAGCTATCGCTGGCGAAGGTGGGCGATCGTTTGAATCTGAGCCGTGAGCGGGTTCGTCAGCTTGAGCGGCAAGCGTTGGATCATCTACGTCGTCGCAAAGCAAACGTTCGCGAGTATATTGCTAGTTAGTTTCGTTTCTCACATCAGATGAAAAAGGGGCATTGATCGATGTCCCTTTTTTTGGCCCAATGCGGTAGATTGTGAACTCCGGACTAGCTTGATAGCGAGATAGGTTGCGATCGAGATATTCCATGAGCTGAGGATGCTGGCTCGCAAACTGCTCGGGTTTAACCAGTCCAAACCAATCTGCTCCTTTGCCTGCAAGCTCTTTTAACAATCGAATTCCTTCTTCATCCTCCAACTGAGAGAGTGACGAAGACCAAGCATAAAGCGGAGGAAACACCCATCCTCGACGCTGGCTGTAATAAACTGTAACAGCATCCCCAGGTGTTGAAGTCGCAGTGACAACCAGTTCATTGGTTTGAGCCGCCTGCCGTAAAGCGAGTCCGAGTTTGAAGTCCTGTTCGGCAAAAGGTCGCAGCGCAAATCGGTGCAATGCTCTTTGCCCAAGTCCACCAATCAAGAGTAAAACCACAGCCATCCACGCTAATGATGCTCGTGTTCCCAGTTTTGCTCGAATCCATGCAGCGATTTTAATCAGACTATGGGCGGTGAGAGCCGCTGTAGCAGGATTTGATAGGTTCAGGTTTGTCGGATTATTCACTAAGCCTTGAGCGGCGATCGCGTAGTAAAACCCAAATGCAAGCATCCAAATGTGAAATAGCCAAGGCGCTTTATACTCGTTGTGAGACGGTGGACGCAGAAACAATCCAACGATCGCGAGAACTATGACGGGCAATGTCCAGAACCAGCGCAATTGATATAAAAGTTTTGGTAAAAAGTAATTCTGTTCTAGAAACCGCGATAGCCCATATTTCCAAACCCAGTATTCGCCAGCGGCTACATAGTAAGGCGGCTGGGTGCGAAAAAGGTGGAGTGCCCAAGCGTAATAGGCAATGACCGGAATTAGAGTGACAACGCCAGCACCCGCAATTAAAGTAAGCTGCTTTAAGCGTCGATTTTGTTTCTGGCCTAGAATGGTAACGATCGCATAAAGCATCGGGATTCCTACAATCAAGCCGGAGATCTTGGTCAGAAAGCCGAATATCCCAGCCAAGCTTGCGAGTAGTAAGTAATGCAGTTTTTCTGTTTGCAGGTAGGCGACAAGTAGCCAAACGCTCGTAATCACCAGCGATAGCATAACTGGATCGGGGAGAAAGGAGCGATCGACATAAACTGCACCGGGTAACAGCGCTAGGACTGCGGCCCCGACAACGGCATAGTTCTGACCCCAAACGCGGCGCAACAGTTGGTAAAACGCGAAAATGCCCCACACGCCAAAGACGATTGCAATCGCGCGACAAACCCAATCATGCTGCCCGACAATGCGGTACAACAACGCCGCAAGATAACTGATCGTCTGAAACTCATATCCGACAACTTGATCTCCTGGCCCATTCCAGCTAATTTTCGGATAAAAGATATTCCAGTTTCCTCTGTAAAAGTTATCCGCGATCGTGGCAGTATCAGACTGTCTCCAACTTGTTGCATCAATAAAGGGCTGATCAACTTTATAAAACCGAAGAATTGCTGCCATCAGTAGGATTGCAATCAATCCGTAAGTTGCTGCTCTAGAGGCTTCTCTTCTCATTCGCTCTATTTAGTCGAGACTGCTTCAGGTGCGTAAACGACAACGGGAACTCGTTTATAAGCGGGCGTTCCCGATCGTGGATCAATCTTAGCCTTGAAAATAGCATTAACCTCAGGATAAAACATCATCGCGGCACCCGATCGAATCATGCCGTAGATGATTTCAACTTGTTCGAGCTTACCTGCATCGCCCTGCACCGTGACGCGCTGATGCTCTCGAAATCCTGCCCGCTCTGCATCTGCTTGATTCATCAAAATACAATTACGGTGCGGCATAGCGCGATATTTATCTCCAGGCTTGTACACCACAGTATTGTGCTGTGCGTAGCTGCGTCCTGTACCTAAAATCAGTGTCAATCCGGGAATTGAGTCTGGTAGACCAAAGTCTTGTTTTGTTGGAATTGAGAGCCTTGGTAAAGGTGCGACAAACATTGAAGCTTTTCCGCTAGCTGTGGGGAACTTCGGCGTTGTAAACACGCGATTGGCGATCGTAAACTCTTCTTCGGTGTCATCGATTTCACCGATCTTTTCATAGCCTGGAATCGTTTGAGCGATCAACTGCCGCACATACTTTGTATCTTGAAGCTTGCGCCACTGGACTGGAGATTCTTGGAGGGCGCGATCGGCAATCTCCGTTAAAAATCCCACTTCAGAAATCAACTCCGCATTTTTCAGATGAGTGTGACCCTCATCATTTAGGCGCACGAAGTTGTTGCCGGATTCAGCCGTCGTTTTATGAGGATTCTCAAACCGAGTGAGCACAGGAATGACGATCGTATTGTGGCGAGCGAGTCCGTGAAAATGTCCTAAGTTTGGCTTAGTTGCAACATAGAAGATAGTTTCGATGCTGCCGAGAGCGCGTTTTGCCTGAGTTAAATCAGGGTTTGCAGCATATAAATTACCACCTAAACAGATTAAAGTATCGATCTGACCTGCATCTGCGGCTTCAATCAAGGCGCGAGTATCATAGCCCTGAATCCGGCTCAAAGGCTTTTGCAATAATTTCTCTAATGCTTGCTGAATCTCTTTCTTCAGGTGAATGGTGACACCCATTGATCCAAAGCCCTGCACATTCGAGTGTCCCCGAATCGGCATGGTTCCTGCCCCTTCTTTCCCCACATTGCCACTAATCAGGGCTGTATTGGCAATGCTATAGATGTTATCGACTCCATTTTCTTGTTGAGTCACACCCATTGCCCAGGCGAAAACGACTCCTTCTGAAGTGCCAATGAAATTTGCAGCGAGATCAATTTCAGGCTTAGACACTCCGCAGACTTCGGTGATGGTTTCCCAAGAAGTTGATTGGGCATAGTCAATCACCGCTTGCCATTGTTCTGTATAGGCTTCAAGAAAGTCTTGTTTCACTAAATTCTGCTCGATTAGTGCTTTTTGCAACCCCACGAACAATGCAACATCACTTCCGGGAATAGGTTGTAGATATAGTGAAGAAATGTCAGAGCCGCCCTTCAACATGGATTTAATCGGAAATGCAGGAGAACCGAATTTAACCAATCCAACCTCGATCGTAGGATTGATCACAATCACCTTACCGCCACGATCGCGCAGTTGAATCAATTCATTCATCAATCGCGGATGGTTTGCAGGCGCATTTGATCCAATCAACACAACACAATCCGCTTTTTTCAGACTCTCTAAGCTCACCATTGATGTGCCGGAGCCAAACATATCTTTCAGCCCTACTGTCGAAGCAGAATGACACAAATCGGAACAATCGGCTAAGTTGTTCGATCCCAAAGCTCGCATCATCAATTGTAATAGATAGGCAGCTTCATTTGAAGATCGTCCTGAACTATAAGATGCCACTCGTTCTGGAGCTTTCTGAAAGGCTGCTTCTGCAATCTGATAGACTTCATCCCAGCTAATGCGCTCATAGCGGTTACTACCCTTTCTCAGAATCAGGGGATGACTTAAGCGCCCTAGATTGTTTGCTTCTTGGGAAGTTAAAGCTTGCAATTGAGCGATCGTATACTCTTGCTCAAAAGCCGTGGCAGGTTGTAGCTCAGACGCGATCGCTTCCACACTTTTGGCACATCGCTGGAACACTTCCCCGTCTTCGTTGACAAATCCACCTTTCTGTCCGCCAGTTCCCCAGGCACAGGACAAACACGCGCTTTTATGAAACAGCGTTTGCCAAATCTTGGCTCCATCCGGCGATAACGTTTGCTCCGCCCAATATTGCACGACTGCCATTCCACCGCCAGACTGAGGAGGTTTTTCTTGCGCCATGACCAAGTTTTCGAAATCGAGGTGTGTCCTTGATCCTAGCGTGTTTTTAAGCGCTCTCATTGCTGAAGCTAGAAGCCTCTATCATGAGGCATACTCACTATATCGATTCGATCGACTCCGCCTTACAGCAAGCTACATTACTCCCTCTTCTGTTGCTCGCAACCCTCAATAGCCTCTCTCCAGCCAAGTTCGTCATGCTGAAGCAACTGCACTCTCACTCTATAAGCTACCAGAGTCGGTGAGGCTGTATGCAGTTGAGGCAAAGCAAGTTCAGCCGCCTGCCGGACAAGAAGCGGTGCGTTGGCACCTTTAAGCTTCAAATATCTAAGCTTCAAACATCGCGCCGCGCTGGATCAAATCCCGCTTTGCATCTCTCGAAAACCAGCGGGAATCATTAAACCGCGTTCTCTCAACCTTTGTGCCCACAAGATTCGTATCAGACAATACTGCGCCTCGTAGATCTGCTCCAGTCAGGTCGGCTCCATACAAACTTGCCCCACTCAAGTCTGCATTGATCAAGTGTGCCCGCCGCAGCGTTGCGTAGCTTAAGTTCGTCTCACTCAGCTTCGTTCCATTCAAGTCTGCACTCGTTAATGTCGATCGTCGTACATCTGCATAGCTCAACTTCGCCTCGGTCAAAATTGCACCCGTCAGATTCGCACCATCTAAAGTGGCGTTCACCAAGACCGCACCCGTTAAATCTGCATTGATTAAGTTTGCTCCCGTCAGCGTCGCATCGGTCAGATTTGCATGTGCCAGATTGCTACTAATGAGCCGCGCATCGGTTAAATCCGTGCTAATCAGGCTGGCTCTCACCAGTGTTGCTTCGATTAGATCTGCCCGTGCCATATTCTTCGATCGAAGATCGACCCCGCTCAAATCAATTCCTGAAAAGTCTTGAAGCGGGTTTAGTCCTGCGATTTCCGCAAGAATTAAGAAGTCATCGGTGTCAGCCTTTGTAACTCGTTCAATTAAGTCCGAGAGAAGTTGAAGAGATTGCTCTTTGGTCATCATATTTGCCTTGCCTAACTGAGACCATCTGGGGACACAGGACGTTGCACAGTTAGGAATACAAAACGGCCCTGGCGCATTTCGCACAAAGCTTAGAAAGTTTATCAAGATTTGTGAAGGGTCGCCCGTCTCAGTAATGGTAGAGACAACCCAAACTCGCGAAAAGTTAGGAATTATAATATAGTATAGCCAAATCTCCTATATCTCGCTTGGGACAAGACAATATCGACCCACTGCTTTAGGAGAAATAAGATTTAGCGATCGCTAGAGTTCTTTAGATGACGTGCGATTAGGGCATTAATCACAGCACGCTTGTTATTGCTTAAATTCTGCGGAATCAGCGCTTGAAGATCGCTGAATAGATCCGACGACTGCTGATGCACTGGGCTTGCTGTAGCGATGGAAGCAGCTTGACCGTTGTGGTGGAAGGAAGACATGAGTAGGGTGGGGTGAATAACTACAGTAGAAGGAATACAAGCAGGAGCAATACAAGCAGGAGCAATACAGGCTCTGTCAATGGTGGCTCGACACATCGAGGTCAGTGATGGCGTGAGCATTATGCTCTTAATACTTCTAGTATACCTTTCGCAACTGCGAAATCGCATCCCTGCGGGCGTAGTGTCCGGTAAGTATTTCGAGCTGTCTGCTAATTCCTGGGTTAAGAATAGCATCGTCTTTCTAGGTGTGCTACCTGTATATGAAAATTTAATTTAATTGTGAAGCTTACTTCTCGGTGAGTGACCAGGAGCCGTCCCAGTCATCAGACGGCGGCGTTCTGAGCCAGTGCTGGCAGCGCTCCATGTGCAGAGATGCCGCTTTATCCGTATGGTCGATTTCTAGAACTGTTGCAAATTCTGCCACAGCGAAGGCAAATTTACGGTTCAAATAGTGCTGACGAGCGTTGTGATAGTGGTCGATGATGCGCTGCTTCTTGTCGGAGATTTTCTCTGATCGCAGTCCCACCAGTTCGTAAACGGCAACAGGCTTGTTTTTACCCTTGACTTTGATGAAATCGAGTTCTCGCGCCCAAACGCGATCGGCGCAAGGGCGATAAGTGGTCTCGCTCATGACGATATCGGTTCCATACAGCTTGCTTGCGCCTTCGAGCCGAGAACCGAGATTGACTCCATCACCGATCGCGGTAAATTCCATGCGTTTACTGCATCCAATATTGCCGCTAATCACCGTATCTGAATTGATGCCAATTCCGATCGAGATTGTCTGTTGATTACAGGCGCTTCTAGCTCGATTGAATGCCGTCAACCGATGGCGCATCTCTAGTGCGGTTTGGACTGCCATCCATTCGTGATCGTCTAAGGGTAAGGGCGATCCAAACACCGCCATAATCGCATCACCGATGTATTTATCGAGAATGCCTTTGTGCATGAAGACCGCTTCGACCATTGATTCAAAATACTGATTTAGCATCTCGACGACTTCTTCGGCTTTGAGCGTTTCGGTCAGCGTTGTATAGCTGCGAATATCTGAGAACAGCACAGAAACATCTTTGCGATCGCCGCCCATCTTTGCGGCATCAGGATTTTCGAGGAGCTGTTCTGCGAGTTCCTGGGTCATGTAGCGGTACATTGTGCTTTTGAGTCGCTTTTCGTCGCTGATGTCGTCCATCACAACGAGCGCACCCGATATGCGATGGTGGTCATTGGCATCGGCGATCGTGTTAATCGATAAGTTGATGCTGTGCTGTTCCTCGCCTCTAACGGGTTGTAGGGTTTGATCTGGATAGTATTGCTGACGGTTGCCTGTAATGGCTTGATTGAACCAGTTGTAGAAGCTGCCTTTTTCGAGTTGGATCAATTGAGTAATCAGGTGTCCTTCGATCGCGTCTTCTTCACTCAGTCCCAGAAGTTTTTTGGCGCTTTCGTTCGCGGCAATGATCCTACCTTCTTTATCGGTGGAGATCACGCCATTGGTTAGCGATCGCAAGATGTCGCGCTGCATTTGTTCCTGCTGCTTGACGGTTTCAAACAGTCGAGCGTTTTGCAGGGCAACTCCAGCTTGAATATTGAACGTTTCCATGAATTCCTGATCGCTGCGGTTGAAGCTTGCTCTCCAGCGCTCCGGTGCTTTGGGGAAGTCTTTAGGATCGTAGGAGGGGAAATCGCCTTGCTTGGTTTTGTTGACTAACTGAGTGACACCAATCAGCTCACCGTCAGCATTGCGAACGGGCATACAAAGCAGGCTACAGGTGCGATAGCCGTTGTCTTGGTCGGTTTTTTTAGCCGTTTCGGCTCCTGCTTGCTCGTACAAATCAAAAGGAATATTGATGACTTCGCCCGAAGCGGCGACTTGTCCCGCAAATCCAACGCCGATCGGTAAGCGCAATTCTTTCATTGCGCCTTCTACTGTAGGAATGCGCGTCCAGATTTCATCGCGATCGCGATCAATCAACCAAAGCGTACTGCGATCGGCGTTCATTAAAGTTTTTGCCTCGTCCATCACTCGTTTGAGCGTGTCATCGAGGTCTAAGCTGCTCTGACTCAGCGACTGAGTTGCCTTGATCAAGGCATTGGCAGCCCGTTGTTTTTGGGTTGCAAGGTAGAACGATCGCGAAGATTCTAAAATCAGTCGAATCGAAGGTGCAAACTCTCGGAATAGTTCTTCATCGTGTGGGGTAAAGCCTTCGAGCGCAATTCGCTGATCGAGTGGAAGAGCACGATCGCAGCGGGATCGGAGCTTATTAATTAACTGAACTACTGCAACCAAGCCCCCTTCATCGTTCAGCAAGGGCATCGTTAGCATCGTGTAAGTTCGATAGCCCGTTTTGCTGAACTGAATTTTAGATTGGGTCGATCGAGGATCATCAAAAAAATCATAGGGAATATTCACCGGGCGCTTAAAGGTTGCCACTTCTCCAGCAATCCCTTGATCAGCGGGAAAACGGATTTCGATCGAACGTCCCCCTGATCCCTCTGTCACAGTTGTATAAAGTTCGTGCTTTTCCTCATCGAGCAAATAAATTGTCGTGCGATCGGCGTTGAGCAATTCCCCGGTTTTTGCGGTGATCGAATTCAGCATCTCCTCCAAAATTGTGTCAAACCCCTGCATATCCAGCATCGATAGGGTTTGATTGACGATTTTGAGCTTGTGTTCAACCTCGTGAACAACTTCTTTGAACTTCTCCTGAGTCAACGGTGCGAGAAATGAAGAAAACCTTCCTTTGGGAGCTAAGGCATGGTTTGAGGCGACGACAAGCCGCGATTCGCTAGGGTGGGGCGTGATCGTGCGGTCACGACCATCAGGCTGCATCGTTACGGGGCGGGGCGAATCGGGTAGATGCGAGGAAAAAGAGGTCATAGAACGGGGGGATCTGTTAGAGGAACTTGTACAGGCTCATGGTTTCGGAAAACGCAATGAACCGACGCGAAATCACAATCAGCAACTGTGCTCAGAGTTCCCTAAAGCTGAAAATTTGATGCGATTAAGGGCGAATTTTCTCAAAAGAATTACATTTGTATCTTAAAGAACGATCATTCCGATTCAGGACTCATTGCGGTGATCGTACTCAACCTGCCCATAATCGAGTTTGATCAGACGATCGCAGTACCCAAAGTAATGATCATCATGACTAATCACCCACACCGTCTTACCCCGATGCTTTAGCTTTGGTAAGAACTCGGTGTAGAACAATTCACGAAACGTAGGATCTTGATCCGATGCCCATTCATCAAACAGATAGATGGGGCGATCCTCAAGATATGTAGTTAACAACGCCAGTCGCTTTCGTTGTCCTTGAGAAAGCTCAGTGGTTGAAAACTGACCATTGCGAATCTGAACTTTATGATCTAATTGCAACTGTTGCAGATAGTTCTGTGCTTCTTGATCTGTAGCATCTAAACCAAGTAGGCGATCGAAGAGATAAAAGTCAGCGAACACAGTCGAGAAGTGCTGCCGATACCATTCTCGATTCTCGTTTGTAATCGGAGTGCCATCGAGCAAAATAGCTCCTGATTCTGGTGCGTATAATCCAGTTAAAAGCTTTGCTAAGGTTGATTTACCACTACCGTTTCCACCCACAATAAACACAATTTCGCCTGCATTTAGCGTGAGATTGATGTCCCCTAGTTTGAACTGTGTATCTGCGGACTGATAGTAACTGTGAGCCACGTTATGAAGTTTAATCTGTCTCCAGTTCTGGGCGCTGGCTTCACCTGAAAACGTGACCGCCGCTGGATTATTTGCGGCTTCTGCACGATTTTTGAGTGATAGTCCCAAAGCTTCAATTTTCTGAAGTGAAACACTCGCTTGGCTAAGAATTGGCAGCTTTAGAATTAACTTATCCAACGGCAACGTTAGATAAGTAAACGTCAAAACATAGCCTGACAGCGTTTCGATCGGAATCGATAAAAGACTAGGAAGCGCAAACAGCAAAAAGCCGATCGCAAAGAAGAAAATCAGTTTGCCCCAACTCCCGGCGGACGCATACAGAATCAGTGCATAAATGTTATGGCGACGAAAAGAGGCTGAAGTCGTTTCTAGTTCTTGATTGAGAAAGACTTGACGGCGGGGAGAATGCAGCTTTAGTTCCTTGATGCCATCGGTAATCGATCGGAAATGTCGAAACAAAGCGTCTTGATCTTCACGCGCATCAACCATCCGACGACGCGCTTGATTGAGTAACCATTGACAAGTTAAAAATGTGAATGCAAACAAGCCCATTACCATTGCAAACACAACCCAAGACAATGAGCCGATGAACACAAAACAGCCAACAACAGTTGCCAGCTCAATGCAAAGAAACGGGAACGACGAAACAGCCGTTGCTACCGCCTGCACATCTTCGGTTAAGGTTGCCATCATCCGAGCGTTGCCAAGCTGTTCTAGATGCCGCAGCTCAGACGATAAGATTTGGCGGCTTAGCTGCAATCGCAGATGAAATACTGCATCTTGTGCTAAACGAATCAGCACTACTTGAGAAATAACGCTCGTCACTAGGGATAGAATCGCCAGCCCAACAAACGCTCCTGCAATTTGCCCGATCGCTGCGTTCGGACTTCCCAGCGCCCGACTGATTAATGCAATTAATCCCGCACTACTCACCCCACTGAGAAGCCCCATAAAAATCGCGATCGCGACTAATTTGGGAGAAGACCGGAGCAAGAAAGAAATCAATTGCATAGCAGGAGGTTCGGGTAAGGCTGATGAAGTAGACGCAAATTTGGGCAGTGTAGATTCAGCAAGTTTGTAACTTGGACGACTGCCCTTGTGTTTACAAAACCAACCTCTACTGCTCGATCGCCCCTGAACGCTCCCAGTTTGACTCGTGGGAACACGCAATCGATCCAGCTTGAATCGACACTGAAGGATCTGCCTCTGTATGATTTTGCGGCAGAATTAGACGTTTTGGGAACGGAGGTAGCGCGAGTCTTCGAGCAGCATTCGCTACTTCCGGGGGTCATTTTAACCGAACAAGGGCGCTTTGTGGGAATGTTACCGCGCCAACGACTGCTGGAATACTTGCTGCGTCCTTACGGAGTTGATCTTTTTCTCGACAAGCCGCTTCGGGTTTTGCATAGCTACGATCGCGCTGTACCCCTGATTCTGAGCGGTGATACTCCGATTTTGAGTGCAGCACAGCAAGCGTTGCGTCGTCCGTTTGAGCGCTTGAGTGATCCGATCGTTGTGCATCTCGATTCTGCTCAGTACCGCATTCTCGATGTTCACGAATTGAATATTGCTTACTGGCAATTGCGGGGAATTGAGACGCAGGTCAGAATTGAGCGTCTCCAGCTTCAGATGGTTCAGAGTGAAAAGATGGCAAGCTTGGGGCGGCTTGTCGATGGAGTTTCGCACGAGATTCTCGATCCGGTGAGTTTTATCTGGGGGAACTTGAGCCACATTGCCGAGTACAGTCGGAGTTTGCTTGAGATTATCCAGGTGTATGAGAAATATGTGATTCAAGTTCCGCAAAAGATCACGGATTTGAAGGAAGAGATCGAGTTCGATTACATTTGCGAGGATTTGCCGAAAACGCTTGACAGCATTAGAACAGGGGCAGAACGCCTTTCTCGATTGGCAAATAGTCTACAAAATTTCTGTCACATCGATGAGGTGTATCCGCGCCCCGCAAATTTACATGATTGTCTGGATTCGGTGTTACTTCTGTTGAAGAGCCGCCTGACGAGTAGTATTCAAGTTGTGAAGCATTACGGACACCTCCCGCCGATTCCTTGCTTTATCAGTCAGCTTAGCCAGGTGTTCATGAATATTTTGAACCGATCGATCGATGCTCTGCTCAATCAAGCGGCTCGATGTGAACTGGAGTCTTGCGAATCCCCGAAAATTACAATTTTGACCGAAGTGTGTTCGCTCGACGGATCGGGGCAGCGCTGGGTTTCGGTTCAGATTTCCGACAGCAATCCTGAGATATCGATCGAGACGCAAAATCAATTATTGAATGCGTTTTCAACAGATTTGGCACAAGAAACCAGCTTGGCGATGAGCTACCGCATCGTTACAGGCAGACATGGCGGGAAGTTCCGCGTCTACTCCAGTATTGAGCCAGAGTTCCGCGGGACGGTGTTTGAGATCTTATTGCCCCTAAATTAAGAGAGTGGAGCGCGTTCTCAAGGGGCATAGGAGATTGAGGGCGATCGCTAGCTTCGTTGATGATGGGGATGATTCTCCCAATCGAAGCCCTCATTGCGCTGAGGTGCAGCCCAAGTGATTTTGCCGCGTAGCGTATCCATCAAGGTTAGTCTGACGACGCTGGATAGATTTTGCCAGGACAAGTCCTCACAGCGGAGGAGCTGCCTGAGTTCTTGCAGCGCTGTTTCGGAGGGATTGTCAAAGGCGAGGGGACTATCTGCATAGAGAGGGTCGCGCTGGACTGCCACGATTCCCTGACGGACAGCAGTGGCAATTTGCGCTTGCATTTCTCCTTTGCCTCGCTTCCACTGGCGCTCCCAGCCCCGCTTGCTTGTGGCATACAGGGCTGGGAGCCGATTGAGGGCGAAAGCGGCAACTTCAGAGGGGTTCGTTTGGCGAGCAACCTTGTACGGAAGGGAGCCGAGCTGATTTGTAACTTCTTCGGCAACCAAGATTTCCATGACGTTCACTGAAGCTTCGATGCGAGAAGAAGGAGGTTTAGTCGGAGCAGGGTCAGTGTGAGAATTCGATAGACCGGGCATAATGATGGATTGAGTAGTAATGTATAAAGCATTACTCTCAATCGCGATCGAAACAACAACAGGTGTACCAACCTTGCAGAATTTTTATCTGCGAGGCTGGCTTGATAAAGTATTAATGTTGATAACGGAAAATTAATAGTCCGTGCAGCTAGCTTTTGACGATCGCTCCGAAGTCCGCTAACACTCTTGCATGGTTTCGCAGCACTCCCAACAGGTTTAAACGATTCTGTTTGATGTCAGGATTAGAGTCCATCACCAGTACGCTGTCTTCACCATCGAAGAACGCACTAACTGTGGGCGCAATTTGGCTCAAGGCTTCAACCAGTTTGGTATAGTCGGCTTGACCTTGCATCGTTTGATTTAACTGCTGAAGTGCAGCAAAGAAGGCTTTCTCTGAGTTTTTCTCAAACAGTTCAGGACGAATGACTGGAACCGGATCAAGCCGCTGCTTGTCCAGGGTTCCCTGAACTGCGAGACGAGAAGCACGATTGACAGTTTCGTAGATAGCAGCGAGGCGTTGATCGGTGCGGATTGCTTGCAGAAATTCGGCTCGATCGCGCACATCTAATAAATTCTGTAAGGCTCGTGCGGTGTAATCTGGATCGTTTTCACCCAAGACTGCATTCACCAGGTCGTAATCGATGCCTCGCTCATCTTTCAGCAGCGTTTCAATTCGCTGTAAGAAGAAGTCTTTTAGCTGTTTGAGTAGGTCTGCTGCTGGAAGTTTCTGAACTTGGGCGTAGTTCGCACTGAAGCTAGAAACAGTCTGCTCTAGTAGCTGATTGAGGTCGAGTTCTAAGTTTGCTGCCCAGGTGATGTTGACGATCGCAGTTGCTGCCCGTCTGAGTGCAAACGGATCAGATGAGCCAGTTGGAATCAGACCTAAGCCGAAAATACAGACTAAGGTATCGAGACGATCGCTAATTCCTACAATCTCTCCTGCTAGAGTTTGCGGTAGATCGTCACCTGCACCACGCGGTAAGTAATGCTCGTAGATCGCGGTCGCTACGGTTTCAGATTCACCACAGGCGATCGCGTATTTTTGCCCCATTACACCTTGTAGCTCTGGAAATTCGCCAACCATCTGAGTGACGAGATCGGCTTTGCAAAGGAGTGCAGCTTGTTCGACTGAGGCACGATCGGCAACGTTTAGCTGAGTACAAAGTTGAGCCGCAATGCCGATGATGCGATCAACCTTGGATCTCACTGATCCGAGATCCGCCTGGAAGGTTACGGTTTCGAGTTTGGGAAGATAGGCTTCGAGGGGAATTTTGCGATCGGCATCAAAAAAGAATTTCCCATCTGAGAGCCGCGCCCGGATGACTCGCTCGTTTCCAGATGCAATGATGTCTGCTTTCTTTGGATCACCATTTGAAGCAGTAATGAAATAAGGCAAGAGTTCAGAGCTATCCGATTTGCGAACCGGGAAATAGCGCTGATGGCTTTCCATTTCGGTTGTAATCACTTCTGCGGGAAGTTCTAAGAAGTCGGCATCGAATTTACCGACAACAGCAGAAGGATATTCCACTAAGTTAGTGACTTCGCGCAACAAATCAGGATCAATAATGGCAACACCATTGACTCGTTTTGCAGCATCTTCCGCTTGCTGTTTGATCAAAGTTTGACGATCGTCTGGATTCACTTCCACAAACGCAGACTTTAACGCTGAAACGTAAGATTCTGGATTCGGAATCGAAATCGAATCGGGATGCAGAACGCGATGACCCCAGGAAATACGATCGCTCTTGTATTGGATCGAATTGCTGGTGATTTCGAGCGGGAGAACTTCGCGATCGAGCAATGTCACCAGCCAGCGAATCGGGCGCGAGAACCGTAAATCTCCATCGCCCCACCGCATAAAGCGCTTTCCTTCAAGCTGCGTAATCCATTGCGGAATTAGTTCTGTGAGAATTTCCGAAATGGGGCGACCTTTAATCGTTTTCTTCACAAAGATGAATTCGCCTTTTTCAGTCGGACGAATCTCAAACGAGTCGATCGACACTCCTTGTTTCTGAGCAAATCCTTCTGCGGCTTTGGTCGGCTTGCCGTCTTTGAATGCGGCTTGTGCGGGAGGCCCTTTGATTTCTTCTTCTTGATCCGGCTGCTGAGCAGGTAAGCCTCCAATCACGATCGCTAATCGTCTCGGTGTGCCATAAAACTGAATCGAATCAGATGCCAAATTTAACTCGCTAAGCTGTTTGGGGATGCGCGATCGCCATTGCGACAATGCTTCATCGACAAAGCTTGCGGGGAGTTCTTCGGTTCCAACTTCGAGTAAAAATGACGGCATAACAAAAGCGCGATCGCAATAATCAATTTCACCAGTTTACCGTGGGACAGGAAATCGAGATGAGTCAATCGCAAGAAGAATGTCAGAATTGATCGCCCTCGTTAGACTTAAAGAAATGTTACAAGGGGAATTCTCGTGGCTACTGAATCGATTTCATTAGGCAGAACGAGTCTGTCGGTTCCGCCGCTCTGTATTGGAACTTGGGCTTGGGGTGATTCGCTGTTCTGGAGTTATGGCAAAGATTACACCGAAGCTGATCTGAAGCAGGCGTTTGAAAATGCGATCGCGTCAGGTGTGACTTTCTTTGATACGGCTGAGATTTACGGGTTAGGTAAGTCTGAGCAATTCTTAGGTCAGTTTATGCGGCAGACTGATCAGTCTGTTCAAATCGCGACCAAATATATGCCGTTACCCTGGCGGTTTAGCGCTCAAGCCGTACATGATGCGGTGACAGAAAGCCTCAAGCGCTTAGGAGTCAGTTCGGTCGCACTGTATCAAGTGCATATGCCGTTTGACTTTTTCATGGGTAAGAAAACGCTGATGGAAGCACTCGCCGAGGAAGTCAAGCAAGGAAGAATTGGCGCGATCGGGGTGAGCAACTATTCCGCCGATCAAATGCGGGAGGCACAAGGGTATTTGGCAGCAAAAGGGGTTCCGTTAGCGGTAAATCAGGTGCGCTATTCCCTGCTACACCGGGGAATTGAAGTCAACGGAATTCTGGCGACCGCTAAAGAGTTGGGCGTGACAATTCTCGCGTATAGTCCACTTGCACAAGGTTTACTCACCGGAAAATATAAGCCCGAAAATGCTGATTCTGTCACTGGAGCGCGAAAGCTCGATCCGAAATTTAGTCGTCAGGGCTTGGAAAAACTGATGCCTTTGATCGATCGTCTCACCGAAATCGGCGCGAAGCACGATCGAACTCCAGCGCAAGTTGCCCTAAATTGGTTGATTGCTCAGGGAAATGTAATTCCAATTCCGGGCGCGAAAAATGCGAGTCAGGCAAAACAAAACGCAGGCGCGATCGGTTGGGATTTGGAGCCAGAAGAAGTAACGCAGCTTGATTTGTTGACGCGATCGTATCAGAAGTAATACCGAATCAATTTGTTAATGCTATAGATCCTTCGCCCCCTAAATCCCCCAGAATGGGGGACTTTGAGAATCTGAACCAGTTTGGGCTTGAAGTCCCCCACTCGTGGGGGATTTAGGGGGCTTCCAAGATCTGTAGCACTCAAAGATCAATTTGGTGTAAAGGCTGCGACATACAACGAGGGGCAGAAGCTTTACTAGAGAAGCTCTGCCCCATTTAGAGATGCTTGTTCGATTAGACAGCAAACCGCCCACTAAGGCTTCAGCACCACTTTGATACAGTTATCTTTCTTCTGTTTGAAGATCTCATAACCATGCGGAGCTTGATCCAAAGGTAGCGTGTGTGTGATCACAAAGGACGGATCAATGTCGCCGCGCTGAATGTGTTCAATCAAAGGCTTGAGATAACGATGCACATGGGTTTGTCCCATTTTGAACGTTAGCCCTTTGTTAAACGCCGCTCCCATCGGAATTTTATCGAGGAAACCGCCATACACACCCGGAATCGAAACTGTTCCACCTTTGCTACAAGCAACCAGCGCTTGACGCAGCGCGATCGGTCGATCGGTCTCCAGTCGAGCGGCTTGCTTGACTCGATCCGCCCAGTAATCGATGCTGGTTCCGTGTGACTCTAAACCTACTGCATCAATCACAGAATCCGGCCCGCGTCCGCCTGTCATCTCTTTCAGCGCGTCCCCGACATCAACTTCCTCATAGTTCAGCACTTCCGCACCGCACTGAGTTTTCGCCATTTCTAAGCGTTCGGGCACTCGGTCGATCGCGATCACTCGCTCTGCACCTAGCAGAAACGCACTCTTAATCGCAAACTGACCCACAGGGCCACAGCCCCAAACCGCAATGGTGTGTCCCGGTTTGATGTCGCAATGTTCTGCTGCCATGTATCCGGTTGGGAAAATGTCAGTCAAGAACAGCACTTGTTCATCAGTCAGTTCCGACGGAACTTTGAACAATCCGGTATCAGCAAACGGAACCCGTGCATACTCAGCCTGTCCACCTGCATACCCGCCAAAGAAATGCGAATAACCAAACAATCCAGCCGGAGAAGTTCCATACAAAGGTTCAATCATCCAGGCGTTTGGATTTGAGTTATCGCACAGCGACCACAGATCGGTTTGGCAAAAGTAGCAATTGCCACAGGCGATCGTAAAAGGAACTACGACACGATCGCCAATGTTGAGATTCTTGACCGCAGACCCCAGTTCAACAATCTCGCCCATGAATTCGTGACCGAGAATATCACCAGATTGCACAGTGGGAATAAAACCATCGTAGAGGTGGAGATCAGAGCCACAGATCGCAGTTGATGTGATCTTCACGATCGCATCACGCGGATTCAAAATCTTTGGATCAGGAACATTGTCAACGCGAACATCGAGCGCACCATGCCAGCACAAAGCTCTCATTTATCTGTCCTCTTCAAAAACTTTGGTTTCACGACCGCGCTGATAGTATCCAGGCTCTTCTTTAACGAGAACTTTTCCGTCGGGTTCAACGGTTTCTTGGCGCTTTCCGAGAAACTCTTTGGTCGAAGGCGCAAGCGGTTCATCTAGATTCAGCTTTTCTTTGACGTTTTCAGCCGCGTCTTTGATGCCTTCTTTGATATCCGCGATTGGATTCGTGTTACCTTTGGCATCGATCGCGGGGCTACCTTTGCGGACTTCTTTCGCCGTGTTCAGCGCTTCATTGTTGCGAAGCTTTTCGGAAGAATCTGCTTCTCTAAGCTTTTGTCCGGCTTCTTGCAGGCTATTCGCATCGCGCATGATGTTTTGAGCTTCTTGAGGTGCGATCGCAGCCTGAGCCGGAACCAAGAATAGTGTTAGTGATAGGACAACACTCAGAATAATAGTTGAGAAAATCTTGCGTAGGTAGTTCATTGTTACGGTTTCAGAAGAATCTTGATACATTTATCGGTCTTGTGCTTGAACATTTCATAAGCCTGCTTCGCTTCGGTAAGCGGCATATGATGTGAGAAAGCAAATGCTGGATCAATGTCACCCTTGAGGACGTGATCAATCAGCTTGGGCATATAGCGCTGTCCGTGCATTTGTCCCATTTTGAAGGTGAGACCTTTGTTAAAGGCGGCTCCCATCGGTAGCTTATCGATAAATCCGGCATACACACCCATCACCGAAATCACGCCACCTTTGCGGCAGGCAACAATCATTTGGCGCAGAATGTGGGGTCGATCGGTTTCCAGCCGAACGCTCTGTTTCACTTCGTCGTACAGTCCCATCAATCCGGTTCCATGCGCTTCTAGCCCGACCGCATCGATACAGGCATCCGGCCCGCGTCCGCCTGTCATTTCTTTCAGTGCATCGCCTGCATCAACTTCTTCGTAGTTAATGATTTCTGCACCACATTGGACTTTTGCCATTGCTAAGCGTTCGGGGAAGCGATCGATCCCAATCACTTTCTCTGCGCCCAACAGATACGCACTTCTAATCGCAAACAATCCAACTGGCCCACATCCCCAAACTGCAACAACATCTCCGGGCTTGATATCACACATATCTGCGCCCATGTATCCAGTCGGGAAAGCATCCGAAATCGGTAATGCTTGCTCATCAGTCATGCCATCGGGAACTTTAACACAGCCATGATCGGCAAAGGGAATGCGAACATACTCAGCCTGTGCGCCAGCATATCCACCAAAGAGATGTGAATATCCGAAGATTCCGGCGGTGCTATAACCGAATATAGGTTCTTGCAGTGCGCCACCTGGGTTGGAGTTATCACAGAGCGACCATTGTTGGTGTGAGCAAAAGTGACACTGACCACAACCAATGATCGAAGAGACGACGACACGATCGCCCTTCTTTAGCTTCTTTACTTCGCGCCCAGTTTCGACGATTTCGCCCATGAATTCATGCCCAATGATGTCACCAGGCTGCATTGAGGGGATATAGCCATCATAGATGTGTAAATCTGATCCGCAGATGGTGGTTGCGGTTACTTTGAGAATGGCATCTCTTGGATTCAGAATGGTTGGATCAGGGACATTATCAACGCGAACATCATTCGCGCCATGCCAACATACAGCTTTCATCGTTAATTGTGTGTTAAGTGAACTGAGAGAGGAGTTGGCTTCGTTGTTGACGGCTTCTTGCCCCCTAAATCCCCCATTCTGGGGGACTAAGAGAAAAAGCAGTTTCCTTTGCTGAGGAAGTTCTCCGACTTTCAAAGTCCCCCAGAATGGGGGATTTAGGGGGCTACCCGCAGATCCAAACGAAGCTAAACAACTTAGAAAACTATCCGTGACAGCGAGGTTGTCCTTCAGTGGTCGCAATCTCGCCTGCTTCCATCAATTGCTTAAAGCGGCGAAGTTCATCTCCAACTTGCTGCTCTGGCTCCTCACCAAACAGCTTTGCTAAAGCAGCAGTCAATCGACCACCCGCAATCTCATACTCCATCACCACTTTCACCTCAGTCCCACGATCGCCCGGTGCAGGCGTAAACCGCACAAATCCCGAATTATCGACATCTGCACCTTCAATCGATGCCCAAGCAATCAAATGATTCGGTTCATCTTTGATCAGGTCTGCATCCCATTCGACCTCTTGACCCAAGGGCGCATTTGCAACCCAGTGCGATCGCTTGCCACCTTCGCTCACGGTGATCGACTTGACGTGCTTCATGAAAGTTGGCAAGTTTTCAAAGTTACGCCAATAGCTGTAAAGCTCTTCTGCGGGCTTATTGATTGTGACAGTCTTCTCAACTTTCATGGCTTTATTGAGTCCGACTGCATCACTCACTTTGTCGGTTAAGCTTTTCTCAGCCGTTGCGCCATGATAAGCAAGGCTTCCGCCTGCAATCGCCGTCAATACGCCTCGAAGCGATCGTTTTTGTAGACCAAATAGCACCATTGCGCTACCGCCGACGATCGATGCCCATTTTTCGGTATCGGTCAACGATGGCGGTTGAGATTCAGAAGAATTGATTGTTTTGTTTGATTCAGTTTCCATAAAGACTCACGTAGATTGAAACAGCGAAGTCGAAAGTAGTGAAACCTTCGACTTCGGTAGAACTATGCGCCTGTTGTGGCAGGACGGCTAGAAGGCTTGGGAGATCCCGGAGTGCGATCGCCCAATCGGTCTTTGTAGAGATTCGCAATTCGCTGCTCATCTCTTGCCAAAGTCACTTCCATTCGATCAAAAATCTCAACCGTTGCTGGATCAGTTAGCTTATTGCGGAGATTGTAGGTATCAACCACACCCGTTTGTAGATCACCTAATGCACGCCGCAAGATTTCAACATCGGTCTGATCATTTTGGAAGAATGATTTGACGCTGGCATACAGATTGCTGACTGCAGCAGGAAGCGAAGGAGTTTCGTTAAACAGCCCTAATCTTGCTTCTAACTGTTGGATGTGTTGCTGTTTGTGCTGCAAAATCTCTTGAAACAGTTCCTTCATGGCATCATCGGTGGCATTATCCGAATAGTGCTGGAATGTTTCCAAGCTGTAGCGCTCTCCTTGAATGGCAGTATTCAGAGCCTGCACAATCTCGCTTCTGCTAGAACCGCCCCATTCTTCGCCGAGCTTCCACCAGCCCGCATCCATATCGCTAACCGGAGGCAATGTTGTATCGGGAATGTTGAGATTTAATTGCTGAAGAATTGCAGTCACAAAAATTGGTAGATCACCCGGACGACGAGAGGTAATGAGATTGTCATCAACCACCAAGGGTTCATCAACAAACTCAGCACCCGCATTTTGCATATCTTTGCGGATTGCACGGAATCCAGTTGCCCGAACGCCATCTAACATATCGCCCTCAATCAGAACTTGAGGACCATGACAGACCGAGGCAACTAACACACCATTCTCAAGTGCATCTTCGACAAACTGAACTGTTTTTAGATTCGTCCGCATCTTGTCGGGTGCATGACCACCAGGAATGATGACGGCATCAAAGTCAGTTGCGATCGACTCCGTAGTCGTCGCATCGGCTTTGATGTTGAGCTTGCCTTGCTTGCCTTTGTATTCTTCATTCACCCGCGAACCGAGTACCACCACTTCGGCTCCTGCTTTTTTCAGCGCATTGTAGGGAAGCTGAAATTCGGCATCTTCAACCCCTTGCTCGATTAGAATTGCAACCCGCTTTGGCTGCGTGTCCATCACCATTGCCGCTTCTCCTTGTGTCTAGACTTGCCTTTACCTAAACTTCTGTGTCCCAAAAATTCGCAATTCTCGGCTTAAACAGGCTTTCTACAAGCTAAAGAAAAATTCTCGATCGCTCCTCATTCAAATGACAGAGGCAAAAGTCCCTCCTGAGGTGGATCAAGGAACTTTCTATATGAGGAGACTGCTCAGATTGCAATTCGTTAACTTAACAATTGTGCGATGCCTTACGAGCGGGAGAACACGATGACTTACAACAAAAGCAATCCAGGATATCAAGACATCTCTGATGATGCCGATCTAGAGGCAGCGTTACACAATCTAGGCGGCGATGTCTACGACGAGGAGGATGACCTCGAAGAAGAGCAAGACTTTGGAGATGTTCCCCAAGAATACACCGAGTCTTATGGTACGGGTGTTGTAGAAATGCCAGGCTATACGATCGGCGGTCGAACAATGCGCGATCGCGAAAGTGAGCTGAATGAAGCTTCTGCGGTGTTAACGGGTGGCGATATTGATGCGAACTATGAGCAAGCCAACGCGGTTGGAGACGAATCTGTTGGCGGAACAGTATCGACCCCGGATATGGACATTGTGGACGAGATAGGACGTGCAGTCGGTTTGGAGATGAGTGACTACAACTATCTGCACACCAATGAGATTTTAGAAGGGCGCGATGACCGCAGATGGGAGCTTGAGCCTTCTTCTTCCGAAGACTACGAAGACCGTAGAAACGATGAAATTTAATTCCTTTAAAAAACAATGAACTTAAAACCGATTAATCAACAAGTTGTAGCAGTCGTTGGAGCTTCTAGTGGTATTGGTCGCGACGCGGCTCTGAAGTTTGCAGAACGGGGTGCTAAGGTCATTGTGGCTGCACGGAGTCAACAGGGCTTAGCAAGCTTGGTCGAAGAGATTCATCAGCGCGGCGGTGAAGCGATCGCGGTGATCGCGGATGTGGCAGATTACGAGCAAGTCAAAGCGATCGCAGATAAAGCAGTCGATCGCTTTGGTCGGCTTGATACTTGGGTTCATACTGCCGCAACCGGATTGTTTTCGACCTTCGATCGCATCACACCCGAAGAGTTTAAGCGGGTGATTGATGTCAACATGATGGGTCAAGTGTATGGAGCAATGGTCGCGTTGCCGCACTTGAAAAAAGAAGGACGTGGATCGCTGATTCATATTACTTCGGTTGAAGCACGTCGATCGCTGCCTTATCAAAGCCCATATTCTGCTTCAAAGCACGGAACCATGGGAATGATTGATGCACTCCGATTAGAGCTAAAGCATCAAGGTTATCCGATTAATGTTGCCAACATTATGCCCGGAGTAATCAATACTCCGTTCTACACTAAAGGCAAGACAAAACTTGGTGTTAAACCAATGGCAACACCCCCTTTCTACAATGCCAGCTTAGTGACGGATGCAATTCTATATGCTGCTGAACATCCGGTTCGCGATTACATTGTCAGCGATGTTGGCAAGGTGTTAGATGTTGTTCAACGGATTTCTCCAGGTTTGGTCGATACTGCATTGTTAGCGATCGGATTCGTTTCACAACGCACCAAAGAAGAAAAGGGCGAGGACGATCCGAACAATCTGTACGAAGCAATTCAAGAACCGGGATACGATCGCGTCAATGGCGACTACAGCAATCTTGAAATTCCCAGCTTCCTCGACCACATTGATAAAACTCCGTTGTTCTCGCTCGGCGTACTTGCGGCGGCTGTTCTCGGCGGATTAGCATTCTTCGGCGGATTCAACGACCATAGTTAAATGCTCAAGAGTTAGATGTTCAAGAGTTAGATGTTCAAGAGTTAAGCGTTCAAGTTCTCATGCTGTTCAACCTCTCGAATGTGGGACAAGTCTAACTTGTCCTGCATTTTCTTTTCTAACTATCACACCAATGGCAAGAAAACGCTCCGTCTCAATTCAAAAACTCGCTCAAACTCATCTCGGCTACGATGACCTCAGACCCGGACAAGAAGCTGCGATCGCATCCGTCCTAGAACATTGCGATACTCTAGCTGTGATGCCAACCGGATCAGGTAAATCAGCAATCTATCAGCTTGCCGCCACAAGGATTCCTGGAGCAACCATTGTTGTTTCTCCACTGTTAGCGCTACAAAAAGACCAAGTGGAGTCGATCGACAAAGAAGATATTGATGTTGGGAATGCAGCAGTGATCAATTCAACGATCACAGCATCAGAGCGGGCTGAAATCTTCGATCGCTGGCACAATGGCAAGCTTGAATTCCTGTTTCTTGCACCCGAACAATTCAACAATACAGACACGATCGAACATCTACAAGCGGCTCCACCTTCGCTGTTTGTGATTGATGAGGCGCACTGTATTAGTGAGTGGGGACATAGTTTCCGCCCGGATTATCTTCGATTAGGAACCGTGATCGAAGCATTAGGACATCCCACAACATTAGCTTTAACCGCAACTGCATCACCGCCTGTGCGTGAAGAAATCATTCAACGTTTAGGCATGAACAATCCGAGAATTATTGTTCGAGGCTTCGATCGTCCGAATCTGCGCTTAGCCGTTGAGAACTATGATGATGAAGCCGAAAAGCAAGAAATCTTTGTCAAACGCATTCAACAATTAACAAAGCCGGGGATTGTTTACGTTGCGACTCGCAAAGCAACTGAGTCATTAACGGATGCACTGAATCAAGTGGGAGTTCGCGCGATCGCTTACCATGCCGGACTCAAAACCAAAGAGCGCGAACAAGCTCAAAATGCATTTATGTCTGACGAAGCAGAAGTAATTGTGGCAACCACTGCATTCGGCATGGGTGTAGATAAATCGAATGTTCGATTTGTGCTGCACTATAACATTAGTGATTCGATCGATAGTTACTACCAAGAAATCGGACGCGCTGGACGAGATGGTGATCCCGCAAACATTATTTTGTTTTATACGCCTCATGATTTGAACTTACGCAAGTTCTTTTCAGGAGGTGGAAAGCTTGATATCGATCAGATTATTGAGCTTGCTAACATTGTTCGACAACAATCAGAACCCATTCATCCAAAAGCCTTAAAACCCCTAATCAACCTATCTCAGGCAAAGTTAAAGATAACCTTAAGCCATCTAGAATTTTTAGGTGTGATTGAAACGCTTCCAACCGGAGAAGTGAACCTCAGCAAGAACGCACCAGACTTAACACAAGCCGCGCAAGAAGTGTTACAAGCACAAGAGCGTAAGATTAAAGTCGAGCGATCGCGCCTCGAAATGATGCGGAGTTATGCTGAAGTGCAAGACTGCCGCCGCAAGTTTCTCCTGAACTATTTCGGTGATCCCCGTGAAGAATTGTGTGGAAATTGTGACAACTGCTGTGCCGGAATTGCGGCTCAACAAAACGATTCCCGCAAACCCTACCCCCTCAACAGCCGAATCCTGCATAAATCCTGGGGTGAAGGCACGGTGATGCGCTACGAAGGTGACAAAATCGTGATTCTGTTTGACGAAGTTGGCTACAAAACCATCAGCCTAGAAGCCGCACTCCTGCGAGGTTTACTCCAGCGCCTCAATACTTAAACGATTTCTCACCTTCCCTCTATAGCCAGAGTCTTAATGTAATCTTCCACGTTACCTTGAGACGATCGAGCTACCTTGAAGAAACGATCGCTTCCTTGCCGTTACAGAGTTAGCAGAGAATTTATATGGCACAAAGTTTTGGTGTAATTGGTCTCGCCGTAATGGGCGAGAACCTTGCGTTAAACGTCGAGCGCAATGGCTTTCCCGTCGCTGTCTACAACCGAAGCCGCGAAAAGACCGATGCTTTCATGGAGCATCGAGCAGGCGGAAAGAATGTCAAGGCAGCGTATACGATCGAAGAATTCGTTGCCTCACTCGAACGTCCCCGCAAAATCCTGATCATGGTGAAAGCAGGTGTGCCTGTGGATGCCATGATCGAACAACTCAAACCGCTCCTCGATGAAGGCGACATCCTAATCGATGGCGGTAACTCGCTATTCAGCGACACCGCCCGCCGAGCGCGTGAGCTTGAAGCCGCAAAATTTACCTTTATTGGAATGGGGGTGAGCGGCGGTGAAGAAGGTGCGCTGAATGGTCCGAGCTTGATGCCCGGTGGAACTAAGTCCGCTTACGAATTTTTAGAGCCGATTTTCACAAAGATCGCGGCGCAAGTCGATGATGGGGCTTGTGTAACCTATATTGGCCCGGGTGGCGCAGGTCACTACGTCAAAATGGTTCACAACGGCATCGAATACGGCGATATGCAGTTAATCGCAGAAGCCTATGATTTGTTAAAGAATGTCGGTGGACTCAATCACAACGAACTGCATGAAGTCTTCAGCGAATGGAACACGACTCCAGAACTGAACTCTTATCTAGTCGAAATTACCGCAGATATCTTCAAGATTCTTGATCCCGATACGCAAAAGCCGCTTGTCGATTTCATTCTCGATGCTGCGGGGCAAAAAGGAACCGGACGCTGGACAGTGACCGATGCACTGGAACAAGGCGTTGCGATCCCCACAATCATCGCTGCGGTGAATGCTCGAATTATGTCTTCGTACAAGTCCGAGCGGATCGAAGCCTCCCAGCAATTGAGCTACCAGAGTCCGAAGTTTGAGGGCGATCGCAAGCTTTTCATCAACGCGGTTCGCGATGCGCTCTACTGCTCGAAAATCTGCTCCTATGCTCAAGGGATGGCGCTGCTGAATGTGGCATCTCAGAACTACGGTTATGAGTTGAACTTGGCAGAATGTGCGCGAATCTGGAAAGGCGGTTGCATTATCCGGGCAGATTTCTTGGGCAAAATTCAAAGCGCGTTTATCGATAATCCAACGCTACCGAACTTGCTCCTGGCTCCTGAGTTCAAGCAAACGATTCTCGATCGTCAAGGGGCATGGCGTGAAGTGATCATGGCTGCTGCTCGTCACGGAATTGCGGTTCCTGCATTCAGCGCATCGCTCGACTACTTCGACAGCTACCGCCGCAATCGCTTGCCACAAAACTTAACCCAAGCGCAGCGCGATTATTTTGGCGCACACACCTATCTCCGCACCGACAAAGAAGGCGTATTCCACACGGAATGGACGACTTTGGCGCAAGAATCCGCCTCCAGCTTCTCGACTCCGCAGAAGCTTGTAGCAGACCAACCGCGTCCTCATGCAGAAGATGTTGAGATAAAAGAAGTGCAGACGAATCGTTAGTCAGCTACACTTAAGCCACTAGCTTGGGAACGTTTACATAAAAAGGTCGATCGAGGGATTTTCTTGATCGACCTTTTCGATCGCTCCGAGCGATTCACCCAGTTGTCGTGAGTTGATACTCATAAAGCTGTCTCAGCAACCCTAAAATTTTCTCTGCATAGAACGGATCATCTGAGTAATACCGCCCTAGCTGCTCGATCCCAGGTGCGATTCCACGTTCAATAAAGCGAAATCGTGGCGTGACGATCGCTTGATTCAGTGGCTCTAAGCTGGCGTAAGTTTTCAATAGCTGAATATGGGCACGTACTCCGGTTCTAGTGTTGGGAAAAACCGCGCCGTCTGAAGCACTCCCCACATCCTTGAGGGCAGCAAAGTTGTTCCGGCTCGGCTGAAACACACCTCCAAAGCGAAAAAAATTAGTTTCGATTAAAGCCTGCGTAAATGCGATATCCGGATTCACGCCTTCGATCGTCGCTTCTTCGATATACACATCGGCAATTTCGGGAAAGGCTCTAAATGCTTGGGGATTGTTCTGCTGAAGAAATGCTTTTAAGGTATTTTTTGACAAATAACCGCGTCCCATAATGCGGCTTAGTTTATTTGAGGTCAAAAGCGGCGTTGTTCGTAAAACAACCGTTCGACGGCTAGAACTCCAGCCCACTAAAACGCTCAAGGCTCGTAAATCACTCGCTCGAATATAAGTGCTATTGTTGCTTGTGATCAGCCGCGCCGTTTTAGAGCGTTGGGCATCAATCTTGAGCTGATTTAACACCTCGATCGGAAGATAAGCACTGCCTTCAATAATCGCCCCTTTGCGATCGAACACTTTGCCATTGATGCTGAGATTGATCGGCGTTGGAGTTTGGTTCCAACGCACTAATCCAGTCGCAATGCCTTGAGCGATCGCCAAGGAGCGAGACCGAACGATCGCTCGATCCTGCGGACTCGTGGCAAACCCGACGCTGAGCGCGATCGCCGGAATCTTCATTTGGCGCACAAACGGAAGGCTACCAAATGCGGTTTCAGTATCAGGTTTGACTCCGCGATCGATCCAGTTCGGCACGTTCATTAAAATTTGATCAATCAGTTGCTCCGCCTGTTGACGGCGCTCCAAACTTCCTGCCCGGTAGAACGCTGCAATGCCTCGCGCATCAGGATTAGAAAATGCGTCAGTTTGGATCGATAAAGCTGTATCTCCAGGAGCCGCACGTCGATTGATCCAAGCGATCGCGGTTTCTGGTGGAAGCCCTATCGGAACCTCTACAACCGTAAAACCTTGCGTTCTTAGCGCCGCTGCCGTTTGGCTCCGGAGACGGGTTAGGCTGGCCGCGATCGAGGATTGCGCCGATCCAGCTAAGTTAACAACAAGAAATACTCGCTTGATCGGTTGAGTTGTAGGTCGAATCGTTTCGAGGCGATCGCGTCTGTTAGAAATACCACCAGTTGAGTCGGGCAGGGACATCCGCTCTGGCGCAACCGCACGATCGTCAGGTCGTTTTCGCTCTGAGGCGATGAATGGTTTACAGGACTTAATCTCTACATTCGTGCAATCCGGGCAGCAATTCGACTCGAATATCATGTGTAGTGTTGCTAAGCTGAATCATGTTGACCTCGGTAGATACGCAAAATCCCAGCGTCAGTACGATAGAGTGCTTCGACGCGATTTAAGAAGCCCTAATTTCTAAATTCCTCATACTGAGGAACCTTGAACGATACCGGATCGAAGCGTCCTATAAGTGAAAAGTTTAGGCGGCGCGCTCCAACTAAACCGCAGCGAAATCTCCATCGATCAACGGAATCCGATCAATTGCTCAGACGCTTTCAGGCGGAAATAGTGCCTTATCCCAAATCTCTAAATACTCGCCACACATCAGCCCTGCACCAATACAAGCCATTACGATTGCACTCAGTTCACCGACTAAGTGAGCGAAAGCTGATGCTTTTGCCAATACATCCGCTCAACATCAATACGACGATACAGATGAGCACCCGTCCGAGAAACATAAGGTTCAATCCCTGCGACATCCATCCGAGTCCGCACCGTTTTGTGGGAACCCCCTATAATTTTTGCAGCATCGCCCAGCGACAAAAGCTGCTGCCCGATTCTAGTTAAAACCGTTTCATCGTCTTCATTAGCAATCTGCTTCAGCAACATTTCTGCTAAAAGCCAGCATGCCATCGTATCGGCTTCAGCGCGATGCGACTCTCCCACCGGAAATTCAAAGTGTTTGACTAAATTCGGTAAGCTGCGGGATGGCAACTCAGACAGCATCAATCGCGCCAGCTTCACTGTACAAAGCTGCTCTGACTTCGATCGATAAAACGAAATGCCCAATCGCGCATACTCTGATCGAATAAACGGATAGTCAAAGCCAATATTATGCGCCGTCAGTGTTCCCTGCTCTAGCAAAGGTAAACACTTCAGCCAGACCTCTTCGGGGGCAGGCGCATCTTCTAGCATCTCCTGAGAGATTCCCGTAATGTTGGTGATAATCGGAGAAATTACCACATTAGGGTTAATTAGATAAGTTTCTTGATTGAGAATGCCATCTTTCAAGCTCGCGTTCAAAACAGAGACTTCGATCGCTCGACTCCGCGGCGGTTTGTGTCCAGAAGTCTCTAGATCAACCACCGTCAGCGGACGCGAACAGATATCTCGATAAAACGCAAGCAGATCTGTTGAAAGAGTTGGCATAGTGTGAGTCCGAAAGCTGGAAAACTCCGACCTCTTGAAGAAGTCGGAGTTCTAATCATACAAAGGAGCGAAGCGTTACTTAGACTGAGCAGGCTGACGACGATGACCCGACGATCCCGAAGGTCTCGATCGCTTCACAGGCTTAGATTTAGCTCCCCCGTTCATCCGTCCACCAGATGACTCTTCAGGAGTTGGATCAGTGCCCATCGTAATCCAAGCCGGACGAGTGCGATCGTAGATCATTTGCAGCGCGGCAGCCGCGATCGTATGCGGTTCGTAATCTTCAGCTAACTGAGAGACGATCGGCAAGAACGATGCCACACGCTCACCTGCTAAGGCTTCACGCACTTGAGACTGTAATTTATCCAAGTAGCGAGCTTCGATCTCGGCACGAGTCGGAATCGCTTTGATTTCTAAGCGCTGACGCACATGGTTTTCAATGTCGCGCAGCTTGCGGCGATCAAGCGGATGCACGAGTGAAATCGCAGTCCCTTCTTTACCCGCACGACCCGTCCGACCAATCCGGTGAACATAGCTTTCAACGCTATCTGGCAAGTCGTAGTTGATCACATGAGTCAAGTCATCGACGTGAATTCCACGTGCGGCGATATCAGTTGCCACGACCCACTTGATCTGCTGCTGACGGAACCGCAGCAACAAGCGCTCTCGCTGACTTTGGCTCAGGTCGCCGTGGTATTCATCCACGCTGTGTCCTGCCGCTTGCAATTGACTGGTGAGTTCTGCCGCAGCGCGACGAGTCCGCACAAAGATAATTGCTGCTTCTGGATCTTCAAGTTCCAGAATCGGCAGAATGGCTCTAGCTTTTGTCCAACCCCGTGGAATCGTGTAAGCCACTTGATTGATTCGCGAGGGTGCCGCCTTCGGTTGTTCGATCGTCACGGTAATCGGCGATCGCAAGAATTTCGTCACCAGCTTGCGAACCGAAGGCTCCATCGTGGCTGAGAAGAACGTGGTCTGACGTTCAGCGGGGGCTTGGTTCAGAATCTTCTCAACATCTTGAATAAAGCCCATATTCAACATCTCATCGGCTTCATCTAAGACAAGCCAATTGAGATCATTGAGTCTGAGGTCGCCGCGACCGAGCAAATCGATCACTCGCCCTGGGGTTCCCACAACGATTTGAGCACCACGACGTAAGCGATCGACTTGCAAATCAATCGATTGTCCGCCGTAGATTGTCACGACTTTGACTCGACGATCGTCGGTAAACGATCGAATCGCTTGGCAAACTTGCATTGCCAGTTCGCGAGTCGGGGTCAGAATTAGCGCTTGGACATTCGGAGATTTGGGATCGATGCGCTCCAGAATTGGCAGACCAAATGCGGCCGTTTTTCCGGTTCCGGTTTGGGCTTGACCGACAACATCCCGCCCCGCCAGTAGATGCGGAATCGCTTGTGCCTGAATTGCAGTCGGAGCTGTAAATCCAAGGTCTTCTAAATGGCGAATCCGGTCTTCAGACAGTCCAAGGCTATGAAAAGAAAGGGTCATTGAGTCTCCTAGTAAAAGTAAGGGTCTTGCGCCGGAGCGACAATCTCGAACTCAGGGACGGTCTTTGCAATCACAGCCAAGCCGTCTGAATCGGACATAGAAGCAATTTGCTCCTACAACATTGCCACTAAAGGCGCGGGAAAGGGGTAAGAAATTAGAAGCGGTGAGGGTCTAACATTCAGAGCAAACGGGGTACATCGTCATTTCAACACAGCACTAGCAGGAACGGCGAGCGCGGAGTGCTGGATCAAATCCGCAGCATTCGCAACTCGTCCGTATAGGTCGTACACATCCGCATCGACAATCACCACAGGCACGATCGTGCCGAGTGGAGCATCGCCTTCGATGTATACAATTCCGTCCACATCCGGGGAAAATCGCGCCGATCGTCCGATGCGCTCTCCGGTTTGGGGATTCTCTTGCTCGATCAGCACGTCCACAACTTTGCCGATCTGAGCACGATTCTTTTTGAGGGAAATCGGTTGCTGAAGCTGCATCAAGGCATCTCGACGCGCATCCATGACCGATTGAGGCAGTTGATTCGGCAAGCTGTAGGCGGATGTTCCTTCTTCAGCCGAGAACGTAAACACACCAACGTGATCGAACTCGTGTCGCCCAATAAACTGCTTGAGATGCTCAAAATGCTCGTCTGTTTCGCCAGGAAAGCCCACAATCAGCGTCGTTCTTAACACTGCATTGGGAATTTCTGCTTTCAGCCGTTCGATAATGCTGTCGTTCACCCGACCTTGCCAGGGGCGATTCATTGATCGTAGCACTTCCGGGTGGGAATGCTGGAGCGGTAAATCTAGGTAGGGTAGAACGTTGGGCGTTTCTCGAATTGCTTCGATTACTTTAGGGGTGAGTCCGGTCGGATAAGCGTAGTGCATCCGAATCCAGGGAACATCAACTTTGCCCAAAGCGCGAAGCAGTTCGGCAAGCTTAGGTTCTCCGTAAAGATCTAATCCGTAGTTCGTCGTAATTTGCGAGATTAAGATAATCTCTTTCACGCCTTCTGAAGCCAAGTGTTCCGCTTCTTGGACGATCGACTCAATTGTGCGCGATCGCTGGTTTCCTCGCAAGTGCGGAATAATACAAAAGGCGCATCGATAATCGCAGCCTTCTGAAATCCGCAGATACGCGACACCCTCGGTCGTCGTGCGGTATCGGGGAGTGGTTTCGTCGGCGATATAAGTCGGTTCTTCGGAAACCTCTTTGACGCGCTCTCCAGATTCTGCGCGCTTAATCACATCTACTATCTTATGATAGTCGCCTGTGCCCACAAGCGCCACTGCTTCCGGTAATTCGTCGAGTAATTGTTCTTGAAAGTGCTGCGCCATGCAGCCTGTAATCACAATCTTTTTGTCAGACTCGGCTAACTCCACTAGGGTTCGCACCGATTCTTCGCGGGCAGCTTGGATAAAACTACAGGTGTTGACAATGACGTAGTCGGCGAGTTCTTCGTCTGCATCGACCTGATAGCCTGCTTCGACTAAAAGACCGAGCATATGCTCTGTATCAATTCGATTTTTTTCGCAGCCCAAATGAGAGAAGGCGATCGTTGGCTTGTTGCCCATGTAGAACTTCGGATAAGTAAGGAAAGTGAAACAGAAATCTTCGATCGCAGCGAAGCCTAAAGAATTAGCTCGATCGCTCCCGGAGTTTCCTCACTTTACTCACCACTCGAAGATGCGGTGTGGTCAGACGCAATCGTTTCGCTACACTATGGTCTATCATAGCGCATATCTGAAATATTACGTTGTGTAAATCAGATTTTTTCAGCAAAGATTGAGCGTCCGAAAACACCCAATCTTTTTCCGCTCTATCGAACCGAGAAGGCTTCGCTAAATCGTCGTGTAATCGGCTCAACCAAGAAAGAGAGAATTGATCGCTTGCGCGTCACAATATCTGCTGTTCCTGCCATCCCTGGAGAAAGTTCGACATTGCGACCCCGAACGGGAATTGCATTACGATCGAGTCTCACCTTTGCTGGAAAAACAGGTCCTAATTCGCGCCCGTTTTCATCTCTTTCGACCACTGCGTCTGGGCTAATCGAAATCAGTTCTCCCTCGATCACGCCGAATTCTTGATACGGGAAGGTTGCCAGCTTCACTTTTGCTTTCATTCCCGGACGCACAAAGCCAATATCTTGGTTAGAGACTTTCACTTCTAGTACCAAGTCGCGGTCTTTTGGCAGCAGCGAGAGGAGCTCTTCACCCTGCTGTACCAATCCTTCTGTAGCTTTGAGGTTATAGATTATTCCCGCAAAAGGAGCCGTGATCGATTCGCGGTCTTTACGTTGCTGAGTTGCAACTGCAATTTCGCCTTGTTTTTTGGTCAACTCTTCCCGGCGTTGTTTTAACTGCGTCAAAATCTCTGATTGACGTTGAGGGGTGAGTCCTTGTGCGGTGCTGCGTGCTGATTCAAAAGCCTGTCGAGCCTGATTAATCCGCTGTTGTTGCGCTTCAATTTCTCTTTCAAGGGAAGTGATTTGACCTTCCGCCTCGTTAATTTGGTTGATGGCGCTTGTCAGTTGTTGGCTAGCTTGTGTCACCTGTGCCGCTGCGTTCAGTAATTCTAAGTGCGGAACGGCTCCGCTGTCTTCTAGCGTTTTGAGGCGTCTTTGTCGCTCTTGGGCAATTTCTAGGTTTTTACGAGCATCTGCTTTACTTGCCGTCGCGTTTGTCAAAGTTGCGCGGGCATTGACCAAGTTTTCCTGGAAGCGCTCCAGACGGGCTTGGGCTTCACCGATCGTGGCGTTTTGACGATTGGCTTCAGCAATTGCAGCATTTTGCTTATCGATAAATTCTCGCTGGCGTGAGGCAGTCAGTTGATCTTGTAGCGCATTTCCCGTTGCGCCTTGTCCTTGGCTCTCCGCTTCGAGTCGCTGAATGTCTTCCTGAATTTTTTTCGCGTCCTGCTTCAAGCTATCGACATTCGTTTCGGTTGCCCCTGGGTCGATTTCCATCAGGGTTTGTCCTTTTTCAACGGTCATTCCTGGCTTGACGTTGATTCTTGTGATCGTGCCGACGCTGGGAGCGCGAAACGGTCGAACTTCAGTCGAAGGAACAATTTTCCCGGTGGCGTTGGCAACTTCTTCGACTTCGCTAAAGTGCGCCCAGTTGATCGTTCCCAGCACTAAAACGCTGATGCTGCCTGCTAAGACTCGGGTATAGACTGGCGGCAACTCCTGTACCGCTTTGCCTAACTCGTAGGATAGGGAGTCTTCAGGGTTGGCAAGCTGATGGCGGGTTTGTTGGGATTGGGCGGGGCTAGCAGCCAGAGAAACTCTCATGATGGTGTTGATTAAGTGGGCAATCGCAAGTTTGGTAAATCACCCTTAAGTAAGTCCGGGGTCAGATGCCAAGGGGTCTACTATTATTTAACCTAAATTGCCCATAACAATCTGGTTGATTTCGTGAGATGTTCTTTAAAGTTTTAGTGAGCCTGATTCATTGGTTTCAGCCCTTCTTGGTTCCGACTTGTTTTATTGCGGCTTGGGCGCTGGTTTTGAGCATGGCTTGGCGGACGTTTGAGATCACACGAGACACGGTGAAGCAAGCCAAGCAGATGCACCAAATTCCCTGCGCGGACTGCCAATTTTTCACCGGAGACTATAATCTCAAGTGTCCAGTGCATCCGATGACCGCGCTTTCCGAAGATGCGATCGCTTGCCCCGATTATTACGAGCGTTAACTAATGTTGGTGAGGAAATTAGCGGATTGTCCTGAGTTTGTCGCAGGAGACGGTACGCTGCTGCGGGAATTGCTGCATCCAGAAAAGCAAGAGATTGAGCTGCGCTACAGTTTAGCTCATGCGATCGTGCCGGTGGATCAGGTATCCATCCCGCATTCTCTCAAGACTTCTGAGGTGTATTACATTCTCAGTGGCGTGGGTGAGATGCATATCGATGATGAGGTGCAGACAGTTCGAGTGGGCGATGCTGTATACATCCCGCCGAATGCGCGGCAGTTCATTCGGAATGTGGGGCATGAGGCGATCGTTTTTATTTGCATCGTTGATCCGGCTTGGCGCAAAGAAGACGAAACGGTGTATTAAGTCCAAAGTATTAAGTCCAAAAATCGCGATGGACTTCCAGAATTTCCTCTGCAACCTCTGGAATTTCGCCCCAAACTCGAATGGGCTTTTGACCTTGTTGAAAGATCGATCGACAAGGTAAATTTAGCGTTGGATTCTCCGAATGATTGCCTGTCAACTCTAATAACCGAGTCTCCGCAATTCCATACACTAACCGCTCAATATTTCCCCAATACAGCGTTCCAGCGCACATGGCGCAGAGTTCAACCGTTGTGTAGAGGGTGCAATCCCACAAATACTCCGGACTCAAATTTTGATACGCCGTTCGGATAAGCACCGATTCAGCGTGATTAACTGAATTGACGTTGCCTTGCTCGAACAAAACGGTTTTGTGATCCGGAGCAACCAGAATCCCACCGAACGGATGATGACCAAAGGAGCGCGATCGCACGGCAATCTGATTTGCTCGCCGCAAATGTTTCAGTATTTCCTCAGCAGTCGGATCGCGTGTTTCCATCACATCCCCCAGCGCTTCAGTGCCTGACTCAGTACAGCTTTAACTTGTTCTGCCACCGTTAATTCGCTGCCGCTCCCATCAATGCGAACGATACGATCGGAATTCTCCTGCGCGAGTGCTGCAAATCCCTGTTGAACGCGATGATGAAAATCAAGACTGGCTTGCTCGATACGATCGCGCTTTCCTCGCTGTTTCATCCGCTCGAATCCAACTTCGACATCAATATCGAGCCAAATGGTTAGATCACTCTGTAATCCACCGGTTGCCACTTGGTTGAGTTGGTCGATCAAGGTGCGATCCAAGCCGCGACCGTAACCTTGATAAGCGATCGTCGAATCAGTGTAGCGATCGCACAAAATGATCGCGCCTCGTTCTAAATGCGGACGCAAAAAGGTTTCGACGTGCTGAGCGCGATCGGCAGCATACAGCAGCAACTCAGCCCGATCGTGAATTGATTCCTCGTCATTGTGCAGTAAAAGCTGACGAATGCCCCCACCGAGTCGAGTTCCGCCAGGTTCGCGGGTTGAAATTATCTCTACTGGAATGCTGCGGGTTAACCATTGGCGCGATCGTTCAAGCTGCGTCGTCTTGCCACAGCCTTCTATTCCTTCAAAGACAATCAATTTTCCACTCATCTTAAACCCACGTCAGTTCCGATCCTCTAGCGTATTTCAAATTAAATGCTTTCTATTCGATCTCCGCAGAATAGATCACTTTTGAGGTTATCCGCTATAAAGGGGCTAGAACGACTTGTCACTAAGAGCGCCATGCTCTAGACAAGAACTACGCAGACTGCTGGCTGTATTGGTCTGGCGACCGAATTAAAATTTACGGGCAGATACCTAGACCAGAGCATCGTTTTAGCGTAGGTTGGTAACGGAGAAAGTGAAGATTCACTTGTCACAAGATTGGGGTTTGCTATGGCTCGTTACACCTGTCTATTCACTGTTGGAGTCCCAATGCAGAATCTCCAGCCGCTGTTGAATCAGACGCTGAAGTCCTGCAACCTGGATGTCATTTACGCGACAGAAGACTACATGATGGCGCGTGAAATTCCAGGGAAAGTGGCATTTCCAAAGCTGGTTACAGTGGAGGTGCTGATTGATAAGACAACGGCAACCGACCAAGAAACTCGGATGAATTTTGTTGTTAAGAACGAAGAGCTACCGCTTCAAGTTGAGAATCACTGTCGCAAAATGTATAACTTGGTTAGCCAAGCGATCAGCGAAAATCAGGGCTGGAATTTGATTGAAACAGTAACGGGCTAATTCTCTAAACTAAAAAACTCCGATCTCCCCAGTAGAAGATCGGAGTTTTTTTATTCTTCGTCCTCTGGATCACCAACCATATTCGGACTAATCAAGGTAATATCAAACTCATCGGGTGGAACCGTCAGCACCGCATCCCGCTTCAACAAGTAATAGATGGCGCGGACTTGAGGGCCAAAAACAATCTCATCTTGGTTACGGAGGTCGCATTGTTGCAGTTTACGACCATTAATCAAAAGCCCATTCGCGCTTGGCTTACCTTTGAGGTTGCCATCGACAATCCGGTAATAATGCGTTCCGTCTTCGTTGGGGAGCTGAAGCAGGGTCGCATGACGACGAGAAACAAACTGCGACACTAAGCGAATATCGCACTTGGCATCACGTCCGATCGAATAAACCGGGGCATCTAACACAAACTCCCGGCGACCCTTATCATCTTCGATAATGATGAGATGGTTTTGATGCGGTTCTGAGGGCATTGACACTCGAATTAAGGATTGGGTGAACGGCAGGAAGGATTTATCCTAAAAAAGATAAGTCTAGTTTACGCGAAGCAACAGAGTACGAGTATCGATATTCGCTCAAGCTGGTGTGCTTCGGTGTTTCATTGTAATGAATCAGGCTGATTACGATCGACGATTAAATCGTTTATGCCTCACCCAATGTAACTGATTCTGGTCGTTCTGACGATTTTGAAAAACGTCGTAATAATAGCGAGTTGGTGACAACACTAACAGAGCTAAATGCCATAAATGCGCCTGCGGCGGCGGGACTGAGCAAAATACCGAATGCAGGCAGTAAAAGACCGGCAGCGATCGGGATTCCGAGTAAGTTATAGGCGAATGCCCAGAATAAGTTCTGTTGAATCTTGGCAAAGGTGGCGCGACTGAGGCGGATGGATTCAACCACATCACTGAGACGATCGCACATCAGCACGATTCCTGCGGTTTCGATCGCGACATCGGTTCCCGATTTGAGCGCGATGCCGACATCGGCTTGGGCGAGAGCGGGTGCGTCGTTGATGCCGTCTCCGACCATGCCGACGCAGTAACCTTCAGCTTGGAGTTGGGCGATCGCGCTGGCTTTTCCTTCGGGTGGAATTTCGGCAAAGACATCAGACAATCCAAGATTTGCCGCGATCGCTTGAGCGGTTGAGGTGCGATCGCCACTGAGCATCAAGACCCGCAGATTTAGATCTTTTAGCGCTTTGATCGTCGATTGGGCATCCGGTCTGAGCGCATCTGAAACCGCGATAATGCCAATAAGCGCTTCGGTGGCGGCATAGACGATCGTTTTTCCTGCGGCTGCAAGTTGGTCAGCTTGCGATCGAGCAGTTTCGGGAATCGCGATGTGGTTATTTTCGAGCCATTTTGCAGTTCCAAGAAAGACCTGCTGCTGAGCCGAATCAATTTCGACTTTTGCCGAAACTCCGAATCCTGCCTGCGTGTAAAAATCTTGTGCCGGAAGTAGGGGTAGGTTTTCAGCAGCCTTTAGAATTGCGGCAGCAAGCGGATGACGGGTTCCACTTTCGACCGTGGCAGCGAGCTGCAAGACCGAACCGCCTTCAAATTCGATCACATCAGTTACAACCGGTTTTCCAGTCGTGAGTGTTCCAGTTTTGTCAAAGGCGATCGTATCGAGATGATGCACTTGCTCCAGGACATCTCCCCCTCGAATCAGTAATCCGCGCTCTGCTCCAATACCGGAACCGACGAGAATCGCAGTCGGCGTTGCGAGTCCCAAAGCACAAGGACAGGCGATGACAAGGACAGCGATCGCTAACTTCAAACTCAGCAGCATCGGTGAGGGATGCGGCATCATGCCCATATCGTGAGCATGTTCGATACCGATCGTCCACTGCGGTAAATTTGTCCAAATCTTAGTGCCGATGAACTCCCAGAATAAGAAAGTGCAAAGCGCGATCGATAACACGCCATAAGTAAAGTAGCCTGCAATCGTATCGGCTAATTTTTGAATCGGAGCCTTGCGAGCTTGAGCCGATTCGACCAGATCGATAATTCGCGCCAAAGTGGTATCTTTGCCGACTCGCGTGACTCGAACAGCGATCGCGCCCGATTGATTGATTGTTCCAGCCGCGACGAGGTCACCGACTTGTTTCTGAACGGGAATAGATTCGCCTGTTAATAAGGATTCGTCGATCGTCGTTTCACCCAGAACGACCTCACCATCAACCGGGATTTGTTCACTCGGTAAAACTTGCAGCCATTCTCCGACTCGAATATGAGCGACCGGAATCTCGATTCCTGGTTGAGTCGCGCCATTTTTGCCGATTAGTCTTGCCGATCGCGGTTGTAGGGCGGCAAGGGATTGAAGGGCGGCGGCAGCTTGTCCGCGTGCACGTTGTTCGAGGGTTCGTCCGAGTAAGATAAACCCGACTAGCATCACAGGCTCGTCGAAAAAGCACTCCCATCCAAGTTGCGGGAAGATCAAGGCAACGAAACTCGCGGTAAAGGCTGTGAGCGTTCCCAAACTCACCAGCGTATTCATATTCGGTGCATTGCGGCGGAGTCCTTGCCAACCGTCTACGATCATCGATCGACCGGGAAAAATCAGCGCGGCGATCGCCAACCCACAGTGAAACCAAACATTACTCAGTCCAAGAATTCCAATGTGGAGATGTCCGATCGTTGAGAAGACGAGCAGTAAGATGGCGATCGCGAGTTGTTTCGTTTGCCGCTGCATTTCTGCTTGACGGCGTTCTGTAAGATCAGGAGTGTCGGAACTTTCTGCGGTGCGTGGCTGACTTGGGAAGCCTGCTTCAGTGAGTTTGAGAGCGAGGCTATCAGGGTCGATCGACGGATCGCATTCGACTGTAGCGAGTTCTGTCACCAAATTGACCGTGGCAGATTTGACTCCCGGTTGTTGAGTCAGTTGTTTCTCGACCGCTTTGACGCATCCGGCGCATTTCATTCCGGTGACATCAAGGGTAATCGTTTCGATTGATTCGTCTGTAGGGGGTAAAACGGTTTGCGACAAGATCCAACGCTCCGATCAAAGACATCTCCTTTCTTGAGCGTAGAAGATGTTTTGCCGGATTGGTCATTTTTTTTTGAATCTCGTTAGGGTTTAGTCTTTCAAAGTGTCGCGACGGAACCAGAGAAAATAGACGACTAGCCCAATCTGAACCGGGACGAGAATGAGGTAATTTCTGAGAATTGGATTAATGTCGAGTGAGGAAAAGGCATTGAAATAGCCCATTCCCAGAACACCGTAGAAGAACAGCAGCGAGGATTTTGAAAGCTTCTGCATTGTTAAGACCAAAGAGAATCAAATGCAGCCTAATGTCGATCGTCAAAACTAGACTGCATTACTAAGCTACCCTTGTGTTAAAGCTACCTTTGTTAGAACCAACTGTTAAAACCAGCCTTTTTTGCTGGCGATGTAGGTGCTGACAAATTCATCATCGCTCTTGGTAAGGTAAATGATGCCTTCTACGATTCCGATAATTGATGTCACCATTGCACCAACTCCGCAGGTTAGAAAGGTTGCAGCTAAGATAATTAGCCCCTCGGTTGTGTAACCCAAAACAAATTTGTGTACGCCAAGGCTTCCTAGCAAAATACCGCAGATGCCTGCTGCAATTTTCTTGCTTGCATCACCAGAGGTTCCACTCGTCATACTTTCTCCTTTTGAGGCTCATGTCTTCTGCTGGCAGTGTACCCCAAGCTTATCAATTACTTACATAAATTTTTACAAATGTATCCGTAATATCACGGTGTAGTACTTAAGCATTTTACGGTGCAGGATTAATGCGACAATTTATCCACATCGATCGCCGACGCTTGCCCACCAAGATGTGTCAATGAAAGGATTGATTCAATATCTTTATAAAATCAAACCCGGTAAAGCGGTTCTCTGGTGCTACCTCATTTGGTATCTGGTTACGGTTTACTTTTACTTCGATCCGTCACCTAAACTCTGGATCAACTCGATCGGTATTAGCGCCGTGATTGGAACAGGGTTGCTCCTCAGCGTTTCTCCTCAAAACAGGCGCGATCGTTGGCAAGCGTTCAGGCTGTATCTGATGCCGTTCTGTGTTTCGAGTTTTGCAGCGGTAACAAAGGGACAAAATTTCATTGTGGTTCTGTCACCCAGAATCGAAGAAACGATCGTCGCGATCGCCCTTTGTGCAATGTTTTTAGGGGCGATCGCGATAATCAAGCTGAGGTGGAAGCGAGGTTAGGTTGCTGCACTACCAAGTAGGAACAATGCTAATAGGGTGCCGCTATTCCATAAAGCATGAAGTAGCACCGATGCCATCAGATTTTGCGTCCGCGTGTAGACAAATCCTAAGATCACGCCCAACACAGTTAGAGGTAGGACTTCGGATAAGCTGAGATGCACGATCGCAAAGATCAAGCCACTGATCAAAATCGCTTGCCAAGTCGTGAAATACTTCGTCAATGAAGGCAAGAGAAATCCCCGGAAAAACGTTTCCTCAAACAACGGAGCCGCGATCGCTGCCGTGACAAAAAATAGAACAAGCGCGATCGAATCTCGGCCTTCAAGCGCGATCGACAAGAGCGGATTACTGCCGCCGCGACCCTGCCAAATTTTGTCATTGATCCAGGAGATTCCTGCAACTAGCGGGTAAGCTGCGGCATATCCGCCCACTCCCCAAAGTAACCAGCGACCCTTTAGGCTGAAGCGAAACCAGTTGTTCTCAAGCGGCAAAAACTTCCGAATCGAGAAGTACAGAACGCTAAGTCCACCTGCTGCCAGCAATAGATAAGTGAAAAAAGCGAGAAACGCTCGATCGCGCACAGTAAAGGTCGTCGGATCAAGCTGAAATGCTGTTCTTGCCGCCAACAATCCGAGCGGGACAATCACCTGTCCGATTAACAGTTGCCCAACAGCGAAGAATCCAACAACTAACACCTGCCAAGTAATCTCAAAATCCCAAGGCACTGCCCATCGCACTGAATTCGTTCCTTTGAGTAAGGATTGATTGCGCTTGAAAAGCCATTGTCCCCCTAGAATGAGCAGCACCCCAAAGCCGACAATTAGCGCGATCGCTGGAACCGCATTAGCGCTGACCCACTTCACTAAAGCCTGTTGAGAGGTTTGCTGTTCTGCATTGCGAAGGTCAGTTAAGGCATCCGATCGCTGTTCTAGAGTGTAGAGTTTTTCGAGCGATCGGTTGCGGAACCAGCCTGTCAGATTTTGCTTCAGAATGGATTCGGCTCTGGGTGGCAATGTATTCTGCCACAGTGCAGTTAGGGTATCCGCCGTTATTTTGAGATTGCGGCTTTTTTGAGTCTGCGGAGCGGTAAGATTCGCCCAGCTTTTGAGTGCCGCATCAACTTGATTTTGTTGAGCCTGGAGGATGCCAATTCTGACATCAAGCTCATCGCGCAATGTCACTTGTTTTGCAAGTTCCGTCGTTAAGGCTTTAGCAGAATCGGAATCTGATTCAATTTGGGTTTGAGCCGTGGAAATTCCTTTTTCGACGGACGATCGCGTTTTTTGATACGCTTCCAGCGCGGTTTTCTGGGGGTTGCGATCGGTGAGGGCGGCTGTATTTGAATCGCCTTGGTACTGCGCCGCTTGCAGAAGCAAATCGGTCTGAGAAAGTTCTAATCGACTTTGGAATTGAGGTTGATTCCAACTGCCAATTAGGTCAAGCGCGATCGCCGCGACTGCGACTAAAGTCAAACCCCACAATAAAATCCGCTTCGGTGTCATGCCAGTCCCTTAAAGTGTCTTCCCGTTATTCTAGGGAACTCAGAGCGCGATCGCGCTGAATCACGATCGTACTTTCGCTACCCGAACACGATAAAATCAGGCTGACTTTTTGCCCTAAACAACTTCTATGACGACTCGTGTAATTCTCGTGCGCCACGGTGAAAGCAGCTATAACGTGGAAAAAAGAGCGCAGGGGCATTGTGATCTCTCCACGCTGACCGAGAAGGGCGAAAAGATGGCAACCCAAGTTGCAACCGCCCTGAAAGATTTGAAGTTCGATGCGATTTACAGCAGTCCCTTACAACGCGCTAAACGCACGGCTGAAATTGTTCTTGCAGGTCTTGACAATCCGCCTCCGCTTCAAACGACTGATGATCTCAAAGAGATTAATATTCAGATTTGGGAAGGCTTGCTGTTTACGGAAATTGCAGAGAAATACCCGGAAATGTATGCTCATTGGCACTCGGAACCGCACAAGGTCAGAATGCCGCTACCGGATGGGGCTGAACTTTCTCCTGTTTTGGATTTATATGAGCAGGCAGAGCGATTTTGGCGATCGATCATTCCCCAACACCAGAATCAAACGATTCTGATCGTCGCGCATAGTGGCATCAATCGGGCTTTGATTAATACTGCGATCGGGCTTCAACCCGCAGATTATCAGCGCTTCCATATTTCTAACTGTGGAATCAGCGTTCTCAATTTCTCTGGTGAATTGGGGGATCAAGTTCAAATCGAATCGCTCAACGTCACCTCACATCTGGGTGAAACGATTCCTAAAACGAGACCGAATCACAAAGGCGCTCGTCTGTTGCTTGTGAGACACGGCGAAACTGAGTGGAATCGACAGGGACGATTTCAGGGTCAAATTGATGTACCGCTCAACGACAACGGACGAGTTCAAGCGAGTCAAGCCGCAGAATTTCTCAAATCTGTGCAAATCGATTCTGCCGTCAGTAGCTCAATGGCGCGTCCAAAAGAAACCGCAGAAATTATTCTCAAATACCATCCTGAAGTTGAACTGCAGCTGCGCGATGATCTGCGCGAGATTAGTCACGGACTTTGGGAAGGCAAATTTGAATCCGAGATTGAAGCAGGTTATCCAGGATTGCTGCATCAATGGCAAAGTAAACCGGAAACGGTACAGATGCCTGAAGGTGAGAATTTACAGCAGGTTTGGGATCGTGCCGTTACGGGATGGAATGCGATCGTTGAGTCGGCTCAACCCGGAGAAACGATTCTCGTTGTGGCTCACGATGCCATTAACAAAGCGATTCTCTGCTACGTTGCAGGCTTAACTCCGGCTGCTTTTTGGAATTTTAAGCAAGGAAACGGTGCGGTGAGCGTGATCGATTACGTCAAAGGAGCCGATGCAACTCCTTTGTTGATGGCAATGAATATCACAACTCATCTAGGTGGCGTTTTGGATAAGACCGCAGCAGGCGCACTCTAGATCGAATTGACCGAGGCGGGCGATCGCAGGTTCGCGATCGCTCCAATCAATTGCTGCAACTTCCGCTCAGCTTGCCCTAGTTCTAAAATCGCTTTTGCTTGAGCAAATCCCGCTTCTAGACTGGTGCAGATGTGCGATCGCCACAAATAAAACCCACTATTCCAAATCACCGCTTGCGACAGTTCAGAGAATTCGCCTTTAAGAGTTGCCTGCATCTCAGTGAAAAGTTCATCGAGCGGGGTGAGGGGTAACTCTCTTGCGGCAAATCCATAATCACGCGGCACTAGAGTTAGGCGCTCAAACTTTTCGCCCATACCAATGCCGATGATCGCGGTACGATCGCGAGGTAAATCGCAGCTGCCTTCTAGTCCTTTCACTGTTGTAAAGTTCGTCGTTCCCCGCATTGCAAACGCATCCCGGAACATTCCTTCAGTTGGTGGATGGACATAGCCGCAAACTAAATGCGATTCACCCGCATAAGGGTTCCACATCAATTCCAGCGTCGAAAACGGCGGACGTTTGCCAATCTGCTCTCGATACGGAACCAAACCATGAGCTAAGGGAAAATGCGTCGGCAAATAGACAAATCCTAAGCCTGTATTTTCTAGAACTTGATGCACTTGAGCTATCGACAAGGGCTTCCAATTCACGCCTAATCCATCCCAGAGTTCAATCAGGGGAACACCTTCTTTCGTCGGCATTCGATCGCCCCCGTGTAGCACCACCGGAACGCCTGCCGCCGCTAAAACCAGCGCAATCAACGGACTTAATGGAGCAGTGCGCGATCGACCATCGTAAGGATTGCACATCACCGTAACGGGAATCTTGGATGCGATCGCAGGCAACCGATCGCTTAGAGCATCATAGGCATCCAGCATTCCAGCCAGTTCTTCTCCGGTGGGGCGCTTGATCCGGTGCGAAATCATAAACGCGCCAATCTGGGCGGGAGTTGCTTCTTGCAGCAGCATCAGTCGAGTTGCGGTTTCTGCTTCTTGACGAGTCAAGTTCTCGTTTGTGTGGGTTCCACTGCCGACCTTTTTTAGCAAGTCCCGAAACTCATAGCTCATAGCTTCTACCCAAGAAATGAATGGCTGCACATTGCAAGGTGTTACATCATATCAGACGAGCGCTTTTGGAAGCTGTACCAACAACGACGGCTGCATGAGTTCTTGAACCAGTGCCCGAAATCGCTGAATGGGCGGGATTTGAAGTCGATCGTGCGTCGTCACCAAAACGACTTGTCGAATGAGCGTTGGGTCAGTGGTCGATCGTACTGCCAGCGTTGGATCGAGATGAATGTCTTGAATGGCGCTTTGAGGTAAGAGCGCAATCAATTCTCCCTGCCTGACCACGCCTCGAAACGCATCCAGAGTATTCAGTTCTAAAGCCGCTTTGAGCGTTGCACCTTGGCGCTGGAATTGTTCTTGCACCAAGCGCTGCATCCCATACCCATCTTTGAACACGACTTGTGGATAGTGAACTAGCTCCGACCACGGCACCATTTGATACTGCGCCAAAGGGTGATCTGCTGCCATTAACACCCGTACAGGCTCATCGTAAAGCACATCCACCACCATTTCTGGACTTGCCGTGAGAAAGCGGTTGTTCATGACGATCGCTAGATCTACCAATCCATCTTTCAAGACTTTCAAGGCGCGATCGCTCCCTAGCGAAGTGACCCGCAGCTGTACGTCAGGGAAGTCTTGACAGAAGCGTTGCAGCACAGGCGGCAAATGAAAGGCACAGACCGAATGAATTGCGGCAATACAAAGTTCAGGTTGTTTACCAAGCCGGAGTTCTTCAAGCTCAGCGATCGCGTTCCGCCATTCTTGACAGATCCTGCGAGCGCGAGGCAAAAATCGCTCACCTGCAACGGTCAATTTTGCCTGAGCCGTCCGATGCAGCAAAGACATTCCCAAATCAGCCTCCAGCGACTGAAGCTGGCGGCTGATCGTCGATTGCGTCACATCACACTTGCGGGCGGCTTGCTGAAAACTTCCGGTTTCTGCGATCGCTAAAAATGCCTGTAGCTGCTCTAGACGCATAAGGTGTAACCTGAGTCACATTCTTGTGACCTTAACGGATTTGCGAAAGAACTTTCGTAAGGGCTGATACAGGAGAAAATTTAGGTTCAGAAAAGGATTTGAAGTGCAGTCATTCTACCGCATCCTTCCTCTGAAGTTTTAGACTAGAAGTTCGCGATAGAGTGATAACGCTGCTGATCTACACCGAATCAACCCGAATATGCTTGAATCTTACCGTCAACACCTCGCTGAGCGGGCGGCTTTAGGAATTCCACCCCTCCCTCTCAGCCCGCAGCAAACTTCAGACCTGTGTGAATTGCTCAAGGCTCCACCTGCAGGTGAAGAAGCGTTTCTGCTTTCGTTGTTACGCGATCGTATTCCGCCGGGAGTCGATCAAGCGGCTTACGTTAAGGCAGGATTTTTGAGCGCGATCGCGAAAGAAGAAATCACCAGTCCACTTGTCTCACCGAAAGAAGCGGTTGAACTGTTGGGCACGATGATGGGGGGCTACAATGTGCATTCGCTAATCGAATTGCTCAAGTCACCGAATCCTGAGATTGCAGAAACAGCGACAGCGGCTCTGAGTAAAACGCTGCTGGTTTACGATGCGTTTCATGATGTGCAAGAACTGGCGGAGAGCGGGAACGCCTACGCTCAGCGCGTGTTGAAGTCTTGGGCAGAGGCAGAATGGTTTACCAATCGCGCTCCTTTGCCAGAAGCAATTACGGTGACGGTGTTCAAGGTTCCGGGCGAAACCAATACTGACGATTTATCACCTGCAACTCACGCCACCACGCGCCCAGACATTCCGCTTCACGCGCTGGCAATGTTGGAAACGCGCCAACCTGGATCGCTGGAAACGATCGTCGAACTCAAACAAAAAGGGCATCCGCTTGCTTATGTGGGCGATGTGGTCGGAACCGGATCATCGCGGAAATCAGCGATCAACTCGGTGCTGTGGCACATTGGCGAGGATATTCCGTTTGTGCCGAACAAGCGATCGAGCGGTTACATTCTCGGTGGGAAAATTGCGCCAATCTTCTTCAACACAGCAGAAGATTCGGGAGCATTGCCGATCGAATGTGATGTCACGCAGTTCAATACAGGCGATGTGATCACGATTTATCCCTATAAAGGTGAAATCACCAACGAATCCGGTGAAGTTATTTCAACTTTCACGCTGAAACCGGACACGATCTTGGATGAAGTCCGAGCTGGGGGACGGATTCCCTTGCTGATCGGTCGGACGCTAACCGACAAGATTCGATCGGCAATGGGATTACCGATTTCCGATCTGTTCGTGCGTCCGCAAATGCCAGCCGATACCGGAAAAGGTTTTACACTGGCTCAAAAAATGGTGGGTAAAGCTTGTGGGCTTCCCGGTGTTCGTCCCGGAACCTCTTGTGAACCCATCATGACCACGGTTGGATCGCAAGATACCACAGGGCCCATGACCCGCGACGAACTGAAAGAACTCGCCTGTCTCGGATTCAGCGCAGATCTGGTGATGCAAAGCTTCTGCCACACAGCAGCCTATCCGAAACCTGTAGACATCAAAACCCATCACGAGCTGCCTGATTTCATTAATTCTCGCGGCGGCGTTTCTCTGCGCCCAGGAGATGGCATCATTCACTCCTGGCTGAATCGGATGCTGCTTCCTGATACCGTTGGCACAGGCGGCGATTCACACACTCGTTTCCCGCTTGGCATCTCTTTCCCGGCTGGCTCAGGTTTGGTTGCATTTGCCGCTGCGCTCGGTGCAATGCCGCTCGATATGCCTGAATCGGTACTAGTTCGATTCAAAGGCAAACTACAGCCCGGAGTCACCCTACGCGATGTGGTAAACGCGATTCCATACGTCGCGATGCAGCAAGGTAAGCTCACGGTTGCCAAAGAAAACAAAAAGAACGTTTACTCTGGCAAAATTATCGAGATGGAAGGATTGCCCGATTTGCAGCTAGAGCAAGCGTTTGAACTCACAGATGCCACGGCTGAACGATCGGCAGCAGGCTGCACGATCGCGCTCTCGGTTGAAACCGTTTCTGAATACTTACGCTCCAATACCGCCCTACTCAAAAATATGGTGGCACGAGGTTACGGTGATGCTCGTACCATTCTCCGCCGCGTCCGCAACATGGAAGAATGGTTAGCTGATCCGCATTTATTACAAGCTGATCCAGATGCTGAATACGCAGACATTATCGAAGTTGATCTCGATCAGATTAAAGAGCCGATCGTTGCTGCTCCCAATGATCCCGACAACATCAAGCTGATGTCCGAATGTGCAGGCGATCCGATTCACGAGGTCTTTATCGGTTCTTGCATGACCAACATCGGACATTACCGCGCTGCTGCGAAAATTCTCGAAGGAGCCGGAGTCGCCAAAGCCAAGCTTTGGATCGCCCCGCCAACCCGCATGGACGAACAACAGCTACGCGCTGAAGGAGTCTACGAAATCTTCCAGGCGACCGGAGCGCGAACAGAAATGCCGGGATGCTCGCTCTGCATGGGCAATCAAGCGCGAGTCGAGGATGGCGTAACCGTGTTCTCGACCTCGACCCGTAACTTCAACAACCGCATGGGTAAAGGGGCGCAGGTTTATCTTGGCTCTGCGGAACTGGCGGCAGTCTGTGCGCTGTTGGGCAAAATTCCGACGATCAAGGAGTACATGAGCGTGGTACAGGAGAAAATTGACCCGTTTGCGTCAGACTTGTATCAGTATTTGAACTTCGATCGGATTTCCGGTTTCGAGGATGAAGGACGAGTGCTATCGAAAGAAGAAGAAGCAAAACTCATCGCTAGTGTGAGCTAGCTAGGGGGGAAGAGGGTGTCTACGATCTTGCTCAAAAGGCGATGGCATCTGCTTTTCGACTGAACTGCTGGAAAAATGGAGTTTTCCTACAAGTTTATAGACACCGCTTTTCCCAGCGTAAGATTACTGATCTTTGTGAAGCTGCTTCAAAATAAGGTGTAAATTTTACGAAGTTGCACTGAAGGGGTTTCACCCCTCACCCTGTCAATGTCATACTGTGATAAGTAGATGCACCCTGATGATGGGGGGACTCGCGAACTGCGACCCTCCTTTTTTCTTGTTTAAACCTCTAGCCCCTCATCCCGACTGCCGATATAATCGCGATTCAGGAACATAGGTGAGATATCATGGCAGACTGGCAGCAAATCGCAGGCGGCATTACAGCCCCGAAAGGCTACAAAGCAGCAGGAATCACGGCTGGACTCAAGCCCTCTGGCTTACCAGATCTCGCCCTGATTGTCTCCGAAGTCGATGCGATCGCAGCTGGAGTCTTCACCACGTCTCAAGTCCGCGCTGCTCCGGTCGATTACTGCCGCGAACGCCTGCAAACGAAATCAAATTGTCGCGCCATTCTCTGCAACGCAGGACAAGCGAATGCCGCAACAGGCGCACAAGGCATGATTGATGCGCTCGAAAGCGCCCAACTGATTTCCCAGGCGCTCAATCTAGCTTCAGATACAATTCTGCTCGCTTCCACCGGAGTCATCGGTCAGCGCATCAAAATGGATGCGTTGCGATCAGCAGTGCCAACTCTCGTCACAAGCCTGAGCGAAACCGGAAACGATGCCGCAGCCAAAGCGATCACAACCACAGATTTAGTCCCCAAATCGATTGCGCTCGAAACGACGATCGGCGATCGTCCGGTTCGCATCGGTGGCATTGCTAAAGGTTCAGGCATGATTCACCCCAATATGGCGACAATGTTAGCGTTTGTCACTTGCGATGCGGCGGTTTCTCCTCCTCTATGGCAGCAAATGTTAAGTCGGGCAGCCGATCGTAGTTTTAACCAAATCACAGTCGATGGCGATACCAGTACGAATGATTGTTTGATTGCTTTAGCAAATGGACAATCGAGAACACCTGCCATTACCGAAGCGGGAGCCGAAGCAGAAAAGCTCGAAGCGATGCTGACAGAAGTTTGTATGTATTTGGCAAAAGCGATCGCACGAGACGGCGAAGGAGCAACCTGTCTGATTGAAGTGCAGGTTTCGGGTGCAGCCGATGACGCATCGGCGCGGAGAGTGGCGCGAACGATCGCAGGGTCGTCGCTGGTAAAATCGGCGATTTTTGGACGCGATCCGAACTGGGGCAGAATTGCGGGTGCAGCCGGACGAGCGGATGTCACCTTCGATCAAGCAGGCTTGCAAATTAAGCTGGGTGAATTTTTGATGATGCAGAACGGACAACCACAACCGTTCGATCGTGCAGCAGCGAGTGGATATTTGAAGCAACAAGCTGCAAGAAGTACAGAAGGCGATCGACAATCGTTAGATCATCCGGTGATTATCTCTGTAAGCATTGGTAACGGTTCAGGCAGTGGAAAAGCTTGGGGCTGCGATCTAAGTTATGACTATGTGAAAATCAACGCAGAGTATACAACTTAGAGCATTCAAATTACTGCTCCTGTAAAGAGCGATCGTCCTTCATACGATCGCTCTCGTATCCTAAGCATCCTCGTTGGCATTGCTGATCGAATTACCGCGCTCGTCAAAATAAAGCTCTATTTCTTCATTACCGCGCTCAATTTCGACCTCATAAAATGTGCCGCTCGGAGTCAGTTCAATTTCGTGCTTTGTCACCGCATACCCCGGATATTGCTGTCTCACCCGCTCTAGCACGATCGCAGAAAACTGATCGGCTCCCACTTCGTATTCCGTTTCGAGCCACTGCCCCGATCGAGAAAACTCCGCCTCATACTCCCTGCCATCCTTTACAAAAACTGCTTCATAACCGTAAGGCTTTTCTTCCCACCTTGCATTTATGCCGGGATACTTCAGATTGAAAGCTTGCTGAACAGAACTTGGCACTGCATAACTGGAGCTACAACCAGCAAGCGCTAAAGATGCGATCAGAATTGGGTGTCTATGCGATCGGCGCACTGTGGAAAAGTTGAATAGCATAATGAATGGCAGGTGATTTCTAAATTAGTCTGCCCAGGCGCTAATCTCAATTTGATTTGTGGACGTTCACATTAATTGAGCATTTCGGAATTGAGCATTTCGGAATTGAGCATTTCGGAATTGAGCATTTCGGAATTGAGCATTTCGGAATTTGTGTTTCAAACTGGAATCAATTCTGCAAATGATTGCGGTTTCAACCATTCAACTCCACAATAAATCCTGACCTTTAAGCAGCAAACCCCATGCGTATAACTGGCTTGATGAGTGGTACATCCGTCGATGGCATTGATGCCGCTCTAGTTGAGATCTCTGGCTCTACAGATGACTTGCAAGCAACTCTAATCGCAGGTGAAACCTATCCCTATCCAGCACAGTTACGCGATCTCATTCTATCGGTTTGCAGTGGAGCCGCTTTATCAATGGCGGAACTTGCCGAACTCGATGACGAAATTGCTGATCAATTCGCCCAAGCCGCCCTGCGAATTCAGACCAACCAAACGCCAGCCGTTCTGATCGGTTCGCACGGTCAAACCGTTTTTCATCGTCCCCCATCCAATCGCTTAGGCTACAGCCTGCAACTTGGACGCGGAGCCACGATCGCGCATCAAACAAAAATCGCCACAATCAGCAACTTCCGCACAGCAGACATCGCGATCGGCGGACAAGGCGCACCCCTCGTTCCCGCGATCGATGCCGCTTTACTCAGACACCCGATCGAATATCGCTGTGTGCAAAACATCGGCGGCATTGGCAATGTCACCTTTTTACCTCCAGTAAAATCAGGACTACCGATTCGGGGTTGGGACACGGGAGCCGGAAATATGCTGATCGACCTGGCAGTCCAACAGTTCTCCGATCAAACTTACGATCGCGATGGCGCTTGGGCGGCTAGCGGCACCCCAAATCAAGAACTCGTCGATCGCTGGTTACAGCAAGACTTTTTTCAGCAGCCGCCGCCCAAATCTACCGGACGAGAACACTTTGGACAAGACTATCTCAACGCTTGTTTAGCCGATGCCGCAGGTCTAAGTCAGGCTGACATTTTGGCAACCCTGACCGAATTCACCGCTGCCTCGATCGCCCACAGCTACAAAACATTCCTGCCGCAACTGCCCGATCGCGTCCTAGTCTGCGGGGGTGGCAGTCATAACACTTACCTCAAAGCTCGCCTCCAAGCCTTCCTGCCCGACAGCATTATTACCACAACCGACGAAGCTGGACTGAACGCCGACTTTAAAGAAGCGATCGCATTTGCAATCCTGGCATATTGGCGCTATCGCGGAATTCCCGGTAATCTCCCGGAGGTCACAGGCGCACCGCAACCCGTACTTTTAGGGGAAATCTACCACGTAGCCTAAGAGCGCTGCATGGTAGCATGGGGAGCCACTTAGCCTAGAACCGCCGTGAACCACACGTTTTTAATGGAGCCAGGACGCTGGACGCTCCAGGGAAATTGGCTAGAGCGTGACGGACTCCCGATCGCTATGAAAGGAAAACTCATCGTCGCTTGGAGCCGTGATGACTGGTTCACTCTGATTACCAAACTCACGTTTCCTCAAGCACCCGATCGCGAAGACATGACCCTGCACTATCGAGGACGGCTTGACCAGGGCGATCGCCGCTATACCTTTGTGTTGCAGCACAGTATTCTGGGACGCATCGAAGGCGAAGGGTGGGTTGCGCCTGAATCGCTCGTTCAACGGCACTGGGTTTTGGGCGATCGCCAGCGACGCAGCGGATTTGAAACACTCTACCGCCTGAGCGACGATCGCTATTACCTTGCCAGCACGATGCTTACTGGACACGCGCTGACCAACATGATGGAAGCCACCCTAGAGCGACAAGCTGCTCCACTTACGTAGGCAGCCCCCGCTTCATCAAGTTATTTCAAAGACGCAAGTGTCCATACTGAAGTTATCCGTTGCTTGAATCTCTCGCCGCATGACTGACCCTCGAATCGGACAATTGCTCTCCAATCGCTATCAACTGATCGAGCTGATCGGACGTGGTGCGATGGGGCAGGTATACAAAGCGGAAGATGTCCTACTCGGCGGCGTGATCGTCGCAGTCAAGTTTCTGTCGCAAACGCTGTTAACGCGGAAAATGCGCGATCGCTTTCGGAGTGAAGCCCGGACTTGTGCGCTCCTCAGCACCAAAAGTATGCACATCGTCCGCGTGATGGATTACGGAGTCGATGACCAAGAAGTGCCCTACTACGTAATGGAATACTTAGAGGGCAATAGCTTGAGCGAAATGATTAGCGCTCAAAATCTACCGCTTCCTCGCTTTCTCAGTTTGGCGCGTCAGCTTTGTGCGGGATTACACTGCGCTCATCAGGGCATTGCGATCGAGGGTGCTCTTTGTCCAATCATTCACCGAGATATCAAGCCTAGCAACATCCTCGTAACACAGGACACGGGTTTCGGAGAATTGCTCAAAGTTCTCGACTTCGGGATTTCCAAATTGATGCAAGCCGACAGCAGTCAAACCAGTTCCTACATGGGAACTTTGGCGTATTCTTCCCCAGAGCAAATGGAAGGACGCGAACTCGATTCGCGATCGGATATCTACAGTTTGGGGGTGATGTTTTATGAAATGCTAACCGGACGAATGCCGCTGCAAGCGGATACCCATTCGTTTGGCGGTTGGTACAAAACGCATCATTTTCAGCAACCAAAAAGTTTTGCCGAGGCAAATCCCTCCACAAGAGTTCCGAAGGTACTAGAAGCCCTGGTCATGCGGTGTTTAGCCAAACTGCCACAAGATCGTCCTCAAACGGTCGAAGAAATTCTCAAAGCTTTAGAGCCGCTCGAACAGCGCTACGATGCCAATCGCCAAATTAGTCATCGCATTGGTGAGGCGTTGCTGAAACGACCCGTTACAACACTAACTCGCAGTACACATCGCCTCTCTGCGGATGATGCTTGCCAACTCACCGCTTGGCCCAAAGATAAGCCGATCGCGCAAATTGTCTTTCCCCACGTTCTCGAAACCAAGCAGGACACTTCAGCAACGATATGGGTGATGCTACCTCAGCAGGAAATTGAGAACATTCAAATCGGTCGGCTATACAATCAGTTTTTCAAAACGTTTCTGTGCATTCAATCGCCGCATCCTGTGGTTCTCTGGGTGACAGCGCTTTACAATCAGATTCAGCATAAAGACGGCAACCCGCGCTGGTTAAAGTGTTTTCTGGATTTGAAAACCGAACAAGGTCAAAAACTAACTCGTCTCCTGATCGAAAAGGAAAGTTATTACATTCTGTTTTTCGCGATCGAAGATCCGCACCACTGCGCCTATGTGATACCCGTACAGACCACAGCTACCCAACGATCGCAAATTCGCGAGTGGATGCTTGCCAGCCAAGCCTGGGCATCTGTGGGCAAAGCAGCCGTCAGTAAAGATTTGCTCAAAGCTGAATTTGAGCGGATGAAGCCGAAAATTTTGTCGGATTTAACCCAGGTTCATTCCGACAGAAGTACGGCTTAACGCGGAGCCGGAAAAAATAAAACGGGATGCAAACTTCGTCGTAAGAGTTCTGCTGCAAAGCTAGGAACAGAGTAGAAGCCACGATTGCTGCTGTTAGAGGAGATTGCGATCGCGCTGACATCTTTATCCTGAGCAGCCTGTAGGATTTGAGCGATCGCGTTTCCTCGACGCAGTTCGAGTTCGGCTTTGATACCTGCGGCTTGCAGTTGGGCTTGAGCAGGCGCTAAGGTTTCTGAGATTAAACGTTGTTCTTCCGCAGGCGAGGGAGCAAATCTGCCGCCTTCTTCAATGACGCGACAAAGGTAGCAAGTCTGAGGGATTTCAGGTTGGGCATGTTGAACAATTTGAGCGATCGTGTGCTTTGAAGCATTGCTGTCGTCGTAGGGAATCAGCAGTCCCCGGAATAGATGCTGACAGCGCAGGGTCAGTTCTTCGGTGGTGAGGGCTGAGATCAGTTGAGGGCGCACTGTCATGAGGGGAGTGGGCGATCGCTGCGAAAGTTCTGCGGTGGTGCTACCAAATAGAGTTTCGGTGAAAAGGTTACGGCTTTGGGTTCCCATCAAAATCACATCGGATTGATAGGTTTTGGCGATGCGGGGAATCACATCTACAGCGCGTCCGGGTTGTACTTCGACTTTGACTTCGACTCCTGCGGGAATTTGTTCTAGTGCAGAAGCAAGCCGTTTTTGAGCACGAGCGACTTTTTCGGCATTGGCCTTAGGCACTCCGAGATCTTCTGAGAGCGGCACGACATGAAGAAATACAATTTGCTGCATTCCGCTGGCGGCAAACTGAGGGACAAAATGTACCAGTCGTTGGAGTCCATCGTTGAAGTCAGTACAGATTAAAATCCGGTAAAACATAGAATTTAGATAACGCGCTATTCTTCCTTAACTGTGCAACATCCCGCGCCTTCCTACAAGTCGGTAGAGTTGGTCAGAAAGAGATTTCTGATTTGCTGAAATTTTGTATGAGCCGAATTGTAGTGATACTTTTGGTCGCGATCGATCACCGTATGAATCGGAATCAGTTCCATCACACAGTTCGTATAGGCGATCGCTTCAAATCCCTTCACCACTTCAGCCGTCCAAGCTTCCTCGATCGGTGATAGTTCTGGAACTAAGCGCGAGCGCAATAATCCGGGTAAGATGCCCGTGCTTAAAGGTGGTGTCCACCAGCGATCGTCTTTCCAGCCCCAAAGCGTCCCCGTGCTTGATTCGAGCCAGTTTCCATGCTGATCAATCAAAATTGCTTCTTGAGCATTCAATTGCTGCGCGGTTTGCAGTGCAAGCCAAGGCGCGAGATAGTTCCCGGTTTTATGTTGAGGCAGCGATCGACTCAGTTCTGATTCTGCTACCCAAGCAGTAATGCCTTGCTGTTGACGCTGAGCTAAATCAGAAGGGAGCAATCGACCCGTAATCCATTCTCGCCCATCTGGAAACACAACAACTCTCAGCGTTGGATAGTGAAGCGCCATCCATTCTGCACCAGAGCGAATGTTGTTCCAGTTTGGATCTTGCCAGTGAAAGGCTGCGATCGTGGTCTTCAATCGCTCACAATGTTCATCCCACTGAGTTAAAGCGTGATCCAGGGATTGATACACTCGCAATGTTGTAAACGTCGTTGCACCATAAATTAAGCCTGGATCATTGATTGAGAGTTGAATTTGGTCGCCCTCGATCGCGCTGCCGTTGTACCAATGTTTCACCATAGTCCCATCTCTCTTAAACCAAGCTTGAGTCTTTCAGCTTCAGAAGGATTTTGTTGTTGATGTAGCGCGATCGCAGTTCGGAATGCCTCTAAGCTTTGAGGAACTCGACCCAGGTTCAGCAACACCACACCGAGATTTTGATAAGCTTCTGCATAGTTCGGATTGAGTGCAATGGCTTGATGATAATGGTCGATCGCGGTGGTGAACTGTCCCATTGCTTTGAGCGTTGCACCTAAATTGCAATATGCGATCGCGAAAGTTGGATCAATGTCTAAAGCTTGTTGATAAAGAAGCGCTGCATTTTGCAGATCACCACAGTCCTTCAGCAGGCTTGCAAAGTTATTGATTGCTCCTAGCTTAAGTTTTGGTAGAACTGCCTGCCGAATCGCTTCCTGATACTGTTGTGCCGCTTTCTCTATCTCATTTAGCTCTGAATACACAACACCCAGATGATAATGCAGTTCGTATTTTGTCGAAGCATCTTCGACCGCCGATAATCCCCGCTCTAAAAGCTCGATTCCTTTTGCAGTTTCACCCACTCCAACATAGAGCGCACCCAGCTTGCTACAAACATAAGGATCATTCGGATGAGCAGCGAGGAAGGCTTCCATGGTCGATCGTGCTCTATTCACCTTGTCGCGCCCCGCGATCACGTCCGCCTGATAGCCTTCATGCAGAATTGCAACTTCTGAAACTGCTCCAATTTTCCAGTGCGGTTCGTGCTGCAACAACAACAACACCTGATCATCAATCATCTCGTGATAGGGACGAGAAAACCAAAGTTCAGGATGCCGCCGAAACAATCGAGAAACTAGCGAGTACGGCGATTGTGCGGCTCCAACTTCCCTCCGGACTAAATTAAAGACTAAATACTCCTCCTGCTCGATCGCGCTTCGCAAAATCGGCGCAACTTCAGGCACTAAAGTTTCATCTGCATCCAGCACTAATACCCAATCGTCCTGAGCATACTTCAAGCACTCATTCCGCGCTGCTGAGAAATCATTACACCAATCAAAAGAGTGAACTTGTGCCCCAAACGATCGAGCAATTTCAACGGTACGATCGCTCGATCCCGTATCTAACACAATCATTTCATCGACCCAATCCTGCACACTCCTCAAGCATTGCGGCAAATTCTGCTCTTCATTTTTGACAATGATACAAAAGCTTAGCTGCATCGCAATTTGCCCCAGAAATCGAAGTCCATTATCAAATCATTACGTTAAATTGGATAAACCAGTGATTCTCAGATTTCTTGCAGATCCATGCAAGCTGCCTTAATAAGCAGTAATATAAATTAACAATACAAATCTGAGATCCCTTTTCATTCCTATTTTCAGGAGGATACACCCCGGTGAACAAGCGGTGGAGAAATGCAGGGCTATATGCGCTTTTAGCGATCGTCGTGATTGCCTTAGCAACGGCGGTCTTTGATAAGCAACCCCAAACACGTGAAACTTGGCGCTACAGCCAGTTTATTCAAGAAGTTGAAAAAAATAACGTCAATAAAGTAAGTTTGAGTTCCGATCGCTCGCGCGCCTTGGTGCAGTCCCAAGACGGTAGCCGGATTCTAGTTAATCTACCCAGCGACCCCGAACTCATTAGCATTCTGACCCGCAACAACGTTGATATTTCTGTCCTGCCTGCAACCGATGGCAACGACTTCTGGCTCCGCGCCGTCAGCAGCCTGTTCTTCCCGATCTTGCTGCTTGTGGGTCTATTCTTCCTGTTGCGCCGTGCTCAAAACGGGCCGGGTAGCCAAGCCATGAACTTCGGCAAATCCAAAGCTAGAGTTCAAATGGAACCTCAAACCCAAGTCACATTTAATGATGTGGCAGGGATTGACCAGGCAAAACTCGAACTCAATGAAGTCGTGGACTTCTTGAAGAATGCCGATCGCTTTACCGCAATTGGCGCAAAAATTCCCAAGGGTGTCCTGCTTGTCGGCCCTCCCGGAACCGGTAAAACCTTGCTGGCAAAAGCAGTTGCAGGTGAAGCAGGTGTACCGTTCTTCTCAATTTCGGGTTCTGAGTTCGTTGAGATGTTCGTCGGTGTGGGAGCTTCCCGCGTCCGCGATCTGTTTGAGCAAGCAAAAACCAACGCACCTTGTATCGTCTTTATTGATGAAATTGATGCGGTTGGTCGTCAACGGGGCGCAGGTCTCGGTGGCGGAAACGATGAACGGGAGCAAACCCTGAACCAACTTCTTACCGAGATGGACGGGTTTGAAGGCAACACCGGAATCATCATCATCGCGGCAACGAACCGCCCTGATGTGCTGGATGCTGCGCTCTTGCGTCCGGGTCGGTTTGACCGTCAAGTGGTGGTCGATCGTCCTGATTACGCAGGTCGTTTGGAAGTGCTCAACGTCCACGCTCGCGGCAAAACCCTGTCGAAAGATGTTGATCTTGAAAAGATCGCCCGTCGGACTCCTGGATTTACCGGAGCAGACTTGTCGAACTTGCTGAACGAAGCCGCGATTCTGGCGGCTCGTCGCAATCTGACCGAAGTTTCGATGGACGAAATTAACGATGCCATCGATCGCGTCCTCGCTGGACCTGAGAAGAAAGATCGCGTCATGAGCGAAAAGCGTAAAGAGCTAGTCGCTTACCACGAAGCAGGTCATGCATTAGTCGGTGCGTTAATGCCCGATTACGATCCAGTTCAAAAAATCAGCATCATTCCTCGCGGTCGTGCAGGTGGTTTAACTTGGTTCACACCGAGCGAAGACCGGATGGATTCGGGCTTATACTCCCGCTCCTACCTGCAAAACCAGATGGCAGTTGCACTCGGTGGTCGGATTGCTGAAGAGATCGTCTTTGGTGAAGAAGAAGTGACCACAGGCGCATCGAATGACCTTCAGCAAGTGGCACGAGTGGCGAAGCAGATGGTGACACGCTTTGGAATGAGCGATCGTTTAGGCCCGGTAGCGCTTGGTCGTCAGCAAGGCAATATGTTTCTCGGTCGGGACATTGCCGCAGAACGCGACTTCTCGGAAGAAACCGCAGCCGCGATCGATGACGAAGTGCGGAACTTGGTCGAGCAAGCGTATCGTCGCGCTAAAGCGGTTCTGGTTCAAAATCGTCCGGTTCTCGACAAACTGGCTGAAATGCTAGTTGAGAAAGAAACGGTGGATTCAGACGAACTGCAAGAATTGCTCAGCACCAGTGATGTGAAGATTGCAGCGATCGCGTAAGCGCTGAATACTCGCCTAGTTTCTAACCCAATAGAATCTTTTTGAGGGATGTTCCACCGGGGCATCCCTCTATTTATTGGATGGCATCTTCACAAGCTACAGCACAAGCTGTACTTGGATCACCAAGCTCGATTTGAATTGTGGCGTGTTCGATGCCGAAATGATCATGCAACTCGCGGCAGAGTTCAGCTAAGAAGGCATCTCCCGGATGCCCAGCCGGGGTGATCAAATGAGCCGTTAGCGCCACCTCGGTTGTACTCATCGCCCAAATGTGCAAATCATGCACCTGAGCGACACCAGGACGCTCTGCAAGGTACGTTCGCACCGCAAGCGGTTCAATCTCTTCTGGAACTGCATCCAGCATGAGATTAAACGATTCTTGAAACAGTTGCCATGTCCCGATCACAATCACGATCGTAATTGCCAAACTGACGATCGGATCAAGCCACTGCCATCCAGTCATCAGAATTGCAATCCCAGTTAGCACCACGCCCAGCGAAACCAGCGCATCGGCGGCTAAATGCAAAAATGCGCCGCGAATATTCAGATCAGAGCTGCGTCCCGACACGAACATCAGCGCACTGATCGTATTCACCGCAATCCCGATCGCTGCTACCAAAATAATCGTTCCACCTTCAACGGGTGCTGGAGTGTGAAATCGTTGGATCGCTTCTAAGCCAATGCCACCACAGGCAATGAGGAGAAACGTTGCATTGAGCAAAGCGGCTAAGATTGACGATCGGCGAAATCCAAACGTGCGTCGGGGAGTCGGTTGACGACGCGCTAAAATACTCGCCCCCCAAGCCAGTAATAATCCTAAAACGTCGCTGAGATTGTGTCCTGCATCCGCAAGCAGCGCTAGAGAGTTAGCTAAAAGTCCATACACCACTTCAGCAACGACAAAACCAGCATTCAGCGTGACACTGACAATAAAAGCGCGATTGTAAGAATTAGTCCGGTGGGTATGACCGTGACCGGGGGGATGCCTGTGGTGGGGTGCCATATCGAGTCGAATGCAGCTTCTCAATTCTAGGTTCAGATTGTAGTGACGCGATTAATCGCGTCACTACGAGAAATTCTGCAATGATCAGTCGTGTGCAACCGTCCGATCGCCCTTGATTAATTGAGGGCGATCGTGCCGTTTCTACTTATTCCCACTCGATCGTTCCCGGTGGCTTCGAGGTGATGTCGTAAACCACACGGTTCACACCCTTGACTTCGTTCACAATGCGGTTGGAAATGGTTTCAAGCAGATCGTAGGGAATTCGCGCCCAGTCTGCGGTCATGCCGTCTTCGCTCTTGACGCAGCGCAGCACGATCGGATAAGCATAAGTGCGTTGATCTCCCATCACTCCGACGCTTCGCACAGGCAGCAAGACGGCAAAAGCTTGCCATACATCGTGGTAAATGCCTGCGCGATTGATTTCCTGACGCACGATTAGATCGGCATCCCGCAGAATGTTCAGCTTTTCTTCGTTCACTTCGCCCAAAATCCGAATCGCTAGACCGGGGCCAGGGAAGGGCTGACGATTGACGATCTCTTCAGGCAGACCGATCGATCGACCAACCTTTCGTACTTCGTCTTTGAACAGTTTCCGCAACGGTTCGATCAGCTTGAATTGCAGATCTTTTGGCAGTCCACCGACATTGTGATGGCTCTTGATTTTGACTGCGACTCGTTCTCCGGTTTTTGGATCAACGTTAGTATCTGCAGATTCAATCACGTCCGGGTAAAGCGTCCCTTGAGCGAGATAATCGAACGGCCCTAACCGCTTCGATTCTGCTTCAAACACGCGGATGAATTCGTGCCCGATGCGTTTGCGTTTTTCTTCAGGATCGGTGATACCCTCGACCGCTGCCAAGAAACGATCGCGAGCGTTCACATAGGCAACATCGATATGAAACTGCTCATGAAACAGCTTCACTAAGCGTTCTGGCTCTAGCTTTCGCATGAAGCCTTGGTCGATAAACATACAGGTGAGTTGATCGCCGATCGCTCGATGCAGCAGGAATGCCAGCGTTGAGGAATCCACGCCGCCAGACAGCGCTAACAGCACTCGCTTATCCCCAACTTTGGCACGAATTTCGCGAATCGCTTCTTCGACAAACGCATCGGTTGTCCAGGTCGGCTCACATTCGCAGATGTGGTAGACAAAGTTACGGATTAAAGCTTGTCCGTATTGAGAATGCACCACTTCCGGGTGGAACTGTACGCCGTAGAGTTTACGATCGTGTTCGGCAATGGCAGCACAAGGCGTATTCGCCGTGTGAGCGAGGATCTCAAATCCAGATGGAAGTTGCGTCACTGAGTCACCATGGCTCATCCACATGATCGAGCCATCTTCGACATTGGTAAGCAAATCGGTCGGATCATCGATCGCGAGATTTGCTTTGCCGTATTCGCCGCGATCGCTGCGTTCGACATTGCCGCCAAGCTGTTGCACCATCAGTTGCATTCCGTAGCAGACTCCCAGAACGGGAATGCCAAGCTGCCAAATTCCCGCATCACAATGCGGTGCGCCATTGTCATAAACCGAATTTGGGCCACCGGATAGGATAATGCCCTTGGGGTTGAGTTGGCGCAACTGTTCGATCGTGGTGCGATACGACAGAACTTCAGAATAGACTTGGGTTTCGCGAATGCGGCGGGCAATCAGTTCTGAATATTGCGACCCAAAATCGAGAATCACGATCATTTGACGATCGAGCGCATCCAAATCTGAAGTAGATACGATCGGGGTATCCAGAACAGACGGGTCAGTGTGTGGAGTCACGGGAGTTTCCTGATGAAATGAACGAGAGTCAAACCGACGATAAACGGGCGTTTTGAAGAGCGGTAAAAAATGAATCGTTTTAGATATTCTGGCTATTCTAATCACATTAGCAAACGGACTCAAGCAGTTGGGTTGCTTTTCTGCTTTTTACCAAAATCTGCCGAGCACGATCGAACAAAATACTACCGACCTCAACGGTTGCCTCACTGTGGGTAAAGATGTAATGCTGGGCACGATCGTCGATCGTTTGGGCGATCGAGGTATAAACTTCGATTTCTTTTCCTAAATTTCTTAAGTATTTCAATCCGTCTTCAGCCGTAGCGCTGGCAAGAATGGCTTGCAAATCTGCTGGATCGATTCCCACTTTTGCAGCATGAGCGGTGAGAATTTCTTGTCGAGCATCGGCAACATGATGATGGGTATGAAAGATGCCACCTGCAAGTTTCATTAATTTACCGTGATAGCCAAATAGGAGGATTGATTTCACTTGCTGAATTCCCGCCTCGACTAAGAGAGACCCGATCCAATTCGCAGTTTTGAGGGTGCGATCGCGATCGATGCCCAATTTTGCGGCAAGATCCAAACCATTCTCTCCAATGCAAAAAACGAGGGTGTCAAATCGCTTTGATTTTTCCTGAAGTTCTGCGCGAAATTGTTCGAGCTGGTCGGGAGCGCTGAGCGGTTGAGCAATGCCCGAAGTTCCAAGCAGCGATAAGCCTTCAACGACTCCGAACGCTTCGTTTGAGGTGCGTTTTGCCAGTTGCCGACCTTCAGGCAAGATTAAGGTGACGCGCAGCGATTCTCCAGCATGAAGCAACCGATTTAAGTTGGTGAGAATTAGCTGTTGAGCGTAAGCGTAGATGGCAGCTTGTTGATCCGATCGCTGTCCAACGCCTTCACCGCCGACGATCGTAATTCTCTCTACATTATCGGAAACATCAAAGTCCCCCACTCGTGGGGGATTTAGGGGGCCTCCGAGATCTCCAATCGCAGCACTTGTCTCTAATTCCACCATTGCCCAAACAGGCGTATTGCGGGTGAGGTCGAGATTGTCACCCGGATCGCTGCGAGTGATTGCTAACGCAGAATTTTTACTTAATTTCGCAACCTGATCGATCGCGATCTGAACAATTTGAGCCGGATTAATTAAATCAAGCTCAACCTGATCGATCGCGATTCCGTGTCGAAGGTGGTGCAGAGCAGCGATCGCAGAGGCACAAGCAAAAACAGGTAAGGTATATCCAGATTTCATTTCTTCAGGGCTAACGTTAATCCATCGGCGATTGGCAATAGACTGATCCAGACGCGATCGTCTTGCGCCACTTTGGCATTAAAGGCGCGAATGGTGTTGGTAATCTTATCGTGATCGGTTTCGTCTGCCACACGACCCGACCACAACACATTATCGATCGCAATTAATCCGCCAGGGCGCACCAGTTGAATCGCTCGATCGTAGTAGTTTGCATAGTTGCCTTTATCCGCATCAATAAAGGCAAAATCGAAAGTTTCTGTTTGATCTTGAAGCAGGCGATCGAGCGTGTCGATCGCGGGTGCGAGGTGCAATTCGATTTTGTCTGAAACATTTGCCATTGCCCAATAGCGGCGGGCGATTGTCGTATATTGCTCACTCACATCACAAGCAATCAGTTTTCCATTGGGGGGAAGTGCCATTGCCACACAAAGCGAACTGTATCCGGTAAAGACTCCGACTTCTAGAGCTTTTTTCGCTTGGATCGATCGCACCAGCAGCGCCATGAGTTGACCTTGATCGGGTGAAATCTGCATTCGGGCTTGAGGCAGTTGTGCAGTTTCTTCGCGAAGTTGCGCGAGAATGTCTGATTCTTGCAGCGAGTTTGAGAGAATATAGCGGTAGAGAGACTCATCGACACCAAACGCCTGCTTAAACATAGGAGCTATGACCGTGAAACGAGCGATACAAATTATCCTAGCGATTGTCCTTGCAGTTGGCTTGACTGCCTGCGGTGGGCGCTACTCGGTTCCGGGTGCAGTGTTGAAAAAAGCGATCGCAATTACAGTCGATCGCACCCAACAAGAAATTAGTCAGCAGCTTAAACTCACTTCCGCTCCGAAAGTGACGATCGATCGCGTCAAAATCACGGATCAAACTCCGCTCAAAATCGAAGGATTTGATGGGTATCACGTTAAAGGCGAGTATGATTTCACCCTGAAGCAGTCGAAGCGCCAGGACAAGCAAGTGGATAACATCTTCGATCTGTATCTGCAGCGTCAAATCGAAGGAAAAACTCAAACTTGGCGATTAGCCCAACAGAGCGGAGACGAATGGAACCTAACCGCGATCGACCCCACTCGGAAGCGTGGCTAAATTGGGCAGCTCAGATCGCCTGCTTTCTGTGTAAATCGTAGATTCTCTCGATAGTCTACTGGACAGTCAATCACTGCGGGAACGTCTTGTTCGAGCGCTTCTTTAAGAGTTGGAATCAAATCCGCCACCGATTCAACCCGATAGCCTTTCAGCCCCATACTTTCGGCAAATTTGACGAAATCTGGATTGCCGAACTTGATAAACGATGAGTGTCCAAACTGGTTCTCTTGCTTCCACTCGATCAAGCCATAGCCGCCATCGTTAAAGATAATCGTCACAAAGGCAGTTCCAACTCTCAGCGCCGTTTCAAGCTCCTGACAGTTCATCATAAAACCACCATCTCCGGTGACTGCAACCACTTTACGATCGGGATGCACTAACTTCGCCGCGATCGCGCCCGGAATCGCAATTCCCATTGCCGCAAATCCATTCGAGATAATGCAGGTATTCGGGCGATGACAGTGATAATGCCGCGCCATCCACATCTTATGAGCGCCCACATCCGAGATCACAATGTCATCTGTGCCCATCACTTGCCGTAAATCGTAAATGAGCTTCTGCGGCTTGATCGGAAAGCCATCATCATTCGCATATTGAGCATAATCGCTGCGAATCTCAGGACGTAAGCCGAGCGCTTGTGGGTCGGGTTTGCCATCGCGATCGCAACGATACAAAATCTCTTGCAGCGAATCGGAAATGTCACCGACAACTTCTGCGATCGGCATATAGCTACTATCGACTTCAGCAGGCGTACTGCCAATGTGAATCACCGGAATTCTGCCGCCTGGGTTCCACTTTTTCGGCGAGTATTCTACTAAGTCATAGCCGATCGCGATGACTAAATCGGCTTGATCAAATCCGCAGCTAATATAATCTCGCTGTTGTAACCCCACCGCCCAAAGCGCCAACGGATGCGGGTAAGGAATGACTCCTTTGCCCATAAACGTATTTGCAACCGGAATGTTTAATCGAGTCGCAAACTTAGTCAGCATTTCACTTGCATTGCTGCGAATTGCCCCATTTCCTACCAGAATTAATGGATTGGCTGCATCATTGATGGCGTTAGCAGCTTTCTCGATACTGCGGAACGAAGCAAAGGTCTTCTCAATGTTGTCAGAGGTGAGCGGCCTTCCATCTACAGGCATCGCTGCAATGTTTTCCGGTAAGTCGATGTGAACCGCTCCGGGCTTTTCAGTTTGAGCAATCTTGAAGGCTTTGCGAACAATCTCAGCCGTGTTACTGGGTCGCACGATTTGTGTGTTCCACTTGGTAACAGGCGCAAACATGGCCACTAAATCGAGGTATTGATGCGATTCGATGTGCATTCGATCGGTGCCCACCTGCCCCGTGATTGCAACTAACGGAGCGCGATCGAGGTTCGCATCTGCCACGCCGGTCATCAAATTCGTGGCCCCAGGCCCTAACGTGGAAAGACAAACCCCCGCCCTTCCGGTGAGCCGCCCGTAGACATCTGCCATAAATGCTGCACCTTGCTCATGTCGCGTGGTGATAAACCGGATTGATGAGTTTTGCAGCGCTTCTAGCACATGAAGATTTTCTTCTCCGGGTAGACCGAAGATATACTCAACGCCTTCTGCTTCCAAACACCGGACTAATAGTTCTGCCGTGTTCATGCTCGTCCTCCAAAGTAAAGGGCTAGGGATTCGCTTCGTATAGTGATAGCCCAGATTTAATGATCTAAAAGACTTTCTATCTATTGCACCCAGATAGTTTTGATGTTGACAAACTCGTGGATGCCTTCGCGCCCTAGTTCCCGCCCAAACCCCGATCGCTTGATGCCACCAAATGGTAGCTTCACATCGGATTTCACCATCGCATTGATAAACACTGAGCCAGATTCAATTTCTTCGATTAACCGTTCGCGCTCCGTTTCGTCTTGCGTCCAAGCACTTGCCCCTAATCCAAACGGTGAATCATTTGCACGAGCGATCGCACTGTCTAAATCTGGCACCCGAAACACCAGCGCAACCGGCCCAAAAAACTCGTCATACTCTGCAATACAGCCTTTGGGAATGTCAGTCAGAATCGTGGGGGCATAGAAGTTTCCGGGTCGATCACGCAACGGTTCCCCACCGATTAGCACTTTTGCGCCCTGCTGAATCGAGGTCTGAACTTGCTGATCGAGATCTTGCAGAATGTCTGGGGTTGCTAAGGGGCCAATTTCGGTTTCCGGCAACATTGGATCGCCGACTTTCAGCGCTTTGTACTGCTCAACTAAACGATCGAGGAATTGATCGGCGATCGCGTCGGCCACGATAAAGCGCTTTGCTGCGATGCAAGATTGCCCACTGTTGAGCATTCGAGCCGCGACCGCCGTTTTGACTGCTTGGTCTAAATCTGCGCTCGGCATCACAATAAACGGATCACTGCCGCCAAGCTCTAGAACGACTTTTTTGATGTGCTTGCCCGCGATCGCCGCAAGACTCGCTCCAGCGGGTTCACTTCCAGTTAGGGTTGCTGCTTTAACGCGATCGTCTTCGACAATCATCGCCACTTTATCCGCACCCACCAGTAACGTTTGGAATGCGCCAGCCGGAAAGCCAGCGCGAACGAACACTTCCTCGATCGCAACGGCACATTGCGGCACATTCGAGGCGTGTTTGAGCAGTCCCACATTTCCCGCCATCAAAGCCGGAGCCGCAAATCGAAACACTTGCCAAAACGGAAAATTCCACGGCATCACCGCTAAAATCACGCCCAGCGGTTGATAGCGCACAAAACTAGACGCAGCTTGAGTTTGAATCGGCACATCGGCTAGAAATTCGGCAGCCTGTTCTGCATAAAACCGACAAACCGACGCAGATTTCTCGACTTCTGCGATCGCGGCTTTCAGCGGCTTACCCATTTCTAGAGTGATTAATTCACCGAAGCGATCTCGCTCTCTTTCCAAAATATTTGCTGCTTCGGAAAGCCAGCGTGCACGCTGATCCAGCGGAACAGAACGATACTGCAAAAACCGGGAGTGCGCCGCCTCGATTTTCTGCTGAATTTCTACAGTCGAGAGCGCTTCAAACGTTTTTACCACTTCTCCGGTTGTGGGGTTTACGGTTGCGATCGCCATAGCCCTTCCTCCCTAATTTTTAGGAATCTACAGAATGCGATCGCACGGATTGAAGCTTAAGTTAATCATTTCTTTATAATTAGAGTCTAAACCGTGTAGATCGCTACTTTGTTTTAGCAAATATCTCTATTACAATTCTCCCAACAATTGTGTAAAACGATCAGTAAACTATGATTAAATTTGCAATTGTTCGCGATCGTTAAAGTATTAACGTGCTGCTCAAGCTGTAGAGAAAGATTAACCCTGATGACGAGATCGGCAAATATTTCAGAAAGGTTAAGTTTTTTCGGTAAGCTCAGATACAAAAAATGCTTGCTATATCATAAGAGGTACGCGACCGAAGCAACATATGGTAGCAATTGAGCCGCATCTCTTGCATTCGCAACTAGCCAGAGAAGTCGTCCGCTAGGATGAAAGTCGCCTACATTAGCCCAATTACATTAGCCCAATTGTCAACACGGATCAAATTAAGAGCGATGTCTGCCGCTCTTGAAAATGCTTTACCTTCTCGTAGTGAGTTGGAAGTTGTAGAACGGATCGGACATAGCCTTAATATGAACTCATTAGATATGGATTTACGCACTTCCTTAAGTAGACCGATCGTGCTTGTAGTGGATGATAGTGTTGATAACCTCGTTTTGTTAGAGTATCAGCTTACCAGCCTGACCGAGTGTGCTGTCGTCACCGCTGAAACAGGCGAAGCTGCGGTTCACCTTGCACAACACAACCAGCCAAGCTTAATTCTGCTAGATATATTGCTGCCTGACATCAATGGAATTGAGGTGATTCAGCGATTGAGGCAAGCTCCCAGTACGGCTGGAATTCCGATCGTTGCTCTCACTGCACTTGCCAGAACCGAAGACCGCGATCGCATTCTTGACTCTGGCTGCGATGATTATCTGGCTAAACCCTACGATTTAGATGAGCTACAAGCCGTGGTTAATCGTCATCTACCTCAGTGTTGTCGTCTCTAAGGCGACGGGAGTGAGATTCGCGCACTTGGGGGGCTTTTTCCAGCACTACGATCGTCCCGCTGCGTCCCGTGTCAAACGTAGCATCGCTGAGAATATCAATCACCTTGACATCGACGACTTCTTCGATCAGGACTGTCAATTGTGGGTGCAGCGCTTTGTCTAGATCGTCATGCACCTTCTCTGCAAGTTCTTCTTGTCCCGTTTCAAGTAGTAATCTTTCAGGCTTAGTAATTGCGTCTTCTAGCACGATAATCACTTTGCCGTCTGCGATATGGCAACTGACGCGACTCGGTTGGTGTCCGAGTTGAGTCCGATAAAAGGCTTGTACGCGCTGCGAAAGTGTCCGCTCCAGTTGTCCACGGGTCGGTAAAGCAGTAGAGGTCATAATAGTAAATTAATTAAGAATCAAGTCCGGTCATAGGATTTCAGATACGGTTATTATTGCGGTCTTGATTCTGTGACCAATCTCCCTAGAGAAAGGTTTTCTCCTGCATTGTTCTCAGCGTAACGGAAGTAACATTTTTATGATTAACGCACTTCAATTAAGCCATTGACGATCGTGAGTACAATCGATAAACCAATCAATATCCATAAGATAAAACCAGGCAAAAATGTAAGCAATCCGACACCGCGCAAAATCCACACGATCGCGGTGAGGGCGAGGACAACAATATAAACAATTGCTCTGGAATTGCTGGGTTGATTCATAAGGTAATCGATGCTTCTCTCAATTAGTCTCTATCACTATAGGCAGACTTTCTCAGATCTTCATCAGTTGAATACAATTGTTTTACGGAATGCTTGCTATTGTGTCGGTTGATCAGATCGTGTGAATGAGGAGTGTTTAGACATGATGACCTTGGTACGCGAGTCTGCTTTGATGCAAGGTGAGATTTTGCTGAAAACAAAGCCGCATTCTGCTTGGGGAGGGGCTGTTACTGCACAGATGTATTTACCGATCGCGCCGACTCTAGTTTGGGAGCAGGTGACGGATTATCCGCGCTGGACGCAGTATTTTCCAGAGGTGACGCGCAGCGAAGTGCGGCAAGTGATTTCACAGCGCACCAAGCGAATTTATCAAGCCGCAAGTAAAGCGTTTTTGATCTTTACGGCTCAAGTTGAAATCACACTGAATGTTCTCGAAACTCATCAGCAGCGAGTTCAGTTCTTCTTGGAATCTGGAAGTTTCAGCGATTTTACTGCCGATTTGCAGCTACAGTCATATGCGGAAGGAACGATTCTGACTTATGCAGTGCAGGCGACTCCGACGATTCCAGTTCCAAGTTTTTTGATCGAGCAGGCAATCCGGTTGGATCTGCCTGTGAATTTGAGACGGATGCGATCGGTGATTTGTGCAGGGCGGTAAGCCTCAGATTTAAAGATTGAACCTCCGAATCGTCAAACTCGGAGGTTTTTGAGTGATCTAGCTTTCGTAAGCGTCCATCGGTAAGCAGGAACAGACTAGATTGCGATCACCATACGCATTGTCAATTCTGCCTACGGCGGGATAGAACTTGTTCGCACGAGTCCAAGCCGTTGGGAAAATGGCTTCAGAGCGGGAGTAGGGACGATCCCAAGTTTCAGCCGTTAAATCGGCAACGGTGTGCGGTGCATTCTTGAGGAGATTATTATCGCGATCGACCTTTCCGGTTTCGATCTCTCGGATCTCTTCGCGAATCGCAATCATGGCATCACAGAAGCGATCGAGTTCTGCTTGAGATTCGCTCTCGGTGGGTTCGACCATGACGGTTCCAGCAACGGGCCAAGAGACGGTCGGCGGATGGAATCCGTAATCGATTAGCCGTTTGGCAATGTCATCGACTTCGATTTCTGCGCTCTTTTTGAACTCCCGCAGATCGAGAATGCACTCATGCGCCACTAAGCCATTTTTGCCTTTGTACAACACCGGATAATGTCCTTCGAGGCGTTTGGCAATATAGTTGGCGTTGAGAATCGCAATCTCGGTGGCTTCGGTCAAGCCGCGCCCGCCCATCATCGCAATGTACATCCACGAAATTGGCAGAATACTCGCACTGCCCCAAGGAGCCGCCGATACCGCTCCGATTCCTTGGTCTGTGCTGGTGGGAACGATCGAGTGATTCGGCAAGAAGGGCACAAGATGGGAAGCAACGCCGATCGGCCCCACTCCCGGCCCGCCGCCCCCATGCGGAATGCAGAAGGTTTTATGCAGATTCAAATGACAGACATCCGCACCAAAATCACCAGGACGGCATAATCCCACCTGTGCATTCATGTTTGCGCCGTCCATATAAACTTGTCCGCCGTTTTCATGCACGATTGTACAAATCTCCCGAATGCCTTCTTCAAACACACCATGCGTTGAAGGATACGTCACCATCAAGGCGGCAAGGTTTTCGCGATGCTGTTCGGCTTTGGTTCTGAGATCGTCTAAATCGATATTGCCTTCGCTGTCACAGGCGATCGCCACTACTTTCATGCCCGCCATAACTGCACTCGCCGGATTCGTTCCATGTGCCGATTGTGGAATCAGACAGATATTGCGATGCGTATCCCCACGACTTTGATGATATTGCCGAATTACCAAGAGTCCAGCATATTCACCTTGAGATCCCGCATTCGGTTGCAGTGAGATTCCTGCAAATCCGGTGATTTCAGACAGCCAGGATTCAAGCTGTTTGAAGAGTTCCTGATAACCCTGCGTTTGGTCGATCGGTGCAAACGGATGCAGTTGTCCGAATTCTGCCCAGGTAATGGGCACCATTTCCGCCGTCGCATTCAGTTTCATCGTACAAGAACCAAGCGGAATCATCGCAGAAGTGAGTGATAAATCTCGCGACTGCAAGCGATACATATAGCGGAGCAATTCGGTTTCCGATCGATAAGCCGAAAACGTCGGATGGGTCAGATAGTCTGAGCCTCGCACGAATTGAGTGGGAATCCGAGCGGCGGGAATTTCGCGCAGGGTTGCGCGATCGCTAAAACTCCTCAGAATATTGATCAAATCGGTTTGCGAAACGGTTTCATCGATCGAAACTCCGATCGTATCTGCGTCGATCTTGCGTAAGTTAATGCCTTGCTTCAAAGCCTGCGCCAAGACCTGATCCGCCTTACCCGGAACTTCGATGCGCAAGGTATCAAAGTAAGGCTCAGTTCCGAGTTTGAAGCCAGCTTGTTGAAGGGCGATCGCCAACTGTACGGTCAGGCGGTGAACGCGATCAGCGATCTGTTTCAATCCAGACGCGCCATGATAAACGGCATACATTCCCGCAATCACTGCTAGTAAAACTTGCGCGGTACAAATATTGCTCGTCGCTTTGTCGCGTCGGATATGTTGTTCGCGAGTTTGCAGCGCCAGTCTTAATGCAGGTTGACCATTTCGATCTTTTGACACTCCGACTAATCTTCCGGGGAGCTGGCGCTTGTAAGCTTCTCTGGTCGCAAAGTAAGCAGCATGAGGGCCTCCGTAACCCAGAGGAACACCGAAACGCTGAGTATTTCCGATCGCAATATCCGCGCCAAATTCTCCAGGTGGTTTTAGCAGCGTCAAACTAAGCAAATCCGCAGCAACCGTGACCAATGCACCCGCTTGATGAGCGCGATCGACAAACTCGGAATAGTCATAAATTGCGCCATCGGTCGCTGGATATTGCAGCAATGCCCCGAAGATTGGCGTATCAAATTCAAACGTGCGGTGGTCTCCCACAATCACCTGAATCCCAAGCGGAATCGCGCGAGTTTGAATGACTTCGATCGTTTGCGGATGACACGCGCTCGACACCCAGAAAGTTTTTGCACTGTTTTTGACCAGTCCAAAACTCATTGCCATCGCTTCGGCGGCTGCCGTTCCTTCATCCAGCAACGAGGCATTAGCGATTTCCAGTCCAGTCAAATCCATCACCATCGTCTGAAAGTTGAGCAGCGCTTCGAGACGACCTTGAGCGATTTCGGGCTGATAGGGCGTGTACTGCGTGTACCAGCCGGGATTCTCTAAAATGTTGCGCTGAATCACCGGAGGTGTAATGCAATTCGAGTAGCCCATGCCGATAAACGATCGCATCACCTGATTTTTGACGGCGATCGCTTTGAGTTCTTTCAGCATTTCATACTCGCTTCGTCCCGATTCGATCTGGAGCGGACGCTTGATCCTAATGCTTTGAGGAACAGCTTTATCGATTAGATCTGAGATCGAGTTCAAGCCCAACACCTGAAGCATCGCTTGAATTTCCGCACCCCGCACCCCGATATGGCGATCGACAAATTGATCGGTGTAAGTTAATTCAGTTTGTGCGGGAGTGCGATCGGAAGATTCAGAAGCATCGAGATCGAAAGAAGCGCGATCATAGTCAAAAGGCGCAGTCACTGTGGGTTCAGACATAGAGGGTGAGCGGTTTAGGGTGACAAAGTGGAGCTTCTAGAATTCGGCTTTGAAACTAAAAACGTGGAGCGTCAATACCATGAACGTTAAAGATATCAAAATTAGTTAGAAACATTCTGCAATAATTAACCCGCTAGCGAAACTAGCGGGTGTAAAGCTATCGTGAATTTACGGAGTAGATTTCGGAAATTACGGAGAGAATCTCAGCTTCCCTCGACCATACTGCGATATTCATCGGCAGACAGCGCATCTTCTAGCTCCGAAACATCGCTTGCACTCACTTTGATCAGCCAACCTGCCTCGTAGGGATCATCAACTAATTTCTCCGGTGCGTCCATCATCTCGGTGTTGACTTCCAGCACCGTACCGCTTACCGGAGCTTTCAAATCTTCTACCGCTTTGACGGATTCGATCGTGCCGAATCTTTCGCCTTTTTCAACCGTGTCCCCTGGTTCCGGCAATTCCAGAAACACAATATCGCCAAGCTCATCGATCGCGAACGCCGTAATCCCGATCGTAACGGTGTAGTCGTCAACTTTGGCGTATTCGTGGGAGTCGGTGTATTTCAGAGTGTCAGGATATTCAAATGCCATGAGCGATCAGGGGTCAAATTGCACTTCTTATTCTATTTCGTTGCGCGGTAGAACGGACGCTTGACGACGATCGCGCCATAGTTTTTCCCGCGAATGCCGATTTCGAGCAGTTGTCCTGGTTTTGATAATTCAGTCGGGACGTAACCCAGGGCGATCGCTTGTCCGACGGTCGGCGCTAAGGTTCCACTGGTGACGATTCCCACGGCTTCTCCGTCTGAAAAAATCGGGTAATCGTGACGGGCAATATTTCGCCCTTGCATTTGTAAGCCGACGAGCCGTTTTTTGACCCCGTTTTGCTTTTGGTCTTCGAGGATCGATCGCCCAATAAAATCGCCCTTCGTATCAAAATGTACCAGCCATCCCAACCCCGCTTCGAGTGGAGTCGTCGAATCGTTGATATCCTGCCCGTAAAGCGCCATTGCTGCTTCTAATCGCAACGTATCCCGCGCTCCCAATCCGCAAGGCGTGACACCCGTTTCCAGCAGCGATCGCCAGAGATCGATCGCACCCTGCGGATCAAGCATGACTTCAAATCCATCTTCTCCGGTATATCCGGTTCGTGCAATAAAGGCACGATGACCCAGAATGGATGTTTCTAGATGTCCAAACGGTTTGATGTGCGAGAGATCTTGATCCACGATCGCGTTCAAATGCTCAACCGCTTTCTTTCCTTGCACCGCAATCAGCGCTTGAGCATCGGAAAGATCCTGAAACTCAACATCGGTTAGATTCGCTAACAACCAATCGCGATCTTTCTGAGTGGTTGCCGCATTCACAATTACAACCCAGCGATCGTCCCCTTGAAAATAAAAAATCAGATCATCGATAATTCCGCCCTGTGGATTCAGCAGCACCGTGTATTGGGCTTGCCCCGGCTGTAGGCGGCTTAAATCCGAGGGAACAAGCTTCTGAATTTGGGGCAGCACACTTTTACCCGTGAGCGTGAACTTGCCCATGTGCGAAATGTCGAACATTCCCGCATTCGATCGCACCGCATGATGCTCCTGGGTAATTCCGCTAAATTGCACAGGCATTTCCCAACCCGAAAATCCGGTCATGCGGGCATTTAGCTCGATCGCTAACTCATACAAAGGGGTGCGGCGCAGAGAATTCAAGGGAGGTCTCGCAGAACTTTACATCACTCTAAAGTTACCATTTCTCTCAATTTTCGATTAGCGGATGTATCGCAGATTGCAAACCGATAAAAAATTTTCCTCGATCGATCCCCAATTGCAATTCTCTGACCGAAACCCCTTGTCAACTTTGCCATCCAGACAGACACTAAGGATGGGAGTCGAAGTGGAACTGCGAGGTTAATCTGTGAAGAAGGTATTAGCAATTATCCTGGGAGGGGGTGCTGGAACCCGTTTATATCCGTTGACCAAACAACGGGCAAAACCAGCCGTCCCATTAGCCGGAAAGTATCGATTAATTGATATTCCCGTTAGTAACTGTATCAATTCCGAAATTTTTAAGATCTACGTTCTGACTCAATTCAATTCCGCTTCTCTTAATCGCCACTTGAGCCGCGCCTATAACTTCTCTAGCTTTAGCGAAGGATTTGTTGAGGTTCTTGCTGCTCAACAAACTGCCGAAAACCCGAACTGGTTCCAGGGGACTGCTGATGCTGTACGCCAGTATATTTGGCTGTTTCAAGAATGGGATATCGAAGAATATTTGATCCTTTCTGGTGATCATTTGTACCGAATGGATTACCGCGAATTCGTGCAGCGCCATCGCGATACGGGTGCAGATATTACCCTGTCGGTTGTGCCGATCGATGAAGCTCGCGCCTCGGACTTTGGCTTGATGAAGATTGATCAGAATGGACGAGTGATCGACTTTAGCGAAAAGCCCAAAGGCGATGCTCTCAAAGCAATGCAGGTGGATACAACAGTGCTGGGTCTAACGCCCGAAGAAGCTCGTCAAAGCCCCTACATTGCTTCAATGGGGATCTACGTTTTCAAGAGAGAAGTGCTCGAACAACTGCTGAAAGAAGCTCCCAGCCAAACAGACTTTGGCAAAGAGATTATTCCGAGTTCTGCTCAGAACTACAACGTTCAAGCCTATCTGTTTAACGACTACTGGGAAGACATTGGGACGATCGAAGCGTTCTATGAGTCCAATTTGGCACTCACGCAGCAACCCCGCCCACCCTTTAGCTTCTACGACGAAACCGCACCGATCTACACTCGTCAGCGCTTTTTACCGCCGAGCAAGTTTCTCGATTCGCACGTCACCGAATCGATCATCGGTGAGGGCTGCATCTTAAAGAACTGTCGGGTGCATCATTCGGTATTGGGAGTGCGATCGAGAATCGAAGCCAATTCGGTAATCGAGGACTCGTTAATTATGGGGGCTGACTTCTATGAAGGTCAGGCTGAGCGCCAGTCGGGACTCGATTGCAGCAGTCCCGGAGTCCCACTTGGGATTGGATCGGACACGATTATCCGTCGAGCGATTATCGACAAAAACGCTCACATCGGCTGCAATGTGCAGATCGTGAATAAAGATCGAGTTCAAGAAGCCGATCGCGAGAATCTCGGTTTCTACATTCGCAGTGGAATTGTTGTGACATTAAAAGGTGCGGTGATTCCCGACGGAACCATCATCTAGGGTTCGCTTAATTCTACTCATTGGCTTACCAGGGAGCGGGAAATCAACTTACGCCCGCTCCCTGCGTTCGTGCATGATTTCAACCGATACTATCCGCGCTCAACTGTTCGGAGACGAAGCCGTTCAGGGAAGTTGGCTCAAAATTTGGCTAAAGGTGCGATCGCAGTTTCAGCAAGCCGTCAGCGCGATTCGATCCGGTGAAATTGAGTTCGCCATCTACGATGCCACGAATGCCGTGAGAAAACAGAGACGAGCCGCGATCGCGCTTGCTCGAAAATCCGGCTTCACTCATATCACTGGAGTTTGGATTAATCCACCGATCGAGGTCTGCTTAGAGCGCAATCGAATGCGCGATCGCCAAGTTCCCGATGCAGTGATTCATCGAATGGCGCGTCGATTATACGGCGCGCCCCCCGCACTCGACGAGGGGCTTGATGAACTCATCCTGCTTGAATCGGCTCAATTCAGAGACGACAGCGACATTTTCTTCTCTAAGGCTTGACTGCGCGTCAACGTCGATAATTTTTGCAGCACTTCTTGAGCCAGCATCACAAACGCCTTCGATCCCGCAGTTCCGGGATTGGTCAGTACCACAGGTGAAAAACTATCGATCGCTTTTGAAACATTTACATCCGACGGAATGCGCGTTTTGAATAACTTCGCTTCGCTAAAATCTTCGTTCAACCGCTTCATCACTTGCCCATAATAGCGGCTGGTCAAGATATTTCCAGACAGCGAGAAGGCAATTCCAAGTAGATCTAAATCGACCTGAGTTAAATCTGTTTTGTGCATCTCTTTCAGCTTGTTAATTCGGCGCTCTAGAAGCTGAATTCCGATGAGCGAAAGTGGCTCAGGTCTTGCGGGAATTAAGTAGAAACGACTCGCAAGTAAGGCACTCCGAGTAATCAGGTTATATCCTGGAGCACAATCGAGCAAAATCAGGTCGTAATCGTTCGCGATCGGCGCAAGAACTTTCTGAATCAGGTTCTTTTCAAACACATTCCAAACGTGCTCAAAATCGGTTTCCTGCTTTTGTAGCGCTGTTTTGTGCAGCATCTGGGAAACCAGAAATTCATCATATAAATCAATATCACCTGGCAGCAGATCAAAGCCTTTTAGCTGACACACATATTTGTGAATCGCATCTGGAACGACTTGCGGCAGTTTTGGGTCTGAAGTGATTGCGCTTTGAATCAGGTGTCTTAAGGTGCGCTTATCGTTACGCAGTCTCGCGAAGTCTGCGGGCGGCATCAAGCTCAGAGTTGCGCTGATTTGAGTGTCCAGATCGACTAGAAGAACTCGCTTTTGGTGATACTTTGCCAAACAAGCTGCCAAGTTGACGGATAGAGTTGTTTTACCGACTCCGCCTTTCATGTTCGTCATCGCGATCGTATATGTCATGCTCGCCTCCGATGATGCGTCAAAATCGCTACCCTAACATTTGGGTCATCATACAGCGTTCTGATTTAAGTTGATCAAATCAAATTTCAAAGCACATTCATTCCAACAGCCAAAATTCATCGCTTTCTGCGAACGCCGCTCAGCTTCAACACATCTTCGATCGTTGAGCAATAGTTCTCCATACCAAACGTAGCGGGACTAATCGGATTTTGGTGGATAAAGTGACGGTAGCGCAACGCAAACCGATCCCACTCGCCCATCTGAATCCGAAACAGAAAAATCACCAGATCCGCAAGTAGAAGCAACGGAAAGCCCAGCATCGGCTTGAGGCCCCGGTAGAAACAAAGCTCATCAAATACCTGATTGACCGTAATTTTCTGATTGCCCACTACAAAACTCTTTTCCTTCGGCGGGTGATCCACAAAATGCCGCACCACTTGAGCAATATCATGAGCGTGAATAAAGTGAAAACTGCCATCAGCACGGAAAAAGCGAATCAGCTTCGCCCACCTTGCCACCTCTGGAATTCCAGTTGTCACCGCCGAGTAAGGATAACACTCTCCACCGCCGATCACTAAGGTCGGGAACAGCTTGGTAATTTTAGGTGCGATCGCCAACCCGGCTAACTTCTCGTAACAGGTATACTTGGATTTCAGATAATCGTTGCCGATCGTAAATGCTTCAGGCAGCAGTTGATTGTTGCGATCGAGAATACTAGCGGTCGAAAAATAGATCACTTGCTCGACGCGCTCTGGATCAAGCATCGAGAGCAATTGCAGATTGCTTTGCACATTGACTTCTTGAATCCCTTCTCCGCCCCAAGCTGTCGCCGCTAGTATCACACAATCGATCGTGCTTAGAAGTTCTCGATGTTGCTCAATCTCACGCAAATCTGACTCAATTACAGTAATGCCCGATCGCGCCGTCAGATCAATCTTGATCTTGCTAGCATCACGAACGAGCAGAAACAGTTCATGTCGAGTGTTTTGAATCAGGGCTTCGACAAGATAGTGACCAATGCAACCACTTGCACCTGTCACGAAGATTCGCTTGCTCATTGAGGAATTCAGGGATGAATGATGAAAGACAAAGTGCAGGAGGAAACCCTATGAATTAACAGAATAAACGGTTCTGCCCAATTCTGATCCGCTCAATGCCTTTCATCGTCGAAATTTCATCAACGTGCAGCAGCAAGAAGCTGATCCACTTGCTTCGCCGTCTCAAAGAAGTAGGCTGCATTTTCCTCCGGGGTATTGGGGAGAATGCCGTGTCCGAGGTTCAAAATGTGACCACGGTTGCCTGCTTTGCGAATCGTGTCGAGAATGCGATCGCGGATAAATTCCTTCGATCCAAACAACACACCCGGATCAAGGTTGCCTTGCACCTTCATCTCTTTACCGAGTCGAGCGCGAGCATCCGCCATATCGACCGTCCAATCGATCGTCAAGATATCCGCTCCCGCTTTTGCCATGCGTTCTAGGAGTCCAGCGCTTCCTGTCACCAACAGAATGAGCGGCGTGTCCGGATGCACCTGTTTAATCTTGCGGAACACCTGCTGTTGATACGGCAACGCAAACGTATCGTAATCTTGAGGGCTAAGTTGTCCTGCCCAAGAATCGAACATTTGGATCACTTGTGCACCACAGTCGATTTGATAGCAAGCGTAAGTCGCGATCGCATCTGCCAGCTTCGACAACAATTGATGCAGAATCGCCGGATCAGAAAATGCCATGTTTTTGATGATCGAATAGGTCTTCGATCCTTTGCCTTCGACGGCGTAAGCCGCTAATGTCCAAGGCGCACCGACAAATCCCAGAACCGTTGCTTCATTTTTGACTTCTTCGCGCAGAGACTTCAAAATCGTTTTGATAAACGGCATCGTTTCTTCGGGAACGAGCGGATGCAGTCGATCGATCTGTGCTTGAGTGCGAATCGGATCAGCAATGATCGGGCCTTTTCCCTCAGCGATGTCCATCTCGATTCCGAGACCGGGAAGCGGAGTCACAATGTCGGAAAACAGAATCACGCCATCGGGCTTGAAAGCTCTCCAAGGTTGCAGCGACACCTCGATCGCGACCTCTGGAATTTCAGAGCGTTCGCGGAACGACGGATAGCGATCGCGCAGATCTCGATAGGCTTTCATGTAGCGACCAGCCTGTCGCATCATCCAAACTGGGGGACGATCTAACACTTCGCCCCGTGCTGCCCGTAACAAAAGTGGAAGTTGCGAAGAACCCGTCATGCAGAAGCCTCTTGATAAAACCTTTTGTTTTCTACGTTTCTTAGCCTATCACTGGAGGGGATCTGGTATAGCCGCAATCCCAATGAATGTAACGGTTTTGAAATATTCCATCGCTCGAACGGCCGATGTTTGTAACCACGAAATAGCTCTAACAACAGAGTCACTTCTCAAGCTTTAGTCAGATTAATTTGGAGTTTGAAGTTTATATTCTGAAGCTGTTCAAAGTTGATAAAAGGATAAAAACAATGACTAAATTTGCTGCAAAACTCGCATTAGCTTCTGCTTTGATTTTGGCTCCGATGTCGCTGCCTGCAATGAGCCAAACCGGAACTGGAACCGGAACTGGAACCGGGACTGGAACCGGCACGACTACTCAAGATGCAGGTTATCACCAAGAAGGACGCAACGGTTACTGGGGTCTGTTGGGCTTGCTCGGATTGTTCGGTTTGATGGGACGCAAGAGCAGCCGCGATGAGCATTCTTCGACGGGTGCAACTGCATATCGTGATCCGGCAGATGTATCGGGAACCCGCGATCGCTACTAATCGGTTAGACAACTCAAAAGCTTAACGGCATGGAAGCAGAGAAGCCTTTCATGCCGTTTATTGGTGTTTAATACTACATCAACGGAAATTATTTCTTGAATTTGCTGAAAATAAAGCTCAATCTGCAAATTCAACCTCTTTTAATCGGGTCGCTTTTTCTTGTAATCGCTTGAGCATTCGCGATTCACCGATCCATTCATCAAGCTCAAGTGTTTCTTGAAGCTCATCATTTTCGTAACGCCTCAGAAACTCTTCGGTTGAGAGTTGGTATTGAGTTTCAAAAGCTTCAAGTCGTGTTTGAGTTCGTTGAATTCCAGCTTCAACCGACGAAAGTGATTCGGCGATCACAGCTTCAATCAGCGATCGCAAATTGGGATACTGAGAGATGAGTTTCAGTTCAGTCCTGATACCAGATTGATTTGTGGATGCGACAGATTCTCGCCCCCTAAATCCCCCAGAATGGGGGACTTTGAGTATGGCATTCTATGTTTAATTCGGTATGAGGAGCGATCGTAAATAATGCTTCTTTAATTTTGCCGTAGTTTCTGAAGTGCAAGAAGCTCGGACAGTAGAATGAAATACCACCCGCTTAAGGTCTAATCATGTAAATTTGAGTCCCAAACCCCGACATAAATCCGATCGCGCTCGTTCCGCTCAATGACACCTTTGAGATTGCCTTGTTGAAATCGATAGCGATTGCGTTCTCGTCGATAAACTTGCTTCAACCCGTTGATGACTTCCGATGTGGCACGGCTACCTAGCATTCCATTGACGGTCACTTGCAGCGTTAAATCATCAACCGATTGAGCAAATGATGCCTCAGTTTGCCGAATTTGGTTTGTCGATCGGTCGTACAGATAGGCAAGCGTAATCTGATCGGGTACAACTTCATACAAAGCGCTGCGAGTATTTTGCCAATAGCCGCGCCCTGTTTGTGCAGGCTCTCCCAGAATTGCTCGCACTTCCTGTTCCGACGTGCCAACTGCGAAACCAGGAACACGACCCGTTGATTGAGTTTTTGTTTGAGAAGGTTCTGGGGTAGACGGCGCGATCGGAGTTGCTTCAGGGCTGGGAGATGGCGGAATCGAAGCGCTAGGTTTGGGTTGGGGCGGGTCGATTTGGACGGGAGACGGACTCGGGGCTTCAGACGGCGTAGGCGAAATCGAAGGGAGTGGACTCGGAGAATTCAGCGTTACGGCGGGTTCAGATGTTTGGCGCGATCGCGGCGAGAGCAGTGCGATCGCCACTCCAGTTAAGGTGAGTCCGGTTAAAGCGGCAAGCAGCCAAGCTAGGCGCAATTTTGGATTTGTCGTTGCGATCGGTTCTTCGGTTCTTGGGGCATACGCGATCGTTGCGGCAGTTGCAGTCGAAACTTTTGAAGCCTGCGTTACAGGAGCAGTGAAGGTTTGTGACGGCGTGACAGCATCCTGTGGCAGAAGGGATAACCATTCTTCAACGCTGGCAGAGCGCATGGCGGCGTTCATTGCCATCCCCCGCAGAATTGCCTGGTTCACACCCGGACTAACCGAGGGTTGGAGTTCTCGCGGTTCGGGCATTCGTTCGTGATCTCGTAGAATCGCTGCGATCGGAACGGTTGCTGTAACTAATGCGTAGAGTGTTGCAGCTAAGCCGTAAACATCGCTTGCAGGACTGCGTTTTTGCTGAGCGAAATATTGCTCGATCGGTGCATATCCGACCGACATCATTTGGGTATGCGTTTGCGTTGAATTCGGTGTGAATTCCCGTGCAATGCCAAAATCGATCAGAATGGCTTCTTGGGTACCTTCACGAATAATAATGTTTTCAGGTTTGATATCTCGATGCAGCAATCCGTTGCGGTGAACCACTTGCAGCGCTGAGCCGATTTGCCGGATGTAGTGAATTGCGATCGCTTCCGATAGCGGTCGATTCGGAAAAACGATCTCTTCCAGTGTTTTGCCGGGAATGTAATCCATCACCATGTACGAGCGATCGCTTTCGATGAAAAAATCACTCACGCGCACAATATTCGGATGCACACACAGCGCCAACCGCCGCGCTTCATCCTGGAATTTGCGCTCGAAATCGGCAAAATTTCGCTCGAATCTTAGGGACTCATTCAGCGTTTTGATCACTACAGTTTGATGCAAAAAGTGATGAATTGCTTTATAAGTCACGCCGAATCCACCCTGACCAATAATCGCTTGCAGGGTGTATTTACCATTTGAGAGCGTTGTACCAACGAGAGAATCCATGCCAAATCAAGCCTGACCGCTTTATGATTGAACCGCATTTCGAGGCAGAGTGCATCGGAGTTGAGTGATAGTTTCTGCTGAGTTCATTGGCAGCTTGACCAATTCTAACCGACCCTTCATAAACTCCATGAGATTCTGATTCAGCAATAGACTAAATCCTAACGAGGGCGGTTCCAAATCGAGTGGCGCTTCTCGTTTGAGCAAGTCGATCGCTTCTTGCCAAACCTCAATCGGGCGTTCGTCTTCCAAATCGATATACACAAAATTCGCATCTGCGTGTGCCGAAAGTTTAATCGAGCCTTCCTGCATCGTCGCGATCGCGCTGCTAATCAAACTGGTTAACACTTGCAAAAGCGATTTGCGATCGGCAATAGCCTTGAGGTCAGGATCAGGTGAGGCTAAATAAAAGGGTAGATTCCGATTTTCCGATAATAGATGCGTTAAAGAATATACATTATCCAACACATCAGAAATAGAAACAGGTTGTAGGTCTAATTTGCCTGTTCCGTATTCAGTTTTAGAAATATGAATAACCTCATCGAGTAGCTTGACTAGCTTGAGTGCAGACTCATTTGCCTGGGCAATAAATTCGCGTTCTTCTTCAGGTGATTCACACAAGTCCGCAAGAATGAGCTGATGTGCGCCGATCATGCCGTTGAGGGGCGATCGCAATTCATGAGACGTTCGCGCCAGAAATCCCGCTTTGAATTGGCTGAGTTCGAGCAGCGATCGATACGCTAGTTCAAGCTCCTGATTATTCTGAGGAGCCTTTCGGGCCAACCATCCACCGACAAAACCGAGGCTCAATCCTGCAATTAAATAAATCCAGTTCATGCTTGCCACCGCTAATCCCGTCTACGAGTTTAGCGGTGGCAGTGAATTTCTAGGCGGTTTTGCCGACTACACCTTCAACCAGCCAGTTCATCGATTCAAGCTCGATCGCAGTTGCGCCGTAATCTTTACCTGCTGGAACGACTGTTTTTCCGGTGTTATCTTTCAGTCCACCTTTATAAATCACCAGTGAACCCGACTGCATTTTCGCGATCGCTGCATCTGCATCTTTTTTCGCAACATCAGACACCGCAGAACCAAAGGATGAGATCTTCACGAATCCATCCTTGTATCCGCCTCTAAGCAAATGCGGAATCCCACCATTCATCAGCGTCTTACCTTCTTGAATCATCTTGGTGTATTCGCTATACACCTTTGTCCAATCCCACTCCGCACCCGTCAGATAGCCCTTCGGTGCCAGCGATGCCTGGTTGGCGTGATAGCCCGACGTAAACACGCCCCGTTTTTCTGCGGTTTCCATCACTACTTTTGGACTGTCCACATGGCAGGTAATCACATCTGCGCCTTGGTCAACCAAGCTGTTTGTGGCTTCAGCTTCTTTGACCGGCAGCGACCAATCCCCCGTGAAAATCACCTGAGTTGTAATGTTCGGCTTGATGCTACGTGCGCCTAACGTAAAGCTGTTGATGTTGCGAAGCACTTGTGGAATCGGTTTTGCTGCCACAAAACCGAGCTTGCCTGTTTTGCTCATGTGCCCAGCGACTACGCCCGCAACGTATTGGGCTTCGTCGATGTAGCCGAAGTAGCTTCCCACATTTTTTGGGTGTTTATTGGCATCATAGAGTCCGCCACAGTGGAAGAACTGCACTTCAGGGTAATCGGCGGCAAGTTTGAGAATATGCGGATCGAAGTAGCCAAATGACGTTGGAAACAAGACCGTAGCTTTATCTTGCTCGATCATGTTCCGCATGGCTTCTTGGACTTCGGTAGTTTCAGGAACGCTGGCTTGATCGACCGTTTTAACATTCAGGGCTTTCAACCCTTCTTTGCCCTGAGAGTGCGCCTGATTATAGCCGAAGTCATCTTTAGGTCCGACGTAGATGAACCCCATGGCAAGCTCTTTTCCTGCCGCTGGACTTGTACCTGTCGTCGTTGTTGCGGTGTTTGTATTGTTAGCCGGCGTACATCCTGTCCAGAGTTTCGAGGTTGCGCCAAAGGCTCCGGTCGCCAAGAGCCCCCGCACAACCTGACGGCGGGAAACTCGTGAATGACGCTCATCATTCTTGCTCATCGTTGATTCCTTTTTCGGATACTAATAAACGCGATCGATTGAAGTCTGTTTCCTTTGATCAAATTGTATAATCTGTCACAATCCTGCTTTTAGGGCGGTGATGAGCGCGATCGAGTCAGAGACTGCCCCAAAGACGCCGCCCTGCATTTTGATCATCTTGAGCGCTGCAAGGTAGTTTCCATAATCGGTTGCGCCAGTACAATCAGACAGCAGCAAGCATTCGTAGCCGCGATCGTTGGCATCTCTCATCGTGGTGTGTACACAGACATCGGTTGTAATTCCGGTGAGAATCAAATTCTGAATGTTCTTGCGTTTCAGAATCAAATCCAGATCGGTTGCATAAAACGATCCTTTTCCGGGTTTGTCGATGATCACTTCTCCGGGCAAGGGTGCCAGTTCAGGAATGATTTCCCATCCAGGTTCGCCCCGCACCAGAATTCTTCCACAAGGCCCTGGATCACCAATACCAGCGCCGATCTGCTGCGATCGCCAGCGTTTATTCTCCGGTAGATCTGACAAATCCGGGCGGTGTCCTTCGCGGGTGTGAATAATCGTGTAGTTGAGCGATCGCAGGATCGTCAACAGATTGCGGATCGGTTCGATCGGAGCGCGGGTCAGCGACAAATCATAGCCCATTTTGTCAACATACCCGCCCTTGCCACAGAAGTCCGTCTGCATATCAATCACAATCAGCGCCGTGTTTTCAGGACGCAGATCGCCATTAAACGGATAGGGATACGGATCAGCCTCGACGAACATCATGCTTAACCTCCGGTCACAGAGGTCGGGAGTTCTTCGCCACGGTACGATCGTGTCGGAGTCGCGAATCCGCAAGAGGTTCCGTCGGTGTAAATCACTTCGTCTTCCCAAGGCAAGCGATAACTGCCATTGACTAAATCTTGCATATAAGTGTAAGGACAGTCTTGCGCTCCACCTTTTACCGCCACGTAGCCGCGATGCCCGAACTGATAGATATTATTTTCAACGCTCCAATGCTTCCGGGCTTCACGCACCAGATCCGGGCGTAACTCTGCGGTGATGATCTCATCTGGGCGATGGCTACCCATCACCAGCGGCGCGCCGTCGAAGTTCACAAACATACCTTCACCCATCGAGTCAAACGTGCCATCGGTGCCGCACATACACACCGAGGCAGTGTACATCAGATTGCAAAACGCGTTCGCTTGATTGGTGACTTGCCAGGAGTGACGGATTGGAGCGGTGTAGCCTGCGGTACGAATTATGATTTCTGCACCTTTGTAGGCACATTCACGCGCCATTTCCGGGAACATCCCATCGTGACAAATGATGAGCGCGATCGTGCTGCCGTTCGGGCCTTCACACACAGGAATTCCCAAGTTTCCAGGCTCCCACGGTTCGACTGGAACCCAAGGATGCAGCTTGCGGTAATACAGTTTCAGTTCTCCGGTGTCGTCGATGATGATACCGCTGTTATAGGGATTGCCGTGGGGGTTGTATTCCATGATCGAAAAGCATCCCCAGATGTGATTGTCCCGGCAAGCTTTCTGAAACGCTTGGACTTCTTTTCCGTCTAAGCGGCACATGATTTCTGGATTGGTGTCCATCGACAAGCCATGCAGCGAGTATTCAGGGAAGACCACCAGATCCATAGTCGGCATATTTCGTCGCGCTTTGCCGACCATTTGGCAAATGAGATCGGTCTGTGTCGCCAGATCATCGGGTGTTACCACGTTCGGAAGCTGCAACTGCACCAACCCCAAAACCACACCGTTTGGAGTCTTGTTTAAGCCACCTAGTCCACTCATCATCCTGCCCTCAAGATTGTTTGTGTGTCAGCTTTATCACACTTTTCTGAGGGCAATTCGTGCCTTACGATACGGTTAGAGACCTGTCAGTTCCTTTAAGCGCTGAACAAACGCAGGTTTACCAAACGCTGCAAGGCTTTCTTGGCGTAACCACTCTGCCGCACAGCGCTGATCCTCGCCTTTGAGCATTTCGATGCAGGCGATCGCCACTTTATCCGGGTCACGATGCGGAACTCGCCACCCTAAACGCCCATCTTGCAATGGATCTGCCGATCCATCTGCATCCCCTGAAAGCACAGGTACGCCGCACGCCAATGCTTCCAAATACACAATGCCAAAGCCTTCTTGAGACGGCATCACATACGCATCTGCAAGACAATAATGTTTCGGAAGTTCCTCAGCGGCAACGAATCCGGCAAACACAACGTGATCGCTCACGCCCAAGTCTTCCGCCAGTTTTGCTAATCGTGGCTGATCGTCTCCTCGCCCAATCACCAAATATTTCACATTGGGAAACACTCGGAGAATTTGTGGCAAAGCGCGAATTGTGACATCTACACCCTTATAGGGATCGCCCGACCACAAGCGGGCAACAGTCATTAAAACCTTGCAATTCTCAAGCTGGTATTTCCGCAACAATTCTGAGTCTTTTGCTTGAGGTTGAAACACGGAACCATCCACCGCACAAAAGAGGAAATCAACTTTATTAGGCTCAATTCCATTCGCTGCACAAGCTCGATCGCACGAATACCGACTAATTGCCCAAACGCGATCGGCATTCTGCAAAGCGCGTTGTTTTCTACTCGGTAACGGTTCCCAAACTTCCTTCCCGTAGGTCAACACAGTATAAGGAATTCCCAACGGTTTACAGAGCGTTTGAATTAAAGGAGCAAGGAGAATGTGACCGCAAAAAACTCGGTCCGGACGGTGCTTTAAAAGATGCGTGAATAGAGCGATCGCTAACTTCATTCGTCCCAACCTGGGCGATCGATCTTTGCAGTAATGAAACCGCGATCGCTCTGATGCAAACGGATTTCCGACGGATGCGCGATCTCGTAGAAGAAAGATATCAGCGCTCAGCGTATCGATTTGCGAATAGGTTCGCAGAATATCTTTGACATAAGACTGAATTCCGCCTTCGCAAGAGAAGATTTCGAGAAAAACAAAAACATGATTCTGGGGCATAAGCAGGAAAAAGGGCGAACCGCAGTCCGCCCAGAAGAGCATCAGATTACCCTTCCTTTAAATGCCCAAATCGTGAGCGTGATCACACAATTTCAGGAACTAAAGAAGTTTCTGTGCGTCCTCTAGTCGCTCGGTCGAACGCGCTTCAGCATTTCTACCAGAATAATGTGCGCTTCTTTTGCGTCTTTTAGAGTGCGATCGAACGTCACGCGCACCGGAACCGTTTCTTCGTTTACCTGTGCCAAAAGATCCATGCCTTTTTCATCAATCGACTTCATTTCAGCAGTCGTTGCATCCTTGACCTTGCCAAAATATTGCGCGTAAACCAGCACCGCATCGCCATGATCTTTATTCATGTGGCTACAAATGCGATCGCTCACCGCAGGCGAAAAGGCTTCACTGACGGATTCAGACATAACTCCCTCCTATGCACTGATTCGATGATACCGTACTGCGAAATGAGGAGTCTTGTTCGCTAGCAGGCGGCTTTTCTTCAGGTTCTACGAAGCCGATCTCACGCCTTCGGCAGATGAATCGGTGTTTCGCAATCTGGTTTCGTCTTGGGTGTAGTTCTGTCCTAACAACCGATGCAGCGAAAAACAGTGTGGTGTGTAGGAGTTTTGCTTGCTTGTGCAGCGCTAGTAAGTCCCCAACCGAGTTTCTCGAAACCTGTTACTGAACCCGTTCCAGAATCACAGCAGATCGCACAACCTTTGAGATTAGAAATTCGGCTGAAACAACGGCGGGTGAATGTTTATCAGGGCGATCGTCGAGTCAAAACCTACCCGATCGCCGTCGGTCGTCCGGGATGGGAAACCCCGATCGGTACCTATACGGTGAAGCAAAAAATCCGCAATCCCGAATGGATTCATCCCTTAAATGGCTCAAAGGTTCCGGGCGGCGATCCAGAAAATCCACTCGGACAATACTGGATTGGATTTTGGACAGACGGAAAAAACTGGATCGGATTTCACGGGACTCCCAATCCAGAATCCGTCGGCACTGCGGCTTCTCATGGCTGTATTCGGATGTACAACCGCGATGTTGAAGAACTCTTCGGTAAAGTCGGTCTGGGGACAGAGGTAGTCGTCAAAAACTAAGCAATTTATGAAATTTCTTCTAGGCATAAATCAAACCACAGGCAGAGAGCCTTGATCCCTCATAGTGCCTAAACTGCAACCTATGGTTGTGAGTCCAACTTCGGATTTCGCTTCCGCCCATTCGGTGAGTTCCAATCAGTCAACCGAACTTGTCAACATCAAGCAAAAGGGAGAGTACCGATGAACGGAAAGATCAAGAAATTAGCGAGTACGATCGGCATTGCTGGCTTTGGATCATTGATGTCGCTGCCTGTGATGGCGCAATCCCCGCTAAATCCGAACCCCAGTATTTTTAACGAAGCCCCCTACAATCGGGCGGCTCAGTCTTCAACGACAACCCAAAACTCAACAGTACAGAATTCAACACAAAATTCAACACAAAATTCAACAACAGGTGGCTCGACTTCGGGCGGTTCGACAACACAGCAACCGGTTTCACCGCGATCGAACCCTTCGTCGGTGCCCGTGGAAGCGAGTCCTAGTGAAGCAGGGGGTTCAACGCCTTCCTCTTCTCAAACAGCTCCTTCAACCGTCACACCGACTAACCGACCGGGTCAAGTCGCACCTGCTCCCGAAACCACTAGCCCAACTTCACCCACCACCACTCCGGGAGGTTCCTCTGGTGATGTAGTCGTACCAACTACACCCTCTGGCTCGACGGAGACCACTCCGACACCGACTCCTGACTCGACTCAAACGACACCGAGTACCACGACTCCTGATTCGACTCAAACGGCACCGAGTACCACGACTCCTGATTCATCCACCACTCCGAGTTCTACTCCCTCTGAGAGTGATTCGGGAAGCAGCGGCACCTCTGGCGGTGTTCGCGCACTCTGGTAGAGCGGTATAGCCTTCAAAGAGGGGTGCGATTACACCCCTCTTTTTTGCGTCAATTGAGATGAGTTGCCCACTGTTTGACAACTTCCGCAGAGCCATACCAGCGTCCGGGCGATCGCGGTGAATGACTCACCCCTTCGTAAATCAAATTCTCCGCGCCTTCGAGATGAGCGGCTTCGATCGGCGTAATGCCATCGCCCCAAGTATCGCCCCGTCCTCCAGTGAGTTGATAGCTGCTGTAGGCAAGCCAACTACCCAACCGCCGCGCTCCAAAAATGGATTTACCCGCGACACAGACATATTTCACTTGCGGATAAAACGCACCGGGATAAGTAAAATTGACGAAATTCAGATTCTTTAGCGTCCAGCGTTCATAACTCGTTTGCGGTGTACCGAGTGTCACCAGCGTTGAAACAAACTGATGCGCTTGCCAGACATAGGTGCGATCGCTGCTCATTCCATGCACATCATACGCGTTCTCACCCAGATAAATGCGCGAAATCCACCCGCCTGCTGAGTGTCCAACCAGATTGATTTTCTCGGTGGCGTAAGTTTGCCGGACTTGTTGAACGGTACGATCGAGCGCTTCTAGAATCGGCAGTATCGATCGACCGCCCAAGGTTGGCAACCAATCTCGTTTTACTAAGGGAACCGTCACGGCTGAAATTCCGAGGTCAATTAACGTTTGCTGCATCTCGCGGTAATCGTTTGCGCCCGCAAGATACCCCGGTAAAATCACAGTCGGCAGTGCCATAAATTCATCAGTAGAAACGCTTCATGTAGGATCTTAAAGCATTTATTTGATTCCCCTATGTCCTTAGCTCCTTGGCGTTCTATTCTGGCGGGTGCGCTTCATCGCAATCGCTCTCTGCCTTATGCTCGGTATGTCCAACTTGCAACGGTTAGACCCGATGGCAGACCTGCAAATCGTACGATCGTCTTTCGCGGCTTCCTGGATGACACAAATCAGCTTAAATTTGTCAGCGACGATCGCAGCGAAAAGCCAAAGCACATCGAACATTGCCCTTGGGCTGAGGTCTGCTGGTACTTTCCAAACACTCGCGAACAGTTCCGCATTGCGGGAAAACTGAGCCTAATCGACCATACAAATTCAGACCAGCGACTGCAAACAGCACGACAACAAATATGGCAAGAGCTATCAGATAGCGCTAGAACTCAGTTTGCTTGGGCGCATCCAGGACAGCCCCGCGCAGGAGACGAAACCTTTTCCCCTCCTGCACCCAGCCCAAGTGATCCACTCCAGCAGTTTTGTCTACTTCTGCTGAATCCAACTGATGTGGATCATCTAGAATTACGCGGCAATCCACAGAATCGCTATCAGTATCACTTAAACTCAGAAGACTGGATTGTTGAAGCAGTCAACCCTTAACGGGGCAATACTCCCTGGAAATTGAATTCCACCTGACGCACAATACTGCTAATCACACTAAAGGTTTGTCCAGTGCCGATCGGGAAATTCGGCGCGTCAGGTTCAATCACATACAGTCCAGGTGCGAGACGAGCGCGGAAAGTGCCCTGTGCGTCAGGTGTGACGCGGAAGAATTGATCGCGAGAAGTTGTGGAAATTTTTAATGCTCCTGTATAGGGACGAGTCGCGCAAGTGCTTGCAGGAGCTGTCACTGAGCAAATCGGTGTGAAAGAAACTCTGCCAGAAATTCCGCTCAACATGGTGTCGCCTGATTGCGGCATGGTGCGAATATCGGGAGGCGCAGGTAAATCAGGAAGTGGGCGGCGATAATCTCCCGGCATGGGGAATGGCTCGATCGGAATCCGTCGAGTCGGGCGAGCAGGAACTCTGGGAGTCCGGGTAGCAGGCGTGATCTGAGTTGGGCGAACAGGTCTTCTGGGAGTCCGAATGACAGGTCTTCTGGGAAGCGGGACGGGAGGAACCGCCGGAGGCGCAATCACCGAGCTAGGTGCAGCAGGGGATTCCGGTGCAGGAAGGGGTGCTTGAGCGATCAGCCAATCTTCTTTTGCTTGAGTGACGATCGGAAACAGCGCACTACTCAGAACAATCCCAGACATTCCACTAATGATCGCGCACAATCTTATTAAGCCAAACATTGCACCTTTCCTAGCTGAAGACATGGCTAATTTCTAGCACAGTACGATCGTGCGATCGAGTAGGATTCCCCTTTCTTGATGAAAGCTTCAAACGTGTATGGGAATATTTACGGAAACAAGCCACTTTCTCGATGGCTGAATTTAAGCAAAAAAAAGCCCCTTCAGCAAGGGACTTCTATCATTGAGTTGACTGTTAGTCTTTTTTCTTTTTCTTAGCGCGGCGGCGCTGCATTAGGGTTGCAAATCCGATCGCTGCCCCTGATCCAAGAATCGTCATCGGCTCTGGAATTGGCTCTGTGGGACCGCCACCCCCACCGCCGCCAGTACCGCCACCGCCGCCGCCGCCAGTACCGCCGCCGCCAATGTCGATCGGGGGAGAGGAATCGCCGCTGTCGCTATCGCCGCTCAGCCCAAGGGCTAATCCTGCAATTCCGCCTGCAATCAGGAGCGGTGTTAAGAATCCACCGCCACCGCCGCCAGCGATCGGTGCAACAGGGGGAATTTGAGCCACCGGAGGTGTCCCAGCACCTGATACCACAGGAGGGGGTTCACCCCCTCCAACGGGACAGGCAGTATCTCGCAGCCTCACAATAAAGTCATCATAGTCGCGGTCTTGTGCTGGACGGTTTCGCACAATTCTTGACCCCGTATCATCCCATCCAATCTGCATTCCTCCAGTTTGGCATAACTCCGTGATATTGCCTGTGAACCGAACGTGCTGTTCGGCGTTGGGATTTAAGCGATCGGTGGAATAGAGAATACCTGTAGGTCTGCCATTGAATGAAGACTCTAGGTAGAAAACGTAATCGTTATTCGGTTGGAATGTGTACTTCCCTCTGGGTTGGGGAACTGCATTTCCGGGAGTTCCGCTGAAGTCTTGCTGACTGCCGACATCATCAATTTTGGTAGACGGTCGGAAAATTGTTTCGGGATTATCCGAGGGTTTGGTTTCTATCAGCAGGGGCGTTTTCTCATTCGTGGTCAAGTTGATCACGCCGAACGTGGATTGATATGCGCCGTGAGACTCGACAAAATCGGTTTCTAAAGTTGCATTTCGATTGACTCGGATACCTTGGTTGCCGATCGACAGATCCGCAGCCCGTGCAGGCAGCACTAAACTGCTGGTTAACCATCCCAATGAGAGCGTAAATGCGATCGTGGTAAGACGATTTCTACGCCGATCCGGATTTTCAGGTGGAGTACAGCGGAATAAAGGCTGCCTCCTCACACACTGCCTTGAAGTAGGACTTTGTTCTGACACCATCTAAAGCTGACTCTATGAAAGGACTATGATTAACGCCCTGGAAGCGCTCACTGCAATTCTCGCTGCAAGCTAAATCTGCCAAGGAGTCATGAGGAGCGCGACTTTAACTTCCGCTCAGTGTAAAAACGTTTGTGTAATAACAGCATCACCCTTGCGGAGGAGCGAAATTTTGGCGGGAATTATGTCGCTAGAAACATCCAAGTCAATCTGAGTAGCTAAATAGAGCTGGGCATGTCAAAGAGATGGGCCATTTGACCCATGCAATTCGTTTTAATTGCAGCCAATTGCTTTTGTGCAGCACTCCAACTCTGTAAGCGGCAATCGAACTGATTAGATCAGCTTCACCGCTGTTGTAAATGTTGGTCGAAGTATGCGGCTAATCAGCAATCCTGCATTTGATTACTCCTCACGCGGCTAATCTTTACACCCTGCATTTTCCGCGCTTACTGGAGTCCCGATGATTTCCTAAATTAGAACTGATACATCCCTCTTAACCTCTATCGAAGGGTAGGCATCCATTAGGGTTTAATCAGCAGTTTAGGCTTCCTCGCCAGCATGGTATGAACTGCGAACTAACGGAGCCGATCGCACATGAGAAAACCCCATGTCTTGTGCAATCTTGCCTAAACGCTCAAATTCGTCAGGATGCCAATATTTCTGCACTGGGAGATGCTCTAGCGATGGACGCATATACTGCCCGATCGTGACGCGATCGCAGCCGACCGTTCTTAGATCTTGCAGCGTTTCGATCACTTCTGCTTCCATTTCTCCATGTCCCAACATCAAGCCAGATTTTGTCGGGATCGTGGGATCGAGTTCCTTCACTGTTTGCAAGACTCGGAGAGTGCGATCGTACTTAGCACCACGTCGCACCGGAGCCTGTAGCCGCTTGATCGTTTCGATGTTGTGATTGTAGCAAGCGGGCTTTTCAGCCACGATCGTCGCGATTCGCTCCTGCTGTAAGGCTTCAGGTGAAGTGCCGTCTTGCCGTCCGCCCCAGAAATCCGGAGTCAAGACCTCGATTTGAGTTTGTGGATTGAGCACGCGAATCTGCCGCATCGTTTCCGCAAACCAACCCGCGCCTTGATCAGCTAAATCATCTCGCGCTACTGAGGTCAGCACGACATATCGCAATCCCAGAAGTTGTACCGATTCCGCAACTTTTCGGGGTTCCTCCGTGTCGAGCGGCATCGGTGTGTGTCCTTTATCCACCTGGCAGAACGCGCACGATCGCGTACAGGTAGGCCCCATCAGTAAAAACGTGGCAGTCTTTTGGGCATAGCATTCTCCCCGATTGGGGCAGCGCCCTTCCTCACAAATCGTGTGAATCTGCCGCTGTTTAATAATTTGCTGCACCGTCGAAATTTCACTGGCACTCCCGATCGAACGGCGTAGCCAATCAGGCAGGGCAGAGACGATCGCACGACGCTCAGAAATTGCAGATCGATTCGTTTGGGGTGACATAAACAAGGGAATGCTAAGGGTCAGTTCGTTCTAAAGTTGGCGCAAGCCAGCAGCAAAAAATATGAAGTTTTTTGACCTATCGCCATTATAAGGGAGCAATTCAGCGGAGTCGGGTACTAAAGCCGTCCGTATTTCACCAAATCGAGTAACATTTGGCACGGAGTTTGCAGGATTGCAACCCTGCTTCTTTCCGTAATGATTCGATTAGGAGTGCAGTGAGGTTTCTATTGCATCGTTTTCCGGCGAATCTTCCCCGATTCAATTGCGATTTTCTAGATCACCCTAGAGGAGTTCAGTTGTGGCAAGTCACAAAGTCATAGTCATCGATGATAGCGCCGTGATTCGGAACATGGTGCGAGATATGTTGCCGAAAGGTAACTTTGAAGTGTTGGAAGCCAAGGATGGTTTGCAAGGAATTAACTTAATTCGGCAGGAGCGTCCGACGCTGATCATGCTGGATTTCCTGCTCCCTCGAATGAGCGGTTGGGAAGTTTATCAGCAAATCCAGGGTACCGCTGAACTGCAAACAATTCCTTTGGTGCTGATGTCCGGGCGCAAAGAAGAAGTAGCAGAGAAGCTACAAGAGCCGTTTGAGTATTTTGAGTTTGTGCAGAAGCCGTTTGACCAGAAGGGTCTGATTGAGGCAATCAAGGCTGCAATGGCAAAGGCGAAACGCCGTCCAGCGCCGTTGCCTTCGCCGCAAGCGGCTCCAGTTGCGACCGCGTCTGAAGCGGCTCAAATTGAAGCGCTGAATCAGAAAGTTGCAAAAATGCAGGCTGAGATTGATGGCTTGAAGAAGCAGATGGGTCAGCTCTTGACCTTTGTGAAGCAGAAGTTGAAGTAATCCCACATCTCTAAATACTCGCTACAGATTGGGGGACTGAGATAAGACAGTTCGCGATCGAGCAAACGATTTGAAGCGCTACAGCAGCAGAAACACCCTGCTACCGTAGCGCTTTTGCTTAGCTAAACTCTCTCTGGTTGACGTTACTGATCTGGAGTGTCCTTTCTGCGCCATCCGGGTTTGACAACTTGGCGGGCACGAGCGATCGCCAGACAATCGTTCGGTAAATCTTCGGTGATGGTTGAGCCTGCGGCAGTGGTGACATCTTCACCGATCGTAATGGGGGCAACCAAACAATTGTTGGAGCCAATTTTTGTACGATCGCCGATCGTGGTTGGGTATTTTTTCACGCCATCGTAGTTGACGGTAATCGTGCCTGCTCCGATATTGACGCGCTTGCCGATCGTGGCATTGCCCAAATACGACAAATGCGCTGCATTCGTTCGTTCGCCTAGTTTCGAGTTTTTTAGTTCAACGAAATTTCCGACTCGGCAGCCTTCACCGATTTCAACGGGCGATCGCAGATGCGAGTAGGGGCCAATCTGGGCGTTCGCGTGAATCACACTGCCCCTAACAACGGAAAACAACACGGTAACGTTTTTCCCGATCTGGCTGTCTTCGATTAAGCTACCTGGGCCGATCTGGCTCCCTGCTCGGATCACAGTATTCCCACGTAGGTGAGTTTGCGGCTCGATCGTTACATTCGCCTCAAGCTCGACCGTATCATCGATCGTGACGCTGGCTGGATCGATGATCGTCACGCCTTCCCTCATCCAGCGATCGCGAATCCGCGTTTGCAGAATCGAGTAAGCCTGAGCCAGTTGAGCGCGATCGTTAATTCCCAAAACTTCCTGATAATCCGCGATATCGACGACTGTAACTTTATCGAAATGGTTCACGGCATCAGTGATGTAATACTCCTTCTGCTGATTATTCGGGGTCAGCTTCGGGAGCACTTGAACGAGATCTTTCCAGCGAAAACAGTAAGCCCCCGCATTGATCCGGCGATTTTGTTTTTGCTCGATCGTGCAGTCGCGATCTTCAATAATCTCAGTCAGAATTTGATTCTCGTCACAAAACACGCGCCCATATCCTGTTGGGTCAGGAACGTGAGCGGCAAGAAGCGTTGCGGCATTGCCTTTCGATCGATGAGTTTCGAGCAGCAAGGTCAGCGTTTCAGAACGCAATAGCGGCAAATCACCGTTTAACACAATCAAATCGTCATCGAATCCCTCAAGAAATGGGATCAACTGTTGAATGGCGTGTCCTGTTCCCAATTGCTCAGGTTGTTCAACAAACTCGATCGACTCCGGATACTCAGTGAGCGACTGACGGACTAACCCTGATTGGTAGCCCACAATTACCAATCGACGTGATGGCGCGATCGCGCTTGCGCTGCCTAAAACTCGCTCAAGGAGCGATCGACTTCCCAAGCGGTGCAACACCTTGGGTAAATCCGATTTCATCCGCGTTCCACGACCTGCCGCCAGAATTGCAACCGCTACCATAGGTTTTTCAATCTCTCAATACGAGAGGGAGTATACCTTGAGTCGGTTTCATCGTTCACCCCTCGATCGAATCTGCTGAAGCACTTTATCGAATACATATAATCGCTTTAGGTTTTTTTCCTCGGCTCTGCGTCGGAATTCAAAGTTTCTCCAAAAATCCAGAGATTCAATCAAAGTCTCGATCGAACAGCGTTATGATCAAAAATCCCGGATACCCCATTCGTAATTCGTGATTGAGTCGTCTCAGATTGCCCTACCCTAGCCATGCGGTTCCGTCTTTAGCTCAATCGCACGACTGAAAATTACGAAACTCCGATCGACGAATTAAAGGAACAAGCACTGTGACGCATTCAAATTTTCTTGCTCAGTCCGATCCCGCTCTTGCTGAAATGCTGCAACAAGAACTGCAACGCCAGCGAGATCACCTAGAACTGATTGCCAGCGAAAACTTCACCTCTCCTGCGGTGATGGAGGCTCAAGGATCAGTCTTGACCAATAAGTACGCCGAAGGTCTCCCTTCAAAACGCTATTACGGTGGCTGTGAATTTGTCGATCGCGCTGAACAACTCGCAATCGATCGGGCAAAAGAACTGTTCGGAGCCGCACACGCAAACGTGCAGCCCCACTCCGGCGCACAAGCAAACTTTGCCGTGTTTCTGACGCTACTCCAGCCCGGAGACACGATCATGGGCATGGATTTGTCGCACGGTGGACACCTGACCCACGGATCGCCTGTAAATGTCTCTGGTAAGTGGTTTAACGTTAAACATTACGGCGTGAGTCAAACCACCGAGCGCTTAGACTATGACCAAATTCGAGAACTGGCACTGGAACATCGCCCGAAACTGCTGATTTGCGGCTATTCAGCGTATCCGCGTGTGATCGAGTTCGAGAAATTTAGAGCGATCGCCGATGAAGTCGGAGCCTACTTGTTAGCCGACATCGCTCATATTGCAGGATTAGTCGCAACGGGACATCATCCGAGTCCAATCCCCTACTGTGATGTCGTCACGACCACCACGCATAAAACCCTACGCGGGCCTAGAGGTGGATTGATTCTCACCCGCGATGCCGAACTCGGTAAGCAGTTAGATAAAGCGGTCTTCCCCGGTAGCCAAGGCGGCCCCTTGGAGCATGTGATTGCGGGTAAAGCAGCCGCCTTTGGAGAAGCACTGAAGCCGGAATTTAAGACCTATTCAGGTCAAGTGATTGAGAACGCAAGAGCAATGGCAACTCAGCTTCAAAATCGCGGCTTTAAGCTAGTTTCTGATGGTACTGACAACCATTTGATGCTAGTGGATTTGCGATCGATCAACATGACCGGAAAAGTGGCAGATCAGCTCGTCAGTGGCGTGAACATTACCGCGAACAAGAACACCGTTCCCTTTGATCCCGCTTCTCCGTTTGTCACGAGCGGTCTGAGACTGGGTTCGCCCGCGATGACCACACGCGGCATGGGTACAGCAGAATTCACGGAGATTGCGAATATCATCGCCGATCGCTTACTTAGCCCTGAAGACGAGAGCGTTGCTCAAGATTGTCGTCGTCGCGTTGCCGCACTATGCGATCGCTTCCCGCTTTACCCCCATCTCAGTGCTCAAGTTCCGGCGTTAGTGTAAAGCCTCGGTAATTTCCCTGATTCGTTTTCAAGGCACAGACTATTGCTGTAAGGGCATCCATCAGTGGATGCCTTTATTTTTGGGAATGACATAGAACTAACTTCAGACAGATGATGATTTTGACAATAAATTTCTGAATGAAACAGAAAATATAGTTCATAATTCTTTGCTAAGGATTCTCGAATCTGTAGTAAACTCTGCCTGAAGCTTTTGTCCTTCCTACCTGCGATTTCTAATGCCGTTTTTTGCCGCATTTCTGATTTCATTCCTGGTTGTTCTTGTTGCAACCCCAATCATTAACCGTTTTGGTAAGCGCGTAGGATTGGTAGATCAGCCAAATCACCGCAAAGTTCATCAACGACCGATGGTTCGTCTCGGCGGCGTGGCGATGTTTCTGGGAGTGGTGATTGCTCTATTAATCGTTTGGTGGATAGGTGGCTTTGGACTGCTCAAACCGACGAAAGAATCAGAGGTTTGGGGCTTGGCGATCGGCGGGATTGCCTTCTTTTTGATTGGGCTGGCGGATGATTTGTTCAATCTGTCTCCCAAAACTCGGTTGATTTTGCAGGTTGTAGTTGCGGGATTAGCTTGGGAGTCGGGGGTGCAGATTGATTTCTTAACCAATCCGATCGCAGGGCTGGTTTCACTTCCAGAATGGGCAAGTTTGCCAATTACCGTCATCTGGCTCGTCGGCATGGCAAATGCGATTAACTGGATTGATGGACTCGATGGACTCGCAGCAGGCGTTTCAGGAATCGCCGCCTTTGTAATGTTCTGGACTTGCTTATTTATGCAGCAGCCCCAAGCAGCGCTGTTTGCGGCAGCACTTGCAGGAGCGACCTTCGGATTTTTGCGCTACAACTTCAATCCGGCTCAGATCTTCATGGGTGATGGAGGTGCGTATTTTATCGGCTTTATGCTGGCGGGGGTGGGTGTGATTGGCTTGGTGAAGAGCGTCACTACCGTTGCCGTGCTGCTTCCGTATGTGATTTTGGCAGTGCCCATTTTGGATATGTCCGCCGTAATTTTAGATCGCATTCGTCGCGGTAAATCCCCGTTTGTTGCCGATAAACGTCACCTGCATCACCGATTGCTGAAAGCTGGATTGTCTCAGCGTTTAGCCGTGCTGTTTATCTATTCGCTGACTCTATGGGCAGGAAGTTTGGCGATGGCAGTCTCCGGGATGCCGAGCGGAGTTGGATATGCGATCGCCGCGACCATCATCTTGAGCGTAACCAGTTGGCAAGTGTGGCGGACAGCAAGATGAATGCAGAAATTATCAGCGTTGGCACCGAACTGCTGTTAGGGAATATTCTCAACTCAAACGCTCAGTTTCTCGCTCAACAGTTCGCTGAACTCGGAATTCCTCATTATTTTCAAACGGTGGTTGGGGATAACCCGGAGCGCTTAAAGCAAGCGATTCAAATTGCCAGCGATCGTGCCAATTTGCTAGTGTTCACAGGGGGATTAGGTCCCACCCCGGACGATTTGACGACCGAAACGATCGCAGACTTCTTCTCAACGCCGCTGATTGAAAAAGCCGAGATTGTTGAAGACATTGCCGCAAAATTCGCTCAGCGTGGTCGCATGATGACCGACAACAACCGCAAGCAAGCGCTGATTCCCGAAGGTGCGGAAATTTTGCACAACCCGATCGGGAGCGCTCCCGGTATGATTTGGCAGCCGCGATCGCATCTAACGATCCTTACTTTTCCGGGTGTGCCTACTGAAATGAAGCGGATGTGGCATGAAATTGCAGTTCCGTATCTCAGACAGCAAGGCTGTGGAAAAGAAATTATTGTCAGCCGCACTTTGCGCTTTTGGGGAATTTCAGAATCAGCTCTGGCTGAGAAAGTTGGTACATTTTTCGATTTGCAGAATCCGACCGTTGCACCTTACGCCAACTACGGCGAAGTTAAGCTCCGAATTTCAGCCAAATCAGCCTCAGAGCAAGTGGCTCAAGAGTTAATTGCGCCTGTTGAACAGCAACTGCGGCAGATTGCAGACATTGATTGTTACGGAGCCGATGAAGAGTCGCTGGCATCAGTGGTGGGTGAACTTCTAAAAGAGCGACAAGCGACTCTGAGCGTCGCCGAATCTTGTACTGGAGGCGGTTTAGGGCAAATGCTCACCCGCGTTTCTGGAAGTTCTGCTTACTTTTGGGGCGGTGTGGTTTCCTACGATAATTCAGTCAAAGAACGGCTTTTAGGCGTTGACCCAAAGGCGATCGCTACTCAAGGAGCGGTGAGCGCGATCGTGGCAGAACAAATGGCAGCCGGAGTGCGATCGCGTTTGGAAACAACCTGGGGAATTAGCATTACAGGGGTGGCTGGGCCCGGAGGCGGCAGCGACGAAAAACCCGTTGGACTGGTCTATATTGGCTTAGCGAACTCAGAAGGCGCAACCAGTCAGCGCTATCTGTTTGGCGATCGTGGACGTGATTGGGTGCGTCAAGTCAGTGCTTGCAGTGCGCTCGACCAGCTTCGACGGATACTATTAAGCGGCGCTTAAGCTTTGCCGCTTGATTTTAATCTATCTTTCGGTATGATGAATGAATACTGATCTCCTAACTTGGGAGTCATGGTTTGGAAAAACTCCTTGCTAAAATCAGAGAGTGCTTAGGTACTTCTGACTTTAGTACCCTTAAACCCAATCAAAGGAGCCGTCTGACCGATGGATTATATTGAAAAGGTATTGGAAAAGCTCAAAGAATGGGCGCGACGTGTGATCGAGACTCTGATGGGTCCTGATGAAGAGCCAGAAGCGGAACTTATTCCCATTCCAGTTCCAGTGCGCGATCGCCACCGTTAGTCCTACACCCATGACGGGGTAAACAGCTTGAGCAGTATTTTGGTCCTCCACGGACCAAACCTTAATCTCCTGGGTAAAAGAGAGCCTGGGGTTTACGGTGTGGTTACGCTGGAAGAAATTAATCAGCGCCTGAAGCAAGAAGCGCGATCGCTCCAGGTTGAACTTACAGCGCTGCAATCGAATCATGAAGGTGTTCTAGTGGACGCGATTCAAGCGGCACTCGGAGAACACCAAGGAATTTTAATCAATCCAGGTGCGTATACTCATACGAGCGTGGCAATTCGGGATGCGATCGCTGCGGTCGATCTTCCGACGGTTGAGATCCACCTGAGCAATATTCATAAGCGGGAAGAATTTCGGCATCATTCTTATATTGCGCCCGTTGCGATCGGACAGATCTGTGGATTTGGAGCCGATAGCTACCGTTTGGGGTTACATGCGCTTGTACACTATTTGAGACAAGCTTAGTTATGACTTTATGGAAGGCGCGGTACAGTTGGCGGTCAATGGAACATTGATGCGCGGCTTAGAACTGAATCAGAATTTATTGGCGCTTAATGCCCAGTTTTTGCGTGAGGATCAGACGGAACCGAGCTATCGGATTTGGTCGATTCACGATCGTCATCCGGCGATGCTGAAAGTGAAAGAAGGCGGAGTTGCGATCGTGGTTGAAGTGTGGGCGGTTCCGGCAAGTGGATTAGCAGCTTTATTGGTGCAAGAGCCACCTGGATTGTGTATTGGAAAAGTTCGGCTCGCAGACGGTACAGAGGTTTTAGGAGTTTTGGGTGAGCCGTTTTTGTGCGAAGGTCAGGTCGAAATCACGCAGTACGGTGGTTGGAGAGCGTATATCGAGAGTCAGTAAATGAACAACGCAAACGAATTTGTCGAAATCATGGCTGAAGCGGTTGGTTTGCCGATTCCAGCGGAGTACCGTGAGAGCGTGGTTGCCAATATGGAACGCATTCACACGGTCGCGCAGTTGGTGCTAGAGTTTCCGTTACCCGAAGAAATCGAAGCCGCCCCGGTATTTGAACCATGAACATTCCTGACGCGACTCAAACCGCGATCGTCGTCCGCAACCGAGAAGTCGCCGCTAAATCGGTGACAGCCGCCGCCCTTGCTCAAATTGCAGAACACAACCAAACTTACAACTGCTTCACGACGGTTTTATCCGAGTCGGCGCTAGAAGCTGCCGATCGCATCGATCAAAAAATTGCCGCAGGAGAAGATCCAGGTGCGTTAGCAGGTGTTCCTTTTGCGGTGAAAGATCTGTTCGATGTCGCCGGAATTCCAACTTTCGCAGGCTCGAAAATTAATGCAGAGAAACCTCCAGCCACTCAAGATGCTGCGTTAATCAAACGCTTGAAGGAAGCGGGAGCCGTCTTGGTTGGAGCGCTCAACATGGATGAATTTGCCTACGGCTTCACCACCGAGAACGCGCATTACGGAGCAACTCGCAATCCGCACGATCTTGGTCGTAGCGCAGGCGGATCATCAGGAGGATCAGCCGCCGCGATCGCCGCCGGATTAGTCCCCTTTAGCTTGGGGTCTGATACGAACGGTTCGATCCGGGTTCCTGCGTCGTTTTGTGGCATCTTTGGGCTGAAACCAACGTATGGACGGCTATCGAGAGCGGGAGCCTATCCGTTTGTGGGCAGCTTGGATCATGTCGGCCCGTTTGCCCGATCAGTGCGAGATCTTGCCCTCTTGTTTGACGTGATGCAGGGGCATGATCCGAGCGATCCGGTTTGTACAGCGCGATCGCCGGAGTTCTGCTTGCCGGAGCTTTCTAAAGGTAGTGAGGGATTGAGGATTGCGATCGCGGATGACTATTTTGCCAGAGGCGGCGAACCAGAGGTGTTTGCTGCTGTCGAACAAGTTGCACAAGCGCTAGGCGTGACTCGTCGTATAACCTTACCCGCACCAGGGCAAGCGCGAGCCGCAGCCTTTGTGATTACGGCAACGGAAGGAGCAAATTTACATTTTGAGGAGCTACGCACCCGATCGCAGGATTTTGATTTTGCCGTGCGCGATCGGCTGCTTGCAGGGGCATTAGTGCCGGGACACTGGTACGTACAAGCGCAGCGATTTCGGCAGTGGTTTCGCGATCAAGTTCGCGAAATTTTTCAAGAAGTGGATATTATTTTGGCTCCGGCGACTCCCTGTGTTGCACCCCGCATCGGGCAGCAAACGATGACCTTAGACGGGCAGGAAATGTTAGTGCGTCCGAATTTGGGGATGTTTACTCAGCCGTTGTCGTTTATTGGGTTGCCGATCGTTTCGGTTCCGGTCAAGCGATCGGGACTCCCGATCGGTGTCCAAATCATCGCGGCTCCATATCAAGAAGCGCTAGTGCTGCGGGTTGCGGCAGAGTTAGAGGCGAAGGGAATCGTTGAGGCTCCGGTCGTCGATCGTTAACTCTTTCAACAATCTTGATCAGAGAATTCAGCGAACAGGTATCTATGGATCTTGTGAATTGTTTCGATTTAGCAAGATTCAGGAGAAAAACGTTGCTTTACTCAACACTACTTGCCACAATGCCCCGAACCGTCGAATGGACACCTGCGGTTGGCTTGGTCATGACGCTGTGCTGTTTGTTTTCGGTTGCGATCGGACGCTTTGCGATCAAAAATCGCGGCGTGGGTCCGAAATTACCGTTAGAGTCACCCGCCTTATTTGAAGGCTTTGGATTTCCCGAACTGCTTGGAACAATGAGCTTAGGTCATGTGATTGGTGCAGGTGTGATTCTTGGACTTAGTAACGCTGGCGTTTTGTAGGTAGAGGGGAACCGTGTATGCAAAAGCTGTGTATACACGGTTTATATGCCTTGTGGAACTTCATTCCAGAGTGCAGTGGTTTGCCTCAAACTTAAGTGTGTGCCATTACCTAAAATTAGGTGATCTAAAATCGGGATGCCAAGGAATCGAGCGCCTTCGAATAATTGACGGGTTAGGGCGATGTCTTCGGTACTAGGTTCAGTGTTTCCAGATGGATGATTATGCGCGACGATCGCTCGCGTTCCTCCTTGCCGAATCACTTCTCGAAAAATTTCGCGGGGGTGGGCTAACGTCTCGGTTGCAGTGCCGATCGTAATTACCTGCGTTGCAATCAGCCGGTTTTTTACGTCTAGAATCAAAACTGCAAATCGCTCTGTGGTTTGCCACATCAATTCGTGACTGAGCGCAGCAGCAGCAACATTTGGATCATCAATCACAGTTTTTTCCGGTGGGCGGGATTGATACACTCGTTTGCCAAGCTCGATCGCCGCTAAAATTGTCGTCGCCTTTGCCGTTCCCACTCCTGGAACTTTGGTCAGTTCTGCAATGCTCACCTCACGCAGCGCACTCAGAGGATCGCGCTCATGCTGACTTAGTTCCTTGAGGATGTACTGCCCCAATCCAACGGCTGAGAGCTTTCCTGAACCCGTGCTGAGCAAGATAGCTAAAAGCTCTGCCGTTGAAAGTGTTCTTGCACCTTGGGCGATCAGACGTTCGCGCGGACGTTCACTCTCTGGAAGATCAGCAATGCGAAGCGAATAAGTCATAAAGTGGGAAAAAGTGTTCGTTTCTCAATTAATCCCTTCTAGCAAATGCAGCGCAACACCGCAGAACGCGCGATAATTTGCTCAGAAAAAATCATAAATTGGATATGTGGAACGCAAGGTTAATTTCCGGTGTGGTTTGTGGAAGTGTCGCGATCGTCACCTATGCTCAAGCCGCGAATGCAGCCCGATCGCAAGACTATTCCCCAGCACAATTTATCTCTGTGCTGAATGGACTGGGCTATGCGGTGCAGTTGGATGCTCCGATCACTGATCCACGGGTTCAGCAGGCGATTCGAGACTTTCAAGTTCAATACGCTTTACCTGTGGATGGAACGTTAAACAATCCCACGCAAGACAAAGCAGCGGAGATTGTGCGATCGCTGCAATCTGGCTTAAATCGTGCTGTAAAACCCTCTCCCCAACTTCCGGGAAGTCAGTTCTACGGCAGGCAAACTGAAGCAGCAGTCAAACAATTTCAGGAGCAAAATCGCTTACCTATCACGGGAACTGCAACGCTAGAAACACGGCGGCGATTAAATGCCATTCTCAACGATGAAGATCCTCTCACCCCTCCGACCACTCCCTCAACACCTACGACTCCTACGATTCCTGCTGAACGATCGCAGTTGAGCATCTACACTGAGCCTCAAATCAAAGCAATTTTGGCTGGGTTTGGGTATGACATTAATCCGCAAGCACCGCTCAGTGATCCCGCAACGGTGCGGGCAATCCGGGATCTTCAGAGACTGTATGGGCTTTCTGAAACGGGTGCGATTAATCGCGACACTGAAGAGCAGTTGTCTAGAGTCATGCGAAATCTACGCAACAATCTGAAGCTGATTTTGAGAAGTAACTTTGCGATCGCTCAATATTACGATGCTGCGACTCGTGCCGCAGTTGAACAATTTCAGTCTCGTTACGGCTTGAGAGTAAACGGAATTGCTAGCTTAGCCGTCCGCAGCCGAATTGATGCCGAGGCACGCAGAATCAGGATCGGGTCATAAACTTTCTAGATATTCCAGCAGGTCTGCCATCTCTTGGGGACTGGGCTGGAACTTGGGCATTGGAGGCGTTTGTCCGCTGATCACCTGCTCTATCAAGCGAGTACGCGACTTGCGACTAGAGACATTTTTCAAACTCGGCCCCACTTTGCCATCTGCCATGATTCCGTGACAACCTGCACAGTTAATTTGAAAGATGGCATGACCCTGGATGGCATCCCCTGGAATCGAGAGAACTTCCTGCACATAGGGATCAGTCCGATGAAGTTGGTTTGCACCCAGAAGCGACAGCACGATCGCAAAACACACGACGAGCGCGATCGTGAGTAATTTTTGGGGCGACCCTTCAGATTTGACAAGCTGCTGGTTCAAAAGAGGATTCTATAAAAGGACTGTAAAATTTGTTCACTCATATACTAAACAGACTTTAACAAATTTCAGCTCCTCCTGCCGCAGCAAATTCTGTAATCTTGCCAAAAAAATCTTGTGATTCGGTTGATGTACAAGGGTTGCTCTATGTGGAGCGGACAAGAACGGCTAAGATAATAGATAACGAGACCTTCATGATTTAAGTTTCAAAATCTTACGAACCGAGGAGATTCAAACATGGTTGAGCCAATTTTGCTGGGTATTGTATTGGGACTTGTGCCCGTTACCTTGGCGGGTCTGTTTGTTGCTGCTTACACGCAATATCGTCGCGGCAATCAGCTGAACCTCTAATTTCATTGTGTTACTCGTACCCTGCCCTGGAAAGTATTTTCTAGGGCAACTTTTTTTAGACGGCATTGTCATACGATCGACAAACGGGCTGAGTAGATTGCAGGAAAGTATTTTTTAGAGGAGTGTCTAAGATGCTGGACTTGCCGCTTAAGTCTCTTGTCGCCCAAGCGCTGCATACGCTCTATCACAACGTCGATTGGATGGGCTGGAATCTGTTTCTTGCCGTCATTCCGCTAGTCCTGAGTGTATGGTTATTTCGGCAGGTGCAAGTTGGCAATTCGACCCTAACTTTGCCGGGTGGCGCGATCGAGCGTCGGCATCGCTCTCCCCTGTGGTGGTTTGGGGTTGCGGTGTTCATTGCCTTTCTGCCGAACGCGCCTTATATTCTCACGGATATTATTCATTTTGTCAGATGGGTGCGGGCGGGTTCGTCGATCTGGACGGTTGCACTGGTTTATGTGCCGCTTTTCTTTTTGTTTCTTTTCGCGGGGTTCGAGGCGTATGTGATGTCGCTGCTGAATGTGGGGCACTACCTGAAGCAGCGAGGACTGAGACGATATATTTTTCCGGTTGAACTATCGATTCATTTGCTGAGCGCGATCGGGATTTATCTAGGACGATTTCTGCGGTTTAATAGCTGGAACCTGCTGACGAATTGGAATGATGTTGTCGATAGCGTATTTGATGCGATGTTTGCAAAGGAACCATTGATGACAATGGTGTTAACATTCATCATTCTCACAGTGCTTTATGCGTTGCTGAAACCTGTTCATTTTTCATTGTCAGACTACTGGAAACTTCGTCCGAAGCGGGAGCGACAGGATTTCGTAATTCCTCACTCTTGAAGCGTAGTTAAACGCAGTGATGGAATACTGCGATGATGAGCATTCGGGCGATTGCTTTAGTGGGTTTGGGAGTGTTGGGATTTGTGGGGTTGCCAGTTCGAGCGGAAGTATTGACAAAGACAGTACAGCAAGGAGAGGTGAAAGCTGAATTGTCATATGAACAGACTTCAACCGATGGCTTTCCCCAAGTCAAGAATGTGCGATTGAAGATTCAGCGATCGGGACAGACTGTATTTGATCAAGCGCCAAAGATTTCTGAGTACGATCGTCCGATGGTTTCGTTTGGGATGAATGAGCGCGATCGTGGGTTTGTTGTTCGGGATTTGAATGGTGATAAAGACCCCGAAGTGATTGCAGATATGTATACAGGTGGGGCGCATTGCTGTGAGTATTCATTGATTTATCAGTACGATTCTGCTCAGAAGCAGTATGTGGAATCGCAAGCCTATTGGGGCAATTTGGGCTATCAACTGCGGGATCTCGATCGCGATGGCAAAACGGAATTTTATAGTGCGGACGATCGTTTTGCTTATGCGTTTACGAGCTATGCGGCTTCGGCGTTTCCAGTTCAGATTTGGCGGTTTGACAATGGAAAAATGATCGATGTGACGCGGCAATATCCGAAGCTGATTTACAGCGATGCTTACAAACTGTGGCAGGGTTATCAGCAAGTGAGAACCGAGAAAGACGCTGAGGTCAAAGGAATTTTGGCGGCTTATTTGGCGGATAAGTATTTGCTTGGGCAGCAAGAGGATGGCTGGAATCGGGTGAGAGCGGCGTATCAGGAGAGCGATCGAGAGAAGTTTTTCAGCGATCTGCGGGAGTTTTTTAAGAAAACGGATTACGAGAAGTAAGCGGCATTGAAGAAAGGTTAGTTCGCTGGGTGTTGGCTTCGTTGCGATCGGCTTCTGCCCCCTAAATCCCCCACGAGTGGGGGACTTTGAACTGAGGCGGAGTTTGTCGTATCGAGTAATTGGGATGAAGTTAGGGATTAACGAGACTCACTCGCTGAACTTTCTGCTTGAATATGCTCTGCCAGCCTGATTTTCGTTGATCGATCGGTTCAGGCGATTTGTTCCAAAGCGTTTCGTAGAAGAAGAACGACATTCCTGCATAGCCTTGATCTCGAACGGCTTTGACTTGTCGTTGGAGTTCGTCGATCGGGCGTGGGGTGCTGGACAATCCGCTTAAGATCCCGATTGCGGTTGGAATGTGATCACGGGCAGCACGTAAGGTCTTCCAAGTGTTGGGATTGATGCGATCGTCGAATTTCTGCCCCTGAAAATAGATTTGCGGGATCACTTCTTCGATTAGTCCTGCTTGTCGCCACTTGTCCCAATCGACTAGAAAGTTCTCGTAGGCGTAAGGCAGATCGAGCGGTGAAAGCGAGATCAGAACCTTGTTTTTTCGGGCTTTGACGGTTTGAAACAGTTTCGCTAGGAAAGCTTGGAGTTTGTCCGATCGCCATCTCGACCATTCTGGATCTTTAGCATTGTCAGGTGGAGCTTTTCCGTTGTGTTCTTGCTTGTAGAGATTCACAGTGTAATCGTCATAGCCGAATGCAACGGGTAAGCCAAAGTGATCATCAAACTGAATGCCATCGACATCGTAGTTATCAACAACTTCGGTAACGAGATTGAGAATGAATTGTTGAACTTCTGGTTTAAAGGGATTAAACCAAACAGGAATCTGAACACGATCGAGCGCTGCGGATTCGTAATCGGTTGAGCCGTCGCGCTTTTGTGTCCACCAGTCGCGATGTTTTTGCGCCAACTCCGAATCTTTAGGAGCCATGAATCCGAACTCAAACCAGGGAATGACAGCCATTCCTTTCTGGTGCGCTTCGGTGATCATTTCTTTGAGCATGTCCCGGTTTTGCAATCCTGCGGCAACTGGGCGCGGGTCGATCGCAAGTCCAACATCTCGCTTCATCACTTGGCTTGGATAAAGCGTATAACCCCAGTTCCAAACGGTTGGATAGAGTGTGTTGAAGTTCAATCGCGCAAGTTCGTTGACTGCATTGCTCAACTTACTCTGATCGAACAACACATCACTATCAATGTTGGTTAACCAAACGCCGCGAATTTCTCTTGCTTGTCGTTCAGGGTTGGGAAGATAGCGATCGCTGATCAAGCCTTTGGTGTCGGATCGAGCTTGGCAGAGGAACGCTGCAATTTCGCCACGGGTTGCAGTTCGATTGGGGTTGAGGCGTTGAACATTGGGAAAGTTGACTGCGATCTTGCGCTCGGTTGTGGCTGCGATCGCGCTTTTCGCATAGTTCGGAATATCCCGAAGATCGGCAAATGTTTTGTTTGTTAGCTCGATTTCATTGGTCGGCTTAAGCTTTAATCCGTTGGCTAGTGCGGTTAAGGCTTGTACTCTAGGAATTTCTAGATTGGGTCGAAAGGTTCCGTCTTCAAAGCCGGAGAAAAAGTTCGATCGATACGCTTTTTGAATGGCATCTTGCGCCCAGAAATTTGCGGGTACATCTCGGAATTGAATCGGTGCGCGGGTGGGAGCACTCATTTGGTCTGGAAAAGCATTCACGACCATTGCAGCAAACTGCGATCGAGTCACTGGATCGTCCGGTCGGAACTGATTGTTCGGAAATCCACGAATGATTGATTTTTGCGACAGAGATTCAACGCACGATCGCGCCCAATGATTTTGAATGTCGGTTAATTTTGGCTGGGAGAAAGCCGAAGGTGCGATCGTTAACACAGCTATCAACAATCCAAGAATCCAAGCGCGTCGCATAGTTCACCTAAGAATGCTCAGTCAAATACCATCGCACTTGTTGGGCGCGATCGTGCAATTTTTTCGTATTTTGTTATGGATTATTGGATGCAAATTCGATCGAGAATGTTCAAAAAATCCTGAACAATAATTTCTGTATTCTCAGTGGTTAAAACTGGCACATGAATGAAGATACAGTGTCGATTTAGGCTTTCTAAATGTTTGAGAACACAGTAATACAGATAATTACAGACAAAATTTCCAGCATCATGACTGATTTCGGTGGCGATCGTTGATTCCATCAAGTGCTTTAGATCAAGTCGCGATCGTAGAATTTCACTCTGAAACTTTCCATTTGATTCAAGCGATAAACACTGTCGAGATTCTGCCATTCCACAACAGATCGTAACGTCAGGTTGAATCTCATTAATTTTCGCGATCGTTTGCTTCGGTGCAAGCTCAAAATCAACCGGAAGCTGTCTAAGAAAATGGCAATTTGGGTGAAAGCGCTCTCGATCTAAGATGGCTTGAATCAAATCATCGGAAGCATTCGATCGTTGATGCTCCATCCAAGTTGTAAACGAAGTCAATAAGATTTTCATCTAGAATTTAGATACCAGACTAGAGGATTGAAAGATGCCGACGATCGCTGTTGTCGATTATGACATGGGGAATTTGCACTCTGCTTGTAAAGGATTAGACAACGCAGGCGCAGCCACGCTCATCACGGATTCTGCCAAAGAAATTGAGCAAGCCGATGCGGTGGTGCTTCCCGGTGTGGGTTCATTCGATCCAGCCGTTCAGCACTTGCGATCGCGGGATTTAGTGCAACCGATCAAAGATGCGATCGACAGTGGTAAACCCTTTTTAGGCATTTGTTTAGGATTGCAAATTCTCTTTGAATCGAGCGAAGAAGGCAAAGAACCCGGATTAGGCATTGTTCCTGGAACTGTTAAACGCTTCAAGCCGGAACCTGGATTAACCATTCCGCACATGGGCTGGAACCAGCTTCAATTCACACAACCGGATTGTTCTCTGTGGCAGAACTTAGGCGCAGCTCCTTGGGTGTATTTTGTGCATTCTTACTATGTTGAACCGAGTGATCCAAGCGTTCGTGCCGCAACAATTACACATGGAACACAAACGGTTACAGCCGCGATCGCTCGTGAGAATCTCATGGCTGTTCAGTTTCATCCAGAGAAATCCTCCACGGCTGGATTACAGCTTTTATCGAATTTCGTGCAGTTGGTGAATCAACGTCAGCTATTAAAGCTATAGCAATCTTGATTCGTGAAAGCATGGGCATTTCAGCCCTCATCCCCAACCCTTCTCCCTGGGGGAGAAGGGTTGGGGATGAGGGCAAGCAGAAGTTCATCACTCATTTAGGATCGCTGTATGAGCCTGAGAATTTACGGCAATCGACCTATAAAAACACTTCCAGGTCAAGACACTCGCCCGACTTTAGCAAGAGTGCGCGAAGCCGTGTTTAATATTTGGCAAGGGTCGATCGAGGGATGTCGCTGGCTAGATCTTTGTACAGGAAGTGGATCGATGGGAGCCGAGGCTTTGTGTCGAGGCGCTTCATTGGTGATTGGTATCGAACAATCTGCGCCTGCTTGTCGAATTATTGAGCAAAATTGGAAACAAGTGGCTCAATCCGAGCAGTCTTATCAAGTGTCGCGTGGGGATGTGGTCAAGCGATTAGCGAATCTATCTGGACAACAGTTCGATCGCATCTATTTCGATCCGCCCTACGATAGTGAATTGTATGTTCCGGTATTGAATGCGATCGCAACACTCAACCTACTTGCTCAAGACGGTGAACTGGCAGTCGAACATCGTCCGGGTGCTACCTTTGACACTCCTTTAACGATTGTTCGTCAAAAACGATACGGTAACACTGCACTCACGTTCTATCAAACATCATGACTTGGAAATCTCCGTTTATTGCTTTTCTAGCGCTGACTGTTGCTGCACCTGCAATGGCGCTTCCACCCCCGGAAGACCAACCCGAAGAAGTAGCACGGACAGAAATCATTACAGAAGCTCGATCGCCGATTGATAACAAGCCGTTAAATGCTGCGGAATATGCCGCGCTGCAAGCTCAACTTCAAGAAGGTCAGCCTGTAAATCCGCGTGATCAAGTTTCGCCGCAAGTGAGAAGAACGATCGGACTTCTGCGCCTGCGAAGATTCATCAAAACTGTCTTTCCCTTTATCCCAATCCGGTAGCGTATCTATTCTGGCTTTGCTGGATTTGCTGAATGAATTGTTCCTGAGTTCGGGCAGGTTCTTTGCAGCTTAAACCTTGGCAGACAAGCGCGATCGCATCTTCCGGCAATGTCTCCATCACCCTAAATGCGGTTGTTGGGAGATACTGTGTTTCTAGTGTTGCAATTCGATCGGCTGTACTCCGAATTAAGGTTTGATTGCGGAACCAATCGAGTGCAGTAAACAAGGTCGGACAAGCCGAGGGCGATTGTTCCATCACACTGGCAAAAGCTTGTAACGTTTGTTCGGCACGATCGAAGTAATCTAAATTCTCAGTTAGCAGAGACAAGCGGACTAAGTTCGCGATCGCAATTCCATTTGCAGAAGGTGTGGCGTTGTCTACATAGTTTCTTTCTCGAATCAGTAAGTCTCGACTGGCATCTTTAGCAGTGTTGTAATAACCACTTAATCCATCGCTCCAAAGATACTGATCAAACTCCGCTTGAATCCGAATGGCTTCAGCTAACCAATCAATTTGATTTTCCGGCGCTTCGGATTGAATGCTCCGGGTGACTTGATGCAAATCTAACAATGCTTTGATGAATAATGCGAAATCTTCGGACTGTGCGAGAACCTCAACTGAGCCATTGTAGTTAATTCGATGAAAGCGATCGTTGATCCATTGATTCTGCAAGATGAATGTTGCAGCTTGAGTGGCTAATTCTAATGCTTCTAAATCGCGGAATACTGCGTACGATCGCGCCAATCCCGAAATCATTAAGCTATTCCAAGCAACAATCATTTTTGTGTCGGTGACGGCTGGAATTCGACCTGACCACGCAATGGATTTCGCTTCTTCAGCGTCTCGCGCAGGCGGAAAGGTTTCACCGATGCAAGCACCATATCGCAGTTCAAATAACTTATCGAATGCAGTCTCTACAGTGTCCGAGAGCTGACCGGGATGCTGACGCTGAAGCACGATTTTCCCTTCAAAGTTGCCTCTAGGCTCGATCGTGAATTGTTCTGAAAGCGCAGTTAACTCTTCGGAAGAGAGCGATCGCTGTAATTCCTCATAGCTCCAAACATAGAATGCTCCTTCTTCGGGTTCTGCATCTTCGGGAGTGACAAAACTATCTGCGTCTTGTGCAGCATAAAAATAACCTTCCGGTGCAGTCATCTCGCGTTTGAGCCATTCGACTGTTTTGACGATCGCTCTTTCAAAGGCTGGCTCTTGTACTCCCGATCCCCAAAGATTTGCAAGATACTCAACAATCTGCCCGTTGTCATACAGCATCTTTTCAAAGTGCGGAACTGTCCAAGTCGGATCAACCGTGTAGCGATGAAAACCGCCCGCAACCTGATCAAAAATGCCACCGAGCGCAAGGTCTAATCCGCGCCGTGTAGTCGCTTCGCGAGCATTGTATCGCTCAAACCCAAACCGCACCGCATGAAGCGCCGCATCTGCATAGGGAATCATCGGAAACCGCGTTCCCGGCATCTGGGCTGAAACAATTCCGGTGCTGTACTCCAACCCCTCTTTTAACAATGCTTCACTCAGTGTTTGAGTTGGAAGCAGCACCGAGTTCTGTAAGTTCGTCAAAATCTCAGCTTTTACGGCATCCAATCGAGCACGATCGTCATCATACAATCGCCGCAAAGTCTGCAACACATGCAGAAATCCGGGCCTACCGTACTTTGCATCAACTGGAAAGTAAGTTCCACCATAAAACGGTGCAAGATCATCCGGTGTCAGAAAGATGTTTAAGGGCCAGCCCCCTTGCCCCGTCATCATCTGAAGCGCCTGCATATAGATGCTATCAATATCGGGGCGTTCCTCGCGATCGACCTTAATCGGCAGATAGTTTTCATTCAGATACTGCGCGATCGTCGGGTCTGAAAACGCTTCTCCCTCCATCACCGTACACCAGTGACAAGAAGAGTAACCAATTGATAAAAAGATAATCTTATTGTCGCGGCGGGCTTGCTCGATCGCATCATCGCCCCATGCCCACCACTCGATCGGATTATAAGCATGTTTCCGCAAATAAAGACTCTGAGCTTGAATTAAACGATTTGGCATAGGAAAAAGTTCATACTGATTCCATAACCTTAGCGACCCTAAAGCCGTTTCTCAACTGCTCAGAGCCTTCAACTTGCTAGAACGAGAACACTGTCCGAATCACACCCACCACAACATCTTCGTTGTCTTCATTGAAGTCAGGATTCGTGATCCAAATGACTCCAGGAGTAATCGAAATGTTGTCATTGATGCGATGCCGGTAAAACGCTTCTAAGTGTAAGGAGTTGTTGCGATCGCGAAATCCTAAATCACTACGCGTTAATCTCGGCTCCTGCCCCACCAACAATCCGCCCAAATTACCCTTCTTAAACAAATCAGGAAAGGCTAGATTAACCGCCCAGTTCCACACATCTCCTCGACCCCGACCGATGTAATTATGATTTGCATAACCAACCCAACCCCCTAGCGCAAAGTTTGGAGAGATTTGGAAGACACCAGAAACCCCATACGCATTAATACTAACCGGAGCACCAAAGTTACTATTTGCCAAGTTGCTACCCGTCGCACTCAGGTTAAACGGATCATCAGGTTGAAGCTCTGCACCAAATGGAGCATACGCATTGATGTAGGTAAAACCAATGCGAGAACTTGGACTCAGATTGAGAATGACTTGTGCTAAGGCTCCATATTGACCATTAAACAAGCCGCGTTTGTTTGCTGGGTCGGAAGCATTCGGAACCAAATACCCTAAATTAACCTCGGCAGCCGTCCCAATCCGGTGCCGAATTCCAAATCCTGCACCAAACGAATAGTTATAGATCGGATTCCGTAACCCAAACAGAGAAACAGAACCACCGTCAAAATAAGGGTTAAGCTGGGACGACGCATCCAAATCAACAAACCCGTTTCCTGTCCCTGCAAGAAACGCATCAGTATTCTCGCTCAATGGAAATCGATAGCGCAGGAGTGCAAGTCCAACCTGTCCACCACTATCCCCATCAAATTCAACTCGTCCCATATTCGTGCCTAACACCCCCAAACCACGAACACCCGTTACGCTAGTTGGGTCTTGGGTTGTTTCGCCGAGCGGTGTCACATTATTGGCTTGGAGCCGCGCCGTGAGTAAGTCCCGTCCTGTAAAGCTTGTGTTGAGATTCAATCGCACCCGATAAGATAGCGTGGGATTGCGTTCAGCCCTGGTGCTCGTCACCGCATTATCACCGCCCAAAACGCTGACACCAGCGAAGATCGCTTCACCTTGCAGCTTCGTAGTCGTTGAAAATTGCTGGCGTTCTAAAGTTGTTGTGCGGGCTTCCAAGGCATCCACGCGACCGCGAATCGTTGCCAGCTCTACCGCAAATTGTTCTTGGAGTTTCTGGAGCGTGGCAAGGTCTTCTTTCTTGACCAAATCAGCGGTAGAAGCGGCAATCAGTTCATTGACTCGATTGAGACAAGCATTCAATCCGGCTGCAAACTCAAAGCGGGTTAATGCTCGATTGCCGCGATAGGTACGATCGGGATACCCTGCAATACAACCATACCGCTCAACTAGAGATTGGAGTGCCTGAAATGCCCAATCTGTCGGGCGCACATCCGAAAGCTGTGAGACAGAAGTAACTTGATCTAAACTATTTTGAATTTGTGGATTTGCAGGAACAATCTCAGGTTCAGCCGCACGAACGCTCAAAGGTGCAAGCAGTAAAGAACTTGCCGCGATCGTCACCAAACAGGTAAATGAAGCGAATTTCATTCGTCATTCCTCACTATCAATCAATATTTATAGATGCAGACCTCGCATTGCTACGAAGCTAAAACACTGAAGCTCAAAAATTACTAAAGCTGAAGCTCACGTCCTGGGAAGCGGGAGTTATGAATCGTTCAAATCCTTAGATAGAGCCACACTACTGGTCTCTGTTCTTAGCTCTCGACTGTCTAAAGACTGAGAAATCAAAGATTTAATCAATTGCAACAATTGATTGTTTCAGCATTCGTCGTAACGTTGCGTTTCTGTACGGTCTGGCAATACGCTAAGCTGAAGTAAAGTACCCGATCGGGTGAATTTAACCGGGGGTTTTCTTATGGCTCTTCTGCGTTTTGTTCTGCTCTGTGCGATCGTTGGGTTTGGTGTAATCTTCGCGCTCTCGAACTGGGGCGTGTCGATGTCGCTTGTATTCCTTGGGGTTCCGTCGCCTAGTTTGCCGCTACCCATCTGGATCGGCGGTGCGATCGGGCTAGGTGCTGCGACAACGCTGATTATTACGGCGCTGTTTGGACTCACTGGATTTACGGCGCGGCGCTCTGAGCGCAAAGGCACCCGACCTCAATCGACCGGCTTTGCCTACACGGAAACGCCGCGTAACACTGCACCCCGCACCCCTGATGCGGACGATTGGTTTAGCGACGATAGCGACGATTGGGCAACTGAACCCAAAAATCGATCAGAGCGAGACTTTGAAACCAGACAGGAACCCACCTCGACCACGCGATCAGGTTCGACGTATTCCTACACCTATCGCGAAGCACCAGAACCGAAAAAGCCGGATGTCGTGGACGCAGACTACCGTGTGATTCGCCCCCCGGTACGAAAGTTAGATGAGGAGGAATAGTCATGCTAAACGGGGTGAGTGTGTTTCTGATCGGCATGATGGGGGTTGGCAAAACCACGATCGGACAACTGCTGGCAAAACAGCTCGATTATGAGTTTCTTGATGTCGATCAGTTTATTGAGCAGGCAACCGGACAGACGGTGAGTGCGATTTTTGCCGAGTCAGGAGAAGCAATTTTTCGCCAACTCGAAACGGCTACCTTGGCGCAAGTTTCAGCACGGTTGCGGCGAGTCGTGGCAACAGGCGGCGGAATTGTGCTGGCACAGGAAAATTGGAGCTATCTGAAGCATGGGGTAATTGTCTGGCTCGATGTTCCAATAGAACAGTTGCGGGAACGACTCAGCCAAGATACAACGCGACCTTTGCTGCAGAACCAGGATCTCACGGCTCGATTAACGCAGCTTGCGGATGAACGTCGATCGCGCTATGCCCAAGCGGATATTCACATTCAGGTCATGCCGGATGAAACTCCAGAGCAGGCTACAGCACGGGTGATTGCGGCGATCGCTCAAGCCTGTGAGCAGAAACGCCAAATCGATCAATCGGTGCAACGGTTGAATCAGGAAATGCCGTTTCACATGAACTCGTAGGCGATTTTAGGAAGGTGTTAGCGTTGAGCCAAACGGGACATTAGCCAACTGTGCAAACCTAACATGACGATCGCTAACGGCAACATCAATGCAGGAATGATTCCAATCCCCGCTCGATTTGCAACCCAACCGACTCCTGTAGGAATCGTCGCCGCTCCGACACTGCCCATACTGGCAAGTAAACCGATCGCCGTTGGAACCATTGCTCGATCGACTCGTTGCGGTGTCAACCAAATCATTGCGGGAAAGATGATTGCCAGCCCAAATCCTAAAACGGGCAGAATAAACCATGTGCTCGGTATTTGCCACCAAATCAGCAAGCCCACAATCAGCAATAGCAGTGAAAACACGATCGTGCGATTTGCACCCAATCGATTCATCAATTGACCAAAGCTCAAGCGCCCGATCGTCAGCCCCACCCAATAGCCCGACACGCTGTATCCTGCAATCTGTGTCGAAATGCCTCGACCGACGTGTTGCACAGTATAGGCCCAGTTCCCGATCGAGACCTCAGTTCCCACATAGATTAATAACAACAATGCAGAAACAATCACGATCGGATTTCTGAGCGCGGCGGCAAAGTTCGATCGAGCGGTCGTCTCACCAGTAAAGCGCTGCTGTAAAGGGGAATATTGGTGTAGAACTGCCCAAAGCATTCCTACAATTGACACGCTCACAATCCCTGCAATCACAGCGTAAATTTGTCGCCAATGCACGCCAAACGTGAGCAATGCGGTTGCGATCGCAGGCCCCGAAAGTGCGCCAATTCCATAAAACGCATGAAGCAATCCCATCAAATTAGCATTCTGTTGCTCATGTGCAATAAACGTATTACCGCCTGCATCAATCAATCCAATCCCAAACCCTAACAGTGATCCTGTTGCAATCATGACAATCCAGTGCGTCGTGGAAGCATAAAGGCTTAATGCACTGGTCAGTAAGAGCAAGCCGAGCAGAATTGTCTTTGCTAAACCGAATCGATGGGTTAGAAAACTGCTAGCTGTGGCTGCGATCGCATACCCTGACACCTGACTAATAAACAAAAATGTCACTGTTGCAGGTGTGAGACTGTAAGTTTCGAGAATCGATGGCAGAATCACACCTAATCCACCTTCTGCAATCCCGATCGCAACAAACGAATAAAAGATGAGTGCAACACCAATCCACAATCGATCGTTCAATCGTGAACGCGGTTTCGATCGCACAGTCTAACTCCGCTTGAATCCTTTCGTTGGCTTCTTATCCGCTTTTTCTTTGGCTTTCGTCTTGCTCACTTCTGCCAAAGCTTCTTGAAATAGATTGTGTAAATGTATTGGCACACTGGCGATGTCCGGTAGTTCTGGCTCTAGGGGTTTATGATGCTCCTGCAACAGTGGGTCAAGGTCTGTTTGCAGGTTGAAATCTGGGCGATCGAGGAACGATCTCAACACAGTCTCCAATTGAGTTGGATACTGTTCTGCAAGTTGATGCCACACAAACGGATTCACTTCAGCATCTGTTAGATACTTCCGCACTAATCTATCCGCACCTTTGACCGACTGCCAATCTTCCGCTTTCAGCAGCGCTTCAAACTGAGTGTAGGTTGTCAGTAACATTTGTCCCCAGCGTGGATGCGCCAGAATCGTCACTTCTTCTGCTTTTTTCAAATCCGGCGGTAGCTCGATCTGGGGTGTCACCATTTTTGCGGCTGCTTTGTTTTGCATCATTTTTGCCGCCGCTTCTTCGTCGAGTCCCATTGCTTCCGCCATTTCGGTGAGTTCTTCATCGCTCACGCCTGCTTCTTGCGCCATTTCTGCAAGGGATTTATTCGGATCAAGTCCTGCTTCATCCATTCGACGCTGGGTGAGAAAGCCCTGAAATTCCGCAATCTTTTTACCCAGATGATAACCCGATAACGTCATCTGATCGGTGCCGAAAAAATCGAGAAAATCTTGGTGATAGCGCTCAACCGATTTCCAGGCTTCTTCGAGTAATTCTGGAGCATCCCCGTACAAATCAGATTTATAGCTCTGTCTAAAGTTACCGATCGCAACCGCTAACTTGGGTTTCCCTAAGTTCCCTAACTGCACATAGGGACTAAAGATTGTCCAGTAATCCTCAACAGGTGCAATTCGCGTGACGAGCATTTCCCCAAGCTTTAATCGCGACATTGCTTCTAGTGTTTCTGAATCATTCGGCTTCACAATGTATAGTTTTGTGGTTAGCCAATTCATCAGTTTGAAGCCGTCGGGTAAGATTTCTTGAATGGCAAACAGTCCTGAAAAATTACGCTTCCAGTTCAGAATCAGTTGTCGATCGTCCTCCGACAATTCTGGTTCGCTTTCAATGAATAGCTCTAACGGGGTTTTCGTTCCAACTTGTCCGTGAGTCAAAAATATATCAACGATCGTATCCCGGTGCTTACTCTCTTTTGACTGCGATTGCGCTAACTTCTCTGCGACAAACTTTTCAAAAGCCTTTGCTAATTCCCCTTCCGCATCGTAAACAAAATCCGTTAGCGATTGCTTCAGTTCTTTTGATCGCGCCAAAATTGCATCTACCATAAGTCACCTCGATCGTCCTTGGATACCTTAAGCCTTTGCTTTAGCCATCCCAAAGCATCCTGGGATAGATTTTGTTACAACAGCCTTAAACAATTAAAAAGCGATCGAAACCTGACTTCGATCGCTTCTGGTACAAACTCTTCAGTTGTCCTGCTCTCAAGCTAACTTGCTAAACCTTGAGGAACAGAATTTTGCAAAGTCGCTTTACTACTTAATAAAGCCTCTTCCTCACTCTCAAAAATCTCAAAAACAGAATCCATCATCGTCACTTCAAAAACCAGCTTCGCCTCCGGATGAACATTACACAGCTTGAAGCTACCTTTTGCCTTATCCGCATCCCGCATCCCTGCAACTAATGAAGTTAAGCCAGAGCTATCAATGAAATTCACCTGCCCTAAATTCACAACAACATGATTTCCCTGTTTAGCAATGCAGTCCTGTAGTTTGGTGCGAAATTTCCATGCTGTCGTAATATCTAGCCGCCCGCTCGGACTGAACACGACGATCGTCGTGCCGTCTGGGGTATTGAAAGTCTTCTGCTCCATGTAAACCATGACTTGCCTCATGCAGTCTTTTGGTGATCACCTCTCTAAATTATGCCCAAAGATAGAGGAAGATAACGATTTCTTAAGATTTTAAGATCAAAAAAGGGAAGCGTCTGTTGAATGCTTCCCCCGAAGTGCAAGGCTTAACAAATGGATGTCAATGGTTCATCACCATTGGGCTTAGTGTGCCCCGTTTGTTGACCAATTGATCCAATCTTGTGGTTTTAGGAAAATCTCGTACAGCCGCGCCTCTGGACTGCCTGTTTCTGGCTCATAGCCATACTCCCAACGCACCAACGGCGGCAACGACATCAGAATCGATTCAGTCCGCCCATTCGTTTGCAGCCCAAAGATCGTGCCGCGATCGTACACCAGGTTAAATTCCACGTAGCGCCCCCGCCGATAAAGCTGGAACTGACGCTGACGATCGCCGTACTCAGTATCTTGACGACGCTCCACGATCGGCAGATAAGCAGGCAAGAACGCATCACCGCAGGATTGCACAAACGCAAATAAGTCTTCCCAGGTGCGATTTTGTACTGCTCCCACTTCTTTACTGCGCAGCGCCGCAGAGGTATCACTCTGAGATCCGGGATAAGAGATGGGATACAAATCGCCGCGAGTATCCTGGTAATCAAAGAAGATGCCGCCCACCCCACGAGTTTCTTTACGGTGCTTGAGATAGAAATACTCGTCGCACCAAAGTTTGAACGTGGGATAGTATTCGGGATGATGACGATCGCACGCTTCCTTCAAGGTTTGATGGAAATGAATCACATCTTCTTCAAACGGGTAATACGGCGTTAAATCGATTCCACCGCCAAACCACCAGACAGGGCCTGCTTCAAAGTAGCGGTAGTTTAAATGCACCGTTGGGATGTAAGGGTTGCGGGGATGCAGCACCATCGAAGTTCCAGTCGCATAGAAACTATGACCTGCTGCTTCCGGTCGCTGCACCAAAATCGAAGGTGGCAAATCCTTGCCCCAGACTTCTGAGAAATTCACACCGCCTTGCTCAAACACTCGACCTTCGCGAATCACCCGCGATCGACCGCCGCCGCCTTCTTCTCTTGTCCAGCTATCTTCGCGAAACTGCGATGCTCCGTCTGCGGCTTCTAGTCCTTCACAAACTTGATCTTGAAAAGATTTTAACCATTGGCTGACCCGCTCTCTAGAATCACTGGGAGGAAGCGGTTGTGTCGTTTCGGTGGGGTTAGAGGTAAAGAAGGCAGTCATAAACGTCGATTCCTGGAACGAGTCTTCTTACTATGCAGTGGAGGAGTTTAAAGTTTCCGACTAGCTTCAAGCATTAGAATTGCTGAAACCAGTCGGTTCATTTAGACTATCGCGAAACGGCAGCTAGAAGGTGACTTGCTCGGCTGTCAAGCCCAGGATGGTGCATCCTGAGCGGAAAAGCACGATCGTAAATGTTTATAACGTGCTGTTACGACTGGTGTAATCTGGTTAGCCGTCTCAAGAAAGATGACAATTGCAGCACAAATCTAGCTAAGATCGAACACCCCGGATTCAGGGTGCGGGTCAAACCGATTCCCTTACTTAGGAGACGTATTGATGCTGAACTTTCCTTGGAGATTGGTTAATCGCAGGCGGCGACGGGTGCAATCCACTCTGGCTCGAACCTATCAAGCGATTAGTTCAGCCTCTGTAGATGATTTGTGGAAGAAAGTGATTGATTTGGCAGATGTCTCTTGGCATCCGTTAATCTCCAAAACGAATGTGCCGCGTGGACAGGTGGCAAAACCAGGATTGATTTACGAAGCAGTGACGCGCCTTGGCCCCTTTCCAATTCGGATTTTTGTGGAGCGAGTTGAGCCGAGAGAGTTGCTCAGCATCAGAATTATGGCGATTCCAGGCATCGAAGAACGAATTCGATATGAAGTGAAATCGATGGTTTCGGGAACCAGTATCGCTTATTCGGTAACGCTGCAAGGCTGGTTGTCGCCGTTAATCTGGTCGATCATCAAGCCTTACGCGGCGCGAGTGGCAGAGGATCTCGCACATGCAGCCGAACAGCCGATCGACTCCAAATCCACTCAAGCTAGCTGTTTCGATTTCTAACAAGCGATCGTCTCCGAGCGGTAAGATCAAACGGATAACCCAAGCGATCGCTCTCTACCCTCTATGTTAGATACCCTCTGTGCAGAATCTGTTTTAGAAGTCCTTAAGCCTGTTCAAGATCCCGAACTGCAAAAAAGTTTGGTTGCACTAAACATGATTCGGAATGTGTCGATTTCCGGCGGCAAGGTGCGCTTCACCCTGGTTCTAACGACTCCTGCTTGCCCATTGCGCCAGTTCATCGTCGAAGACTGTGAACGCGCCGTCAAGACCCTCCCTGGCGTGGAATCGGTGGAGGTGGAAGTCACGGCAGAAACGCCGCAGCAGAAAGGATTGCCCGATCGGACTGGAATTGATGGCGTGAAAAACATCATTGCGATTTCGAGCGGTAAAGGGGGAGTTGGTAAAAGCTCGATCGCTGTGAATGTGGCAGTGGCACTCGCCCAAGCCGGCGCAAAAGTGGGGTTGATCGATGCTGACATCTACGGACCCAATGCTCCAATGATGTTGGGTCTGGAAGGATCAGGCGTTGCGGTGCGCCAAACGGCTCAAGGCGAGATCCTAGAACCTGCTTTCAATCACGGCGTTAAGCTTGTCTCAATGGGATTTCTAATCGACAAAGACCAGCCTGTGATCTGGCGAGGCCCGATGCTGAACGGTGTGATTCGCCAATTTCTCTATCAGGTGCAATGGGGTGACTTGGATTATCTCATCGTCGATATGCCTCCCGGTACCGGAGATGCCCAATTGACGCTGGCACAAGCCGTTCCGATGGCAGGAGCAGTCATCGTCACCACGCCTCAATCGGTCGCATTGCTTGATTCTCGACGCGGCTTAAAGATGTTCCAGCAGCTAAACGTGCCAGTGTTAGGAATTGTTGAGAACATGAGCTACTTTATTCCACCGGATATGCCCGATCGTCAGTACGACATTTTCGGATCAGCAGGTGGCGAAAAAACCGCAGCAGAATTAAACGTGCCGCTCTTGGGCTGTGTACCGCTCGAAATTCCGTTGCGTCAGGGGGGCGATCGAGGAGTGCCGATCGTCGTGGGTGAACCCGATTCTGCCTCGGCAAAAGCGCTAACTCGGATTGCTCAGCAAATTGCTGCTAAAGTATCCGTGGCAGCCCTCGCTTAACGCCTTTCTCAAATCTATGTTTCGCAAAAGATCTCCTTCCCCCCTCAGACCATGGCTCCAACCCTGGCAAGGAATGGACTGGTACTTGTTCGGAGCAGTCCTCGCGCTGACGCTCTTGGGTAGCGTGATGCTGTTTAGCGTTCAACTGACGCACACTGAGCGCGAAGACTGGATCTATCACCTCTGCATCGGTGGGCTAGGAACGTTTCTGATTCTGGCGCTGGCGCGAATGCGCTACGATGTCCTGCTGCGGTGGAAGTGGTGGATTTATGGTGTGACCAATGCCTCGCTGCTGCTCGTGATGGTCATGGGGCTAGAGGCAAAGGGAGCACAGCGTTGGCTCGGATTTTTCGGGTTTGGAATTCAGCCGTCAGAGTTTGCCAAGCTTGGGATCATTGTTGTGCTAGCGGGAATGCTGCACCAGCGATCGGCATCGACGATCGCGATGATGATGAAGATTCTTGGGGTTGCAGCTTTGCCTTGGGCACTGGTGTTTTTGCAGCCGAACTTAGGGACTTCTCTAGTGTTTGGGGCAATTACGATCGGGATGCTGTATTGGGGCAATGCCAATCCCGGCTGGTTGCTGCTGCTGCTGTCTCCGGTCGTATCCGCGATTTTATTTACCACGCTAATCAGCAAAGGAGCGTTCGGCATCTCGGCGATCGGGTTGTGGATTGCGACGATCGGTCTGATCGCTTGGAGAACGCTGCCTTGGCGCACTTATGGAACGCTGGTTCCAGTGGTGATTAATTTAGTTGCAGGTGGACTGGGACAGGTGCTGTGGCAATTTGTGCTGCACGATTATCAGAAGGCGCGAATTCTGATGTTTATTGACCCTGACCAAGATCCGCTGGGAGCGGGGTATCACTTGATTCAATCGCGGATTGCGATCGGGGCGGGAGAACTCACAGGACGCGGATTATTTCGGGGCACTCAGACACAGCTCGACTTTATTCCTGAGCAGAATACAGACTTTATTTTTACTGCGGTTGGTGAAGAATTAGGATTTATCGGCGCAATCTTTGTGCTTGCCGCTTATTTGCTGATTTGCTACCGATTGCTGATTATTGCCCAAAACGCCAAAGATGAGTTTGGCGCACTGATCACAGTGGGTGTATTTTCGATGATTCTGTTTCAGATGGCAGTCAATATTGGCATGACGATTAATCTGTCGCCTGTGACTGGAATTCCTTTGCCGTGGCTGAGTCACGGCAATGCGGCACTGTTGATGAATTTCATCGCGATCGGCTTGGTTCAGTCCGTGGCAAACGCCCGCCAAAAGCCGAAATTCTAAACGATTGGACTTGAACAATTGGAAAGACGCGATCGCGCTATCGATCACAATCGATAACAGAGTGTTCGACACCGCCTGTAAACTGATAGGGAAGCTATCTTGCAGCAATTATGTTTTTACCAGGTTCAGCCGTCCGTGTGACGAATGTGAATGATACTTACTACGGGTTCCAAGGACTTGTACAGCGTATCACTGATGGAAAAGTTGCAGTTTTATTTGAGGGTGGCAACTGGGACAAGTTGATCACGTTCAGAATGTCTGAGCTTGAAATTGTCGAAACTGCCAAGAAAAAGGCAGCAAAATAAGCACGTTCAGGGTTTGAATGCGGTAGATTGTGGGATGGAGACGTTTTCACGAAACGTCTGTACGACATTGCACCGGTGCGATCGTCGGCTTGATCGTCGGTATGAATTTGCTTATGCGCCTCCCACTTCCCCAGTTTTCTGCTCAGAATCGCCCTGCCAATCACATTGCCGAGGTGATCGAAACAGCGACGACAGAATTTCTTTCACAATGCCTGGAACCGGAAGATCTATCGTTTCCGGTGATGCCGCCGTTTGGAAGCTGGGTCAAAGCGATCGACGAAGAATCAGGAAACTTAATCTATGCAGTCGTTTACCACGCGACGACTAGCCCGATCGATACCGTGCATCGGGCTAGAGCATTAGGAATGTCGCTGCTAGAACTGCGCGAACAACAGCCGCAAATTTTCGCGATGCTGAGAACAGAATTTCGATCGGCGATCGTTGGCTATCGTGCGGGCGGAAATAAAAAGAATGGCTCGGCAGGTGGAACGCTTTATCAACATTTACCGCCCCGTCCGCCCCAAATTCATCAAGCCGTTTACGCTTGTGATGCAGAAGAAATTGTTGAATTTAGCGATCAGCTTGATTTTTTGAGAACCTTACTGCAAGTGGGCAGTGCTCCGGTTGATGCGCTGACGGCGGCTGCAATTCGAGAAATCTATCAACTGAGGAAAGCCGATCGTGCTTGGTTGGTGCAAGCGGGTCGAATGCTAAGCTTGCTGCTGAAAGATGACTACGATCGACTACGGGTGATCCTGAGTCAAATTCATCTCTAGGTGGATTTCGTGCTCAATTTGACCTGGTAATTGTTAGATCGCATTGAGTGGCGCTGCTTCATGTTGTTTTTAACCGCTGGCTTGTTTCAAGAACCAATCGTTTCTTTTGTGATTCTGCTAGCGGTCATTTTGATTGTACCGATCGTATTCGAGCGGTTAAAGCTACCGGGACTGGTAGGATTGCTGGCATCGGGAGTTGCACTCGGCTCGAATGGATTGGGGATCATTCAAAATGACTCTGAGACCATGAATTTGCTCTCAGACATCGGACTGGTGTATCTGATGTTTGTGGCAGGTTTGGAAATTGATATTGACCAATTTACTCGGACACGAAATCGCTCGATCGGCTTTGGAACTTATACGTTTTTAGTGCCATTGATTACTGGAACGATCGTTGGGCGAATGTTTGGGTTTGAGTGGAATCCCGCGATTTTGATCGGATCGCTGTTCGCGTCTCACACGCTCTTGGCCTATCCGATCGTCAGTCGCCTAGGGGTTGTGGGAAATGAAGCCGTTACGGTGACGATCGGCGCAACGATCTTTACTGACGTTGGGGCGCTGTTAGTCTTAGCGATTTGTGTCGGGGTTCATGCAGGCGATTTTACACTCATCAAGCTGATCACGCTGTTGGGATCGCTGGTTGTTTATACGATCGTGGTTCTCTTTGGGTTTGATCGAGCGGGAAGAGAATTTTTTCGACGATCGGGAGACGATGAAGGCAATCAATTCCTGTTCGTTCTATTAGCGGTGTTTCTGGCTTCGGTTGGAGCGCAGTTAATCGGGGTTGAAAAAATCGTGGGTGCGTTTCTCTCCGGGCTTGCAGTAAATCGCGTTGTCGGAAACAGCCCTGTTAAAGAGAAAGTCGTATTTGTCGGCAGCGTTTTGTTTATTCCCATCTTCTTTGTGGATATGGGGTTGCTAATTCGGATTCCGGCGTTTATTCAGAGCTTGACTGATCCGAAGTTGTTGGGATTGACTGTTGCGATCGTGCTCGGTCTCATCGCTAGTAAATTTGGGGCGGCGGTGCTGGCAAAACTGACCTATCGCTATAGCTGGCAAGAAATGATGGTGATGGGATCGCTTTCCCTGCCTCAAGTGGCCGCAACGTTGGCTGCAACGCTGGTCGGCTATCGGGCAGGATTGCTCACCGAGAGCGTTCTCAATAGCGTGATTGTGTTGATGCTAGTGACTTCGACATTAGGGCCGATCTTAACGGCGCGATTTGCGAATGAACTTCGACCCGAAACTCCCGCCACGATCGCACCGACAATTCCCGATTCGACCTGGACACACCAAACCACGATCGTTGTCCCAATCTACAATCCCAATACCGAAGCGAATCTTCTTGAACTTGCAGCTCTCATTGCTCGCTCCCACGCGGGTCAATTAATTCCGTTAGCGATCGCCCTGTCCCAAGCCCATTTAAACTCACCGTCGATGCAAGAACGCATTGATGACAGCGAATCTCGGTTAGTGCGTGCAACAGAACTGACCGAAGGATTTGGGGTTAAAGTGACCCCCCTGCTGCGAATTGATGACAACGTTGCTCAAGGAATCGCTCGCACCAGTCGAGAATATCGCGCTGACCTGATTGTGATGGGTTGGGGACGCAAAAGCGCGATTAGAGAGCGGTTGTTTAGAAATGTCGTCAACAGTGTTTTATACGCGGCTTCTTGCCCGGTTGCCGTTGCGCGATTAGTGAAATCTCCAAGCGAATTTCAGCAAATTTTGCTCCCTGTCGAAAATCTTACCCCGCGATCGATCTCAACCTTACAGCTCGCTCATAATATCGCCACCGCGACAGGAGGACAAATTACAATCCTGCATGTGTGTGATCGAGCGACCTCTCCCAGTAAGATTGCTTGGATCAAATCACAAATCACGCTCCTCGCTGCAAAGCTGCCACCCCTTAAGACCGATATTCAAATCGTCCCAGATGATGATGTGGTTCGGACGATCGCAATGGCAGCGAAATCTTCTGACTTATTGGTTTTGCGATCGCCGGAGCGCTTGCTTAGTGCAGGAGGACTGGCGCTAAATAGTCGCACGGCTCAGATCTTGCCGCAGATTCAATGCTCGATCGTGCTGGTAGGTGAACCGCAATCGGTCGATCGTTCGGTTCTATTGTCGTCCTCTTCATAAATGAATACTTAACATACGCAAAGTTTTTGAGATTTGCTTGCTTTACGCAGATAACCGTGTGAAATTTGTCGCATAAAGGCGGCTGCAAAATTCAGCCGGGACATCCGCGAGATTAGGTGTAAGACTCCTCTCGCAATTTCTCCACGTTGACCGGAAAATGGAAGTCAACAAGGGTGCAGATGTAATGACAAGTGATCAAGAGACAGGATCGGAGCCTCCGATCCGAATACTACTGATTGAAGACAATGAGGCAAACCGAGGTCTGCTTGAAGATTATCTAATCTATCAAGGCTACAGCGTATTGGCTTTGGGTGTGGGCATAGGGTTCGATCGAGCCTTAGAAACGTTTCAGCCTCAAGTCGTACTACTCGATCTCAGGTTGCCCGATATTGACGGCTGCGAGATTCTAGAGCAGATGCAGCGCCATTCAGAGTGGTGCAGGGTTCCCGTGATTGTGGTGTCGGCTCGCGCCTTTATGACTGACCAACAAAATGCGCTCAGCCTCGGCGCACGGCGTTATTTGGTGAAGCCGATTCGCTTGGCTGAGTTGCTTCAGGCAATTCAAGCCGAACTAATCGAGTAAAGAAAACTATGATTCGTGAAGCTTTAATCCTGCCAACCTTAGCGTCTGGATCTGATCGAGTCATAGTCTGGATGCGTATTAATGAATTGCTCGATCGTGAGACTCAGGCTCTTGACAGTATCACCAGACTCTTGAATTTGAATTTCGAGCGCGGAAAGTAATAGAGTTGCGGTTTGAAGTTGATTGAGCGCTCGTTCGATACTGATGCGAGTTTGGCTCTCAAACTCTTGTAGATTCATAGCTTAGACAAGTCTGGTACTGAATATTTAGCACTATAGTCATTCCGGTTCGGTGATCGTCACCCCTGTCTGTGGAGATTGATTTAAGATTTAAATATCCGTCTTTTACATAAAGTTTTAAGTGACTGCTCCTCAAACTTTGTCGCTGATCGATGATCCAGAGCGCTTAGAAGCTCGGCTTAAGGAAATTCCCCAAGAGCCAGGGGTGTACTATATGCGCGATCGCACGGATCAAATTCTCTATATTGGCAAGTCGAAGCGCTTACGATCGCGCTTACGATCGTATTTCAACGGACATGATACTCGACCCCGAATTACGCTGATGATGCGTCAGGTGGTCGAAATTGAAGTGATCGTGACCGATACCGAAGCAGAGGCACTGGCGCTCGAAGCGAATCTGATTCGGCAGCATCAGCCGCACTTTAATGTGTTGCTGAAAGACGATAAGAAGTATCCCTATCTCTGTATTACTTGGTCGGAGCCGTATCCTCGGATTTTCATTACCCGTAAGCGGCGTATGGCAAAGGAGCGCGATCGTTATTACGGCCCGTATGTCGATAGCCGCACCCTTCGCACAACGCTACATTTAGTCAAGCGCATCTTTCCCTTGCGTCAGCGTCCACAGCCGTTATTTAAGGATCGTCCTTGTTTGAATTACGATATTGGGCGCTGTCCGGGGGTCTGTCAGACGATGATTTCGTCGGAGGACTATCGCAAGACGGTGCAAAAGGTGGCGATGATTTTCCAGGGACGGACGCGGGAATTAGAGGAATCGTTAGCCGCGCAGATGGAGAAAGCGGCTGAAGACCTCAACTTTGAACACGCTGCCCGACTGCGGGATCAGATTGCTGGACTGAAGAGCTTGAGCGCAGATCAAAAGGTAGCATTGCCGGACGATACGATTTCACGCGATGCGATCGCCCTTGCTGCCGATGAACATCATGCCTGTGTGCAGTTGTTTCAAATTCGTGCAGGTCGGCTGGTCGGACGCTTGGGATTTATCGCGGATGCTCAGTCAGGTGAGTATGGTGCAATTCTTCAGCGCGTTCTCGAAGAGCATTATCAGACGGTTGATCCGGTTGAAATTCCGGCAGAGATTCTAGTACAGCATGAGTTACCCGATGGTGAAATGCTGGCGGAATTTCTCAGTCAGGCGAAAGGGCGGAAGGTGTCGATCGTCGCTCCCCAGCGTCAGACCAAAGCCGAATTGATCGAGATGGTCGAGCGCAATGCGGGAATTGAGTTAGCGCGGACGCAGAAGTTTGCCGATCGCAATGCGGAAGCGATGCAAGACCTCGCTGAGATTCTCGATTTGCCAGAGTTGCCACGTCGGATTGAAGGCTACGACATTTCGCACATTCAGGGTTCGGATGCGGTCGCTTCTCAGGTCGTGTTCGTTGATGGATTGCCAGCGAAGCAGCATTATCGGCACTACAAGATTAAGAATCCAGACGTGCGATCGGGACGATCGGATGACTTTGCCAGTATGGCAGAAGTCATCTCCCGCCGATTCCGCAAGTATGCCGCCGCGAAAGCGAAAGGAGAACCGCTAGTTGCTGGAAAGTCTTCGGATTTTCCTGATGTGGTGATGATCGACGGGGGTAAAGGTCAGCTTTCTGCTGTGGTGAATGTGCTGCGGGAGATGAACTTACTCGAAGATATCAAGGTTGTGAGTTTGGCAAAACAGCGCGAAGAGATTTTCCTGCCTGGTGAATCTTTCCCGCTGGAAACCGATGCCGAACAGGCTGGAGTTCAATTGCTCCGCCGTTTACGCGATGAAGCACACCGATTTGCGGTCACGTTCCATCGTCAGCAGCGTACCACGCGGATGCGTCGATCGAGCTTAGATGAGATTCCCGGCTTAGGACATCACCGCCAAAAGCTACTCCTCGCAGAATTTCGGTCGATCGATTACATTCGTGAAGCGAGTCCAGAGCAGTTAGCGACAGTCCCCGGCATTGGAATGCAGATTGCGAAACAGATTTATCGCTATTTTCATCCGGGCGATGAGGATGCGATCGACAATATTCCAGAACCGACAAACTCTGAAGCTGTTTCTTAGTGCGGGAACGAGTCTCGCCTCCAAAAATGGGTAAGATTGCTTGAAAAGTTGTCTTTGCTTACAGATAATTGCTGGTAAATAAGCAGGCACGATCGCACTGAGTTGGGGAGACGCAGATGACAGAAGCATTACTGATTGGAATGGGGCAGTATGATGACCCCAGCTTTCCCTCACTCACAGCGCCTTCACAAGATACAGAAGCACTCCAAGAATTGCTGCGTCGACCAGACATTGGTGCAAGTCGGGCGTATGATGTGATGCAGCTTCAGCATCCGACGCTCAAACAACTGAGAGAAACGATCGAAACCTTTTGCACTCTACGTGATCCGGATGAAACTACTCTGATTTATGTTTCGGGTCACGCGATCGTGAATGATCAAGGTGCATTGTTTTTTCCCTGCCGCAACACTCAGCAATCCCACTTAGAGGAAACTGCTTATCCATTGAGTGAACTCAAAGCTGAACTCGAAGCTTGTCGATCGCAAAAACAAGTCGTGATTCTCGATTGTTGTTTTAGCGGCACCTTTACTCAAGGCATGATTGCCGCTCAGGACTTTGATGCGATCGCTCAAGACTTCAGCAGCAATCGTCGCGCCTTGCTCACTTCCCCTACCTCGATCGACTATTCAACCGAGCACAAACTTAAGGCGCGATCGACCTACACTCAGCTTTTACTCGATGCTTTGGAAACTGGAATGGCAGATGGAAGCGCCAATCGTCCGTTGGATGGTACGGTCGATGTGACTGAACTTCACGCTTATATCACTGCTCATCTGCAAGATACATCGCCTGCACTGGCTCCAAACCTTTACAGCACAGCAGACGGCTACCGAATTGTGGTCGTCTATGCGCCGTATCTGGACTTCCGCAAACAGGTCAGGAGCTTGGCGGAACAGGGCGAAATTTCGCTAGTCGGACACAACATTCTGGAAGAACAACGCATCAGACAGGGAATTCCTCAAAGCATCGCCATTGCCATTCGAGAAGATGCACTCTTGCCGCATCGTCAGCAGATGGAGAAACAGCGACAGTACGATCGCATCCTCGAACAAGTTAGTCAGTCGCCGCTTAGCGATAATATGCGAGCAGAGCTATTGCAGCTTCGGCAAGTATTGGGACTGTCGGAAAACCCCTTTGTGACTGCACCCCTACCCGCAACTGTGATGGAGCAGGAGGCACAAAATACCGCACCAGAGACACTGCCTCCGGTTGAAATCGTTCCAGTTGAGCCGCAAGTCGAGACGGAGACTCAGCTTGAAACTTCAGGCAATCGATTGACTCAGTTTCTGAGAAATCGGCGGTTGTTGCGATCGTCGGATTCAGAGCTTGAGCCTGCGAACGATCGGATTTCGCAATATCTGCAAGAGCGCAACATTCCCCTGCCGTTGGTGCTTGGACTCGGAAGTTTATTCGTTTTGGGGCTGTTTGGTGCCATTCTTTGGTCATTGTTCCAACCGTTTCCCGGATCGCGCCCTCAGATTGCCGATGCAGAAGGTTGGTTTAATGAAGGCATCCGTAAAGCGCAGGCGGGCGATCGCAATGCGGCAATCCAGGCTTACACTCAGGGGCTAAATCTCAGCCCGACTCCAGCGAATCGAGCGGCAAATCTCTACTACAATCGCGGCATCGAATACGCTAACAATGGCAACATCGAGCAAGCAATTTCTGATTACACTGAAGCGATTCGACTTGATCCAGCCTTAGCGGATGCGTATTTCAATCGGGCGAATCTTGTGGCTAAACGCGGCGATCGTTCAGGTGCAATCAAAGACTATGGCTCAGCCGTTCGACTGTATCAACAACAAAACAATCCAGAAGGACAGCGAGCCGCTCAGGAGGGAATTCGGGCACTGCGAGGGGTGAATCCGTAAACTGTGCCTGCATGACTAGGAGAAGATCGACTTCTGCGTAAGTGTGAATTTGTTTCATCAGGGACGATCGCGCCCTATTCGTGTTTCTACTGAGAACTAGGGGGATTTAGCGATCGAGTTAAGCGTTTTTTCGAGCGACCAGGGAAAACTTTACTTGTACGATGCAAGCAATCTCTCTGAGACACTAAAGACGATGATAAGGAATGCAACAAGACTTCTACCGCTCGGTACGGTGGGAGCGACGATCGTAGGTATGGGTTGGGCTGTGCCGAGCCAAGCATTGGATGTGTACGGCAACACACTGTACGTGCCAATCAACTCCGACAACGGCTCAGGCATTAATACGGGCAATCCGACACAGCTCAAAGCGGTGAGCTTTAGAACGGATAATCGAGACTGGACACTCAATTCAGTGGCGTTATCCTTGAGGGAGTTCACTTCTGCGGATACAGCCGCCATGCAAATCCGAACGAATCTTCCCGAAGATCCAAGCAACCCAAGTGATACCGATAATCCGTCCGATACAATCCTGTATACGTTGATCAATCCAACTGTGCCAGGGAATGGAGCAACTAACAACTTTGTGTTTACCGCTCCAGGAGGTTCAACCTTGTTGGCAAACACAACCTACTGGCTCGTCGTTACGGGAAACAGCTTCAGTTGGGCAAACACCATCAACAATGATCTTCCAGTTGCACAGAACGGCTCTGGTTGGTCATCATCGCCTACTGCTACTTATAGATTTCAAGGAACGGGAAGCCCGACCTGGAGCGCAGGGGACGGCATACGTAACTCTTTCAGAATCGATGCCAGTGAGATCACACCCGTCCCATTTGCGTTCTCGCCGATTCCTGGACTAATTGTTTCGGGCATTATTGGGGGAGTGAAGCGGGCAAGAAGCAAATCCCAACAAGCGAAAAGCACCGCTGAAGCATAAATTGGTGTGAGTTCGACGGATTTTTCACTTTGTTGATGCCCGTCGTGCTCCCTAAATCCCCAATTCTGGGGGACTTTGAGAATCCAGTCCTTCTTTGGTTTGAAGTCCCCCACTCGTGGGGGATTTAGGGGGCTTGCAAGATCTGTAGCGATTAAAGATCAATTTGGTATGACTCGCGATCGTTTATCCGGACGATCGCGTTTTTTATTGGATATCAATAGAATGACCGCGATCAATTGATAGATTCTGTCAAATTCTTTGCACTAGAGATTCGCGGGTGTGGTAACTATAGATTGTCTTTCTATCTGCCCCCGCCAGTCGATGACCCAATCTCCTGACCCCAACAATCGCCCTGAAACTCCGACTCGTCGCCGCTTATGGCTGATGCTGCTCGGTCGCGTCGGACTCCCGATCGCGGCGCTTGGTGCGTTGGGCATTGCAGGGGGGATTTGGTACGGATCAAAATTTGTACAGCAAGATCTTGCCCCCTTAATTGAGCGAAATCTCAGCGAACTGCTCGATCGACCCGTGGAACTCGGCAAGGTTGAAAGTGCCTCGCTGACCGGATTGCGGTTTGGTAAAAGTGCAATCCCCGCAACCCCGAACGATCGCGATCGAGCTTCAGTGGAAGGTGTTGAAGTCGGATTTAATTTGCTGCAATTGCTGTTAACGCGCCGATTAAATTTGGATATAACGTTGCTGCAACCGGATGTTTATCTGGATCAGGAAAAAGACGGCGTTTGGGTCAAAACGCAGATTAAAGCGCAGGAACAAGAAGGATTGATCAAAACTGAACTCCAGAGAATTCGATTCAAAGATGCCAATATCGAACTCGATGCGTTTCCGAAACCGAACCAAAAGCGCATTCCAGTCACGTTACGACAGGGCGCGGGGGAAGCAAACTTTTTTGATAACAATCGGCAGATTGCTTACACGCTTGATGCTGAATCCACTAAAGAAGGCAAGCTCGATCTTCAAGGCGAAACCATTGTTAATAATGGTTTGAATTCTAATCTGAATATTCGAGGACAAGGATTTTTAGTTGCGGAAATCGATCGTTTAGTCAAACTGCCGATCAACTTAAAACAAGGTCGCACGAATGGAAACGTCAACGTTCAAATCAGACCGGATCAACGTGCAGTTGTCAGAGGAACTGCAAACTTTAAGGATGTTACGGTAGAAATTCCGCGATTACCTCAGACATTCGCAAAGTCATCGGGAAATTTACAGATCGATGATACTTTAATTACGCTTGAGAAAGTTTCTTCGCAACTCGGAAAGATTCCCCTCACCGCTAACGGAACGATCGACACTGAAAAAGGCTTTAACCTCACGGCAAATGTCCGAGCGGTCAAAGTCGAAGATTTCTTCAGTACCTTCAAAGTTAATCTCCCGGTTGCAGCTACCGGAGAAGCGACCGCAAATGTTAGGGTTACAGGTGCAACCCAAAGCCCGATTATTTCCGGCAGCGTTCGCAATACCAAAACGGCACGAGTCGATCGCATCAATTTGTCCCAAGTCAGCAGTGATTTTCGCCTCGATACAAAGACACTTAACTTAGCCTTATCGAATGTTCGCGCCGTGCCCGAAGTGGGTGGAACAGTTGTCGCCAGTGGCAACCTCAACCTCGATGCGCCTCAGTCGATCGCAGTGAACTATCAAGCCTGGAACATTCCAGGAGATACGATCGCAGCTCTCTACAACAATCGAACACTACCCGTCACCGTGGGGCGCGTCAATGCACGAGGACAAGTAATCGGACGGCTCGATCGCGTCCAAACGATCGCCCAATTCCAAGCGCCAGAAGCAACTTATCCAGGAACAGGTGAAGTTGTAGTGACAGGTCGAAACGTTGCGCTGAGAAACGCAGTGTTTCAAGTCGCAGGCGGAACCGTTACCGCTCAGGGACAAACGATCGGCGATCGATTCCGTGGCACAGTTCAAGCTTCCAATGTTCAAGCTAGTCAATTCTCGTCACAAGTACAAGGAATCATTAACGGCAGTGCTCAGGTAGCTGGATCATTAAGTTCACCGCAACTGGAAAATATACAGGCAAGCGGACAAGCCAGACTGACGAACGGAAATAGTTTTGTGAACGCAAACTTCAATGCGATCGCAGGACGTTGGCAAGCCGATACACAAATCGCTGGAATTGCACTGAATCAATTCTCTCAACAACTACGCGGAGACTTGAGCGGTAATGTGAGATTGACAGGAGCGTTAAATGCTCTACGTCCAGAGACGGTTCGAGCCAATGGACAAGTGAGACTGTCTCAAGGAATCTCGTTGGTCACTACGCCCTTAGTCGCGCAGATTAACTGGGATGGTCAGAAACTCAACATTCCGCAGGCAACCTCTTCGGGCTTCCGAGCAAATGGCACGATTTTGGCAAACCTGAGCGGAACGCCACAAATCACTGGACTTAATTTAGCCATTCAAGCCAACGGATACGCGCTCTCGAATCTGCCGATTCCTCGTCCCCCTGTGACTCAGCTTTCCGGTGTCGTGGATCTCGTCGGACGCATTACCGGAACGCCCGATCGTCCAAGCGTCGTCAGTACCGTTTCAGTGCGGGGACTCTCGCTGAATGGCATCACCTTCGATCCAGTGCTAAATGGAACCCTAAATCTGCTACCACAAGGCTTTGATCTGAAAGTGGCAGGCGTTCAGGATCGAATTGCGCTCGATCTCGCGCCCAGCTTCAGACCCCGATCGCTCAACGTCGAACGCGGAGAAGCTAGCCTGATTGGACAAACCAGGGGTAATATCTTCCAGGTTGCGGTGCGCCAATTCCCGATCGATGGGTTTATTTTGCCCGGCGTCGATGTCTCTCGTTACGGTGGCATCGGTGGCACGCTGGCTGGCAACCTTGACATTGATCTCGATCGACTGCGAGTGATTGATGGGACTGCAACGGTGCAAAACTTCCGGCTTGGATCATTCCGCACAGATGTCGCTTCGACTAGCTTTGTGAATCGCAATAATGTCTTTGAATTTGGCGACACAGTGCTGACTAGGGGACAAAGCAAATACACTGTCTCAGGCAATGTCGATTTGCGATCGCAGCCCAAATTCAACGGCAAAATCGCGATCGCTCAAGGCAGAATCGAAGATGTCTTAGGCGGATTACAGTTCTTTGATCTGCAAGACTTTACCCGTGGAGCAAAACCACCGACCTACAACCGCGCCGATGCGCTGAACCCAGTCGCAGTCGGTAATCCCCAAGCTTTATTGTTTGATCAACTCCGTCGCTTTGCCGAAATCAATGCGTTACTGCGACTGAATAATCAAGCGATCGCCAACAATCGCATTCCTCAAACTGCTGATATTCGCGGTAACTTTGGCGGTGAAATTACGCTTAGTGCTTCCGCTGCTCAAGGCGTTCAAGCAAACTTCGATTTACGCGCACAAGATGTGGAATACCGTCCTTATCAATCTCAAATTCGATTGCGCGACGGCAAACTCCAACCGGTGAACGATCGTGTCCTCACCGCTCAGCAGGTGATCGCCCTTGGTAGCCTCAACAATGGTGTGGTTTCCCTCGAACCCCTCAGAATTCAATCCGGTGAATCCCAGATTAACCTGACTGGGCAGTTTGGCGGCGAAACTCAATTCGGACAGCTAGAAGTGCAGAACTTACCGATCGCCGAAATCGATCGCTTTTACCCCCTCCCCCTCGGTATCGATGGCAAACTCAACACCACAGTCACGATTAGCGGTACACGCACGAATCCATCTGCCGTAGGACAAATCCGAGTCATTGATGGCTTTTTGAATGACAAAGCAATCAACTCCGCCACAGGCAACTTCACTTACACCAACTCGCGTCTCAATTTCGGCAGCAACATCGCCCTGTCAACCAACGAACCGATTACGATCGAAGGCAGCTTCCCCTACCAACTCCTGCCTGATAGTGTTCGCCCGGAGAGCAATCAAATTAGCTTGAATCTTGACGTGAAGAACGAAGGACTATCTGTGTTAAACGTGCTAGTGCCTCAACTCGCGTGGCGCGACGGACAAGGTGCCGTCAAGCTCAACGTCGCAGGAACCCTACTGCGCCCAGAAGTCACAGGCTCGATCGTTCTTGCAGGTGCGACGATCGAATCCACGGCCTTACAAGAACCCCTAACCGACATCACAGGCACGATCTTGTTTAACCGGGATCGCATCTCGGTTGAGAGCCTCCAAGGACAGTTCAATCGCGGACAGGTAATCGCCAAAGGAACGCTACCGATTCTGGTCGCGGCGGACGCTGATCCAAACAATCCCCTACAAATTACGCTCGATCGTCTAGCAATCAACCGCAAAGGCTTGTATCAAGGAGGCGTGACAGGCAACATTACAGTATTGGGAACTGCATTTGCACCCGAAATTGGCGGAGAGGTCGAACTCGCAGACGGACAAATTCAATTGCCCGATACAGAAGCCACAGGTGGAGCAACGCCTCCTGCTGCATCAGGTAGCACCAATTCCCAGGCTCCTCAACTCAGCGCCAGCTTAAACGATCTGAAACTCGTCTTAGGCAATCGGGTGCAGATTGTCCGCGCACCGCTGATTAACTTTGTCGCTTCTGGTACTCTGACTGTGAACGGCAGGCTTGATGCGCTTCGCCCCGAAGGAACGATTCGCCTTAGAAGCGGGCAGGTGAATCTATTCACAACCCAGTTTGTGCTGGAAAGGGGCTATCCGCAGACTGCAACCTTCGTGCGCGATCGAGGACTTGATCCGGTGCTAGATGTCCGCTTGATTGCTTCTGTTCCAGAAGTTACTGGAAGTCGGATTGCGACTCCCGGAACCGCAGAAGTGTCAGATAGCCCGGTTTCTGCTGCCTCGATCGCGAATCTAGGCTCACTCCGAACCGTGCGAATTCAGGCAAAAGCAACAGGCCCTGCAAGTCAACTGCTTCAAAACTTAGAACTCACTAGCAGTCCGAGCCGCAGCCGGAGTGAAATCGTTTCCCTAATCGGCGGCGGATTTGTCAACACGCTGGGACGGGGCGATAGTGCTTTAGGCATTGCTAACCTAGCGGGGTCGGCATTGCTCACCAACATTCAAGGATTTATTGGTAACGCGCTTGGTCTGAGTGATTTTCGTCTGTTTCCAACCCTGCTCGATCGGGGTCAGCAGCGCGGCTCAACGCTAGGATTAGCCGCAGAAGTTGGGGTCGATATCACTCGCAACCTATCTGCATCAGTGTTGCGAGTGTTAACGGCGGATCAACCGACTCAATTTGGAGTGCGCTACCGATTTAGTGATCGCTTATTGTTCCGGGGCTCAACGGATTTCTCCGGCGACACACAAGGCGTATTTGAATACGAATTCCGGTTTTAGAGGAACGGCTGAACGCGATCAATTAGTTGCTGCGGTCGGATTACGCCTTCGATCGTATCGACGGGCTTAGCCTCTTTGAACAGAACCATTGTAGGTAGCGCTGAAATTCCGTATTGACTGGCAATTTCGGGATATTTGTCTACGTCAATTTTGACAATTTTGAGCTTGTCTCTGAGGCTATCAGCAGTGAGATCAAGAAATCCAGACATCATTTGGCAAGGCCCGCACCAAGTCGCGTAAAAGTCTACCAAGATTGGCATTTCCGAGCCAGAAAGTAGCTCTTCAAAGCTGTTGAATTGCTGTTTCGTTGCCATTTTTACAGTTGCCTCCATATCGTGTTCTCTTACACTAGCGCGTCCCTGCAAAACCGTCTCAACTAGCCCGATGGAGAATTGTTAATGTCTGTGAAACCTGTTAAAAGCGTCTTAACAATTGTCCAACTGAGGTTAACGAAAAGTGCGCGAAAATAAGAAAAATCAAGGCTGTGGAGAATTCTCATGAGTAAAACTCTGCCTGAGCGCGTCTGCTGGACAACTGCGGATCTTGAGCTGCTTTCCAACGATGAATGGAAACGCTATGAAATCATTGATGGAGAATTATTTGTGACGAGAGCGCCGCATCTTAGACATCAATCTGTCATTCGTAATATTTGCGGTGAATTACAAAGCTGGTCGGATGAGACTCAACTCGGCGAGGCTTTTCCAGTTCCTGGCATCATTTTTAGTGAAGCAGATAGCGTCATTCCGGATGTTGTTTGGGTAAGCGTTGATCGTCTGACTCAAATCATTGACGAAGCTGGACATTTTACTGCTGCCCCCGAACTCATTGTCGAAGTTTTGTCTCCGGGCACAACGAACGAAAGACGCGATCGTGAAGCCAAACTTAAACTTTATTCCACCCAAGGCGTTGAGGAATACTGGATTGTCAGCCGCGAACTCCAGCAGGTCGAAGTTTATCGTCGCGAGAATGCTGCGCTTAAGCGAGTTGCAACGTACAAAGCCCAAGACGAAATCACCTCGCCGCTACTCCCTGGATTTCGCGCTCCTGTACAAAAGTTCTTTCGACAAATCGGCAGAGCGAGATAGTCGCCTCTCATCTATGATGGGCAAAAGAGAAAATCACAGGCGATTTGACAAACGGTATGACTAAGCAGCGGGTTCTTTCTGGCGTTCAAACCACCGGAAACCTTCATCTCGGTAATTATTTGGGCGCAATTCGCAACTGGGTCGAAGGACAAGACCAGTACGACAACTATTTCTTTCTTGCTGATCTCCATGCGATTACGGTGCCGCACGATCGCACCACGCTGGCAGAAAACACCTATGAAGTTGCTGCACTCTATCTCGCTTGTGGACTCGATTTAGAACACACGACCATTTTTGTACAATCTCATGTCCCCGCTCATGCTGAGTTTTCCTGGTTATTAAGCTGCATTACGCCGCTCAACTGGCTCGAAGACATGATCCAATTCAAAGAAAAACGGATCAAGCAAGGTCAAGATGTCGGCACAGGTCTGCTCACCTATCCAGTGCTGATGGCATCGGATATTCTGCTGTACGAACCGGATAAAGTTCCGGTCGGAGAAGACCAAAAGCAGCATTTAGAACTAACGCGGGATTTAGTCGATCGCTTCAACTTCAAATTCACGACTCCCGATGCTCCGGTTCTCAAACGTCCCGATGCGCTGATTCGGGCTGACGGTGCGCGAGTCATGAGCTTGACCGATGGCACGAAAAAGATGTCGAAGTCTGACCCGTCGGAACTGAGCCGGATTAATTTGCTCGACCCGCCCGATGTGATTCAAAACAAAATCAAGCGCTGTAAAACTGATCCGATTCGCGGCTTAACCTTTGGTGATCCCCAGCGTCCAGAATGTACCAATCTACTGACGCTTTATCTGCTGCTGTCGGGTAAAACAAAAGATGAAGTTGCTGCCGAATGTCAGGACATGGGCTGGGGACAGTTCAAACCGTTGCTCACCGAAACGACGATCTCAGCCCTCAAACCGATTCAGGAGAAATATCACGCCATTCGAGCCGACCAAGGCTATCTTGAATCGGTACTGCGATCGGGTCGAGAAAAGGCATCCGAAGTGGCGAACCAAACGTTAACCAAGGCAAAAAAAGCGATGGGCTACACGCTACCTGGCTAACAGATCAACCGTAACTTCACGAATTTCTTCTGAATTCACTGCTTTTTCTAAAGGTTTCGGCAAGTGACTTCAAAATTCTCAATCTCCCCCGATACGCTAAATCAAGAAGTCGCACCCTAACGATCGCTCATGACCTATCCGCAATTCTCGAATTTCCTTGGTCACGCCCCTCTATCTGCTCTTCGCACTGCCGCCAAAAAAGGCGAATTCCTCGTCACCGCAGAAGTCGCACCCCCCAAGGGGACTAATCCGACGCATATGCTGCAAATGGCGCAGTTGCTCAAAGGACGGGTGCATGGTGTGAATATTACCGATGGTAGTCGGGCGGTGATGCGAATGTCGTCGCTGGTTTCGGCGGCGCTCTTGCTGCAGCAGGGAATCGAGCCGATTTATCAAGTCGCTTGCCGCGATCGTAATGCGATCGGTTTACAAGCCGATTTGCTCGGCGCTCATGCCTTGGGCATTCGGAATGTGCTGGCGCTTACAGGTGATCCGGTCAAAGCTGGCGATCATCCTGACGCAAAAGCAGTGTTCGAGCTGGAATCGGTGCGGTTGTTGCAGATGATCGGCAAGCTGAATGGCGGGTTGGACTGGAACGATCGAGCGCTAAGCGATGGTGAAACTGATTTATTCGTGGGTGCGGCAGTTGATCCGCAGTGTGGCAGTTGGTCAGGTTTGCAAAAGCGATTTGAGCGCAAGGTCGAAGCAGGCGCACAGTTTTTCCAAAGTCAGTTAATTACCGATTTCGACCGCTTGGAAAAATTTATGACTCAGATTGCCTCAAACTGCGGTAAACCTGTGCTTGCAGGAATCTTCTTACTCAAATCTGCTAAAAATGCCAGATTTATCAATCGCGCCGTTCCGGGTGTAAATATTCCAGAGCATATTATCGATCGCCTAGAAAAAGCGGCTGACCCCCTCCGAGAAGGAATGCTGATCGCGGCGGAACAAGTGAAGCTGGCAAAAGAGTTGTGTGAGGGTGTTCACATGATGGCAGTCAAACGCGAAGACTTGATCCCAGAAATTCTTGATTTGGCGGGGATCAAAGCGATCGAGAAGCCCCGGGTTGAAGTGGTTAACGTATAGGTCGCAGATTTTGGGGATCGTCGCTACGATCGAGCTATAAAAATCCTCATTGATTTGTGAAAGCTATAAATTTGTGAAAGCCTAGCGTGTCAACCCTCACCCTCACCCTCTCCCTCAGGGAGAGGGGACAAGAATTCTAGCTCCCTTCTCCCTGGGGGAGAAGGGCTGGGGATAAGGGCACGAAAGACTCTCGCTTAGGATTGCTATCGACGATCGCCCCTAGATATTGCCATGACCGATTCCCCATTTTTACGAAATCCCTATGTGCCTGGTAAACCTGTGTCGCCGCTCGCCTTTATCGGGCGCGGTAACGAGATCGAAACTGCATTCGACCAAATTCTCATTCGGGGACATCTGGCAGTTTGGGGTGGGTCTGGGATCGGCAAAACCTCCTTTCTCCAAATGATCGCGGCTCCGCAGACTTGGGCATTTCGGGGACACGATCCGTCAAAAGCGGTGATTGTGCTGCTCAGTTGCTTGGGAGTTACGCCATTTACGGCGGCAAATTTCTGGCGAGAAGTTTTTCTCATTCTGAAAGATGCCCTGACCGATGAACCGGAAATTCAAACCGAAGTCGATCGCCACCTGGAGCGGCTTACAGCGAGTAAAGATGCGCTGCGATCGATTCTGCGGCTGTTGGGCAAGAAAGAGAAATTTTTGCTGCTGTTGATTGATGATTATGATGTCGCGCTTCAGCCGACTGAGGACTACAGCGAACAAGATGCGGCTGACTTCCTCAATGATTGTCGCAATCTTGCCTCCCACTCAAAAGAAAGCCAGCATCTTGCCAGCATTGTCACTTCACTGCGTCGCCTGAATGAAGCCGGGATCAAACTCAAGCCAAATGAATCCCCCTGGTATAACCATTACCTCTTTCAGCCGCTCAAACCGTTTAGTGAAACTGAGGCAGCCGCACTTTTAGGCGGATTGCCGCTCACGCCCGCGATCAAAGAAGGCATTCGAGACATTGCCGATGGCAGTCCAACGCTCCTGCAAGTTGCGGGCTACCTTTTATTCCGAGAATTTCGCGCCAATCGCCTGCCCGATCCCAATGCTTTTGTTGCGGAATTTCGTCGCGCCACCGAACACTACTTCGAGGACAACTGGAACTTCTCCAGTGAAATCGAGCAAAGCTTGATGATGCTGCTCGCTCTGACTCACCTCAAAGGGCGGTTACTGAAGAAACGTTATGACTTGGGTGATACGGATGTAATCTTTAGTCAAAAAGAGCGAGAATTAAGGGATCTCGAAGAACGCGGGATCGTCCTCTGTCAATTTCAAGAAGGCAAAAAGTATTATCGCTTTGCGTCCTCGCTGATGGAATGGTGGGTGATTAAGGAGATCGAAAACAGTGACGAAGAAGCACTGCAAGCGAGACAGCGCACCTTTCTCAATCTGATGAGCCGTCGGCAAGCGGAAACGGTCACAAACGCAATTCGCTGGCTGTGGCAAAACAAAGACGAGGTGCCGACTATTCTGACCTGGTTAGGAAAAATTACTGCTGCCCTATCCACCGGATTGATCTTGTGATAATCAAAAGCGGGTTAAGCGAATTGCTGCTATGAGCTACTTAATCGAGCAACGCAGAAATCCATACATTATCGGTCGTCCGATCGCCGAACCCAACTGCTTTTTTGGGCGCGATCGTTTATTTGAGTTCATCACAGACAATTTGCTTCAGGGAGCGCAGGTGATTTTGCTGCACGGACAGCGACGCATCGGCAAGTCGTCGGTCTTAGCGCAAATTCCACGATCGGTTAACCTGCCGCAGTTTGCGTTTGTTCTCTTGTCGCTCGAAGGAGATAGCCGCAAATCGATCGGTGAAGTGGTTTATGAGTTAGCGCGGGATGCGGTGCAGCAGTTTGATTGTCTTAAGGAGCACATGGAAATCCCGACGATCGAGGAGTTTCAGCGTGATCCGAGTCTATTTTTGCGGCAGTTTATCCCGAATCTGCGACGAGAGTTAGCCGTTGAGAATGTGGTGCTGCTCTTAGACGAATTTGACGCGCTTTACAATCGAACGGTTGATCAAGCGGCAGGAAATCTGTTTCACTTTCTGCAAGCGGGAGTGTATGACTATCCGCATCTTTATTTAATTCCGGTGGTTGGGCGGCAATTAGATGATTTACCCGCGATGCTGAGTTTGTTTCGAGAAGCACCCAACCAGGAAGTGGGATTGCTCGATCGTCAAAGTGCAGAACAATTGGTCACAGTTCCAGCAAAAGGGATTTTGGAGTATGACTTAGAGGCGATCGATGCCATTTTAGAGCTATCTGCAGGACATCCCTACTTTACTCAGGTGATCTGCTTCACGCTGTTTACTCATGCCCGGAGTGAGAATTGCTGGCGAGTCACGCGCTCGGATGTCAGAGCAAATGTCGATCGGGCAATCGAGCTTGGAGAAGGCGGCTTGGGCTGGTTTTGGGAAGGGATTCCCCTACCGGAACGAGTTGTATTTTCTGCGGCGGCGGAAGTGCCTCGCGCTCGTCAATTGCAGTACCCAGAACTCTCAAGCTTAGATTTTAGCGAAGCTGAGTCGCTAGAACTGTTGCGCGAATGCGGAGTTGAACTCACGGAGCCGATTCGCAATGGAGTGATCAATCTGGTCGATTGGCGATTTCTTCGGACGACTGGAAGCCGCTCTGGGATCGGAGTCCGTCGCACTTCGATGCCACCTAGCGTTGCAACCTATCGCGTGTCGATCGAACTGGTGCGTCGTTGGCTGGTGCAACGTCATCCGATCCGCCGTGAACTACGCGAACTAGAGGATTTGGATGTCAAAGCAAAAACCTTGTACGAAACGGCAAAAGCGGCGCGTCGTCGGGGCACAACGCCAAGGATTGTTAGCTTGTTAAATGAATCGCTCAGACACAATCCGAATCACTTTGAAGCATTGTTTGAGCTTGCAGATAGCTTGATAGAGCTGCGAGAGTTTCCCCAGGCTTTAAGACATTACCGCAGAGCTTACCTAGTCGATGCAGTACGGGTGCAAGATAACTATGTTGAAGCGTTGTATGACTATGCTGAAGAACTGCACAACTTAGGTGAAAACGATGAAGCGATCGCGCAGCTCGAAGAAGCGTATGCGATTGAACCGAACAATGCTCAGGTAAAGCGCTTACTCGATCAGATTCGACGGGAAGAGCAGTTCGTTGAACGCCTGAAAGTGCTTCCGATTACGAGCATGAATGGCAGCTACATTTCCTCGATCGCGGCGCTTTCTTCGGATCGATCGGATCTCAGTTCATTGCAGCAGAACTTCAAGCAGCTCCGCGCTCAAGTGAGTGCAGAAGCTCCAAAAGAAGTGAGACATCGCGCTCTAGAGCATTTGAATGATTTGCAGGAGGAGCTATTTACCCAGAAGAAAGTGAATGGTTTAACCTTGCTGTATATGTATCAATGGTTCCGTAATCACTTACCCAAGTCACTGGTGCAAGCGGTAACTGATTTTGTGGATTCAGTCAGTGCAACAATCTCCCACCAGAATGAGAATGAGAAGCAGTAAGTTCGGGAGAGACTTTGAATGTTCCACCGAGCAGTCCTGAGTGTATCGTCGAGCAGTTTGAAGATGCAGAGCGCTTATCATTCAAACTGCTGTCAAATTTTAGTTATCGGATGCTTTGAGGTTGTGAACCAAATCGAATAGATCGCCATCGATCGAGCTTTCTGAAATTGGATCGATGTTTGTGACCACATCGATCGTGCCATCCCGAAAGACTTTGAGATTGATTAAAGAGGACGAAGGAGCCAAGATTCGAGGGGGAGGAGCGGCTAGGATGCGATCGCTGGACTTCGAGCGCACGACGACTGTAATTCCAACCTGCTTGGGTGCCTGTCCGGGTTGGACGGGAAAGGGAACTTCTGTAACATCTAGATGTCGAGGTTTGAATGTTGTGGCGAGTGGCAGAGTGAGATAATCCGCGTTAAAGGTTAGAACCGCTTCTACTTCGAGGTCTTCAAAATCAATGAGATCCGTTGCAACTTGTGTCGGGCTTGCCATCATCACTGTGTAAACCGTGAATTCTCGAATCCATTCAGTTGAGCCTGGTTTAATAATTCCGATTGAGTTTCGCAAAGATAGTTTCCCTTGCTGAACTCCGATCGACCAGCTTGAGAAACGATACTTCACTTGTGCTTTCCAGTTGACCTGTACCCCTTCTAAATTGTCTGTTGTAATCACACCCGTTAAAACTCCATCCTCAGTGCCGGAAAAACTGTGTTCAGATCGATCGATATCCCAAATTACAGTCGTTGAGTCTACAAAGGCGTGTCGCTGGGCAAGAATTGAAGTCGTTAAGGCTAAGGTCGGATTGAGGACTTCGATATGTTCTGAACCGCAACCAGAGAGTAAGGTTGCTAAAGTCGCAGAGAAGTTCTGCTCCCGGATTTGTAGGCGATCGTCGGTGCGGGCATAGAACTTAGCCGTAAATCTTGCAACTCCAGTGATCTGCTCAGGCTGACGGCGTTCTAACGCTTGTCTCCAAATCTGAGTTCCAATCTCAGAAAGTTCCAGTAAAAAGGTTGCTGTACCTGCACCTGCATTGGTGGAAACTTGAATGGGCGATCGTAACTGTTGAGCATCAATATCCAGAAAGGGTTGAAGTTGCTGTAAATTAATCGGCAGAAATTTCCAGATTCGAGCGCCATAGCCTGCTTGAGTTAGGGCATCTGTCCACTTCAATCGATGGGTTTCTAAGAGTTCTGCTGAATCTTTCGTGTACAGACTAACGGTTAATAGCGCTGTGCCGACTGTGGCTTGTCCGGGTTGACCTTGTTGCACCATCAATCGGAAGGATTGAAGCTCTGGTGCAACGGTTGTAAAAAAAGCACGCCGGGCTGGAACTCTAACTTTCTGAACTTTAAGCGCATCGATGATATCGGGACGGAGAACGACGCGATCGATCATTGTTGCTCGATCGACCATTGTTGGTAGATTCGCAGTCAGCATTGGGGGAGCAATGATGCGATCGACGGGATTGATTCGTTGGTCGATTAAGATTGGTTTTGGCAAAGGCTTAATGTAGCGTGGATCAAGTTGAACAAATCGCTCCGGTAATTTGACCTCAATGGTGTCTGCTTGCGGGTCAGCCCAGAGTAGAAAATTTCCAACTTGGATGGGATCACCGAGCATTGGAACAGGTGGAACTTGCCGATAGACTTGCTGAGCCGCCACTGTCCATTCTGGCTTCGCTTGAATCGCTAAATTAGACTTAGCCAGATTTGCTGTTGTTAAGTCGGTCAACACCGATCGATCAATGATTCCTTCGCGGAACCGATCTTTGATCAGTCCCGATGAAATCGGAGATGTGACTACTTCAGTAATCGGTTTGCTCAAAACAGGAGAAATTCTATCGACAGCAATTCGATCAAGCATCGGAGATGGACGATCGCCTTCTGTCGGAACAGTATCCGAAGACGTTAGGTTTTCTGAAAGATAAGCAATCCAGTCTGATTCTGTAAGTGAGCCGTTCTTCAACATAGGTTTATCCAAAAGTAGTGTGTTTTATTTCAAAGCCCGATAGAGTCCGAACAATTCATCACCTGTAATGCCTACTAAACATTCCTGCGTAGACCAAGATTGCTTTAAAATCCACTCCAATTGAGTTCTGAGAGAAGGTGAAGTAACAGAAACCCATCGAGTGCGATCGCTGCGCTGAAGCTTTAAGCGAACAATGGCTTCCGCTTCTCGCTCTACACCAATCATTCGGGCTGACGTGAAAAAGAGTTCCGCTGCTTCTACAAGGCGCTGTCGCCACTGCGATCGAGATTCAAGATGAAGCAAACTCTGGCGAATTAACCGTGTGAATTGAACGCCCTGCGGATCTGTGCCTTCAACCCACATCGGGACATCCAGAGCAATGGCTCCTGGCTGAGAGGGCATCACCCGGATCACAGTTCCCAATTCTGCTGCATTAACGGTGCGGCTCGACTCAGGTTGCCGCTGTCCTTCCCGTGGCGCGATCGCAGTTGCTTCGATGAAACGATCGGACTCTACTTCACGAGAGCTTGTGGTTTCCTGAATCAATCGAGGTTGTCCTTGTAGCCGATGGAATGTAATTCCCTCACCACCCCGAACCGTCATAAGAAACTCAAGTTCCTGATCAGAGACACTTAGCGTTTTTTGGTCGATGGAAATACCGAGATCAGTCCATGCCCAAACTCTAATCCGGTAAGTATCATCGGGTGTCGCTTGTTGGAGCAGCAATTTCCATGCTCCTGCGCTGATAGATGAGCGATCGCAATCTATCTGTAAAAAATCCTCACCCGATGTGACCTGAATGCCTGAAATGCTGGAGGAGAGTTCGATCGTCTCTTGTCCAGGTCGGTAAAGTGCGATTTTAGGTAGCGCTTGCTGAAGTGGGAATTGCAATCGGATTGTTAGATGACGATCGAGATGTGTAACGTTGAAGCTGTAGTAACTGAGCCAATTGTTCTCAATCACAATGGAATTCATCTCGATCTCACATTGCTGTCCTCCACTGGCTTCGACGATCGTATCACGCAGTAAAGTGGGTAAAGCATTCTCATCTTTTGCAAGACGACAGAATAGATTAGGAGAGTAATGTACCCGTTGTACTAGAAACGATAGCAACTGAGCATCTGTTGAAATTAGATAGAGTTGTCCTAACTGTGCGAGTCGTCGTAATGCGAAAAGGTCATCTGCGGTGACTCGTGTTCCTGCTCCGACCAGTAGAACTGCAACTTGCTTCTGCTGAAGTGAGCCGAACTGAGTCCAATTCTGCATCAATTGAAGCAATGCACGGCTTAGATCGACTGGATACTGAAGGAGTGAAGTAATATCCTTTGTGCTTTCAGCAATTTTGCCACCTCCCATGGTCACAAGCCCTTCTGATGAGTTCGTCCGACTGCTTTCTGATTCGGTTCGATTTGCCATCACAATCTGATGCGATTGATCTGCTGTAACGACCGTGATGCTTGCTTCTAAAGATTCGACGATCGCAGGCGGAAGTGCGCGATCGCTTTCCGGCTTAGATGATCCAATATCCTCTCTCATCCACCAAGCTTCGATCTGCTGTTGGGTTGCAGGTTTTGGCTTGGGTTTAGTATTGTTGTCAATCTTCTGCCACCAGTCATAGTCTACGCTTTGGCGATCTTGGTTTCTTCCTGCCCAATAATCTCCTGAATCTTTAGGCTTAGTTTGAGTGTTTGTATTTGGATCGACACTCACGAAGACGCTAGTCTGGTCAGTCTCGATCGTTGCATTGCTAATCACTAAAGCAAAGTCTTGCTGCGGAATATCAATTTTCCCAGTGAGGCAATTCGTTGTAATTTCCAGTGCAGTCACTGTGACCTGTAACGTGCCTGTTGCAGTTCCGGGCGCTAGAAAAATATTTTGTAGATTATCCCACCCTTCACGATCGCGACTTCCATCCTGATAAGACCATCCATTTTGGAATTGGTTGCCTCGATAGGTTTCGCCGTTTGCTTCTAATCGTAAAGCTAACTTATTGACGATCGCAGAAGCAGTGCTTGTTCCAGTTCCTAATGCTCCTGGTGGATCAGTCCAGCATAGGGTTACTTTCACTGGAAGATTCGGATTTGCAACTCGAATTTTCCAGGTCTGATTGTCGCCGCGCTGCTTCAGTCGGATAGATTGATCAATATAGATGCGTTGAACATCTGGACGCAGTACATTCTCTAAGTTCAGTCTGCCCCAGCCTTGCTGCATATTGGGGATAAATCCACCTGCTTTCAAAGGTTCAGCACCATTAACTAACATCGCTTTTAGCAGCGCAGGCGATGGGTCTTGATTGTAGTGATGTTGTCGCCACCATTGAATCAAAAGGGCGCACGCTCCAGCCGTTTTAGGACTTGCCGCAGACGTGCCGCTTCCCCAAGTTAACTGTGAACTGATATATTCACGATCGCCCGGATTAGAATCATAGTTTGCAGAAGCTGTCCATTCTCCGGGTGCGACGAGATGCGGTGCAATGCGACCATCCCCACAATTACCATAACTGCTGCCTCGCGGACCTTGATAAAGCTGATCGATGCTGTCGCTTTGTTCTTTGCCAGTAGCGGGACGATAGTTTTCTGAATTTCCTGTGACAATGATATTTTTTGCAGCTTTTGGGCGAGTTAAACCATTGATACCAGAGTTACCTGCCGAAAAACAGATGTTTAAGGGTTTTGCGATCGCACTATCTGGATCAGCATTGCGGACTAAACGATCGTAGGTTGCCTCCTGTGAGCCATAATCCATTGGATTTTTAGTTCCCGCGCCCCAGGAATTATTCTGGATGCTCCCGATTTGACCGGATGGGCTTTTCTCGGTAACGGTTTCGCGACAGAGTGCGATCGGAGTCGATTGGTTATCTTGAATGAGTATCTCCGCTTTGGGAGCCATGCCTAATCCATAGATAAATTGATTGCTATCTTTTTCTTCTAGATAACATCCTGCGGCATGACCCGCCACAAACGTACCGTGCCAGGATTTGCGATCAGGATTCAGTTGCTTAATTCGCCCCGTAAATGCGGGATGGTTTGCTTCAACCCCTGCATCTACAATTCCGATCGTGACTCCTGCACCATTGATGCCATGATCTTCCAACCATCGCAGATATGATCCTTGAGGTTGTCCCAAACTGTTGTATTGTCCCGCCAAAATCAGTCCTGCCACTTCGTCTTCAGGCTGCACAGGACTGTAAGGTTCTACAGCCAACACATGAGGATGCTGGAGTAGAGCGGCTTGTCCTTGAGCAGAAACCCGACCCCGCAGACGTAGATAAAATCCAACACTCTCGATCGGCTGATTTGGATCAATTGAAACCTCAGGAATCGAATTGAGTTCTTGAATCAGAGCAGTGCGATCGGGCTGATCCTGCACAACAATCCAAACCTCTTCTTCTCCGCTTTCGGGTGCTGGCGGTTGAGGCTTCGTTTCAGCGCTGATCGGCACAACACCTATCACAAAATATTGCTTCAATGCCTGCCGAAAAGCTTGGACAGAACCTCGGCTCAAAAAGCTATGTTCAGGCTGAAATTGAAGTAATTCGATTTCTAATTGTTGAAGAATCAATAACCAATCTGGATCAAGCGGACCAATTAATTCAAGATAGGCAGTGATAATGTCACGATCGCTGAATGCGTCTAAGGGCGATCGACTAGATTCGAGGAGACGATTAGTTTGACCGTCTAAACGACTGTCTAAACACACACCCGAATTGATTAAGGTTTCTGTTGAATCGATCGGTGCGGCAGTTCGGACTAAGACTTCACCGTTGCGATAGGTATGCAAAATCTCGGTACTCGCATGACTGAGAATTTCGCAGTTTGAAGGAACTAAGACTGTTCGTTCATCAGACATAGGTTGCTCACCATTTATTCTCAAGGGCGTGGATGAAAGAAGCAATTCTTTCATCCACACCAGTTATGGATTACAGTTCAATGACGATCGATTCTGCGTAACCCGTTTCATCGACCAGAACTTTGACCTTCTTGCGACCTTCATCATCAAACGGATCAGCTTCTTCCACATCATGCAGCATGACGCGCTGCTTGCTGCCGCTGAGTTCCTCGATCCACAGTGCTGGACCAAATTTGCCGTACTCCACTGCGGTTAATGTTCCAGCGATCGCTTTTTTGTTCCCGTTTCCATTACCGTTGGGTTCGGTCTTTTCAGACTCAGGCTCTTTGTTCTCAGATTCGCTCAGGTGAATCACTGGATTGGTTCCTGCTGTGAGGAGGCGATCGGCGATCGGATCGCTTTCGGGCAAGTCAGCTTCTTTAGAAATCAGTCGCACCCCGTTCTTATCCACCACGATGAAGATTGACTCTTCGGTTAAAGTAATCGGTTGTTCTTTGGCGCGGACTAACTTAGTGCCAATCACTCCCATTGCACTGAAGGTGACGACTGGCTGAGTGCCATCAAGGGGCATTGGATACGTGAATGTAATCGGTTCTCCATTCGGGAACGGCTTAATCCGAGCAGATTCCTTGATCGGATTCTTCAGATGTGTTCCTGCAACCGAAACGTTAACTACTAATTCATCCTTGTCACCCGGCATTAAGTTAATCTGATTGTCGCTGTCAAAGGTGTAGAGATAGATATTCACTCGACCCAGACGAGCAGACGGTTTGATGGTGATAGAAGGCTGCGCCCCCGTGGTCGAACCCTTCTCGGTGATGATTGGAAACTTCGCATTGTTGAAGTCAATTTGTGCCTGATAGTTAATCCGCACTTTATCAGGCTTTTGACTGGTGAGTAGATATTGCTTAGAAGTAACATCCGCACCAAACACATCAGAAGCCGGAATCATTACCGGACGACCATCTTCCATTGCAGAACAAGACAGTGCAACCGACTTCACCATCTCATCAGGAGAAACACTCAGAAGTAACGGGAAGGTTAGCTCGGTGTTCACTTCATTGAGATAGCTTGCATCCAACTCAGAAAGGAACGTTGCGCCTGTATCCATTGCCCCTTTCAGCCAGGAGAAACCGTTAAACTCCATCTTCAAGGAAAGATTGGTCACGTCGGACTCTTTCCGCCATTTCAGCGCGAAATTGGCACCGCCAAACCATCCAGAAGTGTTACCCGCCTCAGCAGGTTTAACATCTGGTTTTTTCTCAAACAGCATCGGGAAGAAGTTCTTAAATGCCTGATCAATAAAGGTATTCAGCAGATTTTGTTTGACTTCCTCCATGCCATCTGGCAACTTATCCAAGCCTTGCACTTTTACAGAAATGGCACCATTCCGCACCATGCTTTCCCATTGTGCTTGCAAGTCGATGCTGCCACCGTAGAACCATCCGTCGTAGCTCGCTTTCAACTGAGCGGACAGATGCTTAAACACACGGCTTCCATTCACATCCACTTCGACAATACACTCTGGAATCGATTGCAGATACTCATACCGTACCATTGCACCGATCGGTGTATTCTCCCGATTCCGAACAGCTTGCGCCAAGGCTTGCGCCCCTTCAGCCGTCAAGTTTGCCAGCAAAGACACCTTAGAACCAATCACGCCGAATTCTTTGTTGTCGATCGTCGATTGGCTCGCTTTACCAATCACTTCAGGAATCAACAATTCCACTGTTCCTTTGCGAGTGACCAAGGGAACAAAGCGAGGATTGGTCGACTTAGAGCGTCCTGATTTAACAACTTCCTCACGCCATTGCTGTTCGATTTGCTTATAGGTATCTGCATCAAATTCAATCCCTGTCGAGAGCGTAAAGAGTGCGCCACCTCCAACAGTTTTGTAAGCTCCATCTTTCTGCACTCGAAATTGGCTAATTGCAGCTTGATAGCGTCCCGTTCTAAAATCTCGCGCCAGGGTTGCTTGTTTGGGACTGAACAGAATGACATCATCATCTGAGCTTTGCCAAAGCGTGAAGTTACCGACATCCCATTTCTGACCAGACAAAGCAACGCAATATTGAGAAGACAGGCTAGAGACCATAAAACCTCCTGGGTTTGTGGTAAGTAAAGTATCTAAAACGAAGCGACTTTATACAGACATTGCATCGAACAGTTGAAGCTCTTGATCTTTGGCAAGCAAGATCAATGTTGAAGGGAGCTTTTGCGATCGCATAACCTCAAGCGACTGAGCCAACATCTTCACCAAGCGCTGATTGACAACACCAAATGCAGTAATGGTAAAGACTGTCTGTTCTTCAGGAAATAGCAGATACGGCACGTCCCAGCTCTGATTGGGTGTCAGTCGGTGTGAGAGTTTGACAGGACGGGAAAGATGAGGAGACTGCCAATTTAGGTTAACCACCAAATGATTGCGATTAACACTTTCAACTGAATCCATTGTCTCAATGGCTGCAACCTCAAATTGCAGATTGAGAGATTGAATCCACTGTCCCGGATCAATCACAATACGATCGCCGCCCTGTTGCACCGATTGGCTCACGTCCCAGTGAATGACCTCCCAATTTGCGATGGCAAAGTTCACTTGAGCTTGACAATGAATCCTAGCGATCGCAGGATTCTCGCTTGTCAGTTCAGCTTCCGTCGTCCCTCCTTCTGATGGAAAAGAAAGCGCTTTCGGAACCATGCCAGTGTTCGCCGACCATGCCACCGTTACTGATTCAAGCAATGGATGCCCAACGATCATGATGGAAATAGGAATTGTGGTTTCCATTCCAGTGACCTCCTAGCAGGGATTCGGTCAATAGTGAGCAGTTCGCTTGCTTCAACTGCATCTAAAGTGGCTGATCGAGAGTTGCTCTGGCATCACCCACGCGGGTACTGTTGCAGATAGCCAAATACAAGCATATTCTGTCAGCTTCTCAAGCCTCTGGATACTGTTAGGTTACTCACTGCAAACACGTCACTGCAAACATATCTTTGTGGAGAAAGTAAGATGTCGAAGCTTCAAGAAGCTGCTCAGTATTTAGCCAAAACTAGCGATCTCAACGCAACCTCTGCCAATTGATAGAGCCAAACTCCTCTCTAAAGGTTTGAGAAAAAATCTTTCGATTACGGCATTGTGAGAAATGATGCTAAGAAGGAACCAACAAAATGACGCTTGCAACCGACTCTGATCAGTCTTTACAAAAGCTGCGCGACATCATCAAGGACATTAACTTCTGTATGTTAACCACGATCGATGACGATGGCAGCCTTCGCAGTCGCCCCATGTCTGTCAATAGTGAAGTCGAAGCCAATGGTGATCTCTGGTTTTTTACCTATGCGAGTTCGCACAAAGTCACTGAAGTGAATCACCATCATCAGGTGAATGTTAGCTTCTCTGCTCCAGACAAACAGCGCTATGTGTCGCTCTCAGGAACGGCGGAACTGGTGCGCGATCGCGCCAAAATGGAAGAACTTTGGACACCAGAACTCAAAGCTTGGTTTCCCAAAGAACTCGATGAGCCTGATATTGCTTTGCTAAAAGTGAGTGCGACGAAAGCAGAATACTGGGATGCTCCTGCGGGTTGGGTTGCGAAAGCTTATGGCTTTGTCAAGGCGGCAACGACAGGCAAAACTGAGGATTTAACTGAGGACGTGAAGCTCACGTTAAATTGAATCAATCACATGAACGAATGCTTCCTAGGTTGAGAAGAATCCATGCCGCCCTGTGAGGAGCCAGCCTTCTAATACCAGATTGATTTGTGGATGCGACAGATTCTCGCCCCCTAAATCCCCCAGAATGGGGGACTTTGAGTATGATCTGTCGCATTCTATGTTTAATTCGGTATAAGGTGTGTTCACTCAACATTTCCAGCACCCGACCGTCTGGAGAAAGTTCACCGCCGTCCTCGTCTTCCGGCAGATACTTAGCAAGCAACACATTCAAAAGCTGAAAAGTAACGCTAGCAGCAATGCAGACGATCGTTAAGGAAATAGTTTGTTCACAGTCTGCTAGTGTCAGCGAAGCTCTGCCCTGAAGTTAAGCAGCAAAAGCTTCATCGTTGGTTTCATTGGATGCAGTGCCCCCGATCGCGCAAGCCGTATGCGGACTTTGTAGCATCAATTGTGCATCAGGGTGCTGACGGGCAATCATGGTTTTAACGTGCTCTGATTCATCATCTCGAATTGCCATGAAGACATCATACAAATTGTCGATCTTGGGACGGCGCTCTTCAGGCTTTCTGCTGGCTTGGAACTCATCAAACATATACAGATTGCCATCTCGGTAGTAATTGATATAGACCTGATTAATCACGAACGCCAAAATACCAACTAACAAACGAATCATTCTCACAGTCTCCCAACAAACTCACTTACAGAATCTGCCAGACTCGACAGATTCAGGTTGAATGACTCAACAATTCCATCCTAGTCATTTCATACCGAATCAATTTATTAATGCGACAGATCCTTCGCCCCCTAAATCCCCCATACTGGGGGACTTTGAGAATCCGAAACAGATTTGGCTTGAAGTCCCCCACACGTGGGGGATTTAGGGGGCTTCCAAGATCTGTAGCACTCAAAAATCAATTTGGTATCACATCTCGCTACAAGTTGATTACTTTTACCACCGTATAGTTACCTGAAGTAAAAGATTAGGGAGCAATCAGAGCTATGGAAGACTGTGAAGAAACCCTTAAATGTTCAAAATCGTTAAAACTCTAAATTGTGGTAGCTCAGAGAAAAGTTAAGGCAACCAAGGATATTTGCGAAAGTCGGGTTTGCGCTTTTCGAGAAAGGCTTGTTTGCCTTCTGAGCCTTCTTCGGTCATGTAGTAAAGCATGGTGGCGTTTCCTGCGAGTTCCTGAAGTCCGGCTTGTCCATCGCAGTCTGCATTCAGCGCAGCTTTGAGACAACGGATTGCGATCGGGCTTTTTTCTAGAATTTCTTGTGCCCACTGAATACCTTCTGCTTCGAGTTGATCCACTGGAACGACTGTGTTTACCAATCCCATCTCTAAGGCTTCCTGAGCGTTGTACTGGCGACAAAGATACCAAATCTCTCGCGCCTTTTTTTGTCCGACAATCCGCGCCATGTAGCTTGCCCCAAAGCCACCATCAAAGCTACCCACTTTTGGACCTGTTTGTCCAAAGATGGCGTTATCAGCCGCGATCGTTAAATCGCACAATAAATGCAAGACATGACCGCCCCCGATCGCATAGCCTGCCACTAAAGCAATGATCGCTTTGGGCATCGATCGAATCAATCGCTGTAAATCCAGTACGTTTAATCGTGGGATACCCGCTTCATCAACATAGCCTGCATGACCCCGAACACTTTGATCCCCGCCGGAGCAGAAGGCGTATTTCCCATCGGTGTGAGGTCCTGCACCTGTCAAGAGAATGACTCCGATGCGGCTATCTTCGCGGGCGTTGGCGAAAGCATCATACAGTTCAACAATGGTTTTTGGGCGAAAGGCATTTCGCTTGTGGGGACGGTTGATGGTTATTTTGGCGATGCCGTCGGCTTTGTGATAAAGGATGTCTTCGTAGGTTTTTACGCTATGCCATTCAATCGTCATAGTTCTATTGAGTCCGCGAATGTTCTTAAGTTGGTTTTGCGCCAGTTGGCATCGTCATGGCGATCGGTTCTTAGTTCAAGTACCCGAATGCCGCTCTTGGGAAGCGATTGAATGCGATCGCGCAATTGCTCCCAATGTTCGATGATTTCATGTTTTATGCCGTATGTTTGACAAAGTTTGGAGAAATCAATGTTCTGTGGGGTGGCAAAGAATTCTTCAAACGGGGGATCGAAGGGCGCGATCGGTAACATTCCAAAAATGCCGCCACCATTGTTGTTGATCAAAACAATAGTTAGATGTCCTTTGAAGTGCGATCGGATTAAAAATCCATTGGTGTCATGCAATAGCGCTAAATCTCCTGTAAGCATGACTGCTTGCTGATGATGCGCGATTCCTAAAGCGGTTGAAAGGGTTCCATCAATGCCATTCGCACCTCGATTGAAGAACGGCTGAGTCTGCGAGTTTCCAGGTTTCCAGAAGAACTCCACATCGCGCACAGGCATACTGCTTGCAATGAATAGCGGCGTTTCAGCCGGAAGAGATTGTGACAATATCCAAGCCGCTTTGCCCTCAAATAAAGCGGTTTCTTTTGCCAGGAACTGATCGATCGTTCTCCGCATTTTCGATTCTGCACTAAGCCAGTCATGCAGAAAATCAGATGGCTCAACGCTTGGAAGTGATTCGAGGGATTCGATCGAACATTGCAAATGAATGGTTTTGCCGTGAAGAGGATCGAGGCTACGATCGCTCGGATCAATCACAATTTGCGTCGGTTGAATCGCATTCAGCCAGAGCCGTAATTCTTTGCTCGTTGGCATTTCTCCGATTCGGATCACAACTTCAGGTGCAAGGCTTTTAGCAAGAGTTTTGTTTCTGAGAATCGTGTCGTAAGTTGAAATTAGATACGGATTGAGGCTGGCATAGTTCCGTACAGGTGAAAGCGCTTCAGCCAGAACAGGCATCGAGAGCGATTTGGCAAGATGAGCGATCGCTTCACAATATTGGTTGGGTGACTCTGGTTGAGCGACTCCAGCAATGATAATTCCGCGTTGGCCGGCAAGGTTGATTTGCCCCCTAAATCCCCCGTTCATGGGAGACTTTGATTGTGCTGAAACTTTAGGGTGAATGTGATCGAAGAAATCATTGGGAATATTGATCGACATTCCCGGTTGTTCGATCGGGGCTAAGGGTTCGCGAAACGGCAAATTGAGATGAACAACTCCGGAGATCGGATATTGAGTTTGCTGCATTGCATTGAGCATTGTTTGACGCAAATATCGCAGCATTGATGATTCTGTTGAAGGAATTGCAATCTCTGTGTAGAAATTGACATAGGAACCGAATAGTTTTTGCTGATCGATCGCTTGTCCTGCGTTGCAATTTCTCAATTCCGGCGGGCGGTCTGCGGTCAGAATTAACAATGGCACTCGACTTTCTCGCGCTTCAACCACTGCGGGATAAAAATTCGCGCCTGCTGATCCGGAGGTGCAGACTAAAACCACAGGATTATGAGTTCTTCGAGCAATTCCAAGTGCGAAAAAAGAAGCCGATCGCTCATCTAAGATTGGAATCGCTTCGATTTGAGGATGACGGGCCAATGCAACCGTTAGGAGAGTCGATCGCGATCCTGGACAAATAATTGCAGTTTTTAAGCCTGATCGGGCTAAAGTTTCGACTAAAACCGAAGCCCAAAGCGTATTCACATTCCGAAAATCTAAATTCATTGCCGATTAATAAAAGCTTGATGTTCTGGCGATCTCACTCCTGCCTGAACGGTTTCCAATACGGTGATCATATCTCCGCCTAATAAAGCCTCGACGCTGAGCCACAAACCGGGAAAAATGCTTGATCGAATAATCCCTGTTTCATCTGGCAGCATCAATCGATATTCACCTTCAACCAATTGAAACCAGTCCACACGCTTCTCGTAGGATTGCCAGATGATATATTCCTGGACTCCATTCCGGCGATAAACCCGTTTTTTGCTTCCACTATCGATCGCGGCACTACTCGCGGCAACTTCAATCACTAATTCAGGTGTGCCAGCCAGATAATCGTCACTATCAATAACGACTCGTCCACCTCGACTCTGGTCAAGAAACAGAACTAGATCGGGTTGAGGCTCGTTATCGAGATCCAGTCGAACAGTTGGATTATCTCCAAGTCGAACGCCAGGAGTAAATGCCTTATAGATCGTCAGCCAACCATTCAAATTGCTATGAGGTTCTGCATGGGACTGAAAGCGTAACGCTGATGCCACGTACACGACTCCTTCGATTAATTCAGCTTTTCTGATGTGTGGAGAGGCAGCATAGCGGCGCTCGAACTCTGCGCGAGTTAAGTGATCGCCATTCTCAAGCGGCGGAATTTGACTTACAGGAGTGTTCATACAAGGGCATTCAACAGAGCTTTGAGTTTGAGTTGAACTTCAGCGAATTCCTTCTCTGGATCTGATCCTGACACAATTCCCGCGCCTGCGAACAATCGCGCCCGATTCCCCTGCAAGATACAAGAGCGAATTCCGACTGCAAATTCACCGTTCCCTTGAGCATCGATCCAACCGATCGGAGCCGCGTACCACGATCGCTCGAATGCCTCAAACGATCGTAGATGTTCACAGGCAATCAATTTCGGTGCGCCTGCAACGGCAGGTGTCGGATGAAGTTCTGCGACTGCATCAAGCAGATGCACATCAGATTTAATCACAGCCCGAATTGGGGTTTGTAAATGCTGAATGTTGGGGAGTTGCAGCAATCGCGGCGGCGAAAATTGCGGTGTGAGATTCAAATTTCTAAGGTGTTGAGCGATCGAATCAATCACAACCTGATGTTCACGCTTTTCCTTCTGACTGTTGAGTAATGCTGCTGCCAGTCGAGCATCTTCAGCGCGAGTTTTACCCCGTGGAGCGGAACCCGCCAAAGCTTCAGTGAGTAAACGATCGTGCTGAATCTTAACTAACCGCTCTGGACTTGCACCGATAAAGGCTGCATTTTTTCCGTTACTTGCCGAGAAAATATAGCAGTTGGGATAGCGCGATCGTAAGTTACTCAGCGATCCAACTAAATTAAACGGTAATGGCGAGATGACATCCAAAGCATCAGCTAAAACAATTTTGTTAAATCGCTCTTGCTGAATCAGTTTTAACGCTGCGGCAACAGATTTTTGATAGTGCCCAGGATGCGAAACGGATTGCCGTTTGAAAAAAGGTTTCGGTGTATCAATCGCCAAGCGAATCACATTATGTTTAATCGATCGAATTCTCTGAATGGTTTGAAACGTTTGCTCTACGGTTGTTTCTAAGTCGGAAGTCTCTGAAATTTTTAGATTTGCTGTGATCGTCGATCGATCCTGAGCGCGCGAAATTTGCCATCTAGGAAGAAAGACATTCGCTGCTGGAAATAATGGATCGGCTGTTTGCTCGAAAAAAGAGAAGTTACAAAAAAAATGCGCTCCAGCAAATTCGGTATCGAGCGCTCCAATTTGATGAGTTTGATCTAACGTCGCTTGGATGAATCTTTTAACTTGGGTGAATCGATCTCCTCCTTCAGCCTGAAATTCTAAAACCGGATCAAATGCTAAAACTGCTTGTGTGTTCTCAAGATAAAAATGCTTTTGATCCGGCTTGACCAATGCTTCTAGAACCGCAAGCAGATCAATCTCTTCAACACTCAAAGAAATGCTGGCAATGCAAGAATTAACCGTTCGAGAGATAGATTGTTTACACCTGAGAAGAAACTGATAGAGACCTTGAGGATCAAGCTGTGACTGAAGCTGATACTGGATCGCAGGCATAACAATTGTCCTAAACGTCGGCAACCATTAAGCCGATCTTAAAGCACTTAGGGATTCATCCTTTGTAATTTGTAATGAAGTGAAGCATTTCTGTCGTGTTTATTACGGATTGTGAAGCAATTCGGGGATTATTGCCCGATCGCGCACCACTTTCAGCCGAAACGTATCGGGTGGCACGAAAGTAATTCCTCGCCGCGCTGGATGAACTGAGCGAGCGAGCGTCGTTTCAAAGTCGTACCAAGAGAGCACCGTTGCCAGCACCAGCTTCATCTCAAACATCGACAGCGCCATTCCCACACAACTGCGACTCCCACCCCCAAACGGCAAATATTCATACGCCGAGAACTTCTGATTGATGAAGCGATCGGGATTAAATTGATCCGCGTGTTCGTAGGTTTTCTCGCGCCGATGCGCCAGATAAATACACGGAATCAGAATCGTTCCCGGCTCGTAGGTATAACCTTCAATCTCGATCGTTCGTTTCACCTTACGCGGCTGTGAGATCAGCGCGATCGGATAAACCCGCAGCGCTTCCTTACAAACTGCGGTGAGATAAGGCGCTTGTGAAAGTGCGACCGGATCAGGATTTTCGCCCAAGCTTTCTAATTCTTGACGCAAGCGATCGAGCGATTCTTGATTCCGATGCAACCAATAAAACGCCCACGTTAAACCCGATGCCGTGGTTTCATGTCCCAAGAGCAACAGAGTCATCAACTGATCGCGCAATTCCTGATCGCTCATCGATTCGCCCTGTTCATCTCGCGCCATCATCAGCACCGAGAGAATATCGGTACGATTTTGCAGCGATTGCGACCGTCGATCGACAATCTCCGCATAGATCAACTCATCAATCTGCGCCATTTGCTCTAAAAACTGTCCCCAAGGACTCCAGCGCCCCAAATTTTGCTGAAGCATCGGGAAAAAGAATTGCGTTGAATAGAGCGGCGATGTGATGGCTTCTAACAATTGCGCGAGGAGCTGCTTCAAACGCTCGTAGCGCACTCCGGGCACTAAACCAAACACAACTTGAAGAATCACTTGCAGCGAGATTTCCGACATTTCAGAGCGAATGGCGATCGTCTCTCCCACGCTCCACTCGATCATGCGTTTCTGCGTCAACTGACAAATCAAGTGTCCCTGACTGTGCAGTTGCTCCCGATGCAATGCAGGCATCAATAACTGTCTCTGTCGCTGATGCCGCGCACCTTCCTGCATAATCAGCGACTCATTGCCCACCAACGGTCGAAAAACGTGCGTGACCTTACCAAACTCAAACGCATCTGCCAGTGTCGTAAATACTGCTTGAATCGCATCAGGATTGCTGAGAAAGACCACAGGCGGGGAATTCAGACCCAAAACTCGCGTGGTAAAGGTATCCCCATATCGGGCTGACGCACGATCGAAAAACGCGATCGGATCAGCGACAAGCGATAGAGTTTGAACAAGAGCAGGAGAACGCAATCCGGGCGGCAACGTCATCAGATTACTGGTAATACACGCTGTCTCTAGTTTAGAGAATTTAGATCAGCTCTATGTGAGAAGTTTCAAATTCTTCAAACGGTCTACACTCGCTTAAGTCAGCCCCCATACACTCAAAATCCCCCATTCATGGGGGATTTAGGGAGCTGCAACCTACTGAAACGAAGCGAAACTTTCCGCGCAAGCTCGATCGCTCTACTCCGGTTTCACCTGCGGCAATCCCATACTATAGTTCAAAACCCGACTCTCTAGGTTGTAAGAAATCTCACCCTTCTGAAGCAGCGCTCGCACCAAATGCTCCAAATCCGACCCGATTCGTCGCAGGTTGTAGTCTGTCAGTGCTTGACCACTGTAAGACTCAACCAACTCATCAAACTTGCTATACACCTTTTGCAGCGCATCTTGGTTCCAGACCAATTCATTATCTGGATCAACATCCAGCGTCAGAACCTTATCACTTTCGATCAACTCATTATTTTGTACTTCTGCCGAGAAAATATGAATGTGGCGAGTCGTAGATTTGAGTAACATAAACTGACCTGGATTCCGTAGCTTACTTTTGAAATTGTAATTGTACTCGGTCGCCAAATTTCTCGATCGCGCCCAATTTACTCATCAATCCTTTCCCATCTCTAAGATTGATTTTCTCATGTCTAAAGTCCTCAAACTCCTTTTTATCCGTCACGCCCAGTCGATCGGCAATATCCAAAAACGAATGCAAGGTCACGGCGATTACGAATTATCTCCCCTTGGTCGCCAACAGTGCGAAAAACTCGCGAAACACCTGCGCGCTGAGTCTTGGCGACCTTCCCACGTTTACTCTAGTCCCCTCAAACGCGCTGCCCAAACGACTGAAATTCTGCTGTCTTATTTTCAAGAACCGCATCTACCTGCTGCAGTGAGCGATTTGATCGATTCCGATTTAGAAAGCCCGATTGAAGATGAACCCACCCCACGAAAAATCCCGCTTGAATATGCCGAAGAATTAAAAGAATTTCAGAACGGAATTTTTCAAGGATTAACCTGGGCAGAAGCGCAATCTCGCTATCCCGATCTTTGCCGAAAATTAGAAACTTCTCCCGATTGGATTCCGATCCCCGAAGCCGAAACCCTACATGATGCTCGCGATCGTGCCCATCGATTTATCGCTCGAATTATGCAGCGCCACCGCGACGGAGACCAACTTTGGATTGTGAGCCACAGTTGGATTTTGCAACATTTAATCGCTCAATTACTCGGAAGCGATAGATCCTGGAGATTACGCGCCCACAATACTGCCCTGTTTGAATTCTGGGTTGATCGATCGCGTTGGGAACTGCAAAATCAAAATCGTTTCAATACCGATCTGTGGCAGATTCGTAGATTCAATGATTCTCGGCATTTACATTAAAAATTCTGAGGTCAATTTCTCGTAAAAAAGCAAATTTTTGCTAAGGAATCTGCCTTTTCTGACAGTTAAACTTGCCCTGAAATGCAAAACAAGCGATATATTAACGTAGTAAATTCCAAGTCAGGGTTTCTCGTTAACTACTCATCTCATGATTGTGAATGCGGTCAATGATATCTACAAGCAAGCCCACCAAGGCAGCGTCGCCGCGATCATTCAAATTCTGAATGATAAATTGGCAGACTCTGGCGTGAGAACTCGCGCTATCTTTGCCAATGGAGTGCTACAACTTTTATGCGAGGCAGCCACCTCCGACCAGCTCGATCGCGCAGCGCTCACTGAGCGCGTCCGCAAAATTCTCGAATCGATTTCACCCCGCCATATTCGACGAGTAAACATTAACAGCCGAATTGTCCGAGAACAGCAACTGCTCTGGTTTGAAGAAATCAACCGCGATCCCGATGGACAATTACTCTGGTCGCAAGAGATCCTTCTAAAGCGACCAAATTTCATTCGGGGAATGCTGCAAGATCTACGAGAAGCCTTCAGCGATCGCGATGACTTACCAAGGACGCTTTCACCCCAAGCCGTGCGCGAGAAACGCCAATTCACCAAAGGCATCTTCGGCGGTATCGTGATCAGCGCAGGCATTTTGCTCACAGGTTGGGGAGTTTATGCTTGGAGCCAAGGTAAGTTCTTTGCCACCCCGCGGATGCAGCCGCAAGTCTCACCCAAGCCGCCCCAGTGGACTGCAAACGTGAAGCAGGATGGTGACTCCTTTGCAACAGCGGTGCGAGTTGCAGAACAAGCCGCAAACAGCGCGAAAGAGGCAAAAACTCCGGTTCAATGGCAACAGGTCGCAGAAATGTGGGGAGGAGCATCCCGGCTGATGTCTCAAGTGCCCGATAATCATCCGCGTGCAGATGTGGCGCGAAATCGCGCAGACCTCTACCGTAAGAATCAACAGATTGCGTTAAAGAACGTGAAGTAGAGCCACGCTCGCTGCGCTATTAATCAATGCTTCTACCGCGAACAGTCTGCGATCGACGCGGAACCGCAACGGGAGCAAGCTCGATTTGACGTTCTTGAATCCGATGGCTCTCAAAGTGCTTTTGCCAAAGTGCCGGAGCATCTAAGGTTTCCCCGCCGTGCTTGGTTAAACGCTGGCGAACTTTACATAACACAGGCGTATTCACACAAGCTCCAGAAATAATAATCTGTCCCTTGGTCAAGGCGGGTAATTCTTTGAGTAAATCTCTTCCCGCTGCTTCTACACCATATTTCAAGCTTTCTTGATCGACCGGATTCACAATTCGCATCAAAAACTGGCTCATGCACTGGGATAGCACATCCGCATCCAGTTTTCCGGGGCGCTGTGTAATCAATCCCATGCCTACCCCAAACTTCCGCCCTTCGCTCAAAATCGTTCGTAGCACTGATTTACAGCGAGACGGTTCATGGGCAGGCGCAAAACGATGCGCTTCTTCAATCAGGATAAACACGGGATAAGGTAAGAAATTTTCATCTTGAGGTGAAATTAGCTCTTTCTCGGTACTCATTCGAGCGTGATTTACTTGCCGCAGCACGGCTGCACAAATGACCTGTTGTTCTTCTTGGCTAATCTCGTTCATTTGAAGAACTGTGACTTGTCCCGGTTCAAATAGCTCCTTTGGGCTAACCGTATGCTCTAGCGTATGAAAGTAGCTCGATCGCTCAATCTTCTCTAATTTCCACTCCAGCGCGGGAGCCGACGATCCGGTTTTCTCGTTGCCGTCGTCATCCACTTGGACATCCGCCTCTCGCACGGCGGCAATCAAGTCCTGAATTCCCCAGCGATAGTCGCCGCGCTTGTGACGTTGCAAAATCCGAAATGCTTTACTCAGCATCGCTTGTTGTCGATCGCTCATTTCCGGCAGCAGCGCCAAAATATCGTAATAATCGAGCGAAGAGATGCGGATTCTCACCTCCTCTGGAGTCATGACTTTGACTTTTGGCGAGTATCCATCTGCCGCCTCAAACGCAGGATGTCCCCGCATTTCTGCTAGGGTTCCGTACTCTCCGTGAGGATCAAAAATCAAAACCGCAGCGCGATTGTGCGGTAACAGCAGCTCTTCGATTAAAACGCCTGCTGTATAAGACTTTCCTGATCCTGTTCCTGCCAGAATTGCCATATGGGTACTGACAAGCTCTTTCACATCAAGCGCGATCGGCACTGCCCCCATTTCCCGCAGCAGCAGCGACCCAATATGCGCTGATCCCACCGTTTGCGGTTGCCGACGATTGAGAATTTGCTGCAACATGGCATCGTCTGCCAACACCACTTTTGCACCGGGGTCAGGACTTTTTCGCGGATTCATAAAGCCAAGCGATGGATCGAAATATCCGATCACATCCACGCTCACTTCATAAATCTCTGGGTTGTCGTAGGTAAATCCGACCAAAGCCGCGATCGCCTCTGGGCTAATCTCGGTATCCGCAAAAATGCGGTCGGGCAAATGGTCGATCAGCCGGCGATCGGAGATTTTCCCCAAGATCTTACGGACTGCTCCCGCCTCGCGAACTTCGTAATAGACATATTCACCGATTCGGACATGGCGATTATCAGAAGTGATGAAAACGTACTGGTTGCCGTTCTCACCGGGTCCCTTGACTGTACCTACAACGCTCATCGGGTTTGAAGCAGGCTTAAGGCTCATAGTTGGGAAGAAAGTCAGTGCGAATTTCGTTCAAGTGTACTATTAAAATGAGAAGATCAATCGTAAATCCACAATTCATCAGGTACAATACCTCCCGCACTTCATCTATGCTTGATTTCGTCACGTATAGAGTTTTGAGAACTTAACAATTTAGAGGGAGCAATCAGGGGAATTTACGGATACTGTTAAAGTCTTCAGATTGTAATCTGAAAGCAATGGTGCAATAAAGCAGTAAGCGAATTGCGACAGGGGTAAGCAATGACCATCTCCCTTTTCAATGCAGGGCAACACGGTTTCCCTTACTAAGCAACGGTAACTTAGTGAAGGAACCTTCTCTAACGTGACGCAAGCAGGCATGTGACAAGATGCAAGCAAAAGTTTCGCGATCGGAAACAGTAAAATCGCAGGAAATTGTGGGGCAGGTCATGGATGTTGTCAACACTACAAGAAGAGATGAGATGATTCGGATTGATTCGGATCGGCTTGCCTCAGCGTCTACCCATTCTCTCGAAACTGTGTCGCATTCTCATGCCTTTCAATCGGCTCTCGCCACAGTGGAAGCCACGATCGGACGAAAGCTAGTTCAGGCGCTCAGTCGTGCGACTCAGCCCGATGCCGTTTTATCTGAAGTAGCGGCGCTGTTAGGTGAAGCTTATGGCGCACAAGCTTGCTTGATTTCAATTCAGTCTGAATCTTTGGATCGATCGCTCATGGCTTGGTTTGCCCACTCGCAGTTCACAGCCAGCCAGCAGAAAGAGATTGTGTCAAACTCCGTAATCCTTGAATCTGCGACTCTAGAACGCGCAGGATTATTGATCTCCGACTTGACCCTGAGCGAAATTGATTACGCTGCAAGAGCGTTGCCAATTCGATCGGTAGTTAGTCTGCCGACTCGGTTTCAAGGGCGGATCAATGGTGTTGTGAGCTTGATGTGGACTCAGGCGCATCAGTGGAGCGATCTTGAGATTGACACCTTAGCTCAGATTACTGACCAGGTTGCGATCGCGATTTCACAAATTCTGCTGCAACAAAAAGTTGCAAAACAAGCGCAATATCAAGCGCTGCTCCGCCGAGTGACAATGGCAATTCAGAATTCTTTGGATCTGCCGCAAGTTCAGCAATTGGCGCTAGAAGGATTAGCCGAATCGCTTGAAATCGATCGAGCGTTTGTGCTGAGGGCGAAGTTTTGGGACCCACGGCAGAGTCTGCGATCGAACAGCAATCGAGTGCCGAAAATGCGCGTCATGATTGACAGCGAGTGGCGGCAGCCCCTGGACTTAGAAGCCGAGACACCGTTGAGCCAGTCGTTTTGGGTGAACGATTGCGGTGTTTGCCAAGCTGTACTGCGAAGTGCGGCAAAATCATTTGTGTTTAGAGATGTTGCAGCATTTCCGACCGCGACGGGAGAAGCGGCGGGCGTTGCCGCAATTTTCGATCCGGCAAAAATGCCTGCACTGCTGCTTGTACCTTTAGAAAGCAAAAACCGCTTGCTTGGATTTATTGCCGTTCAGCAGAGTCGATCGCGCAATTGGCTCCCGGAAGAGATTGCGCTGGTTGAACTCTTGAGCGCTCAAATTAGTGCAGCAATCATTCAGACCGAAACCCTACGTCAGGTAGAATCGCTGGTTGAAGAGCGAACGGCGCAGCTTCAGCAAAGTTTAGAGCTACAAGCGCGACTCTACGAAATTACCCGCAGACAAATCGAGAAGCTACGGGAAATGAATCAGCGGATGGACGAGTTCATCAGCACGCTCAGCCACGAGCTACGGACACCCTTAACGAGCATGATGCTGGCGATTCGGATGTTGCGGCAGGCGACGCTGACTCCTGAGCGACGCGATCAGTATCTCAATATTCTGGAGCAGCAGTGTGCTCAAGAAACTAGCTTGATCAACGATCTACTGGCGCTACAGGAACTAGAAACTAAACAGGTTGCCTTTCAGCTTCAGCGGGTCGAATTACCACACGCCATCGAGGAGTTGTCGCAGTCGTTTAATCAACGCTGGGCAGCAAAAGGATTGACGCTGGATGTGAAATTACCTGCTCGATCGCCTGTTTTTCATACGGATTTAGCCAGTTTTCAGCGAATTTTGCTGGAATTACTGACGAATGCAGGCAAATACGCCGAGCCGAATAGCACAGTTGGGCTAGAGGTGACGCTGGAGCCGGGTCAGCAAATTAAGCTCTCTCTATCAAATACGGGTTCGCCCATTTCCGAGGAAGAACTGCCGCACATCTTTGATAAATTTCGTCGGTGTCAGGGGATGACTCAAAACGCCGTGCCTGGAACTGGATTGGGACTAGCGCTGGTTAAAAGTCTAGTACAGCATCTCAATGGCACGATCGAGGCAATTAGCGTGGCGGCTCCAGACTCCCAATCTTACGAAACCTGCTTTACGATCATGCTGCCGCAGAATTTAGAAATTGCTGGAGCGTAGCTTTTCTTCGCGTTCCTGTCTAGAATCTGGAAAAGCGGGCAGGATTGCTTTTCTGCTTGTGCGGGCACTATGGGTATAATGGGTTGAAGTTATGTTACAAACTGCTGTCCCTCCCAAATCCCTACGCTGGCAACGGCAACTTTCTTCTCCACTGGCGCGACAAGTGGATATTTCCGTGTCGGCTGCAAAGTTGACGTTTTACCTGTGGTGGGATCGGCAGATTGCCAAGCAGTCCGCGCATCACCGCAATCGCCGCGCTCAGTGGCTGGTGGGGACGCTGTTAGATTTAGGACCCACCTTTATCAAAATTGGGCAGTCGCTCTCAACACGGGCAGACTTGCTGCCGTTGGAGTATGTCAAGGCATTGGGACAGCTTCAAGATCGAGTGCCTGAATTTGACTCAAACCAGGCGATCTCGATTATCGAATCCGAACTCGGTTATCCGTTGCACCTGCTGTATCAGGAGTTCGATCGCGCTCCGATCGCGGCTGCTAGTTTAGGACAAGTGCATCGGGCGCGACTGCATACCGGTGAAGAAGTCGTTGTTAAGGTACAGCGACCGGGCTTAGATCAGCTATTCGCGATGGACTTTCAGATTGTCGGGCGACTGATTCGCTGGATCGATCGCATCTCGCCCAGTGCGCGACACTATGACGTTCAGGCGATTCATGCAGAGTTTTCAGAAATTCTCGGTCGGGAAATCGACTACATTCAGGAGGCGATGAACGCTGATCGCTTTCGGCATAATTTTGCGAATCACGATCGCATTGTCGTTCCAAGGATTTATCCGAAGTACACGACTCGTCGCGTGTTAACGATGGAATATGTGCCGGGAATTAAGGTGAACGACCGTCAAGGGTTGCTTGCTGTTGGGCTTGATCCACGCGAGATTAACCATTTGGGCATTTGTGCCTACTTAAAACAATTGCTGCAAGATGGCTTTTTCCAAGCCGATCCGCATCCTGGCAATATGGCAGTGAGCCACGACGGCAAGCTGATCTTTTACGATTTCGGCATGATGGCGGAAGTGCAGCCGATTAATCGTAACCAGATGGTACAGACCTTTTTTGCTGTCTTGAAGAAAGATACGGATCAGGTGGTGAGTACCCTAGTCGATATGGGCTTGGTTGAGCCGATGGCAGATATGACCCCGGTGAAGCGGATTGTGAATGTGCTGGTCGAGCGCTTCGCGGATAAGCCCGTTGAAATGCAAGCCTTCAAGAGCTTACGCAATGAGCTTTACGCCGTGTTTGAGCAGCAGCCCTTCCGACTGCCTGCAAGAATGACTTTTATTATCAAGGCGTTGACTACGTTGGATGGGGTGGCGCGGGATCTTGATCCGCAATATAACTTGTTGTCTGCGGCAAAGCCGTTTGTGAAGAGTTTAGCGACGCTTCCAGCGCGGCAGGGGAGTGGGGTCGGTGAGTTAGCGCGGCAAGCGAAGAGTTTTCTAGCGTATCAATTGACTAAACCGAATCCAACTCAGAGCGCGATCGAGCGGATCGAAACCCGGCTTCAAGAAGGGGAATTCCGCGTTCAGGTCGATTCTCTGAAGCATGATCGCGCCTTGAAAACGCTTAATCTTTCGGTGAGAGCACTGCTCTATGCGTGTATTTCAGGATTTGCGGGATTGACTGGAGCCATTTTACTGATTGGTCAGATCAGCGGCGGCGCGGTTTTTGCGTTTGCAATCGCGGCAGTGACGGGAGTGTTTTTGCTCCGATCGCTGATTCGGTTGATGTTGCGCGATCGCGTCGATCGAATGCTGGATTAGAGGTGAAGCTCTCTTAATGCCGAGAGTGAGCTTATTTGGGCTGACTTTCACGATCTACGAGCGTGAATTTGTTGCAACTCGACGACGAGAACGGAGTGAGGGTATCAATAAGTGAAAGCAAGTCGGGTTGAACCTGCTGGTTTATTTTTGGTCTTCATTGAGCTAGGAAATGTAAGATGATGACCAAAGCAAAGAATGAGGGTAGGAGATGACAATGGACAAGTTCGACTTTGTAGCAAAAGATAAAGACGGAAACATCATCTTAGTTGGTGAAGTGAAAACAAGCGGCTTAGGAGGCGATTCAAAGGAGAATTTAAGGCATTATCTCAGTCAGTATCATGGCAACGTTTCCTTTGGCATGACGGTTAATAGCGAAAACATTCAGATTTTCCGATGGAATGGACAAGAACTATCAAAGCCAATTCAAGTGCTCAACACAGAGGATGTGTTGCGGTTTTATGAGCCAAAGTTTGGACAAAAACAAATTTTTGAGAGTTACTTAACGACTTTAGTAGAAGCGTGGTTGCGCGACCTAGCCTATCATTGGAAATCTCCAAATCCTCCTGCGGCGGCTGCGATAGAAGAAATCGGGTTGCTGCATCACTTGGCAGACGGTACGACGGAAGAAGAGGTTGAGCTTGATTCTGTACGTTGAGACGAACTTAATTTTGGCGATTGCAAAAGGGCAAGATCCAGAGGCAACAGAACTGCTGCAAGATTCGCTGTGCGAGTCGGTAAGAATTGGCATTCCTAGTATTTGTTATATGGAAGCTTTGGTTGCTTTTGAAGAGGATCGACAAAGACGAGAAAGCTTTAGGAAAACACTGGATCAGCAATTGAGCGAGGCACGACGAGATAAAACAGCACAGGGTAGCGAAGTATTAGTGTCTGTTTTGAATGATGCCTTGGTGCGTTATAGCAATCTGCTGAATGATGTTGAAGCACGATTTCAGGTAGCCGTACAAGCGATGTCTAATCGATTTGAAATGGTGCATTTGACTCCTGAAAGTTTAGTCAGTGGACTGAATGAACGGTTTCTTCCAGAGCAGAAACAGCGTCGAGATAATTTAGTTTTGCAATGTATTCTGCACCATGCTCGACAACACTTCACTGAGCAAAAAGTCTTATTGACGAATGATGCAGCGTTCTGGAAGGATGAGATATTTGGTCAACCGAATCCTGCTAAGCAAGCACTATTAGACGCTGGAGTAAGTCAACGCTTTACAAGAACGAAGAACTTTCTGGGCTGGCTACAGCAAGAATTGAAGACTGAATGAGAAACTATCGGTGTTGAGCTTCCGAAACAAGAAGAGTGTTTAGGATTTCTTCTTGCAGCTGATCGAATTACAGCAGAAGTTTAAGGCAGTTGTTGAGCAAGATAGAATTCAAGATTTCAGAGCGATCGCTGCAATGTGAGCGATCGCTCTACAGGAGTCTTTTTATACCAATTTGATGGCTGAATGTTGCGCCTGATGACCATTGCGGAATTTGTAGGGCGACGCGATTAATCGCGTCGCTACAACTCAATTTTATTGTGCCTCAACCGCAGGTAATTGCTCCGGTGAAATCGTCAATGCAACTGTGCGATCGCTCCGCTTCACGTTGACACTCAAACTGCCATCGACTCCTGCTTGATCGACCAATTGCTGAATCGTTTTTACGTTTTGAATCGGTTGATCATTCACAGCTTGAATCACGTCTCCCGCTTTGAGTCCTGCCTTTGCCGCAGGCGTTCCACGACCGACCCCAACCACCAGAATTCCGCGATCGTCCTCAACCTTCATGCGACTGTTGGGAGCGCGATTAATAAAGTCTCTTACATTCGGATCAAGCGCAACTAACTGAACTCCAATATAGGGATGCGTCACAGTTCCTGTTGCGATCAATTGTTGTGCTACATTTTGTGCTGTGTTAATCGGAATGGCAAATCCCAATCCTTGTGTACCCTGAATGATTGCCGTATTGATTCCAATTACATCACCGTTTGCATTTAACAGCGGCCCGCCGGAGTTCCCTGGATTAATTGCTGCATCGGTTTGGATGAATCCCACCCGCTTATCGGGAACACCAATATCTACGCTCGATCGCTCTGTCCCGCTAATCACCCCGACCGTTACGGTTTCTTGAAGTCCCAATGGATTCCCGATCGCGATCGCCCATTGTCCCTGCCGTACCTCATCAGAATTCCCCAGCGTTACCGTAGGTAAGTTCTCAGCTTGCACCTGAATCACAGCTACATCTGTCACCGGATCTTTACCCAGCACTTTGCCTTCTAGCACGCGTCCATCTTGAAATGAAACGGTGACTGTATCCGCATTATCAACGACGTGCGAATTGGTGAGAATCTTACCGTTTTGATCAATCACAAACCCTGATCCCAATCCCCGCAGCACTCTTGAAGAAGAACCGGCTTGCGGATTGCCCAAAAACGGCCTTAAAGCACCCGGCACATCACCGCCTAAGTTGCGCGACACATTCACCTGCACCACTGCCGCTTCAACTTTATCGATCGCCGCTGTGACAAAGTTATCGCCCTGCCCAAACGGAGCCGCCTGAGCAGGCAGCAGCCATCCCAAACTCAGCACTAACACACTGACATATCCCAGAAGTCGCTTGATCATAGCCATACTTGAAGTAAACCACTCAAATCAAGCGCGATCGCCGTTTTCCTGACTTCATGCTTGCGAGGGAAATTTAGAGGACTTGTTAAAATAAACTAAGAACACTAGAAACAACATTGCTGTAATGAACACTCAAAACAATTCATTTGAAATCAACAAAACCGAAGAAGAATGGAAAGCTTCGCTCACCCCAGACCAGTTTCGAGTGTTACGCAAACACGGCACAGAACGAGCCGGAACTAGCCCACTCGATAAGGAATACGGCAAGGGTACTTTCTCCTGTGCAGGCTGTGGAACGCCATTATTCTCATCTGAAACTAAGTTCAATAGCGGTACAGGTTGGCCCAGCTTCTATGCACCCTTAGAAAACGCGATCGAGACCACAGTTGATCGATCGTTCTTCATGACTCGCGTTGAAGTTCACTGTGCTAAGTGCGGTGGGCATTTAGGTCATGTGTTTGAAGACGGCCCTCGTCCAACCGGACAGAGATATTGCATGAATGGTGTTGCTTTAGAATTCGTTCCAGAATAGAAACAAGGGGTGAGAGACAAGCAATTCTCTCTCGCCTCTCTACCCAAAGTCAGATGTGGCAATTCTTCTAACCGTCAGACAATCGATCGCTGAATGCACGATCGCACTGGGTAAAAAATGTTGAAGCGCTTGCGAATTGGGACAAAGATCGGAGCGGCATTTGGACTCGGACTCTCCATTTTCGCAGCGATCGGAATTGCCTCATACAGTGGAACCCGTGAATTGATCGCAACCTCACGCTGGGTCACTCATACTTATCAGGTCTTAGGAGAACTCGAAGACATTCTATCCTTGATCGTTGAAGCTGAAAACGGACAGCGGGGATATTTATTAACTGGTGAAACACCGTATTTGCAGCCCTACAACCTCGCGATCAGTACGGTTCAGCAAAGGATTGGAAATGTTCGCCAGCTAACCATAGATAATCCTACTCAACAACAGGATATAAGGCAGTTAGCGGGTCTAGTTGATCAACGCATCGAACTGATGAAGGAGCGCATTGCCCTCAGACGAGCGCGAGGGCTGCAAGCAGTCATACAAGATGATAGTGTACGGCGCGGCAAGCCTGTTACCGATCAGATTCGACGAATCATCGATCAGATGAAAGTGCGAGAACAAAGGCTACTGGATCAGCGATCCAGAAATGCCAATATTGCCGCACAGAATACACTGGATAGCATTGCGATCGGGATGCCGCTTGCGTTTACGCTGCTGGCAATTTTGGGTGTTTTGCTCAATCGCCATATCTCAACCCCTTTAACCCAAGTTTCACGGAGTGCTGAAAGAATTGCTGACGGCGACTTATCAGCACAACTGCCCAGGCTGGATCGTCAAGACGAAGTTGGCATTCTAACGCGCACCTTGCGGCAAATGGTAGACAGTTTGCGCGATAGTTTGCAAAAGAGCGATCGCCAAACTTGGTTACAGACTAACTTAGCAGAATTTTCCCACTTGATTCAGGGAGAGCGGAGCTTAGAAACGGTGTCGCGATTGATGTTATCGCACCTTGCTCCGTTAGTGGGATCTCGGCATGGCGCATTTTACGTGATGGATACAGAACTATCGCCACCTGTACTCAAACTGTTAAGTAGCTATGCGTATCAAGAGCGCAAACAGCTATCGAATCAGTTTCACTTAGGCGAGGGATTAGTCGGACAATGTGCGCTAGAAAAGCAACGCATTCTTTTAACGGATGTTCCAAGCGATTACATTCGGATTCGATCGGGCTTAGGAGATGCAAGCCCAATCAATGTGATTGTTTTGCCCGTGCTGTTTGAAAACGAAGTCGTTGCGGTGCTCGAATTAGCATCATTTCAGCGATTCACAGAGGTTCAACTCACCTTATTAGAGCGATTAGCACAAACGATCGGGGTTGTGTTAAAAGCGATCGCATCGGATGCAAAAACGCAGCAGTTACTCAAAGAGTCACAAGCTTTGGCAGAAGAACTGCGAAGTCAGCAAGAAGAACTTTACCAAAGCAATCGACAGCTTCAGGATCAAACCCGTGCTCTAGAAGAATCAGAACTCCGTCTGCAAGAACAACAAGAGGAGCTAAAAGTCTCCAACGAAGAGCTACAGCAACTTAACGAGGAGCTTGAAGAAAAAGCAGAACTCTTAGCTGCACAAAAGCGCGAAGTTGAACAGAAAAACGGTGAGATTGATCAAGCGATGCTGGCACTGCAAGAAAAAGCAGAGCAGTTAGAAGTTTCATCCCGGTATAAGTCGGAGTTCTTGGCGAATATGTCGCATGAGTTGAGAACACCACTCAACAGTTTGCTGATTCTAGCAAAGATCCTCAGTGACAACGCAGACCAGAATTTAACCGACAAGCAGGTGGAATACAGCAAAACAATCTACTCTTCTGGTAATGACTTGCTGACGTTGATCAATGACATTCTCGACCTTGCCAAGATTGAATCGGGAACCATTGCGATCGACATTGAACCGCTTAACCTCACGGATCTGCAACGGAGTCTCGATCGCACCTTCCGCCAGATTGCCAGCAGTAAAGAACTCGCGTTCTCGATCGAGCGTGATCCTCAAGCACCAGAAGTCATCTCAACGGATAGCAAACGTCTTCAGCAGATTCTCAAGAATCTACTCGCCAATGCTTTCAAATTCACGGAACAAGGAAGCGTCACCGTTCGGATTGGTTCAACTCAGGATCAAAAAGTTTTTTTTGCAGTGCAGGATACCGGGATTGGCATTCCGCGTGAGAAGCAGCAGCTAATTTTTGAAGCATTTCAGCAGGTTGATGGCACAACAAGCCGTAAGTTTGGGGGGACAGGCTTAGGACTGTCGATTAGTCGAGAGTTAGCCTATCGACTGGGTGGCTTTATTGAAGTGACCAGTGAACCCGATCGCGGGAGTACCTTCACACTCTACCTTCCTCAAACTCAAGATCCAATTGCGACGACTCCAGAGACCGTTACTCCTCCGGTGTCTCGTCCTGCACCAACGCTCAATCTGACTTCAGAAGTTCCAGACGATCGTGCTTCGATTCACGGGGGAGATCGTGTGCTACTGATCATCGAAGACGATGTGAACTTCGTTAAAATTCTCACAGATATTGCACGACGGCAGGGCTTTAAGGTACTTGCAGCCTTGAGGAGTCAATCGGGATTGGCGCTGGCACAACAATTCAAACCGCGTGCAATTCTACTAGATTTACATTTGCCCGATATGGACGGCTGGGCAGTCCTCGATCGCTTAAAGCGTGATCCAGAACTGCGTCATATTCCGGTTCACATTCTATCGAGCGACGACCAGCGCCAACGCGGATTGCAATTGGGCGCGATCGCTTATCTGCAAAAGCCTGTTTCTTCTGACGACTTAACTCAATTGTTCGGTGAGATTCAAAGCTTTATCGATCGGCGCGTTAAAAACTTGCTAATCATTGAAGATGACACCGTACAAGCTCAAAGCATCATTGATCTGATTGGCAACGGAGATGTCAATAGCATTGCTGCTTACACAGCAAAAGATGCGTTATCAACATTACACTCACAGCAAATTGACTGTGTTGTAATGGATTTGGGACTCCCGGATATGAGCGGTTTCGATCTCATCGAACAGATCAAGCAAGACGATGCTTTATCTAAAATTCCCATCATCATCTACACCGGCAAAGAACTAACCCGCCCAGAAGAGACGCAGCTAAAACGCCTTGCAGAGACAATCATCATCAAAGATGTACGATCGCCCGAACGCTTACTTGATGAAACTGCACTGTTTCTCCACCGTGTGCAAGCGAACCTACCGCAGCCCAAACGCCAAATCCTCGAAGACCTGCATCAAGCCGATTCTGTCTTAGGAAACAAGAGAGTCTTGATTATCGATGATGATATGCGGAACATTTTTGCGTTGACAAGCTTGCTAGAGCGTCAGCAGATGGAAGTGTTCTACGCTGAGAATGGGCGCGAAGGCATTGAAACGCTGCAAGCCCATCCCGATACAAATGTCGTTCTGATGGATATTATGATGCCAGAAATGGATGGTTATGAGACAACCCGCGCCATTCGAGAACAACCGCAATTTAAATCCCTGCCGATCATTGCGCTCACTGCAAAAGCAATGCAGGGCGATCGAGAAAAATGTATCGAAGCAGGCGCATCTGATTACATTACGAAGCCTGTTGATACTGAGCAATTATTGTCATTGCTGCGCGTTTGGCTTTATCGTTGAAGCACAGTCCGAACTTAACTTGCCACGCGCTTGAGACACTATCTAGCTCGATTGCATCGCAAACCGCTGTGCTATTCCAACAACTTTACGGGGATTCTGAACGCGAGGTATGTGTCAATTACTCGGAATGAATTGCAATGTTCCCACAGATATCTGCTTCTCGTTTGAGGGATTTTCTGCGCGGGGCGGTCGAACCGATGAGCATCAGGACGGCTGGGGGATTGCGTTTTTTGAAGGAGCGGGAGTGCGATCGTTCATCGATATCAAGCCTGCGATCGCGTCTCCGGTAGCTGAGTTAGTTCGTAAATATCCGATTCATTCGACTCATGTGATTGCTCATATTCGTAAAGCCACTTTCGGTCGAGTGGCGTTAGAGAATTGCCATCCGTTCCAGCGAGAATTATGGGGGCGCTATTGGGTATTCGCACACAACGGAGATTTGCCAAACTTCGAGCCAGAAGCCGACGGAATATATCGCCCTGTGGGACAAACCGATAGTGAACGGGCGTTTTGTTTAATTTTGAATACGTTGCGGCAGACCTTTCCGATCGAGAAACCGAGTTCAACCGAGTTGTATCCGGTGCTGCGATCGGTCACGGATCAGATCGCAAAATATGGCACGTTTAACTATCTATTTTCAGACGGTGAAACTTTTTTTGTGCATTGTTCAACCAAGCTTTGCTACATTGTGCGGCAAGCTCCGTTTGCAGCCGCACATCTAATTGATGCGGATTTAACGGTGGATTTTCAGGAATTGACGAACAAGAGCGATCGTGTTGCCGTGATCGCGACGACTCCGTTAACCGATAACGAAGTGTGGACAACGATCGAGCCGGGAGAATTGCTAGCGTTTCAAGATGGCTTACCTGTGCGCTTCGCATGAGATAGCATGAAAAAATGCTTGATTTACTGTTGATTGCGAGTGTCGGATTTTTAGGCAGCTTCGGTCATTGTTTGGGGATGTGTAGCCCGTTGACCGTGGCATTTTCGCTATCTCGCGAACGCGGTTCCAGATGGCAGCAAATTCGGTTTAATCTACTGCTGAATTTTGGTAGAGTCTTGAGTTACACGATCGTGGGAGCAACGATCGGAGCGCTGGGATCGGTGCTAATTGCAGGTGGACAACTTGCGGGGATCGATAGTGGACTGAGACGAGGATTGGCGATCGTTACCGGATTGCTTTTAATTTGGTTTGGGTTGTCGAATATTAATGCGAGTTGGCTACCGCGTGTGCCGATTTTGCATCCGATTCAGGGGAAATTACACGATCGCTTTAATTCGCTGATGTCGGAATTGGCGCGATCGAACAATGGATGGACTCCTGCACTGCTGGGAATGATCTGGGGCTTGATTCCTTGTGGCTTTCTCTACGCTGCCCAAATTAAAGCGGCTGAAACCGGAACTGTGGCTGAAGGTGCTTTGACGATGTTGGCGTTCGGGTTGGGAACTGCGCCCATGATGGTTAGTACCGGATTATTCGCGTCGGCATTGAGTCGCGATCGTAGAAGCCAGTTGTTCAAATTGGGCGGTTGGGTGACTTTGACGATCGGTCTTTTGACATTACTCAGAAGCAGCGATATGGTCGATTACACCGGACATGCAGCTCTGATTTGCCTAATGTTAGCGCTGATTGCGCGACCGATTAGCCGAATTTGGGCGGCTCCGTTGCAGTATCGACGAGCGTTAGGAGTAGGGGCGTTTGTGTTGTCTTGTGCCCATATCGGACATTATCTCGACCATACGTTTAACTGGAACTTAAACGCGATCGCGTTTCTGCTACCAACTCAACAAGCAGGAATGTGGTCGGGAATTTCAGCATTTGGGTTAATGTTGCCTGCAGCATTCACAAGCTTTAATCAAGCGGTTTCTAAACTCGGTGCAATTTGGCGAAAAATCCATTTGTTGAGTGTTCCAGCTTTGGTTCTAGCTGCGATTCATACGAGTTTATCTGGCTCAAATTACTTAGGCGAAATTAGCGTTGACTTTGGTAATCGTTTTAGAGTTGGTGTTCTTCTCTTTTCAGTGATTAGCGTATTGTTGATGCGATCGCACTTCTTCTGGTCGCTGCTCTCGTTGGAAAAATGGTATGTTGCACCTAAAAAATAAATCGGTTTATCTCATTCCTTTTTTACTATTTGCTTCACCTGCTCTCGCTCACAATGTCAAAACCGAGGGCAATGTCGCCTCCAATTTTCACATTGAACCGAACCACAATCCGAGAGCCGGAGAAGTTTCACAAGCTTGGTTTGCATTAACAAAAGCTGGCGGTGAAGTGATTCCGCTCGATCGTTGTAACTGTCAGCTAACGGTGCGATCGAACAATCAAACAATTGCTCAACCTGCGTTAAAAGCGATCTCCGCCGAACAATACAAAGGAATCCCAGGCGCAGAAATTACTTTTCCCAAAGCGGGAATTTACACCCTAGAAATCAGTGGCGCACCGAAAGCGAACAACGAATTCAACGCCTTCAAATTCGCCTACGATGTCACCGTTCAAGCTGGAGCCGCTCCACAATCGAGTCCCGTCGCTCAAGCTCCACAAGCCTCACCCGCACCTCAATCCCAAACTAATTGGATACTTCCTGTCGCGATCGGTGCGATCGCCCTCTCTGTGGCAGCTTGGTTTGTAAAGAGAACTGTTAAAAACTAACAGAATCACACATTCGCCCCACAATTCGCGTCACAATGGGAAATGCGAAACATTCCCCGATGAGCGACCATGATTGATCACGATGTCATTATTGTTGGCGGTGGGCTGGCGGGATGTCGTGCCGCCTTAGAGATTGTCCGCACGAATCCGGGTTTGAGCGTTGCTGTAGTTGCTAAAACTCACCCGATTCGATCGCACTCCGTCGCGGCTCAAGGCGGCATGGCGGCTTCACTCAAAAACGTCGATGAAACCGATTCTTGGGAAGCTCACGCCTTCGATACGGTCAAAGGCTCAGATTATCTCGCCGATCAAGATGCGGTCGCCATTCTGACGCAAGAAGCTCCCGATGTGGTGATTGATCTCGAACACATGGGAGTGTTATTCTCTCGCCTTCCCGATGGTCGCATTGCCCAACGGGCTTTTGGTGGACATTCTCACAATCGCACCTGTTACGCCGCAGATAAAACTGGGCACGCGATTCTGCATGAGTTGATCTGCAACTTGATGAAGTACGGAGTCAAGATCTACGAAGAATGGTACGTAATGCGTCTGATCCTTGAAGATGGACAGGCAAAAGGTGTAGTCATGTATCACTTGCTCGATGGACAGATCGAGATAGTTCGAGCAAAAGCGGTCATGTTCGCGACAGGTGGATATGGGCGCGTTTATAACACCACTTCCAACGATTACGCTTCGACGGGTGACGGATTAGCGATGACTGCAATGGCAGGTCTACCGCTCGAAGATATGGAATTCGTGCAGTTTCATCCGACAGGATTGTATCCGGTCGGTGTGTTGATTTCGGAAGCGGTGCGGGGTGAGGGCGCGTATCTGATTAACAGTGAGGGAGAGCGGTTTATGTCGCGGTATGCTCCGAGCCGAATGGAGCTTGCGCCGCGTGATATTACCTCACGAGCGATCGTCTCTGAAATTCGAGCGGGACGCGGCATTAACCCGGATGGCAGTGCGGGCGGCGCTTATGTCTATCTCGATTTGCGGCACATGGGCAAAGAGAAAATTATGAGCCGCGTTCCGTTCTGTTGGGAAGAAGCGCATCGCTTAGTTGGAGTCGATGCGGTGACTCAACCGATGCCTGTGCGTCCAACGGTGCATTACTGTATGGGTGGCATTCCCGTGAACACAGATGGACAGGTTCGGGCAGGAGCCGATGAGTTTGTCGATGGATTCTTCGCAGCAGGGGAAACGTCCTGTGTATCGGTGCATGGTGCGAACCGGTTGGGTAGTAATTCGCTACTAGAATGTGTAGTCTATGGGCGTAGAACTGGGGCCACGATCGCTCAATTTGTCCAAAATCGCAAGCTACCGGATTTGAACGTCGATCGCTATACTCAAGATGCGAAACAACAGATTCAAGCTTTGTTTGAGCAGTCAGGACAATACCGCATTCAAGAAATTCGTCAAGCGTATCAAGACTGTATGACCGAGCATTGCGGTGTGTTCCGTACCGAAGACGTGATGCAGTCAGGACTAATCAAACTGCGGGAATTGCAGCAGAAATACAGTCAAATTCGGCTCGACGATCGTGGAACCGTTTGGAACACAGAATTGATTGAAGCGTTGGAACTGCGATCGTTGTTCGTAGTGGGTGAAATGATTCTATTTTCTGCAATCAACCGCAAAGAAAGTCGAGGGTCACATTGCCGTGAGGACTATGCTCAGCGTGATGACCCTAACTTCTTGAAACATACATTGGCGTACTATTCTACGGCTGGCATTGATATTAACTATATGCCTGTTGTCCTCAATCAGTTTGAACCTCAAGAGCGGAAGTATTAAACATCTGGACAAAACATCTGGATAAATAGCAGGTCAAGTTCGCCCGAATTTCCGATGCTGCTCGATCGAGCGTTACGGCATCCTGGAAACAGGAAATCGCTTACCCCAATTCTCAATATCCATCCACCGACCAATGAGGCGGATCGTACTCTAGCTTGTACACGCCATAACTTGCACCCACATCCCACAAATTAGCATTATCATTGCCTTCAGCCGGAGTCCCGATCGTCACCGTTCGACCATTTCCATCCCGAATTTGCATCGGCGGCTTCCAAGTGATAATCCAATCGATCGCCAAGGCTTGTGTATGTCGAGACACTAGCGCCGCCGGATTGCCTCCAATATCAAACGCATTCACCATATCTCGCGCCGCTTGATAAGAGGCTGCATCCGTGTAATGCACCCAATCAATATCCATTCCAATCATGGGCGGAACATCCCACGGAGCAATGTTGCGATTGTTTAACTGCACCGCATAGTGCATCATGTAAGCGCGCTGAGGTGGGCGATAGGTATTTGTCACCTCGATCGAAGCACCTGCATCCCGCAAAGCTTTCTCAAACGCTCGGACTCTCTGGCGGAATGGAGAAGCCAAATCATCGATCGATCGACTCGCCGGAAAAAATCTCACCCACTGTGCCCCGCTCAATCGCACTCTTTGTCGTCGCGCATACTCGGTGAGAAGTGCCAATCCGGGTGCATAATCGGCTCCAAGTTTTTGCTTGGTTGCGTTTGAAAGCTGGGCATCCAAGCGCGGGCGAAAATTCACATCGAGAATCTTGTATGCTTCCGCCATGCCTTTGGTACTGCCAAGACCAAAATTGCCATCGATCGTTAACGGCGGATTCAATCGCCCAATCACGTTCAGCGCAACCTGTAAATCTCGAACTTCTGCCCCACCATAGTTTAAGTAGCTCAGCAACATTGCTGCTGTCAGGTTAGCAACGCGAAAAATAAATCCTTGAGATAAGGCTTTGGTGTAAGTTCCCCGACCGACAACTCCATCTGCAACCAGTCCATTTTTTTGCTGATAATCTTTTGTCACTCTATCGGTGACACTGCCGAAGCCATTGTCAACCGCCCCGATCGGGTAATTTTGATCTTGTAAAAATCGCTGCCATGCACCCACGATTGATCCGGTTGAGCCACGCTGAATGACAGGTAAATTAAGCGCATTGATATTAAAAGCCATGCTATCTCCTCAAGCTGACGTACTTCAGAACGCCTCGCGATCCATCATACCGATCGCAGCAAAAAACGGATGTAACGCTTGGTCAACACCTGTTACATCCGTTGATACTTAAAGCGGTTGAATTAGAAATCCGAGGGAGCCGCCGATCGCATTTTTGCTTTGGCTTTTGCTGCGCTCTTCTTCAGAGCATCAAGTCGGGCTTGATAGCGCGATCGTAATTTCTTCTTCGGAGTTTGGTCAATCAAAGTCTTCAGCGCACTACCCAAGCTCTTATAAGCATTTGGCAGGGTATAACCAAACCGAGTCGCTAGCTGAATCGCTCGTTCATCCGCTTCGATCGCTTCCTTGACCGTCTTCTCGCTATTATTCTTCTGGTACAGTCTCCAGCCTGCAAACCCAGATAACCCCATCGCTAGCAGCAACAGCAGACCGTCTTGAACCCAGAGTTCACCGACTGCGCCACCCAACCCGATCGCCAGGGCTGCCATTTCCCAACCGTCCTTGGGAATTGTGTCTGCTTGAATCCGAGCAACTTCATGCCAGAACAGAAGATTTCGCTGGTCGATCGCCAGCTGATCCCATTTCGGCATATCGATTTGAATCTCCACCTCGTCGCGACCAATTTCTTCGCTGGTAATCAAGGGGGGATTGACAGCAGTTGTCGTCTCGATCGTCACCCAGCTTTGTAGTTCTGGAGGCAGGAGGGTTTTCAAGCGGCGTAACTCGCTCATGTCGGCTCTAGCGGACGAGGTTGCATAAGATGTCATGTGATCAGCCTCAGAATGAACTCCTATCTTATATGGGGACGATCTTAGCGATTCCACGGATTAAAGGTAGGTTAATTCATTCTGCCTGATGAAAGCTTTCTCAAGCAAGTCGTATGAACCGATCTTCTCTGAGTTTAATTGCTCATTCGGGTGGGACTCGGTGTTGGTGGACTTTCCGGCGCGTAATGGGCGATTACAAACAGTGGTAGAACAAGCGTAATCAGCGCGATCGCTGCCCCAACAAGGTTTGCAATAACACTTGTAGAAACTGGGGTCGATCGTTCCGGAACGGTCGTCTCACTCCCGATGTGCATATAGAATTTAACCAATTCGACACGGATTAGCAGGAAGCCCTGATTCTTTCCTAGTTAACCCAGGGAACAGTGAATTGACTTCACCGTATAAATAAAGTTTAGCGGATTTTTCTGAATGAACTGTTATCCATAAACAATATTAATACTGTCTAGGTGTTTTTTGATACAGTTGCGCGACTTCATACTCTGCAATTCTACCTTCTCTACCAGAGGATGGATGTGATCTTCATGAAAGCTTCACCAGTCTTCTAGGGATTATTTCCGAACTTGGGCGGTACGGTTCTAACGACTGTGCGGGTCTTTAACGTTTGTTACAGTATGTTTATTGAATCAATCCTCAGTTGTGAGGTAGAAGATCGTGAACGAGACATCCAATCAACTTCCTGAGTTTATCGGTGGAGTCGGCGAAGCGAACGGTAAGTTCTTACAGTATGTGCAGTCGCTTGACCCTGAAACGATCGCTCAACTTTCAAAGCCTTCATCGCCGGAAGTTCTGCAAGTGATGGAGCGCAATATTATCGGATTGTTGGGTGGTCTTCCGCCTGAGAATTTTGAAGTGACGATTACTACAAGTCGCGAAGCTTTGGGCCGCCTGTTGGCTTCGGCGATGATGAGCGGCTATTTCCTTAAGAGCGCAGAACAGCGCTTAGCGTTTGAGAAGTCGCTTGCGTCACTTGATGCTGAATAAGCGATCGCACCGTGTTTTCTCGGCAGGGATTATTCCTCTGCCGAGTTTTGCTATTTCTGAACTGCGATCGTCGCTGCTGAGTTGGTATGCCGAATCGGGGCGATCGTTGCCTTGGCGCGAGATTCGTGATCCCTATGCAATCTGGGTTTCTGAGATCATGCTTCAGCAAACTCAGGTAAAAACGGTGATTCCGTATTTCGATCGCTGGATGAAACAGTTTCCGACGATCGAATCTTTCGCCAATGCAGATCTGCAAACCGTTCTGAAAGCGTGGGAAGGTTTGGGATATTATGCTCGCGCCCGCAACTTTCATCGCGCAGCCCAACAAGTTTTACGCGAACAGCAAGGACAGTTTCCAACCGATTTGGAAACGGTGCTAAAACTGCCGGGAATTGGACGCACCACCGCAGGCGGAATTCTCAGCGCAGCCTTCAACCGGCCTTTGCCAATCCTGGATGGCAATGTTAAACGAGTTTTAGCCCGACTGATTGCGCTGGAAGTTCCACCAAGTCGGGCAATGTCGCAACTTTGGGAGATGTCCGAAGCGCTGATCGATCCTGAAAACGGGCGCGACTTTAATCAGGCGTTGATGGACTTAGGCGCAACGGTTTGCACCCCGAAAAATCCGGCTTGCCTAATTTGCCCGTGGCGATCGCGCTGTGAGGCGTACAATCGAGGAGTTCAGACGGAGCTTCCTATGTCAGAAACTCGTGCGCCGCTTCCGCATAAGATGATCGGAGTTGCGGTGATTTGGAATGAGCAGCGAATTTTGATCGATCGTCGCAAAGCAGAAGGCTTACTTGGTGGACTTTGGGAATTTCCGGGCGGCAAAGTTGAACCCGGAGAAACGATCGAACAGTGTATCAAACGCGAAATCCAAGAAGAACTAAGCATCGAGATCGAAGTGGGCGAGCATTTAATCACCGTCGATCACACTTACACTCATTTTCGAGTGACCCTAAATGTGCATCATTGCCGCTATGTCTCTGGAGAACCTCAGCCGATCGAGTGCGAAGAAATTCGCTGGGTGACCGTCGATGAACTTCCTGAATTTCCATTTCCCAAAGCCAACATCAAGATTATTGAAGCCTTAAAGTCTTGAATCTATTTGCGGCTTGATTGCGGCTAAAGTTGCTCTTTGCTCCATTCTCGCAGCACGATTAGCGCTTGAGCTAAGCCGATCGTATCACTTTGCTCTAAAAACTCCTGCACTCGACTTCCAGGTAAGGCAGGAAATAACTTACTGTGCGTAGTCGCGGTGTACTGATCGCCCTGAAGCTGATAAATTTGCAACTCTCCCTTCAGCACATCATCGCCGACGGTCGTAGTGTAACGCCAAATCTCTGGTACGCCTATCGAAGCATAAATCGACTCACGATCGAGTGATCCTCTGCCGATTGACACTTCGATCGCTAAATCTGGCGGATTGGCTTGAGTCAGATCCAGTTCTGCCCGTTTCTGAAGCCGCACTTCTTGGAGCGAATAAGTTGCATCCGGTTGAATAGCGCGACCCAGATCAGGAAGTGTCAGCAGGACAGAACCGATCGCATAAACTTTGAGATACAGTTCGTCTGATAGAACCAAAATCAACGACTCGATCAGCCGCAGACAGCGATCGTGTTCTTCAAGTGGAGTCATCATCTCCAGCTTGCCACGGTCGTAGGTTAAACGTGCCGTGCGGCTCTGCCCCAATTCGACTAGCAGTGCCTCAAACGATTGCCAACTCACCCCCGATAGCGTCACTCTTTTTTCAGTGGGAGTTGGTTTTCTGCCCATAGTGTTTATCCTCAAGTCTCATGAAGTATCGTACTGCGTTTGTTCGCTTCAGTAAGGGCATATTGTGTGGAGTTTTGTTACTGGCAGCAGGGTTAACGATCGGCTACTTTACCCCCCGCCGCTGGACTCCGTCTGCCAACTGCGAAGATCAGCCTTATCGCATTTTTGTAGAAGGCGATGCGATGCACGTTAACTTGCTTATGCAGGTTGATAATGGCGTTTACGACTGGCGGCAATTTCTTAATCTGAAGCAAATTGGCAGCGATACCAACGAAAACTATCGCTATCTCAAAATGGGCTGGGGCGATCGCATCTGGTACACCGAAGTCCCTGACTGGTCACAGATGAATGTATTAGACATTGGTAGGGTTTTGTTTAAACCCGGAAACGCTTCGGTGATGTATGTTCAAGGCTACGCGACTCGACCGGAAGGCACAAGATGCGTGGGACTCGATCGCGAACAATACCTCAGCTTTGTCCGATTTATTGAGAACTCCTTTGCGCGAGACGCTCAGAACAAACTAATCTACATCAAGCCCGGAGCCGCGACCACCGATGGATTTTATGCCGCGCTCGGAGACTACTCTGCATTACGCACTTGTAACACTTGGTCAGCCGAAGCGCTCGACGCTGCAAGCATTAATACACCCTTGTGGTCAGCGCTTGCCCCTGCGGTGATGCAGCAGATTCCAGCCTGCGATTGTCCTTGAACCTTGCAAAAATCTACGCAACGCACCCCCATTGGCTTTATCCTACAATTTACGGGATCTAGGCTAATTGATATGCGCTTTTCAAAAATTTTGATTGCAAATCGGGGGGAAATTGCCCTAAGAATTATTCGCACCTGTGAAGAATTGGGAATTGCGACTGTTGCCGTGCATTCGACGATCGATCGCAACTCGCTTCACGTTCAGTTAGCCGACGAAGCTGTTTGCATTGGCGAACCTGCTAGCAGTAAAAGTTATCTCAACATTCCCAATATTATTGCGGCTGCTCTAACTCGTAACGCTACTGCGATTCATCCGGGCTACGGTTTTTTGGCAGAAAACGCTCGATTTGCTGAGATTTGTGCCGACCATCAGATTTCGTTTATTGGGCCTTCTCCAGACTCAATTCGAGCGATGGGAGACAAATCTACTGCAAAGAAAACCATGCAGCGTGTAGGAGTTCCTACAGTTCCGGGAAGCAAGGGTCTAGTTCAGAGCGAAGACGAAGCGCGCGAGATTGCAAGAGCGATCGGCTATCCTGTGATTATCAAGGCAACGGCTGGCGGTGGCGGACGAGGAATGCGGCTGGTTCCTAGCGACGATGAACTTAACAAGCTATTTCACGCAGCGCAAGGAGAAGCCGAAGCGGCGTTCGGTAATGCAGGGGTGTATGTTGAAAAATTTGTGCAAAATCCGCGCCACATCGAGTTTCAGATTCTTGCCGACACTTACGGCAACGTGGTGCATCTGGGAGAGCGCGAATGTTCGATCCAACGGCGACACCAGAAATTATTAGAAGAAGCCCCAAGCTCGGCGATTACACCAGAGTTGCGCGTTCGTATGGGAGCGGCGGCGATCGCGGCTGCTAAGTCAATCAACTATGTCGGCGCAGGCACCGTGGAATTTTTGCTTGATCGTTCCGGTGACTTCTATTTTATGGAAATGAACACCCGGATTCAGGTGGAACATCCGGTCACAGAAATGATCACAGGAATTGATTTGATTGCGGAACAGATTCGCATTGCTCAAGGTGAACCCCTGCGCTTTACTCAAGAAGAAATTGAACTGCGGGGACACGCGATCGAATGCCGGATCAACGCTGAAGATCCCGATCACAATTTCCGCCCTAGTCCCGGACGCATTAGCGGGTACCTCCCTCCAAGCGGGCCAGGCGTTCGGATGGACTCGCATGTGTATACCGATTACGAAATTCCGCCTTATTACGATTCGCTCATCGGCAAATTGATCGTGTGGGGCAGCGATCGACCCTCTGCGATTTTGCGCATGAAACGCGCTCTTAGAGAATGCGCCGTCACAGGCTTACCCACGACGATTAACTTTCATCAGCGAATTCTGGAAACCCCAGAATTTCAGAGAGGCGACATTTATACCAACTTCGTAGATAAAGTCATGATGCCACCCAAAGATTGATAGAGCATTGAATACGCTATCCGCCCGAACTCCGGTTCAGGGCGGCTCAGCCGTATGACTAAAACATCATGGTCAAAATGCCTTGCTGACCTAGCAACAATTCACGCAGCAAGCTAAAAATTCCCACCCACAAGATAGGAGTAATATCCACGCCACCCAACGGCTGAATCATCTTCCGGGTCGGCGCTAAAAATGGCTCGGTTGGAATCATCACCAAATTAAACGGAAACTTTTGTAGCTCTACTTGGGGATACCAAGTCAGGACGATTCTGAAAATAAACAGAAACGTCATCGCACCAAGCAAAATACTAAGAGCGGCAAGCGCGATCGTGGTCACATCCATAAACCTAATCCTTAAGCTTTGTAACTTTATTTTATCGAGAAGCGCCCTTCGGATGCGGCGATCGCAACTCTTGATCTCCCCGCTATACAAATAGATGACGAACTATTAAAATTATGAAGACTTGCGTGTTGTTGATAAGGACAAAGCGATATGACTCCTTCTTTGATGAATTTTCTACTCAGCCTGCTTGCAGGCGTTGTGATTGTGGTAGTTCCTGCTACCGCCTTTCTCATTTTTGTCAGCCAAAAAGATAAAATTCAACGTTCCTAAGGGTGCGATCGCACTTGCTGATCAATTTGATTCGACCCGTTATATTAGAGTCAAACCTCAGAGACTGGACGCTTGCGGATCAGACTGAGGTTTTTGCTGATCCAAAGCGGGATTTTCGTGGAGAAATTGGAAGGAAGCCGCTAACATAGGACTTATCCTTGGAGACCGGACATGGTTAATTTTCAGTTCAATTTAGCAAGTATCTCTGGGATCATCCTGGCGGTGGGCGGAACTGCGCTCTATGCAGTCCGATCGTTTCGTCCGCAGATTGCCCGTGATACCGATATTTTCTTCTCGGCAGTCGGTTTGCTCTGCGGTTTGATTTTGATTTTTTACGGCTGGCGATTTGACCCGATTATGCAGTTTGGGCAGGTGCTTCTGACTGGGGCGGCTGTTTATTTTGTGTTTGAGAATTTAAGGCTGCGGCAGATTTCGACCGAGCAAGCAAAACGCACGACTCCGATCGTGGATACTGAGCGTCCGGTCGCACCAGAGTATCGTGCTGCATTTGAGGAAGATGAATACACGGTGAGCTTCGCAAATCGCGAAACCCGGACACCCCTTCGAGAAGGTCGCAGAAGACCGCAGCGTGACGATGAGTTTGACGATCGTCCTGCTCGTTCCCGTCCTACTCGCGCTGATGAGCCACGCTTAGGCCCTGCGGAGCGCCGCAATACGCGCAGCCGGAATGAAGCTTCTAGCGATCGTGAGGATTTGGGTAGCCGTCCGACTCGTCGCAATTCTCCGAGAAATACGGCTCGTCCGCGTCGCAATAATGCGATCGAAGATATTAACCAGCCCGATGATGCTGGGTATGTGGAATACCGCCCGATCGATTCAAATCGCAAGGATGGATGGGGCGAGTAGCTGAACTGAATTAGAAAGAGTGAGGAGCGTTGATGTAACGCTCCTTTTTTAATGCCTTGACCTTTAAAAGCCAAGCCAGGTAAAGAAGTCCTGACGAGTCACAAACTGCAAAATCAGCAGGGCAACAAACCCGATCATGGCAAAGCGTCCATTAATCAATTCGGCATAGCGTGTCCAACCGAAAGCTGGCTGTTCTTCAGGGGTTTGGACTTCAGGTTTGGGAGTTTCAGCAGTCATGGTTTAGTTTGTAACTCAGCTTCTTGATTGTGCTTCAAATGCTTGGACAGATTCAATCAGCGATCGTATCGTTTTCGTTCCTTCCGACTTTTCAAATCCAAGCGGAAACTTCCGTCGCTGGAGCATTCGCAATCCGAGCGGTGCAAGACTCAATAATCCGGGTAAGTCCCTGAAGTTATTGGCAACTACTTTTAAGCCAAACAGCCGTTCATCAACCCAACCGCCTTGTTTGACCAGATTAATTAGCGTTCTGCGATGACGAATCGATCGACTTTCTTGAACTGTTTCGCTGTCTAAAATTGCGTTTTTAATCTTGCCGATTTGATCCATTGGCGCAACTTCCATCGGACAAACTGCATTGCAGAAATAACAGCGCGTACAGCCCCAAACACCGCTTGTTCCTTCGTTGTATCGCTCTAGGCGATCAACGGTGCGATCGTCGCGAGAATCTGCCACCATTCGATACGCTTTGGCTAGGGCATGAGGCCCGACAAAATTCGGGTTCACTTCTCGCGCATTACATTCCGAATAGCATGCCCCACACAGGATACAATTGCCGGTCTGATTCAGCTTGTCGCGCTCTTCTGGAGACTGGAGAAACTCGCGCTCTGGCACTTGACGGGCTGCCGTACTCACATACGGATCAACCGCTTTCAAGTTTGCCCAGAAGCTCGACATATCCACAACCAAATCTTTGATCACGGGCATATTTCCCATCGGCGCGATCGTGATTTCTGGAACTTCTGCATCCGGGGAAAATCGAGCCACTTCACTGCCGACATTCTCTTTGCAAGCGAGCGCCGATCGTCCATTAATTCGCATCGAACAGCTTCCACAAATCGTATTGCGGCAGTTTTTTCGATAAGCAAGCGTTCCATCTTGCTCCCATTTAATTCGGTTAAGGCAGTCGAGAATTGTATTTCCAGGCTCAACTTCTAGCGAGTATGATTCCACCCGTGGAGCGGCATTCTGATGCTGCCGGACAATCTTAAAGACGACTTGCATTCTGCCAACCTCGCAAAAACAACCAAGAGCGACACAAATCAGAACGCTTACAGACGGCTGATCCAAACCTAGTTTAACACCGCCGTTAAAGGCAGGTGTGATCGCATTAAACTTGTTTTCCGTTTCAGATTTCTGTTTAAAACTTCGATACACCTGAACAGTTTCTGCGGGATAACTCTAGTTGTTTTCTGACATTGGGAAGAATGAATTGTTTAGTCTTCTGAATGCTTTAATTCATTACGATCGAGAAGCACGGCACAGATCAACTGTAAGAATGAATCAAAAAGATTAATACCAGAACGAATTATTTCAGGTCGCTGTTCAAAAACAAACATTTGAGGATATATTTTACTAAGTCAAACATTTAAGATTGACGCTAATACCCATTTCAGAAATCGAAGGGATATTCTGTAGCAGATGAGTGAACCTGCAACCGCCCCATTAACTGGGAAGGCGCTACTTCAAAAAGTAAAAGAATTGTCACATCTGCCCCGTCGAGAAACGGCAAAGCGATGTGGCTACTACACCGTTACGAAGAACAATCAAACGCGAGTCAATTTGACCGATTTCTACGATGCTTTGCTGGTCGCGAAAGGGCTTCCTCTCGATCCAGAAGGCACCAAAGATGGTCGAGGACGCGAACCCACGTATCGCGTCAGTGTTCATCAAAATGGGCAAATTGTCATTGGAGCCGCTTATACAAAAGCAATGGGTCTAAAGCCTGGCGATGAGTTTGAAATTAAACTCGGCTATAAGCACATTCACTTGATTCAGCTTGATGGCGATAAAGCAAGTAAAAATGGTGCAGTTGATGAAGGAGAGGCAAATTAATTGCTCTTCCTCCAACTTCATTTCAATTGGGTTTGATTATGAACTTGTTTCCTATCTTGATCGATGCAACTGCGTTTGTTAAGAGTCTTTCACAAGCGCCTGCATTTATTCAGATAGGATTCTTTTTTCTGATTTGGGGATTGGTGTGGTTGCCGATCGCGATCCCTATTGCGTTCTTTGTGAAGTGGAGACCTTTCGCGCCGCTAGAACTGCAACAAAAATTGCCGTTGGTTGCTTCACTTTACCTGCTTGCGCCACCAATTTTGTGGAAAATTGCCGCGCTAAAGCGAGTTCCCTTTTCTACATTTGGTATCAGTTTGAATACTGATCTTTTGACTTCGACTGCACTCGGATTGGGCATCGGAGCGATCGGAATTCTGGTTTTATTCGGTGTACAAACTGCGATCGGTTGGATTCATTGGAACCCTGAGAGCTGGCGAAAATGGCTCACGGCAAGTTTACCGACGCTGTTACTTGCACTCTGGATTGGATTTACCGAAGAATTGGTGTTTCGAGGATTCTTCTTTGGTCAAATCGCCTCTGATTTCTGGTGGGGCGCGATCGTCTCCAGCCTGATTTTTGCAGTCCTACACCTGATTTGGGAAGGCAAAGAAAATATCCCACAACTGCCGGGACTAACGCTAATGGGCGTTGTGCTGTGCTTAGCGTTCGTTCAAAACCAGAACAGCATTGGTCTACCCTGGGGACTTCATGCAGGCTGGGTGTGGATGATTGCGAGTTTAGATGCAGCAGAGATTTTGAGCTATGACGAAACTGCCCCAGAGTGGTTAACGGGGATCGATCGCAAACCCCTGGCTGGAGTGTTGGGATTGTCGTTTCTATTGGTGACAGGGTTGGGAATTGAAGTGTTCTGGCGAGCGCTCTAGCCGTCAAACTTCGATAGGGGTGAAACCATTTTCGGTGCGGTGCTGACTGGATTGAACGCAATATCCCCCAAACTTACCCGCTTTTAGCGCGTAGTGTTTTACGCCTTTCTGTCCATAGAAACCTAATGCTTTGCCGTACTGCATGAGGCCCTGAAGGTAGCAAATAATGTTAAGTTTTGTTACGCTAGTTATTTATCTAGCATCGTAAATCTATCCCAGGATATACTCTTACAAACTTACCTTTGTTGTAACGACACATTGCTGAATCTTTGGGAGAAGAAATAATCCGTGTACGACACTACCAGCTTAGACCTCGAACAAGAATTGAGCAGACTTACCTGTGCATTTGCAACTCGTAACACTGAGATTGGCAAAGCCGTGATCGCAAACCCCTGGCTGGAGTGTTGGGATTGTCGTTTCTATTGGTGACAGGGTTGGGAATTGAAGTGTTCTGGCGAGCGCTCTAGCCGTCAAACTTCGATAGGGGTGAAACCATTTTCGGTGCGGTGCTGACTGGATTGAACGCAATATCCCCCAAACTTACCCGCTTTTAGCGCGTAGTGTTTTACGCCTTTCTGTCCATAGAAACCTAATGCTTTGCCGTACTGCATGAGGCCCTGAAGGTAGCAAATAATGTTAAGTTTTGTTACGCTAGTTATTTATCTAGCATCGTAAATCTATCCCAGGATATACTCTTACAAACTTACCTTTGTTGTAACGACACATTGCTGAATCTTTGGGAGAAGAAATAATCCGTGTACGACACTACCAGCTTAGACCTCGAACAAGAATTGAGCAGACTTACCTGTGCATTTGCAACTCGTAACACTGAGATTGGCAAAGCCGTGATCGCAAACCTTAGAAGCCGCCTCACTCTTCGAGAGGTTGCAGGAATGGTGATCGTCAGCTTGGAGCGCTTAGTGTGGACAGACCAATTAGCATTCTGCTGGGCGGTTGAGAATGTAATTCCCGGCTATGTAATGCGAGAAATTCGCCGAATTACATCTGTTACGATTTATCGCCGTTTGATTACGCAGGGCTATCAGCCTGGACAAGATTTTAGTATGGACGGTAAAGGACAAGTCCTGCTGAACAAGCAAGCGAAAACTGCAATTTTTGCTGGCTAAATCTCTTAATTAAAGAAGCATAGGACTCCATCGCGAAGTTCGATCGAGTCCTATTTTTTATACTGCTTCTGGGCACATTATGGAGACATCCACTTTGTCCCTGTATTTTGCCTCTCCGTATGCTACCACTGGATTTTACTGTTGCAATTCGGGCGTTTAATGCCGCCGATCGCCTCCCTGCCTTACTCGACAAGCTTCAATCGCAACAAAATACAGAATCAATCCGCTGGGAAGTTCTGATTGTCGATAACAATAGCACTGACAACACCGCTGAAGTTGTGCAAGCCTACCAGTCAAAGTGGAAAACCTGTGATCTGCGGTACGTGCTTGAGCGAAAACAGGGAGCCGCGATCGCTCGCCGGCGTGCAATTCAAGAAGCAAAAGGCGCTTTCATCGGCTTTCTCGATGATGATAATCTTCCTGCGGAGGATTGGGTCGCCACTGCATCCGCTTTTGGACGGGCTAACCCAAAAGTAGGAGCTTATGGAAGCCAGATTCACGGCATCTTTGAAGTTGAACCTCCACAAAATATCCGTCGAATTGCGTTGTACTTTCCAATCATCGAACGCAAAAACCTGCTTCACTTCGACACCTACAAAAAAGGCTTACCCCCCGGCGCTGGATTAACCATTCGTAAGCAAGCATGGCTTGATCATGTCCCAGAAAATTTGATTTTTCAGGGGCCGGTCAAGGGATCATTAGCGACCAAAGGGGAGGATATTGAAGCGCTTCACCACATGAGGAATGTAGGTTGGGAAGTATGGTACAACCCAGAGATGCACATCTATCACTACATTCCAAAGTGGCGATTAGAAGCCGCATATTTACTAAAGTTTCTCAAATCAACGGGACTAAGCCAGCATCGCTTCCGAATGCTCGGTTATCCGGTTTGGCAGCGTCCTTTGGTCTTCCCACTGTTGCTGCTTAACGATCTCCGAAAAATCGTGTCTCACAAACTGAAGCATCGCGGCTCTAAAGATCTGGTTGCTGCTTGCGAGTTGCAATTTCTAATCGGTAGATTTCTTAGCCCGTTCCACATCTGGACACGACTTCTGACGCAGGGAAAGTAAGTCCCGCGATCGCGGCTTTAGCTAGTTCGTCACGGCTTCTAGCTTGCGATCAAATTTTATTCAAACAAGTCTTGACGTTTGTTCTCAATTAGCCTATTCTCTCTTCTTGAGAGGAATTTGCAACAGCGCAAAAAAATCTCTTCCCTGTCATTTGAGTAACGGAATTGCAATCCCTACTCGAACGATAGAGAAGAGGCGGCACGTTGGACGGTAGAACCGCAACTTGTTAATTGCGCGAAATTATGGATATTCAAGGAGGAATACACACAGCCAACGTAACAAGCACTCTAACGCTTTAAGCTATCAGGTGCGAGGAAGTGAGAGATGTGAAAGGCTCGGTCTTCAGTTGTCAGCAAGATTTTTTCGAGCAGGTAGCGCGTTGCACGATCGCCCACGCTTTCCGCTTGAGCCGCTTGCCGACGCAGCAGATCGATTACCGCTTGCTCACCCACTAAATCATGCTCCAGCATTGATCGACAGCTATAAGCTCCATCTGGCTCAGGCGCAAAGCAGCACAGCTCAGCGAGCTTCGAGAAACTCGCAACCGGAACGCCGCCCAACCCTTCTAGCCGCTCACCGATTTCGTGGGCGTGTGTCTGAACCGCTTCGTAACTTTCCTGAAAAAATTGATGTAAAGAGTAAAATTCAGCCCCTTCGACCACAAAATGATGCTTTTGATACTGCAAATACAATGCTTGAAAACTAGCCAACAGCGCATTCAACCCTTCACAAACAGGTTCAGTCACCGTGCGCTCTAGAGAAATTGGATTATCAACAATCTGACCAAAAGGACGCATTAGAACTTGAGTTTCAGACATTCTATTCTCCTGATCAATGAGAAAATTCGGTACACCAACCACAACGCCTCAAAAGGAATGCAGTCTGCCTCTTCTGGACATTACCAGCAAAGACAGGAGCGGCTTACTTACCCACGATTGACTCATACTTTCCAATGAAACGCAAGTTCGAAACGGTATCGCTTTAAACGATTCCTTATACTAAATGAGAAATTATCTTGTTTTATTCAAATCATCAAAATTACTGTTTCCCTGCACATTAGCCCTGTAAAAGATAACGTTGCACACTGAAGTAATGAATTGCCCTCAATGTGGTTCTACTCATATCAATAAAAACGGGCACTGTCGCGGTAAACAAAACTATCGATGTAAAAATTGTGGTCGTCAGTTCGTTGAATCGCGCTCAGCACGAGGCTATTCAGAAGATGCCAAACAGATTTGCTTGAAAATGTATCGCGATGGCATCGGGTTCAGGGCGATCGGTCACGTCACCGGGATCAGTCATAACGCCATCATCAATTGGGTAAAGCAAACAGAGTCAGATGACCCACCCGATTCTCCTGAGATAGATAAACAGACTCCAGCCATTGGGCAATATCCTTACAAAAGTGTGCAGCTTGCAGCATTTTTGAGACCCTGTATCTCGTAACTATTGAAAAAGATTCCTGATTGAAAAACCGCGAATGAATTTAGATCCTGCATCCTCTGGGTTCCTGTTTACGATCAAAGGCTGCGATCGCTGGCAAGTGTATCGTCGCCTCTGCGAACTCGAAATTTCCTGTTCTTGTGCTGCCCATCAACCCCTAATCGTTCATATCGAAAGCACGATCGCGCTCGTCCAACTGTGGAGCGTGATGAGACAAGCCATCATTCCACGTCAGGTGTTAGTCGATTGGTTAGAGGACTGCTGGAAGTGCCGCTTCTGAGTTCAACGACTTGCGCCTAAGCAGGCAAACAACCGCTCAATTTCCAGCAGAAAGACTGCGAGTGTTGCTTTTCCTTGGGGCAATACGACGACTTGACTGGCGATACTGAGAGGATGACCTTGGCGATAAGGCGCGGGTAACTGTCGAATCGCGGTAGCATCCACTTCGATCAAATCCGGCGGTGCATCCACTCGAATTGCACAGAGTTCTGCTTTGATTTTCGCAATGACCAAGAAGTCACCTGCCTGATCTGTTGAAGCTAGACCTAATTGCGATCGCAGATTCAGCACCGAAAGCGTCTGCTGTCCCACTGGAAAAAGTTCAAGCGGTTCTACGGGGCGCGATCGCAAGTCATCTGGACAGTTGACAACCCGTAAAATGCGATGGAGCGGTAAACCGAATCGATAGCCTGCGATCGCAAAAATTATCAATCGAACCGTTTGTTTCTGGTTCAGAGTTTGAGAAGTGTTCATAGACTTACTGCACCACCTTTGCGTTGATCAACTGTTCGACTAGCTGAAGTAATTCACCCTGGTCATACGGCTTAGTGAGATAGGCTGCCGCGCCGAGCTGCTTTGCCAACTGCTGATGTTTTTCGCTGGTGCGAGAGGTGAGCATGACGACTGGAGCCTGGGACGCTTGCTTGTACCGCTTGAGAAATTCAAAGCCATTGAGACGCGGCATTTCAATGTCACAGGTAATCAGTTGAATCTCAGGATGCTGCTGTAGCTGCGCGATCGCCTCTAATCCATCTTGTGCTTGAATCACTTGATATCCTGCGCGGTTGAGTGTTGCTGCAACGGTTTGCCGCACCGTGAGCGAATCATCAACGACTAATACGGTTTTTGCAATGAGTGTAGATTGAGTTGGGACAGCGTTAGACCTCGCTTGATTTCGCTCGACTAATGCGACCGCATCGATCGCCAAGAGCGATCGACCATCGCCTAGAACACTACAGCCATAGATGTAGCTGGGTGGTGTGAGCGTATTTCCCACAGGTCGTAGTACCAGTTCTTGTTCTCCAAGTACGCGATCGACCTCGATCCCAACCCAAGTATTCTGATGCCTGCAAATCAGAATCGATGAGGTCAGCGCCGGAACAGTTCTAAGCTCCTCAGTTGAATGTAGCGCCGCTTGGAGGCTGATTAATCGGTTCGTGTAAGTTACAGCATCAGAGAGTGAATGAATTGGAACAGTTTGTTTCTCGTCTTCATAGCGCCAATGTAAAACGCGCTGCTGTCCCAGTTGTTCGACCTCTGCGCTACTGGGCGACACGATTCGGATTACGTCCTCAGAGATCATGCCGTAGATTGCGTGTCCTGCTTGGCATACCAGCAGTCTCGCGCTGATCAGGGTGAGCGGCAATTGCAATGAAAAAGTTGTCCCTTGGTTGGGTTCTGAGGTAATCGTCACAGTGCCGCGCATCGCTTGAATTTGCGATCGCACCACATCCAGTCCAACGCCCCGCCCGGACAAGTCTGTGACTTGCTCAGCCGTCGAAAAACCAGGCTCAAACAGCAGGTTTAGAAGTTCAGATTCGGAGCAGCGATCGACGTAGCAAGAAGGCAGTCGTCCTTGTTCAAATCCACGCTGACAAATTTTTTGTAAATCTAAGCCGCGCCCATTATCCTTGACTTCGATCACCGTCCGATTGCCTTGCTGATAAGCACGAACTTCGATTTCACCGATCGATTTTCCTTGCTGCGATCGCAGTGAATCAGGCTCGACTCCATGATCAAACGCATTGCGAACTAAGTGCAGCAATGGATCATAAAGCTTTTCTGCAAGGGCTTTATCGACCATTACTTCGGTTCCAGCTAACCGCAAGTTCACGGTTTTGCCATAAGTTTCGCTTAGTTGTTGCACTACAGCAGGCAAGCGATTGAAAATGGTACCGATCGGCATCATCCGAACCGTGATCAAATCATCCCGTAGATTGGATAACAGCCGCCCTTGCTTACCCCGCGTCAATCGAGACTCTCGCGCTAGGAATCCGATCGCTTCTGCTACGGTTTCAAGCTGCTCTGCTTCTGTCACAGCTCTCTGTAGGCGCACATAAAACTCATTGTATCGATCGAGTTCAAGCGGATCGAATTTCTGCTTCAAATCGCTGTTTGTTGCGAGAGAATGACCTCCTCTAGCGAAGCGCTCCGGAGCAATAGATGCCCAGTCTTTCAACTGCGATAGCATCTGCTGATGCCGATTCAGCCGATCGACCAAATCGACCAGCATCACTTGCAACTGTTCATCTTGAAGCAATTGCTGATTCTGATAGATCAGGAGTTCACTGGTAATCAAGTTCAGCGACTCTAAATTGGCTAGGTCAACCCGAATGGTATCTGAGAGCGTGGCTTTTTGAGCAACGGACTGCGGGGGAGCCGCTACCACAGGCGGAGAAACGGTTAGGGCAGCATGGTTTGACGCATCGTTTAGAGCGGGTTCTGCGTCCCAGAATTCCATGTTTGAACTTGAATCCTGGAGGTTTGAATCCTGGAAGTTCAAATCCTGAAAGCCTAAATCCTGAAGTTCGGCCTGTGCCGCAAACTCGGTGGCAAGTTGTTCAAAGGCAGGATCAACGGTAAAGAGGTCATTTGACTCAGGAATATTTTGAGAAGGTTCGGGTTTGACTGTGGGAGGATTGAGCAGCGATCGTCGGAGAAACCGCTTTAATCTTGTCCAAGCGCTGGGGACAGAGTCATTCGGCTTCTGGCTCAGTCCTGCAAACTGCTTGAGTGCAGTTGACACTTCACCGCCTGAAACTCGATCGCCGCTGAGAACCGCACTCTGTCCTTGGCGAAAATCGCTCAGTGCCGCTTTAGCAATGTCCTGCACTCGATCGGGTTGGCGTTTGAGTGCGGTTAAAGCTGTTTGAGCGATCGCGCCAAATCCCTTTAAACTGAGCGATTCTGCTAATCCTAAAAATACTTCTGCCTGCGTTTGTAGGGTTTCGGCGATCGCGGTTGAGTTTCCTGCTGCGAGTACACTTTCTAATTGCTCAAGCCGTTCCTGTACTCCAGTTTCAAACATCGACTGAACGAGATCAAACCCCAACTCTGCCGAGGTTGGTATCGCAGCATCTGCATCAAAATGCCGACCCAGCTTTTTGCGAATCTGAGAAAAAATTGCCTCTGCTCGATTTAGTACCTCTGCTTCTTGACAACTCACTCCCGCGATCGCTGCCGTTATGGGCATTCGTAGACAGTCGTACCCTTCATATAGCAAAGCTTCTAGCCCTGCATCGATCGTGACCTCCGGCTTAAACAACGCCTTAAAAACATCTTCAAACGAGTGCGCGATCGTTTTGACACTCTCAAATTCAACGCTGGCGGCGGCTCCTTTGAGCGTGTGAGCCGCTCTCATCAGTTCATGCACTTTAGCGGCAGAGCGATCTTGACGCAGCGAGAATAAATGTTGCTCGATCGACTGCAGTAAATCCTGCGCTTCTGTCAGAAAGTACGAGTAAGTTTGTTCACGGAGTTTAGCATCAGACATCATAGGGAACTCAAAGCACTAAAGTTGGGCAACAGAATGCTAAAGGGAAGTGAGTTCGACAAAAGTTTTTGGCTGCGTTTGAATCTGCGGGTCGCCCCCTAAATCCCCCATTCATGGGGAACTTAGAGCAAAGCCATTCCCAAATCTGGGGGAGTTCTCCGACCTTCAGAGTTCCCCAAAATGGGGAATTTAGGGGGCACGACTGAGCATCAACGAAACGAAAAAATCCGTCGAACTAGCGTTAAAGGGATAGCGTGCGGCATCTGCACTCTATCCCCCACTCCCTAACTCACCTTGAACTGTGTCACGCTGACTTGGAGCTGCTGAGCTGTGTTTAGCAACTCCTGGAACGAGGTCGAGATTTGATTCGACTGTTCAGAATTCTTATTTGCTAAATCTGCCACATCTGTCATCGCCTGCGTCACTAATTTCGATTGTTGAGTTTGCGCTTGCGTTGCCTCGGTGATTGCGTAGACCAATTGACTAATCTGCGCAGTCGCGTTGATGATCTCGTTTAACTGTTGGCGAGTCTCGTTAACGAGTCCAGTTCCGTTGACGACTTGCTGAATTCCTGTGTCCATTGCAGTTGCGACCGCGCTTGTTTCAGACTGAATCTCCTGCGATAGTTTTTCGATTTCGCGGGTTGCCTCAGCCGATTGTCGCGCCAGCGATCGCACTTCATCTGCCACCACCGTAAAGCCTCGCCCGTACTCACCAGCGCGGGTTGCCTCGATCGAAGCGTTTAATGCGAGTAACTGCGTTTGCGTCGTGAAATTGCTAATCAAACTCACCACTTTCGAGATCTTCTGCGAGGATTCACTCAGGCGCTTAATTTTCTTGCTCGTTTCCGCTACCGTCTCTCGAATCGCCAGAATGCTATCAACCGTGCGGTTCATCGCTGCATCGCCCGATCGCACAGTTTGGTTGGCTTGCTGGAGTGCCGTTTCAACCTGTCGAGCATTTGCCGCGACTGCTTGCGTTGAACTCACCATCGCTTGAAGCTGATCGAGCGCGCGTGTCACTTCCTGTAGCTGTTCCTCGGCTTGTTCAGTCAGCTTTGCAATCGCAGTGCTGCTGCTATGAGAGGTGTTCGTCACCTGAGTTGCAGAAGTCTGCACCTGAGTCACGATTTTGCGTAAGCTTTGAATGGTGTTGTTGTAAGCGTCGGCGATCGTTCCCACTTCGTTCTCAACGACTGGAACCCGAACCGTTAAATCCCCAGAGAACACAGGTCTCACTGCGGTCAGAAGTTGAATGACTTGGGTTTGCAGTTGTTCTTTTGCCATTTTCTCGCGCTGTGCTGCTTCGGCAAGTTGTTCAGACTGGATTCTCAGCCTTTCGAGGGAGTTAACTTGCTCTAGTACCACGCCAAGCTGCCCAGCAATCTGATTGAGTAAGGCGACATCTGCGTCTTCCCATTGACGAGGGCCGTTATTCTGGTAAACCGCTAGAATTCCCCAGAGTTCTTGTTTGCTAAAAACGGGAACCAGGACATATGCCCGCGCCTCAAACTTCTCTAAAAGCTCAACGTGGCAAGGATCGTGACCTGCATTGTAAATATCATCGATCGCTAAGCTCTCCCGGTTGCGGTATCGCCCGCCTTTGGTGTCGCGCAGATGAGTATCTTGCACGTTTGTTCCAATCTCGCTGCCAACCAGCTTGCTCCATCCTGCGGATACCGATTCATAGACAAAATCACCGCTCCAGTCTGGATTAAAGCGATAGAGAGCAGCTCGATCGACTTTAAGAAATTGCCGAATATCCTGAGTGATCGCCTGAAAAATCGAATTGACATCCGAGGACTGATGCTCCAAATCGATCGGCTGGCGAATGCGATCGCTGATCTTTGACAGAATTTTTTCCCGTTCAGCTTGCCGTTGAATCTGCGAGAGATACTCAGACTGCTGAATTGCGACCCCTAGCTGTGCCCCAAGTTGAGCCAGCAAATTAATCTCTGACTCTTCCCAATGACGTGGAGCGTTATTCTGATACGCCCCCATTAGTCCCCAAAGCTTCTGCCCTGCAAAAATGGGCACAATCATGTACGCCTTAACTTGAAATTGTTCCAGCTTCTCGGTGTGACACGGCAAGTGCCCCGCTTTATAGATATCATCGACTGCAATGCTTTCATTGTTGCGGTATCGTCCGCCCTGAGTCTCCTGCAAATGCGTGTCATCCCAAGTTGTTTGAAAATCAGCCCCAACTAACCGCGACCAGCCTGGTGTAATCGATTCTGAGACAAATACACCGCCCCAGTCCTCATTAAAGCGATAAATTGCGATGCGATCGGTTTGCAAAAATTGTCGAATCTGCTGAGTGGTCTGTCCAAAGATTGTCTCAATGTCGCTCGATTGGCGAATCCGCTCCAGCACCGACTTATTCACTTGGTCGATCACACGAATGAAGTTGCGTTCCCGTGCTGCTGCTTTTTTCAGTTGTTCCGTTTGAGCTTCAACCTGCTTTAAATATTCTGCTTGCTGAATCGCCACCCCTAGCTGAGTTCCAATCTGAATCATCAAGCTAACTTCAGAATCATCCCAGTGCCGGACTCCTGAATTTTGATAGGCTGCTAGCAAGCCCCACAGCTTTTCTCCTTGCATGATCGGAACAATGATGTAGGCTTTTGCTTGGTAGCGTTCTAGCACACCGAGATAACACGGCGAAAATCCAGCTTTGTAGATATCCGAAACGGCTCTAAAGTTTGTGCCTTTTGCGTATGCACCCCCTTGAGTTTGTTGTAAATAGGTGTCGATCGATTTGGCTCTACCTATTGTTTTGATATCACAGTCGCTGGCGTTTTCTTTGAAGACGGCGTTCTCAAGCTGCTCTTCCATCAGTGAAATCCAGCCTGGTACAACCGATTCTGCAACAAATTCACCACTCCAATCCGGGCTGAACCGATACACACAGACGCGATCGGTGTTGAGAAACTGTCGAACTTCTTGAGTTGCAGTTTTAAAGATTGTATTGAGATCGAGCGATGTACGAATCTTATCAATCACTCGTGCCGCAGCGCGTTCACGCTCAGATACTTTTGCAAGTTGCTCGGTCTGCGATCGTAGCTGTTGAAGATTTTGTGCTTGTTGAATCGCCACGCCTAACTGTAATCCCAACCGGGACATCAGCGAAATTTCTGCATCTTGCCAATCGCGAGAAGCCGAATTCTGATACGCCGCCAACAAGCCCCAAAGCTTCTGATTCTGCAAGATGGGGACAATCACATAAGCTCTTGCTTGATAGCGTTCTAGCATCTCAATGTAGCAAGGTGAGAAGCCCGCCTCATAGATATCGCTTACGGCTCGAAAAGCAGTGGGATTCGACAACTTGCCGCCCTGCGTTTGCTGGAGATAGGTATCGGTAGTGCGGGCTGAACTATTGCCTAGCTGCTTAGCGCTACATTCACTGATGTTCTGTTTGAGGATGGGACTATCGATTTGTTCTTGAAGCAGCGAAGTCCAACCCGGAGCAGTCGATTCTGCCACAAATTCACCGCTCCAGTCCGGTTCAAAGCGATAAAGGCTGACGCGATCGACTTTGAGAAGCTGACGGATTTCTTGGGTGGTCGTCCGAAATACAGTGTCGAGATCAAGCGATCGACGAATGCGATCGATTACTTTGAAGATCGCTTTTTCCGCTTCATTTTGCTGCGTCAGCTTTGAGGAAAACTCTGACTGCTGTAGATTGATCGTGAGTTCCAAACAAAGCTGGTGCAGGAGGTTAATCTCAACTTCTTGCCACACCCTGGAGCGGGAACATTGTTGCAGAATCAGTAAACCCCAAGCTTGACCCGACACCCGAATCGGTAAGCTTAGACTTGCTTTGACTTGCAGTTGTTCGAGCAGTTGATGTTGGTACGGCATCAAATCGACACGATTGACATCTTCAACAACGACCACTTGATGCGTCACATAGTCTTCGGGCTGATCAAAACAAAAACAAGTCAGTGAAGGGGTTGCTCCTAGCGCGGGTGTCCATCCTCGCACTACCGATTCGGCAATGATCGATCCTGTGTCTTGAGCGTTAAACCGATAGATTAGGGCGCGATCGGCTTGCAGGGTTTCGCGGGCAACTTTGACAAAGACCTTCATTAAAGCGTCTATGTCAGTGATCAGGCGCATCTGAGCCGCGATCGTCGTAAGCTGCTTGCGGTGATCGCGCAGTTCTCTTACCCCGCCCTGCTGCTTGGGCTGAACCGCCGCAAATTCTGCAACCTGGCGAAATAAATTTTGAATGTTAGGTTTCTCAAGGAGTCCTGCCCGCTTGAGTTCCGATTTCAATCCCGTCAGCGCCGTTACAACTTGTTGGAGATCGCGTCCTGTCTCCTCTGAGTTGGTTTGACTTGCGCCATTGCCGTTTGTGTAGGTAGCGACGGATTCGGGGGTTGGCGCAGGCTCGATCGCAGCATTTCTACCGCTCATCCCATTCACCTCAACGGGAGTCTCTGAGAGGAAAGCTGTAAATTCTTCGAGCGTGGGTTCTGCGGAAAACATGGAAGACAAATCCAGGGTAGGTTCAGAACGATGCGATGCAGACATAGAAAGACTCCGGAGGCTAGGGGTAGAAAAGTTAGATTGAAGCCTGTGAATGTAAAGCTGGATCTTGCAAAATGGCAGCAGTGCTTAAGACAATGCTATGGTCATGCCCAAAATATCCCTTGATAAAAGCAGCGAGGGGCTGAGCAAACAGATCCGGAGAGGGATGCACCAGTTTCTCTGGATCATGTTCTTCAATTTCACCGATCGCTTGAACCGTTAAACCGAGCCATTTGCCTTGGAACTGCACGACGATCGCGTTCAAGATAGTCAGGGATTGTGCGGGCTGTAAGATCTCGTCGAATCCAAGCTGGTAAAGCAGATCGACAAGCCAAAGCGCTTCGCCGCGCCAGTTTGACAATCCCAACACACAAGCGCTCATTTGCGGTACAGGCAAGACATCCAGAATTGAAATGGCCTGTACGGCAATGATGTCTTCTAGCGGTAGCAGCATCGAGTGAGATTGGTTCAGGTGAAACCGCAAAAATTTCTCAAGCGGTTTGATCTCGACAGGTGGATTCAGCAACGATTCCAGGCTGGCGATCGAAGCAGGCTGTGGGACACGCAATGGTGCCCATTCCAAAGGAGCAGCCATACCAACCATACTGTGCGCCTCCGTTAAATTACCTTGAGATCGCGAATCGTGCTGAGCAGTGTAGCGGGATTAACGGGTTTGGGAAGATAGGCATTTGCGCCGAGCAGGTTGCCCCAGATCATATCGACTTCAGTATCTTTGGTTGAACAAATCACGACAGGAATTTGCTTCGTTTTAGGGTCGGACTTGAGTTCGCGGCAGAGTTCAAACCCGCTTTGTCCAGGCAAGATCACATCTAGCACAATTAAATCAGGAGTTTGAGCCGTCAGTTTGGTTTGGGCTTCTTCACCGCTTTGAGCGCTCACTACGGTCAGTCCCGCCCTTTGCAGGTAAACCGTCAAAAGCTGCATCTCAGTCACACTATCTTCAACTAGCAGTACCGTTTTCATTCGCTTCTCCGCATCGTTAACTATCAATCGGCAGGGCTTTTCGCGCCACGGTTAACACCCGATCGGCATCAACTGGCTTGGCTAAAAATCCTGATGCCCCGACAAACTTTGCCCGGACTCGATCTATGATTCCGTCACTGCCCGTCAAAATAACAATCGGGATATCTTTAAAGGCAGAAACCCGACGAACTTGAGCACAAATCTCGTATCCGTTGGCAATCGGCATGACCAAATCCAGAAAAATTAAGCCAGGTTTTTTCTCCAGCAGGACGGGCAATGCTTGAATCGAGTCTTGGATGCCGACAAACTGATAGCCTGCCTCTGTAAGAATGCGCTCCATGAGCTGGCATTCTCTCTTGCTGTCGTCGATGCAGGCGATTAGCGGGGCGCGGTTTGAGCCTGCGATCGGCGGTGAGGAGATAATCCGCTGGGGTTGGCTTTTTTGGGGTGCGCTGTTGCTAGAGGGGTTGGATTGGATAGAGCCAGAAGTTGGTGTACTCGGTTGGGCTGTTCCCGGAAGCGCCAGATCGGGAATTTGGATCAGGGCAACCAGTCCTTTGCGGTACAGGGGCACAAGCACGCGCATGAATTGCAGCAAGTCTTGCTTGGTCAACATTGCCAGATCCCGCAGAGTCCGCCGACCATCGATGAGCGAAATGAGCATTTTATAGAGTTTTTCTGGGGTGTGTTCTTGCAGTTGCTCCGGATGGCGCAGAACAGGTGCAAGGTTGGGAGAATGATCTGCAAATCCCAGCGATCGCCAAGTATTCCATTGTTGCTGCACTTCATTGAGAAGATGTTCAGCGTTGAGCAGTGCCAACGATGCTTCTGGCATGTCTTGAGCATCGGTTTTGAAGGTGACGGGTCGGGTTTCTTCCTGCTGAATGATGTCGAATAGGATTTCTTTGACGGTGCTGCGGATCAGCGCAACCGCTTGTTCTGGATTGATTTGCTGGCATTTTGCCAGGATATTCAAAGCTTGATAGTCCTGACAGAGCGTATCTGTGGTGGAGGGAAGCGCGATCGCGCTAGGACTGAGGTGGGGACAATGCTGGGTGAGATAGCGATGCCAGCGACGGTGAGGATGTGGCCCACCCGTTGCCCAGATTAATCGCCCCATATAGAGGTATAGACTCCACTGTTGCCCACTACCAAAAACATCTAACCGTCCACTAAAGTGCATTCGGCTGCGAATGCCAAGCAAACCGCTAGGAGAATCGGTTGAAGAATCATCAACTAACATACCTGACTTCCCCATATTCAGGGTCTTACCATATACCCAAAGCTTTCTCTATATAGGTTTCCCAAGCGCCGCAATAAACTTACTCCCGTTAAACGAAACATCCGAAAGACAGAGGAGGATTCAATTTGCATCTACCTAAAGGCAGAGATAAGAATTATGTGATTAATCTTGAATTTGATTTGTGAATGTTACACAGTGATTTGTGAATGCGGCTGATATTTCGGCTTCTTTAAAAAATTCAATTCTAGTGAAAAATACATTTGAGCAAAATTACATTAATGTCCGGCAGAGATACCCGCTGTTCTGGTCTTCTTGAAGAATAAAATTGCGAGAAGCACTGCTTCGCTCGCATACTGCCCAGAGAAAGAACTCGCAGGAAAACCCCTCCTGGTGCTCTAGGAAATCAGAAGGGGAAACTGCCGAAATGACAGCAGCACTAGAAGGTAAACTGCGTCCGAATATTGCCAATAAACACAGTGGAATTGCTGTTAAAGTTATTGGCGTTGAAAATGGTGTAGAACGAAGGCACGATCGCGACGTTCGGACTGAGGGGATAGAAATAAGACAGTTCTAAGTCATACTGCGTTCCCCCATCGCCGCCACCAGAGAGCAGAAACTCACGCCCGCCGATATAGTCGTATGGCATTACGAAGGAAATGACACCCAAGGCACCTTTTTTACCCAAGTCGGGAAATCCTAAACCCACCTGGAAGGATTGCACTCGCACATCTCCACCTGCTCTGACTGGGTTGACCGGATTCACATCGGTACGCCCGTAGGAGTAGCGCCCAAACACGCCAAATCTGGGTGTGATCAACCAGTCAAAATTGGCAATAAACGCATCCGATGCCGACTCTTGCAAGGCTCCACCAAATCCATCATCCACATAGCCGTAAGGCACAGGTTCGCCGGGCGAACCCCCGATAAATCCAGCAGCGGTGGGATTGAGGTTCGATCGAGTATATAAGAATCGGAAGTTGAAGCTCGGTGTGGGTGAGTAGGCGAGTTCTGCACTAATCGTGTTTGTGGCGCGGAACAGTCCTCGCGCTGGATCGCTTGAGGTGTTGAATCCGGCGGCGGGGTTGAGAAACTCGGTGTTTTCTCCAAGATATGCGGTCGTGAAGCGGAGTTGGGGCGTAATATTCCAAATTACAACGGCACCGGAACCTCGATCGACTGCGTTCGAGAGGGTACTGCCATTTGAGTTAAAGCTGCCTGCACCAGTGAGAAAAAAGGTAAAGCGGTTTTGATCAAAGTAGCGATAAAAATTCAAGCGTGGCCCGAAAGCAATGCGAACGCTGTTATTGACTGGAAACGAGTAGAAGAGTTCACGCACTGAAACCGATCCGGTGGTCAGCACTCCGGTCTGATCGAGAAAGGGAGTTCCCCAGGAGTTAAAAAATCCGGCAGAGACAAGCTGGTTTGCTGGAGAGTTGCCGTTTCCAGAGACGAGCTGTGTGACTAACTGATCTCGTCCTGTGAACGAGGTGTTGAGGTTCAAAAACGCATAGTAGCTGAAGGTAATATTCGGCTGCCCACGCAGCACTCTTGAGGGAATTCGCGCTCCACCTTGGCGAACCGGGGGCGCGATCGCATTTCCAGGAGTCGCGGGGTTACGCTCTGCGGTGATATCGCCTGTAGGAAAAGCCCCAGTTAAGTTAAAAAAGACGTTTCCGGTTAGCTTTGTGGTGGTTGAGAATTGCTGCCGTTCGAGGGTTGTGGCTCTGGCTTCTAGGGCATCCACTCGTCCGCGCAGGGCTGCTAACTCTGTGGCAAATTGTTCTTGCAGCTTTTGCAGTGTGTTGAGGTCTTCTTTCTTTACCAGGTCAGCGGTCGAAGCGGCGATCAGCTCGTTGATTCGATTGAGACACGCATTCAATCCGGCGGCAAATTCGTAGCGAGTGGTGGCTCGATTGCCGCGAAAGGTTCGGTCTGGATACCCAGCGATACACCCATAGCGCTCAACTAGAGATTGCAATGCTTGAAATGCCCAGTCGGTTGGTCGCACATCCGATAGCTGCGAAACGGAAGTCACTTGACTCATATTAGGAGTAACGCGCTTCGGCTCCGGTGCGCTCAGTTCCGCGACGGTTCCTACGCGCTGCATTCCACTGGCGGGCTGACTGGGGGATAAGTTTAACTGAGTAGAAATTGACTCGATGCTGGGGCTTTCCACATTTGCAGAGGGCTCAGCAGATTTTAAATTTTCTTTGACCTTCAAGCTGCTGAGTTCATCTTGCTCTGCTTTCTCCTTGATCGCAGGTTCAGCCACCGCAATAGACACCAGCCCGAAATTTGCCGCCAATGCAGCAGCAGAAGCTAACAAAAGCCGCTTACGCATAGGGTTCACTCACTCCTCTTCACACTGGGCAGTATGCCGTATACAAACACATCTACAGATACTGCGAGGTTGATCTAACCTTCTGTCATCTGCTATACCTCTACAGCGTTGAGAGTAAACTCTATAAACCTCCGTGTAGGAAGTCGCTGAAAGGCTTGAATCAAAGTATCGATGCAGCTTGATGCAGCAAATAGTCTTTGCATAAGAGTTTTGAAACCGGAGTTTTCCTGCTCTTAAGAAAAGTTTAAGCAGGTGTCTTGAAAGACAAGAAGCATGGTACATCGTATCGAGATAACACCCTGCAAAGAAGTGATGTATTCTGTATACAGCGTTACATCAAGGGGTTGAGCTACTGCCCCATATTGTACTTTGGCGCTGCATCCACCGTTTTGATATTGACTTGGAGCGGTCGGCTGAAGCGTTGCTTTTCAAACTCAATGCCCCTCTTTTGTTGATCGCGAACCTATCGACGATCGCTGCTCTTGGAGAAACACTGTGAAGAAAGTATCAAAGCAACTATCCAGTTTGTCACTCATTGCCGCCGCAGTGGTTTTGTTTGGCGGATGTTCTCAACAAACACCAACCACAACTGCCGCTGGCGGCTCGGCATCGAGTCCTGTGGCAAATACTCAAGACCTAAAAAACGTCCGAGTGCAACTTTCATTCTTGAAACAAAGCTTAGATGCGCCGCTGATTTTGGCGATGAAAAATGGATACTTTGCTAAAGAGGGCTTGAATGTTACCTATGAGCGCGGATTCGGCAACGCCGACACCATTAGCAAACTGGGCACTGGAAAATTTGATTTGTCCTTCAGCGATATGTATAACGCGCTGGAGTTTAATGAGAAGAACCCAAATGACAAGATAATGGCAGTTGCAGTGACGCAGAATCGAGCACCATTTGCAATCTTGGCACTCAAAGATAAAGGCATTGCTTCTCCCAAAGACCTCACAGCCAAGAAACTTGGTGCGCCCGCAGGCGATGGCCCCCGCAAGTTGTTCCCAGTGTTTGCCAAGCAAGTCGGAATTGATCCGAACTCGGTAGAGTGGACAACAATGGAGCCAAGACTGCGAGAAAGCTTTTTGCTGCAAGGGCAAGTCGATGCGATTAGCGGATTTGCAACCTCGGCTCTGCCTGGATTGCTCAAAGGGGGTAAGAAGCTAGACGATATTAATGTGTTCTACTACAACGACAACGGGCTTGAATTCTACGGCAACACCATTCTGGCAAAAGCAAGCTTTGTCGAGCAAAATCCTGACACGATCAAGGCATTTGTCAGAGCCTATATGCGTGGGCTTCAAGATACGTTAAGAGATCCGAGCGCAGCACTTGACGCAGTGATGGCATCCGATGACTCGAAGCTGATGGATCGCGAAGCTGAGAGAGTGCGCTTGCAGGTTGCGCTCGATCGCATGTTGTTAAGCCCTGAAGTGGAGCAGAACGGCTTAGGAGCCGCCGACCCCGCACGACTTGAAAAAACGCTGAAACAGACGGCTGAAGGATTCGGGCTGAAGACAACGCCTGCGGTTGCCGATATCTTTACCGATAAGTTCTTACCGCCGAAGGAACAGCGAACCGTCCCGACCGATCGCAAACCACTAACCTAAACCGACCGGTAGGCTGAGCCTTGTGCTTAGCCTTTTGCTTTTATCCACCTTACACTTTCTTACAGCTATGGTTCAGCCCCGCACCGATTCTCGATCGATCAGCTCTGATTCAGCCGATGGACAGCCGCTGTTAGAGTTTGACAACGTAGGGTTAGAGTATCCGTTTGAAGGCTCAATGCGCCGGATTATTCAGGAAGTGAACCTATCGATTCACCCAGGCGAGTTTGTGTCGTTTGTGGGGCCGAGCGGTTGCGGTAAGACCTCGATTTTGCGGATGGTGTCGGGGCTGAGTCCGGCTCCGATCGGCGAAATTCGCTATCGGGGAACGCCGATCAAAAAACCACTGCGGAATACTGGGATTGCGTTTCAGAATCCAGTGATGCTGCCGTGGCGCAATACGATCGACAATGTGATGCTGCCCTTAGAGATTGCTGAGCCGTATAAAAAGAACTTTCGCCAGCGCAAAGCAGAATATATTCGCATGGCGCAGGATCTCCTCTCAACCGTGCGGCTGCAAGATTTTCAGAAGCAGTATCCGTGGCAGTTGTCTGGAGGAATGCGACAGCGGGCATCGCTGTGTCGATCGTTGATTCACAGTCCAGAGATTCTGCTGCTGGATGAACCGTTTGGAGCGCTGGATGCGTTTACCCGTGAGGAAATGTGGGGAATGCTGCAAAGCCTTTGGATGCGAGTGAAGTGCGTCGGCATTTTGATCACGCACGATCTACGTGAAGCCATTTTTCTGTCGGATACGGTTTACGTCATGGGGCCGCGTCCCAGTTCAATTATTTACCAAGTCAAGATTAATCTTCCGCGTCCGAGAACGCTGGAGATGGAACTGAGCGACGAGTTTAATCACTACTTCGCCAACATTCGTAAGCACATTCACCACAGCTAGGATTCATTATGGAAAAATTCTTTAAGTCAAAGTCCGCTGGCTTTGTACTTCCTTTTGTTGCAACCATTCTACTGTTTGTGGTTTGGGAGTTGGCGGTGATTATCTTTAAAATCCCGCCGTTTAACCTACCTGCACCCACCAATATTTTGAATGCGCTGATCAACTTTGCGCCTCAGTTGCTTGCAAACGCAACGCGGACACTTTGGACGACCATGCTGGGATTTGTGATTGCGGTCGGAGTGGGAGTCGTTTTAGGATTTATCATCGGCTACTCAAAAGTAGCTTATCTCACTCTATACCCGCTTCTGGTTGCATTCAACACGATTCCGAAAGCAGCGTTAGTTCCTTTATTAGCGATTTGGTTTGGGGCGAATGAAATACCAGCAACGTTAACGGCGTTTTTGCTGGCGTTTTTCCCGATCGCGGTCAACGTCGCTTTAGGCCTAGATACGGTTGAACCGGAGATGAAAGATGTTTTACGGGCATTGGGCGCAACTCAGGTCGAAACCTTCCAGAAGGTGGGATGGCCCCACACTTTGCCGTACATCTTTGCATCGCTGAAAATTGCGGCATCGTTCGCGTTTATCGGTACGGTGATTTCTGAATCTGTGGCTTCTAATGCGGGCTTAGGATTTTTGATTGTTCAAGCCACCGCAGATTTCAATGTCCCACTTGCATTTGCAGCGCTACTAATTTTGGCGTTAATGGGGGTATTGCTTTACTGCTTCTTTGTTTTGCTGGAGAAGAAAGTGATTTACTGGGCGCGATAGGATTGCGATACTAAAAAAGCGGTGGGGCATAACCCTCACCGCTTTTTTTATGACTCTAGTTAGCTGAGACGTGGGCTGGAGTCGATCGTGCCAGTCGAGTCCATTGCTGATTCACATCGACATAGCCGACTTCGGCAACGTAGGTGCGATCGCTCATCGGAATCGGCACATCGCAACTCAGCGCCATGTCGTCGATGTCAAGCTGCTCGTAGCGCTCAGGCAGACTCGCGCCGCTCTCGGTAACATCATAAAGCCGTAACACCAGGTTCTCACTGCCCGTGAGATTAATGCGGGAGCGCAGCGATCGGGGTAAATCCCAAGTTGCATAAGCCCAGCGAGAATTGCGCGGCGTGAGAATCAGCCGACCTTCATTCTTTTCTGGCTGCACCGCAGGTGCGATCGTCTCACCTGTGATAAACGAATCGCTGAGGTTGCTCTCAGGGGTAGTGTCGGTTGTGAATGATGCGGTTTCTGGGGGAGGCGCTGCTGTCCGTGGCGCGTCTGCCTGATGCCGACCAGAAATGAAAGACCAAGCGGCAGTTCCTGCTCCAGTGGCGGCGGCTCCGCCTGCTTGAGTCACGTTGCTAGCGGTGTCCGCGATTCGATCGGTCATCTGTTGCAACCAGCTTGGGGACTCGGTGGAGGGTTGCGGTGCTTCAGTTGGGAATTCAGTCGTTGCAGGCTCGACCGCTGTATTTTCAATATCGCGATCGTCTGACAACACGGCTTTCGCTGAGTCTACGGCATCTGGAGCAATGGCATCACTGCTAGTTACAGTGGTGCTTCTGACCGAGCCAGGATTAGCAGCGGGAACGCGTACGTGAGTCGATCTCGCGAGGCTAAGCCACTGATTGTAGCCCGTGAGATAGCCAATTTCGACGAGATAATCGCGATCGCTCAGCCCGATCGGCAAGCGTTGACGCTGGGTAAGTTCGTCACAGTCAATCTGCTGAACGCTGTGCGCGGATTGATGAGACAAATCGATATTCGTGACATCGTAGAGCCGCAGGGCTAATTTTTCGCCGCCCTGCTGCCGCGCCGCTTGTCGTTCATCGTTGGGGATGTCCCAAAAGGCTTCGACTTCTTGAGAACTACGGGACTTGAGTACCACGCGGCTCTGGTTGGGGCGGTTGCTGAACGCCGCCCAGGTGGCTGCTCCTGCACCCAGCGCCAGTGAATCTGCGCTCAAGTTGCCAAAGGCACGATCGGTTGTATCCTTTGGAGCGAAATCAAAATTGCTCGGCTGCCTGGAGGGTGCTTCTCCCAACGAAGGCGCTGACATGCCGTTGGCGTTGTGCAGCGGATCAAAGCCGCCTTCAACATAGGGTGCGCCGTTCACAGAGGGTGCGTCCGGGTCGCTTGAATAAGGAGGCGGAGTAAAGGAGCCAGTTTCGTTACGCGCTTGATCGGGCGGACTCAAGCGATCGCGGGTTGCGGCAGGGCGAGGGCGACGACCTCTCGCCAACATCCAGAGCAAGGCGGCTCCTGAGCTGATCGGGAGCAGCCACCAGAGCCAGTGCGGTAGTCCAGTCTCAGGAGTGGTTCCGGCGGTATTTTCGCGAGGAAAGAGGAAAGCGAGAGGATTGCCGTCGCCTTCACGACTGCCTGAAGAAGCCGCTCCGGTCGTGGCAGACTTTTCGCCAGGGTTCTTCTCTGCAACTCCAGCTTTCGCGATCGCCGTTTGTCCAGGAGCACTGGTCGCCAATCCTAGAAACGCTTGAACGGCTGGATTCGCGCCATCTTTGTAGACATAGTAGAGCGATTGAGAAAAGGGGTAGCGCGCATCGGTTGGTTTTACGCCGTCCATTGCGATCGCTCTCACGCCAGGTCGGTTTTTGAGCTGGTTCGCGGTCGCGTAGCTGATGCCGTTATTACCCAAGTTGGCAGCGACGGCTTGAATCGTGTCTTGTTTGAGTTTGAGCGCGGTTGTGCCAGTTGTAAATTTCCCTTGCTTAAAGGCGGGATACTCTTTGAATGCTTGGCGCGTGTCGCTGCCATCAGGACGATCAACGAACTTAATTGGGGTGTTCTGTCCGCCAACTTGTGACCAGTTCTTGACTTCGCCACGGAAGATTCTCGCAAACTGGTTAATCGTTAAGCTTTTTGCGAACGGGTTATTTGCGCCGACAAGGATTGCAATTTTGTCGCGTCCCATCAGGACGGATTTTAAGCCCTGAGCTTTTTCGGCTTCGGTGAGGGGACGGGCGATCGCGGCGATATCGGTTTTGCCGTTGAGCACCGATTGAATGCCAGTGGATGCGCCGTTGGCAGCAAGACTGACTTTTGTTCCAGGGAATTGCTGTTCAAAGCGCTGCTTCAGAACCGTGTTGACGGCTGCCATGCTGCTAGAGCCATCGACGCGAACGTTGGTTCCTTGGGCAACAGAAGCCGGAAGTTGAAATGCAGGCGACTGCGCTCGAACCCACTGGACATCTACAACCGTCGCTGTAGTTAACAGCAGCGTCAGACCAACTGTGGAGGAGTAATTTTTATGCACCATATTTCTGTGACTCTGGTAGCAAAAACTTCTTTACACCGTTGCAGTCCAAAAAGACCGATGCAACGGAATTCGGATAACGGATACGGATGGGAACGGCAGCGACAAAGCTAGTGCAACGATCGCACTTATCCCGGAGAACGAAAACAACTAATGATTACAATACGGCGAATTGTACGGATTGGAGCATCCGTTAAGACTTTATTAATCAATATGAGAGAATAGATCGACTGAAATTATCAATATGCACCCTCGAAGCTGTGATCAATGAAGGAATGCGGATGACTTATTCTGTTATGAAATCGTCAGAATCGAGCGCGAAAAATGCGTTCAAAACGCAGGTACGATCGTATTTCGATCGCATTGCTGCTGATCTCGATTCCTGGAATCAACGCAACCGCTATTACTATCAAGATCTCGATCGTTTACACCAGTTTCTGATTCCACGGGGTAGCCGTGTTTTAGAAATTGGCTGTGGAACAGGAAGCTTGCTTGCTGCGCTCGATCCAGCCGTGGGAATCGGAATTGATTTTTCTCGATCGATGGTAGAAATTGCTCAGGCAAAGTATTCACAAAAGCATCCACAGTTGCAGTTTTACTGTTTAGACGCTGAGACGCTAATGCCCGAAGAGTTGCCGGAAATGCAGTTTGATTTCATCGTGCTTTCAGGCGTATTAGGACATTTGAGTGATGTGCAGCAAGTCTTGGCAAATTTGCAGCCATTTTGCCACCGTCGCACTCGCTTGATTCTGACGTTTCATAATTTTTTGTGGCAGCCTCTATTGCACTTTGCCGAAAAAATCGGTCAGCGCCGCCCGCAGCCGCCACAAAGCTGGCTCTCGATGACCGATGTATCAAATTTGCTTCAAATTACAGGGTATTTGCCGCTGCGATCGAGTCGTCGTTTCTTGTGTCCGAAACCGATTCCCCTGATCGCACCGTTTTGTAATCGGGTGCTGGCACATTTGCCGATTTTGAATCACTTTTGTTTGACCCATTACATTGTGGCAAAACCGCAGTTTGCGCCGGATTCAGAAGCGTATTCTTGTTCAGTGATTGTGCCTGCTCGCAATGAAGCGGGAAATATTCAAGGCGCGATCGAGCGGTTGCCGCAGTTGGGCAGTCAGACCGAGGTGATTTTTGTCGAGGGGCATTCGCGGGATGGCACCTGGGATGAGATTCAGCGCGTGGTGCAGGAAGGGCATCCCCGCTTTACGATCAAGGCGTTTCAGCAGACCGGGAAGGGGAAGGCGGATGCGGTGCGGTTGGGATTTGCCAAGGCGACGGGCGATATTTTAATGATTCTGGATGCGGATTTGACGGTGCAACCTGAAGATCTGCCGCATTTTTACGAAGTGATTGCTAGCGATCGCGGGGAGTTTGTCAATGGATCGCGCCTAGTGTATCCGCGATCGGGCAAAGCGATGCCCTGGTTGAATAACTGGGCAAATAAGTTTTTCAGCTTGATGTTTTCGTTTCTGTTGGGGCAATCGATCAAAGATACGCTGTGCGGAACAAAAGTATTGCGGCGCAGTGATTACGAGAAGATTGCCGCAGGCAGAAGCTATTTTGGCGATTTTGATCCGTTTGGTGACTTCGATCTTTTATTTGGTGCTACAAAATTAGGGCTACATCTTGTCGATGTGCCTGTGCGCTATCAACCTCGAAGCTACGGAGAATCAAATATTGCTCACGTTCGCGAAGGGCTGATTCTATTCCGAATGTGTCTTTACGCTTCTCGAAAGATTAAGTTTTTTTAGGAGTTTGGCACTCGTCCGCCTGCTCTGAATCCTGTATGGTAATTGAAGTTTGCTTTCTCGGTGTATGGCGTGACGATTAGGGAAAATCGAATGAAGAAACCTTGGAACTCGATCGAGAGTTGGGTGCAACTCAAGAGCCAACGCCAGTCCCGTTCCCAAGCGACAGCCAGCCAAGCTCAAACCTGGCAAAAACCGACTTCCACCCGCTTGAATGCGATCGGGCAAGTTTCGATTATTCTCCCGGTTTATAACGAGCAAGCCTGTATCCGTCACACCTTTGAAGCAATTCTGCGCTACCTAGAAACCCATCCGAACTTTACATTTATTTTCGTGAATGACGGGTCAAGCGATCGCACCAAGGAAATTATTACGGCGGGAATTCATCTCGCAAAAACGCGGCAGATTCAGTTGCTTTCTTACTACCCGAATGCGGGAAAAGGTTACGCCATTCGGCGCGGTGTCGAGTATGCCGATGGCGATTTGATTTGTTTTCTAGACAGTGATCTGGCGTATTCTTTAGCACATTTAGATCGCTTAGTTGAGAAACTACAAACTTATGATGTTGCGATCGGCAATCGCAGCCTCGCCCGGGGCAATGAGAAAGATGTGAAACTCAACCGCAAAATTGCGGGCAAGATCTTTAACTTCCTGTCGCGTAGGATTCTCGATCTGCAATACAGTGATATGCAGGCGGGACTAAAAGGCTTTCGGAAATCGGTTGCCAAGAAACTATTTTTTTTTCAAACATTAACCGGATTTTCGTTTGATGTGGAGCTAATTTATTTAGCCGAAAATTGGGGATATTCGATCGGAGAAATTCCGGCAAAAGTCTCCGACAAGCATCAGAAAAAACTGTCAAAAGTTAATTTGATCCAGGACTCGATTAAAATGCTTCTGGATTTACTTAAAATTCGATTCAATGATCAGCTAGGTCGATATCAATAATGTCTTGGTTAAATTTCTTATCTTTTGCTGGAATCTTTGTGCTGTGCGGCATTGCATGGCTCGGTTCTGAAAATCGTCGTGTGATTCAGTGGAAGGTGATTCTCTGGGGAATTGCGCTGCAACTGCTAATTGGGTTGCTGGTGTTTACATTTCCGATAACGCGCTTTGTAATTAGCGTGATTAGTAACAGTATTAATGCGGTTTTAGATGCCACCGAAGCGGGCGCAAAATTTTTGTTTGGATCGCTGCTGGTTCCAGATCCAAACGCAACGCCAGGACCAATTTTAGCGGGACGCTGGATTGCGCGGGCAGTGACTCCGGCTTATGTTCCGGTTGCGGGCGATCGTCTCAGTCCTGAAAGCCTGAATTTAGGCTATACGTTTGCCTTTCGGGCATTGCCTTCGGTAATTTTCTTTTCTGCACTGATGTCACTGCTGTATTACTTGGGCGTGATTCAACCAATTGTTAAATTCTTTGCCAAGGTCTTTCGGCGATCGATGAATCTCAGTGGTGCAGAAGCATTAAGCGGTGCGACGAATATTTTTGTGGGAATCGAATCTGCATTAGTGATTCGACCTTATCTCGCTAGCATGACTCGTAGCGAGCTTTGTGCGATTCTTACAGCCTGTTACGGTAGCATTGCCTCTACCGTTCTCGCTCTATATGCAGGGTTATTACGTCCAGTATTCCCAAACATCACAGGACACTTAGTCTCAGCATCACTAATGGCAATTCCTGCCTGTTTCGTGATTTCTAAATTACTGGTTCCTGAAACAGAAGTTCCGAAGACTTTAGGCGCTTTGCCAGAAGAAGATGCGGAGAACGCTGCCTCTGGCACAGGCGAGCCTGCTCGCTTCGCTCAAGAGCGTCCAGCCGGGGCGATGGAAAGCATTATCGTGGGCGCAATGGATGGTGTGAAATTGGCAATTTCGATCGCGGCTTTGTTGATCGCGATTCTCGGATTGGTTGCGCTCGTGAATCTGTTTTTCTCGAATTTGGCTGGGCTTGCAGTGAGTAATAATCCGGCAGTCAGACGCATTGGTTTGATTTTCCAAATCGTGACGCTGCAAAATATTGTCGGTGCGCTGTTTGTACCGCTCACGTTTCTCACGGGCGTTTCTACAAACTGGAACGAGATTTGGCAGGCATCGGTTTTAATTGGACGGCGATTATTGGAAACGGAAATCCCGTCTTATCAGCAATTAGGCGTATTAGCCAGTCAGGGAGCGCTGAGCGATCGGGCGCTACTGATCATTAGCTACTGTCTAGCAGGATTCGCTCACTTGCCCTCGGTCGGAATCTTTGTCGGTGGCTTTTCCAGCTTGATTCCATCGCGCCGTAAGGATCTGGCAAGTTTGGGCTGGAAGGCACTCTGGGCGGCAACCCTAGCCACTTTAATGATCGGATGTGTGGCAGGAGTCTTTTACTTTGGTAATCCGTCGGTTTTAAGGGGGTAGAACAATGAAACGACGCTGGCTAATTGGCTGTTTCGCGATCGCAGTTTTTGGATTTAGCGCGATTTCGAGCATGGCTCAGACTCCCGCACCCAGTCCGACTGGAGCGGTCGGAGTTCCGGTTGCCCCGATTCCGGTCGATCCCTCTTTGCCTGCAAATCGTCCACCGATTCCGACCGCTTCTCCGTCTCCCTCGCCCTCGCCAATCGCCTCTCCGATCGCAACGCCACCTGTTGTCCCGATCGTGCCGACTGCTCCGCCGTCTTTACCTGCGGCTCCGAGCGCTCCCACTCTTCCGGTAAGCGGTGATTACAAAGACCCGAACAATCGGTTTGTCGTTGCCATTCTCAAAGATTACAAAGTGAGTCCCCTAGCGGGAACGGTACTGATTGAAGCGCCAGACGGCCATTTAGCCTACACGGTGCTGGCTCAACCGCAATCACAGCTTGGCATTGTGGGCGGGGTTGTGCCGAATGAGGCGCTTGTCACCGCCGCTCAGAATGCGTTTCGACAAGGCGAAAATTTTCAAACCGGACAGGTGCGATCGATTTCTGGTGGAGTGCAGATCGATTGGACGGGGAACTTAACGATCGCCGGAAACACGCAACCCGTCGGCGGTGTGATTTTAGCGCGGCAAGCGAATGACAGTATTTTACTCGTGTTGATTGCGGCGACGAATGCGGGGGGCGATCGAGTTTTAGGGGCGGCATCCACACTGGCAAATAGTTTGCGCGTCAGTTGAATCATTAAATATCTCCAAATCATGAGAAATCTAGCCTCACAGTTCCTAGAATAGAGAAGAGACATCTTAAAGATTTGTATCAAAAAAGGAGGAGCGGATGACTCCTGCGGTGCTAATTGAAAAGTTACAAAAGCGCTATGGATCGCTCGAAGCCGTTAAAGATGTTTCGCTGGAGGTTCGACCTGGCGAGATTTTCGGGCTTTTGGGACCCAATGGGGCAGGCAAAACCACAACCTTGCGCTGTTTATGTACGCTGACAGAACCCGATGCAGGCAAAATCGAAGTTTCGGGCATTAGCGCGATCGACAATCCCCGCGCCGCCCGTCAGCGATTGGGCTATGTGGCGCAAGAAGTCGCGATCGATAAAGTTCTCACAGGTCGTGAGCTGCTTGAACTTCAAGCCGCGCTCTATCACTTGCCCAAAGCCGCGATTAAGTCTCGAATTGCTGAAGTTCTGGACGTGCTGGGACTCGATGAATGGGCGGATAAAAAGAGCGGTACATATTCCGGCGGCTTAAAAAAGCGGCTCGATCTGGCTGCAGGTCTCCTGCATCAACCTGATGTTCTCGTTCTCGATGAGCCGACGGTTGGACTTGATATCGAAAGCCGAGTTGTAGTGTGGAATTTCCTGCGGCAACTGCGCGAACAAGGCACAACCGTTTTAATCACCAGCCATTATCTAGAAGAAATTGATGCCCTTGCCGATCGCGTTGCCATTATCGATCGCGGCGTGGTGATCTCAGCAGGGACGCCTTCTGAGCTCAAAGATCAAGTCGGGGGAGAGCGGATCACCTTACGAATTCGAGAATTTTCGCCGATCGGCGAAGCGGAAAAAGCGCGATCACTACTCGAATCACTGCCAATGGTTCAAGAAGTCATTATTAACGGAGCGCAGGGCAATTCGCTAAACTTAGTCGTAACGCCAAATAGCGAGGCTTTAACCAGCGTTCAGCAAGCTCTAACTCAAGCCGGACTTCCCACCTTTGGCATCGCTCAATCTCGCCCAAGTCTAGACGATGTGTATCTTGCAGCAACCGGACGCACACTCATAGATGCCGAACTTGCTGCCGCTGGAAGTCGCGACCCGAAAGCAGAACGCAAGCAAAGTATGAGATAGCCGCCAACCCATTCTGAATGTCATTCACACTTTAACTATGAGTACGACCATTACCCCTCCGAAAACTGCACTGGAACCTCGCCGAACGATCGCGCCCTCGAATCCGTTTGGCGAGTTTGTGCAAGAAACTGCGGCAATGACTAGACGGTTGTTTATTCAACTCCAGCGCCGCCCCTCTACACTGCTGGCAGGAATTATCCAACCGTTGATGTGGCTGGTTCTGTTTGGTGCGCTATTTCAAAATGCACCCAAAGGATTGTTTGGCGATCAGGTGAATTATGGTCAGTTCTTAGGGGCTGGCGTGATTGTCTTTACCGCATTTGGTGGAGCGCTCAATGCTGGGCTTCCGGTGATGTTCGATCGAGAGTTCGGATTCCTCAATCGCTTGCTTGTGGCTCCCTTGGTTTCGAGGTTTTCGATCGTCATGGCATCGGCGATCTTTATTACAACACTGAGCTTGATTCAAACGGCAGCGATCGTCGCAACGAGTGCATTCTTAGGGGCAGGATTGCCGAATGCGATCGGGCTTGCGTTGGTTGCGCTGATCGTGTTGCTGTTAGTGGTTGCGGTCACAGCCTTAAGTTTAGGATTGGCGTTTGCGCTACCGGGACATATTGAACTGCTTGCGGTGATCTTTGTCACGAATCTACCGCTGCTATTTGCAAGTACGGCTCTCGTTCCGTTGTCGTTTATGCCGAAGTGGTTGCAAGTCGTCGCCACGCTGAATCCCTTGAGCTATGCGATCGAGCCAATTCGTTACCTCTATCTTCACCCGGACTGGAGCTTTGGTAGTGTGATCATGCAAGCACCCTTTGGAAATGTAACCCTTGGTGGAGCATTGCTGATTCTAGTTGGACTATGTGCAATCGCGCTGGTTGCAGTTCAACCGTTGATGAAGCGTCGATTAGCGTAGAACTTTTAATCAGAATGCGATCGGGCGGTTGTAGACTCAGGGCTACGATCGCCCGATTCTGTTTGACTCTGGTAGATTCCTTGAAAAAAACGGTGACTTGAATCGCTTCAAATCACCGCTCGACTGACAGAACCACAATCTGAACCCAAAACGCAAATCGCCCGAATTGTTAGTAAGCCCGACGGGACAGTTTGTTGTAGATGAAGATTGCCAAAATTGCGCCCAACACGGCAACAAACACGCCTGGAATGCTCAAGGAGGCTGCACCGATCGCCAGCGTTCCCGTTTCAAGCAGCGTCGCTACCGTTCCGCCGATGAATGCACCGACAATTCCCAAAATCATAGTGCCGAGCAGTCCGCCGCCTTGATGTCCGGGATAGATTGCTTTTGCGATCGCGCCTGCCAATAATCCTAAAACAACCCACGCTAGAATGTTCATAGTAATCTCCTTACCGATTAGTTAATTGAAAATAGTAGCTTCACCCTAAGATTTCTAGAAACAATCAGTTCGATGTTTCAAATCTGATTTCTCAGAGCTGTATTTCATGTGCTTAAACTAACAGGGAAGTGATCGTGCGGGTACCGCTCTGAAGTTAGATTCGCAGTGCACACAAGCTAGACAATCTTTGCGATCGCTCCTCCCTCAAAAGACAGAAGCTTCTTCTCACTTGTGAGCGATGCCGTGCGATCAAATTTTGCAGTAGGGTCTTGCTGTTAAGGCTATTCTAAAACTCTATACTCTACGGCGATGAGATTTAAAACGATTGTGCGTTTGGTGCGCGATACGATCACCGAATGGAACGAAGATAATGTGCCATTACTCGCAGCGGCATTGGCCTATTACACCATGTTTTCGCTAGCACCGTTGTTGATTATTGCGATCGCGATCGTCGGTGCGGTTTATGGTGAAGAAGCCGCGCAGGGGGAGATCGTGCGGCAAATTCAGGGACTGGTCGGTAGGCAAGGTGCAGAATTCATTCAATCGATGATTCAGAACGCGAGTAGACCCGGATCAGGAGGAGGCATTGCGACGCTGATCGGGATCGGAGTTCTGATTTTCGGCGCGTCAGGTGTATTCGGACAGTTGCAAACGGCACTCAACACCATTTGGGAAGTCAAACCGAAACCAGGACGAGCCGTAAAGAGCTTTGTTCAAGCTCGATTTCTGTCTTTCGCGATGGTATTAGTAATTGGATTTCTACTGCTGGTTTCGTTAATATTGTCGGCAGTATTCTCAGGCGTAAGCGCTTATTTTGGTGGTCTTCTTCCTGAGGCGCTTCACGTTGGACAAGTGCTTAATTTTGTGATCACATTTGCGTTAACGACTCTATTGTTTGCAGCAATCTATAAGTTTTTACCAGATGTAAAGGTTCCGTGGAAGAATCTTTGGGTTGGGTCTGCTGTTACCGCTTTACTGTTTAACATTGGTAAATTCTTGATCGGTCTTTATCTCGGTAACAGTAGCGTTGGTTCAACCTACGGTGCGGCGGGATCGTTGGTCGTTGTGTTGCTTTGGGTATTTTACTCCGCGCAAATTCTGCTGCTAGGTGCAGAATTCACGCAAGTTTATTCCAAATACCGGGGAAGACCGATCGAGCCTTCGAGTCACGCCGTTTTAGTCAAAGAAGAAACCCTCGACCAAACTAGAAAAGGCTAGCTGCTACGATCGCGTTTTTAATAACGCATGAATACTTTGCAGTTCCACCAAAATCGCCTCTAGCACTTCCTGAGTCCGATTCGGTTGGGGTTCTTGAACTTCGATCGTCACCTGCTTAATTTTCAGCACCTCTTTGGCAAACCGCGCAACTTCATTTGAGTGAAACATCAGCGGATCGTTGGGTGATTGGCGCAACTCTGGATTCAGGCGCTTTGGGTCAAACGGCGGATTAAGCAACTCTAGATCAGTGTTGGCATAGCGGTACACCGACGCTCGCGATCGATTGAGCGTCTTTTGTACCGCTTCTACATCCATTAATCCCGTCGTACCACCGAATTCCGTATCTGCCCGCATGATCTGATTCTCGCAATTAGACGCGAAAATCTTACCATAAGAAGCGTGAACTAGAAGTCGTCGATGCCTTCTAGTTGCCAACCCAGATCCGTCAAGGATGGAACGTAAGTGGCGAAGGTAACGGAATTATTCACCAGGTACCACACCGCATTCGAGCCTGATCCTCGATCGCGCCACAGTAAGTCGAACTGATTATCGCGGTTAAAGTCACCCACCCCGATCAGATCCCAGTTTGTTGGGGCGGACGGCAGGAACACACCACGACTAACCTGTCCTGCGTTCATAAACCACAGCGCTATTTCCCCGGTACTATCATCGCGCCAGACCAGATCGGTTTGACCGTCGCGATTAAAGTCTGCAAATCCTTTGATCTGCCAGTTGGGACTAATCGCAGGCAGAAAAATGCCGCGAGTAACATCAGTGCGATCGAACAGCCAGATTGCAGTCTGTCCAGTGGCCGGATTGCGCCAGATTAAATCGAGATTGCGATCAGCATTCATATCCGCCACATCTTGAATTTGCCAGCTGGTATCTACTTTCGGCAAGAAGAGTCCAGAGGTAACCTGAGTGCCGTTGAGTAGCCACATTGCCGTCTCCCCGGTGCGTCGATTGCGCCAAATCAGATCCGGACTGCCATCGCCGCTAAAGTCGCCGATGCCCTGAATCACCCAGTCGATCGGAATGTCAAATCCGGCAGGAATCGTGACTTTATCGCGCACCTGACCGTTTTGAGTCAGCCAGACTGAGAGTTCGCGAGTCCTGAGATTGCGCCAGAGAATATCAGCGCTCCCATTGCGATCGAAGTCCGCCGTTCCTTGAACTTGCCAATCGCGATCGATCTGCGGATCGAGGACAGTGGAGCGATCGAACCAGTCGAGACTGATGCGCCAGATGCGGTTTTCTCCGGTTTGAGAGTTCCGCATCATGATTTCGCCCTTGCTTTGATTGCTGAATCGACTCACTGCTTGAATTGACCAATTGCGATCGGGCAAGTTTGGTAGATAAGCGGTGGTGCCAACTTGATCTTGATTCAGGAACCAGATGACCGTTTCTTGCGTCGTGCCATTGCGCCAGAGAATGTCGAGGCTTTGATCGCCGTTGAAATCGAACAGGCTTTCAATCTGCCAATTGGTTGGAGGAACGGATGGGAGGAATGCTCCGCGCTCAACCTGACCATTTCGCATGAGCCACATTGCATTTTCACCAGTGCGATCGTTGCGCCAGAGCAGATCGACAAAACCATCACGGTTAATATCACCTGCTGCCACAATCCGCCACGCCAAGTTGCTAACCTTCTCTAAACGATCCTCCTTAATCGTCGCGCCATCCATCAGCCAGAGTGCAACTTCTCCTGTGCTGGAGTTTGTCCAGACAATATCGGAACTGCCATCGTTATTAAAATCAGCCACCTGCGAAACTTTCCAGCTTGGGTCACTGACTTTGAAGATGAACGTTCCGGTGTTGACAACGGTATCGCGCATAAACCAGATCGCGTTCTCACCCGTTTGAGGATTGCGCCAAAGGATATCGGCTTTACGATCGCGGTTAAAGTCTCCGATGCCTGTGATTTGCCAAGCTCCGGCGATCGTTGGCAAGAAGCTACCCTGAATGACCAGATCGGCATTCATACACCAGATGGCATTATCTCCGGTGGTGCTGTTCCGCCAGAGCAAATCACCTGCCCCATCGCCATTAAAGTCTGCTGTTCCGACCACTTTCCAGCGGGGATCAGGAATCGTTGCCAGGGAAAGTTCTCGATCGAGCAGCGATCCCGCAGGTTGCCACAGCAGATTCTGCCCTGTGAATTGATTCCGCCAGAAGATGTCGTAAGGGCTATTGTTATTCATGGTCGGCGGTGTGTCGTCCTCTACGATCGTGGCGGTGGCGACATTGGTTTGAAGTGTGGCATTTGTTGGATTACTGAGTGAAACCTGGAACGTTTCATTTCCTTCAAATAGTGCATCTCCTAAGATATTGACGATAACGGTTTTTTTCGTTTCGCCGGGTGCAAAGGTAAGTGTGTCTGCAGCTTTTACGTAATCGTTGTTTGCGAGGGTCGCGCTTCCGTCTACCGTGGTGTAATTTACGGTAATCGGAGTGGGGCTTGCTTCGCTCAGACTCACTTCAAACGTAAACGGAGTAATCCCGCTGTTACCTTCGGGGTTGCTGGTTGCTACGGCCGCGATCGACAGTTTCGGCAGTGGATCATCGTTCTGAATGGTTGCAGTGGCACTACCGTCTGTGATTTGAGCGTTTGATGAATCGCTGAGTTCAACGGTGAAGGCTTCATCGAGTTCATAAAATACATCGCTGATCGCTTGCACAGTAATCGTCTGTTCTGTTTGTCCCGGTGCAAACGTGAGTGTGGTCGGTGTGGTAACGCCAGCGTAATCGGTACTGTTTGCAGTTCCATTTTTAGTGGCGTATTTTGTGGTGACAACTTCGCTGCTGGCGTTGGATAGGCGGACGGTGAAACGGACGGGAGTTGCGCCCACGTTGCCTTCTAAAACTGGGGTGGCATCGTCGATCGACATGGTTGGTCGGAAGTCATCGCCAAGAATGGTTCCGATCCCTTGATTGATAGCAGTGAACAAATCAGCGTTTGTCGGCGATGAAAGTTGGATTGAGAAGGATTCATCAGGTTCAAATTTACGATCGCCTCGAACTCGAACCGTAATTTGCTGACTGGTGACTCCGGGTGCAAACGTCAGCCTTCCTGCTGCGGTTTCATAATCGTTGTCTGCTGCTTGTGCAGTTTCGTCAACGGTTGTGTAATTGACGCTGATCGCTTCACTGCTGGAGTTTGATAGCGAGACGGTAAACGTTGCGTTTGTGAAAGTACCCTCGACATTGCCTTCTGAAACCACAACGTTACCGATACTGATCGTCGGTCGAGCATCATCGTTGTTAATCACGCCTCGCGCTCGATTGACTGAGGACAAGTCTGCATTTGTAGGGTTGATTAACTCGGCAAAGAAGGTTTCATTCGGCTCGAATTTCGTGTCGCCGCGAACGACAACTGAGAATTGTTTCTCAACTTCACCGGGCGCAAAAGTGAGAGTTTCCGGTGTGGCTATGCCAATGTAATCGTTATCCGCGATCGCGGCTGTGTCATCGAGGGTGCGGTATTGAACGCTGACTGGATTGGTGGTTGCCTGTGAGAGCTTGACTTTGAAGGTGTAGGTCGTATCTACGCTGCCTTCGCTGGCAATTACATCCTCAATCTGAATGGTTGGACGAATCGCTTGATCGTCGTTGAGAATTGTGCCTCGCGCTTCGTTACTGCCGGAAATGGTGGCATTGGTTGGATTGCTTAAGCGCAGGAGGAAGCTTTCTTCTGGCTCCAGCACTGTGTCTCCCAACACATTCACCGTGATCGTTTCTTGTTCTTCTCCAGGTGCGAAAATCAGCGTCCCATTTGCTGCTTCGTAGTCTGAACCTGAAGCCGTGCCATCGATCGTCGCATAGTTGACGCGAATCTCTTCGCTGCTGGGATTGTTGAGCGACACGACGAATTCAAATGAAGTCCTGCCGCTGTTGCCTTCGGCTTGCGTTCCAGTGCGCGACACGATCGACAATTGAGGTGCCGCATCGTCGTTGTTTAGAACGCCGAATCCATCGGTTGCAGAAGTTGCAAGATCGGCGTTGACGGGATCTTCGAGCCGCACGATAAAGCGTTCTGTGGGTTCAAACTTGCGATCGGAATTCGCTTTGACGGTGATCGTTTTTTCGACTTCGCCAGGGTTAAAGGTTACAGTTCCTTGAACTGTGACGTAATCGCCATCGACAACGGTTGCGGTATCGTCGATCGTGCGATATTTTACCGTTACGGTTTGAGTAGTGGGATTGGACAACCGAATGGTGAACGGATAAGCGGCAGCTTGCGGATCATCTTCGCTCAAGGGAGTGCTGGCAATGCCGATCGCCGGGCGCTGGTCGTCGTTTCTGATCGTTCCGATCGCGCTTCCTGATCCTGCAAGTGTTGCATTGACCGGACTCGTTAATGTCAGCGCGATCGTTTCATCTTCTTCTAGTTTATTGTCGCTAGTTGTTTGTACAGTGATGGTTTTTGTTTGTTCGTTCGGTGCAAAAACCAGCGTTTCGCTTGTTCGTTCTGTGTAATCCGAATCGCTTAGAGTTGCGGTTCCATCACTGGTTGCAACGTTGACGCGAATTTCATCGCTGCTGATATCCGAAAGCGAGACGGTGAACGTTAGGACACCTCCTTCTGAAACGGTGGCAGGTGAAACGCTGATCGTCGGGAGCGTGGTGTCATCGTTCTGAATCGTACCGACCCCGATCGCTGTTGTGGGAATCGTGACTAAATTCGGTGTTGCGGTGGTTAACTCTAGCGCAAAAGTCTCATCTCTTTCGCGTTTTGTATCTCCTTTTGCATTCACCGTAATCGTTTGACTTGTTGTTCCAGGTGCAAACTTAATTGTTCCAGAACTGGATTGATAATCGCTGTCTGAAGCGATCGCCGTGCCATCTTTCGTTTCGTAATTCAATACAATTTCTTGATCACTTGCATTCGAGAGCGTGACCGTAAATTGCAGCGGAGTATCACCGCTGTTGCCTTCTACTTGCGACACATTAGTAATCGCAACGGTGGGAACTGGATCATCATCTGCGAGCGTTGCCGTTGCAGTATCGGTCGTAATTGTTGCGTTAGCTGCATCGGTTAATTTAACTGAGAAGGTCTCATTTTGTTCACGCTTGGTATCGTTGGTGACGGGGATTTCAATTGTTTTTTCCGTTTCACCTGCGGCAAAGGTCAGCGTGTTAGACGCAGCAGTAAAGTCTTCTCCTGCGGTTGCAGTGCCATCGATCGTGTCATATTTCACGGTGACAGGGCGACCTGATGCCTCTGAGAGCTTGACCACGAAATTGTAGGGACTTGTCGCTTCTGACTGTTGTGAAGCGGTTTCGATCGTGATGCTAGGCGCAGTATCGTTATCGGTAATTGCTCCAGTTTTTAGCTTCTGCTCGTCTGGAAGACTTGCCCCAACGGGATTAGAAAGCTCGATTTGGAACTGCTCATTGTCTTCGTACAGGCGATCGCCATTGATCAAAACCGTAATGGTTTGAGTTCTCACACCCGGCGCAAAAGTCAATGTGCCAGCCGGAACAGCCACATAATCAGTCCCGCTCACTGTCGTTAGATCGCGAAGCGCATAATCTACTTTGACTTCGGTACTGCTTGCCTCACTCAGCGATACGGTAAAGGTGTAAGCCTGCGTTCCGGTATCCCCTTCTGTAATTGAATCTGCACCTGCGATCGTAATCGTCGGGATCGTATCGTCGTTTGCGATCGTGGCGGTTGCTGAAGAATTCGTCGCCAGTCTTGCATTCGCACTCGGATCGCTTAACACAAGGCTAAATGTTTCATCCGGTTCAAACTGCGTATCGCCTTTGACCCGCACCGTTACCGTCCTTGTATCTGGATCGCCGACATTAAACGTAAGGGTGTCGGATACGGTGGTAAAGTCGGTTGCATCCGCAGTGCCTGTTTGAGTCGCATACCGTACTGTTACCGGAGCGGTGGTTGCCGGAGCCGAGAGTTTCACTTGGAAGGTAAATTCTTTCTCGCCTGTATTTCCTTCGGTACTATCGGTTGTGGTGTTTGAAATCGAAACCAGGATTGGAATATCGTTATCCGTAATTTTCAGCGAAGTGGTTCCGAAGCTATCTGAGATCGCATACTCCGGTGCGGCAATCAGACTGAGATTTAATGTTTCTTCAGGCTCAATCTCAATGTCATCGATCGCGTTTAAGGTAATGACTCCCTCAGCAACTCCGTTCGCGAGTTTGATCGTGATCTCTGATTCATTGCGCGTTAGGTTCAGACTTGGATCAGCCGTGAGCGTATAATCTCCGCCTGCCGCCGTGCTAGAGGGATCGATCGCCAGCTTCACGGTCAAATCGCCATTGGTGCGGTTCCGACGAATCTTGTACTGCACGGTGTTTGCGGGAGTGTTTTCTGCGATCGTCGGTTTGTCTAGCGTTAAACTAACCGTCGTTTCTAGATTCAATCCAAAAACATCAACGCTGCTATTGAGATCACGGGGCGTTAAATCGGTTGCAAGGCTGTTAAACGCGATGTAATTCCCGTTGCCGCTGAGAACAGGATTAAATGAAGCACCGCGTCCGCTATTGGTTTCAGATGGAATCTGGCTCACCAAGGTTGTAAACCCAGCATTCATATCTCGCACAAACGCATCTAACGCATTGTTCGCATCTCCGTCTGCAAGGTCACTAGAGAAACTATTGAAAATCACAAGCCGACCATCGGTGCTGATCATCGGATCAAGCGAACCTCGACCAGAACCGCTGCCCCTTCCCCCATCTGCACCCGCAGCATTATTGCCGCTGCTCGTTCCCTCTTTGTTGACGCTGACCAGTTCTGTTACGCCTGTTGCCAGATTGCGCCGGAAAACATCGCTAACGCCATTCGCATCGCTGACCACGAGATCCTCAAAGTCACTGGCAAACACCACAAACTGGCCATCGCCGCTAATCATCGGGTTTGAGGCTTTGAGCAGCGAGAACTCAAGACTGACGCTATATCCTCCCGATCGATTCGCGCTAGCATGAACCGTTGCATTGGTGTCTAGATTGCGAACAAATACATCTTCGTCCCCATCAGCATCGGGTGTCCCTGTGAGATTTCTCGCGGTACTGGTAAACGCGATCGTGCGTCCATCCTGACTGATGCTGACTTGGTACGAATCTCCATCCGAAACCGCACCGTTTACACCGCTCGCTCGACTCACTAACGTCACCTCGTTTGTTTGCCGATCCCACACGAATACATCGCGCTGAGCATTTGTGTCACCGCTTACTAGATTCGTTGCTGCACTGACAAACGCCACATATCGACCATCCGCGCTAATTACAGGCTGTTCGGAAGCACCATCGCTCTGAGCGCTACCGCGGCTGACGATCGCGATCGAATCATCCTGGCTATTCCACAAGAACACATCCTGCTGATTGTTCGTATCGCTGCTCACCAAGTTGGATGCGGTGCTGGTAAAGGCGACAAACAAGCCATTGGCACTCAAGACCGGATTCACTGACTCTGCATTGGCGCTGTTTGCTCCACCGGCTGCACGGCTGACCAGACGGAGCTGCGACGTTTGCCGATCGACCCAGAAAATATCAACCGCATTATTATTATCGCTACCCACCAAGTTACTGGCTGCACTGGTGAACACCACATATCGCCCATCAGAACTGATCATGGCATTGCCAGAAGCTCCGTTGGCGATCGTTGCCGCTTTGCTAATCAAGGTCGTTGTTCCCGTTTGTCGATCGCGCAGGAACACGTCTGAAACTCCATTCGTATCTCCATCGACAATCTCTGGAGCCGCGCTGGTGAAGACAATGTAGCGCCCATCTGCACTGAGGGAATGGGGCGCGATCGTCGAACTGCCGCTGCCGGTGCGAGAGGCGAGATCAGGATTATCATCGCGCCGACTGATCAAGGTTGCATTGCCACTCGTCACCGGAATCACAAAGCCATCGGACAAAGCGTTGTTATCTTCCGTATTGAGATTGTTGGCAAGACTGACAAAAGCAACAATATTGCCATCCCCACTAATCACCGGAACCGAAATCGACGAGAAAGCCTCACTCGAAGTCGTACCCGACGCATTATTGCCGACCGCACCTGCGGGAGTGCGGCTAATCAAAAAGGTTTTCTCAGAATCCGGTTTTCCGGTTGAAATATCGCGCACAAACACATCCTGCTGGGCATTGGTATCGCCAGCAACTAAGTTTGTGGCATCACTGGTAAATGCAATCCGAGTTCCATCTTCGCTCAAACTCTGATTCCCTGAATCCCCATTTCCAATGCCGTTTGCGCCGCGACTGACCAAGACCGTTTGATTGCTGACTAGATTTCGCACAAACACATCAATCTTGTCATTGGTATCTCCCGCGACCAGATTGGTAGAAGAACTGGTAAAGGCGATCGCGTCTCCATTGCGACTGATAACGGGATTTTGCGAACCCGGATTGTTACCAAAGCCCTCAGCGCCGTTGCCCGAATTATTCCCTGCACTGTTAATGCTCACCAATTGGAGGCTGCCTTGTGGCGCACCGAATTCATTAAATCCAGAGCGCGTCCACACAAAGACATCTGAAACGTTGTTAGTGTCGGGTGCGAAATTGTTGGCATCACTGGTAAACGCAACGCGCCTGCCATCCCGGCTAATCACCGGATTACGGGAGTCAGCATTGCCCGCAATCTGGGGATTCATCGTCAAGTTGTAAAGGGTGTTATCGGACTGCTGCCACAAGAAGACATCTTGAGAGGTGTTTGAATCCCCAAAGCTCAGGTTTGAATAAAGGCTGGTAAATGCGACATAATTTCCATCGCCGCTGATCACTGGAGATTCAGCACCCTCAGTGGGGCTGAATAAATCCGTGCGATTGTTGCTGATGTGCGTCAGAGCGCTGGTCGATCGATCCCAGACATACACATCTGGAACGGAGCTTGGATCTGAGCCGAGCAGTTGGGCTTGGGTTTGAAAGGCAATTCGGCTGCCATCGTCGCTGATGCTGGGGGCGGAGGAGTCGAACAATCCGCTTTTTCCGTCGGCACCACGACTCACGAGGGTAATATTGCCCGTCGATCGCTCCCAGACAAAGATGTTGCTTGCCTGAGTTGTGTTGCTCGTCATCGAGCTAACCAGATCATTGGCATTACTGACAAACGCTACATAGTTACCGTCGTAGCTAATCGCCGGATTCAACGAGGCTCCGGTGGCACTACCAGTATTCGTTGCGTTGCGGCTGACGAGCGTAACGGTATCAGCTTGACGATCGTATAAAAAGACATCTGTGACCCCGTTTGCGTCATTGGCTGAGAGCGTGGCGCGACTGGTGAAGACGATATATCGCCCGTCTCCGCTGACCGAGTTCCGCCCGATGCTTTCGAGTCCGACGCTGCCTTTTGCGAGAGTTGGGTTGCCAACAGAAATCAAATCTACAGGCAGAATTGCTGCATAGTTGGAGCGTGTTTCGGCGGTGAAGGCAAGCTGCGCTCCGATGTCGCCCGTATTCACTTCGAGCGTCCAATCGCCGTTGAGGGCTGCGTTTCCAGTGAGATCGTCCGAAGCAGAGATGTCTGCACCCGTAAGACGGCTAAATTGTGTGATCAAAGCGCGTCCTGCGTCTCCTTGAGCGACATCACAGCCGTAAATCAGAATATCTGCGTCTTCGGTGAGGGACTTCGCCCATTGTTGAAAGTCGGACTGGTAGCGATCGAGGGCGGTACGATCAAGCCAGGTTTCACCGAGCTGAATCGCGCCTGATCTTCCGTGTGAGACGAGATGCAAACTAGAAATTCCGGTCTGTCCCAGAAGTGCCTGTGTAATTTGTGCGATCGTGTCTTGTGCGGGATCGAGAATTAGCACATGGGTACCCGGCTGAATTCCAGCGGCTAACTGCTGATAATTCGGCACGGTTGGATCAATCACAACCAACGATGAAGCTCGATTGTGAAGCTGTGAGAATTGATTTAAGTAATTCTGCGGAACCGCGATCGAGGAAGGTGTACCGTTTTCGAGTGAGAGTGGGCGATTCCAGTTGGGTAATCCCGCGAATTCCATAAAGTTCTCCAGGAGGACAGGGGTTCTAGTTTGCTCAATGCGTAGGTTTCCCAAGCAGGCTGATAGAACACGCATCAGGGAGTACAAATCAGTGATATCGCGGATTTCTCATTAGCAAGGAACTCACTAAATCGTCATATTCACGCTGAGCCGACAAAATATTGCATAATAACTTGCACCAGATTCGATCGCACCATGAATCAGCAGCAAGCGGAATCAAAAAATAACTTAGGCAAAATTGCAGCTCAGTTTATAAAAGATACGATTAAAAATATTCAGTCATTCGGTAGTGGCAATATCAATGACACATTTTTAGTAACACTAGATAAATCAAAGTTTGTATTACAGCGAATTAATACTCAGGTTTTTCATCAACCTGAATCTGTAATGCGAAATATGTGTCTTTGCACACAACATATTCAGAAACGTCTATCAGAACTAGAACTCGATCGTAGATGGGAAACGCCACAGGTAATTTTTACTTGCGATCGTCGAGATCACTATGTTGATGAAAGTGGAGCATTTTGGAGAGCGATCAGCTTTATTGAAAACTCTCGATCGTACGACACGATTCAAAATCTCGCTCACGCTGAAGAAGTCGGCTACGCTTTGGGAATGTTTCACAGCTTAATTAGTGATTTATCCGCCACAGATCTAACCGATACGCTTGAGGGCTTTCACATCACACCACTTTATTTGCAGCAGTTCGATCGAATTCTTGCGGAAACAACAATACAGCGATCGTCAGAAGTGAATTACTGCTTAGAATTTATTCGCGATCGGCAGAATTGGGCGCACATTTTGGAGAATGCAAAACACTCAGGAAAGTTAGCACTCCGGTTAATGCATGGTGATGCGAAAATCAATAATATTTTGATGGATACTACAACCGGAAAAGCAGTGAGTGTGATCGATCTAGATACGGTGAAACCCGGATTAATTCATTACGATATTGGGGACTGTTTGAGATCAGGATGTAACGCGATCGGAGAAGAAACCCGGCAGTGGGAATCAGTTCGATTTGAGCCAGAGTTATGCCAAGGAATTTTACGCGGCTATCTCACGGTAGCAAAGGCATTTCTAACAGATGCCGATTACTCCTACTTGTTTGATGCAATTCGTCTCATTGCGTTCGAGTTAGGTTTGAGATTTTTTACCGATTACTTGGCTGGAGATGTTTACTTCAAAACAACTTATCCAGAACACAATCTGATCCGAGCATTGGTGCAATTCCAGCTTACTCACAGTATTGAATCTCAAGAATCCTTGATCCGCAGTATTATCTCAGACTTCCGATGAGCGTTCAAAACTTCATCCTCTATCCATTTGATGCAGCATTTGATCCAGCGATTCTGAGTCTTTCAGGTAGCGTTGATCGAAGTGATAATCGCTTGATTCTTCAATATGACCTAATCGATTATCAATCTCAGGTTCTCATCCCTGCTAAAACGCTTCCTAATCGCAAACATAATCTATGGGAAGCGACTTGTTTTGAGTTCTTTATCGGAGCGCAAAACGATCGCACCTATTGGGAATTCAATCTTTCTCCCAGCGGTGATTGGAATGTGTACCGCTTTGATGATTATCGTTCCGGGATGCAGGAAGACACGGCATTTTCATCGCTGCCCTTTGAAGTCGAAACCCGATCGCACCATACAACACTTACGATCGAGCTTGATCTAGAGGTCATCAAACTGACCCAGCCCCTTGAAATCAGCGTAACGGCTGTGATCGAGCAACTGAATCACAAGGTTACGTATTGGGCGATCGAGCACTGCGGTACCGAAGCCGATTTTCATATTCGAGACAGTTTTGCGCTGAAACTCTAGGCGAGATCGCTTCATAATAAGAAGTGCGTTTTGCTGAAATTCACTTAAATTCACTTTATGTTGACCTCTACCGACTTTAGCGGCTTAATTAATCAGCGATTTTTTCAAAATTTCATGCCGATTCCAGCGACGAATTCCTTAACGCTGGGACAAGCCACACCAGAGTTTAATTTGCGAGATGTCAAAAACGATCGCCGCGTTAAACTCTCCGATTACCGCAACGATCGTCCTGTGATTTTAGCGTTCACACGAATTTTTACCGAAAAGCAGTATTGCCCGTTTTGCTATCCGCATATCAAGGCTTTGAACGAGCAGTATCAGGAGTTTGTCGATCGACAAGTTGAACTCTTAATGATTACCAGCACCGACGAACAGCAAAGCAAAAAAGTCGTTGAAGATTTAGGGCTAAAATTCCCGTTACTGAGCGATTCAAGCTGTAAAACCTTTCGCGACTATCGCACAGGTCAAGCCCTCGGCGCACCCCTACCCGCCCAATTTTTGCTCGATCGCCAAGGCATCCTGAGATACAAGCATCTCTTTTCGTTCCTCGATCACAACGCCAGCATTACAACGCTGTTAAACGCGATCGATTCGCTCTAAAGCGCCACAGACTTGATCGCACTGCGCGGATCATAGCTGCGATTGTCGCGGATCTTCTCGTATGCCTCCCGCTCGATCGCGCTCAGTTCCTTCGGCGGTGCGATCGTGATCTTCACCATTTGATCGCTACGTTCGCCCCTCTGATTCTTCCAGCCTTTGCCGCGTAAGCGCAGCGACTGCCCCGATCGCACTCCGGCTGGCACATTCACTTTCACCATTCCGTCCGGCGTGGGCACATCAATTTGTGTCCCTAAAACCGCCTCATCTGGCGCGATCGGCACTTCACAAATTAAGTTGCCATCCCCATCAAACTGGAAGAACGAATGCGGCAACAACTCAACCGTCAGATACAAATCCCCGCGCTGGCTTGTATAGAACCGACTATAGCGTCCTTTACCGCGCACTCTCACGCGACTCCCAGCCTTTGCGCCTGCGGGAATGCGGACATTGATCTCCTCATTATTCACGCTCAGTCGCTTCTCTGTGCCGTTGAACGCCTCTGAAAAAGTGAGCTTGATTGCGGCTTCAATGTCGAGATTTTCCCCAGCGGTGGCGCGATCGTCGGTCGTGAATCCACCCGGAGCGCGGTAAGTGGCATTGCGAAAGGGATCGCGTCCACCGTAAGGAGATCGACCCAATAAATCGTTGATAAATTCCTCAAAGTTGTCGTAGCGCCCAAACTCGACATCATCAAATCCAGCCGTATTATTAAAGGGCGATCGAGAACCGGAGGACGATCGAGGCGCACCCGCTTGATCCGCTTGTCGCCAGTATTGTCCGAACTGGTCATATTTCTTACGCTTGTCGAGATCAGAGAGAACCTCGTTCGCCTCGTTGACTTCTTTGAATTTGGCTTCTGCGGCTTTATCGCCCGGATTCACGTCGGGGTGATATTGACGTGCGAGTTTGCGAAACGCTTTCTTAATGTCATCAGCGCTTGCGGTTTTGCTCACCCCTAAAATTTGGTAGTAATCTTTGAAGTTGGTTGCAGCCACTCGCTCATCCCCTCGTAAAAAATAGCGTCTAGGTTTATGGACATCCTACTCAATGCAGAATGCCCGATTTCATGTATCTCTAGGCTAACAAACTTGCTTCTCCCACTCAGAAAAATTTGATGCGAATTTCCGAACTCTTACTGTTGGGATGTTTCACCCAACGATATGAGAATGAGAAGAACGGGCAGACCGGGAGAAAGTGAAGCAAGTACAAAAGAGAGCAAATAGAATTGCGCGATCGTCGGCTTATGATTCACAAACAGACGACCGCGCGAAGTGGATCGTTCACTTCTTGATTAATCTTTATTCAGATTAGGTTCCTTGTCCTGCTGACCCATCGCCTCATTGATCACGATCGCATTTCCCTTCGCGCTCTCTGCAACTAACTGCTTCGACTTACGCGACTCCAACCAGAACGGCACTACAATCCAAGCTGCCACCAGTAGAAACGCAACGACACCAAACTGAGAAGCCAGCGTAAACAACTTCTCCAATGGCACAATCTGACCCGCAAAGTATGCCAACGATACCATCACCGTTGCCCAAGTTAACGCGCCCACAGTGTTATACAGCGTAAACCTCCAATACGGCATTCCGGCGATTCCTGCCAACGGACTGGCAAAGATTCGCAGCAGTGCAATAAACCGACCGAAAAACACTGCCTTACCCGCATTCTCGCCAAACTGCCGCCGCAGTTCTTCGATTTGCGCTTCTTTAATCCGAAACAGCTTGCCAAGATTCAGCAGCAGTGCCCAGCCGCCATACCGACCAATCCAGTAACCGAGATTGCCACCGATCGTCGCCCCTAGCGCCGCATCGCCAACCACCCACCAGTAATTCAACTGGTCGCTACCTGCCAGAAAACCGCCTGCAAGCGTCACCGTTTCCCCGGGAATGGGCAGCCCCAAATTCTCTAGCAAAATCCCAAGAAAAATCGCCCAATATCCATACTGTTGAGCAAGTTGCTCGATCGCTTCCGGCGAAATCAGCTCTAGTGACATTTTAATAACCTTTACAAAGCTTAATCCCTGCCTTGATCTTGACGTGGTTTCGCTCCAAGTGTCAACGAGAAACCGCATGAGATTACTAGAATGCTTGGACTGAACCGAAGGAGCATCCGTAATTTCCCATACGGATCAGATAATCTTTACCAAACTGAAGGGTCAGTGTCTGCCAACATAAAGTTTCAGTGAAAGTCGCGCAATCGCTGATGGTATCCGGAAATAAAATTTCTATAGTTGAATTGCTTAGAGTAAGTACAACTACTGAGCCAATGAGGAACCCTGATTGCGATCATCGTCGAATCAACGGTACTTTATCTGAGCTTTAAGTGTCAAAGTCTGAGATAGGTGATTTGAGATGCGATCGGACGAAGTGTGTGAGGAGAGTGGGATGACGTTAATTGAGCAGCATGAAGTGATTGTGCTACGACCTCAAGGTCAGCTAGATACGGCAGGCGGTGAAGCGTTGCAGCAACAATGGACAACGCTAGTGTGTCGCCGCTACAAACTATGGGTCGTTGATCTATCGAGTATTGAATTTATCGACAGTGCGGGATTAGTGACCTTAGTAGCCGGGTGGAAAACAGCCGCACAATCGGACGCAACATTGGTGTTTTGTGGATTACGTCCCGCAACTCGATTGATTTTTGAGATCACGCAGCTCGATCGCGTGTTTGCGATCTACGAGAATGATGAGGCAATTTTGAGATCGATCGTTCAACCTCAAGCAGTGCTGCAAGCTGCTTGAGCCGCGATTGCTAAAAAAGCAAAAAGCCCTCACAGCCTTGAATCTGTGGGGGCTTTATGAATGAATTGCGTTAGAAATCTACTCTAAGCATTCCCAAAACTGGGCAGCGAAATCTCACCCTCTTCCCGTGGAAAAGAAGGCAAATCTAGGTGTCCGTTGCGGCGATTTTTCACGGCAAGACGGTAGTTGACGCTCTGCAATTCGGCGTGAAGTTGGCGATTTTCGCGCTGAATCATTGCCACTTTTTCCCGCACAGGCTGCATTCGCTCGGCAAACTTCTGGCGGTAAACTTTGGGTAGCTCTTGTACGACTTGCTCCAGCATTTTAGAGCGCTCCGTTAATTCCTGGGTAGTCTGCCGCAGTTCGTAAATCTCGCGATCGCGCTCTGTAATCTGCTCTTGGTAAAACGTTACTTGCTGTTCTACGGTTTGAAGCTCATCCCGCAGCGATTGGACTTCTGCAAGATGGCGATCGCTCTTGTCGTCATCTTCCGGAGCAGGTGCGGTCGCGTTGCCTTTGACTAAGCGAAACAGTTCTTGAGACAACTGCTGCACGAGCTGATCGCGCATTTGCAGCTCTTCTTGGAGGCGAAGATTTTCTGCGTGGATCTGTTGGGCGTGAGAAGCATCGATTTGAATCACGAGACAGGTACTCCCTTTGGGGTAATCAAGTTGAGGTTTTCCTCCCATAATCGCGGAGGAGACGAGCGGCGAATGTCTCGCCAGATTGCAGTTGCCGCCAATGTACCATCTGCAACCGCAATTGATACTTGATTTAACCCCTCTTTTAAGTCTCCGATCGCAAAAATTCTAGGATGTGAGGTACGGCACATCTCGTCTGTGACCAAATTGCCGCCTTTCCACTTAAGATCCAAGCCCTGTAAGTAGGCATTGTAATAATGCGAACCCATTGCCACGAGTCCGGTCTGAAGCTCGATCGTGCTGCCATCTACCAGTTCAACTCCGGTCATTTCGTGGTCGTGTCCGATAAATCGCTTCAGGGGTGTTTCGATTAATGGATAACCGTGCGATCTGAGCTTCTCGCGCATCTCATCGCTGACCTCAAATAAGCCCTGAGTGAATACGGTAATGTAGGGCGTGAACCAGTTGAGCACGAAAGCGGTATTGATTGCGCCTTCTGTCCCTGCAAATAAGCCGCATTTCGTATCTGCCATTTCCCAACCGTCGCAGATCATGCAAACGTGCAGATTATGCCCTGCATAGTCAAAAACGTTCTGCATATCTTCGAGTTTGGGCAGATGATCAATGATGCCGCTGGCAGCGATGACGTATTTCGATCGGAACACGGGATAGCTACTATCTTGTTTGCCGACTTTGGCTTTAACCGCGAAGGTGTCTCCCTCGTCTTGGACTGCTTCGACATAGCCCATGAGGTAGTCGCCACCGAGCGAGAGAAAGTGATTTTGACCCTGTTGCAGCAGCATTCGTCCGGGAGTTCCCGCAGGAAGACCAAGATAGTTTTGCAGCTCTTGCATCCAGAACGATCGACCGCGACCTTTTTCGATGACGAGGCAAGAGAGCCGATAGCGTTGGAGATAGATGGCTGCGGAGAGTCCACCTGCACCTCCACCGACAATGATGACATCGTAAACGTGATCGAGCTTTTGTTCGAGCGTCTTTCTGGAAAGCTTCATATCTGATCTCTTGAATGTGGCATTCTCAGTGTAGAGTTAGCACCTAACTCTAGATGCTTTCAATGTAGCAATTCTGCGAATAAGGCGAGGGTCGGAGACCCCCATTGCGAGGTTTAGGGGTTGTTCGATGTCGGGCAAGACATCCGCACTACCAGGTTTTTGGTTCGATCAGCTTTCAGCTTGACCGACCAGTTTTGTGAGTTCTACGCCGTTTTGCACCAGCACGATCGATGGATTTCCGGCTGAGTTGAGATTGATTCGTTTAACCGTGACTTGCCCATTTGCCAGGCTTTCACCGACTTGAACATAGCGGGAATTGCCGTCTGTGTCTTGCACGATCGCGCTTAACTGGCTCCCAGTTTGAATGACACCTGTGAGTGAGATCGCGTCTGCTAGGTTTGTTCGCGATACCGGGGGTGCGGGTGGCGCGATGTTTGAAGTCCCCGCGATCGGCAGAGCGGGGAGCGGCTGAGCACTTAGAGGGGCGGGTTGGGGGATCGGACGATAGGCGATCGACGGTTGCGGGATCGGAGCAACAGGTTGATTGCGATTTGAGGGGGTTGCAGATTGGGGAGCGGCGGGTTGAAGTGTGGCTTTGAGATTCGTCGGGATAGTAGCTGCGGCGAACGGATCGCGAGTGCTAGAAACTGCGACTGGCATCAACGGAGTTTTGGTTTCTGAAGTTGGGATCATGCCGGGGACTTTGAGTGTGGGTAAAGCTTTGGGCTGCGGCGGCACGATCGGTTCGGCAAATGTCTGCGGAGAAGGTTGTATGGTTGCTTGTTTAGAGCGGTTTGGCTGGCAGCTTGATAACAGCAAGAGTCCAATTCCAGCGGTGATCCAGTGACGGTTTCTCATACAGACTTTCCAGGTAGCGACATGGTTTCAGAATAGACAGAGTTTTTCGGAACGCACGCTTTTCTGGGCAGTTCTAGCTGCGGGTTTTGACGGATTTTTTGCATTGATCGTATCTCTACGTCGGTGTTCTTACAGTTGTCGGTGCCTGCGGCTAGGCGAAGCCACTGTTAAACTGAAGAAAGTGCACGAATTAACATGAAAAAGTTAGTCTTAGTCGGAGGAGGACACAGTCACGCGATCGCATTGCGTCAGTTTGGGCTGAATCCGATCGTTGGGGTGCAAATTACCTTAATTTCTGAAGCAGAAGATACGCCGTATTCGGGAATGCTGCCGGGTCATGTGGCAGGGTTTTATTCATATCAAGAATGTCATATTAATCTCAGATCGCTCTGTGAGTTTGCTAGTGCTCGATTGATTGTCGATCGAGCAGTTGGTTTAGAGCGCAATCAAGTTATGTGTCAGCACCATCGGATTGAGTTTGATTGGGTGTCGATTGATATTGGCAGTACCCCAAACATTCCTTCAGGAGCGCAAGGAATTGGGGCGAAACCGATCTCGAAGTTTCTCAAGTGGTGGGATGAGTTTGCCCAGAAGAATCCTAAACAGTTAGCGATCGTCGGGGGCGGAACAGGCGGTGTTGAGCTTGCGTTAAATATGCAGCATCGTTTGCCAAACACCACGATTCATCTATTTCAGCGCGATCGTGAGATTATGCCAAAACATAACGCTTGGGTGCGTCGCCAGTTAAAACAGTTGCTGATTCAGCGAGGCAGTCAGTTGCATTTAGGCGCAGTGATTGAAGCAGTTGAGGGATTTGATGCAGATGCGATCGTTTGGGTGACGCAAGCCTCTGCACCGGATTGGCTTCGGCAATCTGGACTCAAGGTAGATGAACAAGGATTTATTTTAGTGAATGATGCTTTGCAGTCGGTGTCGCATCCTCAAGTGTTTGCGGCGGGTGATATTGCCACCATGATTCATTATGAGCGTCCAAAAGCAGGGGTGTTTGCAGTGAGGCAAGGAAAGCCATTGTTTCAGAATCTATCTGCTGCGCTGAACCATCAACCTCTGAGAGCCTATCATCCGCAGAGCAATTATCTTAGCCTAATTGGAACAGGGGATCGATCGGCAATTGCATCGTATGGCAAATTTGGAGTGCGATCGCGATTGTTGTGGCGGATGAAAGATGCGATCGATCAAACTTTCATGAATCAGTTTCATAACCTGGGTTAGAACTATGCAGCTATCTATCTCCAATGATCAGTTAAAGATTGACTTAGATTGGGCAGAGCGATTCTGGGCGTTTTACTACAATGCCGATTTGTACATTCCATTGAGCCATATTACAAAAGTGACGACTGAGGAGCCACCGAGTAGTTGGACAGATGTGAGGCTTCCGGGTACGTTCTTTCCGGGGATTATCAAAGCAGGAACTTATTACACTGATCGCGGTAAGGAGTTCTGGTATACGACTCGTTCTGGTCAGTATTTAGTTTTGGAGCTAGAGAACGAGTTTTATAAGAAAATTGTGTTGACCCTGGAGCAGAGCCAGGTCTGGGCAGAGCGAATTCAACAGCACAATGGGAAAGCCTTCTAATTTACTGATTAAGCTCAGTCGTCAATTGTTCTCGGATGCAAATGAGCAGATGATTGATTGGCTTTTAGACAAGCTTCCGCAGTTTGAATCTACCGAAGTTCCGCAGTTAAGGGAGTACCGATCGCACTTATCTGATCAATTCTGTTATCGTATCTTTCCCCAAGATCGTTTGGGGGCAGGAGCGTTTACGGCTTTGCTAAGAAATACACAGCCTGAAGAAATGTGAAAAATCTCTGAGGCGCTTTTTGAGCGATCGGGCATAGTATTTCTCTAAAATTAATCGCTTGTATCATTAAGGTTCCTGCTTAGTGCGAGCTGCTGTAGTTCTTAAGGCAGAGAATGAAGCAAAATTATTTGTTAACATAACTTCATTGATGTCATAGTGCTGCGATCATGTTGCTTAATCCGAATCAGCGCGAAAAATTAGATCCTTCTAACGATGCTCTGTTTTATGAGTCTCCTCGCTTCGTTACGCACGTTGATGAAGGGTTTATTCAGCAGTTGACGGATCTGTATCGCGATCGCTTAAAGCCAAACGCCCGCATCTTTGACATGATGAGTAGCTGGGTGTCGCATCTTCCGGACGATGTGCAGTTTGAGCATGTCGAAGGCCATGGACTCAATGCAGAAGAACTCGCCCGCAATCCGCGACTCAATCATTACTTTGTGCGGAACTTGAACTTAGACCCGAAGTTACCTTTGCCGGATCAGTCGTTTGATGCAGTTTTGAATACAGTTTCGGTGCAATACATCCAGTATCCCGAAGCGATCTTCACCGAGATTCATCGAATTCTAAAACCGGGCGGAATCGCAATTATTAGCTTCTCGAATCGCATGTTCTACCAAAAAGCGATCGCAGCCTGGCGCGACGCGAGTGAGAGCGATCGCGTTAACTTGGTGAAACAATACTTCAAAGCTGTCCCCGGATTTTCGCAACCCGAAGTGATTATAAAACAGTCACAAACCCCGGCAATATTTCAAATGTTTGGGCTGTCAGGCGGCGATCCATTCTATGCTGTGGTTGCGGCTCGGATCGATTAGGACGCGGTGATTACTCCTATTTTCTTAACAGTTCAGGACGATCGCAATCGCCGTTTTTCGCCCTGGTAAACAAGCGATTTGTTCGATTTCTCTGGGTGAAAATTTAAGTTTATTCTGAACTTGATGTACATTTATTCACAAACGTAGAAAAATGTAACAAACCACCAATTCGACTAAAAACCGCTAGTAAGATTGCAATGGCACAGAGTCGAATTATTCGGTTTGGTAGTGGGTCTGCCTGTAACTGGGTAAGACCTAAACGACCCAGCAATATAACTGCTTAAACTTGGCTCCGGGTCAAAAATAAAACTACTTTGTTTCAGATCATCAGGAGAACCATGGAAGAATCTATTTACGCTGGAACTATAACGACTGGCAAAACCTCAAAGCTAGTGCGCTTAGGACGATCACTCAAAAAGTGGTGCTTAAACATCCCTAGTTCTGCCTGGGTCGGCTTTGCTGGGTTTATGTTAGCAACTTCGGTGCTTGTTACTCACGTCCCATCGGCTCAAGCGGCACAATACGTCAGAGTGAGCAATAGCATTTCTGCACTCAACGTTCGTAACGGCCCTGGATCGCAATACGGTTTAAACGGCAGACCGTTGTATCCAGGCGAAACCGTGCGCGTGGTTGCTTCATCGAATGGTTGGTATCAGCTACCCGATGGGGGCTGGTTCTCTTCCGCTTACACCACCAGCTCCAACATAGGGGGCCCTGGCCCAATTGGAACTCCGACCAACCAAACGGTGAGAGCAACGACTACGGTGAATGTTCGTAACGGCCCTGGAGTGGGATACGGCTTGAATGGCAGACCGTTGTATCCCGGTGAAACCGTGCGCGTCATCCGGCAGTCTGGCGGTTGGTATCAGTTACCCGATGGTGGCTGGTTCTCTTCTGCTTATACCACCAGTCCGAACACGGGTGGTCCTGGCCCAATTGGAACTCCAATCAACCAAACGGTGAGAGCAACGACTACGGTGAATGTTCGTAACGGCCCTGGAGTGGGATACGGCTTGAACGGCAGACCTTTGTATCCTGGTGAAACCGTGCGTGTCATCCGGCAGTCCGGCGGCTGGTATCAGTTACCCGATGGTGGCTGGTTCTCTTCTGCTTATACCACCAGTCCGAACACGGGTGGTCCTGGTGTCTCCTCAGCAACCGTTTCGACGAATGGCGGTAGCTTGTTGATTCGATCGAGTCCTTCGGGCAGCGTAATTGGCAGCCTCCCAAATGGTTCGGTTGTACGGCTATCGGGTCGAGTCAGTGGTGGGTATTCTCAACTTTCGAGCGGTGGTTGGGTGTCTTCAAGCTGGCTTCGATAATTCAAATCCGATCGCTTAAAAGAGAAAGGTTCAGGAGAGAATGCTGCCTGAACCTTTCTCTTTAAATCGCGCAAATAGAGCTAGAACTGAAGCGGCTACCGGTATTCAGTCGGCAGGATGAGTCCAGCTTGTGAACCGTCCGCCTGCCGGACAAGCGCGAGAAATGGCATGGGGTTAATCGCGCTTTGATAAGTATCTGCCCCTTGGCGAATTTCGTAATGCAGATGCGGCCCTGTGGAATTTCCATTGTTGCCGATCGCTGCGATTAACTGACCCGATGTAACAGTCTGTCCTACCTTGACATAGGCTTTACTGATGTGAGCGAAGAGATGAATCTTCCCTTCGCTGTCGCGGATTTTGACGTGCCAACCATAGCCCCATTCGTAACTATTTCCGTCTTGTTCCCGTCCGACGTAAGACACGGTTCCACAGACTGGACTGTTAATTGGAGTGCCAATCTTGCCATCGAAGTCTATGCCTGTATGAAAATGGCTCTGTCTAGCGTTGAAGGGATCGCTGACTCGTCCAAAGCCTTGATTCACGACAGGAGGCCGGACTGGATAGACGGGAGCACAGTTGGAGACTTGCGGAACGGGAATGAACGGATTCTTTTCTACGGCTGCTGTTTTTGCGGGCGTGAAGACTTGAGGTTGAGGAGCTACAACGGGTTGAGCGGCTGCGATCGAGGGGGCTACCGTTCGTCGGGCTACTGCACCAAAGGGCCTCACTAAATCGCCCCGTACCCAGCCGACGATTCCAGAACGGTTAGACTGCATCTGATACCAGGTAAACCCGTCTCGGCTTTGGGTTGTGCTGAGAATTTGAACCTGATCGCCCGGAAAAGCAATGCCTGCTAGTGGAGCAGTAGTAGACGGACTGGTGCGGACGTTAATCTGGGTCGAGGGGTTGCTTGCGAATAGTTCGCCCGTTTGAACGGCGATCGAGGGACGAGACCACCCTAGCATGACGAACACACCAAGGCTGAACACAAACAAAACTAGGCTACGAGATAGCCGCCCTGTACGATTTAGTTTCATCGGGATACGTTGTAGGGTTGAGGAAATGCAAGCGAAAACAAGCTCCTTTCGTAGAGGCAAACTGAAGGGTGAGAGTTCCTTCTTTGCTCTATGAGCCGGATTATTTTTGAGTGGTTAGTACGTTAATACTATACAACCTGATCGAACCTGACTTTCACTCACACCTCTGCATTCAAGCTTAAATCAGGAAAAGTGATGAAACTTAATAGATAGTTATCGCTTATCAATCTCTCCAAGTAGTGCGATCGCGGTGTCACAAAGCTGAGCGTGTATTTTTCCGTTACTCGCAAGAATTCCGCCCCATTGATTCACATCGGCGCGATTGTACTGCACGGGAGATTGATCAAAATAGGTAAATTGTCCGCCTGCCTCGGTGAGAATGAGTTCGGGGGCCGCGAAATCCCAATCCTTCGCGGCAGACTTACCCGACAAGGAAAGATAAAGATCCGCCTGCTGTTCGACGATCGCCGCAATCTTACAGCCGACGCTACCAATTTGACGCTGTTGTTTGACGGGGAATTGTTCCATTAATTGATTGAACCGCACGTCGCGATGGCTGCGACTGGCAACGACGGTTAAATCGGTAAAGTCTGATTTATTTGAAACTTGGATGCGAGTGCGATCGCCGTTTGCAGTTTCGACCCAGGTTCCGCCCTCTAAGGTGGCAGAATAGAGCTTGCCGAATGCAGGACAAGCAACGATCGCAACAACGGGACGACCTTGATAGGCGAGAGCAATGTGCATTGCATATTCGCCGGTGCGATTGATAAAGTCTTTTGTGCCATCAAGTGGATCAATAATCCATACCCAAGGACGATTTAAGCGCACTTCGGCAGGCTGAGACTGATAAGTTTCTTCGCTGAGGTAGGCGAAGGTTTGTGGGTCGAAAACCGATTGTAGTTTCTCTAGGATGTAGGTGTTGGCAGCAATGTCCGCCGAAGTGACAGGACTATCGCCAGATTTTTCTACCTCAAAGCTACGCGATTGTTCTATCAGAATGTTCGCGGCTCCCCAGCCAACTCTTCGTGCAATGGTACAAATTTCTTCAAAATTCATCGCTCTTACCCGCTCAATCGGCTTCATTATTATAGGTCTGGTATTTTCTCCATTCGCGAGTACCGAAGAATTGACAGGCATAAGCAGCAATTTGGGCGGCTTTAGACAGTGCAGTGTGAAAATCACACATTAATATATAGTGGCAAAACGCACCGTGAAAGATATCTCCTGCACCCAGCGTGTCAACCACAGGAACTTGGGGGACATTGATTTTATGATTTGGTAGTTCAATGGCATTCTTTCCGTGTGTGATTGCCATGTGTGGGATTCCAAACGATCGCAGATATTCAAATACTGTTTGATCGGTCGGGGGGTGAAAGTTCGCAGAACAAATTGCATAATCCACCCAAGGTAAAACGGTTTCAAATCCAGGCTTCCAACTGCCTGCATCAATTACAACTGGAATGCTGCGATCGTCTGCCATTTTCGCAAGCTTTGCCCCGATCGCCATTTGATGTCCATCAATCAATACAACATCAATATTGTCGAGAATATCTGGTGAAATGCGGTCTGGATCAATCTGTGATCGTACCGCGTTGATCGAAACGACTGAACGATCTCCCGTGGACTTTGTTACGACGACCGAAGAGACAGGCGGCGATTCAGTTCTAGCTGGAGCGAGATCCACAATCTGAACACCGCAGGATTGTAAATCAGATTGAATCAAATGACAGATGGGATGTGAGCCGATCGCACCCATTAATGTGGCGGAATTGCCCAACTGTTGAAAAGCGATCGCAGCATTGGTGGCAGGGCCTCCAGCCGCGATCGTCGTGTCTTGTGCCACGATTTTTTGATTTGCGATCGGGGGTGCATCTGCAAGATAAATTAAATCCAGCGTCACTAAGCCCACAAACAGTCCATGTTTTGCCATAATTCACTTCATGACAGCAACTCTATATATTGTGGGCACACCACTGGGCAACTTAGAAGACATGACGTTTCGGGCAGTGCGAATTCTGCAAACGGTAGACCTAATCGCCGCAGAAGACACGCGCCACACCGGAAAACTCTTGCAGCACTTTCAAATCAAAACCCCGCAAGTTAGCTATCACGATCACAATCGCCATTCTAGAACTATCGAACTGGTCGATCGTCTTCAGCAAGGGACATCGATCGCGCTTGTGACAGATGCAGGAATGCCCGGAATTTCTGACCCAGGGTATGAACTGGTGAAAGCATGTGCAGAAGTAGGAATTTCAGTTGTTCCAATCCCCGGCGCAACGGCAGCGATGACAGCTTTGAGTGCTTCAGGGTTAAAGTGCGATCGGTTTGTGTTTGAGGGCTTTCTCCCTGCTAAAGAAACAGAGCGGCGTGAACATCTCGAACGGTTAATCACCGACGATCGCACCTTAATTTTCTACGAAGCGCCTCATCGAGTGCAAAAAACACTCGCTGACATTGCAACAGTTTTAGGAGACGATCGCTTGATTGTCTTGGCGCGTGAACTCACCAAACTACACGAAGAGTTCTGGCGCGGGACAGTGAAAGCCGCGATCGACCATTACACCAAGCATGAGCCAAAGGGCGAATTTACGCTGATTGTTTCTGGAGCAGAGCCAACCGAAGTTCCCCTCACAGAAGAAGTCTTAAAAGCAGAGTTGTTGTCATTATTGAAGCAAGGAGTTTCTCGATCGCAAGCGAGTCGCCAGTTGTCTCAGCAAACCGCTTTACCTCGTCGTCAACTGTATCAACTCGCCTTACAGATTGAACTATGAGCGAATTCGACTTCGATAGCTTACTGCAAAAAGCGTTCGAGCAGTGTGAACGCCTCGGACATCCGCTAGATGCAGACCAAAAAGAAATCTTGCGATCGACTTTGCAGCAAGAAACGCGATCGAATCCGCTCACACAACTGACTGAGGAACAACGACAAGCCGTTCTACAGTTTGCCCAACAGTCCGATTGGAAAACATCGCTTCTAAACGATTGGCTGCAAAATCGTAATTCTGGAGCCATGCAGTTTATTCGAGATCAATATGGATTATCCTGGCTCAATTCTGTGACGGCTGAAGATTTAGCAGCCTACCGCGATCAAGAAACCCGACTGAACATTGGCGATCGCATTGAAGTTTCCAATGCTCTATGGGAATGGGTGCAAGCCGATGATCAAGAATGGTACACCTGCATAGTCATCGGACTGAGTGAATCAGACAGCTCACAACAAACGCGCTGCACAATTCGCTTTGACAACGGGCAGGAATATGAAATTCAAGGCGTGTACGACTGGAATCGATCGAACTGGCGATAGCTACTTGCGGTTTACGATCGAAGTCAGAATCAATGCACTCACCACACAGCCCATTCCAATCAATTCATGAAATTGCGGAATTTCTCTAAGCTGCAATGCTGCAAACGTCACTCCTAACACCGGAGTCATCAGCATTCCTAACCCCGATAGTCCGGCGGGAAGCTGTCTCAGTACATACATCCATAACAGCATCGGAATCGCGTTTCCGGGCAAGACACTATAAGCCAAAGCACTCATAAAGGTCGAATTCCACTGAATTGGCGGAGCCGACGAAAAGAGCGCGATCGCAATCAGGGGTATAGTTCCAAACAGCGTTTGCCAAGTTGTCAGCGACAATAGATTGACTGACTTTGCATCGATTTTCTTTGCCACGATCGAGCCGCCCGCCCAACTTAATCCCGCTAACACGGCAAACAATCCACTGATCAACGAACCTTGCAGCCGAAACGGATCAAGAATCAACAACAATCCAGAGAAGGCAACTGCGATCGCGATCCATTGCACTCCTCGAATCCGCTCACCCAAGAAGTACCATGCCAACAACAATGTCCAAAACGGCATTGTGTAAACCAGAATCGAGGTTTTCCCGGCTCCCCCACTGACCAATGCCCAAGCTGCAAAGCCACTAAATCCTGCGGTTTGTAGCAACCCTAACAAGAAAGTCATTGGGACAGCTTTCGGCAGGATCGGTTGCTTGGTTGCGATCAGGGCAATCAGAAGTGCTAAGCCGCCCCCCACATTTCGCAGTGCTGCAAATGTAAACGCCGAGGAATATTGCACTCCTAGCTTCATCTGCGTCCAACTGTAGCCCCAGAGAATTGCGATCGCTAGCAATGCCAGCACCGCCGTTTTTGGAAAACGAGATTCAGTCATGTCGTTACCTCTGATACTCGCATCGCAAGTTCGCGCCCCAATATAAATAATCTCAAACAATAAATAATCTCAAACAGTAAATCTCAAACAGCTTAAAACCAAAGTGAATCACCTATAGTCCACCGCAAGCGTTACAAACTGTTAAATTAAAGAAAATTGGATTGAACCTGCAATGTCTGCTACCCCAGCCTGGAAAATTAAGCTGCTCTACGATAGTGAATGTCCGCTTTGTATGCGCGAAGTGAATTTTTTGAAAAAGCGGGACAATGATCGTGGTTTAGTCGCGTTTGTTGACATTGCCGACGAGAACTATTCACCAGACGAGAACGGCGAGATTGATTATGAAACGGCAATGGGTCGGATTCATGCCGTATTGCCCGATGGCAGCACGATCAAAAATGTCGAGGTGTTTCGGCGCGTTTACGAAGTTCTCGGCATGGGATGGGTCTATGCGATTACAAGAATCCCAATCTTCGGTTGGATTGCGGATAAGCTGTATGAGATTTGGGCAGATTGGCGACTGATGCTGACGGGAAGACCGGACTTAAGGGCGATCGTGGCTGAGCGGCAGAAACGATTAGATTGCGCAAACGAAGGACGTTGCCGAGTCGAAAAGAGCTAGGGCAACAATATTGAATTGAAACCGTCCAGCGACGAGGGCAGGCTTTACCAGACGTTGACTTAGCGATCGAGAAAATCAAAACATTGAGCCAATAGCACCAGTTCACACAGATAAATCGATCGTAAACTCCCATACCATGCTAGAAGAATTGCTCTAGGATAGACCTTTGTTGATTTCGAGGTCAGAACGTTGAGCATCGAAGAGAAAGCCTGGGAACTGTTAGAAAAATCCGTTCTGTATTATCAAGGTCGAGAGATTGGCACGATCGCAGCCTGTGACACAGATCTGATCGCCTTAAACTACGATCAATGTTTTGTCAGAGACTTTATCTCCTCTGCACTCCTGTTTCTGATGCGTGGCAGAACTGAGATTGTTCAACACTTTCTTGAAGAAACCTTAAGGCTCCAACCCAAAACCACGCAATTCGACTCTTCTAAACCCAGCCGCGGCTTGATGCCTGCAAGCTTCAAAGTCATTCCCTACGAAGGCGGGGAGTATCTCAAAGCTGATTTTGGTGATCATGCGATCGGTCGCGTGGCTCCCGCCGATTCAGGACTGTGGTGGATCATTCTGCTGCGTGCTTATGTGATTGCCACCGGAGAAACCGATTTTGCTCATCGACCCGATGTTCAAGAAGGCATCCGCTTTATTCTCGAACTTTGTTTGGTGACTCGGTTTGATATGTATCCAATGGTGCTTGTGCCGGATGGGGCCAGCATGATCGATCGTCGCATGGGAATGTATGGGCATCCGCTCGACATTCAATCGCTGTTTTATGCTGCCCTGCGCTCTAGTCTGGAACTGCTCGTTGAAAATGAGGACAATCAGAAAATGATTCAGGGCATTCACAGCCGCCTCATTCCCCTCAGACGACAACTCAGAGAGCATTATTGGCTCGATCCAGACCGCTTAAACGTAATTTACCGCTATCGGGTCGAAGAATACGGCGAAGAGGCGCTGAATCAGTTCAATATCTATTCAGATTCAATTCCGTTCTATCGCCTTGCCAAATGGCTCCCTGAAGCAGGCGGATACATGGCAGGCAACTTAGGGCCTTCTCAGCTTGATGTCCGCTTCTTCGCGCTAGGGAACTTAATGTCGATCGTCTCTGCACTCGCCACCGAACGACAATCCCACAAAATTCTCAATCTGATCGAACTTCGCTGGAGTGATTTGGTCGGACAGATGCCGATGAAGCTTTGTTATCCTGCACTCGAAGATGTGGAATGGCGGATTGTTACCGGAGCCGACCCGAAGAATCGTCCTTGGTCTTATCACAATGGCGGAAGCTGGCCCGTATTGCTCTGGATGTTAACCGCAGCCGCGAAAAAGATGGATCGCGGAGAACTCGCACATCATGCGATCGCCGTTGCAGAACGTCGCTTATTAGAAGATCACTTCCCCGAATACTATGACGGCCCCGATGCTCGATTGATCGGCAAAGAAGCGCGGAGGTATCAAACCTGGACGATCGCAGGATATCTACTGGCAAAAGAACTGTTAGCCCATCCGGAACATCTAAAGCTGATCAACTTCGATTGGGAATCTAAGTAGTCAACTCATCCGGGTACTCGTAAAATTTCGGACAGTCAAACCGCAGTACCCGATTTCCCTGAAACCCTTGCCGCTGGACTTACAGGCAAATTTTTCAATACTACGATCAACTATCAAAATGGCTGAAAGACTGAGATAGTAAGCATTGTAGGATCTGATAGTTGATCAACAATCGTCGCTTGAACTAAAAAAAGGCAAAATAAACACAGAAAATTGCAAATTTATTGTTCTGATTGATCAAAGAAGCACTACAATCAGAAACATTTACAGTGAGGTTCACAACAATGCCCTACGCAATTTTAGATCAATCAGTCAGACAGAACTTAGAACAAGAACGCGATCGTCTCACCAATGACCGCGAAGCGATCATCAAAGAAGCAGTTGCATCAGCAACCTCTGAGATTGATAAAACCTTGGAGTACCTCAATGGTTTGTTGGGTGGAGAAATTGCCCCTTCGACCAATGGTAAGAAAATCGAAATCGAAGTGCCCGCGATCGCAGAAGTAGCAGAGGCAAAACCGAAGCGCAAAGGACGCGGCAAAGCAAAAGCAACGGAAGAAACGACCGTTGCACCTGAAAAGAAAACACGCGGCAAAAAGAGCGAAGATGCACCCAAGCAGAAGCGCAATGTTAAACCGCCTGTTCCGTTTGATGCCACCATGAAGCGCGACTTCAAAGGAATGACTCCAGCAGAAGCGGTTTACAAAGTGATGAGCGGTTCACCCAGCGATACCTACACGACTGATGAGATGATCGAAGTTCTCTACGGTTCATTGCCCAGCGTGAACATGCCCGAAGCGCGGAAGCGGATTGCATTGATGATGGCGCATGGCATGAGAAAAGGAACCTACGAGAAAGTTGGAGAAAACCCCAGCCGCTTCAAAATCGCAGGCTAATTGCATTCCCTGTTCTACTGCAAGGCTCACAATGACAACACTGCTGGTTCACTCAGAACACACTCCTTTAGCCGTTCACTTTCCCGCCCTAGCTCAGATGACGACTGAACAGTTCTACGAGTTCTGCATGGCGAATTCTGAGCTACGGATTGAACGGACTGCAGCCGGAGAAGTGATCATTATGCCCCCAACTTTTTCTGATACTGGAAACCGCAACTTTAACCTTGCGGTACAGCTGGGAGTCTGGGCAGAGCAAGAGGGTACTGGAATCGGGTTTGATTCTAGTTCAGGCTTTACTCTGCCCAACGGTGCAACACGCTCTCCTGATGCCTCCTGGATTCGGCTCGATCGTTGGAATGCGCTGAGCGATCAGCAAAAAGCTTCGTTTGCCCCGATTTGCCCGGATTTTGTGATTGGGTTGCGCTCAGCTAGTGATAGTTTGAGCGACCTTCAACTCAAGATGCAGGAGTACATCGACAATGGTGCGAGATTGGGATTTTTGATCGATCGCACTCCGCGCACTGTTCATGTCTATCGTCCGAATACGATGCATCAGATCGTACAAAGCCCGGATTCGGTCAGTGCTGAACCAGAATTACCGGGCTTTGTGCTTCAGATGGCGAAGATTTGGTAGCTAGGCTTCGACTTTGACTCCTTTCCAGAAAGCAATGTAGCCTGCGATGTTCTTCGCGGCATCTTTGGGGGTGGGATAGTACCACGCCGCATCTTTGTTTGTTTGCCCGTTGACGACGATGCTGTAATAGCTGGCAACGCCCTTCCAACCGCAAGTGGTATGGGTGCTGCTGTCTTGAAAATATTCAGAATGAATTGAGTCGGGTGGAAAGTATTGGTTCCCCTCGACTGTTTCGGTGCGATCGCTCTCGGCTAAAACAACGCCGTTCCAAACTGCTCTTGGCATGGTTCAATCTCCAAACGCTTCGACTCACAGCCTAGCACTGATCCGGAACGAAGAAGACCCCGATCGCACTCGGCAAATTTTTTCAGCAAGAGGGGCGCTCATCAGCCACAATGAATTCTGTCTGCCCTCAATGGTTTAACCTGCGATTTAAGCAATATCGTTAGTATTAGACACTCATCCCACAGGAGTTTTGCTCATGAGCCGCGCCTACCCCTCTGTGCCGTTTGAACAAGCCCCTTATCGTAATGTGCAGTCGCTCCCCGAACTTTGGTCGATCGCTGCCAAACGATTTGCTGATGTTTTGGCAGTTCATGATCCGCATAGTCAGCCAGAGGTTAAGCTGACCTATGCTCAACTGTATGAGCAGATGCAGCTTTTTGCGGCGGGGATTCAGGCGCTAGACATTCACACCGATGCAAGCGATGAGCTTCCAGCCCGAATTGCGCTGTTTTCGGATAACTGTCCGCGCTGGCTGATTGCCGACCAAGGCATTATGCGATCGGGTGCGGTGGATGTGGTGCGGGGTTCACAGGCTGATCCGCTGGAGTTACGCTACATTCTGGAGCATAGCGGCTCAGTGGGAGTAGTGCTGCAAGATGCGGAACTATTGAAAAAGCTGCGATCGATTCTGGCAGAAGTTCCGATCCAATTTGTGATTTTGCTGACCGATGAAACGGCAAGTTCGGACACTTATAAAGTGCTGAAGTTTTCAGAAGTGATTGAGCTTGGTAAAACTCATCCGATTCAGCCTGTGCAGCAAGACCGAAACACTTTAGCGACCTTGATGTACACGTCGGGCACATCAGGAATGCCAAAAGGCGTGATGCTCAGCCACGGCAACTTGCTGTATGAAGTGAACGGTGCGTATGATGTGGCGCTGTTGCAGCCCGGAGAGCGTGTGTTAAGCATTCTTCCGATTTGGCATTGTTATGAGCGCACCTTTGAATACTTTGTGTTCTCCAACGGCTGTACTCAGATTTATACCAACATCCGCTTTGTGAAGAAAGATATCAAAGAATACCAGCCGCACTATATGGTTGGGGTTCCGCGTTTGTGGGAATCGATTTACGAAGGCATTCAGAAGCAGTTCCGCGATCAGCCTGCCAAGAAACAGAAGCTTGTGAAGTTCTTTTTAGGACAGAGCCAAAAGTATATTTTGGCGAAACGCACCGTTGAGAATTTGAACTTAGATAACCTCAATCCGTCGAGTGCGGAACAATTGAGCGCAAAAATGCAAGCCGCACTCCGCTATCCGTTTCACAAATTAGGCGATCGCTTGGTTTACGAGAAAGTTCGACAAGGTACGGGCGGCTGTTTGAAGTTTGTGGTCAGTGGTGGTGGCTCGATCGCAGAGCATTTAGAAGACTTTTTCGAGATTGTGGGCATCACCATTTTAGGGGGTTACGGGCTGACAGAAACGGCTCCGATTACCCATGCGCGTCGTCCGTGGCGGAATGTGCGTGGAGCCGATGGCGAACCGCTTCCCGGCACCGAAACCCGGATTGTTGACCCGGAAACCCACAAAGATTTACCCGTTGGGCAGCGCGGCTTAATTCTGCTGCGGGGCGCACAAATTATGCAGGGCTACTACAAGAACCCAGAAGCCACCGCCAAAGCGATCGACCCCCAAGGCTGGTTTGATACTGGAGATTTGGGCATGGTGACGCAGCACAATGATTTGATCATCACCGGACGAGCGAAGGATACGATCGTCTTAACCAACGGTGAGAACATCGAACCACAGCCGATCGAAGATGCCTGCCTCCGGAGCGCTTACATTGATCAGATCATGCTAGTTGGACAAGATCAGAAAATGCTGGGTGCGCTGATTGTGCCCAACCTCGAAGCCCTAGAACAGTGGAAAGGCGGCAGCGTGGATTTGAATGATCCAGCCGTTCAAGAATTGTTCCGGCAAGAATTAGTGCGACTGGTAAAAGCGCGTCCGGGATATCGTCCGGACGATCGCATTGGCGTTTTCCGCTTGTTGAGCGAAGCGTTTTCGATCGAAAACGGCTTTCTAACGCAAACGCTGAAAATTCGGCGCAACGTTGTGATGGAGCGCTACCACGGTATGATTAACGAGATGTTTTCGCTATAGCGCGATCGTCGGGAGCTAAAGCGTTTAATAGCGTTTAATATAGTCAACCTAGCTCCCGATTCCCATCGTTCAATTTTTGATCAATTTCTGAGTCACCGTATGGAAATCTCTAAGTCTCATCTGTTGTTGCAGCGTAATGTCAATATAAAAGCGGTGGTTACTCCTCGCTGGAAAGACGAAGCGCAGCAAACTCTACAGGCGCAATTGAACCAGATTGATAGCCAGTTGCAGCAGCTTGATTTGCAGATGCAGCAGGTACTGACTGAAGTTCAACGGCAGACGCTCCAGCCCGGTAGTCCGGAGGCGTTGCAGCAGAGCGAAAACATTCGGATGCAGTTTAATCAGCGCAAAAGCGAGTTGCTAGAGCAAAAAAATCAAAGTCTACAGCAGCTTCAGCAAATCCAAATGTTGGAACTTGATCAAGAAGTGCAGCAGGGACAAATCGGCAGCGTGTTTCGGATTGAGCCGGGTGATAATTTGATTGAGAAGATGAATGTTGAAGTGCTGCTGCGCGATGGCATAGTTGAGGAAATTCGCGGCATCATTTAGGGTTGGGTGGGTCGATCGCTCTCAGTCAATATCTACAAAATGTCACGATCGACCCGCTTCAAGGGGCGCTATTGTCTGAGTTAGACGACCTCACCGCGATGTATGACCACACGATACATTCTGGCACTTGATCTGGGCACGACGGGCAATCGCGCCTTTTTATTTGACCATTCTGGCAACATTGCTGGACAGGCTTATTTAGAACTGACGCAATACTATCCGCACCCAGGATGGCTAGAACATGATGCCGAAGAGATTTGGAATGCAACTCAGTCAGTTATTCGATCGGCAATTCAAACGGCACAAATCGAACCGTCTGAGATTGCCGCGATCGGGCTAACGGTTCAGCGCGAAACCTGTTTACTTTGGGATAAGAACACTGGAAAACCGCTACATCGGGCGATCGTTTGGCAAGATCGGCGGACGGCTGAATTTTGTAATCAACTGCGCGATCAAGGATTGGCGGCGGAAATCTACGATCGTACTGGCTTAGTAATTGATGCTTACTTTTCCGCAACCAAGCTGAGATGGTTACTCGATCGGGTGCAACGAATTGATTTAAGCACTGTGCTGGCGGGAACGATCGATACTTGGATTTTGTGGAAGCTCACAGGCGGTAAAGTTCACGCGACTGATCACAGTAACGCCAGTCGCACTTTATTAATGAACTTAAAAACGCTGGAATGGGATGATCGATTGCTGGAGTTGTTTGGCATTCCCGCACAGATTCTTCCCTCAATTCAGCCCAGCTTAGGAACATTTGGGATTACAAATCTGCTCGGTGTTGAGATTCCGATTACAGCAATTTTGGGAGATCAACAAGCGGCATTGTTTGGGCAAGGCTGCGATCGACCCGGTTTGATGAAATGCACCTACGGAACCGGAAGCTTTCTGGTGGCTCATACGGGATCTGAAATTGTGCGATCGGATCAGCAATTGATTTCGACGATCGCTTGGACACAAAACCATCAAATTGGCTATGCGCTTGAAGGTAGTATGTTCACCAGTGGCGCTTGCATTCAGTGGCTGCGAGATGGCTTGGGATTGATTGCGACCGCTCAGGAAACAGAAGCGATCGCCGAGCAGGTTTCAGATAGTGGCGGAGTGTACTTTGTGCCTGCCTTGAGTGGACTTGGGACACCGCACTGGGATATGAGTGCGCGGGGAGCATTTTTGGGGATTACAGGTGGAGTGCGGCGAGAACATTTAGTTCGGGCGGTACTCGAAGCGATCGCATTTCAAGTCAAAGAAGTCGTAGACGAAATTACAACCCATAGCCCGCTCCTCCTGCAAAAGTTATCGGTGGACGGCGGCGCTTGTGAGAATAACTTTCTGATGCAGCTTCAAGCGGACTTATTGGGCATTGCGATCGAGCGTCCTGCAATCCGAGATACAACCGTTCTAGGTGTTGCATTTGCGGCAGGACTGGCAGCAGGATTTTGGCAAAGTTATGATCAATTAGTTCAGCAACGAGTGATCGATCGCGTGTTTGAACCCCAATCATCCGCCATTCACGTAGACTTCAGGCAATGGCAAAAAGCAGTTGATCGCACGAAAAATTGGTCGTAGCTTCTTTAGCTATCAGATAGTTCGTAGAAACAATCCTCTGAGTCTTCAGCGATCGTGCTTTGCTGTCGTCTAATTCTTCTAGTGGGGAATGATAAGAGTGATCTTCGTCATTGCCAGCCACTTCTTGTCATGTCTCTCCGAGCTAACCACCATCGCATTCCTCTACGAACAGTGCTAATCCTGCCATTTGTTCTACAAATTTTTGCGGCAGTAGGGCTGACCGGACACGTCTCGTTAGCGAATGGACAAAAAGCAGTTCATGAATTAGCTCTGCAAATGCTGGAAAAAGTGAGCGTTCAGACGAATCAGCACCTTGATGGTTATGCCTCGAAGACACGCTATCTCACCCAAATTAACGGTGAACAAATTGATCTCGAACTGCTGAATCTGCAAGATCCCGATCGTCTCGCCCGCTTCTTTGCCAAACAAGTCAAAACCTACAACGTCGGCTACATTCTGTACGGTGCTCCTTCGGGTGATTTTGTTGCGTCCGGGTACTATCGCGAAGCCACAATTCCCAAGAACGGGAATCCAGATATCAGCGTTGTATTGCCAAAGAAGTACGGGAGTCTTGACTTACATAACTATTCAACTGACGCTCAAAGCAAGCCGATCGCACGATTTGAGACGGTCAAGGATTACCAATTTCAAAAAGAAGGATGGTACGCCAAGAGTGCAACTACAGGAAAACTGGGCTGGAGCGAAATCTATCAATGGGAAACCAATAACTATCCGTTAGCGATCGCCACAAGTCGCCCAATTTACGACCAGCAAGGAAAGTTTGTGGGGAGCCTGGGTGTAGAACAGCGCCTCTCGCAAATTGGTGACTTTCTCAATCAGATTCGCGTCAGTCAGGCCAGTCAAATCTTTGTCCTAGAGCGTAATGGATTACTGGTAGCAAACTCTGGTCAATCGCCTGTTTTCTCAGTGACAGACGGCAAGCCCCGACGATTACGCGGCTCAGAAAGTTCAGATCTGTTAATCCGATCGACCGCTCAACATCTAGGCGATCGCCTTCGCAACTTACAAACCAGTCAGCAGCTAGAATTTGACTTTCAAGGAGAACGGCAGTTTGTGCAGGTGTCTCCCTGGCGCGATGAGTGGGGTTTGGACTGGATTGTCGTGGTGACTCTGCCGGAATCCCATTTCATGGGGCAGATCAACGCCAATACTCGCAGCACCGTTCTACTATGTTTGGGCGCTTTGGCAATTACCACAGTTCTCGGTATTCTTACGGCTCGTTGGATTACGCGCCCGATTCTAGAACTGCAAGCCGCGAGTGAAGCCATTGCGGCTGGAAACCTCGATCGCACCGTCAAAATCAAAAGCATTAGCGAACTTCAAGCTCTGGGGCGATCGTTCAATCAAATGGCGGCACAACTTAAAATGTCGTTTACCCAACTCGAAGATCGCGTGGCAGAACGGACGATCGAACTTCAGCAGGCGAAAGAACTGGCAGACGAGGCAAACCAAGCCAAAAGCGAATTTCTTGCCAATATGAGCCACGAACTGCGAACGCCGTTAAACGGAATTCTCGGTTACGCGCAAATTTTAGGACGATCGAGAGCACTGCCTGAAAAAGAACGCCATGGAATTAACGTCATTCACCAGTGCGGCTCTCATCTTCTGATGTTAATCAACGACATCCTCGATCTATCTAAAATTGAAGCCCGCAAACTAGAGCTGTCCCCCCAAGCGATTCACTTTCCCGCTTTTTTGCAGGGCATTGTTGAAATTTGTCGCGTTCGAGCCGAGCAAAAAGCGATTCAGTTTCATTTTGAGCCAGATCCTGACCTGCCTGTAGGAATTGCTGTCGATGAAAAGCGCTTGCGTCAAGTTTTGCTCAATCTTGTGGGAAATGCGATCAAGTTCACCGATCGAGGTCGCGTTACTCTCAGCGTCTGTCAGATTGCAGCCGCACCTGATCAAACGGTTCAACTCCGATTCGTTGTTGCAGATACCGGAGTGGGGATTGCACCAGAGCATATCAATCGGCTCTTTCAAGCCTTTGAGCAAGTCGGGGAACAACAGCGCAAAACCGAAGGAACGGGTCTTGGACTCGCGCTCAGTCAGCAGATTGTGCAACTTATGGGGGGACAGATTCGCGTCAAAAGTCAGCTAGGCGTGGGGAGCGATTTTTATTTCGAGGTGAAAGTTCCGATCGCTCTGGACTGGAGCCAACAGCAAACCGCTACAGCAGGCAATATTATTGGCTATGAGGGCGCAAGACGACACATTCTGGTGATCGACGATCGCTGGGAAAATCGTGCGGTTCTGCTGCATTTATTAGAGCCTCTGGGATTTGTGGTGACAGAAGCGGAACATGGGCAAGCAGGCTTAGTGCAACTTTCTCAAGCCGTTCCTGATTTGATCATCACGGATTTAGCTATGCCCGTGATGGATGGCTTTACGCTGTTGCAACAGATTCGGCAGAACGATCGACTCAAATCGCTGACGGTGATTGTTTCCTCTGCTTCCGTTGCCCCCTCAGAGCAGCAAAGCAGCTTTGAGGCAGGCGGCGATGACTTTCTCGCAAAGCCTGTGCAAGTTCAGGAATTATTAAGCTTGCTCAAAAAGCATCTCAATCTCACCTGGACATCCGAAGCATCTCAGCCAAAATCGCTAACCTCACTAACCGAACGACTTGCCCCACCTACGGCTGATTTACAAGTCTGGCTAGAACTCGCGCAAGAAGGACGATTGAAAAAACTCATTCGGCTCGCAGAACAATTGCAGCAGCAAGACGATCGTTATCAGCCCTTTGTGCAACAGGTGATCCAGCTTGCAAAACAGTTCCAGAGCGAGCAAATTGAAGCATTTATACAGCAATATCTCCCATCATCTCTCCCATAATCATCCTATGTCTGACCTCACAGGTTTAATTTTGATTGTTGATGATACGCCGACGAATTTAGAAGTGATTTCAGAGGCACTGAGCGATGCCGGATTTGATATTGCGATCGCCACTAGCGGTGATCGTGCCCTTCAGCAGCTAGAACGTCGCTTACCTGACTTAATCTTGCTCGATGTGATGATGCCAGGAATTGATGGCTTTGAAACCTGCCGTCGGATTAAGGCAAATTCTCGGACTCACGACATTCCGATCATTTTCATGACTGCGCTTGCTGATACAGATAGCAAAGTTAAATCTTTTGATCTTGGAGCCGTAGACTTCATCACTAAACCATTTCACGAAAGAGAAGTCTTAGCACGAGTTAGAACCCATTTACAGTTGCATTGCCTGACTCAGAACTTAGCCGAGCAAGTCGCCCAAAAAGCCGAAGCACTCGAAGCCTCACAGCTACAACTGATTCAAAACGAAAAAATGTCAGCCCTGGGTAATCTGGTTGCAGGAGTGGCGCACGAAATCAATAATCCGATCGCGTGTATTGTTGGCAATGTGAATGCGATTCACAATTCAGTCACAGAATTGTTTGAGGTTATTGATCTCTACTGCAAAACATTTCCTGAGCCTGGAGCAGAAATCGAAGCGGCACTGGAAGATCTAGACTATCTGCGCGAGGATTTACCAAAGCTGATTAGAACGCTACAAGACAGCGGCGATCGCATTACCGCAATTAGTAGAAGTCTTCGCACGTTTTCTCGCGCGGATACCGATCAAAAGCAGCAGTTTAACCTGCACGAAGGCATTGATAGTACCCTTTTAATTTTGCGGCATCGGCTCAAGGCAAATGCGCAGCGACCAGAGATTCAGGTGGTTACAGAGTACGGTCAACTGCCGATGATTCAATGTTTTCCGGGACAACTGAATCAGGTGTTTATGAATCTGCTGGCGAATGCAATCGACGCACTCGAAGAATCGAATCGAGAACGCAGCTACAGTCAGATCCAAGCTAATCCGAATCAGATTATTATTCGCACGGCAATCGAGCAAGATCAGGTAAAAGTTTCGATCGCGGATAATGGCGTTGGAATTCCAGAGACGATTAAAGAGAAAATATTTCACCAGCGATTCACCACAAAAGCAGTCGGTAAAGGCACAGGATTAGGCTTAGCGATCGTGCAAAAAATCATCGTAGACAACCATCGTGGAACGATTCAGATGAAGACCGAGAAAAACAAAGGGACAGAATTTGTGCTGACATTACCGCTTTGACACATTACAAATTTTCTAGATGTCACAAAATTAATTTAAGTACAATTTAAGAATATTTATCTTTCATCTGTTTTAGAGTGTTAAAACAGCACTGAAAGAACATTATGGACATTGAGGACTGTAAGCTACTAGAAGTCCTGCATCAAGGCACCTACACCATTCTCTATCGTGCTGCTATCGCGCAAACCTCTGATCGAGTGGCACTTAAAGTTTCAAAGACAGACCATCCGAAAGTTGAAGAGCTGACCCGCTTAAAACACGAATATAAGATTCTTCAGGGCTTGAACATTCCCGGAGTGATTCAACCCCTTGCTTTAGAAAATTACCGCGGCGGATGCGCGATCGTTTTACCCGACCTTCAAGGACAGCCCCTTGATACCTTTCTGGCACAACAGCCTTTAGCTTTAGAGCATTTTTTGCGGCTTGCGATTCAACTTGCAGCTATCTTGGTGCAGCTTCATCAGAACAAAATTATTCACAAAGATCTCAATCCCCACAATATTCTGGTCAAGCCTGACTCGCTTGAAGTTCAGATTTTTGACTTTAGTGTTGCTTCTTGTCTTTCAAAAGAGGAGAAAACCGATCGTACAATTTCCCTCATTGAAGGCAATTTAAGCTACATTGCACCAGAGCAAACCGGAAGAATGAATCGATCGATTGACTATCGATCGGATTTCTACAGCTTAGGTGTCACCTTTTATCAAATGCTCACCGGACAGTTGCCCTATGAAACGACTGATCCTCTAGAACTCATTCATTGCCACATCGCCAAAAATCCGGTTTCTCCATCGATCCTCAATGCTGATATTCCTTCAGTGGTATCAGACATTGTGATGAAGCTTTTAGCGAAAACCGCAGAAGAGCGATATCAGAGCGCGCTTGGGCTACAAGCGGATTTAGAAACCTGTTGGCGATCGCTCTCAACCGTCGGCAAAATTGCTGAATTCAAAATTGGAGAACTGGATTTATTCAGTCAATTTTCAATTCCACAAAAGCTTTATGGACGGGAATTAGAAGTTCAGGCATTGTTGGCGGCATTCGATCGCGTTGGTGCTTCAAAGGGTCACACCGAACTGCTGTTAGTCGGTGGTTATTCTGGGGTTGGTAAATCTTCATTAGTCAACGAAGTGCATCGGTCGATCGCATCGCGCGGCAGGGGATACTTTATTTCGGGTAAGTTTGATCAGTTCAAGCGTAGTATTCCTTATGCTGCATTAATTCAGGCGTTTCAGGAATTAATTCGGCAGCTTCTGACTGAGAGCGATCGAGAGATAACGGACTGGAGATCGCGATTGTTGAGTGCGATCGGGGTGAATGGTCAAGTCATCATTGATGTGTTTCCTGATGTAGAGCGAATTATTGGAAAACAGCCTCCTGCGCCTCCACTCGATGCCGTTCAATCCCAAAATCGATTTCATCGCGTTTTTCAGCAGTTTATTCAGGTCTTTAGTCAGCCACAGCATCCTTTAGTGGTGTTCCTGGATGATTTGCAGTGGGCGGATTTATCCTCACTGAAGCTGATTGAACGCATCATTAATACGTCAGAGCATCAAGGACTACTGCTGATTGGGGCTTATCGAGACAATGAAGTCAGTCTGTCTCATCCTCTGATTCAGACCTTAGAGCAGATTCGACAAGCGGGAGCGACGATCAATCAGATTGTGCTGCAACCCTTGAATCCAACACAGGTTACTCAACTTATCGCTGAAACTTTGCACACTGGATTAAATCTAGCTGAGCCGTTAGCGGATCTGGTATGGCGTAAAACGCAGGGGAATCCATTCTTTGTGACGCAATTGCTAAAATCGCTGCATCAAGACGATCGCCTGAGATTTGACTTTCAGCAGCGCTGCTGGGAATGGAACCCCGATCAGCTTCAAGACATCGATATGACTGAGAACGTGGTGGAGTTGATGGTCAGCCGAGTGCAAAAACTCTCACAGACCACTCAATCGGTTTTGAAGTTAGCGGCTTGTATTGGAAGTACTTTCAATCTCAATGTTTTATCCATTATCTATCAGCGATCGATCCCGGAAACCGCCCAAGATCTGTGGGAAGCCCTGCAAGCGGGATTCGTGTTGCCCCTGTCTGAGTCTTACAAAACTCCACTGGTCTTCGATCGACTCGATACGGCTCAGAAAGAGATTGGCTATAAGTTTTTGCACGATCGGGTGCAGCAAGCTGCTTATTCTCTGATTCCAGAACCAGAACGCGAAGCAACGCATCTGAAAATCGGTCGATTGCTACTGCAAAACACATCTCCCGATGATCGCCAAGAAATGATTTTCTCACTGGTGAATCATCTCAATGTGGGTCGAGCCTTGCTGACTTCAGAAGCAGAACGGGATGAGTTAGCAGAACTAAATTTAATTGCAGGTGAAAAAGCAAAAGTTGCGATCGCCTACGAATCTGCGCTGCGTTATCTCAAGATTGGAATTAGTTTACTGAGCAGTGATTGTTGGCTTCAGCGCTATGACTTCACGCTGAAGCTGTATGAAACTTCGATCGAAGTTGCTTATCTACAAGGCGACTTTGAACAGATGGAGCAATGGGCGGCGATCGTTTTGCAGCAGGCAAACAGCGCGACCGACAAAATGAAAGTTTATGAGATCAAAATTCAAGCGCGGATGGCGCAGATGAAGCAGCTTGAAGCCGTGGAAATTGGCTTACAAGCTTTGGCGCAATTAGGCGTGGAATTCCCGATTTCACCGACTGCGGCACAGGTGCAGCAGACGATCGCTAACACAGCCGCGAACTTAGCTGGAAAAAACATCGAAGCTCTCATCGATCTGCCGTTAATGAGCGATCCAGAGCAGTTAATGACCATCCAAATGCTCGCCAGTTTAGGTTCTCCGACTTATCAATCCGCACCGATGCTGTTTCCAGTGGTGATTTGTGAGCAAGTCAATTTATCGCTGCAATATGGAAATTCTTCGTCTTCAGCTTATAGCTATGTGTGTTACGGGGTCATTCTGAGTGGAATTGTTCATGATCCAGAGTCGGCTTACCAGTTTGGACAGTTGGCGCTCAGATTGCTCGATCGCTTTGGCACTTTAGCTCCGCAAGCTCAAACTCGGTTCGTGGCTGGAGCCTGTACAATGCACGGAAAAGTCCATGTCAGAGACATCTTGCCGCTATTGCTTTACACCTACCACAGTGGAGTCGAACAAGGACACTTAGAATATAGTGGTTATGCTGCGATGCAACGAGGACAATATGCTTATTTGAGCGGAGAAGAACTGCCTCAGCTCGCCCCCGAACTGGCAACCGTGAGCGCTGCACTCACGCAACTCAAGCAGGAAAACGCCTCAAGCTGGAATCGTATCTTTGAACAGAGTGTACTGAATCTGCTGCAATCGACACCGCATTCTTGTCGATTGCTCGGTGAAGCGTACAACGAAGAAGAGTTTTTACCGCTCCTACAAGCGGCAAACGATCGCACCGGACTGCATTATTTATATTTCAATAAGCTGCTGCTCTGTTACTTGTTGAACTGCCATCAGCAAGCTCTAGAATATGCAACTCAGGCTGAAGCTTATCTAGACGGAGTGCAAGCATTTTTGGTTGTGCCTGTGTTTTATTTCTATGATTCTCTGGTGCAGATGACGATCGCTCAGCCTGATTTAGAGAAAGTCAACCGCAATCAAGCCAAGCTAAAGATTTGGGCAACTGCCGCACCGATGAACTTTCAGCATAAGTACGATTTGGTTGAAGCAGAGCGATCGAGATGCCTGGGAAATCGCAGTGAAGCGATCGAGCGATACGATCAAGCGATTTCTGGTGCAATTACACACGGCTATCTACACGAAGCCGCGATCGCCAACGAACGCGCCGCAGAATTCTACTTCTCACTTCACAAAGACAAAATTGCTCAAGCCTATCTAAGGGATGCTTATGAGGGATATCAGCGCTGGGGGGCGATCGCCAAAGTCAGACAACTCGAACAACAGTACCCGACGCTTTTCACCCGCTCTTCTGAACCGAATCAAACGTTAGACTTGGCAACCGTGATGAAAGCAGCGCAGGTGCTTTCGAGTGAAATTGTGCTCGATCGCTTGCTCACGAAGTTGATGCAGCTTGTAATCGAGAATGCAGGGGCAGAATCTGGATTGCTCTTGCTCGAAAAGACGGGATCGCTCCAAGTCGCAGCATCGCAAGGAATGCAGCTTTATTCAGCCGCAATCGTGAATTATGTTGCGAGAACTGGTGAATCGATCGTCCTCGATCAAGCTGCCGTGCAGGGCGCATTTACAAGAGATGCCTACATTGTGGAGCATCAGCCCAAATCCGTTCTATGTGCGCCAATTCTGCATCAAGGAAAGCTCACAGGCGTTCTATATCTAGAGAACAATCTCACGATCGCGGCATTTACCCCAGAGCGGCTGGAAGTGCTGCAATTGCTGGCGGCGCAAGCAGCGATTGCGATCGAAAATGCTCGACTCTATGCGGATTTAGAAGAAGCAAAGCGCACCCTCGAAGGCAAAGTCATTCGGCGAACTAGAGAACTTCAGTTCAAAAACATTCATCTACAGCAAGAAATGAGTGAGCGCCAACGAGCAGAAAGAGCGGCAGCAGCAGCAAACCAGGCAAAGAGCGAATTTCTTGCCAACATGAGCCACGAACTCCGCACTCCATTAAATGGCATTCTCGGCTTTGCTCAGATTCTCAACAAAGATACAAGCTTCACAGAGTCCCAAAAGAATGGAATTCGCATTATTCATCGCTGTGGTGAACATCTATTGACGCTGATCAATGATGTGTTGGATTTGTCGCGGATCGAAGCTCGAAAAATGGAGCTTCACTGCAACGATTTCTATTTATCTGAACTGTTAGAGGGAGTTGTTGCCATCTGTGGCATCCGAGCCACTCAAAAAGGAATTACGTTTCGCGATGAAACTCAGTCTCCGTTACCGAGGTTGATTCGAGCTGATGAAAAACGACTCAGACAAGTTCTGATCAACCTATTAGGCAACGCGGTGAAGTTTACCGATCGCGGTCACGTCACCTTTAAGGTCGGCTATGTTTCTGCATTTGAACCGACTGCTGAAGCGGCAACAAAGGTGCGATTTCAAGTTGAAGATACGGGAGTCGGAATGTCTCCAGCCCAGCTACAGGAGATTTTTCAACCGTTTAAACAGGTGGGTGAACGTCGTCATCAAACCGAAGGGACGGGGCTTGGACTTGCAATCAGTCGGGATTTAATCCGGTTGATGGGCAGTGAGATTCAGGTCCGCAGCACACCCGGAGAAGGCAGCGTTTTTTGGTTTGACTTGGATTTAGTGGAGGTGTGTTACTTACCTGGCACGATCGAACAATCTCGGATTCGTGGATTTAAGGGCGATCGAACCATTCTTGTGGTAGACGACAAAGCAGAAAATCGCGAGGTTTTAGTCAATCTACTGAAGCCCTTGGGATTTGAAGTGATTGAAGCGATCGACGGACAAGATGCCCTAGAAAAAGCACAACAGTTTCACCCTGATGCGATCTTGCTTGATTTAGTCATGCCTAGGATGGATGGGTTTGAGACGACTCGCCAACTTCGCCTGTCTGAAAATCTGCATGAAACCGTGATTATTGCGACTTCAGCTAGTGTGTTTGCAATGGATCAACAAAGAAGCCGAGAGGTAGGCTGTGACGGCTTTTTATCGAAACCGATTCGTGAGATAGAGCTATTAGAGCAGCTATCAGCTCATCTCAAGCTAGACTGGATTCAAGAAGCATCTCCTCAACCGAGCTTGCAATCCGAATTGGTTGCGCCACCTGCCGCAGAACTGTCAATGCTACAAAATCTCGCGATGATGGGCGACTTAAAAGCGATCGTACAGCGCTCTGAGCAATTAGAGCAGCAAAGTCCGGAGTTTACAGCGTTTACGACTCATCTCCGCCAACTGGCAAAATCCTTTAAGAGAAAACAAATTTTAGAGTTCATCAACTCATTCTGATAAATGATTGATCAGCGAGGCAGTATGTCTGAGCCAGGCGTAATTTTAGTGGTCGATGATACTTTGACCAATTTGGAAGTTTTGTTTGAGTCTTTGAACAATGCAAATCTCCGGATTTTAGTTGCAGAAGATGGAGAAAGCGCAATCTCTATTGCAAACTATGCGCGACCCGATCTGATTTTGCTAGATATTCTCATGCCTGAGATGGATGGCTTTGAAACCTGCCGCCAGCTAAAAGCAAATCATACAACCGCAGAAATTCCAGTCATCTTTATGTCAGCCCTGACTGAAACGATCGATAAAGTGAAGGGCTTCAGCTTGGGGGCTGTCGATTACATTACAAAACCCTTTCAGCAAGAAGAAGTTCTTGCCCGGGTGCAAACACACCTCCGGCTTCAGCAACTGGCACGGCAACTCAGGGAGCGAATGGCACAGGAACAAGCCGCTAGAGCCGAAGCTGAAGCCCAACGCAACCGCGCCAACAATATTCTCGAAAGCATTACCGATAGCTTTTTTGCGTTGGATCAAAACTGGCACTTCACGTATGTCAATAGTCAAGCAGAATTGACGTTGCAAAGAAAACGAGAAGACTTAATCGGCAAGAACATCTGGGACGAATTTCCTGAAGCTGTGGGGGCCGAGTTTTATCAGCAATACCATCGGGTTCGGACTGAGCAAGTTGCGGTTAAGTTTGAAGCCTTCTATGCTCCTTTGAACGCCTGGATGGCGGTTCATGCTTATCCAGCCAAAGATGGAATTTCAGTGTATTTTCAAGACATCAGCGATCGCCATCGCAAACAACAAGAACTCGATCGCCTGTATCAACGATCGCAGCTGTTTGCGGATGTCACGCTAAAGGTGCGCCAATCGCTCAATGTCGATGAGGTGATGCAAACGGCAGTCGCTGAGGTGCAGGAACTTTTGCAAACCGATCGCGTTTTAATCTATCGCTTGTGGGCAGATGGAACGGGCAGCGGAGTGGCTGAAGCTGTTTTACCCGGTTGGACACCCGTACTGGGACGAAAGTTTCCTGAAGAAGTGTTTCCACTCACCCACCGGGAGCGATATCGCCAGGGCAGAATTGCCAAAATCTCGGACGTGAAGAATCAGCAGGAGAAGGTGGCAGGATGCCTGATCGAATTTGTGCAACAGTTCCAGGTTCGAGCCAAGTTAGTTGTGCCCATTTTGATTAAGTCAGAACTCTGGGGATTGCTGATTGCTCATCACTGTCGATCGCCGCGAACCTGGACAGAGTTTGAAACTGAATTGCTTCAGCAACTTGCCGATCAAGTCGGAATTGCGTTGAATCAAGCACAGCTTCTAGAGCAAGAAACCCGCAACTCGCAGGAACTAGCGCGATCGAACGCAGATTTGCAGCAATTCGCTTACATTGCCTCTCACGACTTACAAGAACCGCTAAGAATGATCACCAGCTATCTGCAATTGTTGGAGCGGCGCTATAAAGACCAATTAGACGAAAGCGCTAACGACTTTATTAGCTATGCGGTTGATGGTGCAGCCCGGATGAAGACGCTGATTAATGATTTGCTCGCGTATTCACGAGTGCAAACTCGGGGTAAGCCGTTTGAGCTAGTGGACTGCAACGAAAGTGTCGAGCAAGCGATCGCCAATCTAAAACTTGCGATCGAAGACAATCGAGCAACCCTGACTTGCGATCCTCTGCCTGAAGTGAGGGCGGATCGAACTCAGATGATTCAGCTCTTTCAGAATTTGATCAGCAATGCGTTGAAGTTTCATTGTGCTGAGGCTCCGATGATTCGGATTTCGGCCGAGCCGCGATCGGAAGAATGGCTGTTTCGGGTTCAGGACAATGGCATCGGCATTGAAGCGCAGTACGCCGAGCGAATTTTTGTGATTTTCCAGCGATTGCACAACCGCACTGAATATCCAGGGACAGGCATCGGACTTGCAGTTTGTAAAAAAATTATTGAGCGGCATGGTGGAACAATATGGGTAGAGTCTCAGACTGGAAAAGGTTCAACGTTCTGTTTTACTATTGCATCCCACCCTTGAACGGAGTCACCCGCCTTGAACAGCTCTCTTGATCGACAAGTCGAGATTTTGCTCATTGAAGACAACCCTGGCGATGTCAGGCTCACCGAAGAAGTTTTGAAAGAAGGAAAAATCTTCAGCCGTTTAAGCGTGGTTGAAGATGGGGTGCAAGCGATCGACTTTTTGCACCACCAAGGAAGATTCGCCCGTGTGCCTCGCCCGGATTTGATTTTGCTGGATTTAAATTTGCCGCGCAAATCCGGGCGAGAAGTGCTAGAAGAAATAAAGCTCAGTTCTGACTTTAGACGGATTCCAGTTGTTGTCTTGACCACTTCTCAAGCCGAGGAAGATATTCTCCGCGCTTATGACTTTCACGCCAATTGTTACATTACAAAACCAATCGACCTCGAACAATTTATAAAAGTGGTTCGATCGATAGAGGCATTCTGGCTAACCACTGTGAAACTTCCACCAGAATAAAAATGATAGATATCCCTTTGATTAAAGTGTTGCTGATCGAAGACAATCCTGGCGATGCTCGGTTATTGCAGGAGCTGTTGGTTGAGGTGCGCTCAGCCCGATTTGAGTTGATTCAGGTTGAGCGATTAAGCCAGGGCTTACAACAGCTTCAGGCACAGAGCTTTGATGTCATTTTGCTCGATCTGTCTTTACCGGATGCCCAAGGACTAGAGACGTTTATTCAATTGCATCAGCGCGATCGCAACACTCCGATTGTAGTGATCACGGGGTTGAATGATGAGACTCTGGCGAACCATGCGGTGCAAAGTGGCGCACAGGATTATCTAGTAAAAGATCAAGTCACGGGCGATGTGCTGGTGCGATCGATTCGATATGCGATCGAGCGTAAACGCGCCGAACAAAAGATTCGAGAGCAAGCAGCACTGCTGGATATTGCCACCGATGCGATTTTAGTTCAGGATTTAGACGGACGGATCTTATTCTGGAATAAGGGTGCAGAGCGGCTCTACGGCTGGTGTGCGGCGGAAATTGTCGGTCGAACTCATGAATCGCTTTCTCCCAACTCCGAGTTTGCCCCTAGAGCGGCTCAGAGCATCCTCTTTGAGCAGGGAGAATGGTCAGGCGAGCTGCAACGTACCACTAAGAGCGGCAAAACTGTCACCGTCGAGAGCCGTTGGTCGCTGGTGCGCGGCGATGATGATCAGCCAAAATCAATCTTAGTCGTGAGTACCGATGTCACCGAGAAGAAGAAGCTAGAGGCGCAGTTTTTGCGAGTTCAGCGCATGGAAAGCATTGGAACTTTAGCGAGCGGTCTAGCGCATGACCTCAACAACATTCTCACACCGATTCTAGCAACCGCACAATTGTTACAGTTTAAGTTTCCGCATCTGGACGAACGGAATCAGCGATTGTTAAAGATGTTGGAGACGAACGCGAAGCGTGGAGCTGCTTTAGTGAAGCAGGTTCTATTGTTTGCCCGCGGAGTTGAGGGCGAACAAGCCGTACTGCAATTAGAACCTTTGATTCTTGAAACACAGCAGATTGCCCAGGAAACCTTTCCAAAGTCGATCACGATCGAAACCAAAATCGCCGGGAGCTTATGGTCGATCGGGGGTAACGCAACCCAGCTTCATCAGGTGCTTATGAACCTCTGTGTGAATGCCCGTGATGCGATGCCAGACGGCGGAACACTAACCATTTCGGCTGAAAATCAATTAGTTGATCAAGCGTATGCCCAAGCAAATCTGGATGCGCGAGTGGGTTCGTTTGTAAAACTCACGGTTGCCGACACCGGAACAGGCATTCCTCCGGAGGTCGTCGATCGCATCTTTGAGCCGTTTTTTACGACAAAAGAGATTGGTAAAGGAACAGGTCTTGGTCTTTCGACGGTGCTAGGAATTATCCAAGGTCACGGTGGGTTTGTGAGCGTCAACAGTAAGGTAGGGCAGGGAACGCAGTTCGATCTATTTTTGCCCGCAGTAATGGCAATGAATGTTCAGGAACCCCAAGCCGCAGAAATTTTGTCCGGACATGAAGAGTTGGTGCTGATTGTGGATGATGAAGCGGCAATTCGAGAAAGCAGCAAGGCTTTGTTAGAGGCGTATCATTATCAAGTGTTAACCGCAGCTAACGGTAGCGAAGCGATCGCTCTCTATCATCAGCATCAAAAGGATATCCAGGTCGTGCTGGTGGATATGATGATGCCGGTGATGGATGGTGCAACCACAATCGATCGACTGTATGAAATTAACTCACAGGTTAAAGTGATTGCAATCAGTGGCATTGTTTCGCGATCGCAAACGGCGGCAACGAAAGAGGCGGATCGATTCTTGCAAAAGCCTTATACGGCTGAAGAGCTTCTAAGTACGATGCGCCAAGTGTGTGGGGCGATCGCTTAACTGAATCTATCTGATGTTTCAATCACGAGCAGATCAGCTTTAAAGACGCGAACACCGTAGGTGCAGCGAAGCTTCTAATCGCGTCTTCAAAGCTGATTATCGTAGAACGAAGTTCACTATCCGCCCAACACCGAAGTCACTGCCCGTCCAATATTTTGAGGCTGCATCGCATCCATCGCCGCAGTCGGCTCATATCCACAATGCACCATGCAATCCGCACACTTTGGATTTCCACTCTTACGCCCGTATTGGCTCCAATCGGTGTGATCCAGTAGCTCTTGGAAAGTCTTGTAATGTCCTTCGTTCAACAAATAACAAGGCTTTTGCCAGCCCAAAACGCTATAGCTCGGACTGCCCCAAGGCGTACACTCATAGTCTTTCTCACCAATGAGAAAATCAAGAAACAATGGATTATGGCTAAAGTTCCACTTCTTACCCAACTTCAGCGGTGCCAGAATCTGGCGGAACAATGCTTTCGTTTGTTCGCGCTTGAGGAAATGATCCTGATCCGGTGCCCATTCGTAAGAATATCCCGGAGAAAGTTGCATTCCATCCACACCAAGCTCAGTCAGAAAATCGAAGAATTCGTGCATTTCTTTGGGATTAGCACCGTCGAAAATCGTCGTGTTGGTGTTAACTTGGAAACCTCTCGCCTTTGCTGCTTTAATGGCTTTCACAGCAGTATCGAACACCCCTTTACGATCGACACACTGATCATGCAACTCGCGCATTCCGTCTAAATGCACCATAAACGTGAAATAAGGCGAAGGCTTGAACTTATCGAGGCTTTTCTCTAGCAACAGTCCATTGGTGCAGAGATAGATAAATTTCTTGCGATCGACCAATCCCTGAACAATTTCTGCAATCTGCGGGTGCAGCAATGGTTCACCGCCTGGAATCGACACCACTGGAGCACCACACTCTTCAGCGGCTGCAAAACATTGTTCAGGAGTTAAATTTTGCTTCAGCACTTCGACGGGATGCTGGATTTTACCGCAGCCCGTACACGCGAGATTGCAGCGAAAAAGCGGTTCAAGCATTAACACCAATGGAAAGCGCTTGCGACCCATTAGGCGCTGCTTGACTAAATAAGAACCCACTCCGACGACTTGCTGTAGGGGAACTCCCATCGCTATCTCCTCACTGTGTCCTGATGGATGTATTGAAACCAGTGTACGGCATCTTTTAAAGCGGCGCGAATTGGCGTTTGGGGCAGTCCCAATTCCCGGATGGCTTTTTCTGGGTTGTAATACATCGGTTGCTTGGACATTCTCACGCCGTCGATCGGGATGGATGGCGCTTTGCCAAATTTTGTCAACACCGCTTCATCAATCCACGCAACGGTCAGCGGCAACCATAGGGGCACTGATCGCGCTGGAGCGCTTAACCCTGTGATTTGACTGAGTTCCTCTAACATTTGCTTCAGGCTGAGATTCTGATTGCCTAAAATATAACGATCGCCTGTTTTGCCTTTTTGGAGTGCGAGCAAATGTCCCCAAGCGACATCGCGCACATGCACAAGGTTCAAGCCTGTTTCAACATAAGAAGGCATTCGACGCTGTAAAAACCGCAGCACAATATCCCCGGTTGGCGTAGGCTTGATGTCATACGCACCGATCGGCGTACTGGGATTAACAATCACCACATCTTGACCGGACTGTACTGCTTTGATCGCTTCTTGTTCTGCCCAGTATTTGGATTGTTTGTAGTGACCAATTAGCTTTTCCACCGGAGATTGATATTGTTCGGTTGTCGGCTGGCCGCTGGGATCAACACCGATCGCTGCCACTGAACTGGTATAGACCGATCGCTCAATGCCTGCTGTTCTCGCTGCCGCTAACACATTCCGCGTTCCGAGAACATTGCTTTGGTAAAGGCTCGCTCGATCGCGTTGCCACAAGGAGTAGTGCGCGGCAACATGAAACAGCACCTGACAGCCCCGCATCAATTCGCTCAGATTCTCATCCAGGAGATCACCCTGCACAATCTCAACTTCTAAGCCTTTAAGATTGTCCAATCGGCTATTAGGGCGTACCAGCGATCGCACTTCAAACCCTTCTTCGAGCATCAGCCGAACGAGGTTTGCTCCGACAAAGCCTGTACTGCCTGTGACGAATGCTTTCATACGTTAAATAAAACCGTTGGTTGATTTGATACCAGAATCCTAAATCTATAATTCGGCTAAAGCTTGCTTGTGGAGTGAGGAAAATTGTTCGGTTTTGCTCTGCAACCGTCCTTTCAACATTGGAAGCTCTATCATGCACTCTCTACACTTTGGTTTTGATTGGGTTCGATCGACCGTTCTCGCTTCAACTTTAATTGCCGTCAGCAGTTTACCCAGTTTTGCAATTCCTCAGTCGTCTCTCACATCCTCGCAGGTTGGCAACTCTACTGCAACTCAGGTGATTGCTCCTTATCAAGCGCCGCCTCAATTGCTTGTGATTCAAAGACCGCCGCAATATACTTCGTCTTTTACTCAGGGAGCTGGCGTGACGATCGCTCAAACTGCCGCGCATGGCTTACCGCGATCGCTGGAAATTGGCTACGCTTTGACTGCACAATTGCCGCGAAGAATCGGGGGCGGTGGTACTGATTCCTTACCTCAGTTGGTGTTCGTTCCTCAGGGTGTTCAGAATGCGGGTGGCGAGATTCTTGCTCCGGTACGATCGTCGATCCAGACGTATCAGGTTCAGACGGATCAAGGGTTTCTGGAGCAGACGACTCAAAATGTGATTAACTTCTCGCTCTAGAAGGCTGAAGTCCGATCCTTCTACTTATGCTCTGGGGGTGGCTCTGTTGGCGGTAGTTCCTCTTCTCCAAAGGTCTGAGGCCAAGGGCGCGTTGTTGTGATATCATCCTCAACCTCAATCTCTATGGCGGCAAAAAATTCCGGCGGCAGCGACAAGGTTGTTAGATTGGTTAACTGACTCAAATCTTCAAGCACCGCTTCTGCCGATTGATAGCGGTGCCGAAAATCACGATGGACTAACTTAGTGAGAATGGCAGCCAGCGAACCGCTGACGATCGCCCGATCGCGCCAAATAATCTCACCGGTCTCTGGATCTTCTTTGAGGTGGCTCGGCGGTAATCCTGTCAGCGCTTGAATTCCAATCATTCCCACTGCATAGAGATCGCTATTAAAGCGTGGATTTCCTGCACATTGTTCCGGCGGCATATAACCCTGCGTTCCAATGCCGATCGTCGCAGTGGCGATCGCGCTTTCGGTGAGTTGATGATGCAGTTCTTTCACCGCACCGAAATCAATTAAAACTAATTGCTGATCGCTCGATCGCACAATCAGATTGCTTGGCTTGATGTCGCGGTGAATCACCTTGTGATCATGCACAAACTTGAGGATCTCGATCAGATCTCGCAGCAGTGCGACGAGCCGCGCTTCCGGTAAATGTCGTCCGATCGTCAGATCCTCGCTCAAGAGCGTTCCCTCAATAAACTCTTGAATCAGATAAAACTCTCCGTCCTCTTCAAAATTTGCCAGCAGTTGAGGAATCTGATCATGCTTTCCTAAACGTTCTAGGCTGTCAGCTTCGGATTTGAACAAGCGACGGGCTAAGGGTAAATGCCTCGGATTGTTGCTTGTCGGTCGCAGATGTTTCACAACACAAGCCGGATTCCCGGGGCGCTGGGTATCCTCGGCTAGATAAGTTTGACCAAAACCGCCTGAACCAATGATTCGCGTAATTCTGTAGCGTCCACTCAGTTTTTTACCGATAATTTCCTGCTCGTGTTCTTGGAGCAAGCCTTTATACTCATCATGATCGCGAATAATCTCCTGCACCATCGGTGTTCTTGCAAACTGCTTTAGCCGCTTGCGAAGTTGGCGCTTGTTGCGATAGTCATGCGCGAGTCCTGTTCCCAAGTATGAAACACCCGTCAACAGAATAGCTCCGACTGGAACCGCGATCGGTAGAATCATCAATCCCTGCGTAAACGCCGCATATCCCACCCCTGCCCAAAAGAACGCGATCGCACCTGCCCACCCCAATCTTGCTGTAGGGTGTTTGGCTTGGGTTTGAATCAATCCAGCAATCAGAACCAATCCGGCGATCGCCGCTCCTGCAATGACTGAATTCGGCAACGCATCGCGAATCGATTTATTTTCGAGCAGCGTGGCGATCGCGTTGGCGTGAATTTCAACGGCGGGCATCCTGCCCACAGGCGTATTTTCCTCACCACTAACATTAGAAGCCGTCGAACCGATTAAAACAATCTTGTCTTTAAAGATCTCGCCTCGTCTAAGAAAATCGCTGTTCCAATTCTCCTCAGACAACACAGTCCAAAACGGAATTGTTGTTCTACTAAAGGTTCCATCTCCCCCGTAAAAAAAGATCGTGTTGCCCTTTGGGGGCGCAGGTTGAAGCTTTGCCGATCGCAAGGTCGCGTCTGCAAATGAAATAATCCTTTCCTCATCAAACAAAGCTGCTATCTCAGGCGACGATCGCTCATACTTGACCGCTTCACTGCCCAACCGATGAATCTTCTCGTTTGGCTCTGTACGATATTCAATAAATCCGTAGGAAGCGTTCGGCGTTCGGAACGGGCAGAACGGCAACGCCAGCCGCATTTGCTCACCCTGACGGTTATCAAGCCGATCGCTGTTTACCGATAACGTAACCCGCCCATCGTAGCGCTGTAAAACTTGCTGTAAAGCGCGATCGTCCTCGGCAATTTGCTGCTTGGGATCGCTGCAATCGGTAGAAGTTTCAGTCTGACTAAAACTCGGTAAATCCAGCAGTAAATTGACACCGACTGTTTTCGCTCCTGCCTTCATCACGCGATCGATCGCCCGTGCATACGCACTCCGACGCAACAACCGACTCGATCCCGACAATTGCAGCAGTGTCTCATCGTCGATCGCCAAAATCACAATATTATCCGGAGTGGCCACCGCTCCCCGAACTTTAAACATCGCGCTTTGGGTCTGACGCTCCCAAGACTGGGCAAATTTCGGCTGAGTTGCGGTGATTAATCCCGCGACGATCGCACAGCCCAGCATTAGCCCGTGCCCCCATTGCCCCCATTGCCCAAATTGAGGGTCGCGCTTGTTGCCAGCAGTTTCCGTCACCGCAATGGCGCGATCGCGTTTGTACTCGTCATACGCCTCGATCGGCATCGTCTCAGTGGTCGGATTCTCAGGTTGTTTAACAGTCGTTTGCCGAAATAGTCCAGAACGTAGTGTCAGCGATAAGGCTCGAAGAAGAGAAGGAGTTACTTTTTTTGACATGACTGAGAGATCCGGGCGTGTTTGATTAATCAAGCGCCTTCAGCACGATTCAGGACGATTTTGTCATTACGATCGTTTTATCGCAATCCTCTAATCCCGCAATCTTACAAGTCACGCAGGTCGGCTATAAAAAAGAGTCAGTACAACTATAAATTCTCTAAAAAATCCGCCTAATAGCTGAGGAACTGTTCTAACTGCTCTAATTAACTAATGTTAAGCACTATTTCTTACTACGATATAAAGCTGGTTCAAAATGTTAGGAAAACCCCTACAGTTTAGCGATAATTGCGCTCGATCGCGTCGGTCAACACCTGCGCTCTGGTTCTATCTCACCTTAAAACAGAGCGGATTTGTGTGGGGGCATCACGATGGCAGAGCGGACTAAGAACGGCTAGCTTGTATTTCTAAACGGAAAAGAGTTAGTTCCTGCTAGCGGATCGATGGCAGGTGATGAAAGGGCTGAAAGAGATCCTGCGATTTTTCAGTCCGCTCTCAGTTTTCCGTTGTTAAAATTAATTATTCTCATTTTTGCTTCTACAAATTCTAGGTCTTTAGCTTCTATGCATTACTCGATGAACCGTCTTTCTATTTTTGTAGACGGAAACAATATGTTCTATGCACAGCAAAAGAATGGCTGGTTTTTTGATCCCAAGCGCGTATTAGAACACTTCACAGCAGAAAAAAACGTTGAATTGATTAACGCCTACTGGTATACCGGATTGAAAGATCCCCAAGACCAGCGCGGCTTTCGAGATGCTTTGATCAGTTTAGGCTACACGGTGCGGACTAAAATTCTCAAGGAATATTACGACGATTCTTCGGGTCGATATTCGCAAAAAGCGAATCTTGATATTGAAATTGTGGTCGATATGTTTAATACCGTGGAGCAGTACGATCGCGTGATTCTGTTTAGCGGCGACGGTGATTTTGAGCGAGCGATCGAGCAATTGCGCTCGAAAAACACGCATATTACAGTCGTCTCAACCGAGGGGATGATTGCGCGGGAATTACGGAATGTCACCGATCGCTATATCGATCTCAACGATATTCGCTCCTATATTGAAAAAGCCGATTATTAGTCAAGCTTCTCTGACTCGACAAGGCAGCGTACTACAATAAGGGTTACAATCACGACAGAAATTCTTTTGTCGCTGTGTTCCAACGGTTTGGAAAGCGCAATTGAATTGATTGTTTCTTTACGACACATACACTACACCTAGTCGAGCTATGAACGCATCTCATTCCGATCGCATTCTGATTTTCGATACCACTCTGCGCGATGGCGAACAGTGCCCTGGCGCAACCCTGCATGTGGATGAAAAACTTACGATCGCGCGTCAGCTTGCTCGACTCGGTGTAGACATTATCGAAGCGGGGTTTGCTTTTGCCAGCCCTGGAGATTTTGAAGCGGTACAGAAAATCGCTCAAGCGGTTGGCACTCCAGACGGGCCTACGATCTGTAGCTTAGCCCGTGCAATTCCCGCAGACATCAAAGCGGCGGCTGAAGCGCTCAAACCTGCGGCAAAACCCAGAATTCACACCTTTATCTCCACTTCTGATATTCACCTGGAGTATCAACTGAAGAAATCCCGCGCGGAAGTATTGACGATCGCGCAAGAAATGGTCGCCTATGCGAAATCCTTCGTCGATGATGTAGAATTTTCGCCGATGGATGCGGCTCGGTCTGATCCCGAATATCTGTATCAAGTGCTAGAAGCCGCGATCGCCGCTGGTGCTAAAACGATCAACATTCCCGATACGGTCGGCTACATGACACCGAGCGAATTCGGTGACATGATTCGCGGCATTAAACAAAACGTTCCCAACGTCGATCAGGCTATCATTTCCGTTCACGGTCACAATGATTTAGGATTAGCCGTCGCTTGCTTCCTCGAAGCTGTGAAAAACGGAGCGCGTCAGCTTGAATGCACGATCAACGGCATCGGAGAACGGGCTGGAAATGCTTCACTTGAAGAACTGGTGATGGCGCTGCATGTGCGGCGATCGTACTTTAACCCTTACCTCGGTCGTCCGGCAGAATCCGAAGCGCCGCTTACCCACATCAACACCCAAGAGATCTACAAAACCTCGCGCATGGTGTCCAACCTGACAGGGATGTTGGTGCAGCCGAATAAAGCGATCGTCGGTGCCAACGCTTTCGCCCACGAATCTGGCATTCACCAAGATGGAATGCTAAAGAATCGGCAAACCTACGAAATCATGGACGCGAAAACGATCGGTCTAACCGATACGCTTTTAGTTTTGGGTAAACACTCTGGTCGTAACGCTTTCCGCTCTCGTCTGAACGAACTCGGATTTGAGCTAACCGACCAGGAAATCAACAAAGCCTTTGTCCGGTTCAAAGAACTTGCCGATAAGAAAAAAGAAGTCACTGATCGCGATCTAGAGTCGATCGTCAACGACGAAGTTCAACAAGTCCCCGACCTCTTCCGCTTGGAACTGGTTCAAGTCTCTTGTGGGAACACCACTTGCCCGACTGCAACCGTTCGCTTGATCAATCCTGACGGTCAAGAGTTGACTGATGCCGCAACCGGAACAGGCCCAGTTGATGCCGTTTACAAAGCGATTAACCGCGTCGTCAACGTCCCAAACCAACTGATCGAATTCTCGGTGCAGTCAGTGACAGCCGGAATTGACGCGATCGGCGAAGTCACGATTCGGTTGAAGTATGGCGATCGGATTTTCTCCGGGCACTCTGCCAACACCGATATCATCGTCGCGTCGGCACAAGCATACGTGAATGCGCTTAATCGCCTGTATGCGTCGTTGCAGATCACAGAGAACAAGCAAGCTGTCGCATCTCAAACCGCAAATTAGTGCATTTAGGCTAGAGTTTGGCGGTGCAGCTCCTCAGGCTGCACCGCCTTTTTTAACGTCAGTTCGACAGACCGTATTCGCTTCGATTGGAGAGTTGGGTTGCCCCCTAAATCCCCCACCAGTGGGGGACTTTGAAGGTTAAGAAACCGCTTCAATTTGGAGAATTGCTGTTTTCTAAGTCCCCCATTCTGGGGGATTTAGGGGGCAAGAAGCCGATTAAAACGAAGCAAGAAATTTTGTCGACCTCACGTTTTCTTAATCGTTTGAATTTGGTGTGTATTGCAATGACTTAGCCGCGAATTACGCGATAGCGAACCGCATACCTCCAGCTTGAATACCAACCGCCGCCACCTTTGAAGCCCCAAATTTGCAGAGATTCGCCATTCGGGATAGCCCATACCGGAAACTCGCGCAAGTGTTGACCGAGTTCATCATCCTGGTCGAGCGACATGATTCCGCCGATCGCGCTGATAGCAAAGGGCAAGATTGTACCCGCCGCCGCTGTGTAGGGATTGGGGATTGTTGCTAAACCAGAGGAAACTGCTTGACCAATCTTAGTGACGACTTCACCATGCTTCGACCAGTCTTTATTAGAATCCTCGTCAAAGGCGATTAGGGCAACTTTCAGAATTCGGTTTTCGGGCACATCCGCATCAAAGATTGTTCCACCGCCGATTCCGAATGCTTTAGTTTGTTTATCGTTGACCGAAATCGGACGAGTGAGAACTCCAGCAGAATTACCTCCATCAGAAACAGCTCCGGTGAGATAAAACTCGTCTGCACCCGTTACATCTTCGGTGTCGTAGCAGGTTACATCTTGTAAGACCACGCGAATTCTAGGCATTGTTTCTTTCTCCTAATCAAGGGTGTAATGAATGTTGCAAGTGAATGCGATCGCTCAAAGGTCAAGCAGAATCAATGGTTGAAACCTTTGCAGTGGGACGATCGCCGATTCCGAAACGTGAGCGAGAAACCAAGCTAGAACAATCACTGTCTCTGCGTTGTGTTTGTTGCTCACAAAAAATACTTCACACTCGAAGTATTGCATTCCAGGAGAAAGTGTCTAAATTTACAGATCTAAATATTGAACTGGATACGAAAACGCCGTTGACGTTCAAAAATCTGGTTTGAAGCAGGAAACCGCGATCGCACTCTAGACCGCGCTCACGCCAAGCGCTTTGAAGCTTAACGACTAAGACTCCGCTAAAACAGGCTCTTCTGGCAGTTCTTCCGGTTTTGGCTTCTTCTGAATCAACTGCCCAATATTTTGATTGATTTGAAAATACTGATGAAACTTATCCGTCACCTGTACCAGCGACGATCGACCGTCTGAATTCTTCCGCTTCCGCACAAATCCCATTTCCACTAACTCTGGAATGTGCTGATACACCCCAGAGCCACGAATCTCCACCAGTTCCGTTTGACTAAGCGGCCCTTTCAGCGCCACAACTGCCAAGGTTCTCAGCGCTCCCACTCCCAGATCGGCGGGGATCAGCGCATTAATCAAATTCTGATAAGTCTCTCTTAGCTGCAAACTGTAGCCCGACTCGGTTTCGGCAATTTCTAACGCACCGTCACGATGGGCATACTCCGACATCAGTTCCATCAGCGCTTCTTCGGTGGTTCGACGATCGCACCCCGCCAACTCGCACAACTGCGCGATCGTCAACGGTTGCGCTTTGAGATAGAGAATTGCTTCTAGAGTAGTCGTCAAACGAGACATGGGCAAAAAGAGCGCACAAGAATGACTAATAGAGTACCAAACTTCAGTCGAGGCGCTTCACTTGTTAAAGTGGAATTACCCTAAATTTCCTCAAATTATGAGCGATTCCCCCCAAACTCCCACCACAGAAGCGCCCCAAGAACCAAAGCCAAGCTACGTGAAATTGGCAATGCGAAACATGGTGCGCAAGCGCGGCAAATCGATCTTTCACTTTGCGCTGACCACGATCGGGCTACTCGGTACGCTAGTTGTTCTTTCGTACTTAACGCGGTAATGCAAATCGAAGTTAGCGTTCAGGATTGCTTTAATCAGGAACTCCCCATTCAGGCAGAAACCTGGGAAATTTGGTTCCGCAAGTGGCTGGAATTGCTCAAACCGACGCAAGAGGGACAACCTTTGCATCCACAGGAGCAGTATGAATTGAGCTTGCGATTGACCGACGATCGTGAAATTCAGTCGCTCAATCAGAATTACCGATCCAAAGATCAGCCAACGGATGTATTGGCGTTCGCGTCATTGGAGGTAGACTATCCGCAGTTCGATGAGTTAGACACAGAACCGCTCTATTTAGGAGATATTGTCATTTCGGTGGAAACTGCCGATCGACAAGCCTCGCCTCACACCTTGGAGACGGAACTCGCTTGGCTCGCTGCCCATGGACTGCTTCACCTGCTGGGCTGGGATCATCCCGACGAGACGAGTTTGCTGCGAATGTTGGATCAGCAACAGATTCTACTGAATGCAGTGGGATTAGAAGCAAAGCGTTGACTGTTATCGAGAAACTCTTTACGTTTGTCGTTTGAACGTTTATTTTTCAAATTCACGCTTTACGTTTGCTAACAGAGTTGTAATACTGTGTTGTGTAATCTGATGTGATCGTCGCGCCATCAGGGTACTGATATCGTATCTCTACTGGTGGTTCACCTGGTTTGCGTATGTCCCAAGAATTTCCCACTCAGTCCCCCAAGCGTTCAAAAGTTGTCCCGCTCGTCAAGCCAGAACGGGATCTGGCTTGGCAGGTGGCTCCAACTCTGCTGACCAGTTTTCGCTATGCCTGGATGGGCATTAGCTATGCGCTCAGAACGCAGCGAAATTTTAGAATTCACGTTTGTCTTGGGTCGATCGCGATCGGATTAGGACTTCTACTCAAAGCAACGGTCGTCGAACTTGCGGTGATCGGCTTGACGATCGGACTCGTCTTGGCGATGGAATTGCTCAATACGGCGATCGAATCGGTGGTCGATCTTACAGTGAAGCAGACCTATCACGAATTAGCGAAAGTCGCGAAGGATTGCGCGGCGGCGGCGGTGCTTGTGGCAGCGATCGCAGCCGTTCTCGTCGCGGGCTGCATTTTGTTTCCCAAACTTTGGCTGGTGCTACAAGTGATTCTCTGAGAAACTGAGAAAGCGCACCTCAAGGCATTTCTCATGATTTTAGTGATTGATAACTACGACAGCTTTACTTACAATCTGGTGCAATATTTGGGCGAATTGGGTGCAGAATTCGCGATCGCCTCAGATATTCAGGTGTACCGCAACGATCAAATTACGCTTGACCAGGTTCGAGAATTAAAACCGGATGCGATCGTTATTTCCCCTGGCCCTGGACGACCCGAAGATGCCGGAATTTCGATGGAGTTGATTCGGCAGTTAGGCACAACCACCCCAATTTTAGGCGTATGTCTCGGACATCAAAGCATCGGGCAGGTTTTTGGCGGTGATATTGTTTCGGCTCCAGAATTGATGCACGGAAAAATCTCAGCCGTAAAGCATACAAATGTGGGCGTATTTGAGGGACTCGACAATCCGATGACCGCGACTCGGTATCATAGTCTGGTGATCGATCGAGCAAGTTGCCCAGCAGTGCTAGAGATTACCGCCTGGGTCGAGGATCAAACGATCATGGGCGTTCGGCATCGTGAGTATCCGCACATTCAGGGCGTACAGTTCCACCCCGAAAGCGTTCTCACGACTTCTGGAAAACAACTGCTGCGGAACTTTTTGCGATCGATTGGCGATCAATAATGCAAATTCTGGTGTGAGGAAGTATGAAACGCAGGCAGTTTATTCAATTTGCGGGCGCGGGATTGGCAGCAAGTTTGACCGCCACGCCCCTACGGGCGCAGTCTGGCGGACTGTCAGTGCGCTATCTCGGTCATATGTGCTTTCTGTTCACCGGAAGCGGACAACGAATTTTAGTCAATCCATTTCGCGCTCAGGGCTGTACAGCCGGGTATCGTCTGCCGAACGTGGCTACAGATTTGGTGATGATTAGCAGCCAGATTTTAGACGAAGGCGCGATCGATGTTGTCCCTGGTAATCCGAAGCTGTTGTTTGAAGCAGGCGCGTATAACGTCGGTGGGTTGAAGATTCAGGGGGTAGCGACGGAGCACGATCGCGTCGGCGGCAGACGCTTCGGACGCAATATTGCATGGCGCTGGTCGCAGAGCGGCTTAAATTTGGTGCATTTAGGCGGAACTGCCGCACCGATCACATTAGAGCAGAAGATTTTGATCGGTTCGCCAGATGTACTATTTATCCCAGTTGGCGGCGGTGCGAAGGCTTACGATCCGCAAGAGGCAAAGCAAGCCATTCAAATGCTCAATCCCAAAATAATTGTGCCGATGTATTATCGAACGGCGGCGGCGAAGGGTGAGTGTGATATCGGCGGGCTGGATGCGTTCTTGAGCGCAATGAGCGGAACTCCTGTGCGAAGAGGTGGAAATTCACTGTCGTTGAGTAGAGCGAATCTGCCGAAGCAAGGCTCAGCGATTCAGGTGATGACGTACAGCTAGAGGGGCGCTTTTGTCCGATTGGTTTTGCCCCTAGCTCCGGCGATCGTCCTGAACGACAAGCCGTAGAATAGGGACACATCATCGATCGGACATCTTAACGGTGAGCTAAGACACGCCATCCTGAGAGACTTTGGAAATAGACGAAATAGGCTCTTCAACTCTGGGCAACGATCGCTGCCGTCGAGATTTGAAGTGGAATCCGCCATCTGTCCATCGATGCAGCAGCACATAGAAGCACGGAATGATGAACAGTGTGAGCAATGTCGATAAAGATAGTCCAGAGAACACCACAACACCCAAAGGCTGAAGAAATTCGCTACCTTCTCCCAATCCCAGCGCCAACGGGAAGATCCCTAAAACAGTGGTGACAGTCGTCATTAGAATTGGGCGTAACCGTTCGGGTGCGGCTCTAAGAATTGCCGATCGGCGATCGAGTCCTTCATCGTTGTAAATTTCATTCGCAGTTTCTACCATGATGATCGCATTGTTCACCACAATGCCCACGAGTAGGACTGCACCGACAATCACCGTTGCACCGATCGCAGTATTGGTTACGAATAGCCCAATAATGCCACCGGATAATGCAAGCGGAATCGTGAACATAATCACCAGTGGATCAATCAGTGAGTTGTATTGCACTGCCATTACCACAAACACGAGAAACGCCGCTAAACCACCCAACACCGGTAAAGCACTTTGAAGCTGTTGATTGCTTGCAGCCGCACTACTGGGTAAGCGAGAAATTCCGTCCGGAAGTTGAACCTTTTGAAGAATGCGATCGACTTCCGCCAAAGCATCTCCCAAATTTGCACCCTCATTCAAGGTGCCAGCAATTTGGAACACTTGCCGTTGATTGATGCGCTGGATTTGCCCCGGTGCGCGTCCGGTGCGAATAGTTGCCACATCACCGAGGCGAACTAATTGATTGTCGTCAGTAAACAATGGAATCTGCTCAACTTGTGACGCATTTTGAATCGCTGCTTCATTCAGTTCGACCCGAACATCCACCAGGCGATTCCCGCGCTGGATCTGAGTTGGGATGGAACCTTCGATCGCAGTCTGAATGGTTTCTCCGACTGCTAGTGTGTTGAGTCCGAGTTCTGCGGAACGTTCGCGATCGCGCTCAATCTGAATTTCTGGCTGACGCTGATCCGCATCTGGGCGATATCGGGCGAGTGTTGACTGAGATAATGCCCCTAAAACTTGCCGCCCTGCTGCTTCTAATTGATCAAGATTCTGTCCCTGCAAAATCACATCAATTTCTGCACCTCGAACTGGGGAGTTGTTCAAAATCAAGCCCCGCACCTGTCCCGGACTGACCCGGAGAAGAATGTCTACTAAATTAAGCCTGCGAAATTCATCATTGATCTTTTCAACAAACTTCTCGACATCTGTACCGGACTTCAGGGTGATGTTGCTCGAAGCACGGAGAGGGTTCTCAGACGTATTGTTGCCAAACAGAAAGCCACCCACCGTCGTAAACACATATTCAGTTTCCGGTTGAGCTTGCAGAATTTTATCAACTTCCTGCATAACTTTTTGGCTGGTTGCGATCGGCGTTCCCGGTGGAAATTGAGCGAATAGATTTGCTTGTCCGGTACTAATTCGCGGCAAGATTTCTTGTGGAATTCGTCCCGCCATCCACAAACCGCTACCGCCGAGAAGCAGAAATGCCAGCACGATCACAAGGAGCGGTTTGCGGGTCGCTTTAGCAAGCAACCCTGCATAGCGTCGGGTTCCACCTGTTAAACGCTGATCAAACTGACGAAACACCCAAAAGCGATTCACCCGACTCGACCAGCGAATCGCTAACAATCGCGATGCTAACATCGGCACGACAGTCACTGCGACCAGCAACGAAGCCGCAACCGCAAAGCAAATCGTTAAGATCAACTCGTTAAACAATAGGGAAATAAAGCCGCCAACTAAGATAAACGGCAAGACTGAAACTAAGTTTGCGCCGGTTGCCGCAACGAGCGAGGACTCGACCTCACGACTACTCTCTTCAACTAAATCGATCGCTGCTCCAGTTCCTTGCGTCGCTAACCCTGCTGTGCCTCCCTGCCCGTCAGCCTTTTTATCGATATTTTCCAGAATGACAACCGAAGTATCCACAGCTTGACCGATACTGATCGCTAACCCTGCCATGCTAAAGATATTCAGCGAAAAACCGCTGAGTCTCATTACCGCGATCGCAATTAATGTACAGAGTGGAATCGTTAGTGAAATGATAAAAGTCTGTCTGAGTGAGCCTAAAAATAATAAAACCGAAAACGCTGCGAGTGCTGCTCCTGATAACGCTGCTTCGGTGACGCTGTTGAGCGATGCTTGAATAAAGGTCGATTCGTCTAAGGTTGAAAGAAGCTGCATCTCTTGCGGAATCACACCTGATCGACGTAGTTCTTCAATCCGTCGCTTCACACCTTGAACGACTTGAATCGTGTTCGCATCGGGTTGTTTCTGAATACTTACTTTTACCGCAGGCTGACCATTCAAGTTTACGAATACGCGCTGCTTCTGAGTGCCATCGTTAACTTCGGCAAAATCACGCAGATAGACGCGATTGGACGGTGGTGGTGCTGTTGGTTGTGTTGCAGAAGATGTTGTAGTTGGTGTTGTCGATTCTGTGGTGGTCGATTGATTTTCAGATTGGAAGGACAGATTCTGAATCTCTGCCGCGTTTTTGAATCGTCCGATCGTTCGCGTCAGCGGTTCAGAATTTTTGCCTAAAATTCGACCCCCGGAAATATCCTGGTTCGTTTCTTCTAGCTCTTGTAAAACGCTATTCAAACCTACGCCAAGTGCCTGCAATCGATCGAGATCTACGATTACCCGAACTTCTTCCTCTACGCCTCCAGAGACATCAACTGCGGCAACTCCTTCAACGACTCCTAATTCCCGTGCCAATTCTTCATCGGCAAACACGCGCAAATCAACCAGCTTAGAGGAAGGAGCCGTCACCGCAAACTCGTAAACCGGAAGCTGAGACGGATCAACTTTAAAGAGCGTGGGTTCCTCGATCGTATCCGGCAAGTTCCCCCGCGCTCGGTTAAACGCTGCCGTCGCATCATTCAGCGCCTGGTCAATATTTCCTCCCGGTTGAAAGAACAGATCTACGCTGACTTGTCCTTCGCGAGTTTGTGAATAAACCTGAACGACACCTTCTGTTGCAGACAGCGCTTCTTCAAGTGGACGAGTCACCTCATCGACTGCCACATCCGGCGAGATTCCGGGCGATCGCACCCGCACCCCAATTCGGGGATAGGTAATCGAAGGCAGCAAATCAACTTGTAGACTCGATAGAAAATAAACGCCAAGCACGACCACAGTGAGCGTTAGCATCAGGGTCGCAATGTGTCGCCGAATCGCGATTGAGCTAATACTAAAGCCACGCGACGGAGGATTCTGCACTGTCATGTTTCTATCCTTGCGATAAAATGCTCAACCGAACTGGCGCACCCGCCTCTAACTTGCCACTGCTGCGAACCACAAACGATTCACCCGCATTCAAGCCTGATAAAACTTCGACTTGCCCGTTTACCCGTTTGCCAAGCTGCACTTGTCGGGGGCTGACTGTGGCTTGCTCCCCCGATCGAGTCACCACATAGATCGTGGCGGACTTGGGTGGCTCTTGATTTTGATCAGATGATTGCTGCGGTCTTTGTCCGATTTGCGTGGCTGTCTCTGGAACCACTACTTGCCGAGCGTTTCCGGTTTGGAAACTGACTCGCGCTAACAATCCGCTGCCAATTCTGCCATTGGGATTTGGAATGGTAACTTCAACTGGAATCAATCGCGCTCGTGTTTCTGCGGCAGGTGAAATTCGCGTGACTTCTCCGGTGATCGTCTGATTCGGTAGCGCGTCTAACCGAACTTGCGCTCTCTGCCCCACTCGAATATTCGCAAACTCTCGCTCTGAAACCTGCACCTCTACTTTCACTTGATTAAAATCACCCAGTCGCAGCACTTCAGTTCCCGGTTGAGCTAAGTTTCCGGGTTCCGTTGGACGCGCTAGCACTGCGCCATTCACCGGAGAGGTGAGAACACTGTAAGACTGACGTTCACGCTCTTGATTGACGATCGCTTGCTGTACCGTAATTCGCCTAGCTGAAGCGGTAACGGCTTGCTGCCGATTTCCGACTTGTTTTTCTGCCGATCGTAATGCTTGTTCTGCGGTTCCGACACGGGTTCTAGCCGTTTCCGTTTGTTGCTCTGAAATTGCACCCTGACGAAACAATTGCGCTTGTCTCTGATAATCCGATCGCGCTTGCTGCAATTCTAATCGTGCTCGTTCGACCTGAGTTCGAGCTTCTTCAACTTCTGCTTGTAAGCTCGCAACCTCCGATTCTCGCGCTGCAACTTCGGCTTCGGCTTGAGCAACAGATGAGTTGGCGATCGTGCCGTCTAACTGAGCCACAACCTGACCTGCCCGCACCGAATCCCCCACATTCACCGTAATATCTGTAATTCTGCCTTCGGCCTGCGATCGTAGCGAAACCTCACGAAAGGGGCGAGTCGTTCCCGTATAGCTGCGGTCTTCTGTTAAAGCACTCAGTTCCGCCACCGCAGCATCCACTGCAACCGCTCCTCCTTGCTGATTCTGGCGATTGGGCTGTTGCTGAGCGTCGCTAGATGGAATCAGATTACAGCCACTTAGAAACAGCACACCAGCGAGTCCGAGATGGCTGAGCGTCAATCGGGCAGAAGTCGGAAGTCGCATGATTACAGATCAACGCAGGGCAGGTAACCGTTTCACTGTATAAAGATTTGTGTGCGAAATGTATCAATCCAAAGACTGAGTTAGATGAAATTGCTAGGAATTCAGGCGATCGCCTATCTCCCTCATAAGGAAGACGAATTCTAAGGACAGATTGCAAGAATCGAGACAGGTGTGAGGCAATTGTGAAAATTTTTTACAAAACCTAGGATGATCAATTATGGCAGACTCGATTAAAACGATTGATGTCGATACCACGATTTCGGCACTTCAGGGCGGACTGACCTCGATTCCGATCGAGCAAGCGATTGCAGCGATCGAAAGTTGGCAACAGCAGCTTCAAGGCACTGATCTATCAGAAGATCTCGGCGCTCTCAAAGCAGCCTTGGCAGATGGCGATGTTGCTGCAATTTCAGAGATTCTGATGGATTTGGGTGAAGATACTTCGGAAGCCGCAGCCGATGCGACTGGAGACATCGCAGTTAAAGTCGAGCAGTTGGGCGAATTATTGATGCAAGCGGGCGAATCCTTAGCATAAAAGCGCCTGCGGGTCAGGCATCTCGCTCGGACTTGAGTAATTTTGAGAACGAGCAAGATGCCTGTCCCACCGTCATTCGAGGTAACTTAGAAGCTCACAAGCAAATGGATAAGGAGCAGGGAATGCTACGAAAACTAGGCTTATGGATGATATGGTTTGGATTTATTATCTATGTGCTGTGGTTTGCTCCACCTCTGCGCTCTAACTTGCTACAGCCCATTCAAACGTTGTTATCAGGACAGATTCCGCTACTCAATCCGGTGGTCGTGTCGATATTCAGCATGGTTGGAATCTGGCTACTCATCTATAGCTGTCTAATCTTTGCTGATGGTAGAACGCAGCGAATTCCAGCTTGGGCGTTTGTGCTAGGGTCGATCGCATCAGGTGTGCTTGCGTTGATTCCTTATCTTGCACTGCGCGAACCGAATGAACAGTTCTCAGGCGAAAAAGATCCCTTACTCTCGGTGTTGGATGCGCGATCGACAGGTATCGTTCTGACCATCAGTACTCTGGTATTGCTATTGTTCGCGATTCTATTTGGCGACTGGGGCGCTTTTATTCAATCCTTTCTAACTGATAAATTTATTCACGGCATGACGCTGGCAGTTTTACTATTTACGCTATTGTTTCCCTATCCAACCTTGCTGAGTGATGATATGGCGCGACGGGGATTAATGCAGCAATCTCAGTTCTTTTGGGTCATTGCGCTTGTTCCGCTATTTGGCCCCCTTGCCTATCTGTGCCTACGTCCAAACATTCCTGCTTTGAAGTAACTTTCACTCGCATGATAGATTAATTTCGATAGCCTTTTTGGTGATAATTCTCAAAGCTTTCTAACCGTTGCTATGCAGGATTTTAGCCAACTGCTGAAAGATAACATCGATCGCATCAAGCAAAACTGGGCAGATGCGGTAGGAAACGATCGCCACATTCGCAGTGCAGCGACTATAAATCGAACTGCGATCGAGGATCACATCGAGGATGTGTTGATAGCAATGGCGATTACAATGTCGCAAACAGCAGCCGATGATGATGAGACAGTTGCAAAAGCAAGTATTTCTCATGGTGTCCTGCGTGCGGCGCAAGGCTTTGACCCCAGCGAAATCGCCCAAGAGTACCATCTCTTACGCAAAACGATTTTCGACTGTCTTCGCACCGAGCTACTCACAGGCACGTCTGAAGAAATTTTTCGTGCAGTCATGGTGATTGATACGGTGATCGACCTTGCGATTTCAAAATGCTTCAAAAGCTATGTTGCTGAACGGTTAGATGAATTGGAACAAGTGCGAAGCCAACTCAGCATGACCGTTACCGAGCTGAAGCGATTAGCACGATCGAGTGAAGATAATCTCTCTATTCTCGCTCACGAACTGAAAACACCGCTCACTTCGATTATTGGCTATGCAGATTTGTTCTTACGGCAGTCTCGACAAGAACAAGCACGAGATTCTATCGCTAGCTTAGAACATGTCGAGAAAGTATTACGGGGTGGACGACGATTGCTGCGTCTGATCAATGATGCGCTCGATCTCTCGCGCTATGAAGCTGGAAAAATGCAGGTGATCCCCGAAGTGATCGACCTGCCTGCTTTGATTCAAGCTGTTCTAGAAGTCATCCAACCTTTGGCAAACGATCGTGGCTTGCAATTGATCACTGAACTGGATCAAGCTCCAGCCGAAGTCATCACTGACCCTTATCGGTTGCAGCAAGTCATTGTCAATCTAGTTAGTAATGCGGTGCGCTATACCGAATTTGGCAGCGTCACGATCACCAGTCGCACTTTAGCCAACGATCGCTGGGCGATCTCTGTGACGGATACGGGAATTGGGATTGATCCAGAAGATCAGATCAGACTGTTTGCTCCGTTTGAGCGCGTTGGTACGATGCGATCGCCTGATAGTACCGGATTGGGCTTGGCGATCGTGGCTCGTCTCGTGGAACTCTTGAAAGGCAATATTTATCTTTCCTCCCAACCCCAAGAAGGATCAACCTTTACAGTGATTTTCCCGCTAGAAATTCAAGACGTAATCGAATCCAATGACTAATATTCAACATCCCCCAGAATTGGCGATCTTTAGCTTGTACAAATAGGTCGATCGATCTGCGATGGCTGAGATCTTTCGCCCCCTAAATCCCCCATTCTGGGGGACTTTGAAGAAAAAAGAGTGTTCTAATGCAATGATTTCTTCAAGTTCAAAGCCCCCCAATTTGGGGGATTTAGGGCGCTGAAGCCGATGGCAACGAAGCGGAAAAAAGATGGATGTATACGGCAGAAACTCCACAACCTATCGGTAGTTTGTAAACTGCAACGCCACCGGAAAATCTTCTTGCTTCATCCGTTGCATCACCACTTGCAAATCATCTTTTGATTTTGCCGAAACGCGCACTGCATCGCCTTGAATCGAGCCTTGAACCTTCTTGTATTCATCGCGAATAATTTTGGTAATTTGCTTTGCGATGTCCTGGCTAATTCCTTTTTTCAGCTTAATTTCTTGCCGAACGCGATTTCCACTCGCGGACTCAATCTTACCGTAATCAAAAATTTTCAGCGATAAATTGCGCTTTGCTGCTCGCTGCTGCATTAGAGTATGCACCGCATCCAGCGTAAATTCACTATCGGTATTAATTGTGATCGTATCCGCACCGAGTTCGATCTCCGTTTTCGTGTCTTTGAGATCGTAGCGACTCTGGACATCGCGCTTGGTCGTATCGATCGCGTTGACCAATTCTTGGCGATCGAAGTCGCTAACAATATCAAACGAAAAAGTAGAAGCCATAAGCAATAATTAAAGCGTGCTGATCAAGCTTAATCCGATTAGCGTAAAGCTGCAAATCGAACCAATTCCGAACATCAGCGATCGCAAAGTTGGAATGTTCAAAATATAAAAAACCGGAAACAAAAATCGTGCAGTAATCCACACGATCGCCGCCCATCCTGCGATTTCAGAAGTCTGATTGGTGACATACGCCATCAGTGCAGCCGCAGCAAAAATCGGGAAGGCTTCGAGGGCGTTTTGGTGGGCCCAGGTTGCGCGTTTTGCATAGTCTGGAAGCTTGTCAAACGCAGCGCGAGGAGCCGCCATGATCTCTTTGCTGTAGCCGATTTGCACTCGTCCGTATGCCACGACCAAAAACGGTAAGTAAATCCACACGACCGCAACGGCGATCGCAATCAACAGCAGACTTGGAACAGAGAGTCCAAACAGCATAAGTTAATCAAAATAGAACAGGGTCACAACTTTACGCTGATCTTCGGCATCGCGGCAGGTTTGCAGCAAGGTATGGCTGTCGTGGAACGCAAACGAAATCAATTGCTGACAGCGCGAAATAATTTCCTGGTTACACAGCGCACTCGCTTCACCCAATGATAAAGAATTATTCTCTGGGCATTCAACCAGGTGCATCACCGTTTCAAGCTGCTCACGCGATTCGCGCGGCTGGCGATCGAGTCCTTGCGGCAAAATCACCGTCAGCATCGATGGATCAGCCCGTAGCGCTCCCCGAATCGCGGCGAAATTGGTTCCCGTAGAACCGGAAGTGATAATCCGATTCCCTTCTAGCACTAGGGCATAGGTCATCAGTTCGATCAAGGTTTGATGCGTAATCGGAACGTGACGCGATCCCAAAATCGCGATCCGCTTCGACCCTGTTTGCTGAATCGTGGCAAGTTCTTGTAGAAAATCGTCTACCTTGGGTAGATCATCGATCGATTGGCTCAAAGGATGTACATCTAGTTGACAACGCCGTTCATTGTATCAGACAGTCCCGACATCGGAGTGATTTGCATACAGTTCTAGAACTTGATTCTGCCAAAGAACAAGGCTGTACGATTGTATTAGGGACACACGACATTCTGTCGAACTCAAAGACAGAAGATCGTTAAATTGAGAGAATTATGGTAGCTGCAACACGAACAGGTTTTCCTGCGCCAGAGGCATCGTACACCTGGAATCAATCAGTCTTACATACAGCAAAAGGATTTGCGCCAACAACACTTCCGCTCCTTTCTGGTGCAATTCCCGCAGGATTACGCGGTTCTTTGTATCGCAATGGCCCAGCTCGATTAGAGCGGGGTAACACTCGCGTTGGACATTGGTTTGATGGCGATGGTGCAATCTTGAGAGTGCATTTTGATCAAACAGGCGCAACAGGTGTGTATCGCTATGTTGAAACGCCAGAATTTCTCGACGAAGAACGCGCTGGACGGTTGATGTACACCGGATATGGAATGTTGCCACCCGGAGGACTGATCGATCGCTTCACTAAAGGATTGAAGAATGCGGCGAATACTTCGGTGTTAGCGTTGAACGATCGACTCCTCGCACTTTGGGAAGGCGGACATCCTTATGCGCTCGATCTCGAAACCCTCCAAACCCGCAGCCTTGATAATTTGGGAGGCTTATCCGATTCGCTGCCATTTTCCGCACATCCAAAACGCGATCCGCAGACAGGCGATTTTTATAATTTCGGAGTCAGCTTCGGGAAAGATACGATTCTCAATCTGTACCGCATAGATGCCAACGGCAAGCTACAACAACAGGACAGTCACAAATTAGATGGAGTTCCGCTGATTCATGATTTTGTCATGGCAGGACAGTATCTCTTGTTCTTCATTCCGCCTGTGCGAGTAAATCCGTTGCTGTTGTTAACTCGGCTGAAGAGTTTTAGCGACTCGTTTGACTGGAAACCAGAGAAAGGAACTCAGGTCTTGGTGTTCGATCGTCAAACTCTAAAACTGATTAGCCAAGGCGAAACCGATCCCTGGTATCAATGGCACTTTGGCAATGCTTGCGTCGATCGTGATGGAAACGCTGTGGTTGATGTGATTCGTTACGCTGACTTCAACACAAACGAATATTTCAGACAAGTGGCAACCGGAAAAACTCAGACATCAGCACGATCGACACTCTGGCAAATTCGAGTTAATCCACTCACTGGAAAGGTGTTGGAGCAGCAGGAATTGCTCGATCGACATTGTGAATTTCCAGTTGTCAAACCCGTAGAGGTTGGGCAATCCTGGCAACAGACCTATCTTTCGCTGCATCGTCGGAATGCCGATGCAGCGAAAGAAATCTTGGGCGTGATCGCTCGATTTGATCAAAAAACCGGAGCATTGGTTGAAGCAGATTGCGGTGAGAATTGCTACCCGATGGAGCCGATTTACGCACCGGACGCGATCGATGCCAATCAAGGTTGGATTATCACCGTTGTTTACGATGGCAATCGCGATCAGAGTGAAGTTTGGGTTTTCGATAGCGATCGTTTAAACGATCAGCCTGTGTGTCGATTAGGCTTACCCGAAGTGATCCCGATCGGCTTTCATGGAACGTGGAAGTCCGCAACTTAAGGTTTGCTTCAGGTTCGTACCTCATTCAACCACCCAACAAATGTGGCAAATCTCAATTTTCTCAAAGTCCCCCACTCGTGGAGGATTTAGGGGGCAATCAGCCGATCAACCCGAAGCAAAACTTTCGCCAACCCTAAGCCTCTTAAAACTTCTCCCCAAACCCAAACTGAAGTCGGCTTTCACCCTGGTTATTAATTCCATACCCCGCTCGAATTGTCCCCAAAGGCGACTTCAGCCGAAGCCCAACCCCGAATCCAAATCCCGTTCCCGGCAATCCCCGCACTTCCCCTGGCGCTCCTAACACCGAATTCGCTGACCCCAAATCCGACCCAAAATCCGCAAAGACCGCCCCGCCGATGATGCTGTAAATCGGAAAACGGTATTCCGCAGAAGCCAACACGAAACTGCGACCAATCCCTAGTTTGGAAATATCATATCCCCGCACCGAATTTGCACCTCCCAGCGAAAACGCATTGTACGGCGGCAGATCCCCGATCGTCGTTCCCGCCTGCACATTAAACGCCAACACTTCCGGCTGGTTCTGCGTTTTCTCCAGATTAAAGAAATTCACCGGAATATACTGCGAATAGTTCGCTTGCAGACGATTGGAAAGAATGCTGCCCCGCCCGATCGGGATCGATTGCTCGGTCGTCAGCGATAAGATCGAGCCGCTTGACGGATCGACGGGATTATTTCGCTGATCGCGCACCGCCGTAAAATTCACCGTCGTCACATCATCAATTCCCGTGCCACTAAATGACAGCGGCGCACCATTGCGATCGCGCCTCACCACATTTCCACCCTGATCCCGCAAACTCACCCGCGTATAGTTCACCCCTAAGGTTCCGTTCCAACCCTCCCCGATCGGACGATTCACCGCCACGGTTCCACCGAAGCGACCTTCCCGGACGCGATCGCCGTTCGCTAATCGGCTGGTGTCGTCGTCAAACACCCGCGAAATTCCGCGTCGCCGAAAACCACTGACGCTGTAGCCTAATTTGTCCGGCTCAGTCTCACGATAGGGACTGACAAATCGCCCATCAAACTGAACATCACGAGTTCCAACCGAGACATTGCCGCCGAGTTGCTGTCCGACTCCGTTAAAGTTGTTGTCGTTGTAGCTGAAACTGCCAAATACGCCTAAGTCGTCGTTAATTCCACCACTAACGTTTAGGGCGCGGCTACGGGCTTCGGTGAGGTTATAGACAACCGTTGTGCGACGGGCATCGCCTTCAAGAGAAATGCGCCCGTTGGTAAACAATCCCGTTTGTAAAATGCGTTGCAGGTCTTGACGGGCAGCGGACTCTTGGAAAATTTGCCCCGGCTTTAGTTGAATTTGAGTTTGCAAAAAGCTTTCTCTGGTTCTGCCGCGAATCGGTTCGCCTTTGTCGTTGGTCGGTCTGCCTTGTTCGTCGGTAAAGCGAATTTGAATGTTTGAGACTGTACCTTCTGCCACTTCTACGGTCAACACCCCTTCACGATTGGGCACCACACCAATCACTCGCGCCAAGCTAAATCCGTTTTGGCGATACCAAGTATTAACTTGACGAATGCTTTCATTGATGGCGGTTGGACTAACGGGTGCGCCAAACTGAGCCTGAAAGAATTGATTGGCGATCGTCGGAGTCAGCGCCTGAGCATTCACCAGATTTAGAGCCCGAACGATCGCGGGTTGCACCTGAAAGACGACGCTTAATCCGTTGGGATTGGTGCGAGTGGTAAAGGTAGCGGTACTAAACAAGCCCGTTTCTAGGATCGTGGCGATGTCGCGCTGAAGTTGGGCGGTGCTGACGTTGCCTCCAGGCTGCGTTTGGATCTGAGCGCGGACAAGTTGCTGGAGTTCGGCAGAGGCACCGACAATTTGCACATCGGTTGCAGTCAGCACGACATCCGGTGGCGTTGGGGATGCCGGACTAGGCGATCGAGGCGGCGTTTGCTGAGATCGCGGCGGTTGGGCTTGAGGGGGCACAATCGACTGAGCGACCTGGCTCGATTTACGAGAAAATTCTGGAGTCGGGCGAGGGGCTTCAACAACGGCAGAGGGAACCGCTTGAGAAGAGGCGACTGAAGGCTGAGTTGCGATCGGGGTAATTGCTTCTGGCACAACGACATCTTGAGCCACTGTTTTTTGCACCGAATTTGAGGCAGAAATTAACCCGATCGTGCAGGCTGTTAATGTAGAAAAACGCATTGCTAAATCCACAGAATTAGAGTTTTGATTTAATCGAACAAGCCCAAGAATTAAGAATAGTTGTATCAGAAAATTCAGCCAATCGAACCTACAGCAAATGATGTTGCTCTTTAAATTCGTGCTCTGATAAACAGCTTGATATAAAACTGTTGTAGTACCTATAGAAGAACGATTTGTAATCAGAGTTCCCCACCTTATGAACCCATCCCTGCACCCGCTTGGTGTCCCTCCGAATGCCTGGTATGTCGATGAATCGATCGCCGATCTGACGCGACCTCCACTTCCACCCCAGCCGATTACACTTCAAACCGCAACGAAAACACTACGGCTTGATCTGACAAAATCCGCATTGTTGATCGTTGATATGCAGAACGATTTTTGTCACCCGGATGGCTGGCTCTCACATATTGGAGTCGATGTCACTCCGGCTCGATCGCCCATTGTGCCGATTCAACAATTGCTTCCAATTTTGCGCCAAGTTGGGATGTCGATCGTTTGGATCAATTGGGGAAATCGCCCGGATTTGCTCAACATTAGTCCCGCGACTCGTCATGTGTACAACCCTACTGGAACTGGAGTCGGACTCGGTGATCCCCTGCCGAACAATCAGGCTCCGGTGCTGGAAAAGGATAGTTGGGCAGCCGCGATCGTCGATGAACTCAAACAGATCGACGCGGACATCAAAATTGACAAATATCGCATGAGCGGATTTTGGGATACTCCTCTGGATAGTATTCTGCGAAATTCGGGGAAAACGACGCTGTTTTTCGCTGGTGTAAATGCGGATCAGTGTGTGATGGCAACTCTACAAGATGCGAATTTTCTCGGATATGACTGCATCTTGCTCGAAGACTGCACCGCTACCACCTCTCCAGAGTTCTGCCTGCAAGCAACGCTGTATAACGTAAAGCAATGTTTCGGATTCGTGAGTCATTCGATCCAGCTTTTGAACGGGATTAAGATAGCCTAACCTCGGTATCGACAGGTTAATCGCCATAGTGCTATATGTCTATGAAACCACTCTCTTGTTGCAGAAATTTTAGAATGCAGACATATTGAGGTGTCGCAGTTTCCTATAAGAGAATGCAGTATGGCGATTCCTAATACTTTAAATCCTCTAAAAATTCCTGATTTTAATGCTGATGGTCGCACGGATATCTTTAGTTTCAATCCGAATACGGGTGTCTCACAAATTACATTGATTGATGGGCTACGATCGCTCGGTTCAAGCTCTCTCTCTGGCAAGTCCAGGGATTGGCAACCCTCGAAGTTCGGCGATTTTAACGGCGATCGCAAAACAGATTTAGTTTGGCGCAACACAAAAACCGGAGACACCGAAGTTTGGCTGATCAATGGCACTTCGATTCAAGCCAAATCCTGTCTCGAAACCTTACAAGGCAATTGGACAGAAACGATCGGAGATTTTGATGCCAACGGCAAAAGCGATTTCTTCTGGTACAACTCCACCACCGGAGACTACAACATTTGGCTGATGAATGGCACTCAGCGCGTTAAGCAATCCAGCGGTGAGATTGGTGCAGGTTGGGAAATCGCGATCGCAGATTTTAACAACGATCAGCAAACCGATTTGTTTCTGCGCAATTCTCTAACTGGAGAGAACGCCGTTGCCACGATTGATCTGGAAACTTTAGCCATTAAAGTCGAAAGCACTCGCTCCAAGTCTCCCACTTCGAGCGCAGAAATTATTGATTTTAATGGTGACGGGCGCAGTGATGTATTTTGGCGCGATCGCCTGACTGGACAAAATCAGCTCTGGGTCTGGTCAACCGACTTGCAGCCACTGTCGTTCCAGTTTTCGCTTCCCGGTCGCAGTCGCGATTTTGTCATCAAGACGGCTGATTTTGATGGCAATGGCAAGACTGATTTTCTCGTTCGCAATCCCAGCAGCGGAGTTAATCAGGTGTGGCTCTCTGGAACAGCGCTAAAGATATCGCCGATCGCCACTCAGTCGGCCGGATTTCAACCGACGATCGGCGACTACAACGGCGATGGTTTCTCTGATATTCGCTGGACAAGTACCGATGGAACTCAGAGTACCGTCTGGTTTAGCAATGGCAACCTTCCTCAAGTGCAGTAGCGATTTATAGTTCGTAATCCGTAATAAATAAACAGAAATTACGGATTGCGAACTATAAATTACAAATAACCTTCACGCTGAGGATGATTCGATGGAAGAGTCTTGTGTTATTCCAGTCGTCAAATCCCCGACCGAGTATCAGGCGTATCGGATCAGTCCAAACGATACCAATCGTCTCGCGATCGTGTTTGATCCGGCGATCGCGAATTTTTCTCTAACGCTTTGTGTTGAGATCTTTGATGTGGGTGGAAAAACGCCACCGAACCGTCATCAACTGGCGGTCGAGATGTTCTTTGTGCTTAAAGGCGAAGGGATCGCGATTTGTGACGGGAAAGAAGTGCCAATTCGAGCGGGCGATAGTTTGCTTGTGCCTCCGACCGGAATTCACGAAGTTTGCAATACGGGATCTGAGCGACTGTACGCCTTGTGTATCATGATTCCGAACGAAGATTTTGCAGAACTAATTCGCAGCGGCACACCTGCTCAACTGGATGAAGAAGATCTAGCGGTGTTGCGGCGTTCACCTGTTCCCCACTTATCGTATGGATAGAGTAATCAACAGGTTCGATTGATGAAGGTTTTGCCGAAGCAATCCGTTTCGATGTACACGCGCGGTAGCTCCGCTTCACAAAGTGTTCGCGTCCGCCTTGATGCTGATGTGTACTATCCAGATGCAGAAGGAACGTTTCCGGTGTTGTTAATGCGGCAGCCGTATGGGCGAGCGATCGCATCTACGGTCGTTTATGCACATCCCGTTTGGTACGCCTCCCAAGGGTATATTGTAGTGATTCAAGATGTGCGGGGGAGAGGCACGTCAGAAGGCGAATTTAAGCTGTTTGAGAACGAAATTGAGGACGGTTTCGAGACGGTAAATTGGGCGGCAAGTTTGCCCCGCAGTAACGGCAAGGTTGGAATGTACGGCTTCTCTTATCAGGGAATGACACAACTCTATGCCGCAGTAAACCGCCCGGAAGCACTGAAAGCTATTTGTCCAGCAATGTTAGCTCCAGATGTGTATCACGACTGGGCATATGAGAATGGCGCATTTTGTCTGTTTGCGAACTTAGGTTGGGCAATTCAACTGGCAGCAGAAACAGCGCGACTCAAGGGAGATGAATCCGCATTTTTAGAACTATCTAGAGCCGCAAAAAATCTGCCGTTGAGCGATCGTATTCCCGCCCGTCCAGAGTTAATTCAGAAGTTTGCTCACTATGATGCTTACTATCAAACTTGGCTCGATCGTTCTGAGCCAACTGATTCTTATTGGCAGAAATTAACCGTTGATGTGAGCGCAATTGATATTCCAATGCTCTACATCGGAGGTTGGTTTGATACTTACATGCGGGGAACCTTGCGATCGTATCTATCCTCGAAGCAAGCGCATTTGATTGTTGGAGTGTGGGCACATCTACCTTGGGGCCGCAAAGTTGGCGCGATCGACTATGGCGCGAATGCCGTGAGTTTTTGCGATCGCGCTCAGATTCGCTGGTTTGATCATTGGCTCAAAGATAAAGAGCTAAACGATTCACCTGTGCAATTGTTTGAAATGGGGAGCAATAAGTGGCGATCGTTCTCTAAATTTCCCAGGAGCAATCGAACCACATTGCATCTAAGTAGCACTGGATTGGCGGGAATGGACGATCGCGACGGACAGTTAAAGAATCAAGTTTCCGAAGCTGCGATCGATGTGATCGTGCATGATCCGTGGCGACCTGTTCCGGCTTTGGGCGGTCATGTGGCTTATCCTTGTGGATCGTTCGATCGTTCTAGCATTGATGCTCGCAGTGATGTCCTCACCTACACAACTGCACCCTTAGAAGCTGATTTGCATTTAATCGGTGAGAGTATTGTTGAGATTTATGCAAGTTCTAATTCACTCAGCTTTGATCTATGTGCTGTATTGTCTGAAGTCAAACCGAATGGTAGTGTAATGAACTTTACACAAGGATATTTGAGCAGCGATCGTCCTGAACTTTCCCTATGTCAAATCCCATTGCAGCCCACCTGTATTTGCATTCCGAAAGGGAGTGCAATTCGCTTGAGTTTAAGCGGGGCTTGTTTTCCAGCTTATCCGGTAAATGCGGGAACTGGAGCAAAACCAGGAGAAGCAAGCGCGATCAACTTTCAGATTATTACCATTATGGTTCATACCGGAGAAGCTTATTCTTCTAAGCTGCATCTAAACCGACAATAATGCTTTCAGTATCAATTGAGGATGAAACAACAGACCGGGAGACTTTAACATATGCCCGATTTGCAGAAATTGTAGGTGCAGGTCAACATCGTTTTGAGCGCGAACAGCAAGTCGATCGGCATAAGCTTGAAACAATTCTCCTGCCCAACTTGGAGGAATCGCGCCCTTCGTCGTCGAGAACTTAGAATCGGAACCCGTCGCAATTGACCAAGGAAACGCATTACTCCGGGCGAGCTGCTTCTGAAAACTCATGCCTTTGAACGTTGAGTTTCGCGATCGCTGAAGCCAGCGACGCAATACCAGCGACGACATCGCACTAACTGTCATTCCTTGACCATAAATCGGACAGAGCGCACACACAGCATCTCCAAGCGCGATTAAACCATCCGGTAGTTTAGTGTTCTCGTAGTGATACAGTCGATTGACCGTAGCTCGATGTGCCTGAATTTCAGAAAGCGGCTCTGCATGAACGATCGCTTGGTAAAACGCAGAGTCAGACAAAGTTTGAGCAAATTTCACAAAGCCTTGATCGTTGAGAGGTGGATAGTCCCGCCCATAACCACCCAAAGTTGCAATCCATTGATCCGCTTCTACCTGTGCTAAGTATCCCAAACGCGGTTGATCTGGAGCTTCTTGACTAATCAAGACAATCTTTGCATCCGGTAGAGCCTCAGCGGGAATGCGGTAACGACGAGTTGCATAGCCCAATCCAGGATCAACGACGGTCATCGGCGGCGGAGCCAAACCCAGATCTTGCAACCACTCCGGCAAGTGGGTACTCCGACCACTCGCATCTACCACTAGCTGAGCCGATAGACTTCCTTGTTGCAGTTTGATGCCCTGAATCGAAGTCGCATTGCCCCACAATCCAATCACTCGCTGATTTTGTAAAAGCTCAACATTCGGAAGACTGCTGACTCGTTGTCGAACTGTACTTTCAAGCAGTGGGCGAGTACAAGTGTAAGATTTTAGCCCGATCGGTGTCTCTGTTGTGGGTGTCCAGTTGCCTTTTTGAAAGTACAGAAAATCCTTGCCCCAATCAAATTCAACTGCACCACGAGCCGCAAGTGTTTCTCCAATGCCCGGAAACAATTCTTCTAGAATTTGGTAGCCTTTGGAAAATAGCACATGAGGCTGAACGGATTGTGGAACACCCCGACGCGGTTCTGCGCTGAGAGGAAGCTGATCGCGATCGACGATCGTCACCCGCTCAAACTGTTCCGATAAAACACGAGCCGCAAGCAGTCCAGCCATACTGCCACCGATCACGATCGCGTGTTGATGCCGTTGAGTAGACATGAGGTTCACCAAGGTTGCGCTACTCAGACGATAATCAAACAACGATTGAAATTGCAAGCCGATTGCAAAAAATTACCGTTTCTTAGACCATCTTCAGAAGGATATCTTTTGTTGTGCTTGGCAAATCAATCTCTAAAAAATAGCTTGCAGGATACAAATAGTCTTCTCCGCTCTCGTCAATAATCCGAATATCATCGTCTCTGGTCGCACTCGCGTCCGGAACAATGCGATACAGCTTATGAAGCTCTAAAGAGGCTGGATAACCTTCGTTTTTAATGCAAATTGCAAATTTTGGTGTTTCTTCTTGCATGGTTCTAATCCAAGTAGCGTTTACGTTTTATTTCCTTGCGTCCAATTCCATGCGCTTCATACCAATGTAGCTCAGCTAGACGAACATCTCCGCTCTCTAACCTAATCATCGCTGTTCCTTTTAATTTTCGCCACTTCGCCTTGCCCTACTGTTTCCGCAGTCGAGCAAGGTCTCGAATTCCTTTTCCGTTTGCAATGGTTTCAATGTCATCAATTTCGCCAATAATTTCAAAATTCATCGTGCGATCGCTCGTTGCAGCGTTGCCGTGAAGTCAGGATAAGAAATCGCCGCCGCTTCTGCTCGGTGAATCGTGGTTGTACCAGCAGCATTCAAAGCCGCGATCGCTAAACTCATCGCAATTCGGTGATCGGTATAGCTATCGACTTCGGTTCCTTTCAGCGCGGTTCCTCCGGTGATTTCCATGCCGTCGGGAAGTTCGCGAACCGATGCACCCATTTGATTCAGTTGAGTTGCCATGACGGTGATGCGATCGCTTTCTTTTACCCGCAGTTCTTCAGCATCTTTAACGATCGTGGTTCCTTCAGCAAACACCGCAGCGACCGCAAGAATGGGAATTTCATCAATCAATCTCGGAATCACATCGCCAGAGATTTCACAAGCTTTCAATTTGCTGTGACGCACCCGCAGATCTGCTACAGGTTCGCCTGCGACTTCGCGGGAATTTTCGATCGTAATATCTGCTCCCATGCGCTCAAGAACTTCCAGAACTCCGGTGCGGGTGGGATTGATGCCCACATTCTCGATCGTCAAATCAGAGCCGGGCACGATCGCACCCGCGACCAGCCAAAATGCAGCCGAACTAATATCACCCGGAACAATCACAGTTTGTCCGGTAAGCTTTGCCTGTCCGGTCACAGTCACACTATTTGTTTCAGGATCAACTGTCAGATCGGCTCCAAATGCCCGTAACATTCGCTCACTGTGATCCCGCGATAAAGCTGGCTCTGTCACTGTGGTTTGTCCGTCAGTCATGAGTCCTGCTAAAAGAATGCAGGATTTCACCTGAGCAGACGCGATCGGCGAATGATAGTGAATCGGTTTTAAGGCTTGTCCCTGAATTGCTAACGGTGCAAGCGAATTTTGTTTGCGTCCCCAAATTTGTGCGCCCATTTGCTGAAGGGGTTTGACCACGCGGGACATCGGGCGCGATCGTAGTGAACTATCTCCGGTGACAGTGAAGAAGCGATCGGGATGAGATGCCAGAATTCCGAGCATTAATCGTAAAGTTGTCCCAGAATTACCCGCATTCAGAACATCTACGGGTTCAATCAGATTGCCCAATCCGATCCCTTTCACCCGGACTTCTTCGGTGTTCAACTCCGAAATTTCCGCTCCCATTGCGCGAAAACATTCGGCTGTACTGCGCGGATCTTCGCCTAACAACAAGCCTCGAATGATAGTTTCTCCTTGCGCCAATGCTCCCAACATCAAGGCACGATGCGAAATCGATTTGTCTCCGGGAATGCGAATTCGACCTTGCAGCGAGACACCTCCAGCCGGACGCTGGATCACTAAATCATGGTGGGTATCGGTGACACGAAGCTCGATCGCAGAAGACATAACGGCAGCAAAGACAAACTACGTGGTTAATCCTACCATTCTGCGGAAACGCTAAAAGAAATCTGGCATCCACGGGGTAGGGCTGGCAAAGATTTGAGTCGCAGTTTGAATGGCTTCGGGTGTTCCAGTGAGGAGTGATGCGAGTGCTAATTGTTCTGCGGTGAATAGTCCAGTGTAGAGGGGTGAAAGCGATCGGATCTCAAGCTGTAGTTCTCCGCGTCCACCGGATGTTACAGTACCACGACCATTCTCCACGCTCAGAATGAACTTACCTTGATTGTTGGGCAACATCGCATCTTGAATGTCTAAATGAAGTTCAGCGTTGATGTCTGGATAGTTTCGTAATTCTAGCGCTCTTTGTAGATGAACAATTCGGAGCATCCAGGGCTTTATCCATTTAACTTTGGCAGTTTGATCCGGTAAACATAAGCTCAAAGCATCAACTGAGGCACTCTTCCATTCAACGCGATCGATCTGGGATAGATGATTTGCTAGGAATGTCCAGAACTGTTTGACAGCCGCAGGGGTTAATAACACCCAATCTCTGATGATCAAGCAATCCTGTTGCTGTTGAAAAATGATATACCCTTCGTTCTCAAACTGATAAGCATACATCGGGGACTCAGAATGCTTGATCATTTCCCACATCACAGTATTGCGATCGAGAAATCCTTGATTCAAGCAAGCTTGCTGATTGTACAGTTCAGCAAACATCTCAGAGTCTAAGCTAAGCGATCGCACCTCTAATGTATGTTGTTTGCTCTGAATACTCGCCGTTGAAACTTCCCAATGACAAAGCGTTCCCGCCTGTTCGTAACCCGCTTTACGATACAAAGGTTGAGCCGCCGAGAATAAGACTGAGATTGGCGTTTCTTTGGTATGGAGTTCTTGCAGAACGGATTGCAGGAGCGCGATCGCTGTTCCTTTGCCGCGATATTCCGGTGCAATACCAACGGCAGCCACGCCCACCATTGGAATGTTTGCACCGTTGTACCACTGTCCTAGATGCAGTAAGCCCAATCCACCCCCAATTTGGTCATTGATGCGTAAGATTCGAGTGTTCTCGATGCCGATCCGATTGAGGTAAGCAGCTTCATCAGATGGAAGAGCATTAAAACATTGGGTTAGAATCTTGCCTAATTGCTTGATCTCATCGGTGTGTTGTGGTGTGTGGTAGGTAAATTGCATAGTTACTTGGCTGCAAGAAGTTGCTGGGCAGTTTTGATTTGCTCTGAGCTAAAGCCTGCTCTGGCAAGATAGGTGAGAGAGCTACGATCGCCATATCTCGGATCAACAGTAATCGCTTGCTGAAAAATCTGTTGAGCAGAGACTTTATCGCCCTGACCTTGATAAGCAATAGCGAGTGCAATCCAAGGGTGCGGATTGTTTGGTTCTAGTTCAGCAGCGCGTTTCGCACATTCGATCGACCAATCATACATTGCTAATCTCTCATAAGATAAGCTCAGATTGTAGTAAGGGATTTCATTGTTTGGATTGAGCATGGTTGCCCAAGTGTGTGTCGCTACAGCCTGAGAAAGATCGCCATTTACCAGATAGGCAATCCCCAGCGCATTAAAGGTCTCAATGTTGAATGGATTGTAGAGAATCGCACTTTGTAGCATACCAATTGCTTCTGGGCGACGATTCGCCAAGTGCAATGTCCAACCTAGACCAATCCGACCTGCAAGGTTTTTGGGATCGAGTTCAACGGCTTTTTCAAAGGCTGCGATCGCGCTCTCGAATTGTTCTTGATTGCGGTACTGAATTCCTCGTTGGCGATAGTCTGCGGCAGATTGAGCGACTGAGACTTGAGCCGTTCCAGCGATGACAGCAAGGGAGAGGAGAGTAGTACAGAAAGGATTCGCTACGGTGTTGAATCTGGGTAGCCCCCTAAGTCCCCCATGAATGGGGGATTTTGAAGTAGAACGGGCTTGAAGTCCCCCATTCATGGGGGATTTAGGGGGCAGAAGACGACCGAAACGAAGCGAAGAATTTCGTCGAACTAATGTTAAAGCATTAAAGATACGCATAAGCTCAACGGGAAAGGGCTTCAATCTGAGCAGAAATCGCAGCAGTGGTGTTGGGTGATTCTACAACAATTAGATATCCGGTTGGTTTTGCTCCGAGCTTATTTAACAATCCGGGCATATGAGCCGATCGCAGTCGTCCGTTGCTGTCGTAGAGTTCCAGTGCAGAAAGACAGCCGATCGCAGGATTCCAGCCGCGACTTTGCGGGTAGCGCTGATTGTTGGTAAAGAAGCTTGGATTTTCTCCGCTTCCGTGAATTCTAAACAAGTTGCGTCCAGCCATTCCCGCCCAGTAACTTGCTTGAATTGGAAAATAGCTGCGCCAGCTTGGAGGCAGTAATGCGTTATATCCATCCAGCTTTCCAGCTAGTGTTCCTTTGCGTCCGGGAATGAATTCTTTGACTCCGGGTTCAAGCGGCGCAAATAGCTGGACTAAGGAATAAAAGCCATAGGCACGAAAGAAATCTGTATCAGGTTGTGGAATCGTTCCTTCGATGCGGTAAATACCTTGCGGAGTGTAGCCGCGTGAGAAATTCCAGGAGAGATTATGCAGCGATCGCGTTAACAATGGCATCGTCCACAGTCGCCCATTTTCCCGCACAAATCGCCCTCGCTGATCTTTGAGAAAAGCGGAACACAATTGAGAACGATCGCGATTACAAAAAACATAAAGCTGCTGTTGATTCGGAACGATCGTCCAGGCGAGTAAATCTCTAATCGGTGGGGTGCGCGTCGGTGTTGTGAGTTCTGTAATTGTTGTGTAAAGGCTTACATTCTCAGACCAGCGTGGAAAGCGTTGTGCAATGAAGTTAATTAACTGTTGTTGCTCTGTTACACTCGTGCCTGATTTTGCCAGTGCAGACAGAGACATCGCAACCCATCGGGGATTGGAACTTTGGGCGATCGTTTGAATGAATTTTTGCTGTAAGTTCGGAGTCGGCTTGCTGAGATAAAGCTGTGTCCCGACCTGTAGCGCCATTTCGACGGTACGGGCTTGAGCAGGTGTGAGATTTTGTGGCGTGAGGGTGAGAATTTGGGCGATCGTCTCTCGGATGTAAGTATCTTGCGGCTCAATCACTGCCGTTGCCCAGAGGAGTTTGCGCCAGTGAGTTTCGTTTGCGTCTACGACTGGGTAGCGCGTCAAATCGTAAGCTGCGGGTGTGATGAGGTTTAATTGTTCCTGTCGCTGACGAATTCGAGCTTCGGAGGTGGCAATCGGAACTGTAAGGCTTTGTGCAGGTGCGATCGCAGTTGTGAGCGTGAGAAGCAGGCTTGCAAGGGGGGCGAGAATGCGACGAGTCATATCGGGTAGAGAAGAATTGCGTTTGGGCGACATTAGGGTTTTGCCGCTGCGTTTGGGTTATTTTTAGCCCCCTAAATCCCCCACAAGTGGGGGACCAAGAGAAAGGAGAAATTCCCCAAACTGAAGAAATTCTCTGATCTTCAAAGTCCCCCATTCATGGGGGATTTAGGGGGCGAAGCTCCATCGGGTAATCGACTAACCCTCAAGTAATCACCGTCGGTTTGTCCATTCCAGTCAACGACTTAATCTGAGCCACCGAATCCGCAATCTGAATCAAGTCCGAGAGTGCATCTTGTGGATCAGCATTGTGTTTTGCTGGATCAGCCTCATACCGCTCTACATACAGTCGCAAGGTTGCGCCCTGAGTTCCCGTTCCCGACAGTCGGAACACAATCCGCGAACCATCGGTAAAGCCAATCCGAACCCCTTGTTTCTGACTCACACTGCCATCGATCGGGTCAGTATAACTAAAGTCATCACTGTAAGCGACTTCATAACTACCAAATTTCTGACCTTTTAGCGTTGGCAATTTGTCTCGCAGTTGAGTAATTAATGTGTTCGCCCGATCGCTGTCGATCGCTTCATAATCATGACGAGAATAGTAGTTTCGTCCATAAGTCCGCCAGTGTTCACGCATCAATTCTTCAACCGATTGCTGCTTCACTGCCAAAATATTTAACCAGAACAATACCGCCCACAATCCGTCTTTTTCGCGAATGTGATTCGATCCGGTGCCAAAACTTTCTTCGCCACAGAGTGTAACTTTCCCCGCATCGAGCAAATTCCCGAAAAACTTCCATCCGGTCGGCGTTTCATAGCAATCGACTCCGAGTTTTTCCGCCACGCGATCGGGCGCTTGCGAAGTGGGCATCGATCGAGCAATTCCTGCGATTCCGTTCCGATATCCCGGAACTAAGGTGGCATTTGCCGCTAGAACCGCCAAACTATCGCTCGGTGTGACAAAAAAGCGACGACCCAAAATCATATTGCGATCGCCATCTCCGTCCGAAGCCGCCCCGAAATCCGGTGCATTCTCTCCGAACATCACTTCGACCAAATCATGCGCGTACACCAAGTTCGGGTCAGGATGTCCGCCGCCAAAATCTTCGAGCGGTATACCATTTTGCACGGTTCCTTTGGGTGCGCCCAAACGCTGCTCGAAAATCGCGTGAGCATAAGATCCTGTCACCGCATGAAGCGAATCCATGCACATCCGAAACTTGCCGCCTGTGAATAATTGGCGGATACGATCGAAATCAAACAGCGATTCCATCAGTGCTGCATAATCAATCACTGAATCAATCACTTCAACGGTCATCTTTTCCAGTTGAGTGGTTCCAAGAATGTCTAAATTGACATCCGGAGCGTCGAAAATTTTGTATTCGGTGATGGTTTTACTGCGATCGTAAATTGCTTCAGTAACTTTCTCTGGAGCAGGGCCGCCATTTCCAATGTTGTACTTAATTCCAAAATCGCCATCCGCTCCGCCGGGATTGTGGCTGGCTGAGAGAATGATGCCGCCGAACGCATTGTATTTGCGGATTACAGCAGAAGTCGCAGGCGTTGAAAGAATTCCGCCCTGACCGACTTTCACTCTTCCAAATCCATTCGCAGCTGCCATTTTTAAGATAATTTGAATCGCTTGACGGTTATAAAAGCGACCATCGCCCCCCAAGACCAGTGTTTGTCCGGCAAAATCACCAATGCTATCGAAGATCGCCTGAACGAAATTTTCAAGATAGTGGGGTTGTTGAAAGACCGTTACGAGTTTCCGCAAGCCAGAAGTTCCAGGCTTTTGATCGGAAAACGGCTGTGTTGTCACGGTGTTAAGGGTCATTCCAGTAGCTCTCTTTTCTCACGTCAAAGTTTTAGCTGGCAAGTTCATTGTCCACTACTTTCGCAACCGTGGAATAAATCTCTAAGTTCAAACCTTTGCTGATTGTGAATTGGGACTGATTCTGAACTGGGGTTGATTGTGAATTGGGCGGCTTACCTAACTGCTCCGACTTAAGGATGATTTATGGTTTGAACAATAGCTTTTTTTGCTACCGTATCGGCAGTCTGTCATTTCTTGTAAAACTAATTTTTTATCCGAGCGTTCTATTACCGCGCCAAACTTATGCAAGCCGAAGAGATTCAACTTCCAACCACAGACGAGCTACTTCGCGACGATCGCACCGGACTCGATGTGGACACGCTCAAACGATCAGTTCTGAATAACTTGTTTTATGTCCAAGGGAAGTTTCCAGAAATCGCGGCGCTGAATGATTACTACATGGCGTTAGCCTATACGGTACGCGATCGCTTACTCCGAAGCTGGCTAATCACCACGCAAACCTACACAAAAGTACAGCCGCGCCAAGTGTGCTATCTCTCGGCAGAATTCTTGTTGGGGCCGCATCTGGGCAACAATTTGATCAACTTAGATATCTATGATCAAATGCGGCAAGCAACGCAAGAGTTGGGATTGAATTTTGATGAACTGCTGGCGCAAGAAGAAGAACCGGGATTAGGCAATGGCGGTTTGGGACGATTAGCGGCGTGTTATCTCGATTCGATGGCGACATTAGAAATTCCCGCGATCGGCTACGGAATTCGCTATGAGTTTGGCATTTTTGATCAGGATATCCGCGACGGCTGGCAAGTTGAAATTACCGACAAATGGCTGAAAAACGGCAATCCCTGGGAACTAGCGCGACCAGAATGGGCAGTCGAAATTCAACTCGGTGGATGGACTGAGCGCTACACCGATGAGCAGGGGCGCAACCGTGTCAGATGGATTCCCAATCGTGTCTTAAAGGGAGTTCCCTACGATACACCGATTCTCGGCTACAAAACGGACACTGCAAACACCTTACGGCTCTGGTCAGCCCAAGCGGTCGAGTCTTTTGACTTCGCAGCGTTTAACTCCGGGAACTACTACGGTGCAGTGGGCAGCAAAATGGCTTCCGAGAACTTGTCAAAGGTGCTTTATCCAAACGATGAGCAAGTCCAAGGAAAACAATTGCGGTTAGAGCAGCAGTTCTTTTTCGTGTCTTGTTCGCTGCAAGATGTGATCCGGACTCATCATGAACAAAGAAGAATGCCGATCGAAACGCTGCACGAATACTTCACGTTTCAATTGAACGACACGCATCCAGCGATCGCGGTTGCTGAATTAATGCGATTGTTGATTGATGTGCATGGCTTGGAGTGGGATGTTGCTTGGCACGTTACCCGCAATACGTTTGCCTACACGAATCATACGCTGTTGCCTGAAGCCTTGGAGCGCTGGTCGATCGGTCTGTTTGGGTCATTGCTGCCGCGACATCTAGAAATTATTTATGACATCAACGCGCGATTCTTAGATGAAGTACGGCAGAAATTCCCGAATGATCTCGATCGCATTCGGCGGATGTCTTTGATTGATGAATCGGGGGAGCGATATGTGCGAATGGCGAATTTGGCAACCGTTGGCAGTTATTCGATCAATGGGGTGGCTGAATTGCATACTCAGCTTCTCAAGCAAGATGTGCTGCGCGACTTTGCTGAGATGTATCCGGAGCGGTTTAACAATAAAACGAATGGAGTTACGCCCAGACGATTTATGGTGCTGAGCAATCCCAGGCTCTCACACCTGATTACCAGTAAAATCGGTGAAAACTGGATTAAGAATCTCAACGAACTCCGCAAGCTAGAACAGTTTGTTGATGATCCGCAGTTCCGCGATGAATGGAAGCAAATTAAGCAAGCGATTAAGCAGGATCTTGCAAACTATATTCAGCGTGAGAATGAGATTGAAGTCGATGTAAACTCAATTTTTGACATTCAATCGAAGCGTTTCCATGAATACAAGCGTCAGCATTTGAATGTATTGCACATTATTACTTTATATAATCGCATCAAAGCAAATCCTGATCTAGAAGTGACTCCACGCACCTTTATTTTTGGCGGTAAAGCTGCACCCGGCTACAAGATGGCGAAGTTGATTATTAAATTAATTAACTCGATCGCGGATGTAATCAACACCGATCCAGACGTGCGAGGACGAATCAAAGTCGTTTTCCTCAAGGACTACAACGTCAAATTCGCTCAACGAGTCTATCCGGCTGCCGATTTGTCTGAGCAGATTTCAACCGCCGGAAAAGAAGCATCGGGAACCGGAAATATGAAATTCTCGATGAATGGGGCACTGACGATCGGAACGCTCGACGGCGCAAACATCGAAATCCGGGAAGAAGTCGGTGCAGAAAATTTCTTCCTATTCGGGCTAACCGCCTCAGAAGTAGCAGTTCTCAAAGCAGAAGGCTATCAACCGATGAAGTATTACAACGAGAACCCGGAATTGAAGCAGGCGATCGATCAAATTGCGTCGGGCTTTTTCTCGAAGGGCGATTCTACATTGTTCAAGCCGCTCATTGACTCACTATGGTCACCAGATCCCTTTATGCTTCTGGCAGACTACCGATCGTATGTCGAAGCTCAAGAGCGAGTGGGCGAAGCGTTTCGTAATCAAGACCACTGGGTACGGATGTCGATCTTGAACACAGCGCGGATGGGTAAATTCTCATCCGATCGCGCTATTCACGAATACACCCAAACCATTTGGAACGTTCCGCCGCTCAAAGTCTGTCCGCCGGGAGAGCCTTGTTCAATTCATTGCCCCAAATCACTGATGTAAGTTCTGTTCAATTGTTGCAACCTGAGAAAGTTCAACGCTCTCCTAAACTTCTTCGATTCCTATGGCTTTAACGCTTTATTTTCTGCGTCATGGAGAAACCACCTACAGTCAAACCGGGGGCTTCTGTGGCTCACTTGATCCTGATCTCACCGACGAAGGCTTACAGATGGCGATCGCCTTCGGCAAAGCTTACTCCAAACTCGATTGGAACGCTGCGTATGTCAGCCCGATGAAACGCACGATCGCAACGGCAAAACCGCTCTGTGAAGCTGTTGGATTAGAAATGCAATTGCGAGATGGATTACGAGAGATTGAATACGGCGAATGGGAAGGAAAAACTCAGGATTATGTCAAAGAACATGATCAAGAAACCTATATTCACTGGATGACGGAACCTGCTTGGAATGCTCCACCAGGAGGAGAAACCGCCGTTCAAATCGCCAGTCGCTCTGAATTGGTGATTGCTGAAATTGAAGCAAAATACTCAGATGGCAATGTGCTAGTCGTCTCACATAAAGCAACGATACGGATCATGCTTTGTGGATTGCTAGGAATTGATTTAGGACGATACCGCGATCGTATTGATGCCCCTGCTGCGTCGATCAGCGTCGTCGAGTTTGGCAAGTACGGGCCAAAATTAAAGATTTTGGGCGATCGATCATTTATGGATGAGAAACTGCGATCGCGCCCCGGAACCTAACTTGCTGATACGCCTGATCACCCGCCGCTACCATCTTCTCGAACTTGAATAACCATTTCTGGACAGTCGGATGCAGCGGGATTATTGTTAGCTGGCTGACGCTGAGCAACTTGCATGAATAACCGCAACGCTTCACTTACAGCATCTTTAGTCGGGAATGCTTGAGCGACCTCAGGATCAAGAAGAACTAAATTTGTCCCTGCTCGATAACGCTCAACATACTTACCTCCTACACCCCCTTCCAGTTGAGAAAAGTCGTACTCAGGGCGTAGTTCATCTTCCATCACGGTAGCAGCTTCCTCAAAAGAAACATTGTGCTTTTCGTAGTTTGACTTTGCTCTATCTGGATTCCACCCGTCAGCATAATATTCCGGCTCCGGGTATTAGGATCGATTGTTTCGGTCTAATTCTAGGATTTAGAACAGTAGATTGACTAGCTGTTCACATATTACTTCAGCTCGAACAACCCTACAGCAAATGACTAACTGCTGGTTAACTTTGTCCAATAGCGATCGTATGCCTCCAAAACCGTCCGCTCCATTGGCAAGATTGACTCTGATTTATCAATAATCTCGGTTGACGGAAACATACCTGGATTAGATCGAAGTGCTTCCGGTAATTTTGCGATCGCAGCTTGGTTTGTGGTCGCAAAAGACAATCGTTCTGTCACCTTCGCGGCTACTTCGGGTCTTAACATAAACTCAATCCAAGCATAAGCTGCATCAGGATTTGGAGCCGTTTTCGGAATCACCATCGTATCGCTCCAGATCGAAGTGCCACTGGCAGGAATTACATATCTCAGCTTGGGTTCTTGACTAATCGCAAGCAGGGCATCCGATGAATAGGCCATTGCGATCGACAAGTCACCTGCAATCAATTGATCGCGCCAGCCATTTGTTGTGAATGTTGCGATCGCAGGCTTTAGTTCTTGAAGACGATCGTAGGCTTTTTGCAGTTCTGCTGGATTCTTGGAATTGTAGGAATAAGCGAGCGATCGTAGAGTTGCACCCAAAACTTCTCGCACATCATTGATCAAAGTAATTCGCCGCTTTAGCTTGTCTTTGTTCTCCCAAAGATAGTTCCAATCGGTTGGAGAGTTGGTAATCTTCTCGCTGTTGTAGAGTAAGCCCGTAGTTCCCCAACTCATTGGAACACTGTAGCGATTTCCCGGATCATGTGTGGTTCTCTGGAATCGAGGTAATAGATTGTTTAGGCTCTCTAACCGGAGATGATCCAACTCAGCAAGATAGCCGAGCCGAATCATCTCCGTCACTTTGTAGTCAGAAGGATAAATCACGCTGTAAATTCCCGCTTTTCCCGCCTGGAACGTTGCCAGCATCATCTCATTAGAGTCAAACACATCGAAGGTGACTTTGATTCCCGTTTTGGCACGAAAGGCATCAATCAATTCCTGATCGATGTAGTTTGCCCAAGTGTAGATGTGTAGCTCATCAGAGGCAGTCGCCATTACTCGATCGGTCTGCACCTTTGCCAGCGTCCAACCGCAGCTAGACAGTGCAACCCCAGAGAATCCTGCTGCGGCAGTTTTCAAAAATCGACGGCGAGAATACGACATTTGCGCCTCCTACGATTCGGATAACGCTAAACTGTCGGCGGCATCCCAATGCACATAGATGGGAGCATCAGCGCTCGGAAGGCTGAATGACGTAGGCTGGCGAACAATGATACGATCGCCCGACTTTAGCTGCACAAAACAATGGACATGCGTTCCCAAGTACATCACATCCTGTAATCGACCTGCAAAACAATTCGCTGTATCGCCCACCGGAGCTAAAGCAATCTGAATTTTTTCAGGGCGTACACTCACCATCACCCATCCCGATGTAAGCCGATTGGCGCTCTGCTGCACCGTGAGCTTGATCCCAGTTTCGGTTCTGATCCAGAGTGTTTGAGGATGTGCGCCTTCGATTTTGCCGCGCAATAGATTGGTATCGCCAATGAAGTTTGCAACGAAAGCGGTTTGAGGTCGATCGTAAACCTGCTCTGGTGTACCAACCTGCTCGACTTTGCCCAGATTCATGATGGCAATGCGATCGGACAAGGAAAGCGCTTCTTCTTGGTCGTGCGTTACCATCACAAAAGTAATGCCTAGCTCTCGGTGTAAGGTTGAGAGTTCGATCTGCATCTCCTTGCGTAGTTTCAGATCCAAGGCTCCGAGCGGTTCATCGAGCAGCAATACGGCAGGACGATTGATTAATGCCCGCGCTACGGCAACCCGTTGCTGTTGTCCGCCAGAAAGCTGGGCTGGAAATCGATTTGCAAGCGATTCGAGCTTGACTAATTTGAGCGCGTCTCGGACTCGATCTTGAATCTCCGATCGCGAACATCGCTGAATCTTTAACCCGAATGCAATGTTCTCCCAGACGGTCATGTGTCCGAATAGTGCATAGCTCTGGAACACTGTATTTGCAGGACGCTTGTACGGGGGAACATTCAGCATCGAGCGATCGCGAATTAAGATATCTCCGGCTGAAGGCTGTTCAAATCCCGCAATCATTCGCAGGGTTGTAGTTTTGCCGCAACCAGAAGGCCCCAAAATGCTAAAAAACTCACCGCGTCGAATGCTCAAATCGATTCCGCGCACTGCGGGTTCGCCGTTGTACACCTTGGTGACTTTTCGCAGTTCGACATCAAATTTGACATCGACACTCCGAGTCGGGGAAGTTTGGGTTGCCATTTCAGCCATAAAGGGACACATCGAGTGCGATCGTGGGTCATGAACGGCGCAGTTGTCCGCTATCTCTGCAACAAACTCATCGTATGCGGAAAACCCAAAATCAGAGCAAATGCCTGATTAAAAGAAATCGCGTGAGTTTGTATTGATAGATTTCCCGGCAACTGGGTAAAACGCTCACGCAATCTACTCGCGCCGCAGTTCATCTGGAATGCCAACCGGAGAGAGTCCACCGATCGCTCTCAAGGCTTGACATCGAAGTAATTCCACAAAGTTCAGCATCCGCCCTTCATTTTGCGCCACCGACTCGATCGCGCTACATAACGCTTGTGCTGCCTCTGTTTCTGTATATCCGCGTCGCTGAGCAATTTTGATTGCTTTCTCATCTGCATCAAGCTCAACGCGAGAGCTTTTACTGTCGCGCCAGATTTGAAATAGAGCGATCGCACTTAGTCCACTGGCAGCGGCAACTCCGACAAAATCCTGCTGAGCCAATTCGATTCCCAGCCCGATCGCGCCTAATACAGTTAAGCCTAACATCGGGGAAGGTTGGAACCATCGAATCCCAAGGCTCCAATTCACGGTTCGTAGAATTAACAAATCTCGCTGCGATCGCGCCAGTCGACTCCAGAGATCGAAATTAATGTAGATCGGTCGATCGCTCGTCCACGGAAGCGGTGCGGGAGCGTCGATCACAACTCTCTGGTCGGGTTTACTCATAATTTTGGCGAACATCCGACCGGATGCAGGCATCACGTCGAGCAGTCGCCGGATTTCGGCTTCAGGATTCATCACACAAGAATGGGCAGTTGGCTACACCTACTAGAGTACAAGGTACTTGCTCTAGCAACGAGCTAACTGCCCATTTCAAGTGACTTGGGGCTTACTGGAACAAGAACAGCAAGTCCGGTGCAACCCAGTTAATCAAGATAAATGCGGTTAGGAGAACACTGAGGGTTACAACCCCTAACAGAGCATTCAAGGAAAGATATCTTGCCATAGATAATCTCCAAACAGAAGTGGATAGTTGACGACCTGTTTCGATCGCACTCGCGGCGGATAGTGCAAAATTTGCTTTCACCGCGAGGCGCAGAAATTAGCGTGCCTGTGAGGGCATTTTCCGCTTGTCAGTCCGATTCAGCAGCAGCGAGTCAGCACCTACAGGAATGCGATCGTCACGCTCGATCAGGGTACCCGCAAGGAGTTCCTGGATCGAGAGAAGCGGCCACAGCAATGCAGGCAAAACGCAGCTAATTGCCAAAGGCACATCGATGATGATTTCTTTTTCTTCAGGATTGCCTGCTTTCTTTGCGGCATTCAGGTAAGACCGACCAGAGTAGCCGATCCAGCCTGCGATGTACAGAAAGAGCAGACCCGGAAGCGTGAATTCTCCGACGTGCTTGAGGTTGCCATCGGTGATCAAGTGGGGCAGTCCATCGTCTTTACCGCAGAGCAAGCCATGTTCTGCGTAAAGCTCTAGGCGACGACGAGCGGTTGCGTTTTGCGAATCTTGGATTCGTTGGGCAAACACTTCGTTTTCGCTGCAAGGAGTCAGATTATAAGCGTGGGCGGGCTGGACGTTGACAAAGCCAAACCCAAGGAAAATGGCAAGCACTAGAGCAAACAATCGTTGCATGGAATTGTTTCCCTTTATTGACGGATTACAAAGGAGGATTGTGTCAAAAAGTTGATTTTTTGCACAAGATGAGTGGAGCGCTAAACTAGAAAACCAGCCTAGCTCATTCTCGTTGAGCGACTGTAAACAGTCACCTACTCCCAAAACCTACCAGCAAATGGCAACGGTCTTAGCAATTGAAACAAGTTGTGACGAAACTGCGGTGGCGATCGTAAAAAATCGTCACATTTTGAGTAGCGTTGTTTCGTCACAGATCGCAATTCATCAGCAATACGGCGGCGTTGTGCCCGAAGTCGCCTCGCGCCAGCACGTCGAAATCGTGAATCAAGCGATCGACCAGTGCTTGACAGAATCGGGTCTTGATTGGTCGGAAATTGACGGAATTGCGGGGACTTGCACCCCTGGATTAGTCGGGGCGCTTTTGGTCGGATTGACGGCGGCGAAAACTTTGTCGATCGTGCATGACAAGCCGTTTATCGGGGTGCATCACTTGGAGGGACATATTTACGCCTCGTATTTGAGCGATCCCGACTTGGAGCCGCCGTTTCTTTGCTTGCTAGTATCTGGGGGGCATACCAGCTTAATTTACGTCAAAGATTGCGGCCGGTATGAGGTGCTAGGTCAAACCCGTGATGATGCGGCTGGAGAAGCCTTTGATAAAGTAGCTCGATTATTAAAGCTAGAGTATCCGGGAGGCCCGATCATTGATCGTCTAGCCGCTGAGGGTGATCCAAAAGCATTCGCGCTTCCTGAAGGCCAGATTTCGCGACCGGAAGGAGGATTTCATCCCTATGATTCGAGTTTTAGCGGGTTGAAAACGGCAGTGTTGCGGTTAACTCAGCGGCTTGAAGCAACTGGGGAACCCTTGCCGATCGCAGATCTCGCCGCAAGTTTTCAAGCCACAGTCGTTCGTGCGTTAACGAAACGGGCGATCGCTTGTGCACGAGATTATGGACTAAATACGATCGCGGTTGGGGGCGGTGTGGCGGCAAATCGCGGGTTACGAGAGCAACTTCAAGCCGCAGCAGCGCCGTACAACATCAAAGTGATGTTTCCACCGATGAAATTTTGTACGGATAATGCCGCAATGATCGGCTGTGCAGCATCGGAGCATTTAGATCGGGGTCATATTTCAGACTTAGCGATCGCGGCTCAGTCCCGGTTGCCCTTGTCGGAAGTGATGAGCCTGTACCGCGTCTAATTATCCAAGGCTAGCTCCCATTCGCCTGCTTGAGCGTTCCAATCCGGTTGATCTGTCTCTCCCACCACAAACGGCCCCCAATAGCGCTGTGAGCCATCCTGAGCGAAGGCAACCAGCACGTCGCCGCGTTTGAGTTGGATCGATCGGCTCGGTAACGCGACTAGCAATCCCGACTCACTGCCTTCTTGGGGCGCGAAATCCCAATGCGCCGGAAGCGCGAATCCTTTTTGGGGGTCGCTAGACTTCGCGCTTGGTTCTTTCGGCTGACGGGCTAGAAGCGCAACCCGAACAGCGTGGTCGGATTGATTCCGAATCCGCAAATTGCCCTGTCTTGCAGCGAGGGCAGTAGGATCAGGCTTTTCGACTTTAGGCGGGGTCACAGAGTCGGCAGGGGGTGAATTTGCAGTCTTGATCACCGGAACCGTGTTCGGGGTTCCAGAGGAGATCGAAATCTCGATCGGAAACACCTTAAGCAAAATAGTTCCTACGATCGCTGTCAAAGCCGTCGAACAGAGTGCAACTTTAACTGCTGGATGCAACCCACCTTTCCCTTGTTTCATAGCTCCGCCTAGCACCTGCCAATCTTCCTACTTCAGTGATAACAAGGGAATTCAGGATTGGTCAGAAGATTGTGTGGGGATCAAACTTCTTCTTTGGAAAAAATCTTCGTGATTTATTTGACAAATTTGGTAAAACCCTGCATTATAGAGATCGTGCTGAAGAAACAGCGCGAAAGCAAATCTGGGACTGTAGTTCAATTGGTTAGAGCACCGCCCTGTCACGGCGGAAGTTGCGGGTTCGAGCCCCGTCAGTCCCGTAGAAATCACAAAAATTTTAGAAATGAGTTCACTTGAATAGTTTTTCAATTGAAAGATATCTGAAACTAGATATCTGAAACTTTTATAGAGCGCGATCGAGTCATCAAAGTGCTTCAAACTCTGGCGGCATACCTAGCAGGAGAATTTGATAACCAAGATCAGGCAAGAGAAAGTCCGGCTTGGTTTGTACATCTGCGCCTGTGGCAGCGTCCCGTTCACTTGTTTGAAGATAGCTTGGCGATTTTTGCTGAGCAATCGAATGTGTTGAAATTAGACCAGCCTTATCGACAACGATTATTGCGATTGCAAGAGGACGATCGAGGGCTGAAGGTGCAGTATTACCAGTTCAAAGATCCGAGTTCTGTCCGGGGAGCCGGACAACAACCGGAATTGCTCGATCGTTTGACCGAGGATGCGATCGAACTACTTCCGAGCTGTACGCTACAGGTTGCCGTCAATTCGACCGATCAAGGACTTCACTTCATCGCTTCACCGCCGCCCGATACGCAATGTGTGTTCTCGCTTGGGGGCAATACGATTCAAGTTGCGCTGGGATTTGAGGCAATGCGCGATCGCTTCTTGAGCTACGACAAGGGGATTGATCCAGAAACTCAACGACCGATTTGGGGCGCGTTGCTGGGGGCATATGAATTTCAGAAAGTGCGATCGTATTAATCGGCAAAAACCGATTTCAAGCGCTGTAATGCGGTTTTGATTGCGTTTAATTCGTCGGGAGTGAGGCGATCGAACCGCTCTTTGAGATGGGCGATATGAACCGGAAAGATTTTCTCAAATAGCGCTTCCCCTTCGGGTGTCAGAACGATGAGAAAACAGCGACGATTTTCTGGGGGAACTTCTCGACGGACTAAGTTTTTCTGCTCTAGGCGATCGATGATTCCCGTTAGTGTTCCTTTCGTGACCAGCGTTTTCTCTGCAAGCTGATTCATGAACATGCCAGAGGTATTACCGAGCGTGCAAATCACATCGAATTGCGGCGATGTTAAGCCAGTTTCGCGGATGTGGGCTTCGTCGTAGGCGCAAAAAGCTTGATAGGTCGTGGCAAGTTCACGCATAACGGTTAGAAAGGGTTGCTTAGCAGCAGTTTTGGCATCAAAAGGGGCAGCGTTATCAAGTTTCACAGGCAAATTAGGGCTAGTGTTTTACTAATATATCAAACTGTTTCGGTTAGAACTATCATCCTTTTACACCGCTTCCGGCTTCGGTCGGGACGATGTAGCGCTGCATTACGAGGAAAAACAGCAAAATTGGCACGATCGAGATCACTGATCCCGCCGCAATCAAGCGCCAATCGAGCGTAAAGGTTCCCGCTAAATTGGCGACACCGAGCGGTAAGGTGAATAATTCAGGTCGATCGAGCACTAAAAGAGGCCAAAGGAAATCGCTCCATGACCCGATAAACACGAAAATTGCTAGCGTTACCAGTGCAGGACGAATCGACGGAAGCATCACATACCACCAGATTCCAAGCTCTGAGCAGCCATCCATCCGCGCTGCTTCTTCGAGTTCTTTCGGGACTCCTTGAAAGGCTTGTCTCAGCAAGAAGATTCCAAATGCAGACGCGATCGCCGGAAAGATAATTCCAATATAGCTATTTCGCAATCCTAACTGTACCGCTAATACATATAGTGGAATCATCACGATCTGGAATGGAATCAAGATAGTCGAGACGATGGCGCTAAAAATGATTTCTCGACCTGCAAAACTTAATCGTGCTAATGGATAAGCCGCAAGTGAGCAGAATATTAGATTCAATACAACCGTTAACGCTGACACCAACGTACTGTTAAACAGATATCGCCCAAACGGATTGCTCTGCCAAACGGTGACAAAATTCTCCAGAGTCGGTTGCTGTGGAATAAATTGCGGTGGAAATTGAAATAGGTCTTCAGTCGGCGACTTGAATGACGTGCTAACCAACCAGACGAGCGGAATCAGCATCAAAACCGCGATCGCGCTCAGCAAACTGTAAGTCAGAATTGATCGACGCATGTGAGCGCTCATGAGCTTCTCCACCCGTAAACTGATTGTCAATCTTATCTGAATTTGTCGTTACTTCGTTGCGACCACTGCCAAATTCCACGCCATTCGCTTCATGAGTGGAAGTTTTTTTAACACACGATCGAGCTTCTCAAGCCGCAAATAGGTTTTTTCTAATCGCGCTTGCTCCAGAATGATTTTTTTCCAGTAGCGCTCTTTGTTTGGATTAACTCGCTCGATTAGATAAAACTGCAAGAAAATCCACAGCGTTGCAATCCAAAAGGTATCGTAATTTGTTTGGGAATACAGCGATCGAATAAAATCCACAATTTCAATATCTAAAGGCGTTTCGTCTTCGGTTCGCACTTCTGTTGCCATGCGTCGATAGACATTAATCACCGGATTATGCCGCAACGGATCCCAAAAACAAGCCTTTCCACCGGGTTTAAGAATGCGGTGCATCTCTCGCAGCGTAATTTTCGGATCAGGAATGTGATGCAGTAAATTCGAGGCGTAAACAATATCGAACGTATTATCGGGAAGGTCGATCGCCATCGCATTCACCACCCGACCTTCGACCTGAACTCCATTTCGGGCTGCCAGTTGCAGCGCCACATCCACCATGCCAGGCGAATAATCTGCCGCAATACACTGTGCTCCCAGTCGAGCAAAATAGGCGCTATTCTCACCTGCGCCACAACCGAGATCGAGCAGCAATTTTCCTCGGACATCTCCAAGCTGTCTCAAAATAAATCGATTCTCCGGAGCAGTGCAGGCTTCAAAATAATCGGATACCCGAATGCCACCGACATCGATCGTGCTTGCCCACTGATCATGGAATGCCTGCTCTCGGCGCAGTAAATCATCTTTCATAAGATTTCCAGGAATTTAACCCTCATTAAGCCATAAAAAGGCTGAAATCGTTGGGGGGTTCCTGCTATGAACCGCGAATTTCCGATCGCAATCGCTCAAGCTCCGGATCAACAGGTGGATGTGCAGGCGGCAGTGTTCCGCTGATTTGCTCTTTCATCGCAGCGAGTTCTGCATCGAGTTCGTCGCCTTGCCCCAACGCCTCAAACCGCTTTTCGAGATCATCGCTTCCCAGTTCTGCCACCGCTTCCGATCGCGCTTCGAGCTGCAAGACTTTCTCCTCCATCCGCTCAAACGCATTTATGGCGCTGCCAGTCCCGACACTATTCAGCATTTGATTCAGTTGCTCAGACGCTTTTGCCGATCGCGCCCGTGCGATATACATATCCTTTTTCGTCTTGGCTTCGGCAATCTTGCTCTCCAGCTTCAGCATATTTTGCTTTAATTGCGTTACCACCGAAGCCTGCTGGCTCAGTTGAGATTCCATCGCCTGAGCTGTTTCGACATAGCTTTTACGTCGTGCTAGAGCTTCTCGCGCCAGATGTTCATCGCCTTTAGAAAGGGCTAACTGAGCGCGGCGATACCATTCTTCTGCGCTCGATCGGGCTTGAGCGGCTTGACGTTCGGTGCGTTTTTGTGTGGCGATTGCCTGAGCGACGGCTTGACGCAATCGAATCAAGTCATCCTGCATATCAATCACCGTCTGTTCCAGAATCTTTTCTGGATCTTCCATCTGTGAGATTAGATGATTCAGGTTGGCGCGAATCGCACGCCAGATGCGGTCAAACAGTCCCATATCCACAACTCCCAGGAAGACTCAAGCGCGTAATGTCTGCGATTTCGTTTCCCTAAATCCTATCGCACCCAGAGCGGAGCGATCCGCCTCACGGGTGAAGATAAGCGGCAACAAGCATGACCGAGACGTAGAGGCAATGACTGAACTCACCGCTCTATGCAATGGAGCGATCGACGCTACTGTATAGGAATTTCAACAAAGAATTCTGTGCCCTCCCCAAGCTGGGACACGCAGTACAATTTACCCTGATGCCGTTCCGTCACGATTTGATAACTGATCGACATTCCCATGCCTGTGCCTTTGCCCACGGGCTTTGTTGTAAAAAACGGATCAAAAATTCGCTGTTGCGCCTCCGGAGTCATACCTAAACCCTGATCAGCGATCGCAATTTGTACCATTCCTTGATTCAGCGTTTGAGTCCTAATCCGAATCGTGCAGCTTGTGGGTAACTTTGCGCTGCGCTGATCTTCCATCGCATCCAGAGCATTCACCAGAATATTCATAAAGACCTGATTGAGTTGGCTCACATAACAGGCGACTAAAGGTAGATCTCCATACTCTTTGATCACCTCAACCGCAGTGCGATCGGCAGTGGCCTTCAAACGATGTTGCAAAATCAGCAGCGTGTTATCAATTCCTTCATGGATATCAACGGGTTTGACCTCTGCTTCATCTAGCCGCGAAAAGTTCCGCAGAGACAGAACAATCTGCCTGATACGATCCGTTCCCATCCGCATCGAAGTCAGCATTTTTGGTAAATCCCCGGCTAGAAACTCAAAATCAATTTCTTGTAGATAATGCTGAATCGGCTCTGATGAATCAGGAAACTGTTCCTGATAAAGATGGATTAAATGCAAAAGATCCTCAGCGTACCTATTGACATAGGTAAGATTGCCATGAATGAAATTCACTGGGTTATTGATCTCATGCGCGACTCCCGCGACTAAATTTCCCAGCGCAGACATCTTTTCATTCTGGATCATCCAAATTTGGGATTGTTGAATTTGTTCGATCGCGCTGGATAGCTCTGCTGTCCGTTCTGTCACCCGCTTCTCCAGAAGTTCATTTGATTTTTTCAGATGTCCCTGCTCAATCAACTGAATTCGTCCGAGAATCACCAATAACGCGATCGCCAGTCCGGCAACAGTTAGAGCAATACTATCTAGGTACTGCAACTGAGATTCGATGTTCTCTCTTGGAATCAATAATGCTACAAACCAGTTTGCTTCTTGCAGCGGCAGATGAGCGAGATATTGAGTTTGGTTTCCGACTTTGATTAACTCAATGCCTTGTTTGTTCTTGGGAATGTGCTGAATGATTTCTAGCAATTGGGTATCTTGGGCTTGAGTCTTCCCAAAACCAAAGGCTGGATTGGCATGAGCCACAACCCGCCCTTGGGAATCGATCGCAAAGGCATAGCTATTTTTGCCGTATTCCAAACTGCTAATGACCCGATTAATGCGCTCTAAGGTGACCAGGCTATGGATTTCTCCAATCGGTGGGCTATTCGTGTCAAAACCCTCACGAATCGGAGCCGCGATCGCCAAACTGGGAGTTTGATTGGCTCGGCTAATCAGCGGATCGCTGACATTCGTGATGCCTGTCATTGCTTTTTGAAAAAAGACGCGATCGGCAATATTTGCAGGTTTACCCCCAATCACGTTGCGCCATCCATCGGGTCTAGCAATAGCGATGGCATAGACATCACTAAACCGCAGTGTTTCTGATTTGAGGTAGGGTTCTGTTTTAGCCCAATCCAGCGATCGCACCTGATCAGTATTGGCTAGGGTTTCTACATGAATTTTTTGATTGGAGAGCCAGCGATCGAGGCTTTCTCGACCTTGAGCAAGCTCTAAAAAAGCATTTTTCTTTAAGCTTGCTAACAGCGTGTTCCGGACTAACTGATAGCTATAGCAAGCACCACCACTAATCGACAGAATCAGGCTAACCGTCAATGATCGCATCAAAATATCACGGTGACGCAACGCAAATTTTCGTAGAGTAAATTTCATGAGTCGGAACACAACGAAAAAGTAGTTCAGGATGGAATGGGACGATCGCCAGGTAAGCGCGGTTCTTTGGGGAGATGCTCGAACGTAATTCTGAGCCAGTCCTGCTGAAGCTTTTTCAGTTCTCCTTGCTCGCGCTGCTGCTGCAAAAATTGGTTTAACAGGTCTAATAGCTCCCGGTTGCCTTTTTTCACCGCCCAAGCTGCATAAGATTTGCGGCTGACTCGCTCTCCCAGCGCAAAAATGGCAGGTTTTTCATCGACTAATACAGACAGAGACACAATATTGTGAAGAACTGCATCCAATTTTTTGTTGAGCAAGTCTTGATACGCTTCTGCAAACCCCCGGTACTGTTTGACCGTTCCGAGTCTGCCTCCTTGCTCTTTTAAAGTGGCTTCTAAGTCAGGGATAGCAGCCATCGATACGCCGCCCTGCTGTACGCCCAGCACTTTCCCCGAAAGGGACTTGATTGCTTGAATCGAGTTGTCATCTTTGCGTTTGATATAAGCGATCGTCGATTCTGCAATCGGGCTTGTAAAGTCGAGAAATTTGGCGCGATCGTCGGTAATTCCAACGGCCGTAAGTGCGACATCATATTTGCCCTGCTCCACCCCAGGCAGAAGTCCCTGCCAAGGCATAATCTCCTGCTGAATCTCGAAAGGAACGGCTTGCTGTAGTCGTGTTAATAATTCATGATTAAAGCCTGTGGGCTTACCGTTAAGCAGAAATTCAAACGGCGGGTAGTCGTCTTCGGTCACTATCTTGAGGTGTCCCCGCTCCTGAATTTGGTCTGCTAGAGTTTTGCTAACTTTGAGAGTGGATTGGTTCTGAGTCGAGATTTGGGAAGTTTGCAGACAGCCCTGAACTCCTGCCGTTACGAGAAGACTTGCTCCAGCTTGAAGAATAAAACGTCTACGAGCCACCATGATGGATCACACGAAAGGTCTTTTTGTAGACTTCCCATGACGTGTTGCCAATGTTACAAATTCATTGTTTCGCAACTCTAAACTACGTATGAAAACGAATGCGGTTCGCGTTTTAGACAATTTGGGCATCGCTTATGAACTGAGAGAATACGAGGTCGATCCTGACAATCTAGCAGCGGAAGCGGTTGCAGAAAAGATTGGACTTCCATCCGAACAGGTGTTTAAAACGCTGGTGGCACGGGGCGATCGCAATGGGATTTGCCTTGCGGTGATTGGGGGTAATATGCAGCTTGATCTCAAGGCATTAGCAAAATTGTCAGGCAATCGCAAAGTTGAAACAGCACCCCTTAAGGAAGTTCAACCGCTCACCGGATACATTCGCGGCGGCGTAACGGCTCTCGCTTGCAAAAAAGATTACCCAGTTTATGTCGATGAACTGATTGAATTATTTGATGTGGTTTCGATTTCTGCGGGAATGCGAGGGCTACAGATTCTACTCGCTCCAAGCGATTACCTTCGAGCCGTGAAAGGGACTGTGGGCGCGATCGCACAAGACAAAGAAATCTAAAACAAAAAATCTAAAACAAAAAAATCTAAGACAAAGCAACCTAATTCGAGCAAAATCGTCCTCAAAGGATCAAGATGTCCTAAGCTGAGTCTTGGCTGTGTATTGTTTAGCCTTCATGAAGCCAGTAATTTCTAGTGAATTGTCGATCGCGCTTGGTTCCACGGTTCAGCCCGATGTTTCGGTCGTGGTTCCGATTTACAACGAAGTGGAGAGTATTCCAAGGTTGATTAGTGCGATTTCCACGAGTTTAAGAGATGCGGCACTGAGCTATGAAATTATCTGTGTGGATGATGGTTCTCGCGATGGCTCAGACGCGCTACTCAAACAACAGGCACAGCTTCGAGATGATCTAAAAGCAGTCATTTTGCGCCGCAATTATGGACAGACTCCGGCAATGGCAGCCGGATTTGGACAGGCGATCGGCAAGGTTATTGTGACGCTCGATGGCGATTTGCAGAACGATCCAAGCGACATTCCGAATCTGTTAGCCAAATTGAACGAGGGATACGATCTTGTAAGCGGTTGGCGCAAAAATCGCCAGGACGCTTCGCTAACCCGTGTCTTGCCGTCGAAGATTGCAAACTGGCTGATCGGGCGCGTCACCGGAGTGCGATTGCATGATTATGGCTGCTCGCTAAAGGCGTATCGATCGGAACTCGTTGCTGATATGAACCTGTACGGGGAACTGCATCGGTTTTTACCTGCATTAGCATTCATCGAAGGTGCAAGAATCGCAGAAATCCCGGTAAAGCATCATGCGCGGCAGTTTGGCAAGAGCAAATACGGACTCGATCGCACCTTCCGCGTGGTGATGGATTTGCTGACGGTTTCGTTTATGCGGAAATTCCTCACGCGCCCGATGCACGTTTTTGGACTGTTTGGCTTATTGTCGCTTCTGTCGGGAGTCACGATCGGGCTTTACTTGGTGTTTTTGAAGCTGGGGTTGGGTGAGGATATCGGACAGCGCCCTTTGTTAATTCTTGCGGTTGTATTGTTTCTTGCGGGGTTGAATCTGTTTAGCTTTGGGCTTTTGGCAGAGATTTCGATGCGGACGTATCACGAATCGCAAGGTCGCCCGATTTATCGGGTGCGTGAGATTGTGGGTAAGAAGAACTAAGCGGATACGAGTCCGCTAGCGATTATAGATGCGGGAAGCCCCCTAAATCCCCCACGAGTAGGGGACTTCGAGCAGCGATCGCATCTCTGACTGAAGGGGCTAGCTTGTAGAGACAACACCCTTAGTTAACTTTATGAATTGTCAAATTTAAGTCGTGTCCTCGAAGAAATCATCCACACGATTGAGAGTTAACTCCACTTCCTCAAAGTCCCTCACTCGTGGGGGATTTAGGGGGCAGAAGCCGCTTACAACGAAGCAAACCTCTAAACCCCGTGTGCAACCCTTTGAGATCAAAGCAATTTTCAATCCTTAAAGCTCTACACCTTAAAGCTCTACACCTTAAAGCTCTACACCTTAAAGCTCTACACCATGGAAAATTGCAGTGAAAAGTTTAGGGGCGAACATCGATCGATGCGAAACCCTCAACTCATATCAATCTGCGCTCTTTTCGACTGCTTTTTCCGCCGATTCAATTGTGTCTGCAACTTTTGCGTCAGGAACTTTTGCGGCAGATGCTTTCATCGCTTTTTCTGCTTTCGCCTTACCGCTGGTCATGAAGAACTCTTTCTTCTGCATAAACAGTTCCCGCTTCTGCGCTGGAGTCAGCGATGTGAAATATTCTTTGGGAACTGACTTCATCATCATGCCCACTTGACTTTTCTGCGCTGGAGTCAGCGACACCGACTTAAACGCTTTCTTCAAGCTCGTTCCATTGGCGATCGCCTCTTCAAGCTGAGTTTGCTGATCTGGAGTCAGAATCTTTTCCAGTTCAGGTACAATCTTCGCTTTTAGCTCAGTGTACGGATCAACGGTTGCAGCAGGCGCATCCGCAGACAACATGGGAGTCGCTTGAGCAACAGGCATGATTGCAAAACTTGCAGCTAGCATCACGCAGGCAAACATAGACACTAACATTCGTTTCATAGTTCCATTTCCTCGTTTTGTTAAACATTTTGAGTTTTTGCAGCCTGAATGTAAGCGGCGACTGCCAGCATACTCACAATCAGCAAGGGCATCGAGAGACACCAAAACTCTGCCGATGGCACGAAATAGGCTGCTCCGGTTCCTCCTAGAAAGAATCCAACCAGCAGGGGCGACGTGCGCTTCAGTTTTACGATCGCCTCTGCTGCCTCGGCTTTCGCTTCTTCGGTCTGTTTGGAAAGTTTTGCGCTGAAATATTGCACTAGATCGATCGTAAACTGCGTAAAGTTTCCGGTCATTACCGTGGTTGGAAAATAGCCCGTAAACGAAGAAGCTGCTTCTTTCATCAAGGCATTCTGAATCCCCATCGCCATCACGCCGGTCGCCGCGATCGGAAACATCAAGCCATCTTGAGCATCAATAATCAGGGTACTAGAGTATTGCAATCCGACCATTATGAAGATAGCGAGGGCGATCGCTTCTGCGCTCAGTAATACTGGTAACACTGCCCATCTGCGCTTGCGGCACAGTCGCCCTAGCAGCGATGTCCCCATCACAGACAGCATAAAGATCGGCAACATCGAGAGCCGAAGCAGCGTCGTGAGAGGGTCAGAACTGGCGAAAGCGGAACCTGCTAAGGCAATATTTCCGGTGACGTGAGCGGTAAAGATGCCAAACAAGCTAATAAATGCAGCCGTATCGACGAATCCAGCTACCCAACTGAGTAAAAATCGGGCAGGCGCATCACTAATTAGAAAGGCGCTGAGGCTGAAGGATTCCTTTTCAGGTACACTGACAGTCATAGGGAAATCTCTTTGAGATGCAAGGGAAAATAAGGCGGGTACGCATACCGGTAGAAGCCAGCATCTTATGATGCTTCTGAATCCTTGCTAGGTTTTTTCACTTCTGCGGGCAAGATACTCACCACATTGTAGGGATGCTGCTCAACATCTACTAGCCCAGCGACTTCTGCGTCTAAGGTATCAAATTCAGCGGGCTTTTCTCCTTCTGCAAAATCAGCCGTACAGTTCCAGTTTGCAAGTAGTGCAACATCGGCACTTTCAGTGCTATTTAACAAGATGACAGACTGGGGATTAGGCTGTTTTAGCAGCGCAGCAGGGATTAGTTTTTCAGCGTTGGCGACCACTTTAGCCTGAGCGTCTGAAGATTGCAGTTTGAATTCGCTAAACTCAACCACAGCTTCTTTCCCTTTGACCGTTGGCACAAGATTCTCGCGTGCAGTTTGAGCTTTGCCGACTTGAAAAATCACGGTGCGGAGCGGTGCGATCGCAGGCGTTTTCTCTTTTTTGGTGTCTTTGGCTGATTCTGCAGGGTCAGGCGGCGCGATCGCATTTAGACCGCTTAATCCAACAATTAACTTACGTCGATCGACGCGATCGCCCAACGGCACAAACAACAGTAAGCCAACTGCATAGCTAATCTGCGTCAAAGTTGGAACGCTACTTACCTCAGCAGACGAAATCTGCAAATCAGCGCTGATTAGTGCTAATAGCGGCTGATTGTAATAAAGGCTACCAATTGCAATGGTGCAAGCGATTGTTATCAGCCAGAGCGTGTTTTGCCGAAGAACGGTAGCTGAATTTATGAGCTTTTCCAGTAGAAGGCAATTTTATCGCTAAAGCATACTGTATACACTATTTTATAGCTGTGTATTCTAACACCGGACAATAAATCGAATACTGTATACAATCAATCAGTTTTTGAAAAGTTTCACCCAGCTGAAGGTGGAGAATCGAATTTTTTGGAGCACGATCGGAACGACACAATTCATCCCGCCACCCACAAATTTATGACAGGAATAGAGATTCCTGAAGGTTTGAGGGGAAATAACCCACTAAAATATCAATGGATGCTTTGCGTCTCTTAATATTGTTTGTAAATACCGTTGTTTAGGAAGGTTCGGGCGACATGGCACTTCTCACCACTGGCGGACAATTGATCAAAGACCTTGAAACCCACGGCGCGATCGCTGCCTATGTGCCGCTAGAAGGCGGATTTGAAGGTCGGTATCGCCGCAGAATTCGCGCATCGGGCTACAAGTCGCTCAGCATTAGCGCAAGAGGACTGGGCGATGTCGCTGCCTATTTGACCGGAGTGCATGGTGTTCGTCCGGCACACTTGGGTAAGAAAAGCACTGGCTCTGGGGCAGCAGTCGGAAATGTCTGGTTTGTTCCGCCGATCGTCACCACGCAAATTGCCCAACTGCCCCCAAAATCGAAGGGCTTGCTGCTCTGGATTATCGAAGGGCACATTTTATCGAGCCAAGAGCTTGAATATTTGGCAAATCTGCCCAAAATTGAACCGCGTGTGAAGGTTGTGGTCGAAGTGGGCGGAGAGCGCTATTTCCGTTGGACACCGCTCACTCAAGTCATTGCTGCCTAGCGCGATCGCGATTGTCCCTATCCCCAAAAGCCTCCAATTTCTTCAAGAGATTGGAGGTTTTATCTTTTAAAGTTCTCCCGGCGAATCCGGCTCTACAGTTACACCCTCTAAACTCACAGCGACCGGTTGATCTTTAACTAAGTCACTGAGTTCGTGAAATTCAATCCGCATATGGTCGCAGGCTTGTTTTAGCTGCGATCGAAATCCTTCTAAATCCGATCCATAACCACAGAGATTTGCGGCTGTTTCAATCCCTTGTTTTGCATTTGCTCTGGCGCAATCGACTAAATCTAATCCGGTTAACCGAGTGGGAGAAGCCATCAGACACTCCTAAAATCAATGTAATTAGTGTGCGAGATAAATGCTCGATCGAGACTCCCCCACGAGAAAGAATTTTAAGATTGCCAATAGCGATAAGCTGCACACGCCATTGTGACGACTCCAGTGACGATAGCGGTTTCATCCACTTCAAACTGCGGATGATGCAGCGGATAGTTTTTGCGATCGGGATATCCCACACCCAAGCGAAACATACTGCCCGGAGCGTGCTGCAAATAGCAAGAAAAGTCTTCTGCACCCAGAGAAGGTTCGGGGATGATTTGAACGCTTTCGTTTCCCCAAACTTCCCGCGCCGACGATTCGAGCAAGCTTGTCAGCTTCGCGTCATTCTGTACCGAGGGTGTCCCTCGCCGATAGCTCATTTCATACTTTGCGCTGTACATCTCGCAAACCTTCGAGACAATGTTTTCAATCCAGGCCGGTAGCACTTCGCTGGTTTCAGGATGCAGCGATCGTACCGTTCCCGACATCGTGACTTGATCAGCAATCACATTCGGGGCGCGTCCACCGCTGATTTTTCCGATCGTTAACACCACAGGACGTAGCGGATTTTGAGTCCGACTAATCGCTTGCTGCAAGCTGGTAATGACTTGAGACGCGATCCAGATGGCATCGATCGCTTCATGCGGACGTGCGCCATGTCCAGATTCACCCATAATCGTGAGTTCTAAGTCATCCGCTGCTGCGGTCAAAGCACCATATCGAATGCCAATCTTGCCCGCCGGAATGCTGGGAAATACATGCACGGACAGAATTGAATCGACATCATTCATCACACCATCTTCGACCATCCACTGAGCGCCCTGGGCGATTTCTTCTGCAGGCTGGAACAAAAATCGGATTTTACCCGGAAGCGGCACCCCAAGTTGAGAAAGTACCATCGCGGTTCCAAGCCCCACCGTGGTATGCACGTCATGACCGCAAGCGTGCATAATTCCAGGCTGACGTGAGGCGAATTCCAGCCCAGTCCGCTCTTGAATTGGCAGCGCGTCCATATCTGTCCGGATTGCCAGTAATCTTGGATCGTCGCCTCCGTCGAGTTCTCCCACAACTCCGACTTTACCGATCGCTTCTTTAACGTGCAGCCCACAGGACGAGAGCACCCCCGCAACATAGGCAGCAGTTTGATGCTCTTGTCCACTCAGTTCAGGATGGCTGTGGATATGGCGACGAATTTCAATCAGGCGCGGAGCGAGCGAAACGGCTAAATCTTTGATGCGGTCTTTCATGATGAATGGTCGATCGTACTTTTCCCAATGATAAAACCTGTCCCTCAAAAGATCCGGCACATTCGATTTGATGCTGTTAATAGCCGCTATTCCAGCGCATTGCTGAGATGTTCTGCAAATCGATCGAAGGTTTTGTTTCATCGTCGATCGCTTTCACCACGCGGCGATACAGATCTTCGGCTTGCTGCGGTGAGTTGCCAATGCTAGTTAATCCCAATTTGCCAAACTCAGATAAGCATCCCATCAAGTGAAAGACTGTTCCCGTTTCTGTACTTGTATCGAAGTGCAAACCATAGTGCGCGATGATATCCATCAAATCATTGGGTAATAACCCACAGTATTGCGGTTTCTGTAAATTATCGGTTGCCATATAGTATTTGGGTCGTCCGTGCTGGCTATAAAACAAGCCGCTTGATAAGTCATAGCGACCATTGGTTAGGAATTTCAGCGTCATGAACGGATGTGTCGTTCCGCCCTTTCGCAAGTTGATTTCGATCGCATGAAATTCCCACTGATCCTCGCGCTTAACCGCAACAAAATCTACTCCAAATCGCTCTAGTGCGCCTTTTGCCGCTAAGGTTCGACCCACTTGTAGACTCATATCCTGAATCCGCATTCGGTAGGATTCATCGGCTGGGAACCGACAACCTAGATAGATTTGCCCACTAGGTCCACCAAGAATTTGATCGTGAGTTGAGAGAATTTCAACTTCGCCATCTGGAGTGACGCGACCCTGAACGCTGGGTGAAAGTTTATGCTCACCTTCGATAAAGGCTTCTGCGATCGCGCCCAACTCCGGAATGCGACCCCCGTAATTCTCCCAAGTTTCGGTTTTTGCTTCAAATTTGAGATGAGCAAAGCAATCGTAAATCTTACTGACACGCTGTTCGTGCGAGATGACTCCGGGCTTGTATTCTCCCAAAGGTCGCAGGTCAAAGAGTGCGTTTCCTTCGCCAGAAAACCCTTCATTTAACTTGATCACAACGCGTTGCAATTCAGGATTGCGCTCCCATAATTCGGCTGTTGCTACAGCGAGATCTTTTGCAGTCCAAACCAGTTCGCTGCCGTCTGGGTGTGGCACTCCACTTTCTGCAAAAATTTGCCGGCTGCCGCTCTTTGTGCCCCAGTTTAGTAATACGGGATCAAGTGCATATAGGGGAATGTTTAACTGAATCGATAAGTCGCGTTCAACAGTTGTTGAGTTATAGCAGATCATGTAAGCGCGATCGGGATTGACCGCTTGCCGGATGCGATCGAGCAATCGCGGTCGATCGAGAATTTTTTGGCTGAGGGGTTTGAGCGATGAATCATAAGTTGAAAGCAACAGCAAGCGATCGCGAGCATGGGAAAATGGAATTCCCGGTAATAGTTGGAGATAATAATCGATTACGCTCGGGTGAATCGGTTGAGAAGTCACATACACTAACCGAGTCCGAGGATTTCGCAGGCGAATCAGCGAAAATAATAGCCGCTCTTCATAGTGTAAAAAGCCTTCGATCTTAGATAATTCTCGCTGATCAATACTGAGCGACGGAATCACAATAATATCGGCTTCACTGGTGTCAAACTCAACAACATTGCGCCAACGCTCGCGTAGTTGCGTTTGCAGGTGCTGAAACTGAATGGTCGGGTCAAGCACGTTCATAAAGAGAAGTTCCGCGATCGACGTATATCTGCAATCATATCTACTGAAATTACGACAAAGCCGAATTAGCAATGAACAGTAAAAATGTATAAATCAGAGTTGCGTAAAATCTATCTCCAGAAACGTCGATCGCTCTGTCTTCAGGAATGGGAAGCGAAAAGCAAACAGATTTGTGAACACCTCAAAGCCTGCGATAGCTTGCGTTCTGCAAAAACTGTTTTATCGTACTGCAGCGTTCGTCAAGAGCCAGATTTACAAGAACTGCTGACAATCCCGAAAGTGTGGGGATTGCCCCGCTGTGTGGAAAAAGCATTACTGTGGCACGTTTGGACACCCGGAAGCCTACGATCGGGCAACTTCGGTATCCCAGAACCTGATCCAGACAGTCCAACGCTTGAGGCTGAGCAAGTAGATTTAATCTTAGTTCCCTGTGTAATGTGCGATCGGCGGGGGTATCGTCTGGGTTATGGGGGCGGATTTTACGATCGAATGCTCAGCCAACCCGAATGGCAAGGCAAAGCGACGATCGGCGTTTTGTTTGATGTTGCCGTGATAGATGAATTGCCGATCGATCCCTGGGATCGACCGTTAGATGCAATCTGTACAGAATCAGGATTGATTAATACTTGTAGAAGCAGTTAGCCTTGCAACCGCCATAACTCTTAAGGAATTGCTAAATCCCTCCCAGTAGGAGTGCCTTTCGGTGCGGCACAAATCATAATGATTTTGAAGTGATTAAGTTATAAGGATCGCGTGAACGGAGATGAGTTTATCGAGCAGATTCAGGACGTGCAAAAGCAAGTTGCTGAGCTGCAACAAGACGCTGAACAATTGCCCCTCAAGCAGAAAAGCAGGCTGACAGAATCCTTAGAGCGACTAACCAGCGCATTAAGAGATTTGCAAGTCGCCGAGGAAGCAATTCAGCTTTTGTTGTCTGCGGTACAACAATCGCGGGATTCGATCGTCATTACGACTGCCCATCTCGATTCCCCCGGACCTGAGATGGTCTACGTGAATCCCGCCTTTACAGAAATGACAGGCTACGCCGCAGAAGAAGTGTTAGGCAAAAATCCGCGTTTGCTGCAAGGAGCGCACACAGACCGAGCAGTGCTTGATGCCCTGCGGCGCGAAATTTCTCAAGGCAGACCCTTTCACGGTGAGGCGATTAACTATCACAAAGACGGCAGCGAATACTACGTCGAATGGAACATCACACCAATTCGCAATAGTCAGCAAGAAATCACGCACTTTGTCGCCATTCAGCGCGATATTACCGATCGGAAGCGCTACGAAAAAGAACGCGAACAGCTTTTAGCTCAAGAACAAGTCGCCCGCGATGCCGCAGAAGTCGCCAACCGGACGAAAGACGAATTTCTGGCGACGCTTTCACACGAATTGAGAACGCCGCTGACTCCCATCCTTGGCTGGTCAAAAGTCCTGAGAACACAGCAACTTTCAGAAGCCAACACTCAACAAGCGCTCAAAACGATCGAAGAAAACGCCAAACGCCAAGCACAACTGGTCGATGATTTACTCGATCTAGCCCGGATTGTGCGCGGTAAGCTGACGCTGAACTTTACCTCGGTTCCCTTGATTGAAGCGATCGTCGCCGCACTCGAAACCGTTCGGCTGGCTGCCGAGGCAAAATCGATTCAAATTAAAACAGATTTAGATGCAACGATCGCGCCGGTGATGGGCGATGCCGGACGGCTGCAACAAGTGATCTGGAATCTGTTGTCGAATGCAATTAAATTCACGCCGATCGAGGGTCAGATTAGAGTGACATTATCGCGGGTCGATCGCACCGCTCAAATCCAAATCAGTGATACCGGACAAGGGATTGCTCCAGAATTTTTGCCGTTTGTGTTCGAGCGCTTTCGTCAGGAGGATAGTTCAATTACCCGTCAGTTTGGCGGGCTAGGTTTGGGACTATCGCTCTGTCGTCAGTTGGTCGAAGCGCATGGCGGCATCATCCGGGCTGAGAGTGCAGGCATCGGACAGGGTGCAATCTTTACTGTTCAATTGCCGCTTGTGATCGATTCACACTCTGTGAAAACCGCTATGCTTGCATCGTCAAAGCCAAACTTGAAGGGGCTTCGGGTGTTAATTGTTGAGGATGATATTTCGACCCTGCAATTCCTTGCCTTTATCGTTCAGCAAGAAGGCGCGATCGTGACCGCAGTTCCCTCACCCCAAGCTGCACTTGATGAATTTGAGCGATCGTCGTTTGATCTGCTGATCAGCGATATCGGAATACAGGGAATGGACGGATTGACCTTGCTGCGACAAATCCGCGCCTTTGCAGAGGATCTTCCAGCGATCGCGCTGACGGCATACGCGACTGAGAACCATCGCGAACAAGCGCTATCAGTCGGATACAACGAGCATTTATCGAAGCCGATCGAGCCAGAAAGACTGATGCAAACGATCGCAACTGTTTTGGAACCCCCAGACCTTTAACGATCAACACTCCAAAAGATGCGAAGAACACTTCCCACATATCGCGTCTTTCACACCTATCTCTGAGAAGCTTTATCCAGCATTTTATGGAGTACCTTCAGCAATTCCTCCGCTGTATAAGGCTTTAATAGAAATGAATCGACACCGACACTGGCAACATCCGCTATGGTGTTACTTAACATCAAACCACTCGTAGCAATCACCCTGACATCAGGATTCATTTTTCTCAAGGTGCGAATCGCTGTTGCTCCATCCATTGCAGGCATCATTAAATCCATCAAGATCACTGCAATCTCTTGCTTGTGCTTCGCGTAGAGCGAGATTGCTTCAAAGCCATTGCTTGCCGTTAACACACGATAATTCTGCTCTTCTAAGATCGCTTTAGTAACATCTTGAATCGACGATTCATCATCCACGACTAAAATGACCTCACCCGATCCGGGAAGCAAATCTAGAGAAGCCATTGAGGAGATAGCCTTATCTCCAGTGGTCGGTAAGTAAACTCTAAAGCAGGTTCCTTGACCCATCTGGCTATCTATCTCAATGAATCCTGCATGACTTTTGATAATTCCTAGCACGGTTGAAAGTCCTAAGCCAGTTCCTTTGCCGACTTCTTTGGTGGTGAAAAATGGGTCAAAGATGCGATCGATCACTTCCGGGGGAATTCCTGTTCCCGTATCCGAAACTGCAGTCATCACGTAGTTTCCCACTTTCGCATCAAGTTGGGTGCGGGCATGAGATTCATCAATGAAAACATTGCTAGCAGCAATGGTGAGTACCCCACCATCAGGCATTGCATCACGAGCATTGATACAAAGATTCATCAACACCTGATGCAGTTGGGTGGCATCTGCATAAACGAGGTTGAGCATTGAGGGGGGCAGATCAACCTGAACGGTGATCGACTTCGGAAAGGTGCGGTTGGCGATTTGCTCAATCTCTCCCAGTAAATGCGCCACCTGAACAGGGGTGCGTCTTCCTTCTGTGCCTCGTGCAAATGACAGCACTTGTTTTACTAAGTCAGCCCCGCGTTTCGCGTTTGCTTCGACCGTTGTGAGCAGTTTTCGAGTGCGATCGTCGAGATTAGGAAACTTCAGCGGCAACAGTTGGGCTGAGGCTAAAATCGGGGTGAGAATGTTATTGAGATCATGGGCAACACCGCTGGCGAGAGTTCCAATACTTTCTAAGCGCTGGGCACGCAGAAATTGAGCTTCCAGCAGCTTTTTCTCGGTAATATCGGTATCAACTGTCAAAATCGATTTTGGTGTACCTGATTCGTCGCGCACAAGCGTCATCCGACTCAGCACCATGATTGCTTTGCCTGACTTGGTCGCTTTCTGAACTTCTCCTTGCCACGATCCCTGCTCAAACACCGTTTTAAGCACAGTTTCAACCTCTTGGGGCTGAAGGTTGCTCAACAATTCAGATGCCGTTTGTAGTTCTGCTTGTGACCAGCCGTAGAGTTGTTCTGCGGATTGATTCCAAAATAGAATGTGATTCTGTAAGTCGCGAGCATAGATCGCATCAGAGGCAACATTCAGCAGTGCCACTTGCTCTCGGATGATTTGCTCAGCGCGTCGCCGCTCAATTAGCTCATTTTGGGTGCGCTCATAGAGTTCCGATTGTTGAATTGCAATGCCTAATTGAGTTGCTAGTTGCTGAAGTAGCGTTGTCTCGATCGCTTGCCACTCTCGCGGACTGGAACAGTGATGCGCGATTAACAATCCCCACAAATAGTTATTTTGCAGAATTGGAACTATTAAGTTGGCTCGAACTTGAGCCTGTTCTAAAAGTTCAATGTGACAAGCACTTAAGCCTGCTTGATAGATATCGGGCTTCGCGCTGGTTTGACCGTGTTGATAATAAGCGACGTAATGTTCGCTAAAGCAAGAATCGCGAAAATCAGTCAAGAGGATAGATTTCCAGGCAGGATCAACCGATTCGGTCACAATTCGTCCACCCCAATCGGACTCAAAGCGAAGAATCACAACGCGATCGCTGTGCAAAAACTGCCGCACCTGATCAACGGTCGTCTGCAAAACTTCATCGAGCTTGAGCGATCGACGAATGCCCTGAGCAATTTCTCCAATTAAGCGCTCTTGGGCAATTTGATGTTGAAGTTGGTTGGTGAGATTTTGTAATCGCAGTTGAGTTTTGACGCGGGCTAACACTTCTTCGCACTGCAAAGGCTTGGTGATAAAGTCAACCGCCCCTAAATCAAACCCCCTAACCTTGTCTACGGAATCCGTTAGCGCGGTGAGAAAAATAATCGGAATGGTGCTGGTATCTGCGTTTGCTTTCAGACGGCGACAGGTTTCAAACCCATCCATTCCGGGCATGAGAATGTCGAGCAGAATCAAATCTGGATGAGCGTAGTTTGCTTTGTCGAGCGCGCTTTCCCCATTCTCAGCAACTAACACCCGAAAACCGGAGTCTCCCAACAAATCAAACAACACCTCTAAATTGGTAGGGGTATCATCGACGACCAGTATTGTTCCTTGCTCAGTCATTTTAGAGTTCATGGCTACCCTTCTGATAGCGTTTAATCAATTCCAGAATTTGCCGTTCTTTAAATCCTTGCGCGAGGTGCCGAAGCTGCGCTGCAAACGGAACCCATTCAGGATTTTGCTGTTCTAAATGAGTGGCTTGCTCAAGGATTCCTTTGAGATCACCCATTCTGGCGAGATTGAGGAGCGCGTCGAGTTCGGTCTGAGGGGGGGCAGTCAGCGTTTTTGCGGGGTCTTGCGCGATTGCCACTTTCACAAGCGACTCTGTTTCCGCTTCGTACTGCCACTCTAGATTGAGATGAGTTTGAAGTTGAGTCAGCAGTTCTGCTTCTCGAACGGGCTTAGGAACAAAACCATTACAACCTGAAGCTTGGCTTGCTTGCTGGTTATAGCCAAAAACACTGGCAGATGTGGCAATCACGATCGTATCGCGGATCTCGGAAGATTGACGAATTTGTCGCACTGCCTCAAACCCATCCATTACGGGCATAACGAGATCGAGCAAAATGACATCCGGTTTGAACTGGTGCGCTTTTTGCAGCCCTTCTTGACCGTTTTCGGCTTCGATCAGGTTAAATCCGAGCGGTTCTAACAGGTGCACCAGAATCGATCGGTTTGCCCACTGATCGTCTACAACTAGCACGGTGCGAGATCTGCCCGCATACCCCACAATGGCGCGTTGATTCGAGAGATACCGATTCGATTCAAGCGATCGAAGTTCTATTTTCGGCAAGTCTAACTCAAACCAGAACGTGCTGCCTTTTCCGGGTGTGCTTCTAACCTGCACTTCTGAACCCATAATTTTCACCAGTTGCCGACTAATCGAAAGTCCTAATCCGGTGCCTTCGGTTTTGCGATCGTTGTCTCCAACTTGCTGAAACGGCGAAAAAATCACTTCTAGCTGTTCTGGAGCAATTCCAATTCCGGTATCTTGAATCTCAAAGCGAACTTTTGCACTTTCAACTGAATTCTCAACAACACTGACCTCAAAACGCACACCGCCAACTTCGGTAAACTTGACAGCATTGCCTAGAATATTGAGCAAAATTTGGCGCAGCCGCTTTTCATCGGCACAGACAAATTCAGGCAGCGGCGACAAAGTTTGATAGGTCAATGTAATTTTCTTTTGCTCAGCGCGAACTCGACAGATATCCGCGATCGCCTCCAAAAACGCAGGAAAATGCAGATCTGTCGGCGTAAGCTCCATTCTCTGAGCTTCGATTTTAGACAAGTCGAGTAAGTCGTTAATCAGAGTCAGCAAATGCTCTCCGCATTGTCGAATCGTGACGAGTCCCTTTTTCTGAAGGTCATTCAGGGTGCGGTCTTTTTCTAAAATTTGGGCATATCCCAGAATGCCGTTGAGCGGGGTGCGGATTTCGTGGCTCATATTGGCTAAAAATTCACTCTTAGCACGGGTTGCAGATTCCGCCAGTTCTCGTGCCGTCTGCATTGCCTGTTCTGCCTGCTGGCGCTCTGTAATGTTGTCGAGTACCCACAAGCGACCGGGCACATCGTGTACCTGAGTCGGCGTACTGGAAAGGCTCAGCACGATCGCGTCCGGTTGACTAAACAGCCAGTGCCAATCGCGAATTTCGGCATCAGGATGGGCAAACAATCCAGCCGATTGCGCCGTAATTTCAGCTTGATTATCGGCATTTAGACGCAGTGCAATCATTGCTTGAGCAATCTCACTCGGCTCCACCGCACCAGGATTTAACTTCAGATAGCGCGCTGCGGTTTGGTTGATCCATCCCTGTTCGCCGCTTTCATCCATAAAGACAATTCCTTGAGGAATCGTTTCCAGCATCGCTTCAAATCGAGCTTGCAACTGATCAAACCGCAGCGTTAGGTCTTGAAATCTCAGCAGATTACTCAATCCACCCCGCAGAGATTCAAGGAACTGCTTCAAGGACGCAGAAGGGTCAACGCGCCGATCCCACAACAGCAGAATGGCACCTTTGACGTTTTCAAGCTGCTGCAACGGTAGCACCGCGATCGTTCGCACCCCCTGTGCTAACAAAGCCGGAGAAGCTTGAGGCACTGAGGCATAATCCGGGTAGTAAAGACATTGGTTTTGGGCGATTGCTTCCGCAAACAAGGTCGGCGTTGTCAACTGAACAGGCAACGCTGTATCTGGTAATGCCACCAGCACCTCAGCCGTGACTTCATCCAATTGACGCAGCGCGATCGCGCCTGTCGCTCCGACAAGCTCCTTCAGCCGAGACAGTGTGCCCGTCATCGCCTGTTCGGGGGTCATCGCCGCTTCATCTTGAATCAGCGATGCCAACATTGCCTCCGATGCCCATTGCCATTCTTGCCGCAAAAGGTAGGGTCGCACCCCCACCCCCAGCACCCCCACTAATCCCAACGCCACGGCTTGCTGGGGCAACACTTCAGGGTTCAACAAAGCCCCAAAACCAAGCAAACCAATCCACTGCGATCGCGGCAACAACACACAAAGCGCAAACCATATCGGGGCAGCAAGCAAAACAAAAGACGCTTGCACCAACAGTTCTAATCCCAATCCAGCCGCCATCATTGCCAAAATCAAAGGTGCAAGCGTCGGAAGTCGTTCAGGAGAACGATCAAATCGGATTAAACGGTAAAACATTCTGCCAGTGTTCTTGTCACCAAAGCGGGCGCACTGAGATGTGGAAGATGCCCCTCTGCATCAATGTGAATGAGTTCAGCTTGAGGAATTTTCTCTGCCATGTATTCGCCAACTTGGGGCGGCACCGCAATGTCGTTGTTTGCCTGAAGAATTATTGTTGGCACGTTGAGCCTGGGAAGTTCAGCGCGGTGATCCGACTGAAAAATGACCCGCGCTACGGATTGTGCAACATCGGGACGAATGGCAGAGAGCGATGTGGCAAACTCGATCGCTAGCTCTGGGCGCTCTGGGTTCCGCATTGCCAAGGGTGCAAAGCCACTCGCCCAAGCATAGTAATTGGTTGACATTGCCGCATACAGGGCATCGAGATCGAATTGCTCAAATCCCCCAATATAGTTGTCTGCTGGATCATTCAAATATCGAGGGGACGCACTAATCAACACCAATTGACGAAACCGCGCTGGATCAAGCAATGCCGCCAGCATTCCCACCATGCCGCTGACCGAATGTCCCACAAAAATCACATCGGTTAACCGCAGTTCTGCACAAAGTTCCAGCACATCTTCAGCGTAGCTGTACAAAGACCGATAGCGACGAGGGCTGTAGGCGTTCATATCCGATCGACCCGCACCGATATGATCAAACAAAACGATGCGATAGAACGGTTCAAATGCCGCAACCTGATTACGCCAAGCGGTCTGATCCGTGCCAAATCCATGAGCAAACACCAAGGTTTGTTCACCTTGACCAATCACCTGAGTATGATGGCGATCGAGAACCCGACTCATCATCTGCAACTTCCCTCCGGTTTTGGGGTCACGCCATTTCCATCATGACACCGCCCGCTAAACAGGTTGGGAGTCTTAGCATTACTCAATAAAGCAGCATTTATGGCAGCTTTAGTGATCAGCTATGGCAGCTTTAGTGATCAGCAAAATGCAATGTCATTTCCGCATCTATGGCACGATCGACCCAAAGCAAGAGGTAGGTCTTCCTGATGCATTTTAGGCTGATCGCATCATTGAGGAATCCTTATGACAGACACTAGCGTTAAAAAAGTCGATGCTCAGTTTTCACCGACAGGCGAAATGGGACAGAAATACCTTGCCTCTGGTAAAAGCCTTTCCATGCGCTTGTGGGAGAACGAGCCACCTGCGGAAGCCAAGCCTGCAACTCAACGGGAGTATGAAACAGTTGGATATGTGATTCAGGGTAAAGCCGAGTTGCATCTTGAGGGACAAATGGTGCTTCTAGAGCCGGGAAATTCTTGGGTCGTGCCTAAAGGTGCAAGCCATAGCTACAAAATTTTGGAATCGTTTACCGCGATCGAGGCAACCAGTCCCCCTGCTCAAGTGCATGGGCGCGACGAGTAAAAACTGGCTGTTGTTGCACAGCACTACAGCCAAGCTGTGCAACAACAAAGTGCCACAACCAAGTAGATTACCCTGCATCATTTCTTACTGAACGAACTTACTAAGCGAAATGCGGAACTGATGAGCCTGAGAGTCGTAGCTCATACTATATTGGCGAGGATATCTTCCAAGTGTAGAGTAGCGAACAGGACGAGCGATCGTCTTCTGGAAGGATTGACGTTGGTCAAATGCCGCTTTGCTAATCATTGGCTCTAAGAAATTCATTTTTCCGTTGTAGAAGCCATAGATGAACGTGTGGTTAAACCCGTGCGGCGCACCCTGAAATTCATCCGATTTAGGATCAATCCAGTGCGATCCCTGTCCCGGTTCAGCACTGTCGGGAGCCATCACATAGCCCGCTGGAATGAACCGAGCATCTGGCTTGATGTAAGCCCGTTCCGCATCCTTCCCGATTGCAGTAATGCGCCGACGTGCAGCTTGTGAAATGGTATAGAAATGCACATCAAAGTGGGGAGTGCCATAGATGGGTGCTGGCGGATGTCCCTGGGGATTCCAGTTCAGCCCGATGTGAGTGAATGGAGTCGTGCGGCTTGCTTGACGTGGCAGGGCTAATTCAATCTCAGTCATGGTTGTGGGCAAGTCAGACAGTGCGGATTCTGAGAGAATTACACCTAATTCGGAAACGCGCCTCCGATTGTCTAATGCAACATAGGAACGAGCAGTTCCCTGCCCGATCGACTGAGGAGTCCCTTGCAGTATGGTGTTTGCATGAACGGCATTGATGCTCACAGCGAGTAACATCAACAACCCAGAGACAAAAATCCCAAGTTTATATGATTTTCTCATTATCTTTCTCCAGTTTCAGATAAAAATGCTTCAACCCCCTGACAAGCCAATGAAATCTATTTTTCATCGCAACTGTCTCTTAGCGCTACCGATTTTCACAAAGCGTTAAGTATGCCGGGGCGTTGTACGGATTAATGCCCCAAGGATGCGGACAAAAACAATCAAGCAAGCGATCGCTCGTTATCTAGAAATTCGCCCTGGTACAGTAAACAGGACTGATACAAAAATTTGGGTTCAACAGTGGATGAAATGACAGAGAAAACAGAGGAGCGACTCGATTGAATCGTTAGCGGAGTTGGGTATTAGCAACAGACATACCGACAGATATACATACTGTCTTGCGAGTAGAAAAAATCTTGTTTTTTAGGTAAGTTTTTTAGGTAAGTTTCTGAAAGTAGAAAGAACTGTGCGTTCCTAAATCCTTAACGAAAAAAGCATGACCGAAACCACTTCCTCGCAAAGCATCAAGAACAATTCACACCAACAACTATCGGCTTGTCCCGTTAATTCCTACAATTCCTGGGATCCACTAGAAGAAGTCATTGTGGGACGATTAGAAGGTGCAACGATTCCCCCTAGTCATCCCGCTGTTACCTTTAATATTCCAAAAAAATCCGCTAGGTTGCTCAAAATTTTTGGCGGGATGCCTTATCCAAGGTTTTTGATTAAACGGGCACAAAAGCAGCTCGATGAATTCATTCACATTCTGCAAGCAGAAGGCGTTACCGTCCGTCGCCCTGACGTTCTCAATTTTTCTGCAACCTACAAAACGCCCTATTGGTCTTCACGCGGTCACTGTGTTGCCTGCCCTAGAGACGGCTTTATCGTCATCGGCAACGAAATTATCGAAACGCCAATGGCATGGCGATCGCGCTTCCTTGAAGGCTATGCGTATCGATCGTTGTTCCAGGAATACTTTGCAAAGGGAGCACGCTGGACTGCTGCGCCTAAACCGATGTTGCTCGATGATCTCTACGATTACACCTACACAGTTCCCGAATCGGGTGAACCAATGCGGTATGTGATCAACGAATCTGAACCCGTCTTTGATGCTGCCGATTTTATTCGCTGTGGTAAAGATATCTTTGTGCAGCAAAGCAATGTGACAAACCTTGCAGGCATTACCTGGATGCAGCGACACTTAGGCGATCAGTACCACATTCACATGATTGAAACTAAGTGTCGAACACCAATGCACATTGATAGTACCTTTATGCCTCTGGCTCCGGGTAAGTTACTGATCAATCCTAACTATATTGATCCTAAAACTCTGCCGTCGATGTTTAAGTCGTGGGACATTATCATTGCACCCCCACCTGAACCCAATCCCGGACAACTATCAAGTTATGTCTCACTCACCAGCAATTGGATCAGCTTAAATATGCTGATGTTGGATGAGAAACGAGTCATTGTCGAGAAGAATCAAACCTCAATGATGAAGACGCTGAAAGAATACGGATTTGAGCCAATTCCCTGTCCATTTCACGAGTATCCAGCCTTCGGTGGTTCGTTTCACTGTGCAACTTTAGATGTGCGGCGACGAGGGACGCTACAGTCTTATTTCTAAACAAGATTTAGCGATGTCAATTCAAGGCTGTAGGAGATTGCCCTAGCTAGATTTTTTCTTAGCATTTTTATAAATTTACAGCTTTCCAGTTGACTAACGCGGAATCTCTCGAACCGCAGCTTGAGCTTCTCGGCGCAGTCCTTCTGCGATCCGAAACAGTTCCCGACCATTGCGAAGATGATGGTCATCGTAGTTATAGGTGAAGTAACTTAGCTCGTCGATGCCATCGCTTAATTGATTCAGGCAGTAATAGAGATTTGCGGCTGCATTTGCGGCGCTGGGAGGGTTAGGGAGCGATCGAAAGGTTTGTTGCGCCTTTGCTAACAACTCTTGACACTCTTCTAAATACGTCTGAAAATTTTTCATCAATTCATCATCAAACGGATCAGCAGCGAGTTCGTTGATCTGCGATTTCAGTGGACGAATGATTTGATTCAAGAGACGATTGACGGACGTATGGAGTTTTAGCCAGAGTTTTAGCTGCTGATCTGCATTTTGCTCCGCTTCTCGCTGCTTACGGTACTGAGCTTGTGCCTCTTCCGTGCGTTGGCGGCGCGATCGTAGCTCTGCTTCAGACAATCCCGCCTCTAGATAGCGAAGCTGCTGATCATACGATCGCCGCCTCTGCGGATCGCCCAGCACCTCGTAAGCTGCGTTGATTCGAGAAATCTTCTCGTGACTTGCGGTAGCGCGATTGCTATCGGGGTGAAACTCTTTCGCCAACCGTCGATAGGCTTGCTTGATCTCGGTTTGGGTCGCCGTCGGATCAAGGTCAAGAATTTGGTAGTGGGTGAGGGTGTGAGTTGCCATACGCTCATTCTAAAAGGCGTATGGGGTGAGGGGCTAGGGACTAGAGAAACGCTTTTTTGTCAATCAATTTCTATCTTTATACAGTTTCTCTAGTCCCCAAACTTTAGCCATTTAGCATCGCAGGCATCGTTAACTCTGGATCTTGAAACAGTGCCGTACTGAGATATCGCTCACCAAAGCTCGGTTGAATCATCACGATCAGCTTGCCTGCATTTTCAGGACGTTTGCCAATCTCGATCGCTGCCTTTAGTGCCGCACCGCTGGAAATCCCAGACAGCAAGCCTTCTTCCCGCGCCATCCGTCGGCTATAGGCGATCGCATCATCATCCGACACTGAGATCACTTCGTCGATCAGCTCGACATTTAACACAGGCGGCACGAATCCGGCTCCAATTCCCTGAATTTTGTGCGGCCCCGGTCGTCCACCCGATAAAACCGGACTGTTTGCGGGTTCAACCGCGATCGCCCTGAAGCTCGGTTTGCGCTGTTTAATCACTTCTGCAACGCCCGTAATCGTTCCGCCCGTACCGATTCCCGCCACGATGAAATCGACCTCGCCTTCGGTATCTTCCCAAATTTCCGCAGCCGTCGTTTCTCGGTGAACTTGGGGATTGGCGGGATTACGAAACTGTTGCAGCATATACGCATGAGGAGTCGTATCCACAATATGCTGCGCTCGCTGAATACAGCCTGCCATTCCTTCAATTCCCGGAGTCAGTTCTAATTCGGCTCCGTAAGCTCTCAGCATCGATCGACGTTCCGAACTCATGGTTTCTGGCATGGTTAGGATTAACCGATATCCCTTCGCCGCTGCTGCCATCGCTAGAGCAATTCCAGTGTTTCCAGAGGTTGGCTCAACTAAAACCGTTTTTCCAGGTGAGATCAAGCCCTCACGCTCAGCCGCTTGAATCATGCTGATGCCAATTCGATCCTTGACCGAGGCAGAGGGATTCATACCTTCGAGTTTTACCACAATTCGAGCGACGCATCCTTCGGCTTGAGGAATGCGATTGAGTTGAACCAGGGGCGTGTGTCCAATTAAAGCAGTGATATTCTGAGCAATACGCATAAGACAAGTAAGACAGGGGGGTGAAAAGTTCGGATAACAAACGAAGAGAGCAGGAGCGGGACAATCCAATCATCCGATCGACAACAGCAGATCAAATGTAATACATGAAATCGAGCTGGCGGCGAGAATCCCGGCGCTCACGCAAATCCTTCAGCGTGTATTTCTGAAACACTGCGTTTGCCGCATCGTTCGCCTCTTGCCAGATCTCGCACACGATCGATCCTTCTAGCGTTTTGCCGGATTTGAGTGCGGTTTCCTGGTCGATCGGTTGGCTATCAAAGCCTTCAAGACAAGCTAACACTTCAAAGAGCGTAATTTTCCACGGTTCCCGCGCGAGTAGGTATCCGCCTTTTGCGCCCCGCTGCGATCGCACAATTCCGCCGCGTCGCAGGGTTGCCAGCAGTTGTTCGAGATAGCGATCAGGAATATTTTGCTGGGCGGAAATCTGTCGAATTTGCAGAGGTTCGCCGCTGTCATAAGCGACAGATAGCTCAATCAGCGCAAGTAGCGCATACTCACTCTTACAGGAAATCTCCACGGGTACACTCTGGGATCAGGTTAACAGGCTCTTTCTAGTATACTCCGGTTTAACACTAGGGTTTTGCAGGTTTTCTAAATGTAATAAAAAAGCCCCGCAAGTTGCGGGGCTTTGCGGACGATAATACGCCGCGTGATTACTCAAGCTGGAATCCGATTAGAACGTGAAGGTCGTCCGAATCGTACCGACATAAACAGTGCGGTTCGCGTCATTATGTTCGGGATTGAGAATCACGATGATGCCCGGTGTGATTGAGAGATTCTGATTGAGGCGGAGGCGATACAATCCTTCCAGGTGGTAGGATACATCGCGGTCGTTGCGACCAGCAACGTTCAGCGATGAAGCTCTCGGCGGAACGCCAAAGATGACACCTGCGAGGTTGCCTTTACCGCCCAAGTCTGGGAATGCCAGAGAAACTGCCCAGTTCCAAGCCTCAGCACGACGACCGGTAGCCGAGGGAAGTGGGCTTTCTCTGAAAGCTTGAGTGTATCCACCCCAAGCCGCCAGCGTGAAGTTTGGCGTGATGCGGAATGCACCTTGAATGCCGAAGTTATTCGCGCTAGTTGCCACCGCGCCAAACGGAGCATTTGCCAAGGCGCTTCCGGTTGCACCCACTACACCCTGAGAGACGTTGATCGAACCAGCATCTCCAGCGGCAAAGTTGGTGTAGGAGCGGACATAGGTTAAGCCTAGGTCGATATTGCTAGCAGGTTTGAAGCCTAACTGAGCGATCGCAGCATTTGAGCCATTGAACAAGCCAAATCGATCGCCTGGGTTGTTGGCGTTGCTAGCCAGGTAGCCGAGAGAGACGGTGAGCGCGTTGCCCAACGGGTAGTTGAGCGTTACCCCTGTACCGCCAGCAGCAGCACGGTAGACCGGGTTGAATCGACCAAAGCGGGAGATCGATCCTTGTCCGTCGCTTGCCAGCAAGGGGTTGAAGTTCGGCATGTTGTTGTAGAATTCACCGCCGAATGCGTCGAGCGTGATTTGTCCACCATTGCCGATCGGGAAGCGGTAGAACAATTTATCGATTCCAACCTGGTTGCCGGAAGGGCCGCCGCCTTCATAAGACAGACGTGCCATGTTCGTGCCGGTTACGGTTGCGCCTCCAAAGTTCGGAATGTTGCGACCTTGCAAACGAGTTAATAAGGTGTCTTTTCCGGTAAAGCTGGTCAACAGGCTCAGACGAACCCGATTGCTGAAGGTGGTATTGTCAGCAACTTCGGGCGTTGTCGCTGTGGGAGCGCCAGTGCCTGTAAAGCTGGAAACAGCGACTTGATCGCCCTGAGCACCAGAGATCGAGAAGATTGCTTCCCCTTGCAGTTTCGTCGTGGTTGAGAACTGCTGCTTCTCTAAGGTCGTGGTGCGTGCTTCGAGTGCATCCACTCGTCCTCGCAGTGTGGCTAACTCTGCCGCAAACTGCTCTTGCAGCTTTTGCAGCGTTGCCAA